>NZ_CM143687.1:0-1941139 GCF_055179815.1 Dictyoglomus sp. GBS
ATGAAAGATATTAATAATATCTGGGAAGAGGCACTATCATATTTGTCCTTGGAGATAAGTAGACCTGGCTTTGAAACTTGGATTAAAACCTTAAAACCTCTTTATATAGAGGGAGAAAAAGTCATACTCCAAACACCCAACAAATTTTCAAAAGAATGGTTAGAAGAATACTACTTACCTCTTATCGAAGAGGTAATTAGGAAAGTAACCCAGAAAGATCTAAAAGTTGAAATATTAGCTGATGAAAAGGAAGAAACCATCCCAGAAGAAAAGAGAAACGAATATTTTTCTACATCATATAATAACTTAAATCCTAAGTATACTTTTGACACCTTTGTAGTAGGTGATAGCAATCGCTTTGCCCATGCAGCTGCGTTAGCTGTAAGTCAAAATCCAGGTAAAGCTTATAATCCCCTTCTTATCTATGGAGGCGTAGGTTTAGGAAAAACTCACTTAATCCATGCTATTGGTCACTTTATCCAAGAGAAGTTCCCTAAAACTCGAGTAGTTTATGCCTCTATGGAAAAATTTACAGTAGAGTTAATTGATGCCATCAAAGAAGACGGAATGACAAAATTTAGAAGTAGATATAGAAATATAGATGTCTTACTCATTGATGATATCCAATTCTTGGCTGGTAAGGAAAGAACTCAAGAAGAGTTCTTCTATACTTTTAACGCATTATATGAGGCTGGAAAACAAATTGTACTAACCAGCGATAGAGTCCCCAAAGAGATTCCTACTTTAGAGGATAGATTAAGATCAAGATTTGAATGGGGACTTATAGCAGATATTCAACCTCCTGATTTAGAAACCCGTATTGCTATATTGAAAAAGAAAGCAGAAGCCGAAAAAGCTAAGGTACCTGACGAGGTTATAGAATTTATTGCCTCTCAAATACAATCTAACATACGTGAATTGGAAGGAGCTTTAATAAGAACTATAGCCTTTGCCTCTCTAAATAATATGCCTATAAATTTAGAGTTAGCTAAAACTGTACTAAGAGACATTATTCAACCCCAAATAAAGAATATTACTATAGATAATATATTACAAACCGTAGCTGAATATTTTCACATAAGTATAGAACAATTAAAAGGAAAGGGAAGATCTCAAGAGATCGCTATACCAAGACAAATTGCTATGTATTTAGCAAGAACATTAACAGATCTCTCCCTGCCCAAAATTGGAGAAGAACTGGGAGGAAGAGACCATACCACAGTACTACATGCCTATGAAAAAATCCAAGAGCTCTATCAATCAGACCTCTCTATAAAAAAGGCTATACAAGATATTCAAAATAAACTTAGAAATTCCAATTCATAAATCATTTACTTCTTAAATATTTAAAAATCTCAGAATCTGGCGTGATAATAAGTACATTACCGGGAAGAGTCTTTTTATATATCTCAAGACTCTTTAAAAATTGATAAAATTCAGGATTAGAAGATAATGCTGATTGTAAAATTCTACTTGCCTCCGATTCTCCACTACCTTTTAACTCTTGAGCCTTTCTATAAGCTTCAGAAAGTATAACTACTTTTTTCTTTTCAGCCTCCGATTTTATTCTTTGTGCCTCTCTTTGACCTTCTGCTCTATAAAGAGCGGCCTGTCTTTCCCTTTCAGCAATCATGGAATCATATATCTTTCTTAAATTCTCCTCTGGAACAGACACCCTTTTCATTCTAACAGTACTTATCTCTATCCCCAACTCCTTTGCCTTTTCTTGAGATGACTTTGTTACTTCCTCAAATACCTCTTCTCTCTTTATAGAAACAATATCATCAAAATCGTATTGTCCTACTATTCTTCTCATTTCACTGTAGATAATATCATCAAGTCTAGCTTGAGCTCCAATCTCATTTCTTACAGTTTTTAAGAACAATACAGGATCAGCTATCCTAAATAAAGCAAAAGAATCAAGAATCATAGACTTCTTGTCTTTAGTTACCACTAAGGTAGGCTCTGAATCATATTCAAGAATTCTTTTCTCAAAAAATACTATTTGTTGGATAAATGGTTTTCTGAAATATAAACCAGGTTCCCTTATAACTCTTACTGGTTTACCAAATTCTAATATTACAGCTTGCTTAGTTATATCTACAGTAAAAGCAGAAAATAAAAAAATAACAAAAAATATTATCATTATTATAAAAAAAGTAATTCCCCACTTCATTTATTATCACCTTCCTGTCTAATAGTCATGGTTTGGGTGAATAAATCTCCAGGAAGATTAAATATCTTCATTCCACCCTTAGGATCATCTATGACTATAATCTTAACTTGAGGGAGTATCATCTCCATTGCTTCCATAAAAAGTTTTGTCTTTATAAGAGAAGGCGTTTTATTATATCTTTCAAGTAAAGCTTTAAATCTCTGAGCATCTCCTTTAGCTTTTTCTATTTGTTCTGTTCTATAAGCCTCTGCTTCTGCAATAATCTTTGCTGCTTGTCCTTCAGCCTCTGGAACAAGCTTATTATAATAAGCTTGAGCCTCTAATATTAACTTATCCTTTTCAGATTTAGCATTTATTACATCTTGAAAAGCAGGTTGTACTGGATCTGGAGGGATCACATCTTGTAATTGTACATTGAGAATCTTAATTCCAAAATTATTACTGTTAAGGATATTTTGTAATAAAATCTTTACATCATTTTGAATTTCTTCTTTTGAAACAGTCAAAATTTCATCAAAAAGATAACCCCCCACTACTTGTCTCATAGATGCTTGTGCCAAATCCCTCAAAAGTTTTTCTCCTTCTTTCACATAACTAATATATTTAACAGGCTCAGATATTTGATATTGAACTACGAAATCTAAATCCACAATTTTTCCATCTTTAGTTAGCAAAAGAGATTCTTCCTGAACATTTCTATATTGAGGAGGATTTAAAGTTATAGTTCTAAATCCTATCTCTAACCTTCTAATGGCCATTACATCCACTTTTATTGCCTGATCTATAAAGGGTAATTTCCAATGTAAACCAGGATCATGTACCGCTACAATCTTTCCAAATCTTTTGACTATTCCCACCTCTGCGGGTCCCACAAAGTAAAAACTTAATGATAAAGATACCAATATCAAAACAAATAAAATAATCCATACTATACTTTTTAAAGGCACTTTTTTCTTAAAAAAAGGAGGATAATCTTTAAAATTTTCCATATTTTAGACCCCCTTTATTTTCTTATAAAAAATGAAAGGATTCTCAAAATTAAAATCACTATTGAAATAAACTTAGATATTTCCATCTCCATATTTTCAATTTTATTGTTTTCAACATTCTTTGATAATATTTCCTCTATTTTTAAATCTAAATCCTTTGGTAAACTCGTTTCTTTTTGCTTCTTTCTTGTTTCTATACGCTCTTTTTGATATTCTTTATATCTCCTTAAAGATTGTATAGGTACCCACATTCCAAAACAGTTAACACAATAATAAATTAAAACATCCTTAGGAATTATAGGATCTCTCAAAAGTTTTAAAGATGTACCATCATTAGGACATTTAAGAGAATTACAATTTATATTATCCTTAAAATCTATATCTAAAGAATAAACATCATCAGGCTTCATAGATACCAATTCATATTTATCAAACCATATCCCCCCACAATGTTCACATTGATCTATCTCTAAATAAACACCATAGTGGGATGAAACTTTTTTAGGAATAAGAACATTTGAACAACATGGACAATTTTTCATTGAATTTTATTTATGTAGGGAGGACTAATGTCCTCCCCATAATTTTATCTCACCTCTACCACAATTTCTTTTATCCTAACATTAATCCCTGAATTTTCCAATAGCTGAATTGATATTAAATTCTCCTGATTTACATTAAACAAGTCTTTTATATTATACTTTAAGAGAATAAAATCTTTATCCTCAATAGATAATGGTAATGTTACCGTCTTTCCATTAACATAAATCACTAAGAATGGATCAATTTCTTCTTTTTTACTATTCTTTTCATCAAACATGAAATTTATTTTTAAAATCACATCTCTAAAAATAGATAATAGGGGTACTTTAACCTCAAATTTTCCTGTAGGACGAATAGCCAAAACATAATCTTTACCTTCCTTATCCATAAACACATTTTCCGCTTTTACCACAATAAGATTTCCATCATATCCACCTTTAGTAAAATTAATGTAATATCTTTTTACAGTCACTATTGGTGTAAGAGTGAAGAGATAACTGCTTTTTTCACCCCTTCTTACTAATATATCAGTATTCAAGTCCACATAGCCATCAAGGGATAATGTAAGTTTATATCTACCTTCTATAAGGGTTAAATTTAGAGGAGTTGTTCCCTTATATACACCATCAATAAATATCTTTGCCCCTTTAGGATTTGAATCCATATACACTTCTCCTAAATTCATGGGTTTTAATGTAACATTTATCCGTTTAAGATCTCCTGGAGCAAGATAGACTGTCTCATTATATTCTTCATATCCACTTAAAGAAATCTTCACATTATAGGTACCCGAAGAAAGATCAGTGAGGGATAAGGGTGTCTTTCCTTTATATACACCATTAATATAAACATCTGCTGAGGAAGGATTAGAGAATATATTTAATGTGGCGGGTAAAGGAACAAGAGTAAAGTTGTAAGTAGATACCTGACCTGCATATACGTCAACAAAACTCACATAGTCCTTATAACCACTTAGTCTCAGTTGTACCTGATATCTTCCAGGTGATACATTATTGATAACAATTGGCGTCTTTCCTCTATAAACTCCATTAAGATAAAGATCTGCCCCCTGTGGATAGGAATTGATATTTAGTGATCCATAATGAGGTACAAGACTATAAAATACATAGTTTGTTTGATTAGGTAATACTTTGACATTCTCTACTTTTTCTTGATAACCAGGATAGATTACCTTTAATTGATAAGTCTTATTGGCAGGTAAATTATATAATGTCAATGGAGTATACCCTTTAAAGGAACCATCTAAGTAGACACTTGCCCCTTTAGGCTCAGTGTCCACCCTCAAATTTCCATACACAGGTTTAAGATTAAAAGTATAATCTCTATCTCTACCCTCTTGAACTACTATATTTGTTGAATAATCTTCATAACCTTCCTTTTTTAGAGTTATCCTATAGTTCCCAGGATATAGCATTAAGGTAACAGGAGTATTTCCTTGTAATTGACCATCGAGATATACACGAGCTCCCGAAGGATTAGAATAGATATTTATCTTAGATTTAGATTGTACCTCTTGTTGTACATAAAAATATGTGACCTTTTGAGCCCATGTTTTTCCTTCTTCCTTCTTTAGAGACTTTTGAAGAGTTTCTAATGCTTTCTCTATACTTTTTTCTATAACACTTCCAGGAGCCATAGTTTCAAACTTCTTACCAGGAAAAAACTCAATAGGTTTTTTAGTTATAACTCCTACAATATATTCCTTACCAAACGGAGGAGTTACCTTAAATCTATAAGTCGGCTTATCAGGAAAAGTATATGTTCTATCTTTTTTTATAAAATTATCTTTTGAATAAGAATTAGGAAATATCAAAGTAAATTGACCATCTGGTGTTATATCAAAAATATAAAGATAAGCATCATCATTAGCCTTTGCATATATTATTAAATTTTCCCCAACCTTATATATGCTTCCTTCTGGTTTATTTAACCACAAATCAAGACTTAAAGATGTTTCAGGATTTGGTACTATTATAATTTTTTCCCATTCTTTTTCAGGTTGGATTTGTATTTTTTCCTGAGAATAAGAAATACCTATAGAAAGGATTAACAATAAAAGAAAAACAAACACACCTTTCCTCATACACTCTAACCTCCCTTTGAAGTTCTTTTTAGATGAGTATACAATAAGTTAGAAGTCTCTTTAAGTGATATAGCTCACTTTTATCAACCGTTAGTTAATGCTTTTTTCTTCTTTTTATTTTCATACATTAAAATATCCGCTTTATTAAGAAGCTCTTCAATAGATTTTTGTTCATCTGGGCTAAAGATGATACTTCCATAGCTCAAAGAAAGTCTATACATTCTATTTTCCATACTATTCTTCTCCTCAATCTTCTTGTTTAATCTTGTAATTAGTTCATCCTTATCCTCATCCTTTTCTATAATTCCTAGTACTACAAACTCATCTCCACCAACTCTTGCCAAAATATCATTTTCTCTAAATGTGCTTCTTAGAATTTCAGCAGTTTCTTTAAGAACCATATCTCCCACATTATGCCCCAAATTATCATTTATTACCTTCAAATTATCAAGATCAATAAATATGAGTACAAGCTTTTTCTTCAATCTCTTTGTCAAACTTATGGTATGTTCAGCCAATGTAATAAATCCCCTACGATTATATAGGGATGTTAGGGGATCGGTATTAGAGATCTGTTTTAACTCTTCTTCTAAGGCTTTTCTATAAGTAATATCCAAAAATGTATATAATACAGCCGGTTTACCCTTATATGTGGTATTTACAGCACAGACCTCAATGTGAACAGGCTTTCTATCTATGCTTCTTATGCACTTGAATTCATCAATAATATAACCAAGCTTTCTTTCAGTCAATTCCTTATACCTTAATAAGAATCTCTGCCTATTCTCAGAAACCACCGACTTTGCCAAATCATTAATATTGTTAAATTCTAAAGGATAACCCAAAATTTCTATAAGTTGAGGATTGACGTATACAATCTTCTCATCTTGAACAATACAGACCCCAATTAGGGATTGCTCCGAAAGAAGTCTAAACCTATCTTCTAACTCTTTATGAGTTTCCCATAGAAGATTTTCAAAAATCACATCTGCAAGTAAATTTGACCATATCAATAGATAGGATGTAAGTTTATCATCCAATGGATCTATCTTTTTAAACTCTAAAATGAGTATTCCCAAAATAGAATTATTCTTCCTTAAAGGAATTCCAATAGTGGATAACGATTTTAGTGTCATTGTCTTTATTTGGCTTTTTCTCACATCTGGAAAATACATTACTTTATCTTTATTTATTACATGATAATATGCATATCTATCAACATCTTTTTTAAATTCTCCTTCTAAGGATTCAGTAAAATGCCTAAATTTTAAATCTCCATTGTCCAAAAGTATTACACAACCAAATTTTGCTTCAAACATATGGATAATCTTATCAAATATGATTTTCTCATTATCCAAGTTGTTTTTTCTTCCTAATCCCTGAAAAACCTCTACCAAATTATTAAAATTTATTTCATCAATCTTATCCTCTATGGTTGTAACCGTTCCCATTATTTTCCCATCATTAGCCAATGGATAAATAGAAAACTCTTTATAACTCTCATATAAGTCAATTTTCTCACCATTCATAGCTCTCATGTAGTAAAGGGATTTATCCTTAAATTGAGGGACTACATCAAAAAGGTTTTTCCCTATAACCTTCTCATTACTTTTTAGAAAAGTTTGTTCAAAAGCCTTATTATAGAAGATTAATTTTAAATTTTCATCTGTAAAAAATACAGGATAATTTATATGGTTATATATGAATGTAGGTAAGAGATCTTTTAATTTCAGCCATTGCATTATAACCATATTTTTATACCTTCCCCCTCTTTAATCATTCGAATAATTTCTTTTAATTTATCACAAATTTTAAAAAAAATGCAATACCATTCAAATAATCTTCATGATAAAATTTTACTATGTTAAATCAAATCTCTAGAAAGGAGGAGAAAAATGAAAAAAATACTCTACATAGTTTTAGATGGACTGGGAGGCACTCCTGATCCAAAACTAAATGGAAAGACCGAATTAGAAGTAGCCAAAACTCCCAATATGGATGCATTAGCCAAAAAGGCAAAACTTGGGCTTATGGATCCTATTGGGCCTGGCATAGCTCCTGAATCAGATGCAGCAGTACTTAGTATCTTAAGTTATGATGTAGATAAATACTATACTGGAAGAGGTCCATTAGAGGCTCATGGTGCTGATATTGAAGTAAGAGATGGAGATTTGGCATGGAGAGCCAATTTTGCAACAGTAAATGAAGAAACTCTTGAAATATTAGACAGAAGAGCTGGAAGAAATTTATCAACTGAAGAAGCAAAAGCCTTAGCAGAAGAAGTAAATCAAAAGGTTAAATTAGATGGTGCTGATTTTATTTTTAAAGCGACAGTAGGGCACAGAGGAGTTCTGGTTATAAGAAAGAAGGATGGCAAACTTTCAGCTAATGTAGAAAATATAGATCCAGGGTATAAGAGACATGGACCTTATAGCATTGCTATTGCAAATCCATCTAAGGAAGTTCAAAAATGTGTGCCTCTTGATGATTCAGAAGAAGCAAAAGAATCTGCAAGACTTACTAATGAGTTTGTAATGAAAGCTTTTGAGGTATTAAAAAATTCTGAGATAAATAAAAAGAGAAAGGAAGAAGGTAAAAAACCAGCAAATATAATTCTCTTGAGAGATGCTGGTGATTCTCTACCGAAGGTTCCTACACTACAAAGTTTATATGGACTTAACTTTGGAAGTATTGTAGAAATGCCTGTAGAAAGAGGAATAGCTCTTCTTACAGGTATGAAAGAAGTACCCATAGAAGATTCCACTGATTATAAACTTTGGGCAGACAAAGTGTTATATGCATTAGAACATTATGATGGAGTTTATGCTCACCTAAAAGGACCAGATGTACCAGGACACGATGGACTATATGATAAAAAAATCGAAAGTATAGAGAAGATAGATTCTGTTTTCTTTGAAAATTTAATACCTAAATTGGATCTATCTAATGTAGTAATTGCTGTAACTGCTGACCATGCAACTCCTTGCTCCTTAAAATCCCATTCTGAAGATCCTGTACCATTAATGGTCATAACTTCGGGAATTACACCTGATGGCTTAGATTATTTTGGGGAGAGTGCTTGTGCAAAAGGAAGCATTGGAAGAATTAAAGGAACTGAATTAATGCCTCTACTTGTAAAAATTGCAAAGGAATAGGAAGTTGCTTTTAAAAAGAAATAAACTTATAATAAATATAAAAATATTTTAAGAGGGGAGTGAACAACATGGCATCAAAAGAACTGTTAGATCTTTTAAATGACGCTATAGCAAGAGAGCTTCAAGTATCCATTCAATATATTTGGCAGCATGTACAATGGAGAGGTCCTGAACATTTTGCTGTAAAAGATGAACTAAGAAAAATAGCAATTCAAGAAATGAAACATGCAGAAATTATAGCAGAAAGATTATTTTATCTTGGAGGAATTCCTACCACTAAACCATCTCCTATCTTCGTAGGAGAAAATTTGAAAGAGATGTTAGAACAAGATGTTAAAGATGAAGAAAATGCTATAAATCTTTATAAAAAGATTATTGAGAAGGCAAGATCGGAAGGAGATATCACTACAGCAAAGATCTTTGAAGAAATATTAAAAGATGAGGAAGAGCATCACGATACCTTTAGTTCTTTATTAGAGAAATAGCCTCTTGGGGAGGGGGATTTTATATCCCCCCTCCTTCTTTAGTATCCTTTCCATAATCCTATAATGAGCCCAAAACTCTTCTTTATCATTCAATTTAGGAAGATCAATTTCCATATTATACTTTCTTTCTAATGCTCTTTTTATAATATAATCGGCAAGATGAGGATTTTTTGAAAGAAGAGGTCCATGGAGATAAGTACCTATAAGATTTTTATAGATAATACCTTCAGTAAAATCCTTTCCATTATTCCCATATCCTTTAATAACTTTACCTAAGGACTTATAATTGTGATATGTTCTTCCACCATGGTTTTCAAATCCAACAAGAGTCTTTGGATATATAGGAAGATCTACTTCTATAAGTATATTTCCTATAAGTCTTCCTTTTTCAGCCTTTGTATAAAAATTTAATATAGACAATCCATCAATCTTATTCCCATAAGCATTCAAGTAATATTCGCCAAGAAGCTGATATCCTCCACATATAGCAAGAAATACTATGTTCTCCTCAATCAAATCCTTTAGTATATCCCTGAACTTAATTATATGAGAAAATAGAAGCTCTTGTTCCCTATCAGAGCCTCCACCTAAAAAAATAATATCTGCCTTCTCTATATCTTCTTCTCTATCTCTTGTAAAATTTAAAACCTCTACTTTTATCCCTCTCCATCTTGCCCTTCTCTCAAGGACTATAATATTTCCTCTATCCCCATAAAGATTTAAAAGATCAGGATACATGTGAAGAATCTTAAGTTCCATTCCTCAACCTCTTCATTATCAATTTTCTACTTTTAAAGAGAGCAGTATAGGTAGGAAGAATATATGTTTTAGCCTTAAAAGTTAATATTTTAAGAATAGCAGTATTAAGATTATTCTCTAAAATAATCTTATTAAGGGGTATTTCTGCATATTTTAATCTAACCAAAAGATCTTCAGCCCTTGTTCCCGAGCATATTACGGTAGAAATGTTATCATCTTTTATCTTCTCAAAATCTACATCCCATATCCAGGATACATCTCTACCATCTGCTATATTATCGTTTAGTATTAAAAGAAGTACTTTTTCATTAGGATCATCTTTAATAGTATCTAATACTTGATTATAACCAGCAGGATTTTTTACAAGTACAAGAATCCTCTCATATCCCTCTAAGTTAAATTTTTCCAATCTTCCTAATCTGAAAGAAAAGTTAGAAATTATATTTTTTAAAATTTCTTTATCAATACCTAAAACCCTACCAACAGAGTAAGCAGAGATTACATTATACAAATTATAGACACCAGGATATCTAAAGTTTAAAAAAACATCTTCATCCCCATCTTTTATATGAATAAGCCAATAATTTTCTTTATATTCTGCTGATAATATATAGTAATCATAATCGGGATTTTTAAAACCACATTCACAAAAGTATCTACCAAGTTGAGCATAATTAAAAAATTCATACTTAAGTATTTTTCCACACTTAGGACAATATATACTCTCTTTTATTTCTTCTGTATCCTTCTTCCTTACCTTATTTCCTATGCCATAATAAATTTTTCTATTAGGAAGGTCAGAAAACCTGGAAACAAAAGGATCATCAGCATTAAGTATTAATATATGTTCCTTACTATCTTTTATAGCCCCTTTAATTTTTTCAACAGTAGTATCTATCTCCCCATATCTATCCAATTGATCTCTAAAAAAATTAGTAATAACAACATAATGGGGTTTAAGATCTTTATAAACAAAAGGGAATATCCCTTCATCCACTTCAAAAACCCCAAAATCATAATAGGATGGATTTCTAATAAAAGCAGTAGCAATACCAGTTCTTAAATTTGCACCCTCCAGATTTCCTAAAGCCTTATAACCTGATTTTGTAATTATCTGAAAAATAAGATTATTAGTAGTAGTCTTACCATTCGTACCTGTAACAAGAATAATCTTCTTAAACCTATTTTTTATCTTTATTAAAAATTGGGGGTCTATCTTCAAAACTACTTTACCAGGAAAGGTTGTTGCATCCAACCCTAAGATTTTCATAAACAAATATACAAGTCTTCCTACAAATAATGCTAAAGAAAATTTAATTTTTTCTAAGTTCATTTCTTAAACTTTCTAATATCTTCTGATAATCTACCTCACCATTTTCTACTTTATCCATTAAACCTTCTAACTCACGTGTAAAATCTTCCTTGACAAACCTAAAACGATCTTCATTAGAAATAAGATAGTTATAAACCTTCTCACCCAGTGGTGTAGGAATCAAATATCCATTCTTCTCTATGACATATCCTCTCTCAAGAAGCCTACTTACAATGGTAGCATAAGTAGATGGTCTACCAAGACCTCTCTTTTTCATTTCTTCCACTAAGGATCCTTGAGTAAAAAGAGGTACCTTAGGTATGGTATAGAAGAATTTGTTATTTATCACGTCTACCTTACCTTCTGGAACTCTCACAACTTTTATAGGAACAACCTTATTAAAACCATCTTGTATTATCTCTTCAAATAATTCCATACTTTGTACCTTATCAAGAGCCTTTATTGTGATATCATAGCCTTTAAGTACAATATTTCTCATCTGAGATGCAATAAACCTCTTAAAGATAAGATCATAAATAGCTAAATGATCCTTAGTAAAACCTTCCAGTTCTCCCGAATATATCATAGATTTAATATCTTCCACATCAAGGACTCTTGTAGGCCTTATACATTCATGAGCTCCTCCCTCTCCCCATGTTCTACCTCTAAAATATTCTTCTCCAAATTGTTCAATTATATATTCTTTAGCTATATTTATTCCTGTATCGGATACCCTGGTAGAATCAGTTCTATGATAGGTGATAAATCCCCTTTCAAAAAGATCCTGTAAAACTTCCATAGTTCGAGAAACTGATAATTTATATCTATCAGAAGCATCTTTCAAGATTACATCCGTTGTATATGGAGGTAAAGGGGCCTTTTCTTCAATCTTTTCTTTCTCCTTTAATACCTCTACCTTAGTTAAAGAATTAAAGAACTTTTGGGCTTCTTCCTTATTTTCAAATTCAAATCTCAATTCCAACCCTTCTTTTCTAATAATTACCAAATATATCTTTTTGTTATGTTCCTTAGCCCTTTCTATTACCCAACCAAGAACTGGAGTCTGTACTCTTCCAGCAGATAAATAATTTCGAGAAAATACCTTTTGAATAAGCTGAGAAAGCTCAAATCCTACCCATCTGTCCGATATTCTCCTCACTACTTGAGCCTTAACCAAATTTTCATTTACATCTCTAAACTCTTTTAAAGAATTTAATATGGCTCTCTTTGTAACTTCATGAAATTCCATTCTCTTAATATCCTTAGCAAAAATAGCACAAAGATTTTTAAGATCCCACGATATTTTTTCTCCTTCGGTATCAGGATCGGTAGCTACAAGAATCTGATCAAATTCCTTACTGGCTTCCCTTAAGGCATTTACAATATTTTCCTTTCCCTCTATTGTTTCATAGACTGGAATAAATTTTCCATTTTCTAACACCCCAAAATATCCCACTTCCTTATTTAAATCGAAAATATGCCCAAAGGATGATGTAATAACCAAGTATTTATCTTCCGTAATAACCTCATAGAGCTCCTGACCATCTATATTTCTAGAAATAGGTTTCCCAAAAAAATTTGCTATAGTCCTTGCTTTATGAGGAGATTCCACAATTACCATTACAGGTTTTAGGAAGTCGTCTCTTCTTCCCTCTCTTCTTCTAACTCTTACTCTATCCTCATCTATCTCTTGTAGTATCTTATCTATGTCTACTGTATTTGCATTCTTAAAAACTATATCTGAACTAAACCACCAGCGTGCTTTTCTTATCAGGTTATTAAATACCTTTCTATCGTCCACGAGTATATAACTCAAACCTTTAGATATTCCCCCCACATATAATCTTGAAGTTCTACCTGATGCCTGCAAATATCCCGTAATATCAGCTACCACAAGAGACCACTTTCCATTTTCTTCTCTAATTGATATATCATCAGATGTATTTATCTTATGATATATCTCTCTCGATAGAATAAATCTTTTTATATTGTCTCTTAATTCATCAACTTTATCCTTTGGCGGATTTATCACATTGGAGAACCTATTTAAAGTTTTTAACCACCTATCAACTGTAGCTATGTATTTTTCAAGGTTTTTGTCTCTTGCTATAAGTGGTCTTAAAGAGGATAAAGCTAAAAGTAAATGCCTTACATTGCCTTCCAGATCAAGATTTACTGAAATTTTAGGTACACCATAAAAAATCGCATATCTAATAACTTCAGGAAGATCAAGTCCTCTTGCTAAAGGATTTCTATAAGAGGATATACCAATAAGAACTTGTATCTTCCCTTGTCTGTAATCCTCTAAGACCTCTTCCGTAAGATTATCATAAGATTCACAAGAAATACTATTTTGATTTAAAAGATTCTTTATTCTATCAATATGCTCCCTTCCATAATCCGATGATAAGAATACTAATCCACCCTTTCCAAATCTCTTTACTCTCTCAATAAGAATTTTATCTAAATCCTCCACCTCTTCATAAACATCTTCCACATTTCTCAAGTAAAATACAGGCCTACCCACATCAAAAGATAAAAGCTCTTTAAATAATCTAATTCTTTCAGATCTTGGATTACTAGTAGCAGAAGATACTACCATTACACCTTTTGCTTTTTTGCTTATCTTTCGTATCTCTTCATGAAGAGTTTTTATATCTTCTTGATTTTCTTCACTATAATTTCTTCTTAGTTTAATATACTTTAAAGTTTTCTCTATATCCTCCTCGGTAAAACCTAAAAGATATAAAGCCTTATCAATATTTTTTGCAGTTTTTAGAAAAGAGTCCACATCATCTACGAATATAAAAGAAAAATCTCGAGGAATTATATCCACATTTTTATAAAGAAACATGGAGGTTGTAATAAGAATTTTAAAATCCCCATTGATAAGCCTTTCCCTTTTTTCTTCCTTTTCCTTCTTAGTTTCATCAAGACCAAAAACCAAAAGGTCCTTTTCTCTCACTTTATCCTTCAATTTTTCATAACTTTGAAGTATTAAAAGTCTTGTAGGAAGAATAATATAAGACTTTTTGTTCTTCTTAGCAAAGTATATAGAAGATGCAAGCCCTAAGGATGTTTTACCTATACCTGTTGGAGCAAGAAGAGCAAAAGACCTACCAAGAAGGAGTTTTCTTGCCCAGAATTTCTGCAATTCCCATGGATAAAAACCGACAAAATTTCTAAATATTTCTTCCCACTTTTCATACTCATCCTTTAGCTTACAATAATCCCTAAGACCTTTAAGAGATATCAAACTACAAAGGGCTTCCCCGACCTTTTTATCAGGCATACAGTTTTCACAGGGAAGCCCTTCAAGAAGCCTTTCTGAAGATATATCTCCCCCACAGTTCGGGCAAAGATTTCTAAATATCGCTTCCATCATTCCTCCTCTAAGGTTAGGCCTATATTATGAGCTCCAAGAAGTGGTGATAAAGTAGCAATAATAACTTGTCCTGAAAGATTAGAAATAAATCTTTCCAATAAATGTGCATCTAAAACATTTACAGGCTCATCAAAAAGGAATACTGGCTCGTAATGCTTTGTCTTTTCTATTAAACTCTTAAAAGCAAGGACAATAGATAGATAGAATAATCTTTTTTGCCCTTCTGAAGCATAATGTTTAGCTTGGTTTCCTTTGTAATACAGAATATAATCATCCTGAGTGTGAGGACCCACAGTAGTAACACCTCTTGCTATATCTTCCTCAATATAATCTGCTATATTTTTACCTTTGAACTCACTCTTATATTCTATCCTAAATATGGGATCAAGATATTGAGATAATTCCTCTATCATCTTTTCCCTCTTCTCCACAATCTTTTCTGCCAATGGTTGCATCTCTTTTGCTAAGTATAACACATAATTTCTATCTATTTCATCCATTTTAAGATTTTCATTTCTCTCTTCTAAAAGTTTTTCATAATTTCTTAGTGTCTCATAATAATCTAAATCAATCAGAGAGAATATATCATCAAAGAAATCTCTCCTTTGAGTTGCATATCCATCAATCATAGAATAGTTTCTGAAGCTAAAAGGTATGGCGATAAAAATCTCTTGAATATCTCTGAACCTTTTAACTTTAAATCCATCAAGATAAGCTATCTTTTCTTTTTTACTTTCATCTTGCCAGTAGGTTATCTTTATTACATGTCTCTCATCTCCACTTAATACTTTACCTTCTACCTCAAAATAATTCTCTCCAATTTTTAAAATTTGAAAATCTCTCGCTCCTCTAAAAGATCTGGGATTCGAAAGATAGGAAATAGCCTCCAATATGGAGGTTTTTCCAGAACCGTTTGGACCATAAATTACGTTTACTCCATCTTTAAAATTTACAGAAAAATCAGAAAAATTTCTAAAATTTTTTAATTTTAATTCTTCAATAACCATTCTCTTCTTCTCCATAATATCCCCCCCTTCATATATATTAATTTTTACTATATATATTTTAGCTATTTATATAATTGAAATCAATAGGCTTTATATTCTCTTGACATTATTAATATAAATTATAAACTTATATATGGTTTAGCAGTCACCGTTAAAGAGTGCTAAAATTTAAAATAGAGGTGAAAGACATGGAGGAAAAAGAAATAGAAGTTAAAAAAGATGAGGTAGTCTCAGAGGCCCCCCAAGAGGTAGATTGGGAAATTAAATATGTAAGACTTCAAGCAGAATTTGAAAATTTCCGTCAAAGACTTAGGAGAGAAAAGGAAGAATGGCAAGAAATTGCCAATGCAAGACTTTTAAAAGAAATCGTAGATATAATGGATAATTTTCATTTGGCTTTAGAAAGTATGAAGCATACAAGAAAAAAAGATGCTATTATAGAGGGAGTTCAAATGATATATAAACAATTTGAAAATCTCCTTCAAAAAGAAGGAGTTACAAGGATTGATACTTTAGGAAAACCTTTTGACCCATCTCTTCATGAAGCAGTTGGTATAGAAGAGATTGAGGATGGAGAGGATAATTTAATAGTTAAAGAGATAGCACCTGGATATTTATTTAAAAATAAATTACTGAGACCTGCAAAAGTTATAGTATCAAAAAAAATAGAAAAAGGAGGTAGAGAATAATGGCTAAAATTGTAGGAATTGATTTAGGAACTACAAACTCTCTTATCGCCTATTTAGAAGGTGGTAGACCAGTTATTATTCCAAACGCAGAAGGGAGCAGACTTACCCCATCTGTTGTTGCTTTTACCAAAGATGGACAACTTTTAGTAGGAGAACCTGCAAAGAGACAGGCCATAGTAAATGCAGAAAGAACTATAAAATCAATCAAGAGACACATGGGAACCAATTATAAAGTAAAGATAGATGACAAAGAATATACTCCTCAAGAAATTTCTGCCATGATATTAAGAAAACTCAAAAAAGACGCAGAAGCCTACTTAGGTGAGCCTATAGAAAAGGCAGTAATAACATGTCCCGCTTATTTCTCTGACGCCCAAAGACAAGCCACAAAAGATGCAGGTGCCATTGCAGGATTAGAAGTAGTAAGAATTATAAATGAACCTACAGCAGCAGCTCTTGCCTATGGACTTGACAAAGAAGGACACCAAAAGATTCTTGTTTTCGATCTTGGCGGTGGTACTTTTGATGTATCCATTTTAGAGATTGGTGATGGAGTATTTGAAGTAATCGCAACAGCTGGGAACAATAGATTAGGAGGAGACGATTTTGACGAAAGAATTGTAAATTGGCTTATAGATAACTTCATGGAAGAACATGGAATTAATTTAAGAGAAGATAGAACCGCCCTTCAAAGATTATACGAAGCTGCAGAAAAAGCAAAAATAGAACTTTCTTCAAAATTATCTACAGAGATCAACCTTCCATTCATAGCCATGAAAGGAAATACTCCACTTCATCTTTCCTATACCCTTACAAGGGCAAAATTTGAAGAATTGACATATGATTTAGTAGAAAAAACCCAAGAACCTACAGAAAGGGCATTAAAAGACGCAGGACTCTCACCATCCCAGATTGATAAAATAATCCTTGTAGGTGGTTCTACAAGAATGCCAAGTATCCAAGAATGGATTAAGAAACATTTTGGTAAGGAACCTCAAAGAAATGTAAACCCAGACGAGGCTGTAGCTCTTGGAGCAGCAATACAAGCTGGTGTAATAGGAGGAGAGATAAGAGACATTGTTCTTGTAGATGTAACTCCTCTTTCCCTTGGAATTGAGACTCTTGGTGGAGTATTTACAAAAATTATTGAGAGAAACACTCCTATTCCTGTATCAAAAAGTCAAATCTTTACAACAGCTGCTGATTATCAGACAAGTGTAGAGATTCATGTTCTACAAGGAGAAAGAGCCCTTGCTAAGGATAATATCTCCCTTGGAAGATTTATATTGGATGGAATTCCACCTGCCCCTCGTGGTGTACCTCAAATAGAGGTAACCTTTGATATTGATGTAAATGGAATTGTCCATGTATCTGCAAGGGACAAGGCTACAGGAAAAGAACAAAGAATAACCATATCAAATGCTATTAGACTCTCAGAAGCAGAAATTAAAAGAATGACCGAAGAGGCAAAGAAATTTGAAGAAGAAGATAGAAAAAGAAGAGAAGAAATTGAAACCAAAAACCAAGCAGAACACCTTATTTATACTGCAAGAAAGACTATAAAAGATTATGGAGATAAAGTAAGTAAAGACTTGGTCCAAAAAGTAGAAGATAGAATTAGAAATCTAGAAGAATTAATAAAACCAGACAGAATAAATGTGGAACAAGTAAGAAAAGGAATAGAAGAATTAACTCAAGCTCTTGGTGAAATAGGTCAATTCATGTATCAGTCTACAGGAGCAACTGGAAATTTTCAAGGTCAAAATCCCAATGACAATCCAGGAGGAAAAACTATAGATGGAGAATACAAGGTGAACTAATATGCCCACCAAAAAAGATTATTATGAAATCCTGGGTGTGCCACGAAATGCCACCCAGGATGAAATAAAACAAGCTTACAGAAGGCTTGTTAGACAATACCATCCTGATCTAAATAAGGATCCTTCAGCTCAAGAAAAATTTAAAGAAATAAATGAAGCTTATCAAGTGCTCTCTGATCCACAAAAAAGGGCCCAGTATGATCAATTTGGAAGTGTAGGAGATTTTGCAGGATATGGAGATTTCCAACAAGGGTGGAACCCAGGTGATTTTGATTTTGGAAACTTTGGTAGAACTTTTGAAGACATATTCGAAAACTTCTTTGGAGACAGTATATTTGGGGATCTCTTTGGAAGAAGAGAAAGACAAAGAACTTCAAGAAAAGGAGCAGATTTAAGATATGATATTAACATTACATTAGAAGAGGCAGCATTTGGAGGAAAAAAGGAATTTTTTGTAACAAGATTGGAAACTTGCCCTACATGTAAAGGGTCAAGAGCAGAACCAGGCTCACAACCTATAACCTGTGATATGTGTAATGGTACAGGGCAGGTAAGAACTACAAGACGAACACCTTTTGGACAATTTGTTCAAATAACCACATGCCCAAAATGCCATGGGGAAGGAAAAATAATCACAAATCCATGTCATGAATGCCACGGTACAGGAAAAGTAAGAAAAAAGAGAAAGATTGAATTTAAAATACCAGCAGGTGTAGATGAAGGCTACGTAATAAGATTAGCAGGAGAAGGCGAACCAGGAGATAACGGTGGGCCAAATGGAGATCTTTATATCTATATACATATAGAACCTCATAAAATATTCAAGAGAGATGGAGAAGACATATGGATGGATCTTCCCGTAGATTTTATTACAGCCATTTTAGGAGGAGAAATAGAGATTCCTACCTTAGAAGGAAAGGAAAAGATAAAAATAAAACCAGGAACTCAAAGTAATGAGATAATAACTTTAAAAGGCAAAGGAATACCCAATTTAAATAACCCTGGAAAAAGAGGAGATCAAAAAATAAGAGTTTATATCACAGTACCTACCAATCTATCCCAGGAAGAAAAAGAACTCCTTCTTGAGCTTGCAAAAATAAGAGGAATAAAGATAGAAGAAAATAAAAACATCTTTGAACAAATTAGGGATGCATTTAAGAAGTAAATAAAAAAGCCCCCGAGAGAACTCGGGGGCTTTATGTTTTGAGTGGTTAGAATCCTATCATTAACTTGCTTTCTGCGTAAAGTTTGCCTTTTACATTGAAGCCCCAGAGATCATCTGCTCCTGTTAAATTACCTCTATTGAAACCATTACTGCTATAATCATCCCAATCAAATCCATAACCTACTAAGAGGTCATAAGATACACCACCACCGAGGGATACTGACCATTTACCAAATCCACCAAAGAGTGTATCTGGACCATTCGCTAAGGCTGCCCCAAGGGATAAGGATCCTACTGGTACTGGTAAGGAAGCAGAAACATAACCAAATAGTGTATATGTTTGTGCAGTATCGTATTCAACATATACCTTAGATACATTGGGAACTAAATTATCTCCGCTTACAGAGACTTTTACTTTTTGAGCTTGAACCTTGTAGTTTGCATCAACAGTTACTTTCTCACCAAGAGCTTTAACTGTTGCACCTACAAGTTGCTCTGGAGTATTTGCAGCCTCTCCATAAACAGTTAGGCTTACAGGTGTTGTAACAGGAGTCACAGAACCACCAACTGCCCAATCTGTTACGGTCATTGTTCCAGTTGCTTTATTTATTAACCCATATACTGAAAGTGCTATTGGTGCACTAACAGATACATCTGCCCTTGCTGTTACTGCAGCATTTAATGTGAAGTCGTCTAACATTCCACCAGTAGAAGGTACCCACCAATCATCATCTGGTGATACACCAACTGTAACTTTCACTGGAGCTACATCTGCTACAACACTTATACCATCACTACCTACTACACTACCTACAAGATTTGTTCCAGAAACACCTAATGTTCCCTTATGGAAGGACACAGATAATGGTGTATTAAACACTTTAGAGAATGTAATTGTTCCAGATACCCAATTATCAGTGAGTGATCCACCTGCTATATCGATTTTCACATTAGCATTTACACTGCCAAGATTTGAGCTTCCAGATAGTGAGTAGTTGATATTTCCAGAAGCCCAAGTTCCCCAAATTACATAGTATTGATTATTATATGGAACTAATCTAGTATGGAAACCTACACCAATCCAATTAGAAGTACTTAAATTAGCTGCAAATGCAGGAACTATAAGAAGAGCTAAAACCATCAACCAAACTAATTTCTTCATCTTTCATTGACCCCCTTAGGATTTAAATTTTTATATTTTTTATGACTACCTGGTAAGTATCGTTAACTTACCTTACCAGTTTGCTTCTCAAGAGTGGCAACCTAAAGGTCCCTTCTTCACCTCCTTTCTTGCCACTCAGAAAAGCTTTAACTGATTGTTATTTTACTAAAAATCTTTTTTATGTCAAGTACCTTGAAAAAAACTTATTTTATACAAAAAAGTTATGTTATAATATCATAAATTATGAGAGTTTACAAAACATATTTAAGCAAAAAACAAAAAGAAGTTTTAGAATTTGTAATAAGTTATTGGAAAAAAGAGAAAAGAATGCCTACTGTAAGAGAAGTAGCAAGAGCTCTTGGTTTAAAATCCTCAGGATCTTCCTATTTTCATTTAAAAGCTCTTGTAGATAAAGGCTATCTCGTACAAGATAAAAATGGAAGATTTCATTTAAGAAGTAATGATGGAGAAGAATATTGTATCTTACCCCTTGTAGGTACTATAAGAGCAGGAGTTCCTGTTGATTCTCCCGAAAATACTGAAGAGTATATACCAGTACCAAGGAGATTGGTTAAAAATCCTGATTTAAGCTTCCTATTAAGAGTAAAAGGAGATAGTATGATTGAAGCCCACATAATAGAAGGAGATCTTATTATTGTACAAAGACAACCTATAGCAGAAAAGGGAGACATCGTAGTAGCATTAAAAGATGGAGAATCCACCGTAAAATATCTATCTGAAGAATATGGAATACCGTGCTTAAGGCCTGCAAATAAAAGATATTCTGTAATCTATCCTCCCTTTACCATTATAGGGAAGGTTATTGGGCTTCTCAGGGTATTTTAAATAATTAATCTTTTATGCTATAATTATAAAAAATTAAATATAAAAAAAGGGCGAGGAGATAAGGAGAACCGCCCCACTTTGTAAGAAGTGTGGGCGGTTTTTGTTTTTATAAAAGGAGGGAAAAATGGAAGATGTAATTATAATTGGGGGAGGAATAATAGGAAGCTTAATTGCAAGAGAACTATCCTTTTATGAGATTTCTGTCCTTCTCTTAGATAAAGAGGAGGATATACCTATGGGATCAACAAAGGCAAATAGTGCTATTGTTCATGCTGGATATGATCCGCTACCTGGTACTTTAAAGGCTAAAACTAATGTGGAAGGAAACAGATTATACAAAGATCTATGTAATGAATTAAAAGTACCCTTTAAAAGAATAGGAGCCTATGTGCTCGCCTTTAATGATGAGGAACTAAAAATTCTTCTTGAGCTAAAAGAAAGAGGAAAAATTAATGGAGTATCAGAGATACAACTTTTAAAAAGAGAAGAGATTTTAAAAAGAGAACCTAACATAAATAGAGAAGTAAAATATGCCTTATTTTTTCCTACTTCTGGTATAACTAATCCTTTTCTTCTTACCATTCACGCCTTAGAAAATGCTATTGAAAATGGGGTACAAGTAAAACTTGGAGAAGAAGTAATAGGAATAGAGAAAAAGGACATGGTATATAAAGTAACAACAAATAAATCAAAGTATTATTGTAAATACATAATAAACTGTGCAGGAATATACGCTGATAAAATAATCCATTTATTAGATCCTGATTATCCTTTTGCAATTACCCCAAGAAAGGGAGAATATCTTGTTCTTGATAAAAAGGCTCAAAACTTTGTAAAAAGTACCATCTTCCATGTACCCACTCAAAAAGGAAAAGGAGTCCTTGTAACTCCAACAGTAGACGGTAACATCTTATTAGGCCCTACTGCAGAAAATATAGCGAACAAAGAAGATAAAAGCACTTCCATGGAAGGACTTTCTGAAATAAAGGAGAAAGTAAAAAAATTAACCCCTAATGTGCCCTTTACCCTTGTAATAAATATTTTTTCAGGAATAAGAGCATCAAGTACATACAAAGATTTCTTTGTACAAGAGATTCCAGAATTTAAAAATATTTTACATTTTGCAGGCATAGATTCACCAGGGCTTACCTCTGCTCCATCTCTTGCCAAAATGGCGGTAGAATGGCTCATGGAAAAAGAAAATATAAAAAGAAAGAGAAATATAAAAAATTTTGAAAAAATAGTAGCCTTTAAAGAATTAACTGAGGAAGAAAAGGAAAATCTTATAAAGGAAGATCCAAGATGGGGACATATAATTTGTAGGTGTGAATATGTTAGTGAGATGGAAGTAAGAAATGCAATTAATTCACCTCTTCCCGCTCGTAACTTAGAAGCTATTAAAAAAAGAACAAGGGCAGGTATGGGAAGATGCCAAGGTGCCTTCTGTAGTTATCACATTATGAAAATCCTCTCCGATGAATTAGAGATACCCATGAACATGATTACCTTAAGGGGTGGAAAATCTTTCTTACTTAATGGAGAAAATAAAGTGAGGTGGAAATATGCAAAAAGAAGTTGATATAGCAATAATAGGGGGAGGACCAGCAGGACTTTCAGCCAGTATTTCTTCAGCAGAAAGGGGAAAAAGCATATTAATCTTAGAAAGGAATGAAGAACTGGGAGGGGTTTTAAATCAATGCATACATCCCGGATTTGGCCTCATATATTTCAAAGAAGAACTCACAGGTCCAGAATATGCATATCGCTTTATAAAAGAAATTAAAAAATACCCTAATATAGAAGTGTGGCTCGAAACAATGGTGGTAGATATAACTGAAGAGAAAAAAATTACAGCTATAAATAGAGATGGCATCTGGGAAATTAAAACAAAAGCCATAATTTTTTCCACAGGATGTAGGGAAAGAACGAGAGGAAATTTGCAAATTCCTGGCGCAAGACCAGCAGGTATATATACAGCTGGTACTGCTCAAAGATTAGTAAATATAGAAGGATACCTTCCAGGAGAAAAAATACTTATTTTAGGATCTGGAGACATAGGACTTATTATGGCAAGAAGGTTAAAATGGGAAGGAGCAGAAGTTATAGGTGTGGTTGAAAAACTCCCTTATCCTGGAGGACTCACAAGGAATTTAGTACAGTGCTTAGAAGATTATAATATACCTCTTTATCTAAAACACACAGTAGTCGAGATTTTAGGAAAAGATAGAGTGGAAGGTGTATATATAGCTCCTGTAGATGATAATGGAAATCCTATTATAGAGGATAAAAAATTTATAGAATGTGATACCCTGCTCCTTTCTGCAGGTTTAATTCCAGAAAATGATTTATTAGAAAACATTAATATACCCTTAGATCCAAGGACCCAAGGACCTTATGTAGACCAATATCTCTCTACTTTAAAAGAAGGTATTTTCTCATGTGGAAACTCTTTGCTTGTGAATGACTTAGTAGACTATGTAACTTTACAAGGAATTTTAGCAGGAAAATCTGCAGCAAAATACATAAATAATGAAACAAATATAGAAAAAAGAGTACATATTGAGATTGACGGAAACTTAAGACTTGTAGCACCTCAATATTTAAGTTTTCCTATTTTAGAAGATATCACCTTTTACTTCAGAGTAAAAGAGCCTCAAAAATCAGCCATTTTAACACTAAAAGATAAAGATAAAAGAATAAAAGAATGGAGATTTCCAGTAGTAAAACCAGCAGAAATGATAGTTATAAAAGTAAAACCTGAATTTTTAAGAGATATTGAAAGTCCTAAATTCTACATGGAGGGATAACATGAAAAAAGAAATAACTTGTATAGTATGCCCCTTAGGTTGCAGTTTAGAGTTAGAAATAGGAGAAGATATTATGGTTAAAGGAAATAAATGTGAAAAAGGAAAAAATTACGCTATAGAGGAGTTTAAAAATCCTAAAAGAACTTTAACTACTACAGTAAAAATAAAAAATGGCAAATATAAAGTTGTACCAGTAAAAACCACATTTCCTATTCCTAAAGAATACATTTTCCCTCTACTTGAAAAATTATCGGAAATAGAGATTACTGCACCAGTTCCTATGGGCTATAAAGTATTAGAAAATATATTTCAGTTATCGGTAGATGTAATAACCACTCGCCCTATGGAAACAAAGGAAAATACAAGAAAGATAAAGGAGACAAAAAAGAGTACATAAAAACCCAAATATTTTATTATAGCCCCATTAAAAAGATGCATTAAAGAAGAAAAAGCCATCACTATAGTATTATTTACCGCCAAATATACAGGAAGATCTTCCTTAGGAGATACCCCTGTTATTATAAACCCAGAGGTAAGAATATTAGAGACAAAAGTTAAATTAACAAGAATACTACCCAAAATTGTACCAATTAAATTTCTAAATACAAAAACTACAATAAATCCAACTAAACCAAGAGCCATACCTAAGGATAATACTTTTTTGTATCCTAAATTTTTTGTTAACTCACCCAAAATAAAACTTCCCAAAACGCTGGAAAGAATATACCCAAAATTAAAGACTGTAACTATATTATTTAAAGCCCCAAAATTTTTATCAGCATAAACAATAAAATAGGGCAAAGAGGTAAGAGAAAGTCCTAAAAATAGAAGAGATACTACAACTTTCCTAAAGACAGGGTTAATTTTTAAAATAGAAAAAGCCCTCTTCATAAATTGGGAAAAGGATAAACTATCTTCAAAAATATCTCCCTCTTTTTCCTCCATAAAATAAAAAAACAGGGCATCTAAAAGGAGAATAAAGGTACCGGTAAGAAATATAAGAAAGAAATTATAAGGAAAAGAAATTCTACTTATATAAAAATTTAAAAGAAGGGTCATAAAAATAGCAATCAAATTTCCTAACGCACTACCTCTACCTACTACACGTCCCCTCTCTTCAAAGGGCAGTATTTTATCCAAAATGCTAAAATAAAAGGGTCCATAAGTTCCCACAAATAAGTTAAAGGCTCCGTAAAAAAGTAAGAATAAATAAATAGTAGCTGTTTTTCCAAAATATTTAAGAATAAAAGGAAATAAAAAGACAAAAATTAAGAAGCTAAATCTTTGAATAAGAAGAATTTTAGCAAAAACTTTGTTTTTTATCCTTAACCTCTGAACGTATCTTGCTATAAAAATAGAAGGCAAAAAACTACCAAGAACAGCCAAAAAATTGGCCAAGCTTATATGAAAAGTAGTACCCGAAAGAGCAATAATAAAATAAGGAATCACCGTATTAACATTCAAAAAGATCATCCCATTTATAAAAAAGACTGGATCCCAAAATGCCAAAATATAATTTCTCTTATTTCTCAAAAGTAAACCTCCTAAACTTTTTTAGATAATTATACCAAAGGCTGAAAAAAATACTAAATAAGTATGATATAATTACTCTAAGTTAGATAAAAGCTAATATGGAGGGAAAAAATGAAAATAGCAAATAATATATTAGAACTCATAGGAAACACTCCTTTAGTTAAATTAAATAAAATCACACAAGGATGCTTTGCGAATGT
This sequence comes from Dictyoglomus sp. GBS, assembly GCF_055179815.1. NCBI lineage: Bacteria > Pseudomonadati > Dictyoglomota > Dictyoglomia > Dictyoglomales > Dictyoglomaceae > Dictyoglomus > Dictyoglomus sp. GBS. Next base: position 26,138 of record NZ_CM143687.1, read on the forward strand.
ATTTGCAAAATTAGAATCTTTTAATCCAGGGGGAAGCATAAAAGATAGAATAGCTTTATCCATGATTGAAAAGGCAGAAAAGGAAAGCTTAATATCCAAGGAAAAAGTAATTATTGAACCCACTTCAGGAAATACAGGAATAGGTCTTGCCATGGTTTGCGCTATAAAGGGTTACAAATTAATACTTGTTATGCCAGAGAGTATGAGTCTTGAAAGAAGAGCTTTATTAAGAGCTTTTGGTGCAGAACTTATTCTTACTCCCAAAGAGAAGGGTATGAAAGGTGCCATTGAAAAAGTAGAAGAAATAGTAAGAGAAAAACCTGAAAAGTACTTTATACCTATGCAATTTGAAAATCCTGCAAATCCAGAGATTCACAGAAAAACCACTGCAGAAGAGATTTGGAGAGATACTGACGGAATGGTAGATATAATAGTTGGTGGAGTAGGTACAGGAGGAACTATAACAGGCATAGGAGAGGCTCTTAAAAGTAGAAAAAATAGTATAAAAATCATTGCAGTGGAGCCATCAAAATCTCCAGTACTATCTGGAGGCAATCCTTCTCCTCATAAAATTCAAGGTATAGGTGCTGGTTTCATACCAAAGGTGCTTAATTTAAATATCATAGATGAAATAATACAAGTTTCAGACGAAGATGCTATAGAAACAGCAAAAAAATTAATTAGAGAAGAAGGAATATTATGTGGTATTTCATCAGGAGCTGCCACTTATGCTGCACTAATAGTTGCAAAAAGAGAAGAGAATAAGGACAAAAATATAGTAGTAATACTACCTGATACTGGAGAAAGATATATTTCTACAGATCTCTTTGAAGAATATAGATTTTAGTATGTAAAAGAACTCCCTCCTATAAACTCTCTCAAAATAGAAGTCATAGGAACCTCTGTAGGAGACAAGGGCAGAAAATGAGAGAGAATATCAAGAAGCCTTTTTGCCTCAGGATATTCTGGATAATATGGAGGAATAGCTTTAAGCATTGGCTCAGCAAAAGTTTTTAGAATTGGAAACTCATAAACCAATGCAGAATTAAACATCACATCAGCCCTTTCCTGGGTTGGAAAAATATATAAATCTTCTGCCTTTCTTACAGAAGGCCATTGTCTTATAGAATCAATCACACCATATCCCCTAAAAATACTATCCCTTACAATTCTTCTTATCAAGCGAGAATCAGTTGTAGGTACCCTATTTTGATTATCTATATTAAGATGGGTCAAAGCACTTACAAAAATATGATACTTCATATGGCCAGGGATAAGATTTGTCATTTCTGGGTTTAAAGCATGAATTCCTTCCATCACTATAATACTTCTCTTATCTAATTTTACTATTTTTCCTGATTTTTCCCTTCTCTTCTTCTGGAAATTATACTTGGGAAGTTCCACTTCTCCCCCATTCATAATTATATTTAAATGCTCATTAAGAAGTTCTATATCTACAGCCTTAGGATTATCAAAATCATAATTTCCATATTCATCCCTTGATATATACTGGGGTGGTAAGAAATAGTCATCCATCTCTATGACGATAGGTCTTATACCATTCACCTTTAACTGAATTTGCAATCTCTTGCTAAAAGTAGTCTTACCTGCGGAAGAAGGTCCTGCTATCAACACCAGTCTTAAATCTGGAAGTTTTGAACAGATTTCATCAGCTATCTGAGCAATCTTTTTTTCATGTAAAGCCTCTGCCACTTTTATTACTTCCGAAACCTCTCCTCTTTCAATTGAATCATTTAAAGAAGAAGCATCTACAAGTCCCAATATCTCAAGCCAATTTTTATATTCATAAAAAGCTTGGAATAACTTAACTATCTCCTTAAATTCACTGAGCTTTTCCATATCCTTATCATCTGGAAGAATCAATATAAAACCAGGTTGATAAAGCTTTAAATCAAAAGTTTTTAAATAAGAAGTAGAAGGTACTAAAGGTAAAAAAGAATATTCATAATGGTCATCTACATGATATATGGGAATCTTTGAAAAAGGTATGTATTTTATAAGTCTAATTTTATCTTCCTCATTTTTCTCTTTAAACAATAAAAGGGCTTCTTCCTTTTCCACATACTTTTTTTGGATATCTATATCTTTCTCCGAAAGCTCCCTCATTTTTTCTTTTATTTTTTCTATATCCTCCCACTTAGGTGTATAATTCTTAAATCTACCATAAAGACTCTTATGGTATGAATGCTCTACTAAAACCTTTTGATCAGGAAAAACCTTGGACACTGCTAAGTTTAAAAGAAATATAAAACTTCTTTCTAATATTCTCCTACCCAAATTAGATCTACTACCAATAACATCCAGCCTAACATCATCAGTAACCATAAAATTAAGATCTTCTATTTCTCCATTTACCCTCACTCCAATAGGAATCTCCCCTTCGTTTAAAAGCTTAGAAGCTATCTCTTTATTGTTATTCAAAATTTCTATAACTCTTTGAGGATTTTCTATCTCTAATCTTATTGCCCCTCTAAATTCCACATTTATCATGATAAGAACCTCCCAGATATTTAAGTTCTTATTTAAAAAATTTTTAATTTAGTTTATAATATTTCCAAGAAGATTTAAAGGAAGGAGTTGAAATTTTTCTTATGAAGAAGCTTATTATTTCCCTCCTAATCTCCATTTTTTTTGTTTTTAGTTTATCCTATGCACAAGAAAATCCCAATAGTATAAAACTAATAGGTGTAGCAATAGCTTCAAGTATAGAAGAAGACGAATATGGTCTTACTTTAATTGACGGAATATTTAGTATAATTAATTTTGATAGTCTCCCTCAAACAGATACTTTTTCACTATATTCTCGGTGGATGGGGAATGGAAAATACGACATAGAAATAAATCTATTAAACCCAAGTAAAGAGAAAATATTAGGCACTATCGATGATAGTTTTGAATTGACAAGAGAAAATGAAGTATTTTATTTTTGGGGAAACTTTGAAGATATAGCCTTTGATGAACCAGGAGTTTATTGGATACAAGTGAAAGCAGACGGGAAACTTCTCAAGGAAATACCATTATTCGTTTTAGAAAATGATGAAGATATAGATATTCCAGAAAATTTAACACAAAAACCTATTTTAGCCTTTACTCTTCCTGCTCTTGAGATTTACGAAAATGATTATGGTCTTACATCCTTAAAAGGAATTTACGAATATTACGCCACTGATGAACTACCATTCACAGATTCATTTATTATTGCAAATGGTTGGATGTCTGGTGAAAGTGAATACAACCAACATATAGAAATTTTCTCACCTGACAAAAAATTATTATATAAATCAGAACCTCAAAGCTTTGAAACAAATGCTGGATCTATTATTACTTTATTTGATGAGATATCCAATTTTTCATTTGAGAAAGAGGGAGATTACTTAGTTAAAGTTTTCCTTGACGATGAAGAAGTTAATTCCTTTGTACTAAAAGTGATCAAAGAATAAGGAATAAGGGGAGGGGCAGAAATGCCCCTTATTCTTCTATTTTTGCAAGAATATCTCCTTTACTCAATATAAGATAATCTTCATCATCAACCTTTATTTCTGTTCCGGAGTATTTTGCAAAGATAATTTTATCTCCTTTTTTCACCTTTATAGTTTCGTCATCTCCTACCTCAATCACTTCAGCAATTTGAGGCTTCTCTTTTGCTACATCAGGAAGAATTATACCTGTAGGCGTCTTTTCTTCTTCCTTTATAACCTTAACAAGTACCCTATCCTCTAATGGGATTACTCTTTTCACGTCTTTCACCTCCTTATATTTTTCACTTAAGACCTAATAACCTATCTATTTTAGCTCTATCAAATCCTACAATAATATGTCCATTTATATCTATAACAGGAACCCCCATTTGCCCTGATTTTCTTACCATCTCCTCTGCTGCTTTTTTATCTTTAGAGACATCTACATCATAGAATCTAATACCCCTCTCCCGTAAATATCTTTTAGCTGCATTACACCAAGGACAAGAGGAAGTTGAGTATACTATTACTCTTGGCATATTCATTATTACTTCACCTCCTAATATATACTATATGGGGTATATTATAAAAACATATACCTATTAAGTCAATTTAAAATTTTTTTAAAGTTTTCTTATAAAAGATCATGCTATACTACTTAAAATTCCTAAAATTTTAAGGAGGTATAAAAATGCCTTTAGTAAACCCTAAAGAATTATTCCAAAAATGCTATGGTAAATATGCAATAGGAGCCTTTAACGTAAATAATATGGAAATTTTGCAAGGAGTAATTGAAGCAGCAAAAGAAGAAAGATCACCATTAATTCTTCAAATATCAAAAGGTGCAAGAAATTATGCAAAACTTGTATACCTGATGAAGTTAATTGAAGCAGCAGTACAAGATGCTCCTGATATACCAATAGCAGTGCATTTAGATCATGGTGATAGTGTAGAACTCTGTAAAGAAGTTATTGATGCTGGTTTCACATCTGTAATGATTGATGGATCTCATCTTCCCTTTGAGGAGAATGTGAGAATCACAAAAGAAGTTGTTGATTATGCACACCCAAGAGGAGTAGCAGTAGAAGGAGAACTTGGAAGATTGGTTGGTGTTGAAGAACATGTAGTAGTTTCTGAAAGAGAAGCATCCTATACTGATCCGGATAAAGCAGTAGAATTTGTTGAGAGAACTGGAGTAGATTCCCTTGCTATAGCTATTGGTACAAGCCATGGTGCCTATAAGTTTAAAGGTGAACCTAAATTAGACTTTGACAGATTAAGAGAAATTGCTAAAAGACTTCCAGGATTTCCATTAGTCTTACATGGAGCATCTTCCGTACTCCCTGAATATGTAGAAAAGGCAAATAAATATGGAGCCAAATTAGGGGGAGCAAAAGGTGTACCAGAAGAAATGATAAGAGAAGCTACTAAAATGGGAATTTGTAAGGTAAATATAGATACTGATTTAAGACTTGCTGTTACTGCTACTATTAGAGAAATTTTTTCATTACATCCAGAGGAATTTGACCCAAGAAAATATCTTGGGCCAGCAAGAGACGAAGTCAAAAAATTAGTAAAACATAAATTAAGAAACGTACTTGGCTCAAGCGGACAGATATAATATAAAATAAAAAGGGAGAGAGATTATCTCTCTCCCTTTAAATATTGTATACTTCTTTTTAAATTCTCATGTTTTTCCTTTAAAGAGTTAATTTCTAAAATAATAGACCCCTTAAAATTTCTGATAAAATCTAAATATTCTTCAAACTGAATTTTCCCTTTTCCTAAGGAAAGATGCTCATCTTTTGTTCCATCATTATCATGTATATGAATATGGGTAATATATGGCCTTAATATTTCAAAAGATTTATTAACTCCTTGAGATGAAATATTTGCATGCCCAAAATCAAAGCAAACCTTTAATCTTTCTCTAAATGTATCAATAAATTTTTTAAACTCTTCTACATTTTCAAACAAATCATTATCATCAAAGTATGTATTTTCAAAGGTAATCTCTATACCATATTTATCCGCTTTATCCATTATTATTTCTAAAGATTTTTTCAGCCTTTTCTTTGCGAGATATTTTAGAAGGAAAATTCTTAAAGGGACTTGCCCAGGATGTATCACTGCCCTTTTAACACCTATCTTATATGCATAATCCAAAGCTTTCAAGACACTGTCTATACTACTCTTCCATATAAGGTCATTAAAGGAGCCTAAATTAATATCTATATAAGGAAGATGCATAGTAAGAAAGAAATTTTTATTTTCTGCATATTCTCTTATTCTTTCTGGTTTCTCTAACAGTCTTCCATTAAAAAATAAGACAAGATCTCCAAAAAGCTCTAAAGTATTACCTCCTAAATTTTGAGTAATGTCAATAGCTCTTCTTACTGAATAAGTTTTTAAAGATAAAAAAGAAAATCCTATTTTCATATTAGAAATATTATACTATAATTTATTAGGAGATATAACATTATGAAGAAAATACTTTTACTATTTATAGCTTTATATCTTTCTATATTTAGTTCCTCTTTTGCACAAGAGGATCTTACACTTTTTGATGCTAAATCAGCAGGTTTAGGATTTACTTTTGTAACCCTTAATAGTGAGGGAGAGACATACTTTTTTAGTCCCGCCACTTTATCTCTAAAAAAATTCTCCTATCTTTCCTTTTCTATAGATTCTACAAATAACCAAACTATAAAAATATCATACTTTTATCCATCTACTACTTTTTACGCCTTAAGTGTTGACTTATCCTTTGATCCCAATACCCAACAATATACTTTTAAAAATATAAGAGGAGCTATATCCTTTCCTCTCACCAATTACCTTTATTTTGGAACATCAGCAAATTATGTGGAAGAACAAAAATTGATAAAAGGTAATTTAGGTATACTTTTAAAAGTTGGGAACATAAAAACAGGTGTAGTAGGAGAAGGAATTACCATAGAAAAATTATCTGAAAATGAATATAAAGTAACTACATTCTTAAAATATAGCTTAGGTTTAAATCTTTCTCTATTTAATGATACAACTAACCTTTATTTAGATGTGGTAGATGTGGAAAAATTTTCAAATACAAAAGATTTGAATCTTTTAAGATTTGGTCTTGAACAAAATCTAGGAAATATATTGGTAATAAGATTGGGAAGCTCTGGAAATATTACAAATATACAAAACTATACCTTAGGCATAGGTTTAAATCTCAATATATTAAATCTTAATTTTAGCACTTTTCTTGATAAGGAAGACTCATCAAATTCAAAATTAAAATACAAGCTCACAGGAACATTAAGATTTTAATAATCAATACCCCATCTTGCTTTAATTCCTTTTTGGTATGGATGTTTTATCTCTTTCATTTCTGTAACTAAATCCGCTTTTTCTTTTATACTTTCAGGCATATACCTTCCAGTTAATATTACTTCAAGATATCCGGGTTTTTTATTTAGAAAATCTATTACTTCCTCTTCCTTTATTAACCCATAATATATGGCAAGACTGATTTCATCTAACACCAATAGATCATACTTGTTGAAATTATTTAACACCTTTTGCCATCCCCCTCTCACCACTTCTAAATCCTTATCTGTAGGCCCATCCTTTCCTATAAAGCATTCCCCACAACCATAACATTCAATAATATTCTCTCTTATGCCCGAAGAATAAATACAATCTCTTCCAAACTGCCAAAAATCTAAATTTTCTACTTTCTGTGCAAAAAGGAACTCTCCAGTAAAACTATTACCCTTTACAAACTGCACAAAAAGTACCTTTAATCCATGTCCTAAAGCCCTTACAGCTTGCCCTAAAGCAGCAGTCGTTTTTCCTTTCCCATCACCCGTATATACCTGTATTAATCCATGTATCCTATTAGATGCAGACATAATATACGTCAATGATATTTTCTAATCTTTTTATTTTATTTAATACTTCTTCGCTTACAGGATTATCAATTACAAGTACCATTACTGCATCTTTACCTATCTCTTTTCTTCCTACTTGCATTGCAGCAATATTGATTTGATTTTCACCTAAAATAGTACCTACTTGACCAATAATACCTGGTTTGTCAATATGAAATGCGATTAAAAGATAAGGGGCAAGAGCAAGATCTAAATAATAGTCTTGTATCTTCAAAAGTCTCTCTTGACCTCTACTTACAGTTCCAGAAAGTTCTATAAACCCCTTCTCCGTTTTCAATCTCAATTTTAATGAAGTTCTGTATGTATCTGTTTCTTCTGTCCTTACTTCCTTAATCTTTAATTTTCTATCTTTTGCCATAGGAAGAGCATTTATTAGATTTACCTCTTCACCTAATATAGGTTCCAAAAATCCCTTAACTACTGCAGACGCAAGAGAAGTCTCTATTTTATTAGCCAATTCTCCACATATTTGTATCTCTAATTCTTCTGGATTGGCATTAACAACTTGAGCCAATAATTTTCCAAGTTTTTCTCCAAGCCTTATAAAGGGTAAAATCTCTGGAGAAACTTGAATTGGTAAGTTAACAGCATGGGTAACAACTTCTCCTTTAAAGAATCTTATTATATCTTCAGCCACAATAAGAGCAACCTTTTCTTGAGCCTCCTGAGTAGAAGCACCTAAATGGGGCGTAAGCACTACATTATCTAAGGTTAGGAGAGGATTATCAGGCTCTATAGGTTCACTCTTGAATACATCTAAGGCTGCACCAGCTATTTTTTTATCCTTCAATACCTCATAAAGAGCTGATTCATCTACAAGTCCACCTCTTGCACAATTAATAAGATAAGCAGTAGGTTTCATGCTTTCCAATTCTTTTTTTCCAATAAGGTTTTTCGTCTCTTGAGTCAATGGTAAATGTAATGAGACATAATCCGCTTCTCTTAGAAGATAATAAAGATCATCGGTAAGCTCAACTTCAAGTTCTTTTGCCTTCTCTAAGGAAATAAAAGGATCATAAGCAATAATTCTCATTCTAAAGGATTTTGCTCTCTTTGCTACCTCAGATCCAATTCTTCCAAGTCCAACCAAACCTAATGTTTTCCCATAAAGTTCATTACCTATAAAACTTTTTCTTTCCCATTTTCCTTGTTTTAAAAGCCAAAATGCGTGAGGAATTTTACGAGAAATAGCTAACATTAATCCAATAGTATGTTCACAAGCAGCTATAGTATTACCTTCAGGTGCATTTATTACAAGAATTCCCTTTCTTGTTGCTTCTTCTACATCAATATTATCAACTCCTACCCCTGCTCTACCAATAACTTTTAAGTTTTTAGCTCTTTCTATAACCTCTTTTGTAACTTTTGTCTCGGATCTAACCACTAAAGCAACATAATCCCCAATTATATTGAGAAGCTCCTCTTTAGGAAGCCCCGGCTTATAATCTACATCAAAATATTCTCTTAATTTATTTAAGCCAGCTTCAGCTAATGGATCAGAAACTAATACTTTATACCTTTCCATTCTTCCCCCTCCTAATTAAAATTTTGGGCAAAAATTTCTTCCGCTACTTGTACTCCTTTACCTTTTATTCCCTTATATCCTACATTTTCTAAGGATATTTCTATTGCAGATAATGCTACTAATATATCTGTAGGTTCCACATAGCCTACATGTCCTATTCTAAATATCTTACCCTTTAAATTGCCTTGTCCTCCTGCCAAAACAATCCCAAACTTACTTCTTATATATTTTCTCAAATCATCGGGATTTACACCATCAGGGGGAATTACAGGTGTAACTGCATCAGAAGCCCATCTTTCATCTGCAAGAAGTTTAGTTACACCAATAGCTTTTATAGCTTCTCTTACAGCCTTACCTAATAAACTATGTCTCTTAAAGTTATTTTCAAGACCTCTATTTAAAATATTTTCAAGTGACTTTTTTAAGGCAAAGAAAATAGAAACAGCTGGAGTAAAAGGAGTAGCCCCTTCTTCTAAAAATTTCTTTGCTTGTCTTAAATCAAAATAAAATCTTGGTAAATTTGCCTTCTCGTTAAACTTCCAAGCCAATTCACTTACCGATACCATAGCAAGACCAGGAGGGGTCTCTAAAGCTTTTTGAGAAGCAGTAACCACCACATCTATCTTGAGCTCATCTGTGGGTAAATCTATAGCTCCTAAAGAACTCACTGCATCTACAATTAAAAGTCTTTCAGGATTTTCTTTTACAATAGGTGCGAGCTCTTTTAAATTATTTGTAACTCCAGTGGAAGTTTCATTATGGGTCAAAAATACAGCTTTAACATTAGGATTTTCCTTTAAAGCTTTTTCAAGTACATCTGGTTCTATCCCTTTTCCAGGTTCGGTAACTATAGTTTTAACATTTAATCCATAAGCCTTACATATCTTTGCAAATCTCTCACCAAAAACTCCACAAATTCCTACTAAAACCTCATCTCCCTGAGAAAAGAAATTGGCAACTGCAGCCTCCATACCACCAGTACCAGAAGCTGTTAATATCAGTACATCATTCTCTGTTTTAAATACTTTCTTTAAAAGATCTGTGTTAGTTTTTAAAATGTTGGCAAACTCTGAGCCACGATGATTAATCATTTCTCTTGCCATCTCTAAGAGTACATCTTGTGGTACCGGAGTTGGACCTGGAATCAGTAGAAAGTTTTTAGGCATGAATCCTCACCTCCAATATTTTTTACTTAAATCATAATATAACTCCGCATTCTTCCTAATACTTTTAACTTCCTCCTCTGTGACACTACGTACAACTTTACCAGGTACTCCCAAAACAACAGAATAAGGAGGAATTTCTTTGCCTTGAGGTACTAATGATCCTGCGCCTATAATGGAATTTTCACCTATAATAGCTCCATCAAGAATAATTGCTCCCATACCAACAAGAGTATTATCACCAATTTTACATCCATGTAAAACTGCAGAGTGCCCTACAGTAACATATTTACCTATATATACAGGTTTTTCTTCATCCACATGAATAATAACATTCTCCTGTATATTTGAAAACTCATCAATAAAAATAGAATCAAGATCACCCCTAATTACAGCAAAATCCCAGATATTAACCCCCTTCTTAAGTGTGACTTTACCAATAACGACAGCCCTATCAGAAATAAAAACCTCATCCCCTATTACGGGATAAAAACCATCAAAAGACTTTAACATAACTTAATACTCCTCAACAAAAAAGGGGAACCTCCTACGAGAATTCCCCTTTTCATCATTGAAAAGTTCTTGGTTTATATTCTAATATAAACTAATTTAAGGTGACAATAGAGTAAAGATTAAAATTTAATTAAGATGATAAATTTATATCAAAAAACTCAGATATTTTATCCTCTTCCAAAATTTCAGTTTTACCAAGCAACACTCCACCCTCTTCTACCGATATTTTCCCTCCCAGTTTCAAGTCCCCCTTAAATTTTCCTGTAGAAAGAATTTCTAAAGAACCTCTACAGATTATATTGCCAACCACTTCACCTATAATTATCACCTTATTAGCCTTTATATTACCATCAACAAATCCTGTCTTTCCTACAATGACTGCTTCCTTAGCCTCTATATCTCCTTTAAATCTACCATCAATTCTTAAAGAAGCTTTAGAAACAAGTTTACCTTCAAACTCTGACTGTCCCCCTATAACTGTATCCATAACTTCAGGCTTTTCTTTTCTCCCTAACATTATCTTCCTCCTTCCCTAAACTAATATAATTTACCAATTTTAATAATATCCACCGAAAGGTATGCGGATGGATTTACCGGATTACCCCCTCTTCTTACCTCATAATGCAAATGAGGTCCTATACTAGTTCCAGTACTTCCAACTCTACCTATAAATTGTCCTTTCTTCACATATTGGCCAACTCTTACAGCATAAGATGAGAGGTGAGCATAGTAAGTAGTAATACCTCTTCCATGGTTTATTTTTATAACTTTTCCATATCCACTTTCCCATCCCACATATGAAACTATCCCATCTGCAGTAGCATATACAGGAGCCCCCCAAAAAGTCACAATATCTATACCCGTATGAAATCTAGTCCTCCTAAATATGGGATGAAATCTCCAACCAAATCCTGAAGATATAAATCCAAAGGTAGGCCAACGGGAAGGTGTTACAGCAAGAAGACTCTTTCGGCGTTGTATCTCGTTTTCTACTCGTGCCAATTCTCTCTGTTTTTCATCAATTAATGTTTTTACTTCTATTATCTTTCTTTGAAAATCATATGTATCAATATCAGGTGCATAATCAATACCTAAGGAAACCACTTTTTTATCCTTGGGAGGAGGAAGACTTCCTTTTATACCAAGAATACTCTTAAGTTTTTTCTCTGTTTCCTCCAGTTCTTTTAATTTCTCTCTTAATATTTCTATCTCTTTAATTTGAGCCTTTTGTTTTTCCGTAACTTCTTCTAATATTTCCAAATGCTTAACTCTACTGAATTTGTTTGATGCAATCCTATATAGAGTTAAAGATGTACTAATTATACCAACAATGGCAAATATGACTAAGAGAATTATACTGAGATGAACCCTTCGTGTTTTTGCAGTAGAAGCATCATGGGGAATTATCATTATAGTAAAAAATTTTCTTTTCCACCACTTACTTTTTTTAGCCATATTTACCTCATATAGTTAAAAATTAAAGTTAACAAAGCAAATATTAAAATTTTGTAAAAAATTATACCAAAGAATACAAGATGTGTCAAGAAATAAGATTTTATCTTATTTACCTCATATTTACTCATGAAACAAAAAGAGTATAATTTATTAAAATAAGGTATCTATTACAGGAGGAACAAAAAATGACTTTGTTAAAGAACCTTGCAAACACGTTAACAATAACCAGATTTTTTATAGGATTTATCATATCGTATTTAGGGGTTTTAAAAAAGAAAGCTGGTTTAAAATATGCTGTAACTTGGCTAATAATTGCCTGGATAACAGATGTTCTTGATGGTTTCTTAGCAAGAAAGTCAAAAGCCCCAAAGGATTGGATTGGAGAACATGATCTCTATGCAGATATGACAGTATCGGCAGGAGTTCTTTTTTACCTTACTTCCTCAGGCTTTATATCCATAACCTTTTCTTTATCCTTTCTTATCATCTCTATAATTCTACTTACTTGGCTTAAGGCAAAAGCAATAGCAGATGGTATCCAAGCGGTACCATACGGATTGATGATTTATACTTCTATTAAAAATGATTTAACTTTAGGAATCTCTATTGTAATATATTTAATTCTACTTATAATTATTACATGGCCTCGGTTTCCAAAAGAAAAGGTACCAGAGTTTATTGAAGGAATAAAGAAAATATTCAAAAATGAAAAAAAATAGTAAAAGCCTCTTACATCTATCTTGGGAAACAGCTTTCTTTTGGGAATGCTGTCCTTTATGCTTTTTAGTACAAAAATCTTTAAGAAGTTATATAGAAAATATATTATATGAAAGCGTTAATGATCCATCTCTGAGAGGAAAGATAAGAGAAAAAGGTGGATTTTGTGAGGAGCACTCTTTGCAACTAATTACCTTTAATGACCTCTTAGGTATAAGTATCATCTACGAAGATATAATAAAAAATTACACCTTACCAAATCTAAAAAAGAAAATAATAGCTAATAATATCTCTTGTATATTTTGCGAAAAGGAAAAGGAATACGAAAGACTATATATTCTTGCTTTAGAAGATGTACTTAGAAATAAGGATAGTTTTGAATTATGGAAAGAGAATGCCTATGACTTTTGCCAACCTCATAAAGAGATTATTAAAAATATAGCTCCAAATTTATATGCAAAGATAGAACCTTTCTCAAACACAAAAAGAAAAAAATACCCAGAACATATTTATAAAGCTTTCACATGGGATAGAGATTATGCAGAGCTTTTCTTAAAAAAACTTCAAATGATAAGGTATAACAAAGCAAAATGAAAGAATGCCCCATATGTAAAAAAATAAAAGAGGAAAAAGAAAAATTCTATAAATCTTTAAATAAACCCATTTATCTATGTAAAGAACATTTAAAAGAAGCCCTATTATTAAATCCCAGATTGTACCAAGACAAAGAAATTCAAAAAGAGGATATATGCCCAATATGCGAATTAGAAAAAAAGATTATTTCATACTATAATGGTGATTTCTCAGATCTTTGCCTTTACCATCTAAAAATTTTTGAAGATAAAATTCCAGAAAATACCTGGAAGATACTAATAAAAGAATGGGAAGATTATTTAAAACATATACATAATGTCATTGAAAGCTACAGTTATAACCAAACTCCATTAAAAGAAAATTATGTAATGGAAATATTAGATCTTCTTTTGGGAACGGGCAGAAAGATTAGATAATATTTTCTTAGCATAATCTTTCATCTCATTTAAATAATTTCTTTTCTCTTCTTCAGAAAGAGGAGCAAATTTCAAAGCATAATACAGACCAGCAAATTTTATACCATCTTCTCCCAAAGGGCGCATCATCTCATATAAACTTATATTATCCTTTATTAAACCTTTCTTTTTAAGCTTCTTTATAACTCTTCTAAAAATCCTATCCTCTTGAATAAGCCTAATCCTATCCATTAAATATTGGAAAAACCATATAATGAACAGAATAGATAAAGCAAATACAACATATCTATACTCTAAGGTTATCTTATATAAGAGGACAAATAAACCCTCAATTACCTTACCCATAGACGCAAAAAGTACACTTAATAGATTGACAGAGAGGGACTTATCTCTTTCTTCTATTAAGGGAGTGAAAGGTGTAGGATCAATAGGAATCCAACCTACTGGCTCTAAATAAACCTCTACCCAAGCATGTGCATTTTTTACCTTCACCTCAAACATTCCAGTCCAAGGATTCAAATCTCCAGGACCATAACCAGTAATAAATCTTGATGGAATCCCAATAATTCTTGCCATAACAGCAAAAGCGGAAGCAAATTGTTCACAATATCCCTTCTTTGTAACAAAAAGAAAATCATCCACTGCATCCATATCATCTGGAAGGGGAGGTATATTAAGAGAATACTCATATCTTTCTAAATACTTTTTTATTGCCATCAATTTATCCCATGGCTTTTCGTAACTCTTTGTAATTTCAAAGGTTAAATCATATATTCTTCTGGGAAGATTTGGTAACTGAAGATATCTTCTAAACTTATACTTGTCTGGAATTTTAGCATTTAGTAGATCCTTAGCTAACGGATAGATATCCTTATAAAAACTTGTATATATAAGACCCTTCGGTAAATCAAAAGGCGCTCTATATCCCTCTTCACCATCTATAAATATCAGGGGAGACGGGAAATAAAGTCTTTGACTATTATGGGGTAAAAATACTATATTACTTGGTATATCCTTTTCAATAAAATATGTAGCTCTATTTAACATACTTTCAGGGGGAGGATTATTCTTTAAAAGAAATGGCTGAGACATAGTAGTCACATCTTTTATTTCCTCTTCACTCTGATACCATCCAAAGCCATTGTATGTATCAAAAGCAATTCCTCGATGATATACCTCCCAGGAAGTTAGTACTCTAAATACTAATGTGGAGGATAACATTCCTCTTTGTCTTAAATCTACAAAAGGTGCAAACCCATAATATTCTTCTTTATCAAAAGGTAAAGGAGGGATTTTTCTTCCCTCAGGCAATTTATAGAGATTTGTATTTTGCATACTATAAGGTGAAGATAATTCTCCTTGAATATTTGTAATTCGTGTAATTAATTGAGACATTATATCTTGTCTAAAACCTATATGAATATTCTTAGGCAAGATGGGAAAAAGTAGAAAACCTATAAGTAATACGATAAAAAATGAGATTGCTACTCTTGAAAATGATGGCTTGTAATTATTTAGTAAAAATAAGGTAATTACAAAACCCAAGAGATAAAATAATATAAAGACTATAAAAAGGCTTTCACGGGCAAAAATTCCTGAAATAACCATCAAAATTAAACTTATAAAGAAGGAAAAAGACAAATCAAGTCTTGTTGGTAAATCGAGGAGGCTATGGAGAGTATTAAGATTTATAAGAAAAACTCCTAATGGTAACCTGGGATCAAAAGGATTTTTAATGAGTTCCACAAAAAACTGCCTTAAAAGATAAAGCATACCAATAGTCATAAATATTTTTAGAATTACATTATTCTTTCTCCTTCGAAGATAACTAAAAATATAACCAAAAGCTGTAAATAAAAGAATACCCCCAATATATACTGCAGAAAGATTTAAGAAATACCAAACCGAAAGGATAGACATAAAAACAAGGTAAAAGATCGCCAGTCTTATTGCAATAGAGTCTTCAATTCTATTATCTCTAACATCTATTCTCTTCCTTTCCATAACCTTAATGATTTTACTTCACTCCAATAAGTTTTTTCAAGCTTGTGTAATAAACAAAAACCTATTTAAAAATTCCTGAGGATCTTCTTTTAATGTATAGATCATAAAATTCTTGCTAAAAATATTCTCTTCATGAAATTCAACCCCTATAAAGTTTTTATGGCTAATTTTCCCATCCCAGAATAAGTAATCCAGTGAGAAAACCAAATCTACCTTATTATGATCATATGAACAATCTTCTTTTGAATTCTCCTTAAGATCCATTTCTGCCAGATAAATCCTTAGATCTTCTATATTTTTTAGATTAATATATTCTTTATCTGTCAAAGCCCTTATGAATAGTTTGGTATTTAAGAAAAAAGATAATAATGCAATAGAATGTACAAATCTTAAAAGCTCATCAAATTCTTTTTCTGCCACTTTATCCTTCTTACCTATTTTATTATCTATTAAAATATAAATTTCTTTTCTCGTTAACTTTTCAAAACTTTTAGAAAGAAGCTTTCCCTTTTTAGCAGAAGCCTTCCAAGCTATTACTTTTAGAGGATCTTGAGGTTGATAATCTCTCAAAGAATGGAATTCTTCTCCTTGTACAGAAGGGATAGAAAAAGAAGTTTTTGTACCCCCTTCACCAATAAGATAGAGATCCTTAGACAATGGATAATATAAAGGATAAACATATGAAATACCATTTACTCCATATTTCTTGTAAAGATATAAAAGTCCTAAGGATCCTGTAAATTTGACTCTCAATTTATTAAAGGATGTAACTCCCCTTTTCTCAAAATTGTACATCAAAGAAATTTCCTTTTTTTCTTTTCTACTTAATCCTCCCACAAAAACCTTATCTTTCCCTAAAAGAACATAAATCTGACTTTTAGGAATATTACCTTTATTCTCGATAAATACGCATATGTTTTCTGAAGTTCCTTCCATTACAAGTTTTGGAGTTTTAATCTCCAACGTCAAAAAAAGAGGTTGTAATATCAATTCTAAAAGATTCCATAGGAAAAGGCTAAAAATGAAAGAAGACATTAGAATTACTGGTACAGAATAAACATTAATACTCACCAATAGAATGATTACATCTAAAAAAAAGAGTAAAAATCCTAATGGTGTGAAATTAATATAAATCACAATACCCTTACCTTTGGTATCTTTACCTTCTTTAAAATATCTTTCACAAGCTCTTCTCTACGAGATCTGGTTGTATTATCTCCTTCCGCTGGCACTATTCTATGCACAAGTACAGGAATAACCATTTTAATTACATCCTCTGGTATCACATATTCCCTTCCATCAAGTAGAGCAAAAGCTTGAGATCCCCTCATCAAAGCAATAGAGGCCCTTGGCCCTGCCCCAAGGGAAAAATTAGAATCTTTCCTTGTAGCATCAGTTATATTTACAATATATTTAAGAATATCCCTATCAATATAAACCTCTTTCACTATATCTTGAGCCTTCAAGAGATCTTCCTTCTTCCATACCGGTTCTATTTTTTCAAGAGGATGGTAAAGTTTTTGATTTTCCAACATTTCCACTTCCTTTTCCAAAGGTAAATATCCTATAGAAAGGGAAATAAAAAATCTATCTAACTGGGATTCGGGCAAAGGATAAGTTCCAAAATGCTCTCTTGGGTTCTGCGTAGCAATAACCATAAAGGGTTTAGGTAAGAAATATAAAACACCGTCAATAGTTACTTTTCCTTCATCCATAGCCTCTAAGAGACCTGCTTGAGTCCTCGGAGATGTTCTATTAATTTCATCAGCCAAAAGTATATTAGTAAAAATAGGTCCTGGCTTAAATTCAAATTCTAAGGTTTTAGGATTAAAAACATTTACTCCTATAATGTCAGAAGGCATAGTATCAGGTGTGAACTGAATCCTCTTAAAATCTAATTCAATACTTTCTGCCAAAGCCTTAGCAAGTACAGTTTTACCAACTCCCGGCACATCTTCCAAAAGTACATTTCCCTTACTAATCAACGCTACAATCATATAATCAATTATTTCATCTTTTCCTATAATAACCCTCTTAACATTCTCTCTTAAAACCTTTATTTTTTCTATTATCTCATTTAAAATAGTACTCTTCATAATAACTATTATCCTCTCCTTAACCTATTAATCATGTGTCTTATAACTGCTATGATACCACCAACAGTCATGACAAAATTAAAAATGTTTAGATAAAATTCAAATGGGAAAAACCATTTAGAGATATAATGAATAAAAACCACTATCTCTAAAATAAGCCCCATAAAGAGGATAACTAATATTCCTCTATAAAATTCCATTCCATAACCTCCTTAAATATTTTCACAATTAAATTTTACACCAAAATCTTAACTTATTTACAGCCCTCTTTTTATAAACCTTTACACTACTCGGAGAAAGCCCTAAAATCTTTGCAGTCTTTCTTATGCTTAATTTATTGAAATAAACTAACATTACTATCTCCTTTTCTCTTTTCGATAAACAAGAAAAATCAATTATCTTTTCCTCTTGTACTTCTTCTTTGTAAACCTCAATTTCCCCTAATTCCTCCACATATTCTTCCTCATATCTTAATCTTGTCCTTATTCTTAAAAGAGCATAATACAGAGACTTTTTTAAGTAAGAAGATAACTCTCCCTTTTGAGGGTCATACCTTTTTAGGAGCTCTAATAATGCTAATTCACCTTCCTGTTTAAAATCCTCAAAATCTATATCCTTTGTAAAAAGAAGCCCTAAATATTTGTAAAGCAATGGTTTATAAGCCAAGAATAATATTTCTACATTCATTTTTCCCTTCCTCCCATAAAATTTTCTATATTATATTTACTATTTGTAAAATTATCAAGTTCTTTTTTATCTAATAGTAAATTTCAAAAATTGAAA
This sequence comes from Dictyoglomus sp. GBS, assembly GCF_055179815.1. Taxonomy (NCBI): domain Bacteria; kingdom Pseudomonadati; phylum Dictyoglomota; class Dictyoglomia; order Dictyoglomales; family Dictyoglomaceae; genus Dictyoglomus; species Dictyoglomus sp. GBS. Next base: position 44,818 of record NZ_CM143687.1, read on the forward strand.
CTAAACAATAGTTGATCTAATAAAAAGTGATATAATAATTAGTTAAAAGAGAAGAAGGGAGGGCAAATCTTGATATTAAGCGATAGAGATATAAAAAAATATCTAAGAGAAGGAAAACTAAACATACATCCCTTAGATGACCCAGAAAAACAGATTCAACCATCTTCTGTAGATTTAAGATTGGGAAATATCTTCCTCCACTTTAAAGTTGAAGGTAGAGCATATATAGATCCTTCTCAAGATAAACCCCAAGATTTAATGGAAAAAATAGAGGTAGAAAATGGAAAACCCTTTTTCTTAAGACCTGGTGAATTTGTTCTTGGTACTACTATTGAGACAGTTAAACTGCCTGATGATTTAGTGGCAAGGGTAGATGGTAGATCAAGCCTGGGAAGACTTGGAATTATCGTACATGCAACGGCAGGATATGTGGATCCAGGTTTCTGTGGACAAATCACCTTAGAGCTTTCAAATATAAATCGGGTACCTGTTGCACTATATCCAGGCATGAGAATATGCCAAATATCTTTTTATACCCTCACATCACCCTCCGAGATTCCATATTATAAAAAAGAGGGAAGTAAATACCAAAATCAAAAAGGGCCAACTGCCAGTAGGCTTGATATAGATTTTTGCAAAAAGGAGGAAAAATAAAATGGAGTGGAGAAAAGTATCTTTTGGAAAAAGAGAGGTTTGTTATGAAATTACATTAAATAACTTAAAAATGATTGTTACTGCAGATGTAGGACCAAGGATACTCTTTTTTGGTTTTAAGGATGGCGAAAACGTTCTATTTCATGATGTAGAAGAAAAACTATCCATTGGCGAAATGAAACTTTACGGAGGACATCGTTTTTGGATATCCCCAGAATCTAAGGATACCTATAATCCTGATAATAGCCCCTGTAAAGTAGTAGAAGAAGAGGATAAAATAAGCTTCATTTCCTTTGACCCTATCACCCAAATGGAAAAGAAATTAAGCATTTTAGAGAAAAATGGTAATTTTATTGTAAGACATATCCTAACAAACAAAAGTAAAACTCTATATCCTGGAGCCATATGGGCTTTAACCTGTATTCCCCCTAAAAAGGGCATTATCTTTTTCCCATGGGGCACAAGAGGAGATTGGCAGCTTAAAAAGATTATTTATTGGCAAAAATGGGGTGAATCAAGTAGTACAAATATAAAAAGTAGTCAATTTGTACCAGAAGAAGATCTCTTTCTCATTTATCCTTCAGGAGAAGAAGGAAAAGTAGGTACCGCTGGTTACGAGGGTTTCGTTGGAGTTACAACAGATAATTATACTTTTATAAAGAAGTTTAATTATATAGAAGGAGCTCTTTATCCAGATGATAACTGTGCTATAGAAGTTTATACATCATCCAATTTTTGTGAATTGGAGACTTTAAGTCCCATGTATACTCTAATTCCAAATGCTGAGGTCATGCATGATGAAGAATGGATTCTACTTCCTTATAAAGTAGATCCCCAAAATGGGTATGAGGTGAGAAAAATCTTGAGGTGACCTAAATGGAAAAGAAATTTATAATAGTTATCTTTGGCGGATTAGGAGATCTAGCAAGGAATAAAATATATCCTGTACTTTATAGTCTTTATAAGAAGTATAGGCTTATAAATTGCACAAAAATTATAAGTACAGGAAGAAGACCTAATATAAATAAGGAAGAATTTTATAAGATATTAAAGGAATCTATAAAATCAGAAGATAATAATTTTTCAGCCCTTTTCGATTTTGTTAAATTAGATCTAGAAAAACCAGAAGATTATATTAACCTCAAAACCGTCATATCTAATTATAAAGATGATGAATATATCTTTTATCTTGCTACTCCTCCTTTTACCTTTGAAAATATAATTAAAAATTTAGGTGAGTTTCTAAAAGATTATCCAAATAAGAAAAAAATTGTTATTGAAAAACCTTTTGGATACGATCTTGAATCAGCAATAAAACTAAATAAACTTTTAAAGAATTATTTCAAAGAGGATGAGATATATAGAATAGATCATTTTCTCGGTAAGGAAACAGTACAGAACATCTTTGGCTTAAGATTCTCCAACATAATATTTGAAGGTATATGGAACAGAAACTTTATAGATCATATTCAAATCTCCGCCTTAGAAGACATAGGAGTTGAAGGAAGGCTCGGATATTATGATAAAGTAGGAGCTTTAAGAGATATGATACAAAATCATTTAATACAAATTTTATCTCTCATAGCTATGGAACCTCCATGCTGTATAGATGAAAAGGCAATAAGAGATGAAAAAGTAAAAGTTTTAAAAAGTATTAGAGAGATAAAATATGAAGAAGTACCAAACTTTGCAGTAAGAGGCCAATACAAAGGATATCTAATAGATGAAAATCCTAATAAATCAAACACGGAAACATATGCGGTAGTAAAATTTTATATTGAGAATATAAGATGGGATGGCATACCTTTTTATTTAAGAACAGGTAAAAAATTAAAGAAAAAAGAAACCTCTGTAATCATAGTATTTAGAAAAATCCCAGGCTTATTTTCTAAAATTTTAGATTGCATTCCCCAAGAAAATATTATTGGTTTTAAAATAGCACCTGAAAATAAAATAGTTTTAAATTTCCAACTTCGTCCCTTAGGAGGGAGTATACTCTCTTGCCCTATGCCTACATCTATGGAATGGAGCGGACCTAACATTGAAGCATATGAAACCCTATTTTTAGATATCATAGAAGGAGATCAAACTCTCTTTATAAGAGAAGATGAGATAGAAAAATCTTGGGAGATTGTACAACCAATATTGGATTTCTGGAAAAATGATCCCAATATCCCTATATATGAACCATACACTTACGGACCTAAAGAGGCGGAAGAGTTTATAAGAAAAGATGGCAGGGAATGGAGGTATCTTTAATATTTGGGAATAATAAAATCTATTAAATTTAAGAAAAATAGTTTTGAATATATCAAACCCTTTAGCATATCAGTAGGAACATCTGTCAGTACTCATAATATAGAAGTAATTTTAGAAACAGAAGAAGGATACACGGGATTTGGTGAAGCGTCTCCATCTTTTAGAGTCACTGGAGAAAGGGTAGAGTCATTATTAAGCTTAGAAAAGGCAATAAATGACGCTTTAAAAGGAGAAAATACCAGGAAATATAAAAGAATCTTTGCAAAAACAGACAAATTCTTTTCCCATCCAAGTTTAAAAACAAGCATACAATATGCTGTCCTTGATGCTCTATGCGAAGAACTTGGAATACATGTTTGCGAATTTCTTGGAGGAATGAAAGATATTATTGAAACAGATAAAACTATAGGTATAGCATCCATAGAAGAAAGAATTACAGAAGCAGAAAAAGCCTACAAAGAAGGCTTTAGAATACTAAAGATAAAAAATTGGAAAGAACCTTCATGAAGATTTAGAAGTTATGGAAGAGATATACAAAAGAACAAAAGGTGCTACATATATTTTAGACGCTAATACTTCCTATACCCCTAAGTTAGCCATTCTATATACCCAAAAACTTTTCCAAAAAGGAATTGACATAGCTTTATTAGAACAGCCTGTTCCTATCCACGATAAGGAAGGTTTAAGGTTAGTAAGATTTAATTCTCCCTATCCAATAGGAGCTGATGAAAGTGCAAAAAATAAATACGACGTATTGGATTTAATAAAAAATGAGGCAGTAGATTACATAAATATTAAACTCATGAAATGTGGGATATCTGATGCTTTGAACATAGTTGAAATAGCTCAAGCCTCGCATATAGGCTTAATGCTAGGATGCATGGGAGAATCAAGTCTTGGGATTAATCAAAGTATTCATTTTGCTCTTGGAACAGGAGCCTTTACCTTTCACGACTTAGATAGTGCTTTCATGCTAAAAGAAGATAAATTTAGGGGTAAATATAAAGTAAAGATACCATATTACGGGGTTAATTAACCATATATATTATGTTATAATATATATGCATTTTATCCATCAATAAATCATAAAAGGGGGTGTAACAGTGAAGGCTGTAATACTTGCAGGAGGAAAAGGTACAAGACTTTGGCCACTTTCTCGTGAAAGATTTTCAAAACAATTTATTAAATTAATCTCTGACAAATCATTATTAGAACTAACTTATGAAAGAATTTTAGATCTAGTACAACCTCAGGATATAGTAACTATAACAAACAAAGAATATTTCTATTTTATAAAAAGTATAACAGATAAATTCTCCAGATATATGTCAAAAAATATAATATTGGAGCCTATTGGGAGAAATACTGCTCCAGCTATTGCTTTAGCTTGTAAATATATATTAGAAATACTACATAATGACACAGATGATGAGGTATTTGTCTTTCCCTCTGACCATTTAATAGAGCCAAAGGAAAAATTTATTGAATATATGAAAAGTGGCCTTTCTGCAGTAAGGGATGGATATATAGTAACCTTTGGAATTAAACCTACAAAACCAGAAACAGGCTACGGATATATAAAAGCAGGAGAAAACTTAGGTAAATACACAAAAGTAGAAAGATTTGTTGAAAAACCATCCTTAGAAACAGCAGAAAAATATTTAAAGGAAGGCTCCTATTATTGGAATGCTGGAATTTTTGCTTTTAAAATTTCCACCATCTTAGAAGAATTTAAAAAGCATTCTCCTGAAATTTATTCGAATCTTTCTAAGAGTTATAAAGAAATTATTGAAAACTTTGATTCAATGCCCAATATCTCTATTGATTATGCAATCATGGAAAAAAGTGATAAAGTAGCTTTGATCCCCATGGAAATAATATGGAGTGACTTAGGCTCTTGGGATTCATTCTATGAAGTAAAAGAAAAAGACGAATATGGAAATGTAGTTTTAGGAGATGTTTATACCTTAGACACTAAAAATTCTCTAATATTTAGTAATAAAAGATTAGTAAGCGTTATAGGGATCGAAGATGCAATAATTATTGAAACAGATGACGCCATACTTATTAGCAAAAGGGGTAAAGGACAAGAAGTTAAAAAGCTTCTTGAAAAGCTTGAAGGAGAAAAAAGAAACGAAATTATATTCCATACTGAGGTATATAGACCGTGGGGAATGTACAAAATTCTTGAAAAAAATAAAGGCTATATTATAAGAAAGTTAACTATTAACAAAGGAGCATCCCTAACTTATCATCTTCACAGAAATAGGTCAGAACACTGGATAATTATAAAAGGTACTGCAGAAGTAATAATAGATGATAGAAAATATTTTATATACGAAGGAGAAAGTATATTTGTACCAAAAGAGAGAAAGCACCAACTTATAAACGCAGAAGACACCCCTTTAGAAATAATTGAGATACAAAGTGGAGATATCTTATCCGATGAAGATATTGAAATATTTACCAGAGATGAAGAAGAATTAGAAGAAAAATTAAGGTAGGAACCGTCTGGTTCCTACCTTTTTATTATTTTTATCTCAAAATTACTTTTTCTCTTTTTACTCGATTCACTTCATAAAACTCTTGTGCAATATTTACACAATGATCACTAATCCTTTCTAAATCTATCAATAAATCGCTAAATATTATTCCTGCTATAGGATTACAAATACCCTTTTTAATTCTCTCAATATGGTTTTCTTTTGATTGCCTTACTTTATAGTCAATTCTTTCCTCCCTTAATAAAACCTCATCCAAATAAGATACAGTACTATCCTTTATCATACTGTAAGAATCTCTTATATTTTCATATAACAATTCTCTTAACTCTGATAAATCTTTCCATGCAAATTCTGTAAATTCTACTCTCTCTGAATTTTTCACCTCCACCTTTTCCATTACATTGGTAAGATGATCTGCAATTCTTTCCACATCGTCTACTGCCCTTAAAATTGCATTAAGCTCTTTAGCTTCCCCTTCAGATAAAGAGTCTGTAGAAAGCTGAGTCAGATAGTTTATAAGAGAAGCTTTTAAACCATCCGTGATATCCTCCATAATAAGCACATCCTTATAGTTTTGTGTGGAATTTTTAAAGAGTGCATCCATTGTAAGATTATACATGTCTTCAACTATTTCTGCCATTCTCACGAGTTCGTTTTTAGCTGCTTCTAATGCAGCAGATGGTGTATCTAAAAGTTGTGGCTTAAGAAAAGAAGCTTCTTTTTTATATACTCTCTCTTCTCCTGGTAGGATTTTCCTTATTATTCCTGCATATTGTTTAGTAAAGAAGATCCATATAAAAGCCCAAATCCCATTAAATATGGTATGAGCATTAGCTACTTGTCGTGCTACATCTGAAGAAGTCACAGATACCACTTTTTCAAAGAAATTCAAAAATGGAAAAATTAATAAAACTCCTATTACATTAAAAAAAAGATGAGCAAGGGCAGTTCTTTTTGCAGAAATATTAGTCCCTACAGATGCTAAAAGAGCAGTAACACATGTACCAATATTGGCGCCTAAAATTATAGGTACTGCTGAGGAAAAATCCATAGCTCCTTTTGCTGCAAGAGCTACTACTATACTTGTTGTAACACTACTGCTTTGTATTATTGCTGTTATTCCCGCACCAGTTAAGATACCAAATATAGGATATCTTCCCATGGCTATTATTGCATTGTGAAAAGGACTCCATGATCTTAATGCATGAAGAGATGACTCCATAAGAGAAAGTCCCATAAAAATCATACCAAAACCTAAAATAGCCTCTCCTATATTTCTTACATACTTTCTACGTCCTAAAAATAAAGTCAAGAATCCAATAAAGAGAAAATAAGGAGCTGCTGTAGTAAGTTTAAAGGCTACTAATTGAGCAGTAATAGTAGTACCAATGTTAGCCCCAAAAATTATCCCCAAAGCTCCCTCTAAGGTTAAAAGTCCAGCATTAACAAATGTAACAGTTAAAACAGTAACCGCACTACTACTTTGCACAATAGCGGTAACTAAAGCTCCGATAAAAAGTCCTCTAAAGGGTGAAGAATTAAGTCTTTCAAAAATACTTCTGAGGCGGGGTCCAACAGCTTTTTCAAGGCCTGAGCTCATTTGGAGGATTCCATAAAGGAAGAGGCTAAAACCACCTAAAAGAAGCCCTACTTCTCTGTAAGACAAAGGAAATCCTTCCATAGACATCTTTCTCCTTTATGTAAAAATTATATGACCATTCGTATTATACCATTAATAAATCACCTACCTTGATTTTTAATATATTTTTAATCATCTTTAAAGAAACTTTTACAATTTGTATCCTTCCCAGATAACTCTTAAGCTTATTGGCCTCTTCTTATAATATGGAGATTTTTTAAGTAATAAATATCTTATCGTTGGCCTAAAAAGTTTTATAAAAAACAATCTAAATCCTAGACTTTTCTTTACATCTTCCACATAATCATCTATGGTTCTCCTCTGATAATGTAAAAGTTCCTCACTTTCTTTAGTATCCATCCAATCAGTAGCAAAAGGAACATTAGAAAATGCTTCCTCTGGAAGCATTCCTACTCCTATTCCTTCCAATACTTTTTCTACTATCTCCCTATAATAATATTGGCATCTTGGGCCTCCTCCAATAAGTAACACTTTTCTCCATACATTTTCACTTCTAACACCTTTAGCAATTGCATACCCCACATCTTTTGTATGCACATACTCCATTCTGTTATTAAGAGGTACATCAAACATACCCACATCAAGCTTTAAATTAATAGGAAGAGAAGCTGCAAGTCTATATATACACCACTCTAAATTAGATTTTTTAATCATATTCTCACATTCAACCTTATGCCTTGAATAATGCTCAGGTGGATTTACAGGATCATCGGCTTTTCTTGGAGGATTAAGATGTTGAGTGAAACCATACACGTGTACAGAAGAGGTAAAGATTAACTTCTTGGGATAAGGTAATTCCTCCATTGCAGTGATTATATTTTTGGTACCTAAGACATTAATCTGATAAGCAATATCAGGTACCTTCTCAGATTCCATTCCTGTTGCAGAAAGTTTCGGAATAATAAAAGCAAGATGTACTACCACATCCTGTCCTTCTATACCCCTTTTTACCTCATCTTTATTTCTTATATCTCCCCAATATACCTCAATACTATCTCCATATTTCTTTTTCAAATTTTTAAAGATCCTCTCATTTCTCCTATTTTTTAAATCAAAACACCTTACCTTATCTCCCTGTTTGATCATCTCCTCAATAGCACTTAAACCTATGTTCCCAAAGGCACCAGTTATAAAAACCTTCATAACTTTGATTCCTCCTTTCTTATACTTGAAATTATCAAATTCACACCTTCTCTACTTATCCTTCCCCAATCGGAATCCCTATCAAAAATCTGCTGTAATATAATACCTATTGAATAAGAAATTATAAGTGATGAGAATACTTCTGAATCTATATCTTTAAAGCTTCCTTCCCTTTTCCCCCTCTCTATTAAAAGAGAAAAATACTCTTTATATTTTCTAAAATAGTCTCCAAGCTTATTAAGAATCCTTTCATCGTTAATTCCTTTTCTAAGAAATTCCAAAAAGAGATAAAATTTTTCCTTAGATTCTTTAAATATATCCTCAAAAATAATCGTGGTCCTTAATAACCCATTTATAACTTTGTCCTGCTCTTTAAAATAACTCTCAATTCTTTGTGAAAGATCTGAAAGCCATCTATCAAGAATCTCTAAAAAAAACTCCTCCTTAGTAGAGAAATAATGGAAAAAAGCCCCTTTACTAACTCCTGCCCTTTCACATATAAGAGAAACACTTGTAGCATCATAACCTCTCTGAGAAAACAATTCTTCTCCAGCCATAATGATCCTTTCTCTTGTATCCATTTTTTAATATCCTCCTTCATACCAACCAGTCGGTATTATATTATAACATAAAACACAAAATAGTTTAATACAAATTTAACTTATCTTTCTTGTTTTTCATACTTAATATCGTTATAATGATTAGTATGAAAAATATGATAAATAAAGGAGGTAAAACAGATTGAAAAGAAAAATATTCGGAATAGCTACTCTTAGTGAAAGAGGACAGATTGTAATTCCTCAAGAAGCTCGTGAAGAATTTAATCTAAAGCCTGGTGATAAATTAATCATAATGAGCTTTGGACCAAAAGCAGGACTAATGATAATAAAAGCAGAAGAATTATTGGAAATTTTCTCAGAAATTAGTAAGGATCTTTCAGAAATTGAAAAGTTTATCTCCATATTAAAGGAGGGAAAAAAAGATGAAGGTGATTGAAGTAAAAGACTTAGCAAAAACTTACTATTCTCCCTTTGGAAATATAGAAGCAGTTAAGGGTATATCTTTTGAAGTAGAAGAAGGAGAAATCTTTGGATTCTTAGGACCAAACGGGGCAGGAAAAAGCACTACAATAATGATGCTTACAACTCTACTAAAGCCTACACGTGGTACTGCTAAAATATTGGGATATGATATAGTTCATCAACCAAACCAAGTTAGACAACTAATAGGATATGTATCCCAGGATCTCACAGTAGATGACACCCTTACAGGATGGGAAAACATGTATCTTCAGGGTAGGTTCTATCATCTACCTAAAGAGGTAATAAAAGAGAGAGCTGAAGAGTTATTAAAACTACTTAAAATTTATGATAGGGCCAAGGACAAAGCAGAAACATATTCTGGAGGAATGAGAAAAAAATTAGATATAGCTATGGGACTAATTCATAGACCCAAGATCCTTTTTTTAGACGAACCCACATTAGGTCTTGATGTTCAGACACGACAAGATATATGGGAATATGTACAAAAAATAAGAAAGGAAAACAAAATGACCATATTTCTTACTACCCATTACATGGAAGAGGCTGACTCTTTATGCGATAGAATAGCTATTATTGATAAGGGAGAAATAAAGGCATTAGATACTCCTAAAAATCTAAAAAACTCTATTGGAGGAGATCTCATATTTTTAACCATTGAAGATAATTCAACAGAAAAATTAGAAAGATTTATAAAAAGGATAAAAAGTTTAGACCCTGTCAAAAATGTCAGTTCAAAAGACAGCAAATGCAATATAGTCGCTTCTAATGCAGAGAGCTTAATTCCAGTTATTTTCTCAATTGCTTTTGAGATAGATATTAACATAACATCAATAACCATGAAAAAACCATCCTTAGATGATGTATATTTAGCATATACTGGAAGAGAATTTAGAGATGAAGATGGTTCAAGAGAAGACTCTATGAGAATGAGAAGATTATTAAGGAGGACAAGATAATATGAAGAAATTAATCTACGATACTTATTCTGTAATGTGGAGAGAACTTAAACATTGGCTTGATCAAAAAGTAAGAATCTTAGTAACCATATTCCAACCATTAATTTGGCTTGCCTTAATGGGAAATGTTATGTCTAAATTAACTGATAATCCATTTAGTAGACAAGCTTTTGGAGGTGCAAACTATCTATCCTTTATGACTCCAGGCATTATAGTTATGACCTCTCTTTTTGGGGGAATATTTGGAGGTATTTCCGTGGTATGGGATAGAAGATGGGGATATCTTCATAAAATGTTAGCATCTCCCATATCAAGGACTGCTATACCACTTGGTAAAATGCTTGCTACCGCCATACAAGGAACCTTTCAATCATTAATAATAATTATCATAGCAACTTTATTTGGAGTAGAATTCTCAACAGGAATTCCAGGAATAATAACCATAATACTTCTTGCTGCATGTTTTAACTTCACAATGGCAGGACTATCTATAGCTATTGCTTCAAGAATTAAAACCATGGAAGTTTTAACTGCAGTTATCAATTTCCTCACTATGCCTCTTATGTTCTCCAGTAGTGCCATGTTTCCAATACAAGTTATGCCAGACTGGCTTGCTACTATAGCCAGATTTAATCCTATAACCTATGTAGTAAACCCATTAAGAACTCTTGTAATTTCAGGATGGGAGATGGGAGATTTAATAAAAGGGTTCTTATATATAACATTTTTAGCATTATCAATGTTATTTATTGCAAGACATGAATTTAATAGAAGTATAGCTTAAATTTAAAAAAGAGGGGAAAGTAAGTTTCCCCTCTTTAAAATCTATTCTATATATTATAAATCTCAATCATTTTCTTAAGTTCCTCTTTTATAGAATCTCTTAAGGATTTAGGTTCTAAAACTTCAGCATGTACCCCATAACCTATAACCCACCTTTTTATCTCTTCTTCATTAGCTGTAACCTCATATATGATACTTCCATCATTAAGTTCTTCAATTTTTTGTGACTCATGCCATATTCTTTCCCTAATCCATCTTGCTTGATAAGAGTCAAATTTTATTTTTATAGTAGTTGCGTTTCCTTTATATATTCTAAAAGCAGATTTAATATACTCATAAAAATTAAAATCCTTAGGCATCTCAAACTTCTCTTTTAAAATTTTTACACTTTCAATTCTATCTAAAGCAAAATCCCTAATCTCATTTCTTAAATGGCAAAATCCACAAAAATACCATATCCCCTCATAATTGTATATATGATAAGGATCTACTTTTCTTTCTTTTACCTCATCAGAAGAAATAGTATGATATTTTATTAATATTCTATTTTTCTGTGTAATTGCTCTAAAAATCTTCTCAAAAGTATCTTTAATATCAACTTTTGGCTTAATAAAGTTAAAAGGTATAGAAAGAGCCATTCGCAATCTTTCTGAAGATATAACTACCTTATCAGTTAATATGGCTTCTAATTTCTTTTGTAGGCTTTCAAAATCTTTTTCAAGAGGAGTATTTTTAAACTGGTTAATTAAATTGGCTGTAATAATAAGCGTAAAAATTTCACCTTCAGTTAATTTGGGAAAGAAAAATTCAGGTTTCTTTTCAAAATAATATCCATCCTTTTTTCTACTATAAAGAATCTTAAAACCTAAATCTTCTCTTAAAGTACGAATATCTCTCTTTATTGTTCTATCACTTACAGACAATTCTAAGTCTTCTTTTAACCTTCTTTTTATATCTTTCAAGCTTATATTATCACGTTCAGATAAGTATTTTAGAATAAGACTTATTCTTGCAAAAACTTTTCGAGAACTTATTTTTAAAGTCCTTTTCATTAAATTTATCTCTCCTATATATTACCTATTCAAATAATACAAAGAATAATTTAATATGGTTGCAAAAGATAACCACAATAAATATGGAATAAAAAGCAACCCTGCCCAACGATCTATCTTATAGAATTCTATAGTTGTGATTATAGCAAAAACAAGCAATAATAAGATTACAAAAAGGGCTAACAATCTTTTTTCATAAACGAAGAAGATTGGTGACCAGATAAAATTCAAAAACAATTGAATACTGAAAAATATTAATGCTAATCTAACATTTTGTCCAACTTTTAAAACTCTATATAAAGAAACTCCCATCAAGAAATATAAAATTGTCCAAATAGGGCCAAAAAGCCAAGGTGGAGGAGCAAAACTTGGTTTAACCAATTTATCAAATATTTCTTTTGCATTTCTGGAAAAAAATCCAGATATACCACCAACTATTAAAGGTATGGCTATACTCACAACTAATTTAGGAATATCCATAATATTACCCCCCAAAAATATATTATTTTACGAATTTAAAATATGCCTCCTTAAAAAATCTAATGCATTTATAGTAGTATATAATCTAATTCTATTTCTATCACCAGAAAGTTTCAACTCTTTATAATCCTCTGCTCCATTCATGTAGAGTCCCAAATAAACAAGCCCTACAGGTTTATTAGAAGTTCCACCCTCTGGCCCAGCAATCCCAGTAGCAGAAAGACCTATATCTGCTCCTGAGATCAAAGCCACATTTCTTGCCATCTCTAATGCACACTCTTTACTAACAGCCCCATATTTTCTCAAAGTCTCTTCCGAAACATTTAGTCTCTTAATCTTTGCTTCATTACTATAAGCAATAATTGCTTCCTTAAACACTTTTGAAACTCCAGGCACATTAACAATTCTTGATGATATCATTCCTCCTGTACATGATTCAGCAATAGCAATAGTTCTTCCCTTCTCCATCAATAATTTAACGACTACCTCTTCAAGAGTAATATCTCCTTCTCCGTAAATAAAGTCTCCTAATCTTCTTCTTATCTTTCTCTCCACTTCTTCTATTAATTTCTCTGCCTCTTCTTTACTTTTTGCCTTAGCTGTTATTCTTAAAATAGCCTCTCCTTCTTTTGCATAAGGAGCTATTGTTGGATTGGTTTGATTTTCTATTAAATCCTTTACCCTCTCTTCCATAAAACTTTCCCCTAAACCACAGATTCTTAATACTTTTGACTGAATAGTCTCGGAAGAAAGAGTAAGAAGATATGGTACCACGTATGTTTCAAACATAGGTATCATCTCTCTTGGTGGACCAGGAAGAAGAATTAATATTTTTCCATTAGTCTCCAAAATCAATCCAGGAGCTGTTCCCCAATCATTTGGTATCACTTTGCTCCCTTCAATTATATATGCCTGTTTTATATTTCCTTCTGTAAGAGGTAAACCTCTTTTTTCAAAAAACTCTTTTATTCTATTTAAAGATTCTTCATGTAGGATTAGTTTTTTACCAAAAAATTCAGCAGAAACTTCTTTAGTAAGATCATCCTTAGTAGGTCCAAGCCCTCCTGTGGCAATTACCATGTCACTTCTTGAAAAAGCAATTTCAAGAGCATTTTTTAATCTTTGAGGATTATCACCTACAGTAGTATTGAAATATACCGTTATACCAAGTTCAGCAAGTCGTCTGTTTAAGTATTGTGTATTGGTATTTAAAATATCTCCAAGAAGAAGCTCTGTCCCTACTGATAATACTTCACAAATCATATCTATTTTTCTTTCCTTTTAAAAGTTACTTTTACATGATATTATTATAATAGTTTACAATAATTTTTAATTATGGTTAATAAGGAGAATATGTTGAACTATCTTAATTTACTACTGAAGATTAAAGACGCAACAAAAAGGTCTGAAAATCTTGAAGACTGTATAAATAGAATAAATAATGAACTTAGACCTTATAAGCTAAATATTTCTTACCATTTAAGCTCCAAATATCTAAATTCAGAAAATGAATGCTCAAAATTGCTACAAACCGCTGAAAAACCTTTAACATTAATAATCAAGGGAGAAGAGAAGCTTACAAATTTAGACCTTAGCCTATTTGAGATTATCCTCCTTGAAATAAAGGAATTTTTAAAAGACTTAGAAGTTAAAAGTAAAAGTGAAAATATAAGAAAAATTTTAGAAAAGATATTAGAAGAAATAGAAAAAGTGGTAAGCTACACATCTGCAAATATTGGAATACTTTATGAAGATAAAATTAAATTTTTAGCTTTTAGAGGATATGAAAAATACAATATAGCAGATTTTATCAAGACCTTAGAACTGACAGAAAAAGAGTTTTACACAATAAAAACAGTTATATCCACTAAAAGTCCCCTACTTATAGAAAATACTGATGAATATCCGAATTGGGTATACATACCAGAAACATCATGGATTAAATCTCATCTGATAATTCCTATCATATATAACAATAATCTTATAGGTATTATAGGTCTTGATAGCGACAAACCCTATTCGTTTACTCAAAATGATATAGAAAAACTATCCTTCATGATACCTATTATCGGTCTTGCAATAGAAAATGCCAAGTTATACGAAATATTAGAAAAAGAATTAGAAGAGAAAACCATAGAAGAAAGAAGAGCAAGATCCTCATTATATCAAGTAATAAAAGTATCTTCCGAGCTTGTAGAACTAAAAGACCCATATACCTCTGGACATCAAAAAAGGGTTGCTAAAATATCTTCAGTTATAGGGAAACTATTGGGTTTCACTCAAGAAAGGATAAGGTTTTTAAATATTTGTGCTTTATTACATGATATAGGAAAACTTTCTATTCCCTCTGAGATTTTAAACAAACCAGGTCCACTAACTCCATTGGAGAAGAGACTCGTAAATACACATACAGAAACAGGCTATAATATCCTGAAAAGAATAAATATTTTACAAGAAGTGGCTCCTGTAGTATATCAACATCATGAAAGAATAAATGGATCAGGATATCCTTTAGGCCTTAAAAATGATGAGATTCTTATAGAAGCAAGAATAATAGGAGTAGCAGATGTGTTAGAAGCTATGACATCTCATAGACCTTATCGTCCTGCCCTACCCTTAGAAATTGCTATAGACGAAATTAAAAATAATAAAGGTATTTTATATGATCCTAATGTGGTTGATGCTTTACTATATGCCATAGACAAAGGGAGGATAAGACTATGAATTTAAAAGAGATGATCAAGGAAATACTTCCAGAGGTAATCGAGCTTAGAAGAAGCTTTCACATGTATCCTGAGTTAGGGTTTCAAGAATATAAAACTTCTGAGAAAATAGTAAACTATCTTGAAAAAAATGGAATTGAGGTAAGGAAAAATGTAGCTAAAACAGGAGTTTTAGGCATATTAAGAGGGAAGGAAAATGGGAAGACTATCTTGTTCAGAGCTGATATTGATGCTTTACCTTTGGAGGAGTTGAATAATGTACCATATAAATCAAAGCACAAAGGAGTTATGCATGCATGTGGACATGATGGTCATACAGCCATATTATTAGGCACTGTCAAAATTCTTAGTAAACTTAGAGATCAATTAAAAGGAAATGTTAAATTTGCCTTCCAACCCGCTGAAGAGCTTCCTCCAGGTGGAGCGGAACTTATGATTAAAGAAGGAATCCTTGAAAATCCATATGTAGAGAAAGTTTATGCCCTTCACCTATGGAATCTTTTACCGAAAGGTAAAATAGCAATAAGAAAAGGGGTATTCTGTGCTCAAGCGGATGCCTTTACTATAAAGATAAAGGGAAAGGGAGGACATGGATCTGCACCTCATCACACTATTGATCCCGTTATCGTAACAGTAAATATGGTTCAAGCCCTTCAAGCCATCCCCTCAAGAGAGATAGATCCTTTAACTCCTTTTGTACTAAGTGTTTGTAAAATTCAAAGCGGTAATACCTTTAATGTAATTCCAGAGGAAGCAGAAATTCAAGGTACAGTAAGAAGCTTTGATAGAAAAATAGCAGAAAAAGTAAGAGATAGAATTAAAACCATATCTCAAAAAATAGGAGAAGCCTTTGGCTGTAAGGTAGATCTGGAATATCAATTTGGATATCCTCCAGGAAAAAATGATGATCATGAGGCAGAATTTGTTAAAAATATAGCAAAAGAAGTTATAGGTGAAGATAATATAGAGGAAATGACTCCCTCCATGGGAGGAGAAGACTTTTCATACTTTTTAGAAGAAAGGCCTGGAGCCATGTTTTTCCTTGGTTCAAGAAATGAAGAAAAAGGCTTTATTCAACCCCATCACTCAGCCTATTTTGATTTTGATGAAGAAGCCATGGCAATTGGTATAGAAATGTTTGTTAGAATAGCATTACAAAATCTGATATAATTTTTGTGAAAATAAAAAATGTTAAGAGGGAGGAAGTAATAAATGTTTAACTTAGATAAAACTATATTTAGAATGTATGATATAAGGGGAGAAGTACCAAAAAATTTAAATAGAGAAGTAGCCAAAACAATTGGAAAAGCTTACGCAGAATTTATTAAAAAAAGAATAAATAAAGAAGATCTAAAGGTTTCAGTAGGAAGAGATGCAAGATTATCTTCAAAAGAACTTTCAGAAGGACTAATTGAAGGTTTAAGATCTTCAGGGATAAGCGTTATAGATATAGGGCTCTGCCCAACCCCACTTCTTTATTTTTCACTTTTCAAGCTCCCTGTAGATGGCGGTATTATGATTACAGGAAGCCATAATCCACCTCAGTTTAATGGCATGAAAATCTGTGTAGGGAAGGAAACTATTTATGGTCCTCAAATTCAAGAGTTATATGAGATAGCAATTAATCTTAAAGATCAAATACCAAATAAAGAGGGCACTTATGAAACCTTTGACATCATATCTTTATACAAAGAATTTCTCATTAATGAATTTGGAAATTCCGCCATAACAAAACTCCCTAAAGGAAGCATAAAATTAGTTGTAGATTCTGGAAATGGATGTGGAGGATTAGTGGCTCCTGATGTACTTAGAAAACTTGGAATTGAAGTAATTGATTTATTCTCAGAACCTGATGGAAACTTCCCAAATCATCACCCTGATCCTACGGTAATTGAAACTTTAAAGACATTACGAGAAACCATATTAAAAGAAAAGGCTGATTTTGGTATAGCTTATGACGGAGATGCTGATAGGTTGGGAATCGTAGACGAAAAGGCAGAAGTTGTATATGGAGATAGATTAGCCTATATCTTTGCCAAAGGAATATTAAAGGAAAGACCAGGAGGAAAAATCATAGGAGAAGTCAAATGCTCCAAATATCTTTTTGACCTAATAGAAAAATTAGGAGGACTTCCAGTACTATCCCCTGTAGGCCATTCCCTTATTAAGAAAAAGCTAAGAGAAGAAGATGCACTTTTTGCAGGAGAAATGAGTGGACATATATTCTTTAATGACAGATTTTTCGGGTATGATGATGCCATCTACGCAACTTTTAGACTCGTAGAACTATATGCAATAGAAAAGCTTAATAATCCAAATTTTGTTTTCTCTGATTTTCTTAAAGAATTTCCCGAAGTATATGCATCACCAGAGATCAGAGTCCATTGCAGTGAAGAGAAAAAATTTGAGATCATTAAGACCTTCTTTGATAGATTAAAAGAAAAGTATCCTGAAATAGAAAAAGATATACAGAAGGTCATAACAATAGATGGTGTAAGAATTGAATTTTCTGATGGATGGGCATTAGCAAGAGCAAGTAATACAGAACCAGTAATTGTATTAAGATTTGAAGCAAATTCCCCTGAAAAATTAGAATTTTACCATAAGGTTTTTGAAAGTATAATCAAAGAAGCTTGCTAAGGAGAAGGGCTAAGCCCCTTCTCCTCTTCTACAAAGAAATAACTTTTCTTACATAACTTAGAACATTTTCGATTATCTCTTCTTCTGGTGAATCCTCATCCATAATAATTTCAAATATTTTATCCTCTATCTCTTTAAAATCCTTACCAAGAGCATTCGCAATATCCCTGGCACTTAAATTCCAACTATCCCCAAGAAGCATTTTAGCAATATTTAAATCTTTTTCAGAAAATAGTCTATCTAAAGGGAAACGAGATATAGAAAGTACATAAAGGGTAACAATAGTATTATTAAATACAGGATTTTCCAAAGAAGAATAGCTAAATACCTCACCTGTTTTTAGATCTAAAGCTACAATACCGTTCAGAGTAGGAGGATCATAATGTTCAATAGCCCGTCTCACTATATCCTCTATATTCATTCTCCTAACTATATTCCTAATAGATTTTTCTAATTTCTCTAAATCAATCTCTTTTCTATCCAACCTTTTCACCTAAAGGATCTTTTTTTAAATTCTGTATAGAAGATAAATAATATAAGAGTCAATAAAAAAGATAAAAGTTCATTTGAGAAATAAGAACTAAAAGGCCTTTAAAGATCAAATAAATAAATGAAAAATTAAAGGAAAAAACCTTTAAAAACCTATAAATAACAAAGATAAATAAAAAGAAGAAAATTAGTTCTAAAAATATTAAGAAGATAATTAAAATCTTTCTTTTTACTGCTTCTAATCTTAACCTTTTAAGTATATCAAGAGATACTCTCTCCCATTCCTCTCTTATTCCTGCCTCATAAACTTTTTCACTGATAATTTTTTCTACTTGTAAAAACTTATCAAATTCCTTTTTACACTCTTCACAAGATTGAAGATGTAAAAAGAAATCCCCATCCACATCAGGGTATAAAAACATTTTCTCTCTAAATTCTTCACAATTCATTTTTCTCTTCTTGTAAATAATTATATATCTTTTTTTTAGCCCTATAAATATGACTTTTTATGGTATTAAGAGGAATACTCAGTTTTTTACTTATCTCCTCATATGAATAGCCTTTATAATAATAAAAAATTAAAATTTCCTTCTCAATTTCATTCAGAGGTCTCCATATATCCTCCCTCTCTATTATACACTCCGGATCTTCTACACTCCCTTCTAATAATTCTTCCTCATAAACCCATCTTCTCTCTTTTTTTAAATAATCAATAGCAAGATTTTTGGCTATCTTAAAAAGATAATTCTTTGCTTTTTCTTCTTCTAAGGATACCTTCATGGCTTTCAGAAAAGTTTCCTGAAGGATATCTTTTGCTATCTCCTCATCCTTCAAAAATCTTCTCAGAAATCTGTAAATTTCTTCACCATAAATCTTAAAATATTTCTCAATATAATCCATTTAATAAAATTATATAACAGATATATAAATTTTCCAAAAATTGCATAAGCTCTCTTTATGTTATAAAATAAATGCTAAATTGCATGAAAGGAGACATATTTCTTGGATGACTATTACTTTTTCTCAATTGTAATACCCGCCCACAATGAAGTAGGATATGTGGAGTACACCATCGAACATCTCAAAGAAATAGATTATCCTCAAGAAAAATTAGAAGTAATCATAGTAGAAAACGGATCTACAGACAGTACCCTTGATGTAATCAGAAAATTTTCTCCTTCATGGTTTAAAATTATATCCATAGAGGAATCAGGTGTTTCTAAAGCCAAAAATATAGGCATTGAAAATCTCTCTGAAAACAGTAATTGGGCGATATTCTTAGATGCGGATACCTATTTTGAAAAAGATTTCTTAAAGGATCTTAACAAATATCTACATGAACATGCTAATGAAAATTTAGGATGTGGTATGGTATCACTCCTACCTTATCCAGATTCAAAAAAAGCAAGATGTTGGTACCATTTTTATAATTTTGCCAATAAGACCACAAAAACAACAAGATCTATACAGATAATAAGAAGGGATCTTTTAAAGGATCTCAGATATGATGAAAGCTTAACCTTTGATGAAGATACCATGATGATAAGACAATGTAGGAAAAGGGCAAAATATTTCTTCTTTAAGACTAATAAGGTCTACTCATCCACAAGAAGATTTGAGAAAAATGGATGGATAAAACAATTATTCCAATGGATGTACTATGCATCCCTGCCCTATAATAAAAAGAAAAAGATCAAATACAAAGTACTTCGTTAAAAAAGCCTATATAATAACTCCATTACTGTTCCTGATATTATAGGCACACTAAAATTATCATCAATAGGGTTTGGAACAGCTTCAACAATGGAAGCTATTATTGCTCCTATAAACACTAAATAAAAGGGTAATATATTAAAATACCAAAGAAAGAAAGCACAAGTTATACTAGCACATAGAAAACCGAGAGAACCCTCCAATGTCTTTTTACTACTCTTAAATATCTTTCTTTCACCAAAATTGATTCCAATCCATTTTGCCATCATATCTCCAAGGGATGTGAATCCAAGAGAAGCAAAAGAAATATTTATATCAAAAAGGACAAAACTCAAAAATATTCCAAGAAGAAAGTTTGTTATAGAAGAAACTCTACCCTTCTCTTTCTCCTTAAAAATTCTGAAGTTTTTAAAAAATTCTAACTGGAAAAAGTTCTCTACTTTCCATAATAAAATCCTTAAGAGATCAATTGTAAAGAAAAGAGCAAGAATTATGCCTATCAATATAATTACAAATATTCTGGAAAATATAATAGTAAGAGGTATAAAGAATAAAGCAAAGGGACGTGACATTATCCTCCAAAATGTATGTTTTTCAGTGTAAAATTTAAATCCATCCCTTATTAAGTTTTTAACTGCCTCCATAACAATAATAAAAACTAAAGAAAACATAAACCAAAAGTCTGCATTCAAGCCAATATTAAGCCCTACAAAAGTAACTATAATAGGAAACATGGTCATAGTAAATACATCACCCTTACCCTTTATGGCCATATTAAGCAATAAAGCATAAAGAATAATATATGATAAAAGATAAAAGACCTGCAATACTGAAAAGCTTTGGCAAATTACCTTAAAAAATATAAAAAAGAAAAGGCTTAAAGAAGTAGCAAACCCTCTTCCCCCTCTAAAATCCAAATAAAAGGGAAATTTATGCCCCAAAACAGCAGAAAAACCTGCCAAATATGTATAGGGAAGAGAATATTTAAATAGATAATTAACTATAAACATAGGTATAAATCCTTTAAGAACATCATATAAAGCAGTAATAAAGGCTAAGAATCCTCCAACTGTCCTTTTTACATTCAATGTGCCAGGATTACCATCTCCTACTTTCCTAATATCAATCTTTTTAATCCACAGAGGTAAAAAATAACCTGGTAAAAAGGAACCAAAAAGATATCCTATTAAGGACGATATAAGAACCCTAACTAAAGTGGTCATATTTACGCCCCCAAAAATTTTATTTCTTATTACTACCCTTTCTAATTCATTTTATGCTATACTTCCCATTATGAAAAGAATAAATCTTCCAAAAAAATTATTTTTTGATGGAGCTATGGGCACAGAGCTACAGAGAAGAGGTCTTCCTCTAGGATCTCCTCCTGAAATATTAAACCTTCAAAATCCATCCTTAGTTGAAGAAGTACATAGAGATTACATAAAGGCAGGAGCCATGGTTATAGAAACCAATACTTTTGGTGGTAATAGAATAAGGTTAAGAAGAGCAGGACTTGAGGACAAGATCGAGGAAATAAATAGAAAAGGGGTAGAAATAGCCAAAAAAGCATCAGAAGGAAAAGTATTCATTGCAGGATCAATAGGTCCCTTAGGTGAACTTTTGGCACCCTTTGGAGATATAAATGAAGAAGAAGCCGAAGAGGTATTTTCCGAACAGATAAAAATATTAGTAGATACTGGTGTTGATTTCATACTTATAGAGACCATGATTTCTCTACAAGAAGCCTTGATAGCCCTAAAATCTGCGAAAAAATACAACACCTTGGTTGGAGTAACTATGAGTTTTGAATGGATTGGAAATCAAGGAAAAACTCCTTTTGGGGATGAAGTAGAAACATCTATTAAAAAATTACAAGAAGAAGGAGCAGACTTTGTGGGAGCAAATTGTGGAAAAGGTATAGAAGATATGGTTAAGATCGCTAAAATTATACGAGAAACTACAGACCTTCCAGTACTTATTCAACCTAATGCAGGAATTCCTAAATGGGAAAATGGAAAACTTATATATCCCGCTACTCCCAATGATTTTAAAAAATTTGTAGAAGAGATGCTTAACTTAGGTATAGATTTTATAGGGGGTTGTTGTGGTACTACCCCTACACATATAGGTGTATTCAAAGAGTTCTATCCTATATTATAACAATCTTTAATAGCCTATAATTTCATATACCCTTGGAAGTATTTAATTCTTGATATTTGTACAAAATTTAGATAAAATCAAAAACAAAAAGGATTTGTTAAAAAATGCACGAGTGGGCTTTAGCAGAAGGTGTTGTAAACACAGCTTTAGAAATAGCTCAGAATAAAAATCTGAGAGAGGTAAAAACTTTATTGTTAAAAGTAGGAGAAATTCAACAAATAGATTTAGAAATTTTTGATTTTGCATTAAAAGAACTTTCTAAAGACACAATTTTAGAGAATGCAGAAATAAAATATGAGAATTTTACAGCTTATCTATTATGCAATTTTTGTGGACATAAATGGGCTTTTTACGAAAGTTTCAACCAACTTAATGAAGAAGAAAAAGAAGCAATTCACTTTGTGCCAGAAACCATCCATGTATATATTAAATGTCCAAAATGTGGAAGCCCTGATTTTGAAATAACAGAAGGAAGAGGAGTATTTATAGAGGATGTATTATGAAACTCATTGATCCCAGATTATCGGTAATTGAAAAAAGGTTAGAAAACGTAAAAAGAATTATACCTGTAGCAAGTGGAAAGGGAGGAGTTGGAAAAAGCATTATATCTGCACTTTTGGCCCTTTTGTTAAAGGAAAAAAATTATAAAATAGGACTTTTAGATCTTGATTTATATGGTCCTTCGTTACATATTCTTTTGAACAATCAACATTCCTTTCCCAAAGAGGAATATGGCCTAAAACCGGTAAATATTAACAATATTGATTTCATGTCCATCATTTACTTTACCCAAAACAAACCCCTTATCATGAGAG
The DNA here is from genome assembly GCF_055179815.1 of Dictyoglomus sp. GBS. Taxonomy (NCBI): domain Bacteria; kingdom Pseudomonadati; phylum Dictyoglomota; class Dictyoglomia; order Dictyoglomales; family Dictyoglomaceae; genus Dictyoglomus; species Dictyoglomus sp. GBS. The sequence continues at coordinate 67,892 of NZ_CM143687.1, forward strand.
GGAAAGAATTAACAGACACACTGATTGAGCTATTCACAATTACAAGATGGAATTCTCTTGACTTCCTTATTATAGATATGCCTCCTGGAATGGGAGAGATACTCTTAGATCTTATAAGATTAATCAATAGATTGGAATTTCTTATAGTAACAAACTCTACGAAAATTGCCATGGAAACAGTAGAAAAGCTTATAATATTTTTAAAAGATCAAAATATACCCATAATTGGGCTCATTGAGAACATGAAAATAGGAGATCAGGATTTTGTAAAAGAAAAATGTAATAGTTTAGGTATAAACTATTTAGGAAAAATTTCCTTCTACCATAAGTTAGAAGATTATTACGGAGATAATAAAGAAATAATAAATTCTCCTATCTCAGAAGAAATCTCTCAAATAGTTAATTTCTTTGTATAAAAATCTTGTATAAGAGAGAGGGTGGACTATGGAGAACATCAAGATTAAAGTAAATGGAAGTGAGGTAGAAGTTTCTCCTGGTAAAACAGTACTCCAAGTCTTAAGTGAACTTGGTATACACGTACCTGTGCTTTGCCATTATGAACCCCTTATGCCTCAAGGTTCATGTAGGCTGTGTGTAGTAGAAGATAGAGGTGTTTTAAAAACTGCTTGTACAACTCCTGTAGAGCCCAACATGGACATAAAAACCGATACACCTAACGTAATCAATTCAAGAAAACTGGTCTTACAGCTCCTATTTACCGAAAGGAACCATTATTGTATGTATTGTGAAGTCACTGGTGAATGTGAACTTCAAGATCTGGGATACGAATTTGGATTAGATCACTTTGAGTTTCCTACTTACGAGAGAAAATTCCCCGTAGACAATTCCCATCCCTTCATAATTATGGATCATAATCGCTGTGTACTATGTAGAAGATGTGTAAGAGCATGTTCTGAAATAGCAGGACACTTTGTACTTGGTGAAATGGAAAGAGGAATTGATACCATGATTATCGCAGATATGGACATACCCCTTGGTAAGTCCTCTTGCGTATCTTGTGGACTTTGCGCCCAAGTATGCCCAACAGGAGCTATCATAGATAAAAGATCTGCCTACTTAGGGAGAGAAGTACAATCGGATGTTATCTATACAAACTGTGACTTATGTCCTGTAGGATGTGGTATAGAGGTTTATAAAAAGAAAGGAGCAAATTTCATAGTAAAAATATATGGAGATTGGAACTCTGATGTATCTCAAGGAGTTCTTTGCAAAGTTGGAAGATATTTATCCCTTTATGATGAAAAGAAAAGACTAACAGGAATAAGAGTAAAAGATGATTTTGGATACAGAAAAATTAGTGAAGATCAACTTATAAAATTAGTAAAAGATAAGATAGATAAAGGAATCGCTTATGTAGATGGTACTTTATTTAATGAAGAACTGGAGCTTATTAAAGAATTATTCAAAGATAAAGTATATGCCCTCAATCCTGAGGAAATTCCCATATCATCTAATATAACCTTAAACGATTTGGATAATAGAAACTTCTACGTTGTTATTGGTACAGATCTCAATAGAGAATATGGTACCGTAGGATCCATAGTGAAAAGAAATGTTATAGGAAATAAAGCAAAACTTATGGTAATAGATAAGGAATTTAATAGTCTTGCTAAACTTGCTGATTATGTGTTTAACATAAAAGATATGTCCATGGCTTTGGAAATAATTAAGAAACAAGATGACGTAGTAGTTATATATAAGGATATAAATAGCGATGAAATAAAGCTCCTATCCTCATTAACAAATGCCAAATTCCTCTATCTACCAAAAGAGACTAATTCCTTAGGGCTTCAAAAATTAGGAATAAAACATAACAACATTACTGCTGAATATGTATTTGTATTCGGAAAGAATTTAGAAGGCTTAAAGAATCTAAACATAAAGGATTCAACAGTCTTTGTATTTACACCATATGAAAATGATGAAATTCACAAAGCAACTGTATTAGTCGGAATCTCTAACGGTTTTGAAAGAGAAGGAACTTTCTATAATTTAGAAGGAAAGAAGTTAAAGAGAGAAAAAGTACTAAGACCAACATATGACACTGTAGATTTAAAGACTTTCCTTTCACAAATCTTAGGAAGAGCAGAAAAAGTTTCTTAAAAAGAGGTGAAAACAATGGGTAAGATAAAAGTAGCTTCCATATGGTGTGAGGGATGTTCTGGATGCCATATGTCCTTCTTAGATATGGATGAAAGACTTGTAGAACTTATAAATAAAGGCCTGGAGATCAATGCTACTCCTATAACAGATTTAAAGATACCTGATGAAGGAACAGATATAGGAATAATTGAAGGAGCGGTAGCTACAGACCATCATGAAGAAGAAGTAAAAATGATGAGAGAAAAATGTAAATTTATAGTTGCCCTTGGAGATTGTGCTGTATTTGGTGGAATTCCTACCATGAGAAATTATGTTTCTGTAGAAGAACTTCTTGAAAGAGGCTATATTACCACTGAAAGTACAGTACAAGGTAAAATACCTTCTTCTGAAGAGCTAGGGAAACATCTTCCCAAAGTAAAAGCGGTAAATGAAGTTATAAAAGTAGATTTCTACATCCCAGGTTGTCCACCCTCAGCAGATGCTATTTATTATGTATTAAAAGAAATTTTAGAAGGAAGAGTACCTAAATTAGAAGGCGAACTTCTTAAGTATGAATAATGAGGTGAGAACTATGGAAAGAAAAATTACCATAAGCCCAGTTACAAGAATAGAAGGACACGCAAGAGTTACAATCCATTTAAATGAAGATGGAAAAGTGGAAAAAGCCTTTATGCATGTAGACCAATTTAGAGGCTTTGAAAAATTCTCTGAAGGAAGACATTTCTCTGAAATGCCAATTATAACACCAAGAATCTGCGGAATATGCCCCATTAGTCACCATTTAGCATCTGCTAAAGCTACTGATGAAATCATAGGAGTAGATATACCAAAGACCGCTAAACTTCTGAGAGAACTAATCCACATGGGGCAGTTTATTCAATCCCATTCAATGCATTTTTTTGAGCTTGCAGGACCAGATCTTATACTTGGTTGGGATGCTGATCCCAAAATAAGAAATGTGGTAGGATTAATTCAAGCTAATCCTCAACTTGCTTTAAAAGCAGTAAAGCTTAGAAAATTTGGACAAAGAATTATTGAACTTGTAGCAGGAAGAAGAATACATCCCACATTTGCAATACCTGGAGGAGTAAACTCTGCACTATCTATCGAAGCAAGAGACGAGATATTAAAAGGAATAGATGAGATGATAGAGTATATAAAAGAGGGTATAAAAATAGCAGAGGACTTTATAGAGAAGAATAAAGAAACTTGTGACAAATTTGCCAGCTTCTCCACAGGTTATATGGGACTTGTAAAAGAGGATGGATCATTAGAACTTTATGATGGAAAAATAAGATTCATGGATAAAGATGGAAATATAGTAAAAGAATTTAAGCCTAAGTACTATCTTAAATATATTGGAGAAAAAGTGGAAGATTGGACATACTTAAAATTCCCCTATTACAAACCTTTTGGATATCCTGAGGGAGTATATAGAGTAGGACCTCTTGCAAGACTAAATGTGGCGGAAAAAATAAGCACACCTTTAGCAAATGAAGAATTCAAAAAATTCAAAACTCTTGGAAATGGAAAACCAGTAGAAGGATCCATATATTATCACTATGCAAGATTAATTGAAACCATCTATGCATTAGAAAGAACAAGAGAAATTCTTGAGGATCCAGACGCAATGAGCCAAGATGTATTAAGGCTTGGAGAAGTAGTCAATGAGGAAGGAATTGGAGTAGTAGAAGCTCCTCGTGGTACACTAATTCATCACTATTGGGTAGATGAAAAAGGAACTATTGAAAAAGTAAACTTGATAGTATCAACTGGACATAATAACTGGGCAATGAATAAGGCAGTAGAAGAGGTAGCAAAAGCCTTTATAGATGGGAAAAATTTAAAAGAAGGGATGCTAAATAGAGTTGAGGGAGCCATAAGATGCTATGATCCATGTCTCTCCTGCTCTACCCATGCTATAGGAAAGATGCCCCTTCTAATAGAGCTTTATGATAAAGATGGAAATCTCTTGGATACAATAAAAAGAGATTGAAAAAAGTATTATTAGTAGGTTTTGGAAATCCTTATAGAAGAGATGATGGCTTAGGAATAAAGCTCCTGGACCTTATAGATGATAAGGTAGAAAAACTCAAGGTCCAGGAGCTTACTTTTGATATGGCAGAAATCCTTAAAGATTATGACATAGTCATATTCATTGATGCTTCCATAGAAGGAGATGAAATATCATTTAAAAAAATAACAGAAGAAAAGACTTTTTCCCCTCTTACCCACCACACATCCTGTGAAGAACTACTTTCCTGGACAAAAACTCTTTATAATAAAAATCCTGAATTTTATCTTCTATCCATAAGAGGGTATGATTTTGATTTTGGAGAAGAAATCTCGGAAAAGGCTTTAGAAAACCTAAAAAAAGGATTAGAATTTATAAAAGGATTTCTTGAAAATATATAATGGAAAAAACCTATAAAATAAAAATCTGGGGAATTGTTCAAGGAGTTGGATTTAGACCCTTTGTATACAGGCTTGCTAAAAGCCTAAATCTTAGAGGATGGATCTTAAACTCTACAGGATCTGTTCATATACTAATTCAAGGAGAGGAAGAAAAAATAAAAAAATTTTTAGATGATCTTGTAAAAGAAGCCCCTCCTCTCTCCAAAATAGAAAAAATTGAAAAAGAAGAAATAAATCTCTCAGAAAACATTATAGATTTCTCAATTATTGAAAGCAAAGAAGATACTGGATTTAACTTCATATCTCCAGATATAGCCATATGTGAAGACTGCTTTAAAGAAATGAGAGATCCAAAAGATCGCAGATTTAATTATCCATTTATAAACTGTACTAACTGTGGCCCAAGATATACCATTATTGAAGATTTACCATACGACAGAGATAAAACAACCATGAAAATATTCCAGATGTGTGAAAGATGCGAAGAAGAATATCACGATCCAGAATCAAGAAGATTTCATGCTCAACCTATATCTTGTTATGATTGTGGACCAACTCTCTGGATAGATGGAGAAGAAGCTTCAAACATTTTTGAAAAAATTGGAAAATACTTAGAAGAAGGAAAAATATTAGCTATAAAAGGGCTTGGTGGCTTCCATTTAGCCTGTGATGCCACTAATGAAAGAGCAGTTATAAAATTAAGAGAGAGAAAGAAAAGACCATCTAAACCCTTTGCCCTTATGATGAAAGATATGGATACGATAAAGAAATACTGCTATGTGAATGAGGATGAAGAAAAAATATTACTTTCAAAAGAAAGACCAATAGTCCTTTTAAAAATTAAAGATCCAAGAGATATATCCGAATATGTGGCTCCTAATAACAAATATTTAGGCATAATGCTTCCCTACACGCCTTATCATTATCTCATATTTGATTACTTTCCAAAACCTCTCATAATGACAAGTGGAAATATATCTGATGAGCCTATTATTAAAGATAATGACCATGCAAAGGAAAGACTTAAAAACATAGCGGATGTATTTATCTTTCATAACCGAAATATAGCCCACAGAGTAGATGATAGCGTAGTTTTTGTAGAAAACAAAGAATTAAATATTATAAGAAGAGCAAGAGGATATGCTCCTGATCCAATAAAAATTCCTATAAAGATAAAGCCTACTCTTGCCCTTGGTGGAGAACTGAAAAACACCTTTTCCCTTGGTAAAGAAAATTATGTTTTCATGAGTCCCCATGTTGGAGATTTAAAAGATAAAGATACCCTTCAGGTATATGAAGAAATAATTCAAGAGTTCATCAGACTATTTAGGATAGAGCCTGAAATCTTAGTACATGACTTACATCCCCAATATTTATCCACAGATTTTGCAGAAAAATTTAAAAAATATATGGAGGTAAAAGCCATTCAACATCATAAAGCTCACTTTTTCTCTCTACTTTTAGATAGAGGAATCACTGATAATATTATTTGTTTCTCCTTTGATGGTACTGGATATGGGGAAGATGGAAATATATGGGGTGGAGAAGTATTTATAGGAAATTTGGAAGAAGTAAAAAGAGTAGCTCATTTTAAATATTTTCCAGTAGCTGGAGGAGATTATGCTATAGAAAACCCAAGATTAATTGCACTATCTTATATAACCAAATATTTACCATCTGAAATTGAAAAGATATTCCCCCATATTGATCCATTTGAAAAAGAGATAACAAAAAGATTAATTGAAAAAGATGAAAACATATTTTACACATCCTCCTGTGGAAGAATTTTTGATTTAGTCTCTGCCCTTTTAGGAATAAGGGAAAAAATAGATTATGAAGGTCAAGCTGCCATAGAACTTGAAATGGAAGCTATGGAATCTGACGAAGAAGACTTTTATCCCTTTAAAATGATAAAAGAAAAAGAAACATTTAAGATTGATATATATCCGACCATTGAAAAGATAATTTTAGAAAAAGAAAAGTATGAGAAAAAGGATATCGCTAAAAAATTTCATAACACCATTACCCAAATAATTCTACAAATCTCAGAAATATTAAGAGAAGAATATAAAATCAATAAAATAGGCTTATCAGGAGGTGTATTTCAAAATAGACTTCTTTTAAGAACAACTATACCCTTATTAAGAAATAAAGGTTTTGAAGTATTCACTCATAAAAATGTACCCACCAATGATGGAGGAATCTCCTTAGGACAGATTATTTTAGGAAAAGAATAAAATTTTATACTATTTACTTTTTTCTGTTTTTTAATATAATATAAAGTAAATAGGGTAAATAACAAGACAATTTTAAATGCACATTAGAAAAATCCTAACTCAGAAAATTCAATCCTGAAAATTTTCAGGAAATTCATCAATTTTAGACCTTTGAAAGGGATATAGATTTTCTCCTTTTAAAAGATTCCCTCAAAAAAATTAATTTTTAAGTTATATAGGGGGGCTTATGAATAACTTAAAAAAATTAAAAACATTTTTTCTTTTTATAACTCTTTTTTTCCTTTTATCTCAGTTAACAATAGGGAAAGAAATCACAAACTCTGAAGATTGTATTCTATTTAAAGATGATTTCGAAAGAAAGGAAATAGGTACCAACTGGATCATTGTGGATGATGCTCCTTCTTCTGATTGGAAAATACAAGATGGAAAACTTGTTCAGAACAGTAACGTGTATAGAGCAGATAGTGAGTATGACTACTTTCAAGGTACCCACATAGTTACCAAAGAAAGTTTTTCAGATTTTATTTTTTCCTTTGATTTAACATCCACCGATGATGATGGAATTGGAGCTGTCTTTAGATATCAAGATAAAAATAATTATTATAGATTCATCATGGTAAAAGACCCCCAAAATAAAGGACCTTTTAGAAGAATTGACAAGATTGTTAATGGCAAACCATTTCAAGTGCTTGCTATTGATAAGAATAACGCCTATGAAGTTGGAAAAAAATATAGGATTACTATTGAAGCAGTAGGAAATCAAATTAAAGTATTCATTGATGACAAAGAAATTTTATCCGCTCAAGATGACACATTTAAAACAGGAAAATTAGGTTTTATGACATATGCAAATACTGGATACTTTGATAATGTTTGCGTTTCTATAGTAAATAACAAAACCACATCTTCTGAAAATTTAACAAGTTTTAATTGGACCGGTACGTGGGATACAACCTGGGGAAAGATGTATTTAGTACAAGTAGGGAATATGGTTATAGGATATTATGAGCATGACAACGGAAAAGTTGCTGGTAAAGTAATAGATAATAAATTAATAGGTATTTGGTTAGAAGCTCCCTCATACTCACCCCCAAAAGATGGAGGAGAATTTGAATTAACCCTATCTCCTGATGGCACATCCTTCACCGGCAGATGGAGATATGGAAATTCTGGAGACTGGAATACTGATTGGGAGGGTAAAAAGATTTCTGATATTGTCCCATCTCAAGAATTTAACATCCGATCTGAAAAAGATTCAATCTCAAACATAATTGAAGCAAGTACCAAAGAAAAAACAGTTATTTCTCCTGAAGAAGCATCCTTTTATGATAAGGGAGAAAAAGTCATTCAATCAGAAATGAATATTGGTCCTTCTGGTGGTGAGATAGTATTATCAGATGGAACAAAACTTTTAATCCCTCCAAATACAATCAAAGAAGATACAAAAATAAGCATAAAATCAATCACTAATCCAATATTTTACTCAAAGGAGGCAAAAGGGATTGAAATAAGTGGTATCCAAAAACTTTTTGGTGAAATTACTCTTGTTGTAAATGGGCCAAAAGCTTTAACAAATGATGAATTAAACATCTTTGGCTACGACCATATAAATAAAGGGAAACTTGATTTAGAATATGAATATAATCCCTCCACAGGAATTATTTCAATAAAACTATCACCCTCTTTAATATATAGGTCATCACTGTCAAATATAAAGTTATGTTACAACACATTAGAAAAGATAAGCGCTGATTCTAATACTCTTAGTCTAAAAGATAGACTATTCATATATATAGGATATATTCCTAAATACACCCCAAAACAAAAAGAAAAGATCATAAGAATGCCATACTATGAACAGATTGGAGGATCTTGCGTTTCAACAAGTGCACTAATGTTTCTTAAATTTTCAGGAAAAGATATTGAACTATATGACATTTTAAGAGAGTTAGGAGCAAATGATTCTGATTTTGGCTTAGACGAAGATCAAATTGTATATTCACTGAAAGACTATCTTAGCAAAGAAACAGGTTTTACCGCCTATTCAGTACCTATATTTAAGTTAGATCATTTAAAATGGAGGGTTCTTTCTGAAATAGATAAAGGACATCCCGTTATTTTAAGCTGGGGAGATCATGCTGTAGTATTACTTGGATATACCGAAAATGGAGAAAAAATAATCATGCATGATCCCCAAAATATTTCTCCAGCAAACAATGAAAACGGAACTATGTACACCATCAGAGATTGGAACTTTATAAAAAATAGACATAAATTCCCAACTGAAAAGTATATAATTATAGTTGTAGACGGAAACTTCGCTACAAGCCCGTCTTTATCCTTGGAATTACCTGCAAGAGATGAAAAAGGAGCAATGACTACAGGAGATATATCATTCCTTGTTAGAAATCCCAATAATCAAAAATTAGTACCTTTTTACCAATTACAAATAAAACCATCAGAAAGTAAAGATGGTTATATATGGGTTAAATCAACAGGTGATAAATTAGAAATAATACCTCAAGATGCAGAAGTTTTAAATTTAAAGCTATACATTTATAACGGCTCAAATTACAGCAGAGATATTGAAGTGTATGCCACAATTGATGAAGGAAGATATGGAATTCCAGGAAAGCGTATAACCTACAATAGAGCTAAATTTACCATACCTGAAGCAAAGTTTAATGAGGCAAACTATATAACTTATAATCATCAATTTAAACTTGAAGATATAAGAGATTTAACACTTGGAGATAAAGACGGAAAACAAGAGATATTAATAAGAGTGGGATTATGGGAAGGAGATTTAGTAAGAGACTCCTTCTCTATAAAAGCAGTTATATCGCTTATTCCAAAAGTTCTATCAATAGAACCAAATACAGGATCTCCTGGAGATATAATTACCATAAAAGGTCTTGCTTTTGGAAAAAATCAATCATCAAAAAGTAAAGTTATGATAGGAAATACTCCAGCTGAAATTTTAAGTTGGAATGACAAAGAGATAAAAATCAAAGTTCCTGAAAATGTTCAAACAGGTCCTGTAGTGGTATATGTTGGAGAAAAATATACTTATGAATCAAATAAAGATGTAAATTTTAATGCAAAGACAAAAGTTAAAACTCCTCTAAAAAGAAATTTAAATGGTATTCATGGGTTAAGTTTTACATTACCCGAGTGGGTCCATAGAGAGGGCAAATGGTATATAGAAACACCTGCTGTCGTTTACCTTAAATTTTCTGACGGTAGCATAGAAGGGGTAAAAGAAGAAGGATATCATACATCTATAGCTTCCGGATCTTACAATGATGAAAATTTAATGGTTTATTTTGAATGGAGTTTCTTTGATGATGGCAGAGATTATTGGAATACAATAGTAAAAGGCAAATTTGAGGGTAAAATAAGAGATTGGAAATATCAAAATAATGTAATTGGAGTAATAATAGAAGGAGAGATAAATTGTACAGTCAGATGTTTTTATATAGATGTAGAGAATAATAAAACAGTTTACGATGTACAAAAAGACTTTATCCTTCCTGGTTGGATTTCAATTCAATTTAAATAACTTCTTAATGATATCCTGATTTAAACTTGTATAATTTATCAGGAGGAAATAAGAAGTATTATTAATATAGAGAAAAAAATAATTTAAAACCTATTTTAAGTTAACAATATTCCATTTATCCTTATCTTTTTTAAGAGTAACATACAATATTTCATACTGAGATACTCCATCTAAGGATCTTGGTCTTACAGCCATTTTCACAATTTCCCTTTCCTCTTTAAAATCTTCTACTAAGAAACCAATATTGTCTGATACTAAATTAGAAATCTTCTCTCTTAAAATACTCAACATAATCTTTCTTTCTGGATGTATCTTAGGAAAAATATCTATAGGTATACCCAGGTACCTTTTCTTAAGTTTTTCATATATCCATGAATAAATATCTAAACCTTCATATTTATCATCACATACTACATAATCTGCATTAACTATTTCTTTAACCTCCCATTCACCTTGCTCTCTATAAAGTAAAGAACAAAAATTTAAATAATAGTTCTCTCCTTTCCCCTCCACATATGCGAAGTTTTCTTTTACATTTATGTATGTAATTGTTATACTTATATCAATATCATCAGGAATTTTTATATCTTCCCTTTTGTAATAAAAATCTTGATTCACATATTTTTCTGGAAAATTTTTCAATTCTAACTTTAACAGATCTATTAATAGATTTTTATCTAATATCACCATAGGAAAAACCAAAGGCTTCATTGGCTCTACAATACTTATTTTCTGATCTTCTGCAATTTTAAAAGGAGGAATTACCCTTATAGAGGAAACTCTATCATTCCATCCTATGGTGCTTAAATCAGCAATTGAAGATGTTATTTCTACATTCTTTCCCTCAAAATGAGAATTCTCATAAATAATAACTTTCCAGCCATTTGGTATCTTTATAGATGAGATACGATCATTAAATTTATATATAGAAAGTTCAGAGTAAAAACCACATATAGAATTATTAGGTAGGTTATAAGGCAATTTTAAGAAATATCCTTTGTAATTCTTGTCTTCATAAAATATAGGAAAATCATAAGATGGAATAGAGGCCTTAATAATCTTAACTGAAGATATCTTGTCTCCCATTTTAAAATCATCAGAATGTAGATCCTGAATAGTGCTTTCAACAAAAAGTTTCCTACCTTTATAATTTTTATCCTCATAGACCTCTAACTTCCAGGTATAGAAAGGCAAAAAGATTGATGATATTCTATCATTGAAACCAAATTTAGAAAGATCATCTATATTGTCAAAAATTGGTAAGAAAGCTCCATCACAATTTTTATCCTCAAAAAATACTGGATATAACGGTATTTCTTGAGGAATATCTTCCATCATCCAGATCTTTACATATACTCTTGCCCTTAAATCTCCCTCTCCATAACTTCTAATATAATATCCCTGTATTATATTCCATACTTTCATTCCTGAAATAGCATTGTAACTAAAATCCTTAGGATTAAATTCAAATAGAAAATCTTTTCCAGTGCCTGGCCTTATATCCATCTCCTCATCCTTATGCTGAGATCCACGGAATCCGCTATCACTCTCATACATTCTTATTTGAATTCTTACAGGCTTCAAATCCCATAAAGGTTTTAATATTCCCCAAACTGGAAAAGGATGACTCTTATCCACATATTCTGCTTCAGTGTAAGGATAATCAACCTCATTATTTACCACAAACATTACCCAGTAGTCACTATCTCCTCCTGGTTCCTCATTGTTTATATTATCCCAACCTTTTCCGGTATCAAGATCCATAGCTTCTGGTATTCTAACACGGAGCCATTTTACATCTTTTTCATAATCTATTGTACAATTTCCTAAAAAACTAAAAGCTTCTCTTATTATAGAGTTATCAAGAGGTGCTAAGTTTTGCACCTCTTCCCAATTAACCTTTACTATTTCTCCAAAATCACTTCTTTTTTTCATTCCTTCTTCCAATTTATCTATGCTATGTACTTTTATAAATCCACCTTTATAAGATGCCTCAAAGAGATCCTTAGCTATTAAAGTACAATTTGAAAACCATTCTATTCCCAAAAAAGGATAATCTGGACTATTTTGAGATGTTAAACCTATTCCTGGAACATTAGGCATATCATCAAAAACAATATCCAAACTTCCCCATATTCTTGGAGCTTTCCATGCTCCACCATAGGTACAGAGCCATCTAATAGTTCCCTCATCAAAATCTGTTAATGTATATAGATGTTTTTTATTACCTTCTTTAAAATCATAAATCAAAATCTCATTCCAAAACTTACTATTATTAAAATCTTCCGTCACCCATTTTTTTATAAGTCTTAACCACTCTAAGGATGCCTTATAGGAAGTTCTATATGCAGAATCAAATAATGGTCTTCCCGCATGATCTTTATTTAATACATCATGATTAGTTTTTCCCCAAAAAGTTGTTAACCTATTAACATTAAAATACATACCACCTCTTTTTTTAACATCCTCTATTGCCTTGATTAAATCATTTGGAGCTCTTTTCAAAACATCAAAATAAGTAGCATCCTTTATTTTAGAGTAACTACTCAAGTTTAGTTCAACCCAATTAGAATGAGCATAAAAATCCTGAACAATATGTAAAGAGATACCAATAATAAGAAGTGCTCCTAACTTATCATTTTTATTAACCTTTTCTTTCATAGCATTATATGTATTGAATATTAATTGTTTCCAATATCTTTCAATAACCTCCTCATTATAAAGATTATCAAAGTGTAAAAAATCTACCAATTTTTTAGAAACCCTACAAAAATCATCATCTATTACATACTCAACTGCCTTTTCCTGAAATATATCTACATAAGAATTTCCAACAAGAGCTAAAGAGAAAGCATCTTTATTAAAACCCACTCCCCTCATAACTTCCCTTATCAAATCATAATGATAACCCATAGAGAAACCAAAGGTAATTTCTAATAAAAATATACTTAAAACAATAAAGAAAAAACTAAATCTAATTATCCTTCTCATGTCTAATTACCCCCTTTAAATTGAAGCATTCTTAAACTATTTCATTGAGGGATAATTTTGAATGATTCTGAGTAGCTATAGAAAGTAAAACTTACAGTAATAATTATCCCTTTTTAATTATAATAACACATTCTTATGGTGCTTTAAAAAATAATTTTAAAGTAATACAAACATAGTACCTACTAAAGATATGAGTTGCCCAGGATAAAATTACGTATATTTCTTATGCCTGTTTATTTATCTTATAAGTATGTGTTCTAAAAAAATTATGAATAATAATCGTCTTCCAAAAACATGTAAAACAGCTTATAGATTTTTCATTCTATTCACTATTGATTCATTAGTAATTAATATATTGACTTTTTTAATATATGAGTTACACTATAACTGAGGGAAAATGTAAAAAGTATTAAAATTCATCAATAATACCTCTTATAAACTCTTTTCCCCCAGGCTTTCCTTGTAGACTCCTAATTTAAAATATTAGAACAGGAGGTACAAAAATGAAAAAGTCGATTTTAAGAATCTTTATTTTCCTAATTATCCTTTTAATTCTTGCCTTTGCAAGTACATGGAAAAATAGAAACTATTACGGAGCTAACTTCCCCTATATAGGTGGGCTTTTTTGTCATGACGGTGATTACGTAGAATTCGAGGTAAACGATGAAAATAACGGATTTTATTACATGACCCGCTATAACAAAGAGGTTAATTTAGAACCATATTTTTGGAACAGTGAAGAAAACAAATGGGTAGGCCTTGGAACAACCCTTATCCTTCCTGCAAATGTATATCCAGTAGGAGAAAATTTCAGATACGCCCCATGGAGGTGGGTATCTTTACAACAAGGTTATAAAGGAAAGACAATACAACTTAGACTTGTAGAAAATAGAACAGTAAACAATCATTATTGTCCTTCAAATGATATTATTATAAAATTTAAAGACAATAGTCAAGTAAAGTATTGGAAAGGTGTTGACTCTGAGAGTTGGTGTGATTTAGATCAAGTGGCAAAATAGCCTCTATCTCTCTAAAGCTAAAATATTAAAGAGCCCCCATATGGGGGCTCTTTATTTTGAATATATTTAAAAAATAGTATAATTTGTAACTAATATGTATAAAGTACTATCTTATAAAATCAGGTTTAGGCGTCCCAGATCTTACAATTCAACACAAGTATAAAGAAAAATTTATAAACCTTTGGAGAGAACCTGTATATAAAGATATCTTGAGGTAATGAGAGCAGAAATAGAAGAAATTGCTAAAAATTTAGATTTCTACATAGAAATTGCAGGTAAATATATAGGAATACAAATAAAGCCAATAACTTATGATCAAAACCCAAAAAATTTATAAATGGAAAGAATGGTTAAGTAGTACTTATGAAAAATTTGAGAAAGAAAACGGTAGAAAAGAGATTTATGATAAAGAAATAATAGAAGATATTAAACTGGTTATAAATGGTAAGAAAAGGATTCATCAGTGAATTAGAATTACTGGATTAAACTTCTATATAACTTTAACAATAGAAATAGAATTCATAGTTAAATATAAAGGAGAATATTCAAACCAAAATATTTGGAAAAGAAAAACTGTTATAAAATTAATCTGAATAAGTCTAAACAGACTGGAGTTTATAAATTGAGCTTTTCCAGATGGCATTTTAATGAAAAACATAAAATCACAATAAAAGGGGGCATACAAGAAAAAGAGTTATTATGAAGAAAGAGCATGCTATATAGGGAAGAAATCACAGAATTCATTGACAAATATATTCATTATAAAGAAATATACATTGAAAGTGGCATAATTCACCGAAATATTGCATAGTTTAATAGATCATTCAGAATATTAATCTAATTTAGATAACATAATAGAGATAATCTCAAAAACTGATATAAGAAATACTAATGCCATTAAATAAACTAGCTATTGATTATTTAAAATTATTATTTCCTCATATAAAAGTGCTATTTGGTATTGACAGAGACAAACTTAAAATTTTTTACTTAAAATCTGCTCATAAAAAAAGAGGTATAATAAGAAAACAACTATAAATAGGATATAAAAGTGAGGAGATAAATATATGAATGAGGATTTTGGGGAACTTAAAAAACTATTAAGTGAAATTGAGAGTTTTTTAAAGAAATATGAAGAAAATAGAACCCTTGAATTAGAAAAAGAATTACCTTCTCTCTTAATAAGAACAAAAAATCTTCAAAACTCTTTAGAAAAAATTTTGAAACATCTAGAATTAATAAATGATATGCTAAAAAATATTACACAAACTTTACCCAAAATTCAAAATACTGAAGAAACTATTAATAATAAAATTGAATTAAAAGATTACATAATACCTCTCTTGGAAGCTCTATATAAATTAGGAGGAAAAGCAAGTAATACTGAGCTTATAAAACACATAGAACCAACAATTAAAGCCATATTAATGGAAAAAAATATACCAGACATCAATTTAATTCCATGGCAAAAAGATATTCAAGAGTGCAAGTTAATTTTAATAGATAAGGGATTTCTTAATAAAGACTCTCCGAATCATATATGGGAACTCTCAGTTAAAGGATATGATTATGTAAAACAATATTTAAATGATATTATATATGAAATATTACCGAAGCCAACGTTTACGTTGGAAAATAATGAAAATATTAATGACTATATAGAAGAAGTTTCTACAAAAATGTATAATTTATCAAAGGAATTAAATATAAACATTAATGATGATTCTATAAAAAATTTCATCAAAGAAGTAAATAAATACAAACCCCCTTCACCTTCTGAAGAAATAGCTCTTTTTGAAAAAGTTAAAAAGGGTGATAAAAAAGCAAGAGATACCTTAATATTATCTTATTCATTCCTCGTCCTTGATATAGCCCAAAAATATAAATTAAAAAATCTAGAACTTTGGGATTTAATTCAAGAAGGATATATAGGTCTAGCAAAAGCTGTAGATTCATTTAACTACAAAAAGGGTTCTAAATTTTCTTCCTATGCTACATTTTGGATTAAAACACAAATTGAAAAGTATATTAAAAAGAAAAATAATTAGAAAGTTAAACAATCTTAATTAATGTATATTTAATGTAAATTAAAAAAAATGACTTATATTTAGAAGGTTTATTAGAAAAATCTAAAAAATTTTTAAAAACAAAGAACAAAAATAAGAAAAAGTGAAGTTTCAAAATTTATTATATAAAATATGAAATTTAGACTTAAAGAATACAAAGAAAATTTAAGAAAATTCATTTTAAAGAGATAGCAAAATATAAAGTACTCTCGCCTCTTCAAGAAATAGAACTATTTAAAAAAATGGAGCAAGGCAATAAAATAACTTCTTCCTGTTCCTACTCCTGCTACAAAAGCATCAATCTTTCCCTCTACCGCTTCCCATATTTCTTTTGCAGTAGTTTCTTTATGAATTTTAGGGTTTGCTGGATTCTTAAATTGCTCTGGCATAAAACTTCCTAGAATTTTTTTCAATAATTCTTCTGCTTTCTTTACCGCTCCTGCCATTCCCTTTGAGTGAGAATTACATCTGCTCCGTAGGCTTTTAGGATATATATTCTTTATAAGTTCACAGTCTCAGGCATAACTAAGATACACTTATATCCTTTCACAGCAGAGATCATATCAAGCCCGATTCGAATAAATTTAGGGACAGAAATAAATCCACTTCCACTTTTATTTATAAGAACCGGATATAACGGAGAAAAAGAATCTATAAGTTTTGGATTAGGAGTTAAATTTTCACAATTTAATTTAGATTATGCTTTTCTATGTTCAAAAGGACTTTCTAATCAGCATCTTCTAAGCTTTTCAACAGAATTTTAGAAATAAAAATAATAGTTTATCCTTTTAAAACTAATTACATTAATAAAAAAAATAAAACCCTCTGCACTTGCAGAGGGTGAATTTTCATTTAAAGTCTGAAATATGGTCCCTAAAAGCTATTATCTTTCTTTCTTTAATATATCATTTAGAAATACATTAGTTGTTATTACTCCCTTACCAATAGGAGCAAGCTATACAAGAACTTTTAGGGTTTCGTTTCTCATTGCTATACCAAATAGAACTTGGAAAGAGTTTGATGACCAATTAGCTACGTGGAAACACCATGCATCCTCCTCTCTTGACCAACCTACCCACTTGGTCTCGTTAAAGGCATACCTGTGAGTACCATAGAAAAATGGAATTCTAGAATAGATCTTTTTGAAGAATTCTTTGAAGTTTAAATATTAATGCATAATAGAAATAGGATAGAGAATGTATTTGGGAATGTAAAAAGGGAAAGAGGAGATCACTTTAATACAAGAAAAAGAATCTTGCAAGAATATATACAATTTCTCTTTTCATATTATTCAACATAAGAATTCTTTTAATTTGACTTTTTAAAATATGTCAACGGTTAATGAAAATATCACTACTCTCATATCCTTATGAATTGAGGATATTTTTTCCAAGGTTGAACTTTGGGTTCCATATTTTCTTATACTATTTTTATTCTCTTCTTTCTTTATTTGGTACCAGCTCTATTTGATAAATTTTGCCTTCGTAGTCTGCATTTAACTCACCATCTCCATGAATATGAATACATACTAAACTCCTCTCTTTCTTAAAAATTGTCTTATTACCTTCATTTAGACCATAGATTCTCCCTCCATATGAAATTACAATCCCTTTTAATTCTTCTTCTTATCTCATTCCTATAAAGAATCTCATCTAAAACCTCTTCAAAAACACCTTTCACAAATGATAGAATAGGATCTTAAACTCTATACAAAATTTCTTGTTATACCTCTCTATAAATCCCTTAAGTGAAATATTTGCAGATTCTATATCTTTTATACCTTCTATTCTTAGCTCTTCTTTAAGTCTACACTGCAGAGTCTTAAAAAATCTTTCTATCCTCCCTTTTGCTTGAGAAGATTCTGCATAAATCTGAATTATTCCTAATTCTCTCATAGCTCTACCCAATTATGTTAATGGTTTATCTATTCCTAATAGTTCTTCTTCTATACTTAGCTTATCTTCCTTGGGAATTTTAAAAATGATATGCTTATCATGATAAATAAAAACAGGTATAATATGAGTTTTTATTATGTCTTTCATTAAGAAAAAATATCCTTCAAGATCTTCTGTCTTTTTAGAAACATTAGATAATATTTCTACTATTTCATCATCAATAGCAAATAAGAGATAATATTTTCTCCATCTATTTAGTTGCGAGGCTTACATCTATCTGGACTAACATTCCTTTTGATTCTTTTCTTTATAGGGAAAGAATATACATGGGATTTAAGAATTTTTTTGCTCTGGTATATTGACTTTTTTAATATATGAGTTATTCTATAAATGAGGGGAAAATATAAAAAAATAAAATCTCATTAATCAAACTTATTAAAAATTCTTTTTTCCTCAGTGTTTTCTCAAGTATTTCCATTTAAAATATTAGAATAGGAGGTACAAAAATGAAAAAGTCGATTTTAAGAATCTTTATTTTCCTAATTATCCTTTTAATTCTTGCCTTTGCAAGTACATGGAAAAATAGAAACTATTACGGAGCTAACTTCCCCTATATAGGTGGGCTTTTTTGTCATGACGGTGATTACGTAGAATTCGAGGTAAACGATGAAAATAACGGATTTTATTACATGACCCGCTATAACAAAGAGGTTAATTTAGAACCATATTTTTGGAACAGTGAAGAAAACAAATGGGTAGGCTTTGGAACAACCCTTATCCTTCCTGCAAATGTATATCCAGTAGGAGAAAATTTCAGATACGCCCCATGGAGGTGGGTATCTTTACAACAAGGTTATAAAGGAAAGACAATACAACTTAGACTTGTAGAAAATAGAACAGTAAACAATCATTATTGTCCTTCAAATGATATTATTATAAAATTTAAAGACAATAGTCAAGTAAAGTATTGGAAAGGTGTTGACTCTGAGAGTTGGTGTGATTTAGATCAAGTGGCAAAATAGCCTCTATCTCTCTAAAGCTAAAATATTAAAGAGCCCCATATGGGGGCTCTTTATTTTGAATATATTTACTTAAAATAGTTAAAATAATATAATTTAATATCAGACTATGTATAAAGTAAAGTGGGACAAAGAAAACAATTTAGTATTATTATCAGATTCTACTGATGAAGAAATCACCCCTCCGAGGCCTGTTTTTTTTGAAGAACTTGATCTTTTAGGTTTTGATAAGTATTGGGAATATCCAAAATCAGAAGAACCCCTTTTGTGGAACATTGGAAGAAGATATTACTATAAGGGAAAGTGTGTAGCTGAAGCAAAAGGAGGTAATATTTTTGAAGCCCCCAAAATTAAAATAACTGAGGAAGGGAAAAACCTTGTTTTAAAACCTATTGATATTGACTTATTAATACAGAAAAATATAGATGCCATAAAAACCATAGAAGGTGAAGCTATTGATTTCATAAATAATACATATAAAAACTATAAAGATAAAGTTGATGCCTTTATAGTTGCTTATAGTGGAGGAAAAGATTCACAAGTAGTTTTAGATCTTGTATCTCGTACATTACCCCCAGATGAATATTTCGTTATTTTTACAGATACTACTATGGAAATACCTCCCACATATGAAACTTATGAGGAAACAAAAAAGCTATATCAGAAACTATATCCTAAATTAAAATTTTATACTGCAAGAAATGAAAGACATTCTTACGATCTTTGGAAAGTATTTGGTCCACCAAGCAGATTAATAAGATGGTGTTGTTCCGTATACAAAACTTCTCCCCAAATAAGATTATTAAAATCATTATTTCCTGATAAGACAAATCTAAAAGTATTAGTTTTTGATGGTGTAAGAGCAGATGAGAGTACAAGAAGAGGTAGATATGAAAGAATAGCAGAAGATGTAAAGCATATCAATGTAATAGATTCGAGAATAATATTAAATTGGACAAATCTTGAAGTGTTTATGTATATAATTTACAGAAAGAACTTGATCCATATAAATATTCCCATAAACTATGGGTATAGATATGGTTTGACCCGAATAGGTTGTAGCATATGTCCCTTTGGATCTCCATGGACAGAATATATTATAAACAAATTATTTCCAGAGCAGACTTTAGAATATATATCTGAGATTCGAAAAACAGCATTCTCACTTGGTTTAGAAAATATAAAGGACATTAATAAATATATCTCAAAAGGCCAATGGAAAAAAAGAGGTGGCGGTAAAGGCATAGATAGAGAAAATGGATATATTATATTAACCGAGTTTCCTACTTTAGAAATTATTTTATTCAATAATAACAAAAAGATTAAAGAAAATATAACATGGTTGCAAGTATTAGGGGATACCTCAATATATGTATTAAACAATGGAAATATCTATGAAGGAGTAATAAGATTACAAGATAAAACAATCATTAATTACAAAATATCTTTTACCAATAATGTTCAATGTAAATTCTATACTTTAAATAAAGATAAAATAAGTCTTTTAAAAAAAATTCTGAATAAAATTACATATTGTATTAACTGTGGGGTATGTGAGGTCGAATGCCCTAATAATGCTATCAATGTATTACCCTATATATCAATAGACGAAACTAAATGCAAACATTGTTATTCATGTTTAGATTTTAACTCCTACGGATGTACAGTTGCAAAATCACTCAATCTTCCGAAAGGAGATACAAAAATGAAAAATACAAAAAGCACAGGTATCGATAGATATTCAACATTTGGATTAAGAGAAGGCTGGTTAGTAGCTTTCTTTAACAAAAAATATAATTGGTTTAACGATAACAGTTTAGGACCTAAACAAGTAAATGCTTTCATCATTTGGTTAAAAGAGGCAGAAATATTAGATAACACATTTAGAGGGAAAAAAATATCTAAAATAGGAGAAAGCTTAATCGAATTATTTTATAAGAATACTCAACTTGTATGGGAAATAATATTAATAAATCTTTTTTATAATTCAAAAATTATTAATTGGTATCTATCCGAAATACCATGGAAAACTTCTTATAACAAACATGATCTTTTTAAAAAATTAAAAGAAAATTATCCTAAGCTATCTGATGGAACATTAATGAATCCTCTTAATGCTCTTATTAATCTTTTTGAAAATAACAAATATATTAGTAATGTTTTAAAGATAGGAATAATTAAAAAAGAAGGTTCAAATAAGTTAGTAGAAAAAATAGGCACTGACAATATACACCCAATAGCTATACTTTATTCTATATATAGATACGCTATATCAAAGGATAGATATAGACTTACGGTTTCAGAATTCTATAGAGAAGATAATAAAGATGGAGGTCCTTATCTTATATTTGGAATATCAAGACCAGCATTGGAAAACCTACTAAGGGGATTACAAGAATCTCTAACAGAATTAATAAAAGTAGATATCGTGGCTGATTTAGATAATATATATCTCTCTGAAGATATAAAAGATTACTCTCAGATACTATATTATGTAAAATGAATAATTTTATAAAAATAAATGGTTATAAATACTACACTTTTGGCTTAAGACAAGAGTGGTTATACTCTTTCTTAACAAATGGTGAAAATTTTTTAAAAGAAAATACTTTAGGGCCAAAACAAATAGAAGCATTTATTTATTTACTAAGAGACTGTGAATTAATAGATAAAAATAAAAATCTTACTCCTCTTTTTCACCTTCTAAAATCGATATATTTAAAAGATGGACCATATTCTCAGATTCTTTGGGGTGTAATATGGATAAATTTATGCTTTAATGTTCTAATATTTACTTATTGGAATACTCTCAAAATAGGCATATATTTCAGAAAAGAGATCATTAACAATATTATAATATCTTATGGTAAAAAGAACAGATCAATAATAAATTATTATTGTACTCTCAAAGAAACTCTCTCAAAATCTCCAATAGGTGAAATTTTAGGACAAGGTATACCAATTAAGAAGGGAAAAATTATCCAAGGATTTAATAAAATTGGACTTAAAAGTTTACACCCTTTAGTGATACTGTATAATCTATACAAGTATGCAGAGAGAGAAAATTTATATGAAATAGATCTCTATTCCTTAGAAAATACACTCTATTCACCTCAGAAAATATTTTCCATATCTACAAAAGATTTGCAAAAATCATTGTTAGACAATTCCCAATATTATAATTTATATAGATTATCCTTAGATAGACCAGGCCTCATTATTCTTTATGACTCTTTGAAGGCTATTAATATATTAGAGAAATATGTAGGGGGAGAAAAAAAATGAGATATGAAGAAATAATTGGCCTTCATGAATATTTTCAGCCAGTTTATGATATCATTCAAGAACCAAAAAACTACTGGAAACAGTTTATTCCAACAAAATCTTTTTTAGAAATATTAGAGAAATTTCTTAATTCATTAGAAGCAACAAATCCTAAGGATAGAAAATCTATTTGGATTCAAGGAACATATGGAACAGGAAAAAGCCATGCAACAGGTGTAATAAAACATCTTTTATGGGATGATCCTTCTGAAATAGATGATTATCTCAGAAATATTGAAAAAGTACAATTAAGAGAGAGACTTAAAAATTTTAGAAAAGAAAATAGAGTACTCCCTGTTACTCTAAAAGGTATTTCTGGTATATATTCTCCAAAAGAATTTAGCTTAATAATTGAAATAGCGGTTAAAGAATCCTTAAAAAAGTACAACATTTCAGTGATAGCAGAAAGTGAATTTGATAAATATTTAAAATACATAGATGATCCAAAAATCAATTGGCAAGATGTTATAGAGGGAAATCCACATTTAAAAAGCCTTGTTGGCGATATAAATGGTCTTAAAAATAAATTACATCAGAATGATCCTGAAATAATAAAATTAATAGAAGAAGCATTAGGAGATTTAAAAATTGTTCATCCTAATATAGAGGATTGGCTTAGTGAAATACTGAAAAATTTAAGTGATCAAGGTATAAAATATATGACCATATATTGGGATGAATTTACTCCTCTTTTAGAGCTTTCTCAAAGCCCTGCACTGCTTAATATTCTTCAAAATATAGCAGAAAAAAGTTTCAATGAAAATATATTTCTTTTTATAATATCTCACAGACACCCTCAACAAACTCAAATTGAAAAAGAAGATCAAGAAAAAGTATTAGGAAGATTTTTAAGCATAAACTACTTTATGGAAAATATTACCACGTTCCATATAGTTTCGAAAACTATAGACAAAAAGAGAGAGGAAGATTGGAAAAAAATCAGAGATAATATTTATAACACGTATCCTGGATTAAATAAAGTATTAAATAAGCTCGTACCAGACAATACAGAGACCGCAAAAGTATTAAAAGATTTATTTCCTATCCATCCATACACAGCTCAACTTGCGGTAGGAATTTCAAGATACATAGGATCCACAGAAAGAAGCATCTTTAGCTTCTTATATGATGAAGAAAAAGGTTTTATAAATTTCATAAAGAATTACCCAGATAAAAATAATGTATACCTCTTGACAGCAGATAAACTGTGGGATTACTTCATAGATGATTTAAAAAGAAGACAAGATGATAAAATAGGAAATATTTTATCAAAATATTATTCTTATCATGATTCTTTAAAAAATAAAGGTGAAGAATATCTGACCATCTTCAAAGGCATACTAATTCTAAATCTTCTACAATCAATAATTACTTTAACTGACGAATCATCTTTATTCATACCCAAACGAGAAAACATAGAAGACATGTTTTTAGGAACCCACTATAGAGACCACATAGATCAAGTTTTAGATTATATCGACAAAAATATAATTCCTAAAACCCCAGATGGATTATATCGAATATTCCAAACTCCTCTCCCAGAAGAAGAATTAAGTAGGGAAAAAGAATCTGCAAGAAGAGAATTTGAAGATATAACTAAATTAATAAATGATGATACTAAAAACTCTCTGTTAGATACCATTAAAAACAACCTTTTAAGAGAACCGAATCTAAATATATACTGGGCAGGACTTTCTGAAAATGAGATCTTAAGAAAAATAGACAGAGATTATAGAAATTCATATGAAATAAATATTGCTCTTTTCCTCCCAAAAATCAATGAGGAAATATCAATAATCAAAAAAAATATAAGGAAGATAATAAATGGAAATCCAAAAGCTCGAAATATAGTATTTGTAGTATCAAATAGGGAATTTGGAGAGCAAGACTATGAGAGATTATTAGAGTATATCGCAAGGAAAAAAGTAGCTTATAAACACTCTTTTAATGAAGAAGCCCAAAACAACGAAAAATATATAGATAAATTGATCAATATATGGATTGAAAAAGTTGAGAAAGATTTTGTTAACATATTATTTAGGGATAAAGAAGAAAAGATAACTTTCTCATCAATAGCAGATAAAATCAATAAGGATTATTCAAAAGAAATATTTACCTCAGGATTAGAAAATATCGAAGGTTTAACTAAAAATAGAAATCTTTGGACATTTAGAAATTCAATAAAATACGCTAAAACATTTCTTACAGTTGAGAATAGAAAGCAATTAGAAGATGAATTAAAAACCGCTTTAGATAAGCCAATATTAGAAATATTAAAATCTAAAAGTGGTGAGTATATTGTTAACAGCAATTTCGAATTTTACAACAATATAGATCCAGATCACCCAACCTTTAAGATTTTCAAAGAGGTAGAAAACAGAATAAAAGAACATGCTGGTAAAACCTTCAACTTAGGTGAATTATTAGAATTTTTAAAAGAACCTCCATATGGTATTTATCCTAATATAATACATTATGCCTTATTAGGATTCGTTTTAAGACCACATACAAATAAATTATATGAGACAGGAACAGGCAAAAAAGTAAACCCAACAGTTATGGAAGATAAAATCAAAGATATTTTTGAATATTTTACTAAGGGGAAAGAAAAAGAAAAGTTAGAAGTAAGGCTTGGAACTCAAAATGAGTTAGAACTTACTGAAATTTTAAAAGATATTTTTGGATTAAAGGAGGCTGAAAATCTAAATAAAGCGAAGTGGGAAATAAGAAATTGGATTAAAGAAGTAAATCTACCTATTTGGAGTTTAAAATATTTACCACAACAAAACGAAGGTGTAACAATAGCTATTAAAACAATTGAATATTTAAGTAAAAGTATCGATAAAGAATTAAGCGAAGAGAATGTTATAAAATATCTTCAATTATTTAAGAATGTAAAAACTGATTTAAAACTAATTTTGAAGAAAGAAAAAGTAAAAGAAGGATTTAAGAATTGGTTATTAACTCAGCAAAAAGAGGTAAAAATTAATGAAGAAGAAATAGAAGAAGTAATAGATTACCTATATAAGCACATGCAAGAGGAAGTTGCGTTATGGGATGAAAAAAATGTACTTTTAAAATTGAAGGACTGGGCAAAAGAGAAAGACAAAGAGAGATATAAAATTGAATTTATAAACAATTTATGTAATATATTTAATCTGCAGAAAAGAGATAATATTCAAGAGCTAAGGGAAGATATCAAGAATTATATAAATAACAATTTAAGATATCCCTTGTGGAGCATAAAGTATGTTTTAAAACTTGATGAAATAAACCACATAATCAATTTCTTGGAAGAGTTTATAAGAAGTAATAAAGATCCATCTCAAGAAGATATAATAAACTTCTCTAATTTACTTCCTACATGTGAAAAAATCTTGTATTTAAATCTTAATCCAGAAACAGCGGAAAAAGGCATCCAGGAATTACTAAAAACAAATAGTAAAAAATTATTAGATAATAATGAAATTAATGACTTTTTAGATTTTACAAGGGAAAATCTAAAAAAGGATATTTACTTATGGGAAGAAAAAGATTTAAAAAATTCTCTTACTTTGTATGAATTTCTAAAACTAATAGCAGAGCTCTTTAATATAGATAAAAATTACATAAAGATACCAGATGATCTAAAAATAAAAATAAAAAATCAAGTTACGAATAAGATATATCCCTTCTGGGCCGTTGGATTAATAGATGATAATGAAGTTAAGAAAACAACCGAGGAACTATCATATTATATAACATCAGATAAAAACTATTCATTAACCGACATAGAAAGTTTATATCAAATGCTTGAAAATAATAAAGAAAAAATTAAATCCATTTGGGAATCCACTCAGATAGAAAAATTATATAAAGAATGGTTGAGAGAGATTTTAAAAACCACGGAAGATGTATCTAAAATAGTAAGTGAGATTAAAGCCAAAATACGAAACGAAGATTACTACTGGAAAAAGACTGTCGTAGAAAATCTAATTCTGAAAGAAAAAGAAAATCTCATAAGAATATTGAACAAAGAGAAAAAGGAAAAAATAGCACAAAAGATAAAAAATACTAATAGAGACTTAAGAGAAATATTAGTAAAACTCATAGATAAATATCCCCAAATTATTTCTGATCTAGAGGAACTTCTTTAAATGGACAATATAAATGACTTGTTAAGAACAATTGAGAAAGATAGGAAAACATCGAGTATAACTTATAATAGATTTCCTGTAAGGTTTATATTGTTAAATAATTACTGGGATCTAAAAAATCTTATAAATGCGCTACGATCTATTTTAGATATAGATTTCTTACATTTAACAGATTTTGATATATTTAAATATTATAACGATGCATGGATCACCATATATGATATAATAAATTTAATAAATAATCTTAATCCCCAAAAAGATTATCTTCTCTTATCGATATCAGAATATTGCAGGTTTCTCTCTGATGATAGCTTTTACTCTCTTTTAAGTAGTATTATGAGTATAGAAAACACTCAAAATAACCTTGAAAGAAGAATATATATACCATTAATAGGAATAAAAAATAAATTTGAAAAGATCTTTTTTGATAAATATCCAAGAAGAAGAGAGATAATACCTTTTTGGATATTAGAAGGGAAAAGAGAAAAATACAATTTATATTTCATTAACTTTTTAGATAAAGCAGAAACTCAAGACACACTTATTATCGAAAATTCAAAAGACTTTCTAAATATATGGGAAAAGAATTTAAATAACTATCTTAATATTGTATGTCTTTCTAAAACATTAAATACACACTCTGACCATGTAATAAGTGATGATATATTTGATGTTTACAAAATTAAAAATTATAAAGAATACTTAAACCATCTATTTTACATTAATATCCCCATAGAATACAAAGAAGAAGAGAAAGACAATTGGGAAATATTATGTAAAACACTACAAAATAAAAAATTCACAAACTTTTATGAATTAACAGAAGATCTTCTAAATGTTAAAAAGATCAATATAACAGACCTATTAAAGCTTTGGGTTAAAAATGATAAGTTCCATTTATGGCTTCTAAAGAATTATATAATAAACAAGGAAGAATACAAAGAAACTTATGCATCAAGAGTTCTTAAATCCATAGAAAGCTACGAAATAAAAGAAATTTTAAGTAAATATTACACCCTCATCTTTGAAGATTCAAAACCTAAAAATGATATTTTAGAAGAAAGAAGTAATACCCTCAAAAATCTATTAAAAGAAGATATAAATAATATAGAGCCTATAATCTTAGAAATTGATAAAATTCTCAAAGAAAAAAGTAATATTTTACCTCCAGACAAGTTTAAAATCTATTTAACTGGAACCACATATTTCGAAAAATCATGGATTATGCAAAATTACGATAAAGTAGAAAACTTAAAAGAACTATATCCTGAACTTTACTATTACTTAGAAAAAGATGTTAAAATTGTGAATTTAAAACCAGACCAAAATTGGATTTTAGATTACTTTAAAGAATACCATATCTCGAGATTAAAAAATAAGCCTACAGAAAGACTATTAGAAATTCTTAATGAAAAAAATAGAAATGAAGATACTTTTTACGAATGGTATCATTCCTTTCCTAAAGTTAATAATTACAAAATAAAAGATGAATATGAAAAATTATGGATTGATGCTTTATCCTTAGAATTTCTACCTTTAATAGCAGGAATATTAGAAGAAAAAGGATACAAAATAGAAGCTCATATAGTAGTATCTAATCTCCCTACAATAACAGAGATAAATAAATTTGAAGTAATTGAAAGAATAGATACTCTAGATAAATTTATCCACGAAAAAAAAGATCCAAATATATATCCAGGACTGATTAAAGAGATGGAAATAATAAAGAATATAATAAAAAACAAACTTCTAACTGGAAGTGATAATTTTGTTATATTATCAGATCATGGATTTACTGCCTTTTCCAATAAAGTTTTACAAAATCAGAAACTTCCAGAACTTAAGGTAAAAGAAAATGAGCCAAGGTATGCTGTATTAGAGAAAGATATAGCTCTTAAAGCGAAAGAAGATATAATAGTTTATGACCATGATGATAAAAAATATGTTATAGCATTAAAATACACCTCTTTTTCCTATCCTCAATCTCTTGAAACACATGGAGGTGCAACTCCAGAAGAAGTGTTAGTACCTATTATTTATGTGACAAAATCAAAAGTAAAGGAAAAAATACCATCTTATAAAATTGATATACCAGATAAAGAAGTTAGTATTAGAAATCCTCTTCTAATTTTCTACATCACTCCGTTTATAGAAGATGTCGTAGTTAAATACAAAGGTGAAAAGTTTGAACCCATATATTCAGAAGAAAAAAAGTGTTATACAATTAATTTAAGTAAACTCAAACCTGGTACCTATGAATTAACTTTTCATATAAGAGGTTATGAGGAAAAACATAAAATTATAATAAAAGGAGGCATACAAGAAAAAGAGTTATTATGAACAAACTCAGTAATTTAGATGAAAAAATTAAAAAAGTTTTTCCTGATGTATCCCTCTTAAAAATTAAAGAGAATTATAGCGTTTTTAATGGTAAAAATCTTCCATCTTTTATTAAAGATTGGCTTATTAGAAAGTTTTCTGATGATGAAGGAAAGGTATATAAAGAAGAAATAATAGACTTCATTGATAAACATATTCCCCAAAAAGAATCAGCCAAAAAACTTAAAGGTACTCTCATGTATAATAAAGAATCTATAGATATATTAACAAGAGTATCAATAGAACCTGACATTAAAAAAGGAATTTTCAAATTCTCCATTCCTGACCTTGAAATAAAAGATTACGAAGGAAAAGTTATGGAACATGTCATTGAAAAACATCCAGAATTGAAAGGTGGAGAAATTTGGGGAGTTTTTACTCTTAGATATATAGCAGATACGAAAGAAAACTTTATCGCCATAATAGGATATAAGCCTTTTAAACCTTATGACATAGACTTAGAATACTTTAAGGAAGGAAGAAAAGAATTTGCTCTTGAAGAATGGGTAGATTTATTAATAAGATCTATGGAATATAATCCTATTGGATTTGCTAGTTTTGAACAAAAGTTACAATTTATATCAAGACTCCTTGTCTTTGTAGAGCCAAGATTAAATATGATCGAACTTGCCCCAAAAGGAACAGGAAAATCATATATTTTTAATAATCTTAGTAAGTATGGATGGTGTGTAAGTGGAGGAAAGGTAACAAGAGCAAAAATGTTTTACGATATGGGAAAAAATATTCCTGGATTCATAACAAGATATGATTTTGTAGCTTTTGATGAAGCACAAACCATAGAATTCTCAAACGATGAAGAAATGAGAGCTGCATTAAAAAGTTACTTAGAATTGGGCAAATTTACTATTGGAAACTACCACGGAGAATCAACAGCTGGATTTATACTTCTTGGTAATATTCAACTAGATAGCAATTTAAATCCTATAAATCCCATTTATTTTAAAGATTTACCAGAATCTTTTCATGAATCAGCCTTATTTGATAGGTTTCACGGTTTTATAGAGGGCTGGAGACTTCCAAGAATTAGAGAGGACTTAAAAATAAGTGGATATGCATTAAATGTTGAGTATTTCACAGAAATATTGCATAGTCTAAGAGATCGCTCAGAATACTCTTCTATTGTAGACGATATGTTAGAAATACCTCCTAAAGCTGATACAAGAGATACTACCGCCATAAAGAAATTAGCCACAGGTTATCTGAAATTATTATTTCCTCATGTGAAAGATCCAAGTGACATTGATAAAGATGACTTTGAAATTTTTTGCTTAAAACCTGCTCTTGAAAAAAGAGGCATAATAAGAAAACAACTACACTTGATGGATCCTGAATATAAAGAGGAACTACCTGATATAAAGGTGAAGAAGTAAAATGATGGACTCAGATTTTTGGGAACTCGAAAATCTGTTAAGTGAAATAGATGAATTTCTAAACAAATATGAAGAAAATAAAGAAGAAATTCAAGAAATTATATTGTCTTTCATAGAAAGAATAGAAAAAACCAATAAAGAGCTTATGAATATTTCAAAAAAATTAGAATATATTACTTTAAAGCTAAAAAATCTTGTTAATAACTCCCAATCACCTTCTAAATATGAAGAAAAAGGTAATAGAATTAAAGGAGAAATAACTCCCAAAGCTTTTTTTAGGCTCCATATACTTCTCACATTATATGAATTAGGAGGTAAAGCCCCCGCCTTAGAGGTCCATAAAAAATTAGAAAAAAAATTAAATGATCTATTAACCCAAAAGGATAAAGAACTATTACCCTCAGGAACTGTAAGATGGATTAAAAATGTAGATTGGTGTAGACTGATATTAGTACATGAAGGCTTGATGAAAAGAGATTCTCCTCGTGGTATATGGGAACTTTCTGAGAAAGGATATAAATATATAAAAAAATATTTAGAAGAAATCAATGGACGAGAATGATTTATACTTAGAAAGCCTATTAGATGAGATTAATAACTTTTTAAAAAGCAAAGAGCAAGAAGAAGCACAAACAAAACCCCAACAAGTATTCCCTAAGAAAAGTAAATTTAAACTTAAAGAACACAAAGATGATTTTGAGGAGATTCATTTTAAAGACCCCTCAAAATATGAATTACTCTCTCCTATTCAAGAAAAAGAATTATTTAAAAGAGTTGAACAAGGAGATAAAGAAGCAAAAGAAAAGTTAATACTGTCCAATCTCAAATTAGTATATTCTATTGCAAAAAGATATAAAGGAAGAGGTTTAGAATTCTCAGACTTAATACAAGAAGGATGCATAGGTCTCATAAACGCTGTTGAAAAATTTGATTGGAGAAAAGGTTATAAATTCTCTACTTACGCAACGTGGTGGATAAAACAAGCAATTACAAGGGCTATTGCAGAAAAGGGTGGAACAATTTATGTTCCTATCCATCTTCAAGAAAAGATAAATTATATTAAAAGATGTAGAAAAATACTTATGGAAAAGTTAAATAGAGAACCAACTATCCACGAATTATCAACATACTCAGGATATAGTAGAGATTCATTAAAGTCTCTCATGGATTGTAATTTTACAACTATTCCATACGATGTTCAAATAGAGAATCTTTCAGAGGAAGAATTTGAGAGTATCTATCCCTTAATAGACCAAAACGAAGATTTTACATTAACTATAGATGACATTTTACCTAATAATGACCAAAATTATGACCTCTTCTCCCAAATGGAAATAACATTTATAAAAAAGATTATAGATGAGTTATTAAATACTCTATCAGAAAGAGAAAGAGAAATTATATACCTAAGATTTGGCTTTAAAGATGGAACTCCCAAAACCCTCGAAGAAATAGGTAAAATATTTGGAATAACAAGAGAAAGGGTAAGACAGATAGAGGCAAAAATTATAAAGAAATTTAAGCATCCTTCAAAAAGAAAATACCTAAAATAGGGTAGCAAGTAATTTAAACTTGCTACCCTATAATCTTTTTTACCAAACTATCTTTACAAAGGCTGTTTTCCCTTCTTGAGCCACATAATCCCTTAAAACATTAGAAAATCTTATCATCATTTTATCTCTGTTTTTCATTGTTAACTTCTTCAAAAATGGATATGGCTTTAAATTTACATATACTCCTTGCAATTCTATACTCACGTCTCTCTTCAGATCATTTATAAGCATTACTTCAATAGACAAATCATTTATTTCAATTGATTGATAGAATTTATTAAAAATACTACTGTTTAGCCCTTCAAAAAGAGAATTGTTGAAGTTAACATATAGATTATCATCCTTAAAAGAAAATGATATTACCCTATCCTCTACTTCTTCACCTTTTGTAAGGGGAATTTCAATATCTGCCACATAAAAGCTTTGAAGATTATTCTCTTCATACCTTACATTTTCTACATTATCAAAATACTCTTCTAATACACTGGTAATTTCATCCTTATTTTCCTTGAAAGTATCCTTAGAGACAATTTCAAGTCTCAACAATGAATTAACCCAAATCATATCAGTTTTACTATCATTAACAAAATCATATAGGTCACTAAGATAAATATCTGAAGAGATGTCCAACTTACAGCCTGATAATGTGATAAAAAGACATATAATCAAAGAAACCATTATTAGCTTTTTCAATAAACCCACCCCCTAATTAATTTTTTTATTATACTCCTACATCACTTCTATACTAAATATAAAACTATATGTAATTGTTTTTGCTGAATCCTTTATATATACAGGAATCTTTATTCCTACATTATAAATTCCCCTCTTAAATTCAGAATATATTTCTCCTTCTATAGAATAATAATAACTGCCCAAATAGCTATCATATTCATATTCCAAAAGGTCATAAGGAATCATATATGCTTTAACTTTCCCATAAGGAAGAATATTACTTACATAAAAAGGATTGTAACATGTATAGTAATAAACATCATCTGGGTTAAAACACGCTAAGTAAGTAGATTTTCCTGATGAGTAAGTAAAGGTTGCGTTACGCCAATTAATTTGCAATTCACTGCTTATCTTATTCTCCAATTCATAATATATCTTGTTTTCGTAAAATACAAAGCTTATTTTTATCAAATCATCCTCAAAATAAAGATTTTCAGACTCCACCGGATAAAGCATCTTTACCTTTGCATGGGGCAACAAACTACATCCTGACAAAATAGCTAAAAGTAAGAATAATATAAATATTATTAAATATTTCTTCATTTTACATCACCTCCTGTAATTAATAATAACCAGTCAAAGGGTCAAAACCTGACCTTATAGAAAAATGTAAAAAAGAATTTAATTATGGAAAATGAAAGATTAATTTCTGTTTTTTAAAAGTCAAATTTTTATTTTTTATGTTAAAATGAACTTAATAAATTTTGGGTTTTACAAAGCATCTATGGATATAAATGGTCCAGTAAATAATATTATATAGATGAATTTGGAATAAATATCTCAGATGTTAATGGAATTCAGATTTTAAACTCTCAGATAAGCTATTGTGGATTTGGATGTATTGGAGGACCTGAAGGTCAGGAGGGTGGTTGGCAAAATGTTCTAATAAATAGATGCATTCTTTCTTATAGTGGCCATTATTATCAAGGAAAAAGGGGACCAGGTCCTTATGATAGACCAGACGGATTTGGTATTGAAACCTCTAATGGACCTATAGAAATAGCAAATACCTTAGTTGAGCATAATAGAGGCGACGGTATTGACTCTAAAGCTGAAAATACTTATATACATCACTGTATTGTAGCTAATAATTCATGTGATGGTATAAAATTGTGGGGCGATAATAGTAAAATAGAAAATACTCTCATATATGGAAGAGGAGATGGAAAAAGAGAAATTACCCCATGGTCAGCTATTGTAATATCTACTGAAAAAAGCAATTCTTCATTTTTAATAATTAATGTTACTGTTGATGACGAAATTGGTAATAACTATCTTATGTATGTTCAATATGACTACCCTGACATACCAATTATTCTAACAATGAAAAACAATATATTAAGCGCAAGGGGTCCAAATTCCCCAATTTTCTTAGGAAATTCTGTTAAATTTAAAATAGAAAACAATCTATTTTACATGCCAAAACATCCTGAAAGAGTTATTGAGCATTTAAATAAAACATATGGGGCAAAAGAGGTTAATAACATAGGAAAAGGCAATTTATACGGTGATCCATTATTTATTCAAACTGCATTTGGAAATTTAGGTGACTATCACCTAAAAGATGGAAGTCCTGCAATTGATAATGGCACATTAGATGGTGCTCCTACTACTGATTTAGATAATAAACCTCGTCCTATTGGTAAGGGCGTTGATATGGGTGCCTATGAAAAATGATTAATAATTTTTTGAATTTTTTACTTTTTCTTGTTTTTGAAATTTTTTTATTATAAAATAATATATATTTAAATTTTAGGAGGAAAAATGTCCAAAAAATATTTTGTATTTCCTTTATTAATAATTCTTTTGCTGACCTTTTCTTTTAGCCAAACTAATCTTTCATATGCAAAATTAGAAGGAAACATATATCATAAAGATGATGGAAAACCAATTGAAGGAGCAATAATAAGAATATTAGGAACAGATTGCATAGGTATTAGCGATGAGGATGGTAGATATGTAATAAAAAATATTCCGATAGTTGGAGAACAAGAAACTTTTACAATAGATGTTTATGAACCCAATTTGAAATCTATAGTCCTGAGAAGACCAGTAATTCTTAAAGCTGGAACAAATCAAATAGATTTTAGTATTTCTTTATCAGAGTTATTTAAAAAATACTTTGGAAATTTTGATCAAGAATTCCCCTTTTCTATAAAGCTAACTAATGATTCATGTTATTTAATATCTGGAAAACTAACTCCCATAAATTCAAATAAAAGCTATTTATATTTATTGAAGGTAGATAAGTATGGCAGAAAAGTTTGGGGAAGAACATATTCTATTGGTGAAGATCTGCTTAATGCATATGTAGATATAAATGACAATGAATATATAGTAACTGCAACAGCAATAAATAAAGATAAAGGCCATGATATATATCTTTTAAAATTAGATAGTAATGGAAAAATTATATGGGAAAAGAATTATGGAAGATCTGATTGGGATGAAATGATAAAGAACTTTATTATAACCAAGGAGAGAGAAATTGTAGCTGTAGGACTTGTAAGGATAAGAAACAAAGAATCAATAAAGAGTGATAATTACATAGTTAAATTTAACAAAAATGGTGAAAAAATATGGGATAAAGTCTATGGAGATAAAGGTGAGGATTATTTTGAAAAAGTCATTCAAGCATCAAATGGAGACTACATAATTGTTGGGTCAACTACACCAACAGATAAACCATCTTATGCTACCTATTATAGAATAGATAGAAACAGCAATTTAATATGGAACAAAGAAATTAAAAGTGAGGGACCTGTTTATGGAAAGGCTCTAATTGCAGGTCCACAAGGTTATGTAATAGTTGGCAATGAGTATAAAAATTTACAACAAGGAATTTTCTTAGTATACATTAACGATAAGGGAGATGTATTAATTAGGAAAAATTATTCCAAAAAGGGAAGAGATACTCATGTTACTTCTATAGCAAAAAATTCTAAAAACTATATATTGGCAGGATATGTAAATGAAAACAAAATTAATAATTCCTACATCCTTAAGTTAGATTTAAATTGGAATTTTGTTGGAGAAATTGTGGAAAGAAAAGATTTTAATAATTTTATAACTGATGTTATAAGTGAGAAAGATATTTACTTTATATTTTTAGGATATTTAATACAAGACCAAAATATGGACATTTATCTATATAAGATTTCTTTATAATTATAAAATACTTTTAAGCCAAGATTAAAAATTATATAGGTCTCTTTTTATAAGATCCCAGTTCCTGAGGAGATTATCTTTTAAAAGATTAATCTTCTCAGGGACAATCTCGTAAGTATATGCATGTCTAAATATATGTCTAAAAACTCTAAGCTCATCAAGAACAGCATAGCTTTCTTTTGATAAAATTTTAGGTCTAATTCCATAAATCTCAACAGTCATTCTCTTTAGAAGTTCTTTATGATAATATTCAAAGTTTTCTATTTCATTTTCAAAGGTTTTGGGTATCTCTCTAAATAAATCCTCAAAAGCATTATAAAGGTTATGTGGATTGTATGCCAAGTAAATAGTCTTTTCTTTTCTTTCCAGCACTGTTTAGTATCCTAAAAGTAAACTAATTTTCTCCTTTTTCATTTTATTTTCAATCCATGCTTATAGATTTCTTCTTTAAATTTACAATATTCAAGTTCCACAAGATCAATTTTTCTTCCTAATAATATCCTCTAAATCGGAAAAAATCCTAAAATAATTCTCCTTTAATCCTTCCACTGCTATATCCACATCAGAAGAATCGTAAAAATAATCCTCCATAAGTATGGAGCCAAATAGATAAACTTTTTCTACTTCTTTATCTCCGAAATAATCTCTGAGTTTTGGAATAATCTCCTTTAATAGCTTTTTCCTCTTTAGCTCTCTTTCTTCTTTTTCTCTTAGAATTTTTTCTTCCTAAATAGATATGTCAAACATGATTTAGTATAACATAAATTTAAATGTTCTATGGGTTATATATTATTTAAAATTGAATATAAGGGGGAGATTAACTTATCTCCCCCATTTTAAATTTACTAATTATTAAAATTCGAGAGCCACATCATAAATCTCTAATTCATCATAGGTTCCCATTAAGGAACGTGCTCCATATGGCCAATAAGCCATATTATATAGAATTAATCCAAATGGATTATGTCCTATAAAGAATAGCTGTTCATTATTTAGTGGTGTATTATAGCTTTCCTCATCCATTAGTTCACCATCAAGATAGAGTTTTATTTTTCCTTGAGTTTGACTCCATGTAAAGGCAATTTTATAAAATTTATCTGGAGAAAGAGTATAAATAGGATCTGTGTATGCATACGACCAGCCATAACCACTCCATGTACCTGACCAAAAATTATTGTGATTTTCCCCGTCACACCAAGCAGCAATAAAAAATGCACCAGTAAACGCATCTAACCAACCTACAGTATCAATCAAAAAACCACCCTTGTGACTTTCTAAATTTTGATAAAACTCATACATATTGCTGTCTGGTTTAAAGTAAAACATTATGGTTCCTTCTGTTGGGTTAATATAGGAAGTACTGTAACAGATATAACTATCTAGCCCATCAAGATGTACTCCATCACCAACCACCCCTTGTGTAAAGGTAATACCCCTTACTGATGATATAGTCTCTTGATAGTAAGGACTTGTATATTGAGATTCATTATTTGTTTTATTATTTTCAAAACTATCCTTAAAGACAGGAATTATTGTCCCTTCACTTACTGTTGTGAAGCTCCATATAGGTCCAGATTTTACTCCACCTTTACCATCTTTTGCCACTATCTTCCAATAGTAAGTAGTGTTATAATTGAGATTTTCCACAGTATAAGTTGTAGAAGTATAGTTTTCTTCTCTAAGTTGTGGGGTTTCTGTATCTCCAAAGTATATGTCATATTTTAAACTATCTCCATCTGGATCACTACATGTCCAAGAAAGAGTAACTGTAATTGGAACATTAGTTGCATTATCTTGTGGATTTGGATTTGAAGGAGCAAGAGGTGGCTGATTTGAAACTGCAGGTTTAGTCACACAACCACCTGCTATAAAAAGGAGTATAAAAATAATCCCAAAAAGCTTTAATATAGAGGTTTTCATTAGGATCTCCTCCCTTTCAAATAAATTAGAGATTAAAAAGTTATAGTTTTAAGGGGCCCAACTATAAATTTTTAATCTCTAATTATATTTTATCTTTAATACATTAATTAGCAAAGTGATATAGATCACACTTTTTTGAGATAATTTTTAAAGTTAATTATTAAAAATTATAAAATTAATATTGACAAAATCTAAAATTTATTTTTAAAATTATTAATAATAAAGGCCAAAATTGGAGGAAATTTTTATAAAAAGAAAACAATTTAAAAATAAAACTTTACATATAGTAAAGAAAAATATAACACTTCTTATTATTACTTTAGTTCTTTCT
The DNA here is from genome assembly GCF_055179815.1 of Dictyoglomus sp. GBS. NCBI lineage: Bacteria > Pseudomonadati > Dictyoglomota > Dictyoglomia > Dictyoglomales > Dictyoglomaceae > Dictyoglomus > Dictyoglomus sp. GBS. The sequence continues at coordinate 106,157 of NZ_CM143687.1, forward strand.
ATTATTGTTTCCTTCACAAACATATATCTCATTAGCCTTGAAAAGAATATTGTAAACGCTATTTTGCTGAAAAATAAAGACCTTTTTATAGAGATATTTACAATGATTTTGTCAATAATGTTAGCGAAAATATTTTTAGAGTACTTTAAAGCATATCTTTTAGGAAAATTCTCTGAAAATGTATTAAGAGATATAAGAAATGATATAGGTAAGAAGTTAATAAATATGAATATTGGTTATATAGAGAAAAATTCTACTGGTGATTATATATCAAGACTTTCAAATGACCTCTCCCTTATTCAAGGCTTTTTAAGTAACTCCTTAAACGACCTCTTATATCATCCTATTACTTTTATTCTCGGTATTATTCTTGCTATATCTATAAATTGGAAATTGACTTTATTTTGTTTTGCCATAATTCCTATATCTATAATCCTTGCCTTAATTATAAGTAAACCAGTAGAGAAATATACAAAAAGACAACAAGAAGCTCTTAGCGATGTAAACTCTGTTGCTCAAGATTCGATTTCTGGCATAACCTTGGTAAAAGTTTTTAATTTAGAAAAGGAACTTTTTAATAAATACGAAAAGGAATTGATAAAGTCTTTTAAATCAGGACTTAATTCAGCCAGATTTGAAGTCCTTTCTGAACCAATTAAAATAATGATACAGATTATACCTTTTGTACTTATGTCCTTTTATGGAGGAAATTTAGTCCTTAAAGGAGAATTAACCCTTGGAGGAATTATTGCCTTTATAGAGCTTATTAATGTATTTTTAGCTCCTATGAATGTGCTTCCTAATGTAATAAATTCCTATAGGAAGGCAAAATCTTCTTCAGAAAGAATAGAGGAATTATTAAATCAAGAAGATGAAAAAGGGAGAGATGTAAAAGAAGAAAAAGTAAGTAATTACGATATAGAATTTGAAAATATATATTTTTCATATGATGAAAAAGAAATATTAAAAGGTATAAGTTTTAAAGTAAAAAGAGGAGAAAAGGTGGCTATTGTAGGAGAAAGTGGTAGTGGCAAATCAACCATTATTAAACTTATACTTGGTCTATACAAACCTCAAAAAGGGAAAATAAAAATTTTTGGGGTAGATATAAAGGATTGGGATCTATCAGCTTTAAGAGAAAAATTTCTGTTGCTAATCAAGATATATACCTATTTCCTGAAAGTATTAAGGAAAATATTAGATATGGTAATTATAATGCAAAGGATGAAGATATCATTTCTGCTACCAAAAATAGTCTTGCCTATGACTTTATTATAGAGAATATAGGTTTTGAGAGAGATTAGAGAAAGAGGAATTTTAATATCGGGTAGAGAAAGGCAAAGAATTGCCATTGCAAGAGCTCTACTTAAAAAGGATGCAAGACTTTTTATTCTTGATGAAGCCACATTAGCCTTAGACACAGAAACAGAACATACCTTACAAAATATATTGAAAGAGGAGTTAAAAGATAAAACTGTTTTAATCATTGCTCACCGATTTTCATCCATAAAAATAGCAGAAAGAATAATAGTCCTTGATGATGGGAAAATTATAGAAGAAGGTACCCATGAAGAACTCATATCTCTTAATGGTAAATATAAGGAACTTTGGGAAAAAGGATTTAAAGAAAGTAATGACCAAGATATGTTAGATATGCAAAGTTAATTTTAAATTATGCACTCTATCTTTTCATATTCTCCATCTCTTAAATAAAGAGAGTATGGATACTCAAGTACTTCTTTACTTATCTCTTCTTTTTCTCCATTTCTTTTATACAATATATATTTCTTTACTTTTATATCCTTACCCAACAAGTCTTTTCTTTCTTGATTTATAAAATATATGAGAGTATTAAAGAATTTTATTACAAAAGTATTTTTGGGTACAAATATCTTTTCCTCGTTTCCATTTCCAAAATATGTTACCTCTTCATCATCTGTTGTAAATAAAAAGCTAGGAATTGAGGGTTCTGGTTTAAAACAAAGTCTATTATTTTCATCAAGATAAAAGGGATTTCCTCCTAATGTCATAAGAATAAGCATGTTATAAAATTCCGCTGTACTTCCAGAAAGTCTCGCTGAAAAACCAGCACCATGCAAATTTTCATCAGGATTTGCACTACTCACAATAAAAGAGACATTTTCAAATATGCTCCTTTTATATACTTCAGGGCTCATAAATGGTACAAGACACTTTTTCATATCCTCATAGTAGGTATCAAATTCTTTTGATCTTAAAATCTCTAAAAGATATTTGTACTCAAGATGGAGAAATACACTCTCATTTTCAAGCCATCCAGGTAGAAAGGCCTTTATTCTTCCAATTTCCAATGGGGCATCTTTCAATGATTCATTCACTTTATACATCTTCAATTTCTTATCATAGAGATCACTTTCTTTTATTCTCTTAATTATTTCCTTCTTTTTATTAGGGTCTTTCTCTACTTTTAGATAATGCACCTGACCTTCAAGAAAGAGAGGTAACTCATTTCTTTCAAATCTTTTAGGCTTTATTACCTTCTTCCCCTCTTTTTCTAATATTTCATAATCTATTAGATCATAATAGAAATATGTATGGTACAATCCTTTATCTTTAATAAATGCTTTCTCAAGTCCTATATCTATTTTCTCTAAAAAAACTTTTATCCTGTCAACAACATCAGATAGCTTTACTGTTATCTCATCTCCACTTATCCCCAATCTTGTTCTTTCTCTATAAAACTCTCTTAATTTTGAGCTTTCATCCCAGAAATTAAAATTAGAAATTTCCCCTATTAGATTTTTCTTTGTAATTTCAAAAAGACCATTAATCAAATCCATGACTTCAATTGGAATTTTTATCTCTCTATCTGATAGACGATATTTATCTATCCATCTTATTAATAAAAGAATTAACCTTTTAAGTTCAAAAGTCTCATTTACAGAAGATCCAAAAAGTCCAGGAAGCCCATTTAAAGCATCATTCCAACCTGGTTTTCCAGCCTCCATCTCTATTCCCACATTATCAGGATCAAGAGTTGAATATTTTACTACTGCAAGGGTGATCAACTTAGAGATCAAGTTAGTATAATATATATCCCCTTTACCATATTTTGTCCTTACTTTATTGGGTTCTATCTTCCTGGATTTTATGAGTTTTTCTTTTTCTTCATCCCTTTTTAGTGATCTATACTGTCTTACACCTTTATCTGTTAAAACATACCTTTCCTCTCTTGGTAAAACAATTTCTGAATTATCATAATAGGTAAAGATATTTAAATCCAAAAGTAGATTAGCCATTTTATCTGGAAAAACAGACTCATAACTTTCTATAAGATCTAAATTGTAGAACCAATGATCAACCCAATATCCTTCTCCATGTTCTGCATCTTCAATCTTTTTAGAATTTGTAAGAAGAAATGATATAAACTCTATTAAATCCCCCTTTTTCAATCTATATTTGTATTTTTCAAGAATCCTTATAACATCATAAGGAATAAAAGGCCTTTTTAAGATCTCATAAAGCTCCTTTTCTATATCTTCATCTAACCAGTCTTTTAATTGATCTAATTTTTCCTCAGATAACAAGTATTTAATTCCTTTAATCACAAGAGGATTATATCCATCCAGTTGAATAAGATTTACAAAATACCATATATTAAAATAGTCTACACTTGGATTGAAATATATATCATTTCTTCTATTTTGATTTATATCTCTATAATTGGCATTACCTTGAGAAAAATAATTAGCTTCAAGTCTAAAAAAGTTATAATCTCTCTCCAAATCTCCATGTTTTCTTGAGAAAAGATAAATTATATCTTTCTTACCCCCATAATCCAAAGTAACAGGAAGACCACCCCTTAATATATTGTCAAGAAAATTCTGTTTAGCATAAGAATTAAATTCTTTTGAAGAACTATAAACAAAGGAATTATCAATAATACTTCTTATAAGTATCTCATTCTCTTCTGCCTTTCTTTCAATAAACTCTTTTTTAGAATATCCATTAATAATGGAATTCAATCTCTCTACAGAGTCAGATCTTCCTATAATAGAGATAATACTCTTTTCCTCATAAGGCGAAAGAGAAATTTGAGAATAAGAAAAAGCTGAGGGGGTCCTATCACCATAAAACAAGGTATTAATCTTAAAATCTTCCTTTGCAAAATTAAATGGATATGAAAAATCATCAGCTGGATAGAATATTAAAGACGGCTCTACAATTATAGGAAGAAGTTTATTATCTTCTACAAAGGAAAAGTAAAAATGCCCATTTTTTATAATCTCAACTTCAGTTACATCTTGAAAGGTTGTATATAACCTATAAAAAGGAGCATTATTTTCTCCATTATCAACCCGATACCATGCTTCTATTGTTCTGGACATATTTTTCATAACCTCATTTGTAAGTCCATAAGGTAAAAACTGTGGTATTCCATCAATAATTTCTAAATCAATATCTTTATTTTTAAGATTCTTAATAAATAATACCCTTATTAAAGCTCCTATAGGCTCATTGGGAAGAGTAAAATAATTTACTTTACATGCAATATTAAGAGTATTATTTACCTCATATATGGTAAGATCATATGGTGTAATACTCATATGATTTTCTTTTTCAAATTTTTGATTTTCAAAGGATTCTCTAAAAGGCTCATAAATAACTCCATTTATCTTTATAAAAGTTCTAAATCCATATATAGGGGTCAATCTATAAGCTTTATTAGCAGGATGAAACTCAAGGATAGCACCATCTTTACTTTCAAATCCAAAACTTGCAATACACTGTGCTCTATTCACATAAAAACACCACATAGGAATACCCATAATTCCAGAAATACCAGGAAGGAAACTGGAAAAAGGATATGCATAGTTATAATTGTATATATTAAAGGTTAAATCTTTATCTTTATCCACTTCGTATTTAACTTTGCTATTCATAATACCCTCCTAACTTTCAATTTGTTTCATCCTAAAACTTATTATATATAACATTTATTTAATAAGCAATAAAAATTCCTTTGTAATAGGATCAAACATTCAAGTAATACAAATTTTCATCTCTTGATTTAAAACTTGCTCTTCTCAATCTTTTATTTATATTCTAAATACTTTATTAAGTTCCCCAATAAAAATATTCAAAGACTTAAATAATTTATTGACTTTTTCTTGAGGCGTAATGAACCATTTTGAAAAAATATCCTTAAGTAGATTATCTTCTCCCAAATTTTTCAGTATCTTTTTATGAAATCCAAAAAGGATACTATATATAATTAGATCTTTAATTTTATTTATACCATCATTATTTTTAATCAAATCATCAAGATTATCCTTTATATATCTTTTATAAGCCCTCCATCTAAATGCCATTAATTTACCTTCATAAGTATAGGTTGAACATTTAGAAATAAAAATTGATCCAAAAATTAGATTATGAGCTGAAATTATTATTAAGCCTAAATCAAAGATTAATAATGATATAAATAAAACCAAAACCCATAAGTAAATATTTAATAGAAAATATTTTTTAGGTTTTACATTAATCCATCTTAACTTCTTATAAAGATTTTCTCCTATTGCTCTATTAAAAGCTTTTTTAAAATTTTTTAGATTTAATTTAGAGATATCGGATAAATTAAACTCATTTCCTATTCTTCTTAATAAAAAAAGTAATATTTTTTGTTCTTCACTTAAATTATCATCTATTTCTTTATCTATCATAATAATTTTGTAATTTCTATTTTCTTCCTTAACAATAATACATTCATTAAAAGCAAGATCTATAAATGTAGCAGAATACGCCCTTTCCGAAACTTTTACATGTTTTTTCAAAAGTAGCTCAACCCATGCTGGAGGTAATTTAAGAGGAAGTACTTCTTTTACCTTTTGCAAATACATCAAAATTCAAAATAAAAAATAAAATTATTAAAAGGATAATAATTTTCTTCATAAATTAATTATAGCAAAAATATTGCTAATTTTCTTAATTATCTCAGAATATTCTTTTTTATAGAAAACTATAAAATTTCATTTATAATAAACATTAAATAGATTATAAACAATGGAGGATCTTTTATGGAAAAGAGAATAACAGTTATAGGAAGCTATAATACCGATCTTGTTTCAAAAGCTCCCCATCTTCCAAAACCAGGAGAAACAATATTAGGAGGTCCTTTTATAATGGGACCTGGAGGAAAAGGATCAAACCAAGCAGTATGTTCTGCAAGGTTAGGTGCAGAAGTATACTTTATAGGATGCATAGGTAATGATAACTTTGGGAAAATAGCAAAAGATTTCTTATTAAAAGAGAATGTAAAAGTAGATTATCTAAAGGTAAGCGATAAAACTCATACAGGGATAGCTTTAATAATAGTAGATGATAAAACAGGAGAAAATATGATTGTGGTAGCTCCTGGGACAAACATGGAGGTTAATATTGAGCAGATAAATGCAGTGAAAGATATAATTTTAAGTTCCGATGTAGTCCTACTACAATTAGAAATCCCTATAGAAACAATATCCTATGTATTGAACTTGGTTTCAAATGAAAGGAAACCATTATCTATATTAAATCCAGCCCCAGCAAGAAAATTAGATGATAAAATATTGGGTAAAGCTGATATTGTAACTCCTAATAGAAATGAATTAGAGATTATAACAGGGATTAAGATAGAAACCTTAGAAGATGTAGAAAAAGCATCAATAAAAATGCTTTCTTATGGGACAAAGGGAGTAGTTGTAACTCTCGGAAAAGATGGGGCTTTTGTAGTAACTGAAAACAAAAGAAAACATATACCATCATTTAAAGTAGAAGCCGTGGATACAACAGGAGCTGGTGATGCTTTTAATGGGGGCCTTGCAGTAGCCCTTTCAGAAGGGAAAGACTTAATCTCTGCAGTAACTTTTGCCAGTGCAGTAGCTGCCTTAAGTGTTACAAAAATGGGAGCTGCCTCTTCCATGCCTTACAGAGAAGAGGTAGAAAGATTTTTGAAAGAATATTCCAATTAATTTGGGGGAATTTGAAATATGCAAAAACATTATTTAAGTTATTATGAAAGATTAAAAGTGGAGGAATTGCAAAGTAAAGATGAAGGAAAAGATTTATCTACATTGAAGGAGGAAATAGAAAATATATCTAAAATGAAAGATTGGGAAAAAAGAGAAGAGATAGCCAAAAAGTTATTAGATAAGATTCAGGCTATACCCATAAGAAAGGATTATAAATATAATGAACCATCAAAATTGGAAGAAATATTTAGAGAGTCTGATGAGGAAAAGGAAAATTATAGAGTAAAAATAACTCTTGATGAGAAACTTTTAGACAAGATCTATGGGGCTTATTTAGGGAGAATGGCAGGATGCCTCTTAGGAAAACCTATAGAAGGTTGGCCTCGTAATAAAATATGGAATTTTTTGAAAGATACTAATAATTTCCCCATAAAAAAGTATCTTTCTTCGGATGTTGATAAAGAGATAAAAGAAAAATATGGAATTGAGGATGTAAAGTGGCGAGGATGGATTAATAAAATTGATCATATGATTGAAGATGATGATATAAACTATACTATTCTTGGACTCTACATTTTTAAGAATTACGGAGAAAACTTCACTCCTGAAGATGTAGCTGAATCATGGCTCTTTAATCTTCCCATATTTCACACTTATACCGCAGAGAGAGTTGCTTATCAGAATCTTGTAAATTTAATTATGCCTCCTAAATCAGGAGAATTTAGAAACCCTTATAGAGAATGGATTGGCGCTCAAATAAGGGCTGATTTTTGGGGATATATAAATCCAGGAAACCCCAAAAGATCAGCAGAATTTGCATTTAGAGACGCATGTGTGTCTCACGTAAAAAACGGAATCTATGGAGAGATGTTTATAGCATCCTCTCTTTCTTGGGCTTTTGTATCGGATAACATAGAAGAAATAATAAAAGTAGGACTTTCTGTAGTCCCTAAAAATAGTAGATTCTATGAAGCTATTAAAAACATCATAGAATTTAAAAAAGGAGGTAAAGCTTTTGATTGGGTAAGAGAATATATTTATGAAACCTACGAGAAGAATAGGAAAAATGAAGAATATTGGCATAATTGGTGCCATGTTTTGTCAAACGCTCAAGTTGTGGTTGCATCCCTTTTTTATAGCGACCTTTCCTTTGAAAAAGGAATAACAAATGCTGTCTCTTGTGGACTTGATACTGATTGTAATGGGGCAACGGTAGGTTCCATCTTAGGAGCAATATATGGAGCAAAAAATCTTCCAGAATACTGGATAAAACCCTTAAATGACACAGTAGAGTCAGGAGTATCTGGTTATAATATTTGCAAAATTTCTGATTTAGCCAAGGAAACACTGGATATAGTTAAAAAGATACAAAATTCAACTTAGAGCATTTCAAAATATTTTCTAATTTTCTGTGCCATCAACTTCCTTCTCTCTTGTAGAAAATTTAAGTAATCTATATCATTATTTTCAAGAATGGTTATAGGTATACAATGCATCTTAAAATTTTCTACAAGATCATCAAGATTATTTATACCTCCGTATTTCAAATTCTTAGTATTACATTGACTTATAAGCTCCTTAATATACTCTTTCGGGGGTTTATTACCTATAGCCAAATTTATCTCTGACTGTGCCATAACGTAATTAGCTATTTGGTTATAATCCTTCCGATCACTAAACCCACTCTTTTTTAGATAATCTTTCGGAAATATATGATGTACATCTCCCTTTATAGAAATAAGATCTTCTACAGTAATATCCTTTGACAAGAAACCTTTATCTTTCATCTTTACTTGAGCTGCAAGAAAAACCTGAAAATAAGGATAATCGCTTGAAGTAATCATACTCTCTGGTAACGTAACACTCCAAAAAGAATCTGAAAGTTCTGCCTTAAAAATATTATTTATAAATTCCTCAGGATTACTTTCCTCTAATCTCTTAATATCTTCATCAAACTGAGAATCAGGCGATCCTGAATACCTTGATGTTAGTACAGACATGACAAACCACTTTCTTACATAAGATTCTATTTTAGCAGGATGTATCCCTTTCTCCTTTAATGTAAGAAACAAAGCATAGGAAAAATTCAACGGGTTATATGCTCTTATCATAGAACTATCTATGAAACCTGCAGACCTAATAATCATGATAAATTTTTTAAAATTGGCTTCATTTATATAATCAAATAATCCTTCTCTAAATTTGTTTATAGTATCCTCTATTATTTCTTCTTTATATTCCTTGGTTTTAAAATCTCTTCCAGATAATAAAGCAACTAAATCTTGTAATTTACCCCTTTTGAATTTATAAGTAAATATAGTCCTCAACAAATCCACATATGATGGATCATATAAATCTTCTTTACTCTCTTTAAGCCATGCCATCTTTTTAAAATAATCTGTATTAGCAAACTCTTTATCGTTTTCTAAAATTTCATGATAAAATTCAGGTTTGTCAGCTAAATAACAAAAATAATCTATAGCCTTACGAATGATATCTCCCCCATATTTATCATTGACAGCAAATTTCGACATGGCAAAATCAGACTGATTAAGTTGGGTACCTTTTGAATTCATTCTAATAAATATCTCTGTAACTTCCTCTAAATCTAAATCTGAGTTTAATTCAATAACTCCTACAGGTACATTAACTATACTTCTTAGAGCATCAAGAGACAAAAATATATCATCTTTAATCACATCAGGATTAGATAAAACATAGTCTTCTACTAACTTTAAAAAATTAAAATCTTGGGAAAAAACTTTTGAAATATCTGAAATCCATTCCTTGTTCTTTTCTATAGCTGTATTTGTTACCTCGAATATTTTCTTCTTAGGATTAAAGGCTATCCTAATTTTTCTCTTTCTATAATCTTTATCTACTATCTCTTTACCTAAAATTGCGGTCATTAGAGCTGTAACCCTTTGTTGACCATCTATTAATATCTTTTTACCCTTTGACAATGCTCCGTCCTTTGTTTTCACATTAGGATTTTGCCAAATAATGATATATCCCACAGGATAACCTTTATATAATGAATCTATAAAATCTCTAACTTGAGTAGATTCCCACACAAAAGGTCGTTGTATCTCAGGAACTGCTACTTCACCAGATTGAACCCAAGAAAGTAATGTTGATATAGGGTATTGATTAACTGAGAATTTTTGAATAATCATTTCTTATATCCTCCGTCTGATCCTAAAATATAATAACATATATAGGATATCATAATAAAAAGAAGACTATCAATCCATTAATTTTCCAAATATTACTTAATTTGTTATTTATTAAAAATTGTGTCATACTATTTATGGGACAAAATTATCCCCAATTAGGAGGTATATTATGAAAAGGAGATTTATAGTCTTTTCCATTCTTTTCCTTTTAATACTTTCCTTTTCCCTGTCTATGGATAATAATACAGCAATAATATCTGCAAGCAATAATGCCTTTGGTATAGATCTGTATAAAAAAATAATTACTGAAGAAAAAGGAAATATCTTTATATCACCCTATAGCATATCATCTGCTTTAGCAATGACTTATGCAGGAGCAAGAGGAAATACAGAAAAACAAATGGCAAAAGTATTATACTTTAATATTCCACAAGAAGATCTTCACAAAGCTTTTTCATCCTTAAATTCATACTTTAATAGACCCAACAAAAGTTATCAGTTGGCTATTGCAAATTCCCTTTGGGGACAGACTAATTATCCTTTTCAGAAGGAATTCATAAATCTATTAAACAAATATTATTCAGCAGGATTTAATGAAGTAGACTTTATAAATGAAGAAAATAGAGAAAAAGCAAGATTAACCATTAATAAATGGGTAGAGGATAAGACAAATAATAAAATTAAAAATTTAATACATCCAGAAGATATCTCTGCTCTAACACGGCTAATACTTGTTAATGCTATTTATTTTAAGGGAAAATGGCAAAACCAATTTGACCCTCAAGAGACAAGAGATATGCCCTTTAATTTAGAAAACCAAAAGAAAATTAGTGTACCTATGATGCATCAAGAAGGAAGATTTAATTATACAGAAGATAATGAAGTACAAGTTTTAGAATTACCATATTCAGAAAATGAAGTATCCATGATTATATTCTTACCTAAGGAAGGTATAAGTCTTTCTGACTTTGAAAAAGAAATTTCTGTAGAAAGAATTAATAAATTGTTGGCAAATTTAACTCAAGAAAAGGTTGATGTATATATCCCCAAATTCAAAATGGAAAAAAGATACATATTAAATAAACCTCTTATTGATTTAGGCATGAAAGATGCTTTCGATATGAGTCTTGCTGACTTTTCAGGAATGGCCGAAAGTAAAGATTTATATATAAGCAAGGTAATACATCAATCCTTTATCGAAGTAAATGAGGAAGGTACAGAAGCTGCAGCAGCAACAGCAGTGATAATGTCAGGTAAAGCTATAGCCCCAATGATTATTGAATTTAAAGCAGATAGACCATTCCTATTTATCATTCGTGATATTAAAACAAATACTATACTCTTTATGGGAAGATTTGTAGAACCTTAAATAAATAGGGTCAAGCCTCAAGGCTTGACCCTATTAAAATTTATATTTCTAAATTTTCAATTTTAACCCATTCAAGAATAATATCTTTATATTCATCCTTTATTCTATACACATAATCTTTTTCTGATTTATCCCAATAGCCTTCTATAAAATCCTCTTTACCCAATAGTTTTCTTTTTAGCTTCAACCCTCCACGTGCCCCCGCAATCTCTTTTCCTGATAATTTTTTTCCAATACCTAAAAATGCTTTTTCCTTAGCAATTTCATTCATTAAAACAAGTAAATACTTTTTTGTATAGGATATCTTTCAACTTGAGCCAAAGCAGCTATTAATACTTTTTGATAGTGAGTACATCCTCTCAAAAATTCTAAAAGTTCATCTTTTGTCCATGGTTTTTCTGATTTTTTCTCTTCATTTTCATCCTCTATACTCTGTTCAGATATAGCTTCTGCTATTTCTCTTATCAATTTAATTATATTTCCAATATTTACACTCTCAATCGGGAATATAAGACTTTGAATTTTTTCTATAGCCTTTGATTCACCTACTACAGGAGTCAATTCTATTTTTAAATTAACTAAATCAATAAGGTCAGTATATAATATTACTCGTATTTTGTCTTTATACTTACTTCCAACTATTTGTTCAATCAAAGGTTGAACATCACCTTTACCAATAACATATAACCCAAAAACCCTTTCATTATCGTACTTTTTCTCAAGTTGAACAATATATTCTCCAAGTTGTGAAACACTTCCGATAGGCCATGTATTTTTTACCACGTTGTTTCCAAAGGCCATTTATCTTTCTCAATAAACTCTCTAAATTTTTTCGTCTGTTCACTTCCATCCTTCAATTCATTACCTATTAAATTTAACATATCCTTTATCTCAAGCATAAACCCTCACTCCCGTTCATAATTATCTAAAATTATACAATAAACTTTAAATGCCAATCTGGAATATTTTTAAACTCATCAGGTATTATATCTGTCACAATATAATCTACCTTTTCAAGCGTACATACACGGAAGGGTGCAGATGTACCAAATTTACTACTATCTGCCAATAAAACCACCTTGTCTGCCTTTAATATTATAGTTTTTGCAACCTCTGCTTCCTCCATATCAAAAAAGGTAATACCACTTTTTAGATCAACACCATTTGCTCCTAAAAAGTAAAAATCAATCTTACCTATCTCTTGGAAAAACTTTATAACATATCCACCTATACATTCAAAAGATTTTTCCTTTGTAGTACCTCCAGAGTGAATAAGTTTAAAAGATTTCCTCAGATTAATAACAGCCCAAGCAGAAGTTATAGAGTTAGTTAAAATAGTAAGATCAGTTATAGGACTTTCATCTAATGCTTGCACCATATAATATATGGTTGTTCCTCCACTCAAGGCAATTATTGATCCATCTTTTAATAAGGATAAGGCCTTTTTACCTATTTCTTTTTTAGCCTCTTTATTTTCTTCCAATTTAACAAAAAAAGAATTTTCAGAAGTAATTCCTGTAAGGGTAGCTCCTCCTCTTACTCTCTTTATCAATCCTTGACCTTCTAAAAATCTTAAATCTCTTCTTACGGTTATCTCAGAGATACCAAGTTCCTTAGCTATTTCAGGAACAGTGATATATCCTCTTTCTCTAATAAGTTTAATTATTTTACTAAATCTATATTCTTTCATATTAATAAAACCCCATTCTATAAGTATTTTGATATTTGTTCTTTATTATATTTGATCCAAAAATGATTGTAAAGAGACAAAAAAACTCTTCTTTTTATAAATTTCTTATCTATAACATTCAAAACACATTGTTTATTTAGACTAAAATTGATATAATAATGAACAAAAAATAAAAGGAGGTGTTTCAATTGAAAAAAAATAGTGGTTCTCCTTATTACTTTCCTTTCTTTACTCTTGATCACTACTTCTTTTGGTCAAAAAACAATCACAATTAGATATGGAGTATGGATGAGTGAACAAATAGATGGCATTAAAGCACAAATTTCTGCTTTTGAAAAAAAATATCCTAATATCAAAGTAAAACTTGAACATGTACCATGGGAAGAATATTGGACTAAGTTACAAACCATGATAGCAGGTGGAGATTGCTGGGATGTATTCACTATGGATAATGGATTCTATCTAAAAGATTATGTGGCTAAGAAAACCATAGTAGATATTACATCGTTCATAGAAAAAGACAAAATTGATCTTAGTGTCTATCCTTCTGGAATTCTTAAGCTTCATAACATAAACGGAAGATATTATTCTCTTCCAAGAGACTATGATACTATCGCTATGTATTTTAATAAAAAGGCTTTCGACGAACTTAAACTAAAGTATCCAGATACTAATTGGACTTGGGAAGACGTAAAGAAGGCTGCAGAAAAATTAACGAAGAAAGATGCAAAAGGATCTGTAGTAAGATATGGTATAACAGCTGACGGCGGAGCATTAGCTGTTTCTCAAGGATTTCTATTCCCATTGATTCTATCTCTTGGTGGATCATTAGTAGACAAAGAAGGAAAAGTAGTTTTAGATACCCCTCCAGCTGTAGAAGCACTTTCTTTTACAAAAGAATTAACTGAAAATGGTTTTGCACCTAAACCTGGCGTTACTTCTGAAGATTTGTTTATAGCCGGAAGAAGTGCTATGAATTTTGGTGGATCATGGATGCTTGGATATTATGCTCAAAATATTAAAGCCTTTAATTTTGGAGTAGTTATGCTTCCAAAATCCAAATTAGGAAAGAGGGCTACCATATCAGATTCCTTAGGTAATGTAATTTGGAGTAAAACTAAAAATTTAGATGCTGCTTGGACTTTTGTAAAATGGATGGCTGGAAAAGGAGCAGCTAAAATACTTGGCAAGACTGGGACTGTAATTCCAGCCTATAAAGATGCAGATAAACTCTGGGTACAAGGATTTAAGAAATTCGGAAAGGAAAAGGATGCTCGGGTATTTATTGATTCTGTAAAATTCACTAATCCATGGCCTCAGACAGAAGGAGCAAGTGAATGGTTTGACAGATGGGAAACCTATTATATTGTTGAATTTATATCTGGAAGATTGCCAGTTGAAGATGGCCTAAGGCAAGCTGTACAAGAAATAAACGATATCATTATTAAGGCTAAAGAGGAATAAAAATATTATAAGAGGGGAAAGATTTTGTCTTTCCCCTCTTTATCTTAGGAGGAACTTTTCATGAGAGAGCCTGGAGGTATAAAGAGAAGTATACAAGGATTATATTTTTTTCTTTTCATTCTTCTTTCTCTTATATTTGCGTTATTAGCCTATTATATTCCTTTTGGAATATCCTTTAAACTTGCCCTTTCCAAATACGATGCCATTTCACCTCCAGAATTTGTTGGTCTTAAGAATTTCAAAAAAATATTACAAGACAAGATATTTTGGATTTCATTGAAAAATTCATTCTTATATACTTTATATGTAGTACCTGCTTCTTTAGTATTAAGTTTCCTTATTGCAGTTGGCCTTAATCAAAATTCAAAATTTATAAGAACATTAAGAGTATTTTATTTTGTACCTACAGTTACCTCATCTGTAGCTATAAACTTTGTATGGTTATGGTTCTTCAATCCTGAATATGGCCTATTAAATACAGTACTTGGCCTTTTGAGTTTAAAAAAAATTTATTGGTTAACAGATCCTAGAATAGCCCTATTTTCTTTAGCCTTAGTGGGTATATGGGGTAGCCTAAGCTATAACATAATTTTATTTTTAGCAGGGCTTCAAAACATACCCATTACATATTACGAGGCTGCAGAACTCGATGGGGCTACTAAGAAAGATATTCTATTAAATATAACTATACCTCTTATGACTCCTATCATATTTTTTATACTCATCATGCAGATCATAAGTACAGTACAAATGTTTGAAAGCGTATTTACTATGACTCGCGGTGGTCCTGGTTACTCCACATATACTATAGTATATTATATTTACAGAAATGGCTTTAACTGGTTCCGAATGGGATACGGCACAGCCCTCTCTTGGATTCTTTATTTCATCTTACTTATCTTAACAATCATTCAATTCAGATTTCAAAGGAGATGGGTATATTATGAGTAAAAAATTCATTTCTATAATTCTATTGATTGGAGCTATTCTCATGTTTCTTCCATACTGTTTCATGCTAATAGTATCCTTCGAAACCATAGAGGAAGCACCTTCTGTTCCACCTCGACTCTTTCCCCTGAATCCTATTACTAATAACTATAAAGAAATATTTATTAAATTAGATTTTGCTAGATATTTTTTAAATTCTCTTTTTGTTACCTTAACTTTAGTATTTTCCCAAATATTTCTTTGTTCTTTAGCAAGCTATGCTTTTGCAAGGCTTTATTTCCCGTATAAAAATGCCATTTTCCTAATATTTCTTTCAGTAATTATGCTACCCGGAATTGTACTCCTTATACCCAGATATATTATTCTAAAAAATTTAGGATTAATTAACACTTTAACAGGAGTCATTCTTCTAGAAATATTTAGTGAATTTGGCATATTTCTTTATAGACAGCACTTTCTTTCTCTACCCATTGAAATGGAAGAGGCAGCAATTGTAGATGGGGCAAGTATATGGAAAATATTATGGCATATTATGATGCCTTTATCAAAACCTATTACTTTATCCTTTGGACTTTTAGTCTTCATATATGCATGGAATTTATTCCTATGGCCCCTTATAGTTATTACATCCCCTGAGAAGAGAACCCTCCCTATAGCAATAGCCTTATTACAAGGGCAATATTTCAGTAATTGGGGAGTTATAATGGCAGGAGGTATTATTGCATCACTTCCACCAATTATATTATTTCTATTCACCCAAAAGAGTTTCATAGAAGGAATAGCCTTTAGTGGTCTTAAGTAGATTAAGGAGGTGCTAAAGAATGAAAATATGTTTTATTGGTGCAGGTAGTGTAGTATTCACAAGAAATCTTCTAAAAGACTTAAGTTTATTTCCAGAATTTAAAGATTTAGAAATCGTCTTAATGGATATAGATCCAGAGAGATTAGAAGTAGCTAAAAAAATAGCAGAAGAGATAAAAGAAACTAAAAAACTAAAATGGTCTATAAAAAGTTATTTAGAAATGAAAGAGGCCATAAAAGGCTCAAGTTATGTCATAAATACAGTACAAATAGGAGGAAAAGAAGCTACATATGTAGATTTTGATATATCTGAGAAATATGGTTTAAGACAAACCATAGGAGATACTCATGGTATTGGCGGAATAATGAGATTTCTAAGAACAGCACCATTCTTTAAAGAATTAGTAAGAAATATTGAAGAATATGCTCCTAACTCATTACTTATTAATTTTACAAATCCTATGTCCATGAATCAGTGGTTCATAAATGAAATATCAAATATTAAAAATATAGGTCTTTGCCATTCCATACCATACACTATTGAGCAATTAGCAAGCTACATAGATGTGTCCGTAGAAGAAATAAATTACAAGGTAGCAGGAATAAACCATATGGCATGGGTCTTAGTTTTTGAAAGAAAAGGTGAAAATTTATATCCCTACCTATTTAAAGCAATGGAGAAAAAGGAAATTTGTAAAAAAGACTCAGTAAGATTTGAAATATTAAGAAGATTTCATTATTTTGTAACTGAATCCTCAGAGCATAATGCAGAATATTTCCCATACTTCTTAAGGGACAATGATTTGATTGAAAAACTCAATATCCCTATAAGAGAATACATAAGAAGAGTGGAAGAGAATGAAAAAGTCTTTGAGGCTTTTAAGAATTATTATTTGAGAAATATAAAAGAAGAATATAATTTAATAAAAAGATTTTATGGTGATGACAATACAGATACCTCTAAAGAATACGCAGTTCAGATTATTCATGCATATGAAACCAATGAGTCTAAACAAGTATATGGTATCGTAAGAAATAAAGGAATTATAGAAAACTATCCATATGATTGTATGGTAGAAGTACCATGCTATGTAGACAGAAATGGAATTTCCCCTCTCTATATTGGTAAAATTCCAGACCAACTTGCTTCATTAAATATTATGCAAATAAATGTACAAAGATTAGCAGTAAGAGGAGCAATAGAAAGTAATAAAGATTATATTTACTATGCTGCCCTTTTGGATCCAGTAGCTTCTTCTCTCCTATCCCCTGAAAAAATCCATAAATTGGTAGATGAACTACTTGAAGCCCATAAAAAATATTTAGGAGATATGTTTGAAAGAAAATAGGAGGAATTCAATATGTGGCTTAATAAGGATTATTTAAGGAAAAAAGGAGTATATTCCATATGTACATCGAACTCTTTTGTGATAGAGACATCCTTAGAATATGCTGAAGAAAATGATGATTATATACTGATTGAAGTTACACCCCATCAAGTAAATCAATATGGAGGATACTCAGGAATGACTCCTGAAGATTTTAAAAACTTTGTTCATAGACTGCTGAAAGAAAAGAACATAAAAGAAGAAAGAGTTATCTTAGGTGGAGACCATTTAGGACCTCTACCTTGGCAAGAAGAAAAAGCCTCTTCAGCAATGAAAAAAGCAAAAGATCTTGTAAAATTATTTGTTGAAAGTGGATATAAAAAAATACATTTAGATTGTAGTATGCCCTTAGGAGATGATCCTCCCATATTAAATATGGAAACTATTGCAGAAAGAGAAAAAGAACTTTTAGAAGTAGCAGAAAATGCGGCAGAAAGGCTTAATATTAAACCAGTTTATGTGGTAGGGACAGATGTACCTGTAGCAGGTGGAGGTGAGAAAGAAGGAATAACCTCAATAGATGAATTTAAAAAATCTCTCTCTGCCTTTAAAAAATCCTTTCAGAATTTTCCCCATATATGGGATAGAATTATAGGGTTTGTAGTAATGTTGGGCATAGGTTTTGATAATGATAAGGTTTTCGATTATGATAGAAAAAAAGTTATAAATCTTTTAAATAAAGTTAGGGAAGAAGATTTATTTATTGAAGCCCATTCTACTGATTATCAAACTAAAATACATTTAAAAAAGATGGTAGAAGATGGTATAAGAATTTTAAAAGTAGGCCCTGCTCTTACTGCGTCCTTCAGAAGAACCCTTTTTATTTTAAACTTAATCGAAAACGAACTGATACCAAAAGAAAAAAGATCAAATCTTAAAGAAATTGTTCTACATGTGATGAAGAAGAATGATAAATATTGGTCTAAATATTATAAAGAAGAAAATACTGATAAGGATATTTTATATAGCCTATTGGACAGGATAAGATATTATTGGGAATTTCCTGAAATTAAAAGATCTCTTCAAATTTTATTGAAAAACCTCTCTGAAAATATAGATATGAGATTTATATATCAATATTTTTATGACGAATATTACCTCATAAGAGAGGGAAAAATTAAAAATAAAGTAACAGATATAATAAAGCACGAAATTAAAAAAACCTTAGAAGATTATCACTATGCAATTCATATATAATTTTTTAAAGTTTCTCCATCTACCACTCCCTCCATAGGTCCCTTCTTTGTTACACTCAAAGCTCCAATAATATTTGCAAGTCTTAATGCCTTATTAATATTATATCCTTGCAATATACTTGCTATAAATCCTGCATCAAAACAATCACCAGCTCCCGTAGGATCAACCTCATCTACTGGATATGGATCTACCCTATAATGTTCCTCTCCATAATAAGCTTCTGCTCCCCTTTTTCCTTTCTTTATTACAATGATTTTTATCCCAAATTCTCTCAGCTTATCCAAAGCTTCTTCCATACTTTGAGATTCAGTTATAGTCAAAATCTCTATCTCTCCTGACAAAACTATATCTGATTTAGAAAGAATATACTTGAGAGTTTTTAAATATTCTGGGGATAAACCCAATTCAACCCTAATATTGGGATCAAAAATACCATTTTCTCAAATGAATAAGCCAAATCAACAGCCTTCATTATAGCATCTTTCATATTTTTACTTATTGCCAAAGAACATCCCATAATATGTAAACATTTTACATTTTTTATCAAATCCTCTGTAATATCTTCTGAAAAAACCTTACTTGCTGCTGAATGAGGAAGATGAAAAATAAATTTTCTTTCCCCATTTGAAAAATAAGTAACAAAAGCAATACCAGTTATATATTCTCCAGTTCTTTTTATCAGATCAGTTTGAATCCCGTCCCTCTTTAACCTTTGATAAACCATTTCTCCAAAATCATCTTCCCCAACACATCCTATTATTCCCCCTCGGAGCCCTAATTTTACAATCTGATCAATAAAAATTGCAGGAGCACCACTCGGGTAAGGACCTAATAACTCTCCAGGATGCAAAAAATCCTGATCCAAATTTTTGGCCATCATCTCTACAAGTATTTCACCTACAGTTAAAACATCAAGTTCCATACAATATACCCCCTATCTTATTTTTGTTTAATTATATCTCAGATCATACCCATTATAAGGTATAAAATATGGTATAATCTTAAAATACAAAGAAATAATTTAGGAGGAAACATATGTGCCTTGGAGTACCATTAAAAGTGGTGGTAGTTAGAGAAGATAACACTGCTCTTGTGGACATGGGAGGTCCTACTCTCGAGATAAGTACTATCTTTACCCCTGAAGTAAAAGTAGGAGATTATGTTTTAGTACATGCAGGCTTTTCTATTAGTATTCTAAGCGAAGAAGAGGCCGGCGATATATTCTCTACCTTAGAAGAGATTGAAAAGTAAAGTGGATATTAAGGAAGTAGTAGAAAGAATAAAAAAGATATCAAAAAAAAAGATAAATATAATGGAATTTTGCGGTACTCATACTCATGAAATCTTTCGTTACGGAATTAGACAACTTTTACCTGAAAATATTCATCTTTTATCAGGACCTGGCTGTCCTGTATGTGTAACATCAGAGGATGATATTGATTACATAATAGATCTTGCACAAAATTATGATTTAGGCATTATAACCTTTGGAGATCTGATAAATGTACCAGGAAATAATGGTAGTTTAAATTACCTAAGAGCAAAAGGTAAAGAAGTAATTGTTGTGTACTCCCCTTTAGAATCTATAAATATAGCAAAACAAAATCCAAACAAAAAATATCTACTTATAGGGATAGGTTTTGAAACAACAGTTCCTAACTTAGCCTTCACTTTAATTAAAGCTAAGGAGGAAAATATCAAAAATCTGTATTTTCTCTCATTACATAAACTAACACCTCCTGCTATGAAAGCAATTTTAGACATGGGAGAAATAAAAATTGATGGGATTATCGGTCCTGGACATGTGTCTACAATAATAGGGAGAAAGGGTTGGGAAGAATTATTTAATACATATAAAATTCCTTTTGTAATAATGGGATTTAAACCTGAAGAAATATTATATGGAATATATCACTTATTAAAAATTATAGAAGAAGAAAGGCCAGCTCTTATCAATGCATATGAAAAAAGCGTAAAAGAAGAAGGAAATAAAACTGCATTAGAATATATGTACAAGGTATTCAAAAAAGGAAGTGCCAATTGGAGAGGTTTAGGAACCATAGAAGATAGTGGTCTTATTTTAAATGAATCATTTGAAGAATTTGATATCCGAAAAATATATCCTCAAAAACCAAATATTTTAAAGTCAAAAAACAATTATTGCCGATGCGGAGAAGTGTTAAGAGGAGTTATAAAGCCTACAGATTGTCCTCTTTTTGGAAAATCTTGTACACCTGAAAGCCCAAAGGGACCTTGTATGGTATCCTCAGAAGGCACATGTTCAGCCTATTACATTTATGGAGGAGAATAAATGGAAGATATTATTCTTCTTTCTCATGGAAATGGAGGAGAAGCAACAAGAAAACTTATTGAAGAAGAGATATTGAAATACCTTGGAAATGAAATCTTAGAAGAGCTATTAGATTCTGCTCTTATAGATATAAAAGGGAAAATTGCATTTACGACAGATTCCTTTGTAGTATCTCCTATCTTCTTCAAGGGTGGAGATATTGGAAAACTATCCATATACGGTACCATAAATGACCTCTCAGTAATGGGAGCAAAACCTCTTTATATAAGTGTAGGATTTATCTTAGAAGAAGGCCTATCTTTAAATGAGTTTAGAAAAATATTAGAATCTATGCGATCTGCTATAGATGAATGTAATGTTAAAGTGGTGACTGGAGATACAAAGGTGGTAGAAAAAGGTAAGGGAGATAAAATTTACATAAACACTACAGGAATTGGCATAATAGAAGATGGGATAAGTTGGCATGGTAGAAAAATAGAGGAAGGTGACATTGTAATTATAAATGGAGAGATTGGAGAACATGGACTATCAATAATGTTGGAAAGATTGGGAATAAAAACCGAAGAAATAGAATCAGACCTTGCTCCACTTCATAACATAACTCTTCCTCTTTTAAAAATCAGTAGTGGGATAAAATTTATGAGAGATCCAACAAGAGGAGGAGTTGCTGGTGTACTAAATGAAATTGCTCAAAAATATAATGTGGAAATTGAGATAGATGAAGAAAAAATTCCCGTAAAACCATGGGTTAAAAATGCCAGTGAAATTCTTGGAATAGATCCTCTATACTCTGCCAATGAAGGAAAAGTTGTTATCATTGCAGATAAAAAGGAGGAGAAAAAAATTATAGAATTTTTAAGAAATCACCCTTTAGGTCAAAAAGCACAAATAATAGGAGAAGTAAGGGGAAAAGGAAAAAGAGTTTACTTAAAAACTAAAATGGGAACAAAGAGGATATTAGATCCTCTAAAAAAGGATCTTTTACCAAGAATTTGTTAAAATCTAAGAATTAGGAAGGAGAATAATTTTATGAATACAAAAGTTGTAGTATATGAAACCGATTATAATAAAGATGAGTTAAAAGAAAAAATTTTAAAAGCTTTTGATCATTTTAAGCTACCAGATCTTAAAGGAAAAAAGACTTTTATTAAGCCTAATCTTCTTATGGCAGCACCTCCAGAAAAAGCTATTACAACTCACCCAATTTTAATAGAATCTTTAATAGAAGTACTTAAAGAAAAAGGAGTAAAGGACGTATATATTGGGGACACCCCTGGAACCACAGCTACAAACATGGATCATCTATATAGAATAACAGGTTTAAAAGAGGTAGCAGAAAGACAAGGAGCAAATCTTGTTAATTTATATACCTATGGAGTTATAAGTATTAAGAGTGACATTGCAGGAGAAATACCAATAACAAAATTTATAAAAGAAGTGGATTACATAATAAATGTACCCAAATTAAAAACCCATACCTTTATGCTAATGACGTGTGCTATAAAAAACACATTTGGTCTTGTACCCGGCATGAATAAATCAAAAATGCATGCTATTGCAATAAATCCAGAAAGCTTTGCCAAAATTTTAGTAGATATATTTAAAGAAGTAAACCCCTTAATAAATATCGTTGATGGAATTATAGGTATGGAAGGAGAAGGACCATCTGCTGGTAATCCAAGAAGATTTGGGAAATTAATAATAGGTGATGACGCAGTTGCGGTAGATGTAATATCAAGTATAATCCTTGGATATAGTCCCCAGGAAATATTCACAAACTTGATAGCCTATAAGAAGGGTCTTGGTGAGATAGATATAGAGAAAATTGAGATTATCGGTGAAGAAAAAGATAAACTTTACAATCATAATGTAGCAAAGGTTAAAAACTTCTACTCCATAACAAAAAATTTACCATCTTTTATGGGTAATATAGCTTCTTTTTTATTTAACAAACTAATACGACAATATCCTGTTATTGATGATACCAAATGTATAAAATGCAGAATATGCGAGAATGGTTGTCCTAAGAAAGCTATATCTTTAATAAATAATAAAATGGTTATAGATTACAGTAAATGCATCTCTTGTTTTTGTTGTCATGAACTTTGCCCTCAAAAAGCAATTAGACTTGAAAAAAGTTTATTAGCAAAGAACATATTTAGATAAAAAATTAATCTTCTTCCAAAGACAAAATTTTTCTTCCAAAAATGGAGATAAGAAAGACAAAAATCAAAACCATTATAGTAGATAAAGTATATATAAAACTTAAATCTCCTTCTTCAACACCTACAGATATTCTTAAAGCTTTACCTACATAATAAAGGGGCAAAAAACGAGCTAAAATCTTCAGATAATTAGGTAGAAAATCAAGAGGAAAATACACACCTGAAAAGAAAAGCATTATATTTACAAGTAAGTTCCCTACATTATTTGCAGTTTGTGGCTCTTTAAATAAAGCAGAAAGTATAATACCTAATACCATCATACCAAGAATTGAAGAGAATAAAGACAATAAAAAGAGACCCCAATTGATTGAAAAGTTAAGATTAAAAATGATTTGGGCTACCAAAAGAACAAGTATACATGATAAAATACTTAAAATAACGTTAGCAAAGACCATACCTGATACAAATGATAAAGGACTTATTGGAGTTACTGCAAATCTTTTTAATACCTTCCTTTTCCTATAATATCCAAAAAGAGCAATCATAGTAAATATAGATCCTGAAATAGAAAAACTTAAAACACCAGGAATGCTATATCCTAAGCTTGTTACACGAACCTTTCCAGGATCAATAAATTCTTCTTCAACTTTAACAATTCCCCTTCCCTTGCCTATCTCATGGAGTGCATAAACATTAGCAAGATTTTCTCCAAGAGTCCTTAAGAATGGTTTCTGCTGAAAACTTGAAAAGTTAATTAATAAATTAAATTCATTTCTGTCAAATATTACTCCCCCATCTATATACCCTCCTAATACCTGATTCCTTAATTCTTCCTCATTATCTACTAATACAACTTTCATATCTCCTAACTCTTTTAATACTTGAACAAGATCACTATTATCTTTAATAATTCCTAAAGAAATACCATATTCGTTAGTACCTGTAGCACTTTCACCAAAAACAAAGCCAAATATTATGACAAAGATAAGAGGAAGTATAATGGTAAAGAGAAAGGTAAAGGTATCTCTATAAAAACTTTTTATTCTATAAAATGCAATATTAATAAATACTCTCATGTTAATTCCATATTTCTATATTTTTTAATAGATATCAGCAAAAAGATTAAAAAGTAAACTAAAGGAATCAAAATAGTTAAATATATAGGATATGGTGAAGGCATAATACCAAGCGTATCCCTTATACCCGCTGCCAAATACGTGATAGGATTAATAATAACAATCCACTTTACAAACCACGGCACATCATTCACAGGAAAGTAAATTCCACCAAGAAATTGTAATGGAAAATTAAGAATCTGCCCTATCACATTAGCTGAATTGGTGTTTTTAGCTACCGCTGATATAAAAAATCCAAAGGTAGAAATGGTAAACATGGTAAGAAATACATAAAAAATAAAATAGAAAGAGAAAGGATTAACAGAACTTTTATAAATCACCTTTCCCACAAAGGAGAGAACCAAAATCTGAAGAATAAAAAAATAAAAGCGAGAGAGAAAATAAGATAGGAAAAAATTAAGAGGTGAAATAGGGGTTAACTGAAATCTTTTTAATATTTTACCTTCCCTATACCAGGAAAGTTCTTGCCCAATTCCAAACATTCCTGTAAAAAATATAGCAATTATAACAATTCCTGGAAATATGAAATCAACATATGAAAATCCCTTTTTGCTACCTAATATTTTGCTTTTCACCTTATATTCATTGACATTTGTCATCCTTTTTACAAATTCTAAATTCATTCTATCTATAATACTTCTTACAACCATACTTGCAGCTTGAGAAGAAAGACTATGCCTTAAGGTATAAACTTTAATTGGTACAGGATTTACATCAGCCCCAAACATTCTCATAGTGATATTAGAAAGTACAAGAGAATCAAATCCTTCGGGAATTTCTACTATAAGTTTTGTCTTACCCTTTTTCAAATCTTCAAGTAGTTTTTCTCCAATACTAATATCTTTAAAAATTTTTAAATTAAATATCTTTTCTTCTCCTTTACTTAGATCTTCAAATACATTGTAAATAATATTTGAAAAATCTCCTGATTCATTTTTTACCAAATAAATATCAAAATTAACCCTCTTTACTTCATATAAAGATGAAAAAATAGTTATAAGAATCATCATTAAGATTGCTGGAAATGCGATACACCAAAAAATATAAGCTTTTTCCCTTATAGCAGATTTAAAAAAATAGGTTGAATTTTTAATAATCATCATTCTTCTCTAAGCTGTCTTCCTGTTAATGTTAAAAACACATCTTCTAAATTTGGCTGTCTTATAGTCTCATTTCTAACCTTTATACCTTTTCCTTTAGCTATCTTTAAAAGGTTCTCGATAGCCTCTAAAACATTGTTTGTCTTAATCACAAGACGCTTATTCTTAGAATTAAATACATAATTCAATCCCATATTATTTAAATCTTCTAAAAAGCTATGATTTTCTTCTATATCTACTTCAATCACACTTTCCCCTCCTATACTTCTTATTAGATCTTCTGGAGTACCCTCTGCTATTATTTTTCCATGATCCATAATACATACCCAATCAGCTAAAAATTCTGCTTCTTCCATATAATGTGTTGTAAGAACTATAGTTTTACCTTTCTTCTTTAGATCCAAAAGAAGATCCCATACACTTCTTCTTGCTTGAGGATCAAGGCCAGTTGTTGGTTCATCTAAAAATAAAAGAAGAGGATCATTAATAATAGCAAGTCCTATAGCAAGTCTTTGTCTTTGACCACCCGAAAGTTTCTCCACATAACTTTTCTCTTTTTCTTTTAAATTAACAAAGTCAAGTACATCATCTACCCTTAGTCCGCGCTTATAAAAACTTCTAAACATAGAAAGAGTTTCCCTTACAGTAAGATGAGAAATAAGATTAGTCTCCTGTAAAGAAACACCTATTAACTCTTTCTCTTCTCTCCCAATTCTATCAACTTGTCTTCCAAATATAGTAATCTTGCCACTATCTGGGGTTCTTAAACCTTCAATTATTTCAAGTGTTGTTGTCTTTCCCGCACCATTAGGCCCCAAAAGAGTAAAAATAGACCCTTGTTTTATCTTAAAGCTTACACCATCTACCGCTTTAACATTACCATAATATTTTCTTAGATCTTCGACTTCTACAAGAAATTTATGGCTATTCATAAAATATATAGTAGGATAAACTCAAAAGAAAGTCAATTAAAGTTATACATAAAAAGGGAAATTGATATGATGGTTAAAATGTTAAAAAACAATATATTGACTTATGTCTACCAATTATATTAAAATTTCTACTAAATATTTATAAAAAGGGATGGTTAAAATGTTCGTCACTAAAGGTAATATAAAAAGGTTTTTTAGTACTATGTATACAATCGTTTTTATTATTATCTTCCTTTTATTATTAATTCCATTAAAGGCAGAAACAAGCGCTACGCTTAGTGCGGATATTATAGTTATACCTAAAAAACCTATTGGTAAAAAACCGACTAATGGGAATCCATTAATATCCCACAAATTTGGTGCAGATCCAGCTGTTCTTGTATATAACGATAGAGTGTACATATATCTTACTAATGACATTTTAGAATATGATATTAATGGTAATGTAAAAGAAAACTCATATAGTAAAATTAACAAGATAAGCGTTATATCATCAGAAGATCTTGCCAATTGGACTGATCATGGTGAAATTGAGGTAGCCGGATCTAATGGCATTGCTAAATGGGCAATGAATTCTTGGGCTCCTGCAGTAGTATGTAAAAAAATAAATGGTAAAGATAAATTTTTCCTTTATTTTTCAAACAATGCCAGTGGTATTGGTGTCTTGACATCAGAATCACCAATTGGTCCTTGGACAGATCCTCTTGGAAAGGCTCTTATTTCTTGGTATACTCCCGGAGTAGTGGGAGTTGTATGGTTATTTGATCCTGCTGTACTTGTAGATGATGATGGAAAAGCATATATTTATTTTGGTGGGGGAGTTCCAAAAGGAAAAGAAGAAATGCCTAACACAGCAAGAGTTATGCAGCTTGGCAATGACATGATAAGCGTTATAGGAGAGGCAAAAGTAATACCAGCTCCCTTTATGTTTGAAGCCTCAGGAATTAATAAAATAAATGGTCTATATTACTACTCCTATTGTACAAATTTTTACGCTGGACCAAAACCTGCAGGAAGCCCTCCCACAGGAGCTATAGTATACATGACAAGTAAAAACCCTATGGGACCCTGGGAATACCAAGGAGTAATATTGAAAAATCCAGGATACTTCTTTATTGTTGGTGGTAATAATCATCATCAACTTTTTGAATTTAAAGGTAAATGGTATATCGCATATCATGCTCAGACTCTTGCGTTAGACATGGGAGTTGCAAAAGGTTATAGATCACCTCATATAAATGAAGTAAAAATTGAAAACGGAAAGATTAAAGAAGTTATAGCAGATTACAAGGGAGTATCTCAAATAAAACCCTTTGATCCTTATAAAACTGTTGAAGCAGAAACGTTCGCATGGTGTGCAGGAATCTCTACAAAGAAAGAAAATGCAAGCAACAATATGTGTTTAACAGATATAGATAATGGGGATTGGATCGCCCTATCAAAAGTTGATTTTGGAAATATACCACCGAAGAAATTTGAAGCCGTGGTTTCCAATATCAATGGGAAAAGTTATATAGAAATTAGATTAGATTCTATAGATAGTAAACCAATTTCTGTTATAGAGATTACCCCACAGAACAATGATTCATCAAAATGGATTAAAGTGGAAGCAGATATCAACAACATAACAGGTACTCACGACTTATATTTTGTTTTTAAAGGTGAAAAAGCAGTTAATTTATTTGATATGGATACATGGAGATTTGTAAAGTAAAAAGAAAATTTATAAATATTGGAGGTTAATAAATAATGACTCATATCAAAATTGAAAAAGACAAACAAATAGGAACTTTTCCTGACAATTGGAAATTTTGTGTTGGTAGTGGTCGAATAGGTCTTGCTCTTCAAAAAGAATATATTGATGCTCTAACTTATGTACAACAGCATATTGGATTTAAATATTTAAGAGCCCACGGACTCCTTCATGATGATGTAGGAATATACCGTGAAGACATAGTTGGAAATACCGTTCAACCTTTTTACAACTTTACATATATTGATAGAATTTACGATACATTTTTAGAACTTGGTATACGTCCTTTTGTAGAAATAGGCTTCATGCCATCAAAACTTGCTTCTGGTACACAAACTATATTCTATTGGAGAGGAAATGTTACTCCTCCCAGTGATTATAATAAATGGGAAAAACTCATTAAAGCAGTAGTTAAACATTTTATTGAAAGATATGGAGAAAAAGAGGTAGAACAGTGGCCCTTTGAAATATGGAACGAACCCAATTTAAGTGGATTCTGGAAAGATGCCAATCAAGCTGAGTATTTTAAATTATACGAGGTCACAGTAAAAGCTATAAAAGAGGTAGATGAAAACATAAAAGTTGGTGGACCCGCTATTTGTGGAGGAGGAGAACATTGGATAGATGACTTTCTAAATTTTTGTTATAAAAATAACGTACCTGTAGACTTTGTAACCAGACATTCATACACAGCAAAAACACCTGAATATACGCCACACTTTGCTTATCATGATGTAAATCCTATTGATTACATGATAAGGGAATTTAGAGAGGTAAGAAATCAAGTAAAAAATTCACCTTTCCCTAATTTACCCATCCACATAACCGAATACAATAGCTCTTATAATCCTTTATGCCCTATACATGACACTCCCTTTAATGCTGCATACCTTGCAAGGGTTTTAAGTGAGGGCGGGGATTATGTAGATTCCTTCTCTTACTGGACATTTAGTGATGTCTTTGAAGAGGCAGATGTGCCAAGATCAATTTTTCATGGTGGCTTTGGGTTAGTGGCATTTAATAACATCCCGAAACCTGTATTCCATATGTTTACATTTTTCAATGCAATGGGCAAAAAGATATTGTATAGAGATGAACATATTTTAGTAACTCAAAGAGAAGATGGATCTATTGCTATTGTTGCATGGAATGAGGTTATGAGCAAAGATGCAGAACAAGAAAGAGAATATAAGCTCGAAATACCAGTAGAATTCGAAGATGTATTTATAAAGCAAAAATTAATAGATGAGAATCATGGTAATCCATGGAAGACATGGATCGATATGGGTAGACCAAGATTTCCATCAAAGGAGCAAATAAAAACCTTGAAAGAAGTAGCTCAACCCTACATTACCACATGGCGAATGAAAGCAAACAATGGATACATAACATTCAATATAAAACTTGGTAAAAACGCAGTAGCATTGTATGAATTGTCAAAAATTAAAGATGAAACACCTACATACATAGGACTTGATGATAGCAAGATTCCGGGATACTAATATCCTTATATATTAATGTATAAATTCGAAGGAGGAGTCTTATAATGGCCATCATGGAAATTAATTTTTATTCAAAGATGCTTAAAAGAAGTACAACACTAATGGCTGTATTACCTGTAGATAGATTTGATAGAAGCTTTTCCAAAAACACAGATATTGATTCAATGAAGACAATATATCTCTTGCATGGATATGCAGGAAATCATATGGATTGGTTATATGGAGCCCAAATAGTAGAATTATCTTTACGTTACAATGTAGCAATATTTATGCCATCTGGGGAGAATAGTTTTTATTTAGATGATGAGGATAGAGAAGCTTATTACAGTAGATTTATAGGCGAAGAACTAATCGAATTTACAAGAAATATATTTCCTATACCGGAAAAAAGAGAAAAAACTTTTATTGGAGGATTATCCATGGGAGGATATGGAGCATTGAGAAATGGCCTTGTTTATAATAATGTTTTTGGAGGAATAATTGCTCTATCCTCAGCCCTTATAATTAACAAGATATCAGGCATCACTCCCGATTATAATAATGGCATTGCAAGTTATAAATACTATAGACACGTATTTGGAGATTTAAATTCCTTAATTGGTAGTGATAAAGATATAACAGCTCTTGCTAAAAGGTTAAAAGAAAAAGGAGAAAGTATTCCCAAAATATATATGGCCTGCGGAAAAGACGATTTTCTTATTCAAGAAAACAGAGATCTATATAACTCATTAAAACAAGAAGGAATAGATGTAACCTATGTGGAAGATGATGGTACCCATGACTGGCAATTCTGGAATAAATACATATTCAAGGCTTTAGAATGGATTAATAATAATTTTTAAAAATTAATTTACATTTTTACAGACCTTTTTATCATATCTATCTCTTCTTTTGTTAGCTCTCTGTATTCACCAGGGGCAAGATCTTCGTCAAGTCTCAAAGGTCCTATTCTTACCCTTTTTAAATATAAAACTTCATGTTTTAACTCAGACATTATATTTTTTATTATGTGATATTTCCCTTCTGTTATAGTAATAAGTATTTCTGACTCTTCTGGGGAGGTTTTTAAAACTTCCACTTTGAAAGGTTTTGTTTTATACTTCTCCTTTTTTAAATATATTCCTTCCTTTTCATATCTTGAAAAATCAATATCTGATACATCACCATCAACAATTACAAAGTATTCTTTTTCTATATTCCACTTAGGATGGGTAATTCTATGAGCCAGTTGTCCATCTGAAGTTATTATAAGAAGTCCTTCTGTATCAATATCAAGCCTTCCTATAGGAAATAGTTTATCAATCATTGGTTCAGAAGAAAATAAATCCATGACTGTTGGGTATTTTTCATCATAAGCTGCAGTAATGTATCCCTTTGGTTTATTAAGCATAAAATAAAAATTTTCTTTATACTCTATTTCTTCACCATCAATATTCACTATATCCTTATTGGGATCAATATGATATGAAGGGTCGTCTATAACCTCTTCATTTACCTTAACAACTCCTGATTTTATAAGTTTTTGTACTTCCTTTCTACTTCCAAAACCTTGATTTACAAGAAATCTATCAAGTCTCATCATCTTTTCTCCTCAAAGGGGAAGAAAGAATAAACTTTCTTCCCCTAAATTTTTAAAATACAAGATGATAAACGGTTAATTGAGGCACTTTTAATTCAAAATAGTTATTCTCAATATTACTAATAGTATCTATTTTCTTAATTTCAGGAGACCTATAATCAAATCCATAAATGGTGCAAGATGTATAAGTATAGTCCCCGCGAATCTTTATCTTAGCAATTCCTTCCTCATCCCACGTTCTATTTATCAAAATAATATGCAACTTATTTTGATCATCTTTGTGTATAGAGGCATATACAGGCATCTTCTCCACATCTGATGAGTCTGCTTTTACACATATATCCCCATACTTTGAGCCTTTACCATCATAGTTTAGATAGATGTTATAAGCTGAAGCAGCATAGGAACCACTCTCTGCCCATCTTGTAGCAAGATAAACCCCATATTTTCCAAAAATGCCAAGTACATCTACGAGAGCAATTCCCCCTGATATATGATCTTTTCCACCATAATCAAATTCTGTAATAGCAAGCTTTGTTCCTGGGAAATAAGTATCTATATCCTCCTTTATTCTTGGAATGAGAGGCAAAAATTCTGGAAACCATTGATTAATCCAGCTATTCTCACCAGAAGTTATCTGCCCTTTCACAGAAGTTTTATAGGTTGGATCCCAGAGAGTTCTTGGAGCTTGCATCCTTGCTATACATATATCTTTATCTTCTGCCCCTTCCCCATCGAAACATATTCTAACTCCAGAAGAAGATCTTGCCTCGGGATACCAATGAATAGACAAAACATCAAGAAGTCTCTTTCCAAACTGCTCAGAAGCCTCTCTCATTTTCTGCAGATAATAGCTTATAAACCACTTATGATTACCTTTTACGTTATTCCAATCTGGCGCATCTTGTAAACTATAAAATCCCATAAAGCCATAAGATTCATAACCAAAAACCAGAGCCTTTGGATCCATTTCTTTTATTACCTTTGCAAGCTCAATTGATTTTGTAATAAGCTCATTACATGTTACTTTTTGGGGATGAATCCTTGGATGAGTGCTATTCCAAAGATCTGGTTCATTGTCCAAAAGATATCCTTTTATACCTGTTTGGGAATCTGAATTTCCATATTTTGTTATAAGAAAATTTAGAAGCTCATCTATATAAACAAAATTATCATTAGTATCAGGATTTAAAGAAAGATTAGATCCCTTTCTAAATTTCACCTCAGCCCACCTTGAAGATGGTGCTGTCTCCTCTTCTGATACAGAACCATTAGCATCTTTTGCTACATATCCTGCCATCTGAAGAGTAATAAGGCTTATTGCTCCCATCTCTAAGGACTTATCATGAAACTTAGTAAGTACTATGGCAGGCTTATTATAGTCACTTTGAGGAATCCCCATATGCCATGGTAAGTAATAATCACTACTATGATACCAGTCTGACCCTGCATTAGAAGCATTATTCTCCCAATTATACCCTGTTAGCCTATTCCCTCCTATCCTTCTTGCTGTAGCTTTGACCCCTTCTATATCCTGATTTACCCCATATATGTAAGGACTTATTTCAGTCCTATCCTGATAAGGATCTATTGTAATATTACACTCAAAATTTCCTGTTGGCATAACAGTACCGTCATTGGTAGATGATTGTTTTGTACAACCTGCAATAAAAAGAAGAATAACAACAAGAAGTATTATTTTTAAATATTCCATAGTTTATCCTTCTCCTTAGCTAGAAATAATATCTAAATCCTATTGCTCCATCTACATCCAAATTAGTAGCAGGCACAAGATTAAGGGTTGGGACTATCTCAAAAAAGAAATCCAAGGTTGTTCCTTTTGGCATAAAAACTATTCCTAAGGGAACTCTCACCCCAAAATTTGTATTATCCTTTGCAAGTATTCTTAATCCTATACCATAATAAAAAGGCATAGAGCCCGATGTGGGTTTAAATATTCCAAAATTATGGGTTACATAATCGGCTGAGATATGCAATATATTGGCATCTATACTCCAAGCAATGCCAAAATCAAAAGCATTTACCTTATCTTGCCAAAGTCTCAAAGAGATTCCTGTTGGCTCACCAGCAATTATACCTACCCCAAAATTTCCTGCATAAGTCACTGAAAACAAGAAAATTAGAGTTGAAACAAATAAGATTAATCTTCTCACTATAACACCTCCCAAATTACATGAGATATATATTTAGTGCCATTTATTATATCATACAGAAATGAAGTCCTCTAAATATTATTCTGTCTGTTCCTTTATTACGATTGCTGGTGAAATCTTTCCTATTCTTCTTCTACTTAAATATTTAGATAGTATAAAAGCGCCAAAAAGAATAATAAAAGTTAGCCATATATCCTTAAATCCTGCATACATCTTCAATGAGAAGTCAAGATCCCTTAAAGCAACATTAACAATATACTTGATGAATGAACTATATAAAGGAATACCTATTAAAAATCCAAGAAGAAAAGAAACATTATTAAATCCTAAAAACATGGTACTTAATTCTCCATCTCTAAAACCAAGTATCTTAAATATACTTAATGTCTTTCTATTCTCAGTAATAATAAGAGAAGAAAGTATATAGATAATAATAAAGGCCATAAAGAAAGACACAATGTACATCATTTGCAATATCTGGTTCACACTTTCAGTAGAATCCTCAAAGGCTTTCATCAAATCTGATTTGCTCATGGATACAATTAATTCTTCCTCAGGGATATTTAATTTATCAATGGAATATAGCCCAATAAAAGCCCCATCTTCTAATCCAAAGGTTTTATTAAATTCTTCAAGATTCATATAACCAGTATTTCCTACAAAAAGATCTACTATTTTTGAAATCTTAAGAGAATATCTCTTCCCATCAATTGTATTTATTACCTTTAACATGTCACCTTCTTTTAAATTTAGCTTATCAGCAAGGGCTTGTGATATAACAAACCCTTCTAAATCTACCCTATTTCTTTTGTTATCTCTTAACACAATTAGTTGGGATTTCTTCTCTATTCCGTAAATTGTAATCCTCGTTTTTGTCCCTTCCTTATAAAAGGATAACATATTGAATCTTTCAGAATTAGGATATCTATGATCTTTCTGATAGAAATTAAAAACATACATATAGTTATATCTGAAAGTATTTTGAAATGTATCATAAACAAGGTTTGAAAGAGCTGATCCAGCAGTAATACCATACATTAATATCAAAGCAGAAAAAGCAACACCCAAAATAATTACAATCTCTCTCGAAGGATGAAGAAGAGCATGCTTTATCATTATTCTAAGCTTAAAAGATAATTTATCTAAAAAACCTATACGAAACTTTACTTTAAATGCCTTTTCTGCTTCTCCTTTTATTATCTCAACTACTTTTTTCCTTAATAGATCTCTTATAGCAAAGAATCCAGAAAACCCCATAAAAACTATTGGCAAAAATATACCCACAAAAAGATCTTTTACAGGAAATATCTTTTCCACAATTGGTACACTAATGAAAGATACATATAAATTTATAAAACTATCAGAATATATATAGCCTAAAATTCCACCTGGAATAGCACCAAAAAGCCAAATATAAAAAGGAAACATAATATATATCCTTGTAATCTCACCCTTGGTATATCCAAGAGCATAAAGAGTTCCTATCTCCCTATGCATAGAATTAATTATTCTTCTCAAAACAATAAAAAGAAGTAAAGAGGAGGTTAAAAGAATAGTAAACGCCATAACATATGAAAGAGGTTTTCCACTTTCTACTTTTTTTTCAGTAACAATAATTCTCCAATTCTCGTCTTTTTCTTGAAAAGAAATCAAATTATATTTTGAATTTATATCTGCCTTGAAAGAATCTATATCATTGACCTTACCTCTTACCATGTAATATCTATAAGCTACACTGGAAATAAATTTTTTCATATCTTCCATATTCATTATTCCAACACCAAAATGAGACGGGTCTGGTAAAATATCAGTTTCATTTTTTGTAATATAGATATAATCAGGGAGAGCCACATATCCAGAAATCTTAAAGGGTATTCCATTTATATTTATAGTATCTCCAATCTTCAAATTGTTATTTTGAGAAAAATTGGGATCAATAGCTACTTCTCCTAAACTTGGTATTTTACCTTCCAATATTAATGGATTATTTACCTTCTCAGTAATATTGAAAAATCTAATGGTTTTATCATCATAATTATAATCAAAATTAAATTTTTCCTCTATCTCCACATTATACTTTTTCTCAATCTCTTCTATATCAATAGGGAAAAAGGTAATAAAATGAAAATTTTCCTGTTTGTATTTCTCAACAAAATTTTTGTAATTGATGTCCACATTTGTCATAGTTACGCTAAAAATATTGTAGACAAAAGAGGCAAGAAAAACTAAAAGAATTATTCCTATAAAATGGGATTTATCTCTCCACATTATCCTTAATGGTATTTTATTGAGCATTACCAAACCACCTCCTCAGCAGAGAGAGGAGTGGCATTATCAACAAATTCAGTAAGTTCTCCACTTCTTAATTTAATAATTTTGTGAGACATTTGAGATATAGCAGTATTATGTGTAGCTATAATGATGGTAGTTCCATACTTTCTATTAATATCTTCCAAAAGCCTCAAAACTTTCTTTGCATTTTCAAAATCAAGAGCTCCAGTTGGCTCATCACACAAAATAATTGCTGGATTTTTTACTACTGCCCTTGCTATAGCAACCCTTTGTTGTTCTCCCCCTGATATTTCAAAAGGGTACTTATCTCTATGTTCCCACATTCCTACCACTTCTAAGACTTCTTTGGGATCCAATCCATCTTCAGAAAGATACTTAGTAGAGAGTACATTCTCATAAACAGTAAGAGAATTTACAAGATTATAGAATTGAAAAACAAAACCCAGTTTTCTTCTTCTATAATTTGTTAAAGCTTTATCGTCATATCCTGTTATCTCTTCCCCATCCACTATTACTTTTCCTTCGTCAGGTCTGTCTATTCCTCCAATTATGTTTAAAAAGGTAGTTTTTCCAGATCCCGAAGGACCAAGTATTACACAAAACTTACCTCTTTCTAATGACATATTAATGTTCTTAAGAGCATTTACTTTAAACTTTCCCACTTGATAGACCTTAGAAACATTTTCTACTTGAATAAACATAAAAACCTCCCCTAAAAATATCCTTACATCCTTTCAATACAATTATGACTAATCAGTCATAATTTGTCAAGATAATTTCATTTTTTCTCTATCCCCTCTTTTAAAAGTTTAAGGTAATCATTTTCTGTTTTTTTAACATAGTCCTTTGGAAGATCATATACATTTAATCCCTGCAATTTAGCCATCTCAATAAAAAATCTTTTTAACCCCCATGATGAAGACTCAATAAAAATTAAAATTAATTCAGGAGAAATATCCTCTCTAATCAATCCAACTTTTTGATTTTTTACAATCAATTCGTAAAGAAAAGATTTAGTTTTAGTTTTTAAAAATTCTTGTATTTCTTCTTTGTAGGGTGAATCATCATAAAAAGCAGTTTTTTCAAGAAGCATGTATTCATAAGGATGTTCTTTAATAAACTTCCATGTATCTTCAAAAGATTTTTCCACATATTCAAAAAGACTAATCTTTTCAAAATCATATCTGCCTGCAACTTCTAATATCTTTTTTGCTGACTCTTCTATAACATAAAAATACATATCTTTTTTATTCTCAAAATATAGATACATACTTCCTTTTGCCACTTTACATTCTCTTGATACATCTTCAATATCTACCTTACTATAAGGCCTTGTGGCAAAATATTTTATAAGCGTGTCTGTTATTTTCTTTCTTTTTTCTTCAGGCAAATTAAAAAAGGTCTTCCTTGGCACTACCTTTTCTCCCTATTTTTAAAACTACCCAAAATATCAAATTTTTACTTTACAGGAAGATAATTTATCTGTGATCCTACTACAATTTTCCCCTTTTCAATCATTAATACTGGTATAGTCTCTATCTTAATCATTTTAATACTGCCATCAGGCATACTTACTGATACCATTGATTCAAAAGGTTTTGGCCCTGGAAAGGAGAAGGCAATTTGATATATCCTAGTTATATCGACTTCTCCTACTTTAACTTTCTTCCCAAGAATACTAAAAGCTACTTCAAAAGCTACTTTTTCTACTTTAATATAAATCCTATTCTCATTCAATAAATACTTTACCGAAACTTCTCCGTAGGCAGGTGTAGTATAGCTCACAGAAGGAAACTTTATAGATACAGAAACATCAGCTTCAAATCTTGCCTTGTTGTCATCTAAAATTATTCTTGGATTTTTAACAATCCAGGTATACTCACTTTTAATCCCAGAAACATTAAAGCTCTCAGTTCTTTTTATCTCTCCAATTGCAGACAAAAATTTATTTAGAGTTTCTTGAGATATAACTATACTTGCATCAGCTTCATTTTGAGAAAAGGAGAAAACAGATATCAAGGTAAGTATAAATATAGATAGTAAAATTATTTTTAAACTTTTCATTTTTATTCCAACCTCCTCTATTCTTCCTTATCAACCCCATGATTGTATGCATATTCAAGGGCTTCTATCTGCATATTCTTCAATAAATCTTTGTAATAACCTCCTTTATTCTGCAAATCTTCTACCCTTTCAATAACATCCATGGCTATGCTATAACGATCTATCTGGTTCAATATAGCAAGTTGAAGGGGTGTGGTTATACCTCCTCTTCCTTTTAAGAAAGGTGCAAGATATCCAGCATCTATTCCTATTTTTCTATTTTCCCTATATCCTCTCACATGAATATTTCTATGATTATTTCTCCTATAGGTTAACCTATGTATAAGCCATGGATAACCATGGAAGTTAAATATTATAGGTTTGTCTTTTGTAAAGTAAGAATCAAACTCTTTATCTGTCAGTCCATCTGGATGCTCTGTATTAGGTGTAAGAGTAAAAAGGTTTACCACATTTACAAATCTTATCTTTAGATAAGGGAAAAACTCTTTTAAAAGCTTAACAGCATAGATAGCCTCTTTAGTTGGGATATCACCACAACTTGCAATAACAACATCAGGATCTTCTTCTGGATGATTACTTGCAAAATCCCATATTCCAATACCTTTCATAGCATGTTTAAAGGCATCATCCATAGAAAGATATTGAGGATGTTTTTGTTTATCTATGACTATAATATTTATTCTATTAGTGGTTTGGAAACAATGCCATACGGTACAAAGTAATGTGTTGGCATCTGGGGGGAAGTATACTCTTACCACATTAGGCCACTTATCCACAATAGATGTTATAAATCCTGGATCCTGGTGAGTAAAACCATTATGATCTTGTCTCCATACTACAGAGGTTAATAATAGATTCAATGAAGAGATAGGAGCTCTCCAAGGTACATCAGAAGAGATATCAAGCCATTTTCCAAATTGATTTACCATGGACGAGATTATGGGGGCAAATCCCTCATATGTATTTAAAAATCCATGTCTTCCAGTAAGAAGATACCCTTCAAGCCATCCCTCCAAGGTATGTTCTGAAAGCATTTCCATAGTTCTTCCAAATGGTGTAAGATATCCTTCATCCTCATCTTCAGAAAGAATCTTCCCCATAAAAACCTTTCCATATTCAAATACTGCATCTAATCTGTTTGATTTTGTTTCATCAGGTCCAAAGACCCTAAAATTATCTGGATTCAATCTTATAACTTCCCTTAAAAACACACCTAAAGGACGTGTATTTTCTGCCTTATCCTCAAAGGGTTTATCCACCCCCACTGCATAATCCTTAAGATTGGGAAGTTTTAATTCTTTTCTCAATAATCCACCATTAGCATATGGGTTAGCACTCATTCTTCTCTCTCCAGATGGGGCTATCTCCCTTAAATCTTCCCTAAGCTTACCATCAGGAGTAAATAATTTTTCAGGTTCATAACTTCTCAGCCAAGCCTCCAAAACCTTCAAACTTTCAGGATTTTCCTTTGCATCAGAAAAAGGCACTTGATGAGCTCTCCAATATCCCTCAATATAGTGTTTTCCAACCTTCCTTGGAGCAGTCCAACCCTTTGGAGTCTTTAAAATAATCATAGGCCAGTAAGGTCTAAATGGCTTATTCTGAGATCTGGAAGTATCCCATATATTCAGGATTTTTTCTATACAAGAATCCATAGTCTTTGCCATCTTCTCATGTACTTCAAGAGA
The DNA here is from genome assembly GCF_055179815.1 of Dictyoglomus sp. GBS. NCBI lineage: Bacteria > Pseudomonadati > Dictyoglomota > Dictyoglomia > Dictyoglomales > Dictyoglomaceae > Dictyoglomus > Dictyoglomus sp. GBS. Next base: position 145,875 of record NZ_CM143687.1, read on the forward strand.
ATCTTCCCCTTCCACAAGATATGGTTCATATCCATAGCCTTTAAAAAGATTTAAAAGCTCTTCATTATCTATTCTCGCCAAAATAGTAGGATTATTTATCTTATATCCATTAAGAAGTAATACTGGGAGTACTGCTCCATCCTTAACAGGGTTTAAAAATTTATTTGAATGCCAACTGGTGGCAAGAGGACCAGTTTCTGCCTCACCATCACCTACCACAGTAATGGCTATAAGATCTTTATGATCAAAAACAGCACCATAAGCGTGAGACAAACTATAACCAAGCTCTCCACCCTCTTGTATAGATCCAGGAAGTTCTGGAGTACAATGGCTACCAAGACCTCCCGGAAATGAAAAGGCTTTAAAAAGATTTTTCATACCCTCTTCATCTTGACTAAACTGAGAATAAAGTTCACTTATAGTTCCTTCTAAATATGCTGGTGCAATAACACCTGGTGCTCCATGTCCAGGACCTGCAATAAATATACAATTAAGATCATATTTTTTTATTACCCTATTACCATGAACATATACAAAGGAAAGTCCAGGACTTGCCCCCCAATGTCCAAGAAGCCTCTCCTTTATATGCTCAGGTTTTAATGGTTCCTTTAAAAGAGGATTATCAAGAAGATAAATCATCCCAGCTGAAATATAACAGCAAGCTCTCCAATACTCGTTTAACTTTTCAATCATAATATCAACTCCTTTCTTAAATTTTTAATCAGCCCCTCCACCACCGCCCCCACCTCCTCCACCTCCTCCAGAAGAAGAGGAGGAAGATGTAGAGGAAGCTACACTACTTGAAAAGGCATTGCTAAAACTCTCAAGAGAAGAACTAAAACTTTGAATAGAATCTGATAAGCCCGTTATACTCCCTGCATAAGCGGGAGCATACCATGTTATCTGATCTACAGGGATACTTAACATCTGCATTGCCTTTAAAACTTCCTTAGCAACTCCTAACACAGTACCATAGACCAAATACTTCTCCCAAAGAACTAAAGAAGAGGGTGGTCGCTCTGAGATAAGAGAAAAATCTTTCAAATACCTCTTAAAAGCCTTCCATCTTAAAGCAAGTAATTTCCCTTCAGGAGAATATCTTTGTGCTGAATGCATAAAAATAATAGAAATAACAATGTTTATACCTATAATTAACATTAGCATAAGTATACTCCAAGAGTGTAGTATAGAGGTCAAAATTCCCAAAAAAACCTCTACCACAATCCACAAAATCATTAAGTATAATAATTTTCTTTTTCCTTCATCAATTATCCATTTCTTCTCTTGAAAGACTACTTTTTCTACTTCCTTATCAAAATCTTTCTTGAAACTACTTAAATTTTTTTTCTTTAAATCAGAAACATAGAATTCTTTACCAAACTCTTTAAATTTATTAAGAAGAAGTTTTAATTCTCCAGAAAGATCTTTCTCTACTTCTTTATCCATTATGATGATCTTATAATCTTTATGCTTTATACCTAAAAACCCCTCTTTAATCTCTTCTTTAAATTTGAGATATCCTCTTCTTGCCAGCTCAAGAGTTGAAGCCACAATAGAATCAGGCGAAAGGTTAGATGCTTGATTTAAAAGAGCATCTACCCATGCTGGTGGTATATCTGAAGGTGGCTCTTGCTCATACTCTCTATCATATTGTACCTTAGGCTCCCTTCCATATTTAAAATATATACGAAGAGGTAAAACAAAACCAAGAAGTAAGAATATTACTGACAATATACCAAAGATAATCGTTAAAATAGCTTGTATAAGCTGTTTTCTTTCTTCTTCCTTTTGCCACCTTTCCTCTTCTTTTAAGATTAAATCTTTACCATTTTTAGATATTGACTCAACCTTAAACGGATCCAAATTGGTCAAATAACCTCTTGGAAATACTACTCTTACCTCTACCCATTGATGAGGTGGTATATTTCCAGCATATGCAATTATGCCTCTGTAATCTCTTTTTATTCCTATCTTTCCCTCTATCTTAGGATGGAGCCAATAATTTATATCATTTTTGGATTTTATTTCAGAGGGTAAATTAACTTCTACCCACAAAACTGGAAGTCCTATATCCCAATCTCCTCCCCATACTTTCCAATAGAATTCAGCCACGTCATTATATACTTTTAGGGCATTGGTTAACTTATAGCTTATTACAAAAGTCTTTTCCGTATAATTTGCTCTATAAAACCAACTAATTTTATACTCTTTACTATTCTCAACCACATCAAAAGTAGCTGGAATCCTCTCTGATGTTTCAGGATGATAGGCATAATTCTTTAGAGATCCCCCAACTATCTCACCTACGGATACATCCTCCAAAGTATATTTTCCTCTTGGTATAGTAATCCATGCCCTTGAGAAAGATCCTGAAAAATCATAGGTTAATTGATTTTTAACATCTATCTCTCCACTTGGCAAAATATTGTAATATACTCTTGCTTCTCTTATTCTATATTCCTTTCCATAAGATATGGTAAATAATAAAAGAAGGATTAATAAGAATTTAAAAATCTTATTCATGTCTCCTCCTAAAATTATGTAAAGTTTAACATAATTATAGCATTTTAAAAGGTAAACTTTTGAAGAAAAGAAACTTGATTTCATAAATTTTTATCGATAATTGTAACAAAGATAAAATGTTATAATATGGAATAGTTACGATATTTAGAAAGGAGAATAAAATGAAAAAATTATTGATTACTATTTTAATCCTTACTCTTTTTATTTCCATAAGTTTTTCTGAGATATCAGTTAAAAAGGTATTAAAACTTGAATCCAATATAAATGGAAATAAGTTAGGAGAAGCTGTTAAATTTTATGAAAAGATAGTAACTACTAAAAGCTTTAGTATCAATGTAAAAAAAGAAAATAAAGTTCAATATAAGGTCTGGCAGAAAACTTTTGGTGGGGAAAATGATGATTATGGGTATTCTGTAAAGCAGACAAAAGATGAAGGGTACATCATTGCAGGACATACATGGTCTTTTGGGAATGGGGGGTCTGATTTGTATGTAATGAAGCTTGACAAAAATGGATATACAATTTGGGAAAAAGCTTATGGGGGAAAATCTTGGGATAAAGGAAACTCAATTTATGAAACAACAGATAATGGGTTTATTGCTGTTGGTGGAACAAAATCCGTTGGATCAGGCAATGTTGATTTTTACATAATAAAACTTGATAAAAATGGAAATAAAATTTGGGAAAAAGCTTATGGAGGAAGTAAGAATGAGGAAGCATATTCTGTTCAGCAAACAAAAGATGGAGGATATATTGTTGCAGGTTTAACATATTCCATTGGCTCAGGAGGAAAGGATGTTTACATTATAAAACTTGATAGAAATGGTAATAAAGTTTGGGATAAAACATATGGAGGAAATGGTTGGGATGAAGCCTTTTCAATCCAACAGACAATAGATGGAGGTTATATTGTTGCAGGATTTTCAGATTCATTTGGGGCAGGTAATGGTGATTTTTATATCATAAAGCTAAATAAAAATGGAAGTAAGGAATGGGAAAAAACTTTTGGTGGAAAAAATTATGATGAAGCATATTCTATCCAGCAGACCAAAGATAAAGGATATATTGTTGTAGGTTGGACAGAATCCTTTAGTAAGGGGGGGAGTGATGTTTACATAATAAAGCTTAACGAAAATGGAGACAAAGTTTGGGAAAAAACTTTTGGTGGAAAAAATAATGATTGGGGATTATCAATACAGCAAACAAATGATAGTGGTTATATTGTTGCAGGGGTTACTGAATCTTTTGGGTTTGGTGGAAAGGATGTTTACATTATAAAACTTAATAAAAATGGGAATAAAGCCTGGGAAAAAACTTATGGAGGAATAGATCGTGATGAGGCACTTTCTATCTGGCAAACATGTGATGGGGGATATATTATAGCAGGATTTACATTGTCTTTTGGATCAGGAGGATATGATGTTTATGTGATAAAAATAAATGAAGAAGGTAACACAGGACCATATCCACAGTAATATGTTTATCCAAAAAAATTTTGAAACCATGTATTTTTCCCAAAAAGACAACATAAGAGTGGTAGAGCTTAAAGGTAATCCCTATGAGATAGGCTATCAGCATGGAATAGCTCTTAAAGACGAGATTCAATATTTTAATGATAACTTTGAGAATTTAATATGTCTTTTTCAAGGCAAGATAAAAGGGAAATTATTTTATAGATTAATGCTTAAAACTGCAAAAGATTTTGAGAAAAAGATACTTAATTTTTACCCTGAATCCAAGGAATTTTTTGAAGAAATGAAGGGAATTTCTGATGCCAGCCATGTACCCTATGAAAAAATTCTTCTTTTCAATCTTACCGATGAAATATCTACTTACTATATTGGTAAAAGCATGAGAAAAAGCTGTTCATCCTTTGTTTTTAGAAATAAAGATGGAAGTTTAATTATAGGAAGAAATCTCGATTATGGGGTATTCATAGATGAACTTCCATTATGCACTACTATTTTTAAATATTACCCAGAAAAAGGAAATTCCTTTATAGCTATTTCTTGGCCTGCCCTTGTTGGGTCTTATACTGGTATATCAGACAATTTATTCGTTTCAATAAATGTATCCCAAAGTAAAAGAAAAGAGATGGGAGCTCCAGAATTTCTCCTAACCCGCAAAATAATTCAATATTCTAATAACTTAGATGATCCTTTAATAAATGCTCCATATACTTTTCAAGGATTAAATGTACTTGTCTCAGATAAAAATAATGCAGTTATTCTTGAAATAAGTCCAAAGATGAAATACATAAGGGATTTAAGGGATAAAGGCTTCCTAATAGCTACAAATCACTATCAACATCCTGAAATGATATCAGAACAAGCACAAAAACTTGTTGAAGAAATGCCTATCCCTCTTAAAGATGGGTCTTATGTTCACCAGATAGATACAAGGGAAAGGGAGAAAATAATAAGAGAAAAAATAGAAAAAGTTAATAATATAGATGTGGAATACGCCAAAGAAATTCTTAAAAGTGTAAGTACGAGGTTAACATTACAAAGTATTATTTATTTACCAAGAGAAAGAAAATTATTTATAGCCCAAAACATTAAATCTCCGGTAACTTATGGAACATGGGAGGAATTTAATATATGAACCTAAAATTAATAATAAAAGTTTTTCTTCTTTCAATAACACCCATTGGAGAATGCAGAGTTTCCATACCATATGGAATATATAATGGGCTTTCTCCTTGGGAAACTTTTTTAATAAGCTTTTTAGGAAATACATTAATGGGTATAGCGATATATTTTACTATTGATTTTATAAGTAGGGCTCTCCTTAGTAGAGAGCCCTTAAAAAGTTATTATGAAAGATTTTTAAAAAGAAAATTGAGAAAGCTAAAAATATATCCATCTGGCCTTGTTTTTTCATTGGTAATTTTTATAGGAATTCCTCTTCCTGGAACAGGAGCTTTTACTGGTGCCATATTAGCCAGAGTCTTAGGCCTAAATTTTAAAGAAGCCTTTTTTACCATAACCTTAGGTGTTATATTTGCAAGTTGCATTGTATCAATGCTTACCCTATTTAGTAATATAATTTTTTAAATCATTCTATTTCATTAAGTCTAAAGTAGAACCTAACTACTGATTTTGCATTTGGAATTTGACCCGCAAATATATAGTTTTCCAATCTCTTCTTCCAAGAATTTATTTTTTCTTCTCCTTTTTCCAAAAGAGAAAGGTTATCTCCAATTTTCTTCTTCATAGTTTTCAAATTTTTCTCCACTTCAACAAGTCCTAAAAGCTTTTTCCCCTCAATTTCTCCCCCATAAAGCATTATATTTAACATATTCTCAATATTCTGAATACCTTGCAAAGAAGTCCCAATTATGTCCATAGCCTTTTTACTTTGAAAAGCAAGATCCCCAATAAAATCTCCAATGTTTTTTATATCATCTGAGAAACTATTAGTCTCTATCTCTTTCTTAACCTCTTCCGCCATCATCAATGCCTTTTTCCAATCTTCATCATTACTACTTTCTGCTTTCCCCTTTATAAATCCATATAAATTATTAAAGCTTTTGGGATACTCTTTTAAATTTTTTGATATTAAATAGGCTTTATTTTGATTAGCCATAAGGGTAAAGGGCAAAGTAAGGTATTCTTGTGGAATAATTGGAGTATTTTTCTCTATACCTTCAAGGATTCCTTTAAGAATTTTTTGATGAGCTTGATTAAGTAAAAGAAAGCCTTCAATTCCCTCATTAATAGATTTAAGTTGCTCTTTCATTGATAAATCAACTGGAGGAAGGGATGGAAGTGCAGTGAAGGTAATAGCAGGTACCTTCAATTTTTTACCTCTCAAAGAAAGCCTTAATTTTGCATCAGGAATAGGATATGTAAAACCTGTAAGCCTAACTGTTTTCCCCAATACCATTATCATAAAATCATTGGGATTCCTAAGTACAAAATCATCGGCAGAAAACTCAGTAGACATTACTACTCTTAAAGGAATATCTTCATTAGGTTTCATATAAATCTCTATATCTAAATCTCCTGATTTCCCTAAAAAATCCCTTGGTTGTACTAATTTTCCATTATATTTATAAGTAATCTTAAAATCTAAAGGAACCTTTTTATTAACTTCTCCTGTTAAATATATATTCTTATTGTCAGAAGATTCTCCATAAATCACTATGTTACCCTTTTCTACCTTCATTTTTAGATCGTTAGTGTGCAACTTTACATTTTTAATATATTTTCCATCTTTTATGATATTAAAATTTCCCTTTCCTTCTATACTAATCCAATTTACAAGATCTACCCTTTTAGCTTTACCTTCAGCTCCAAGAAGGACATAAATGGTTTCATCATTTTTAATCTCTAAAGAATGTCCCAAAGAAATACTAAAAATTATACCCATCAATATTAATATGATAATTCCTCTTTTCACCTTCTCTCCTCCTTCCTTATAAAACCTAATTTATCAAGAAAAGAATCCAAAGTTACAAGGATAGGGACCACTAATAAGGTTACAAATAATACACTAATAATAGCTCCTCTGCTGACAAGCATAGCTAAATTCTTTGCCATAAAAATATCAGAAAAAATACCTAAAGGAAAGGAGATTAAAAACATGGTACCTGCACTAATTATGATACTATTTATACCTTCAAAGGCAAAATGGGCAGAGGTAATTCTATCAAACCCTTTTCTCTTTGCTTCCAAATATCTAGAGGTTAAAAGCACAGCATAATCTATAGTTGCTCCAAGTTGGATAGCCCCTATAAAAAGATTAGAAGAGAAAAAGATAAAACCATATGTTAGGTAATCTATAAGAAGATTAATCGTTATGGCAATCTCTATAACAAGAACAAGAAGGATGGGAATAGGTAAGGAAAGAAAAGAGAAAGCTACAACCATAAAAATAGCTATTGTAGATATAACGTTTATCTTATTTAAGTCATTAGTGGTTACATCTTTAAGATCATAATTTAAAACAGGAATTCCTGTAAAAGTAACATTATATCTTTTTTCTATTTTTTCTCTCATTCTTTCTATAAAATCATAAGATTCTGGGGAACCATAGGAAAAATTTGCATCTAAAGATAGATAAGAAACTCCATCCTTAAAGAAACTTTTCTTCACACTTTCTGGCACCATATAATCTGGCAGTAATAGATCTACCATTTCATAGTACCCCATGATACCTGTCACGTAAGGTTCTTTCTTTAATACTTTTATAATTTCTTGCCAATTATCTGGTGATTCTTTACCTATAACAAAAATGGTAGACTTTTTTTCAAATATGTCTTCTAACTTTCTTTGTCCTATCATGGAAGGTATATTTTCTGGAAGTCCTCTTAAAAGCTTATAATCTACAGGAAACTTAGGAATAATAAAAAGGGAAAAAGCACCAATAAGAAATATAACAAATATTACAGGCCTCCATCTTATTACAAAATTGAATAACTTTTCTCCAGGTACTCTTAAGACCCACCTCTTAGAACTTGACCATTTATGATGAAATTCATATAGGAGTACAGGAAGAATAGTAAGAGAAGAAATAAAAGATACCAATACACCTCTTGTCAAAATAAATCCAAGATCTTTACCGAGCCCAAATCTCATATAAGTCATAGCAAGAAAACCAGCCATAGTAGTAGCTGAACTTGCCACAATACTTGTAGCTGTAGTTCTAACTGCTTCCCATCCTGCTTCTCCCTTACTTTTTGTTTTTGATTCTTCCTCATATCTATGGTACAAAAATATGGCATAATCCATAGTAACACCAAGTTGTAAAATTCCCACAATCATCCGAGATATAAAACTTATCTCTTGCCCTAAAAGAGTAGAGATGGCAGTATTTATAAGAATAGAAAGAAAGATGGTATAGTAGATAAGAACGGGTACATACATTGAGGGTACAAGGAAAAATAAGAATATTATGACCAATATACTACCAATAAGAAGATAACGAATGGTTTCTCTTTGAGTTAAATTGCTTAAATCTTGAGCAATAACCGCATTACCTGTAAAATAGCTTCCCTTTGGAAGAATCAAATTTATCTCTTTTATTGCTGATTTTGTTAAAGGACTCTGGGAGGATTCTATAAACTCAACTTTCAAAAATGTATATCCCTCTTTTATAAACTTATCTTTTATATTTTGATCCCAAAAATAATCAGGCAAAAAAATATCTTGAAAATCTGAAATCCATGAAACCTTTGATACTCCTTTTATTTGAGACACCTTTTTCTTTAAAGAATCCACATCATAGGGATTATTAAAACGAAGTAATATAAATGCTTCTTCACCCAGTTTAAAGGTACTACGCAGTTCATTTAAAGCATTAACTGAAGGAAGGTTCTTTGGAAGTAGAGAATAAATGTCATAGTTTACCTTAATATTTAAACTAAGATAAAAGGACAAAATAAATAATACCAATGATAAAATGGCTATAATCTTGGAATGTCTAAAACAAAAAAGATAAATCCTTTTCATAACTCTCCCTCCTCATAAATTCCCAGAATTCTTTTAGTAATCAGAAGGATGAAATCCATAATTCCTTTAACATAACTACTTTCAATCTCAAGATTTTCATGCAAAAGACCATAAACCCCATAAAGTATAAATACTGCACATCTTTTGGAATCAAGCTGAGGATCTTTTTTTATTTTCTCAATAAGTTGAGAAAATGGCTCTATTAATTTATCCAATATTTCAAACGATATCTTAACCCTTAATGGAAAATATTGAGGACTATAATAGATCTTAGAAAAGGATCTTAAATCCTCAAAAGCCTTTATCACTGAGCTTACAATCTTATTGTATTTATCCACTAAAGAGATTCTTTCATCTTTAAGTATTTCTATAAGTCCCTTTATATAATTCTCCACATAATACTTTATTGCTTCCTCAAAAATCTCTTCTTTTGAAGAAAAGTAATAATAAAACATACCAGGAGAACCCTTAACTTCTCTCAATATATCCCTTATGGATGTTTTTTCATAGCCCTTCTTGAGAAAAAGGCGAAGAGCAGTTTCAATAAGTTCTTTCTTTCTTATTTCAGGATCTTTACTTATTCTCATATTTATTCCCCACTATTGAACGAACGTCGTTCTGTTTATTATAAAAAAGATAAATTCTTTATGTCAATAAAATTATGGACATAAATAAATATTAAATGGCCTCTTTTTTAGGTTTATAAAAACTCCAAAATAGATAGATTATAAGAGCTATAAAAACTAAAATAGAAGGTAGTTGAAAACCATAAAAAGCTAATATTATAGAAAAAGCAAGAATAAATCTATAATATGAAAATACCTTTAAAGATGATTTTTTCACATAATTTAAAAGAATATGAATACTGAAGATTCCTACAACAAAGGATACTAAAGCTCCGTATAAGATATATGTAAACTCCCCTGTTTGGTTACCTTTAAAAAGGTCTATAAACTTAAAGAATACCGCCCCACCTATTAAAGGAAGGGACATATAAAAAGAGAATTTTGTAGCTTCATCTCTTCTTAATCCTACATACATTCCACCTGATATAGATGAACCAGACCTTGAAACTCCAGGAAAGAGTGCAAATACTTGCCAAACTCCAATAATTATAGCCTTTTTTATATCTAAATCTTTAAGTTCCAAGGGCTTACTTTTATATCTTTCCAATAGGAGAAAGATAATACCAAAGACTACTACTCCCACCAAAATAATCCATATTGCAAAAGGATAAGTTTGAGGCTCTGAAATTTTCTCCACAAAAGGATCTAATAAAATCCCAAAAATACCAGCTGGAATAGTGGCAAGAATTATAAGTCCAAGAATTTTCCTTTTTTCTCCCCCTTTAAATATGGCAATTAAAAACTCTATCCAATCTTTTATAAAATATAAAAATACAGCAAGAAAAGTACCAAGATGTAATCCCACATTAAAAGTTAGCCCAAAATCGGGTACCTTAAATAAATAAGGAATTAAAATCAAATGAGCGGTACTACTTATGGGTAAAAATTCTGTTATTCCTTGGACAATACCTAAAATTATTACCCAAAATTCCATAAAAACCTCCTATTTACCAACACAGAAGTTTTCAAATATCTTATCCACAATATCTAAGGATACTTCCTCACCTAACATATTCCCTAATGATCTTTCAATATCATAAAGAAAAGACCCAAGTATATCAATAGCATTAAAATTTTTCAAGGTTTTTATTGACTCATCTATTAAGTTATTTATTTTTTTTAGCTCTTCTTTGTGATATATATTTAGAAACAATCCATCTATAGATTCTTCTGCAATTATATATTCTTTAAGCTTCTCTTCTAATCTATCAATACCTATATTATTTTTAGCAGACACGTATACCCTTTCTATATTCTCAGGGAAAAAGGATAGATCAATTTTCAAAGGTAAGTCTATTTTATTGATAACTAACAAAACTTTCTTATTTTCATAACTCATTATCCCTTGAAAAAGATTCTTTTCTTCCTCAGTAATTTCAAGACTTCCATCAAGTACAAAAAGAATAATATTTGATTTTTCAAGGATCTTTTTAGTTTTTTCCATTCCCAATTTATCCAATATATCACGGGGAATAGAAAGACCCGCAGTATCATAAATTTTTATAAGATAACCAGATAAATAAATCTCTCCTTCGATATAATCCCTTGTAGTACCTGGTATTGGTGTTACTATTGCCCTATCTTCCCTCACTAAAGAATTAAAAAGGCTTGACTTTCCCACATTTGGCTTTCCTACTAATATAACTTTATAGCCTTCTTTAATTAAATCACCTTTCTCCCCCTTTAATAAAAGTTCCTCTACCTCTTTTTTAATCTCTTCCAATATTCTTATCCACTCTGATTTCTCCTTCTCTTCCACATCCTCAGGAAAATCTATGGAGGCTTCCAATTGTACTCTTAAAAATTCTACTCTATCTTTTAATTCTCTTATCCTTTTGGAAGTGTCACCTTCCAATTTTGATAGAGCTATCCTCAATGACGTTTTACTTTCTGCCCTTATAATTTCATTTATGCTTTCTGCTTGGAGAAGATCAATCTTTCCATTTAAAAAGGCTCTTTTGGTAAATTCACCTTTTTCTGCTATTCGAGCACCTTCATTAATGATAATCTTTAAAACTTCTTCAAGAATAATAGGACTCCCATGGGTAAATATCTCTACCATATCCTCGCCTGTATAGGAATTTGGACCTTTGTAAACAGCTAAAAGTACCTCATCAATGAACTCATCATTATAGTAGATTCTTCCATAATGTAAAGTATGAGAAGGTACTTTTTCAAGATCCTTCTCTCTGATAGGTAAAAAAATTTTCTTGGCAATTCCTATAGCCTGTGGTCCACTTATTCGGATTATCCCAATAGCACTATAACCAAGAGGGGTAGCTATAGCTGTAATTGTATCTTTCATTTTTCCTTAGGTGCTATAACCACATACCTATATGGATCTTCTCCTTCACTATATGTAATTACATCAGGATCATTTTGCAAAGTTAAGTGAATTATTCTTCTTTCTTTTGGAGTCATAGGTTTTAGTTTGTACTCTTTCTTTTCTTTTTTTACCTTAGCAGCTATCTTCCTTGCCAACTCTTCTAAATACTTTTCTCTCCTTTCTCTATAATGATCAATATCCAAGGTAATAATATCGGTTATCTGCATTTTAGAGGCATAAAGACGGATTATATACTCTAAGGATGAAAGTGTTCTTCCTGCAGGACCAATTAATTCTCCTAAATTATCCCCTTCAATACTTATTTTTATATTCCCCTCTTCCTTTAATATCTTTATTTTGGCTTTAACATTTAACATTTTTAAGATTTCTTTTATAAAATTCCTTAATATATCTTCAGGAATTTCCTTTATCCAAGCATATATGCGAAAAGGCCTTGCTCCTATCCCTAAAATTCCTTCTCTTCCATACTCAATAATTTTATAATCTATCTTATCAAGAGGAACTTCCAAAATCTCTTTAGCCTTGAGAAGAGCATCTTCTAAGGTCTTGCCCTCTATCTCAATCTCCTTCATATCAGTATTAGCCCTCCTTATGGAGCCTAAATACTATATACTGTTGCAGTAACTGGAATAAACTAGATACAAGCCAATAAAGCATCACACCAGCAGGTACTTTATAAAGCAGAAACATTCCAGTAAAAAGTAAGGTTGTAAAGATATTCATAATTTGCTGCTGTCTCTTTTGCTCTGGTGTTGAAGACAAAGAAGACAATATCCCAGAAAAATAAGTTACAATAGCCATGATAATCAAAAGAAGATAGTCTGGCTTAGTGAGATCTGACATCCATAAAAAACTGGGAGTTACAGTATACTTATAATTCAATAAAAGCTGGTACAAAGCAATAAGAATTGGAAATTGGATAAGAAGAGGTAAACACCCCATCATCGGGTTAATTCTATACTGCTGATAAAGTATCATAATCTGCTTATTCATTTCTTGAGGATCATCTTTAAATTTCTCCTGAATCTTTTTTATCTCAGGCTGTATTTTTTGCTGAAGATATATACTTCTTAATTGGGCATGAGTTAATGGATATAAAATAATCCTTACAAGAATCACTAAAAATATTATGGCAACCCCATAATTCCCAGTCCAACTATAAAAAAGCTCCAAAAGATATCCTAAACCATTTGCTAAAGCATTTATCATTTATTTATTCCTCCTTTGCAATTTCAATTCTAATAATTCTTCTTTTGTAGGTACAGGATCATAACCACCCGGATTAAAAGGATGACACCTCAAAATTCTCTTTATAGCAAGAATACTCCCCTCAAAAACCCCAAACCTTTCTATGGCTTCTAAGGCGTAGGAAGAACATGTGGGATAAAAACGACAGGAAGAAGGTAAAATAGGAGATATAAATCTTTTATATATTTTTATAACTAAAACTAACAATTTCTTAAGCATCCCTTAAAATACCAGCTTTTATCCATATATTTAATAGCATATCCTTCATTTTATGATAATTAATATTTTCTATATTTTCTCCTGGCTTAACTATTACAAGAATCTCTGCATCATCACTTAAGTAAGGTCTATGAAGTCTATATACTTCTCTTATAAGTCTCTTTATTCTATTCCTAACAACTGCAGGCCCTACTTTTTTACTTACACTTATCCCTATTCTTCTTTTTTCTCCTCTTCTTATATAAACAACAAAATTCTTAGAGAGGGAATAAGGTCTTCCCTCTCTTAAAATACGTAAAAAATCTTCTTGTCTTTTTAACCTTTCTTCTTTTGGAAATGAATAAAGTCTCAATTATACTGTTAATCTCTTTCTTCCCTTCGCTCTTCTTCTTTTTATAACTCTTCTACCACCGGGAGTTCTCATACGGGCAAGAAAACCATGGACTCTTTTTCTATGATGTTTTTTAGGCTGATAAGTCCTCTTCATTCCTTACCCTCTCCTTTTCTTTAAAAATTTCTGTATTTCTAGGGATACAAAGTAATACTAACAAAAAAGGCTTTTATCGTCAAGGTAAAAACTCGGGAATGTATTTCTTTCCTCCTTTTATAATCTTAAATTCCTCGGGTAAAGAATTGATATTATTTAATATTCTCTTTCTAATATTATCTGTCTCTTCAAAGTCTCTTATGATCTTACCTTGAGATATAAGAGGCTTTAAAAGAGGCTTTTTACCAGGAAGTAATTCTGAAGTATGAAGTCTTACAGTATCGTTAAAATTTTCACTTCTCTGAACCTGTTTTGCACCTGGCATATTACCCACTTTAGCAATTGGGTTCCCATCTACTTCTACGATTTTTAATGCAAAATCTATAACTGGAGCATTAGCTACCCTTGTTCCAATTCCAAAGGCATCTACCAAGTCTCTGTATTTTTCTACTTCATACTCATCAAGACCCCCACTCAAAAATATCTGAATATTATTATAACCTCTTCTTGCAAATTCCCATCTAATATCTTTTATAAGATAAGAAAAATCTTTACTATCTATTCTTATACCTTGAAGCCTATCTTTCAAAGCTTCCAAAGCATTTAATGCACCTATAGTAGGAGAACCATAGGTATCTACAAGGGCAATTCTTGGTATTTTAGGATCTACATATTGATCAAAAGCTGAAAAAGCTTCTTTTTCGTCTCCTATAATCAAAATTAATGCATGAGGCATAGTGCCAACAGGAGTTTTATAAATATACTTTGCCCCTAACACATTAGATACTCCATCAAATCCAGACACATATGTGGCATACTCTACTACTGGAGCTAAAAATGGATGTTGTCTTCTAGTCCCAAAACTATATATCTTTTTATTTCCTGCTGCAATTCTTACACGAGCTGATTTTGTTGCAATACCTGACATAAAACAGATAAACCCTAATATAGCAGTTTCATATCGAGCAAAATCTCTATATTTTCCCCTTATTTGGAGCACAGGCTCATAAGGGAAGAATATCTCTCCCTCTTCCATGGAATAAACATCTACTGGAAGGCCTTCTAAAAGCTTCGCTACTTCATATATTCCAAGAACTATTCCAAAGTGATAATTTTCATCAGGAAAACTTTTTGTAAAAAGTTCCATTACTACTTGAGGATTTTTGCTTAAACCATCTAATACCTCTTCAGTCCTTAAAAAATAGGCATCAGTACATAAACCATTCTTTATTTCTTCTGGTCTTGCAATCAAAAATTCTTTCAATTTATCTCCTCCCATTTTTCTATAAATTCTTGAGTTGTATATATCTTTGCATTATGAATATCTTTCATATATTTTAAAGCTCTTTCATGCTCTTCGGGGACAAAAGATGCTGTGGCATCTGAAATAACAATCACCTCAAATCCTCTAAAAAAGGCATCAGCAGAATTGTGAAGTACACATATATGGGTGCTTGTACCTGTAAGTATCACTGTATCCACATTATGTTTCTTTAAAACATCTTCAAGATCTGTTTTATAAAAACCGCTATAAACTTTCTTATTTATTACATAATCTTGAGGAGAAGGGGCAAGTTCAGGTATTATCTCAGAACCTTTATCTCCTTCCATAGCATGTTTTCCCCATAAGGAAAGCTCTTTATCCTCCTCAGAATGAGAATCTCTTAAATAGATAACAGGTATATTTTTCTCATGAGCTTTTTCAATAAGAAGCTTAATATTAGGAACTATCTCTTGAGCATATGGATTACCAAACTTTCCTGTAACAAAATCTACTACCATATCCACTATAATTAAAGCAGGACGCATCATACTCCCCCTTTCTATTCTCTTTGATTTCTATTATAACAATAACAATAAAAAATATAAATAAAGAAGGAAGGCCTCTATAGACCTTCCTTCAAGAATGATCTAAAAATTAGAAAATTAAAATCCTATTTCTTCCCCTTCATGAAATACCAAATAAGAAGAATAATCACAATAACTATCAACACCCACCAATACCACGCCATCTTATTTTTCCCCCCTTTCTATAAGTACTAACTATAAATAAGTTTATTCCTTTTCTTCCCATATGTCAACCCACACTTTTCTATACCTTGGTCCATCAAACTCCGCAAGAAAGACTCCTTGCCAAGTTCCAAGATTAAGCTTACCCTCCCTTACAAATAGAAAGGTATTTGTCCCTACAATAGTACTCTTAATATGAGCAGGAGAATTTCCTTCAGCATGAGCATAGGGAATGTTAGAGGGAACTATCTTATCATAAGTAGATATAATATCTCTCACCACACTAGGATCATAATTTTCATTTATTAATATTCCTGCTGTAGTATGAGGGACAAAAATGAAACAAATTCCATTTTTTACATTACTTTTCTTTATAGCTTCTTCAATCTTATCTGTTATATCTACAAGAGCCACCTTTTGAGGAGTAGATACGGAGATTTCGTAAAACATAAGCCTGCTTTCCTCCCTTCTTTTTATTTTTCCTATTTTTTCATTATAATAAATATTAGGAAGATTTAGAAATACAAAAGTTTTAGGGGGTGTAATAAAAAATGGGAAATGAATGGAAAGGAAAACTTATTAAGATAGATGATTATAGATATATGATACCTGAGGATCATAAGCCTTTTATGAAGGTACCGGGGATTATATTTGCTGATGAAAAATTAATGGAAGATATCGTTAAAGACCAATCTCCAGAACAAGTAGCCAACGTTGCATCTCTACCTGGCATACTAAAATACTCTTTAGCTATGCCAGATATCCATTGGGGATATGGATTTCCTATAGGTGGAGTAGCAGCTATGAAGAAAAAGGGAGGGGTTATTTCTCCAGGAGGTGTAGGATACGATATAAATTGCGGTGTAAGATTGATAAGAACTAATTTATCAAAAGAAGATGTTTTACCAAAGATAAGAGAGTTGGTAGATGAGCTTTTTGATAAGATACCAGCTGGTGTAGGCTCAGAAGGAGATCTGAGGGTAAAAGGTAAAGAACTTGATGAGGTACTTGAAAAAGGTGCTCAATGGGCTGTAAAACAGGGTTATGGATGGAAAGAAGATTTAGAACATATAGAAGAAAGAGGAAGACTAACATATGCAGATCCAGATAAGGTATCCAAAAAAGCAAAGGAAAGAGGAGAGTATCAATTAGGTACTTTGGGCTCAGGAAACCACTTCTTGGAAATTCAGGTAGTTAGCAGAGTTTTCGAGCCAGAAATAGCTGACAAGTTAGGAATCTTTCCAGATCAGATAGTAATTATGGTACATACAGGATCTCGTGGTCTTGGACACCAGGTAGCAGAAGATTATATCAGAGTAATGTCTAATGCCATGAGAAAATATGGCATTGAAGTACCTGATAAACAACTTGCTTGTGCTCCCTTTGATTCTCCTGAGGGTCAAGATTATTTCTCAGCCATGTCTTGTGCAGCCAACTTTGCTTGGGCAAATAGACAAATGATAACCCACTGGGTGAGAGAGGTATTTGAAAAAGTATTTAGGGAGGGGGCTGAATCCTTAGGAATGAGGCTTATTTATGATGTGGCCCACAATATTGCCAAATTAGAGGAACACGATATTGATGGAAAAATAGAAGAGGTAATAGTACATAGAAAAGGAGCTACAAGAGCCTTTCCAGCAGGACATCCAGACCTTCCAGAAGATTACAAGGATATAGGTCAGCCAGTGATAATACCCGGAGATATGGGAAGATCTTCTTTTCTTCTTATAGGTCTTCCTAAGGCAATGGAACTCTCCTTTGGATCTACTTGCCACGGAGCAGGAAGAACCCAAAGCAGAAGTAAGCTTTTAAAAAGTGGCTTAAGAGCTTCGGATATTGAAAGGGAGCTACTTGAAAGAGGGATTATAGTAAAAGCAGCATCTAAGGCTTCTATAGTAGAAGAGGCTTCAGAAGCTTACAAAAATGTAGTAGATGTGGTAAATGTAGTACATAACGCAGAAATTTCAAAAAGAGTTGCTCAGATGAAACCATTAGCTGTAATTAAAGGATAGAAAAAAGGGGAAGGACGTAAGCGCCCTTCCCCTTTAAAATAGTTCCCTCAAAAACTCATAGAAAGCCCTACTCTATGGTAAAATCCACCCAAGTTTAAAGAGTATAAAAGAGCATAATCAATTACTATATTATCCTTTTTAAAACCAAGACCAAAAGTAGGAGAATCCACATTCCATCCTAATCTCACATATACGACTTTCCTAAACAAATATTCCCCACCAATCTGGAAACTTAAAGATGGAATACTAACATTTCCAGATACTGCTAAGTTTTCTGATTGATATGAAAGTCCAACCTTGATGTTTGGTGTTATTGGTTCATCATAAGATTCTGTTCCATCAGACCATGACACATTATTATAAAGATTATAAACTACAGCTCCAATTTTAACTTGAGGAGTAAGTTTAAATATTACTCCTAAATCTATACCAAAGCCTTCTGAATTATAAGGAGATGGTAAAACTGCCCACATTCTTTTTATATTCATTCCTACAGAAAGATTAGAAAACAAAACTTTACCTATAGAATAGGCTAACACATTCTCAGAATAGGGTACTCCTAATTCTTCATCAGGAGAAATTCTACTATAATATAATGCACTTGCCCACATTCCCTTATCAGGTACAGCAAAGGATATAATAGTACCTGTTATGTTAGGTCCGCTAAAACCAAGACTTTCCGGAGTTAAACCTAAATAATTATAGGAGATAAAAAATTGAGAATTATAAAGTCTTGCTATTGATGCTGGATTATATGTAATCCCATTAATATCTCCTTCTATTGCTATAAAAGCACCTCCCATACCCATAGCCCTTGGACTCCATGAAAGATAAGGTCCTTCAGAAAAACCCCCATAGGTTTGAGCATAAGATCCAGAGGATAAAATTGTTATAGCTAAAATAAGAAACACTATTTTTCGCATTTTAACTCTCCTCCTAAAAATTATCACTTAACTACAACAAATCCCTTAAATTTATATTTAATCGCCCCATTTGACTCTTTAATTGTAATCTTTACGAGATAATAACCATTAGGCACTAATCTACCTAAATTGTCCTTACCATCCCATGTTACAGTATCTTGAGCTTGCACACTAGTAAAAGTTCTACTATATATGGTCTTTACCAATGTACCGTTCATACTGTATATATCTATTTTAACCTCTGATATATTTCCAAAAGAAGCCTGTACTTGGAAATCTATTCTAAGTAACCCTTTCTTAGGAGAAAAGATAGATGGCGTTACAATAACATCTCCAGAAGCAGTTGAAGAAGCTTCTAAATTTAAGGTAAAAGTATAGGTATCATCTACAGAGTTACCAGTATTATCTGTAGCCCTTAAGATTACAGTATAAATGCCTTTAGTCCATGTATAAGAAGTAGTATTTACAGTAAGAGTAGCTGTACGAGAATCTGAGGAAATCTGATATGTATATGTCCCAACTTCCATTCCATTAGGATCTCTAAGCTTTATGTATGTCTTATAAATGTTAGTATCAATTCCAGTAGTATTATCTTTTACTACCACTGATACTTGAGAGGGCGGTAATACGAGTATAGCATTCTTTGTAGGATAGGTACTTTCTATATAAGGTTTACTCATGTCTAATGTAAAGGAAGTATAGGTGATAGTATAATTTCCTGCCATATCATATAGAGTTATAGCCATATTATAAACTCCGTCTTGAGCCAAAATATCAGATGATATAGGTACTACAAGTAGGTTCTTATCAGATAAAGTAGGATCAAAAGCTAAAGGAAAATTACCTATGGGTGTAACTAAGTTTATTCCAGACTTTGTAATATCAATTCCTGTACCTGTATCTATATATTTTACTTCTATTTTTTCAACTTTTGATACATTGCCAGTTGGCAAGACTGAAATTATAACGGGACGGCTCAAATCTATTGTAATTTTTGAGGTATTAAAGAAAGTATTCCCAAGAAGATCGGTAAGTCTTATAGTTAGATAATAATCTCCTTCTGTAAGATTATAGCCTGAAGGGATATTTAATATTAGAGTTGCATTATTAGGAGTAATAGAGGTATAGGTATAAGTTCCAGCTATTTCAGGCCCTGCTATGATAGTACCAGATGCTGAGGAAATTTTTACAAAGGTTTTTACAGGAGATAAATCTATTCCGACACCAGCATCCCCAACTGATACTTGAATTTGAGTAAATGTATAGTTTAGGGTAGTAGAATTTAAAGAAGAATTTATAACATAAGGTGGGGTCGTATCTAATAAGAAGGTGGATGTGGTAAATGTAGAATTTCCAGCTTTATCTATTAAATAGATGCCCATATTATATATTCCATCAATCATATTTATAGATGAAGGTATATCAGCTACAGCTAATATAGATGTGGTTTTATCTTTATTAAATAATATTTTTTGAGAATTTCCATTTGGAGTAAAGAGTTCAATATAAGAGCCTACAGGAGAATAAGGATAATTATCCCAAAGATTTAAACCAGATCCTTCATCCTTATAATTAACTCTTATCTCCGATGTCCCAATTATAGCCCCTTTAGGCTCTACATCTATAAATTGGGGGGAAGAATTATCTATAATAAAACTTGAAGTTACCAAGCTTCCTTTATTTCCCTTTTTATCTATTGGTTCTACTTCTATAGTATAATATCCAGTTGTAAGAGCACTAGTAAATGTCCAATAAATTGTATCATGACCATTATGAGATTGAATTCCCCCTACATATCTTCCAATATTATCTCTTACCCTTATAGCAGATTTTTCTAAATCTGGACCAATACCTCCTCCATCATCTAAAATAGCAAAAACACTGGATATATTACTCACTAAAGACCCCGAAGATGGATATATTGAGAGGACTTTAGGAGGAGTTATATCTTCTGGTACAACTATAACTTCTCCTAAAGTGATATTTGTTATTAAAGGTTTTAGGGGAACATTAATAACAGTATTACTGGTAGAATCTATGATAGTATATATTGGCTCTAAAATAACTTTATAATTTCCTGGAGGATTTCCCACAATCTTATAATACCAAGTAGTTAGATCTTCCGGTTTCTCTTTAACAAGCTCTAAATCCTTTTCACCATACCAATAAAATGTTGCAGGACTTGTTACATTCTCAAAAGCCATAGTTCTTACCACGTTGTTATTACCATCAACAACAGATATTTTCACATTTGTCAAAGATGCTGTATAAGGCTTTATGTCAAAGCTTAGAGCTATACTACCTATGGTTATACCTTCCTGATCAAGATAAAAAGATGGATCCCTGTTAAATTCATTCCCATAGGTGTCTGTAAAAGGTTTGGTATACGTAGCCTTATAAAATGGTTTATTCGGATCTAACATAGAACAAAAAGGATTAGGTGTTCCTATAAGATTAGAAACTTCCACATCAGGAATATCTAAGATCAATTTACTAGATGCTGTATTAACATTTCCTGCATAATCAGCAGCAGTTATTGTATAAATAATTATTCCTTCCTTAGCCAAGGAACCACCAAAATAGCCATCCCATTCCAAATTATATGTACCAGGGACCGGACAAATTCTTCCATTCCAATCAAGTAATGTATAAGTTGCATTATTACTATCCATGAGAGTAACTGTAACTGTAGCATATTCACTTATATAAAATGATATATTAACCATGTCTCTAAAACCATCCCCATCAGGAGAAAATGGATTAGGAGACGCAGAGAGATTCTCAATAGATGGTTTTGTCCTGTCAGCTTTAACAGAAACAATAGGAGAAGTATATGTTGTCCCTGATACTTTAGTTGCTACAACATAACTATATAAAACGCCATCTGTGGTATTTGTATCAGTGTATACATTAGAAGTTACAGTAAAGTATGTATAAGATGGATATGGATTTCCATCACCTTCAATTCTATAAATTGTATAACTTGTAGCTCCAGAAACAGCATTCCATCTTAATTCGATACTTCCCCCAGGTAGGGGTTTTGGATAACCGGATTGCCAAGTAATAGTTTGAGCTAAAGTATAATCAATAATTAAAAATAAAAAAATTGTTAAAAATAAAACTTTTCTATACATAAATCCCTCCCCTAATTATTCTCAATCTTAAGAATTTGTTGATATTATATCACAAAAATCCTTATTAACCCCATTAAACTTCTTTAATCCTTTACACTTCCTTGCTTTTTCTGATATAATAAAAACAAGAGATTATAAGTTTTTTAAAAAATCTTTGTAAGAGGGGAGAGAAATGGAAAATAAAAAAATCAGTGTGAAAGAATTCCTGGACGTTATTAAGGGAAGTCCTATTATTGCCGCTGTTAGAGAAGAGGAAAGACTTCCTCAAGCTCTTCAAAGTAAATCAAAGGTCTTATTTTTGTTAAAAACAAATGTCCTAACTTTACCCAATATTGTACAAGAGATAAAAGCTCATAATAAATTAGTATTTATCCATTTAGATTTATTAGAGGGTTTGGCACAAGACAAATATGCTTTAAGATATTTGGGAGATGTGGTAGGAATAGATGGGGTTATTACCACAAGATCCAATTTAATACAGCAAGCAAAAGCAGAAGATTTGATAGCCATACAAAGATTCTTTGTACTTGATTCTTCCGCCTTAGCCACCGGTGTAAAGATCATGCAAACAGCAGAACCTGATCTTGTAGAAATCCTTCCTGGAATCATCTTTATTCATTTAGGAGAAGAGCTAAAAAGTCAGATTCCATACCCATTAATTGCAGGAGGATTAATAAGAACTCCAGAAGAAGCAAAGGAAATTCTTGCAGCAGGAGCAACAGCTATATCTACAACTTCTTTCACTTTGTGGAATCTTTAGTCTCTAAGAATAATTGGAGAGCTCTTTTCTTATAAGAGTTTAAAAGAAGAGCATATTTAATCTCGTCGCGGGTTTCTTTATCTGGGGTTTCTTTTAGTTTCTCTCTTAGCTCTTTTTCTTCCTTTTCTAAAGTATGAAAATCAATTTTCTCTATCATCTCTGCGTTATCGGTAATAACATATGCCTTATCTCTAATAAACTCCATAAATCCTTTACCTACTACAAAATAAGAAGATCCTTTATCAGTTTTTGAAATAAGAATTCCAGGGATAATTCTTGCCAATGTATTTACATGTCTTGGTAAGATTCCAATCATGCCATCCTCTACCGGTACAATAATGGAATTTACATATCCCCTATATATTACTTTTACTGGTGTTACAATCTCTAAATATACTTCCTTCTTAACATCTTCTTTCATGGCTAATACATGAGAGCACCATGCTCTTCAGCTTTTTTCTTGGCATCTTCTAAAGTACCAACCATATAGAAAGCATCTTCAGGGAGATCATCCACTTCTCCCTCAACAATAGCCTTAAAACCTTCAATAGTCTTCACTCTTGGTACATAGACCCCCGGTATATTTGTATAATGGGCTGCAACAAAAAGAGGCTGAGATAAGAAAAGTTGTACTTTTCTTGCTCTATTTACTATAATTCTATCCTCTTCAGAAAGTTCTTCCACTCCCAATATGGAAATAATATCTTTAAGACTTTCATAATGTTGTAATATCTCTACTACTTTTTTTGCCACCTCTGCATGCTCATATCCTACAAACTTTGGCTCTAATATTTGAGAAGAAGAAGCAAGAGGATCCACCGCAGGATAAATACCCATTTCTGCAATACTTCTTGAAAGGACAAGGGTAGAATCAAGATGAGAAAAGATAGTAGCAGGAGCTGGATCACTTAAATCATCTGCAGGAACATAAACTGCTTGGACAGCTGTAATAGAACCAGTATCTGTAGATAAAATTCTTTCTTCCACTTCACCAAGCTCTGTAACAAGAGTAGGTTGATAACCTACAGCAGAAGGAATTCTCCCTAACATTGAAGAAACTTCAGACCCAGCTTGAACATAACGGAAAATATTGTCCATAAGAAGTAGCACATCTTTACCTAAATAATCCCTAAAATATTCAGCAATAGTTAGAGCAGTGAGAGGTACTCTCATTCTAACTCCAGGGGGTTCATTCATCTGCCCAAAAACAAGAGCTGCCTTAGACAAAACCCCTGATTCCTTCATCTCTAACCACAATTCATTCCCTTCACGAGATCTTTCTCCTATACCTGCAAAAACTGATATCCCACCATGAGCTACCGCTACGTTATGTATTAATTCCATAATTAAAACTGTCTTTCCAACCCCAGCACCCCCAAAAAGTCCTATTTTACCACCTTTGGGGAAGGGTGTAAGTAAATCTATCGCCTTTATCCCTGTTTCAAGGATAGCATAGGAGGGTTGTACTCTTCTAAACTCAGAGGCTGACTTTATTATAGAGGATAATTCTCCTTCAATCTTATCTCCCCCATCTATTGGCTCACCAAAAACATTAACTACTCTTCCTAAAACATCTTCTCCTACTGGTACTCTTATGGGATGAAAGGTCCTTTTCACCATAAGACCTCTACTTATACCTTCTGTAGAACCTAAAGCCACTGTTCTCACTTTTCCTTCCCCTAAAAGAATTCTTGTTTCAAGAATAAGCTTTTCCTTCTTGACTGGGTTCTCTACTTCTAGAGCTTCATATATGCTGGGTAGATCATATTGGAAATAAACATCAACAACAGGACCATTTACAGCCACAACTTTTCCTTCCAAATCATTTCACCTCTTTTTCTAAAGTTTCCATACTGGAAGTTATATCTAAAAGCTCTCTGGTAATTTGCGTTTGTCTGACTTGGTTTAGCTGAAATAACAATCTTGAGTATACCTTTTGTGCATTCTCATGTGCTCTTTTCATGGCAAATCTTCTAAAAGCTTGTTCACTGGCTGCTGAATCAAGAATTATCTGGTGAATTTGAGTCTCTATTATGTCATTAAGAAGAGGATCTAATATGGAAGATAAGGAAGGCAAAAATATAAAAAATTCTTCTTTTTTATTTTCCAAATTTATAGGAATCATAGGAAGAATTCTATGTACTTTAACCTCTTGTCTCACAATATTTATAAAATCAAAATGAATAACATAAAGCTCATCTATCTCTTTTTCAAGAAAATCATTAATAAGTTCTCTTGCAAGAACCCGAGCATGGGAGAAGGATGTATCCTCTAAAAATTTTAAGTAGGTTTTCTTAATATTTAGCTTTTTCTGAGAAAGATACCTTTTAGCATGAGACCCAATTACATAAAAGTTTAAGTTTTGAAGCTTTCTATTATTTAAAAATTTTTCCAATGCATCTATAATTTGTAAATTATAACTTCCACAAAATCCAAGATCAGATGTAACAACTAAGATTCCTGTTTTGAATATAGGTCTTTCTTTTATAAAAGGATGATTCAAATACTCATCAGGAATTCTAACAACCATCTCTTCTAATATCCTATAAAGCTCTTCTGTGTAAGGCTTCAATCTTAAAGCTTTATCCTGTAGAGCCCTAATCTTTACCATACTTAGGGTTTCCATAGAATGGATAATATGAGTTATATTTTGTATGGTCTTTACTTTACGCCTGAGTTGTTGTAAGGTTGGCATATTCTTTTTGAAATTCCTGAAATGTAGTATGAAGTTGATAAATTATTTGATCTGATAATTCTAATTGCTGTCTTAGTAAAACCAATAGAGACGAAGCCTTAAGTTTTAGATAAGCAATATATTTAACTACCACATCCTTAACTTTTTCTACAGGATAAGAGTCCAGAAATCCACCATTAGCAAGATAAAAGGTTATAATTTGTTCTTCTATTGGCTGTACCTCATGAGCACCTTGTTTAAGAATTTCCTCAATTCTTTTGCCTCTTTCTATCTTTTTCTGAGTAGCCATATCAAGTTCTGTACCAAATTCAAGGAACATTGCATATTCCCTATATTGAGCAAGATCAAGTCTTAATCTTCCAGCAACTTGTCTCATTCCTCTTGGTTGAGCAGAACCACCTACCCTTGATACCGAAAGTCCCACATTTATGGCAGGACGAATACCTGAATTAAATAAAGATGTATCAAGATAGATTTGTCCATCAGTTATAGATATGAGATTTGTAGGAATATAAGTTGCAATTTCTCCTGCTAAGGTTTCTGCAATTGGTAAAGCAGTAAGAGCTCCTCCACCTAATCTTTTATTTAATTTGGCAGCTCTCTCTAAAAGATGAGCATGAAGATAGAAAATATCCCCAGGATAAGCCTCTCTTCCAGGTGTTCTTCTCAATAGTAATGCTATTTCTCTGTAAGTATTAGCATGTTTTGTAAGATCATCATAAACTACAAGTACCTTTTCCCCTTGATGCATAAAATACTCACCCATAGCACATCCTGCCATAGGAGCAATATATCTTAATGCGGGTGCTTCATCAGGAAAGGTTGCTATTACTATAGTATGGGAAAGAGCATCATATTCTCTCAGAGTTTGCACAAGCCTTGCAATATTTGTCCTTTTTTGAGCAATAGCTACATAAATACAGATGGTGCCATAATTCTTTTGATTTATAATAGTATCAATAGCAATTGTAGTTTTTCCAGTCTGTCTATCCCCTAATATTAGCTCTCTTTGCCCATGTCCAATAGGAATTAAAGCATCTATCGTTCTTATACCTGTATACAAAGGCTCTTTTACAGGCTCTCTATCAAAAATACTTGGCGCTTCCCTATCCACAGGCATATATCTCTCAGGGAAAATAGGCCCACCATCATCTAATGGATCTCCAAGAGGATCTATTACTCTTCCCAAATATCCCCTACCAACTGGCACTTGTAATATTTTACCAGTGGAGTATACTATATCTCCTTCTTTTACATATTCGTCTTTTCCAAAAAGAACTATTCCAACTGTATCTTCTTTCAAACTAAGTACAAGACCCTCAACCCCAGATTCAAAGACTACCATCTCTCCTACAAAAGCTGAGTTCAAAAGCGTAGCCTGTACTACTCCGTCTCCCACACTTTTTACATAACCAATATTAGATATTCTTGGAGAAAAATCATATTCTTTTAATTTTTCTTCAATTCTTCCTATAGGAAAGCGTAATATTTCCTCCCTCATATATTCTCAACCTCTTTTAGGAGTTCATAAATTTGTGAAAGATGATACTCTAAGGAATTATCAATAAGAAATTCTCCTATCAATAATTTAAAACCAAGACCCATATTAGGATCTACCTCAAAAGAAAGTTTATAACCTCCTGGAAGAATTGACCTCAATTTTTCTTCAATCTGAGCTTTCAATGAGGGTTTGATATTATCCGAAGAAATAAATTTAACTTCCTCCAAATCATTTGGTTTTACCTGAGAAATTACTAAATTCATACCATTAACAAATTTAATAATAAGGAGCTCTTCCGTACCTTCGGGTAAGAACCTTCTGAAGAATTCCTTTATAATAATCTTGGATAGATCCAAAATCTCTTTTTTAGCTATCTCCAAGGCTCTTTTTCTTTCTGCCATCGATATTTCATGAGCTCTTATAATAATTCTCTCTGCTTCTTCTTCTGCCTTCTGGAGTATATCCCTCTTCATCTTCTCAGCAGTATCCACTGCTTCTTGGATAATTTTAGATGCCTCCTCTCTTGCACGAGAAAGCTGTTCTTCTCTTTGTTTTTTCAATTCTTCTGCCTCTTTTAATTTAGTCTCTGCCTCTAAAATTGCACTTTCTATCTTTTGTTTTCTTTCATCCATTATCCTAATGATAGAACCTAAAAGATATCTTTTAACTAACCAGGCAAGAGCAAGCAGGTTTACAATAGTAGATATTATAGTGAGAAGACTAAATGAAAACATATTTTTCCCTTCTTAATTTATGAGATTTTTCCCAAAAGAGGATTTGCAAAAAGAAGTATAAGAGCTACACTTAATGTAAATATCATAATAGTCTCAATAAAGGCAAGGGCAAAAAGAAGCATACGGTTAATTTGATCAGCAGCCTCTGGTTGTCGAGCCACACTTTCAAAAGCACTTGCAGCTGCATTTCCCTGAGCCTTTGTAGCATTCATACCTACTAATGCAACAGAAAAACCTGCTGTAACAATAGAAACAATAATTACCCATACGATCATATTCTTTACCTCCTTTACTCTTCTAAAGCTGCTGCAAGATATGCAGCGCTAAGGCTTGTAAATATAAAAGCTTGAATAAATCCCATAAACATATTCAAGGCCATAATAGGTACAGGAACAATCAAAGGTGCAAGAATAGTAATTATTCCAAGAACAATATGTTCACCAGAGATATTTCCAAAAAGTCGCAGTGCAAGAGATACAGGACGGGTTATCTGCTCAAGGATATTTATAGGAAGAAATAGGATAGAAGGTGAGATAAAACTCTTAAAATATTCTATTCCCTTCTCTTTAAAGGCTACATATTGAATATACAAAATAGTACCTATAGCAAGACCTGCTGTTACATTAATGTCGGATGTAGGAGAAGTAAAACCCGGTATAAAGCCAGACCAATTTGATATAAGGATGAATAAAAAAAGAGTCCCAAAAAAAGCAAGGTGTCTATCTGCTACATCCTCAGGTAAAAAACCAGTAATGTATCTTTTGAACATTTCAACAAGAGTTTCAACAATATTTTCCTTAGTGGTAAGCTCTTCTCTGGGTTTATAACTAAACCAAAATAAAAGAACAAGAACTATTAGAGATATAATCTGTAGAGATATGAAAGTGTCAGTAATAGGTATACCAAAGATTTCTCCTATAATTCGAGGTCCTATTTCAGGCCCTTTTTCCATCCTTATTCCTCCATGTTATTATTATCATATATCCTTGCCCTATTAAATAGCCAATTAAAAATAATATAATTCCTACAAAGCCAGCTCTCAAACTTAATAAAAAAGCTAAAATCAAAACTCCATATCTTTTTATTATACTTCTATTATATCCTCCTATTCCATACCTTTTTAAATCATAAGCTAACCAACAAAAAGTTATTATACTACCACATAATCCAAAAATCAAAGATGATATGGGAGGATATAAAAAGAAGAAAACAAGTCCTATCAGTACTCCTATAAAGGCAATCTTCAAATATTTACCGTAGAAATCTAAAGATATCACGGAAACCTACCCATATTCCAAGAACTGTAAATCCTAAAAGAAAAACAGGTGATGTACCAAAAACTTTATCTAAATAATATCCTATAAAGATACTAACCAACAAAGAACCAAGAAGCCCTGTTCCAAGGGCAAAAGTAAAATTAAATATCTCCCAAATGTTCTTAGGTTTCTTTTTATTCATTTTTTTAAAATCAAAATTTTTTTATCTGTCTCAACGCCTCATAAACCACTATAGCTACTGAATTTGATAAATTTAAAGATCTAACTGGACCAAACATGGGTATAGTTATTGAATTCTCCCAATACTTATTGACAATATCCTCTGGTATTCCTTCATCTTCAGATCCAAATATCAGATAATCTCCTTCTCTATACTCTACCTCAGTATAAAATTTATAGGCAGGAAATTCAACTAAGAAAAACCTTCCCCTTTTATTCTTCTCATAAAAATCTTCCCAACTCTTGTAAGTTTCGTAATCAAGATAACTCCAGTAATCAAGACCTGCTCTTTTTAAATATTTATCTGTCAAGGAAAAACCAAGCTTACCAACTAAATGAAGCTTGGAATTAGTTGCCACACATAACCTGCCAATATTACCAGTATTATAAGGAATCTGTGGTTCTATAAGTACTACATGGAGATTATGCTTCATTAACCTTTGAGAAGCTCCTCTACTATCTTTCTTATCCTTTCTCCTTCAGCCAATCCTTTTAATCCAGAAATTGCTTCTTTCATAACCTTTCCCATATCTTTGATATTAGTAGCTCCAACTTTCTCTATTATTTCCTTAATCTTTATCCTTAATTCCTCATCTGATAGCTCTGCTGGTACATATTCCTCTAAAATCTTTAATTCCCTCTCTTCTTTTTCAGCAAGGTCAAGCCTCCCACCTTGATTATACATTTCAATAGCTTCTCTTCTTTTTTTAAGCTCCTTCTTAATTACCTCTAACACTTCTCCATCATCTAATTCTTTACCCTTTTCTCTTAACTCAATTTCTCTATACTTGATTGCAGATCTTAAAGTGCTTAAAACTTCTGCCCTAAAATTATCTTTGTTTTTTAGAGCAGTCATATAATCTTTTGTGATCTTTTCATAGAGCATTGTTTTAATCCTCCTTCTCCAGTATTTCTATAATTTTAATCCAACCTCTTTTTGTATTTTCAGGATTGTAACCCCCACCGCCAAGTATCAATAGTTTTCCATTACACACCATATTTGAAAGATCTATTATTTCTTTTACAAATTTCCCATAACCTTCCACACTGTAATTTAAATGGGTAATTGGATCACCTGAAAGTCCATCTACTCCAGCTTGTAGAATTATAAAATCAACCTTAATTTCCCAAGCAAAATTTTTAATCTCTTCTAAAGCAAGTAAAAGCTCATCATCAGAAGCTCCAGGAAGCAAAGGAATATTCAACTTAGTACCAAAAGCATTTCCTTTTCCTCTCTCATCCCTTTTCCCTGTACCTGGATAG
This sequence comes from Dictyoglomus sp. GBS, assembly GCF_055179815.1. Lineage (NCBI taxonomy): Bacteria > Pseudomonadati > Dictyoglomota > Dictyoglomia > Dictyoglomales > Dictyoglomaceae > Dictyoglomus > Dictyoglomus sp. GBS. Next base: position 176,308 of record NZ_CM143687.1, read on the forward strand.
AGAAATCTACCATCCTCATGAACATCTGCAATGTATAGATGAGGATCATCCACGTATTCGTAAAAAACCCCATCCCCATGATGGGCATCAACATCTATATAGAGAATATCTTGAATGTTATACTTTTTTCTCAAATACTCAATACCCACTCCAATATCATTGAATATACAAAAACCCGCAGCAGTATTCCTTCTTGCATGATGCAAACCTGCCATAGGTACAAAAACTCTTTTATATTTTCCCTCCATTATGAGATCTATCCCTTTTAAGGAAGAACCTACTACATAAGAGGCCGCCTCATAACAATCTAAAAAGGCAGGTGTATCTCCATAATCCAAATAACCCTCTCCTGTCTTTGATTTTTCAATCACAAAATCTACATATTCTTTTGTTTGAAAAAGCAGTAAATCATCATAGGAACTTATTTGAGGAGTTTCTCTTTTTATCAAAGTATCTCTTCTTTCTAATTCTTCCTTAAAAGATTCCAATCTTCTTCTATTCATAGGATGAGGTTCTGGAAAGGAATAGAGTAAAGATTCTTCTCCCCAGATAAAACTACTCTCCGTATTCTTCAATTTCTACCCCCCTTTTAGAAATATATTCTCTAAATTCCTCCTTTAAAGATATAGGTACCTTTACTTCCAAAACCACATCTTCACCAAAATTCTCATCTATCTCGCAGGAAAAATTTTTAATAAGTTCCCTCTTTATATTAGGGAAATCTTTATATGTAACCTTAATTCTATAGTTGACAGTAACTATCTTTTTTACAATTTTAGCCTTTTCTATGGTTTTCTCCATTGTAAAATGGTAAGCATCAATAAGTCCTCTAACACCTAATTTAATCCCACCAAAATATCTCACCACAATACCTATTATATTATATAAATCTTTCTCTCTTAAAGCATTCAATATAGGAATTCCTGCTGTTCCAGTAGGTTCTCCACCATCAGAAAAGTACTCTTCCCCAGTTACCTTTCTATAAGCATAACAATAATGGGTAGCATTTTTGTAGTTTTCTTTCACACCTTTTAATATATCAGAGGGATTTGTTTCCAATGGTTTTATTATGCCTATGAAAAGAGATCTTTGAATTTTCACTTCAAAGGTTTCTTCATTTTCAACTGTTAGATATTTTTCTACAGGACTCATTCGCTTCCAAGTATTATCTCTAACTCCCTTATCTTTTCATTTCTTATAACCTTGAATATAACCTTACTGTTTGGTGGTGTATGACTCAAAAATCTATGTAAATCATCAATATTATTTATTAATTCATTATCAGCCATAATTATTATATCACCACTTAGTAAGTTTCCCTTTTGAGCAGGGCTTGATGGAGCTACTCTTATAATATATACTCCACCTTCTTGCTTCAAATTTAACATATCCCTCAATTTTCTTGGGATTACTACACTTTGACCTATAATACCAAGATAACTTCTTCTTACCCTACCCTCCTTTATAAGAAGACCAGCTACCCATTTTGCTGTATTGATAGGAATAGCAAAACATATTCCTTGAGCACCCTGTATTATCGCTGTATTCACTCCTATAACTTTTCCATATATATCCACTAATGGTCCTCCAGAACTTCCAGGATTAAGGGCTGCATCTGTTTGGATAATATTTTCCATAAGATGCCCACTATAACTTCTTAATGATCTCCCTAAAGCACTTATTACCCCACTGGTAACACTATGCCCAAATCCTAAGGGATTTCCTATGGCAAGAACAATCTGTCCTACCTTTAAAGCATCAGAATCTCCCAATTCCAAATAAGGAAGATCCTTTTCGGGGATCTTAAGCACTGAAAGATCTGTTTGAGGATCTTCTCCCACAAGCTCTGCATTATATGATCTTCTATCTGAAAGAGTTATCTGAATTTTTGTAGCTTGGCGAGTAACATGACTATTAGTAAGGATATATCCATCAGAAGTAAAGATAAAACCAGAGGCAAAGCCTTTAATCTCTTGAGGACCAAAAAAGAATGGAATAAAAGTACTTTGACTTAGATCAATATTAACAACAGCAGGACTAACCTTTTCCACTACCCTTACCAAAGCATTAGAGTATGCTTCTAAAAATTTTTCATAGTCTTCCATCTTTTGAACCCCCTAAAATCCAATGATAAATCTTCCCTATACTTTTCTCTAAAACATCAAAATGATCTGTCTCTTGAAGTATTACAAAGGTAATGTTATTCCTTTTATATTTTTCTGCTATTTTAAATAATTCATCCCTATTATAAAATTTATCTCTATCTCCCACCACTACAAGAGTAGGAACATACAGACTATCCCATATCTTCTTAACAGAATCTGGAAAGGCAGATTTAAAAAAGGCTAAAGAGTAATTATTAACTAAAAGTTTATCCTCCACTCCCTCAGGAAGATCCCATGAAATAATCCTAAAATGAGGGAATAAAAAAGATAAGAATTGAAATATTTTGGTAGTATTCTTTATTTTCAAAATATTATTACTATTAGTAGAGATCTTTTCTACTGGTAATCCACCAGATATTAGAATCAAACCTGCAGGATTTAAATTATACTCCATAAAGTATTTTAGGGTCAAAGCTGCTCCCATACTATGGCCACCTAGGTAAACTGGTAAACCAGGATTTTCCATCCTTACAATCTCGTAAAATCTATACATATCTTCCGAAAGAGACTTAAAATCAGGGGAATCTCCTCTTCTTCCTTCTGACCTTCCATGTCCTCTTATATCAGGAAGATAAACCTTTATCCCTAAATCAGCCAAGGCTTTTGCAAAAGGGAGGTAATACTTACCATAAACAGAAATACCATGAATAAATATCAAAGTTGCCTTTGAATTATCCGTTTTTACTATTCTATATGCAATAGAAGTGCCATCATAGGATTTAAAATATAATACATCATTATCCATATTTTTTATTCTTTTAGCAAATTCTTGAAAATCTAAAGACAAACCACAACAAAGGAAAACTAATAAAAGGAATAATAAAATACAAAGTAATTTATTCCTCATACAGTAACTTTTCCTTATCCTCAACGATCTCTTGATTCTTTATTAGAGTCACAACTTTGTTAACATATTTCCTTTTATCACCAAGAAGAATAGCTCCAACAAGCTTATCATCCTTAAATATTAGCTTTCTATAAAAACCTTCTTTATTCTTATTAACCTTTATTTCATAAACTTCTCCTTCTGGATTAATCTCTCCAATAGAAGTAAGATCTATTCCTGTAACTTTCAAGGAATTAAGAGGAATAGTACCTTTATATTCTACTTTTCTTCCCATCATATTTTCTACAGCTACCCTGGCTTGCTCCAAACATGCTGGAATAATGCCATAAATTCTTCCTTGATGCTCTATACAGTCACCCACAGCAAAAATTCCTTCCGCACTTGTTTCCATATAGTCATTTACAACTATTCCTTTATTTACTCCTATTCCCGAATTTTTTGCAAATTCCACATTGGGTATAATACCAGCAGAAATTATAAGTAGATCGCCGTTTATTATTTTGCCATCTTCTAATTCAATCCCTACAAATTTTCCATTATTTTCTAATACTTTCTTGGCCTTTACTCCAAGATAAAAGCTAAAACCAAATTTAGATTGAATAATACTTTGAAGTACTTTACTACCCTCATCATCAAGCTGTCTGGGTAAAAGTCTTGGGAAAAATTCTAATCCAATAATTTTTAGACCTCTTTGATATAAAGCCCTTCCTGTCTCTAGCCCTAAAAGGCCACAACCTAAAAGTATTGCTGTTTCTTTTCCCTTTATATAGGAAAGAATATTTAAGGCATCATCTAATGTTCTAAGGGTAAAAACACCTTCTACATTTATGTTTTCAAGAGGAGGTATTTGAGGTCTTGCTCCAGAAGCAATAAGCAGTTTATCATAATTGTATTTTCCCTTATTCGTTTCAACTTCTTTTTTAGAAATATCTATCCTTAATACTCTTTCTCCCAATATTACATTAATCTTTTTACTTTTGTACCAGTCGTCAGTATAAAAGAAAATTTCCTCTTTTTTAATATTTCCTGCTAAAAATTCTATAAGTTGTGGCCTTGCATAATAGGGATATTTTTCTTCAGAAATAATAATTACTTCGGATTCTTTATCCTTTTCTCTTATTAATTCTGCTGAAGTTATTCCTGAAACCCCGTTACCAATAATAAAATATTTCATATACTATAACCTATACTGGTTTGAACATACTTTTATCCGCACCACACACAGGACATACCCAATCATCTGGAATCTCTTCAAAAGGTGTTCCTGGTGGAATATTCCCATGAGGGTCTCCTTCCTCTGGATCATAAATGTACCCACATACTATACATCTATATTTTGTCATAAACTTAACCCCCTTATTAAAATTTATTTTCAGTTTTAAATTATATCAAAAAACTACAAGTATTTCTATTAAAAACTTGGTAACAAGGTAAATCCCTCAGGTCTACCCATAAGTTCCAATCCTTTTGATGGAAACGCCTTGAGATATATGCTAAATTGGAAACTTTGGGTAGCAAAATAATATGTAGCTTTCATATTAAAACAGTGAAGATCCTTCTCTAAGGAGAGAGAATAAAAGGTATTCCCTAAGGTAGGTATATAATAACCTAAAAGACTAAGTTTACCAGCATAATGCCAATCTCCTGTTATATTAATTCCTACCTTATAATCCACCCTTTTAATTAGGTTAGCATTTAAATCATATAGACTACCGAAAGAAAAATAAAAATTTGGATTCTGAAAAATACCTTGGATAAAAAGAGGCGTGAATGTTTGTGTATTCCAAAGATAAGACGTCTTAGCAGAAAAGGTTGCCGTTTTTTCCAGTTTTAGTATTCCTGAAATAGATAAAGATGTAGGTGTATTATTGATAAAATTATAGCCTTGCTGTAAGGATATATTTATATTGGGGTTTCCAATAGTAGCTTGGAGACCTATATTGTTGATATTAGTTAAATAATCGAAATAGAAAGGAGTATTCCCAGAATCTCCAGTTACAATATCTTTTCCTAACCATTGGAAATTATAATTTAGAAATCCTGATATTAAAGATGAAAGTCTATAGCTATAACTTATATTTCCAAATAAAAGATAACGTGCATCTTGAGTACCATAGAATTCCTGCTTAAATCCAAGATTTGAAGAGATATTTCCAGTAGAAAATAATAACTTGGGAGATAAAGTTAAAGAAAATCCCATTTTCCATGTATTGATAGTAAAAGGAATACCTGGCTCAATATAATTTCCAAAAAGTAATTCCAGCCTTGATGGAATACTTGCAAGTGATAATTTTCTACTATAATAAAATTCTGGCACCTTCTTTAATAGCAAATCTGCAGTATTAGTCCATCTTTCATTGGCATATATATAAAATCTTTGAACAGTATCATCGTAATCAAGATTAATATTTCCCTGCAAATCCTCTTGTCTACTTCCTAAAGTATAAGAAAGCTTGCTATATCTTATATTGGACTGTAGTTTTAGATTTTTATTGAAATCAAGAGTTGTATTAATATTTACCCCTTTATTATCAAAGTTGGGATTATTATTCCAAGTACCAAGTATATTAGTTCTTAATATTCCAGAGGTATAGGTTAAATTAACTGAGTTTTGCAAGGAATAATTACCAGAATAAGGATAAGAAAAATATATGGAATTAAAATTTAAGGAAAGAGAAGAAAGAACATATTTACCAGTAATACTAAGTCTTAATTCATCAGTATTAAGATTGTAATTATAAAGGTAGTGAGCATCTATATTTCCATAAAGATTTGGAAAACTATACTTTTGAGATAGAGAGAATTTAAACCCTTGATTTTGAGATATAAGAAAAGTAAGAACACCAGGAACCCCCCAAAGATTATATGAAAAAGGATAAGTAAGATATAGTCCAAGAGTAGAATCATAACCAATCTGAGGAAATGGAGAAGGCTCCTTTGTGAGAGGAATTACATAATAAGGAACATAAAAAATTGGTAGATAAAAAGCAGGATATGGAAATCTTAAAAAGAAAATCACATTAATAAAAACTACCCTATCATTAGGATAATATTCAATTTGAGATGCAGAAAGGAAATAATGAGGATTTTCATAAGAACAAGTAGTAAAAGCACCTTTCTTAAGGGATATATCTCCCTTCTTCCATATTAAATCTTCTCCTTTTATATACATCTTTTCCTGAGAGTCAAGTACCTTATATTTTAATTTCACATTTTTTATAGTAGCTTTCTCTTCCTTATAAAAGTACTCTATATCTTCTGCCCAAAATTCTCCCTCTCTATCTTTAAAATAAACATTACCTTCTGCTATAAATAAGGCTTCTCTTATATTTCCCTCTAATCTGTCTGCCTTTATTAATATATCTTTTCCTGAAAACTCCACATTACCTTCCGCCTTAAAAAATTGGGTTTCCCAATTAAAAGATATTTTTTCTGCCTTTATTTTCCAAGGAGTCTCGGCAAAAGCTATATGTAGGATGAAATATAGTATTATAGTAATAAAAACTAATCTTTTTACCATTTTCTTATCTTCCATATAAATACTCCCAAACTGATACTTCCTAAGGTAATATTAGGCAACCATGCAGAGATAAAAGGAGAAAAAATAGCATGTTCTCCTAAGGATCGAGCGATAATGTTGAAACCATAATAAAAGAAGGCAATAATAATACTAAAGGCAGTTCCCCAAAGTCTTCCTCCTCTTCCTGTAATAAGGATTACACTAAATCCAAGGATAGCAAATATAGGTAATGCAACACTTTGGGCGATCCTTAGATAATCCTCTACAAGATAGGATCTGGCAGATATTCCCGATTTTCTATAAACTTCAATTCTTTTCTTAAGTTCATTAGTAGGCATCTCTTGAGGAGTTCTATCTCTATAAAAGATTAGCATAAAATCTTGAGGAAGATTTATCTTAAACTCCTCAAAATTTCCCTCCCATGCTACAAAGGAATCCTCTCCTAAATAATGTACTATGCCATTTTTCAATATAAGTGAATCTCTATTCCAAATAGCCTCCTTTGCAGTGTAAATAACAGGAAATTTATTGGAATTTGAGGTATCATATACAAGTACATCTTCCATTTTATTACTCTTTTCTATTATTTTTTTAACGTAATAATACCTTCCCTCTTCATCATGAAAAAAAACATTTTCACCCTTTACAGGAGCAGGATTTAAAAAAAAGTATTTTTGAATCAATTGATTAGCACGAAAATTAGATTCTGGAATAAGAGAATAAGTAAAAAACCAAAGAATTATGGAAAGCAATAGGGAAAACAAAAGGGGTACAATTGTCAGAGAAAAAAAATAAATTCCACTACATCTCATAGCAAATATTTCGCCATCTCTCATAAGCCTTCCAAAGGAAAAAATTATAGCGAAAAGAAGAGACACAGGAATCACAAATACTAACAATGATGGAATCTTATAGTAAAGAAGTTTCAATACAACCTCTAAACTGATCCTTCTTAAAATAATAAAATCAGAAAACTCATAAAGTATTTGGATTAGCATTACTAATATAAATCCAAATATTCCCAAGAAGAAGGGACCTAATAATTCACTTAATACATACTTGTGATAAGTTTTTATTCTTATCATTCTTTTACATAAAAGGTAGTATCTATATTGCCTTCTGCCTCAACCCTCTTATCCTTTACATATACTACAAGCTTTTTACAATTTATTTCATTCTTATCACTATCCAACATCTTTACATTATCTAAAAAGGTATAAACCTCTTTATCAGTATCAAAGTCTGCACTACTTGCAGTTACTATAAGATCTTCCCTCTCTATTCTTACGCTTCCAGTTAAACTTCCTGTTTTATTCTTTAAAGAGTAAACTACTCCCTGAGAAAAAAGTTTTGTAATTTCTATTTTCTCTCCACTTTTTCTCTGCAAAACCACATTTACATTTTTCTTTAACTCCAAGATCTCCTTTTTAAGATCTACCTTTAAATCCTCCCCGACAATTGATAAATCTTTTTGAGTAATACTTACTTTTCCTGGAGCTTCTACAATACTGGTATCTTGATTATAAAATATCATTGTGCTTGTAATCTTTGTCTCATCCTCTTGTCCAGGTTTATATATAACAGTAACATTTCCCTCTGCTCGAGTCACCTTTTTTCCAAAATCATATGATATTTTCTGGGCAGAAATCTTAATAGGAGTTTTAGTTTGTGAAAAACCAATTCCTATAATTAGCACAAAGATTAAAAAAATTCCAATTATCTTATTCATGTTTTTCCTCCCCTCTTAATATAATACTTCTATCACCACATTACCTTCAAAATCAGCTTTTCCTTCCTTAGAATCAAATCTAAAAATATCTGCCTCGGCCCTAAACTCTCCTCTCTTCTCAAATCTTACCCTTCCCTTTGTACTAACAAATTCCCCTGTATCAAAATACCATACCCCTTCTCTTGCCTCACCCACATAACCATCCTCAGTTTCAAAATATAATCTATCTGGTATTTTCATTATCTTTTTATCCCTATCTACCTCTGCCTTTTCTGTTTTTATATACAAAGACAATTTATTATCTCTATATACTTTACCATCTATATTCCCCTCAAAGAGAAATTTTCTATAATTTAAATCAATACTTAAATTATCAGCTGAGATCTCCCAACTCAGATTTCCCTCATCTCTACCCTTCAAATGTACCTTTTTGGCATAAATACCAGGCTTCTCATAATTAGAAGATACTTCTTCTTTTTGTGGAGGAAAAAGATAGTAACTTCCTCCCCAAGCAATAAGAACCACCAATATCAATATACTAAGAAAAATTGTCCGTCTCATTCTTTAATCAATTTTATCAAAAGAAATATTAAAAATCCCAAAAACATGGGCATATCCCCCCAAAAAGTATAAAGAGAAAAGCTCCCTTTTGGAACTTCTCCATAAATAGCAACTTTTTCCCCTTCTTTTGTTTCTTTTATAATCCTACCATAAGGATCAGCGAAAAATGTAATCCCCGTATTTGCTACCTGAACTATAGGTCTCCTATTTTCTACTCCTCTAAGAAGAGATTGATTCTTATGCTGATAGACTGCTGGTGTCCCTTGAAACCAGCCATCATTAGTTATAACCACAATTATATCACTATGTCTTTGAGAAAGTATTTTTGATGGATCTGAGAATAAAGATTCAAAACATATAAGTACACCTATTTTCTTCCCATCAATAGATAAAGGATAAAAACCAGGGCCACTACTATAATTTCCAATAAGTCCTCTAAAATACTCTGGAATTACATAATTGAAAGGAAAGGGAACTTCCTCAACAAAAGGTACAAGTTGTACCTTCCTATGCACTTTATATCTTCCATCCCTTGTGATGAGATATGCAGAATTATAAATATTTCTTCCATTCATCTCCAAGGATCCTAAAAGAAGATTAGTATTTTTAAACTCTGCAAGCTCTCCCAACTCCTTGAGATATATGGGAGAATGATTTAAATAGCAAAAAAGTACACTCTCTGCCCATACCACTAAATCCAAATTATCAGGAAGATTTAATGTTAGTTCTTTATGAACCTTGAATTGGTCATAAATATTGGTATAAAAATATTTGGAAAAGCTATCATAACTTCCTTGTACCGCCCCCACCTTCATAAATGAATTGTAATCTCCCCTGCCTATAAAAAATCCTACAATAAATAGAGAAATAAAAACAAAAATAAAAGAAATCTTTCTTTTAAAATCCGATTCCCTAAATCTTGCTATTACAGTATTAACTAAAACGACCAAAAAAACTAAACCCAATTCGCCAAATATACTTGCCCATTGAAGAAGAGGATAAATATGAACCAAAGGCTCCCCAAATGACCCCCAATTAAAGGCAAGAGGTCCATGGGATCTTATCCATTGTATAAATACCATAAAAAAGGCTGGAAAAAATATAGAATTCTCTTTTCTTTTTACCCCCCAAAGAAAAACTCCATAATATAGAGAAAGATAAATAATAAGAAGAAGATACACAAATATGGAGAGACCTATACTTGTAAAATGAGATACCAAGCGTGGTATCCAATAAAAGTTAACACTATTATAGCCAATTCCATATAAAAAACCTAAGATAAAAGCTTTCCTTTGAGTAATTTCCGGAAGAAGGGAAAAAAGAGGTATAAGGGTAAAAAAGATAAGAAATGAGAAATTAAAGGGAGGAAAAGAGAGAATATAAAAGAGTATAGATATAAAAAGATATATAAAAATTCTGAACTTGTTTACTCTAACCATATTTTTATATGACTTACTTGATCAGAAAAATATTCATCATACAATATTTTTCCACTGATAGGATTGGTTAAATCTATATATATATCTTCCTGATATATATCTTCCTGTGGAACACTCCATAGAAGATCAGCTAAACCTTGTATGTATGATGGGCTTCCTAATATTTTGTATAAATATATCTTCATATAAAGCTTACTTAGAGATCCCCCAAAAACAATCAATGGAATTTGAAAAATCAAAGTAGTTTTATCCTCTGAAATCTCACCTTTAAGTTGAGCATGTATCAAAGAAAATAGTTGAAGAGTTGACAGATCTCCATTTTTGCCCCACTTAAAGTTCAATATATCCCTATCTCCATCACACCATATGAAGTATTGCCATGTACTTAGATCATTACTTACATATCCATCTTTATTAAATGGAATCACAAGGGAATAGTAATTACTACCATCGTATAAACTTAAAGGATTATAAAACTCTAATTGAATTTTTAAAAGTCCTTTCGGTCTTATAGTAACAGTACGTGCACATCCTGATAAAAAAAATAAAATAATAAGTAGAAAAATAAAAATTCTTTTCATAAATGCTACTTTCTCCTCTTTAAGAAGAATGTACTTCCCTCTCCTTCTCTACTTTCCACTTCTATCTCAAGACCTGCCACATCTGAAAGCTTTTTAGCAAGAGAAAGACCAAGCCCATACCCCCTACTACTTCTTGACTTATCCAATTTATAAAATCTTTCAAAAATCTTAGAAATCTCTTCCTCAGGTATACCTTTTCCATAATCTCTTACGAAAAATTTACCATCATTATAACCTATATCAATTAACTTTTTATCAAGAGAATTTTTTATTCCATTCTCAATAAAAATTCCCAGGATAATTTCAAGAACTTTCTTTGGAAAAATCACTTCTTCATTTTTATTTAGAATTATATGAAATTCATATTCTGAATAAATCTTTGAATATTTCTCCTTTATCTCTTCCAAAAACTCCTTTACCCAAAATTTATTGAAAATTATATCTTCTGAGACCCTTGCTGTTTCAAGAAGAGTATCTACCATATTTACCATATATTGAGTTGTTTCCTCCAATATGTTTAATGACTCCTCAAGAACTTTTTTATCCTCTTTTCCCCACCTTTTTAACATTTTTATATACCCCAAAATAGAAGTAAGAGGAGTCTTCAATTCATGAGAAACATCCGAAGAAAATTCTTCCTCCCGTTTATAAACCTTTTCTATCCTATCAAGCATCATATTCAATGTATTCACAAGCTCCCAAAGTTCATCCTTTGTCCTGGGAAACTCTATCCTATCTTGTCTTCTTATATCCACCTTTTTTGCCTCTTTTATTATTCTTCTTATTGGAGATAAAAATCTATTGGACATAAAATAACCAATAGCCATGGAAGGAATTATGGAAAGTAAAGCAAAAAGTATGGAATTTCTTTTTAACCTATCAAGGGCATATATGGTAGATGTAATATCCTTACCAATAAGATATTCATCTCTTTTAACTATGAGTACATAATATCCATCATTAGTATTATATATACCTTCTTCTTTCACTTCACCCAAACTAAAGGGATCTTGAATAACCACTCCATTTTGGGCAATATAGTAGGAAGAAATTCTTCCCATTCCCCTTCCCATCATAAATCCTCTTCCATAGGAAAAGCCAAAAAAACTCTTATACAGATCCTTTTTATGCTCATCCATAATGGTATTTTTAGAATTCTCGTAAAAAATCAAAGAAAAAAGAGAAATAAAAGTTACTATAACAAAAGTATAAGTTAGAGTGATCTTCCAAGCTATTTTCATAATTAATCTTCCCTAAAAGAATATCCAATTCCTCTTATGGTTTTTATATATTTACCTTTATCCCCCAGTTTTTTTCTCAGATAATTTATGTATACCTCTACTAAATTTTTTCTCTCATCATCATAATCTCCCCATACATATGACAAAATCTTATCCTTAGAAAGAACCATCCCTGCATTTCTCATTAAAAAATAAAGAAGAGAGAATTCAGTTTTAGATAACACTATCTCTTTTCCATCAACTAAAGCTCTATACTCTGATGGGAAGATTGAAATACCATATTTTTCAATTACTTCTTCCTTCTTTTCCTTTCTTCTTGAGACAGCCTGAATTCTTGCTAAAAGCTCTTCTATACTAAAAGGTTTTACTACATAATCATCCACCCCAAAATTAAAAGCTTCTACTTTATCCTTAACTTCGTGAAGAGCGGTAAGCATTATAATACCCATATCAGGATATTTATACCTCAATCTTTTTGCCACTTCTTTTCCAGATATTCCAGGTAGCATTATATCAAGAATTACCAAATCTGGCTTAAATTCTTCTGCTTCTATAAGGGCATCATAACCATCATAGACTACCTTTACCTCATATCCTTCATGGGTAAGCTCAAGATTTAACAGATTTGCTATTTTCTTATCATCTTCCACCACAAGAATACGCATAGTTTAAGTATATCACAAAAATCTGATATAATTTAAAATCATGGATATAAGTGTGATTATGCCAACATATAATAGAAAAAATCTATTGGAGATCATTCTTCCTCAAATTCTTAATCAAGATTTTGAAGGGGAATATGAGGTTATTATCTCTGATGATGGGTCTTCTGATAATACTAGTGAGCTGATTAATAACTTTCAAAAAATGTACCCTAACTTGAAATATATAAAGAGTAAGGAAAGAAAAGGACCAGCCCATGCAAGAAATATGGCACTTAATATCTCTCAAGGTAAGCTTATAGTATTTATAGATAGTGATATATACGTTAAGAAGGATTTTCTTAAAAATCACTATGATATCCAAAAAGAAAATAATTTTAATGTAATAGTACAAGGACCTGTGATAAACACATATAACTGGAAAGAACCATGGACAGAAAAATTCAAATTAAGGGATATTTCATCCGCCTTTTTCGCTACGGGAAATGTAAGTGTTTCAAAAGAGCTTCTATCCGTTACAGGATTTTTTGACGTAAATTTTTCCTTTTATGGTTGGGAAGATTTAGAATTAGGAATAAGACTTAAGAAACTGGGAGTAAAACTGGTAAAATCAGAAAAAGTTATTGTTTGGCATCTTAGTATTCCTCCTGATCTTACTAATTTACCATATCTACTAAATAAAGAGAGAGAAAGGGCAAGATCAGCTATTTATTTTTATAAGAAACATCCTACTTTAGAAGTTAAAATGATGATACAAATGGGAAGAATTTATAAAATAGGAAACTTTATTCAAAGATTCTTTGGATTAATAAATGAAAAGAATATAGAAAAGTGGTTTAATTTTGCAGAAAAGAAAGGATATCATACATTATCCCAGATTTTCCTTTCAGGAGTACTAAATAAGGCCTATTTAGATGAATTGGATAAAATTTCCTCATAAACTGCTCTTGTTCTTTTAGCCATTTTTGCAGAAGTAAATTCATTTATAAATTTTTCATATCCTTTTTGAGCTAACTCATTCCTCATATTTTCCTTCTCAATAAGAGTTACAATTGCATTAGAAAGAGCATTAATATTCTTAGGAGGCACCAAGATTCCATCGATACCATCACTTATAATCTCTGGTATCCCACCTACACTCGTTGCAATAACAGGTACTTTGACTGAAAAAGCCTCTAATATGACTAATCCAAAAGCCTCAAAAAGTGAAGGCAAAACAAATATTTGAAAATTCTTTATGTAATCTCTTGCCCCAGGCATCTTTCCTAAAAAGTATACTTTATCTCTAATATTTAACTTTTTAACTAAATTCTCTAATGATTTTCTCTCTTCCCCATCTCCTATTATTACTAACTTCACATTATTATATCTTTTCGCTACCTCATAGAAAGCATAAACTAAGTATTTAATACCTTTTGTCTTTGTTAATCGGGCAGTAGTTCCTATAATAAACCCATCCACCTTAATAGGTAAATTTTTCCCTTCAGTACTTTCTGCAATTCCATTGTGAATAACTACAACCTTATCCTTTGAAAGACCTTTTTTAATAAGAATTTCTTTATCATAATTAGACACACATATGACCCTATCAGCCAACCTACTAAAAAAGACAGAAAGAGAATAATTTAGATAAAAAAATGTGGGTGGATAACCATGACAAGTAAATACAACAGGAATATCCGGAAATAACTTTTTAGCAATAAATATCAATTCATGTGCTCCATGTATATGAATCAAATGAGGATTAAAATCATTAATTATTTTTCTAACCCTATCCTTATATTCTCTAATATTTAAAAAACCAAGATATGGAATTTCACTATAAGGTATATTGTTGCTATTTAATATGGTTATTCCTCCCCCTTGAGGAGCTGTTACTAAAAATTCATACTCATCCTTTAAAGCCTTAATAAGCTCTATTACATGGTTTTCTGTACCTGCAAGATTAAAGTATGGAAGAAGAAAAAGTACCCTTCTCATATAAACTTCTTAAAATAGCTCCAAAGAAGAAAAATATAATTCCAAGATGTAGTGACCACATAGTACCATCAAAAAACTGATGTCCCATATATGCTGTATACCCACTCAGAACAGCCAAAGAAAGGTAATCTTTATCTCTCAAATAAGCTTTTATTCCCCAGTAAAAAAATTGAAAAATGACTAAAGAAAAAGAAAGAAAACCCAATATACCAGTTTCAGCAAGAAGATTCAGGGGAAGATTATGAGCAAAAGACATATTTTCTTTTATAGCTTGAGGTAATCTATAATAAGGATACATCTTGCTAAAAGCAGAAAAGCCTACCCCAAAAATAGGATGATCTAAAAACATTTTCCAAGCAGATATCCATATATAAATTCTTTGTATTTTTGAACTTGAATATGGATCAACTCTTGTCAAGAAAAAGGAAAATAAATTGTCCTTTACTAAAATAGATTTTATAAGAAAAAATACTAAAATTAACAGTGCTATTATGCTCATATATAAGACCTTTCTTTTAACCTTTTTATCCCCTAAAATAAATATCAAGATCTCAGCTAAAATCAATCCCAAAATTGCTCCTTGTGACATACTAAGGATGAGTCCTACAATAAGTATAATTAAAGATATAAAATGCCACAATTTACCATTATCTGTTAAAATTTTCAATTGTACTAAGGGAATAGTAGTAGCTAAAACAGTACCTAAAGCATTTTTACCTAAAATAGGAGTTTCTGCATAATATCCCTTATTATGAAGAAATATATTTATTCCAGAAAAAGCAAGTAGAGTAGCACCAAAAATAAAGTAGTCTAATACTCTATCAATTAATGAGGGGGAGAGATTTTCCTTTATAAAGAATAAGTAAAATAAAACCAAAAATAGCAGTACTAAAAAATTTAATAATGAAAATTTCCTAAAAGTAGAAAATAAAGAAGATAGAAAAAAAGAGATGATAAAAAAAATTAAAATTGGATCTATGTTTTTAAAACTAAGCTCTCTGATTCTTAAAACACGAGAGAAAAAATATATGATAAATCCAATTGTCCCTCCACCTACTCCTAAAAAAAATCCCAATATATATAATATTTCTTCCATTCTCATGAAATAAATTATAACACAATTTTAGAAAATAGGGGGGATTTTTGTCCCCCCCTTCATTTTTTATTTATAATGTTTATTCATCTCTTCATTCCAAGGTTGTGAGAGAAGAGTTTCAACAAGATTCTTCCCTTGTTCAAAACTTTGAGTTCTTGGGTCATCCATAACCATAAGAAGAAGACTCTTCCTATCTCCCTCACGAAAAGCTTGAAGTATTCTTTCCATTCTTAACCATCTTGGTATTAATACATAAAGCATCAAACGGGATGGAATTTTCTCAATCTTTTCTCTTTCAATTCCATTCTTATCTACATATACTGGTATCTCCACAATTACATCATCAGGGATTCCAGGAATAGCACCATTGTTTGGTACATTAATAACCAATCTTCTTCTGTTATTGTTTACTATAGCATCTACAAAAGGTATTATAGATTCCATACTTTCTTCCATCGGTAATTCTTTTACTACTGACACATTAGGATCTCTTGCCAATCTCTCCATTTGCTGCAATCTAAGCTTTAATCCATAAAGATACATGGTCCATCCTATCTCGGAATCTGGACCTCCTGCAGGATACCATTTTTTCTTCTCATTCAAGCTTGTATGGAACCACCAAGGTGAAACACTTCTTGGAGTATCTCCGATAGGGAATAAACCATAAAGTCTATACATCTCTACACTTGCAGGAGAAAATTGAGTATATTCCCAAGGAGATATCATATAATCATAAGAATTCCAAATCTTTGGAGCTTCTTCCTCTATCCATTTATCTATTAAGGGATAGGCATCTTGCCCTTTATACTTAAATTTCGTCAAAAAGATGCAATGATTAAACCCTGCTACTTGCTCTTCTATATCCTTAGGATCCAACCCCAAAGCTCTTACCAAATGGAAAAGCTCTAAATATCCATGACAGAAACCAACCACCTTAAGGCCAGATTCTCTTAAAGCTAAATTTGTACTTTCAAATACAGGATTAGAAACCTGCATATACCATGCATTAGGAGCCAACTTTTCTACATCCTTCACCAAATCTCTTACAAACCTTAGTTGTTCATAGGCAGCGAATCCCCCATAGTAATCACTTACTTTATCATCCACTCCCCTGTAATAACCTAAACTTTCAGCAATTTCTCTTTCCTTCTCCATATTATGATATCCACCTATTTTTACTGTATTTATTACAAAATCAGCTCCATCTAATGCTTTTTTTCTATCTGTGGTCTTTTCAAGTTTTAAATCAGTACCGGCCTCTTTTCTATACTTATCAGCTAAAGAATAAACAAGATCAAGCCTATCCTCATTAATATCCATAAAGGTTACTGTGCTTCCAGAAAGATCTTTGTAGTAATTAAGATCTTGAATAAGCTTCATAGAAAAGGCTACACTACCAGCACCAATAATAGCTATTTTTACCATAAAACTACCTCCTTAATTTAAATTTTTTAAGAAATATATTTATGACACATTACCCAACGATCATCTATAAGAATCTTTTTAGGCTCTTCTCTAAAACATATATCTCTTGCCTCATCACAACGATCTGAAAATTTACAACCAAGTTTAGAAAATTCTTTAACCTCTTGGACAGAAAGTTTTATATTACCTTCCCAACGTTTATCTATGTCCGGCTCTGGCACAGAGTCAATTAAGAGCTTGGTATAAGGATGTAGAGGTTTAAGCATAACCTTCTCTACAGGTCCTATTTCCACAATATTTCCTCTATACATAATGGCAATCCAATCACTAATATAATAGGCAGTAGTCAAATCATGGGTTATATATAATACCGAAACACCATATTTTTCCTTAAGTTCTTTGAACAGATTAACTATGGACATCCTTAAAGAAGCATCAACCATAGAAACTGGCTCATCCGCCACAAGCAAAGACGGAGTTGTTATAAGCGCTCTCGCAATAGAAACTCTTTGAAGCTGTCCTCCAGAAAGTTCATGAGGATATCTTTTTTCTATCTCTTTTAGATTCAAGCCTACTGCTTGTAAACTCATATCAACAATATCCATCGCTTCTTGCCTATTCTTAGCAAGACCAAAATTGATAGCTGTATTAAAAAGATAAGAATCTACTCTTTTTAAAGGATTAAAAGCTTCAAAAGGATTTTGAAATATGGGCTGTACTTCTTTCATAAATTTAAGTTTATTTTTTCTAGAACTTAAATCAGTTACTCTTTCCCCCTTATAATATATTTCTCCGGATGTTGGTTCAATTAAACCTAATATCATACGAGCTAAGGTGGTTTTTCCAGATCCTGTCTCCCCAGCAATAGTCAGTATTTCAGGCTTATTTAAAGGTAAATAAAAACTTTCTTTATTCACTGCTACTAATTTTACCCCTAAAAATCTTCCCCCAATTACAAATATCTTGGTTAAATCTTTAACGTATAACAAAAAATCTTGTTCCATCATGTTTTCTCAACCTCCTTGCTGTGAAGAAAACAGGCCACTTTATGTCCTTTCTCTATCTCTACTAAGTCTGGCACCATCTCTTTACATTCCCTCATTGCATAAGGGCAACGAGGATGAAATCTACAGCCAGATGGAGGATTTAAAAGAGACGGAGGAGCTCCTGGGACACTCTTTTTCAAGGTTTTATCGCCTATCCTAGGAAGGGATTCAATAAGATATTTAGTGTATGGATGTAGAGGATTCTTAAAAATATCTTTTGCGCTACCTATTTCCACCAACTTTCCTGCATACATAATAATTATTCTATCAGCCATATTAGCATGAACTCCCATATCATGAGTTACCATAATTATTGTATCTTTAAACTCCGACTGAATCCTTTTTAAAAGTTGGATTACTCCTCTTTGCACTACCACATCTAAGGCTGTAGTTGCTTCATCAGCTATAATCACCTTAGGTTTAAGTATAGTACTTAAAGCTATAGTAACTCTCTGTCGCATACCTCCTGAGAGTTGATGAGGAAATGAATTCAGAACTTCAAAAGGAAGACCCAAACTCTTTAAATGTTCTCCCACCATATCCCTAATTACATTATTATTTGTGATGTTAAGATGTAACTTTATTACATCTTCAAAAGTCTTTATGATTTTTCGTGTTGGATTTAGTACACTCATTGAACCTTGAGGCACATAGGAAAAGACCTTCCATTTTAATTCTTTTAAAACATTAATATCCTTTAATATATCTACTTCTCTACCACCATATTTATAATATATCCCACCTCCCATCACGCTTAAGGGAGGTTTAATAAGCCCAATAAGGGTTTTCAATAGAGTACTCTTACCACATCCAGACTCTCCAGCTATTCCCAAAATCTCATTCTCCATAACTTGAAAAGACACATTATCAACTGCCCTAACTTTTCTCTCAATACCATATAAGGAAGTAATATAATAAGCCTTTAAATTTTCCACTTTTAAAGCATACATTAGGCTTCTTGGCCTCCTTCTTTCATCCTCATTCTTTGAATTCTTGTTCGTGGATCAAGATAATTACTAATACTCACCGATAGAGTATAAAGAGCTATGAAAAGAAGTATAGCTAAAATTACAGGGGTAAAAATCCACCACCATATTCCTCTTAGAAGAGCTTGATATTGTAATGCCCAGTAAATAGTCGTCCCTATAGTAGGAGTTTCCAAACTTGAAAGTCCAAAAATAGCGAGGGTAGTTTCCATTCCAATTGCCCATAAAATTGTGTTTATAAAGTTAGCCATTACCCATGGTATAACAAAAGGAAGATGCTCTGTCATAATAATCTGAAAAGTACTCATTCCTGAGAAATTTGCTGTATATGTAAATTCTCTTTCTCTAAGACCTAATACAATAGCTCTTACCTGTCTTCCTCCCCAGGGCCAGGAGAATAAAGAAAGTATAAAGGCAATTAGAATAAGACTGATATGCTGTTTTATTATTGAGGATATAAGAATAAGAATAGGTAGACTGGGAATAACAATAAAACTATCATTTACAGACATTAGAAATCTATCAAGACTTCCACCTCTGTAACCAGAAAGAAGCCCCACAAAGGTACCAATTACAATTGATATTACTGCAGTAAGAGACCCAAGGATTACAGAATTTCTTATAGCATGTGTTAAATTCCAGAATATATCTTGTCCCATAGAATTTGTACCCAATAGATAACGAAAAGAGGGAGGCTGATTTTTAGGAACCACATTCCATAATTTTGGATCATAAGGAGAAACAAAAGAAAGTAAAGCTAAAAAAATTAACAAACATATAACTGTAAAACCAAAGGCAAACTTTTTATCACTCCTATATAAATCTCTTATCACCAATAACATAACTATATCTTTCCTCCTTATCTATAACGTACACGAGGATCAAAGAGAGGATATAATAAGTCAATTACAAGAGCTGCTGTGGCTATTCCTATAATAGAAAGTACAGCTATTCCCATAATTAAATTAAAATCACCGTTATTAATTGCCATATAAAGAAGTTGTCCTAATCCAGGATATGAGAAAACTGTCTCTGTAATCAAAGATCCACTAAAAATACCACCTATTTGTAAGGCTAAATTCGTTATCTGAGGAAGCAAACCATTCCTCATAACATATTGAAACAGTATCTTCCTTGATGGAATCCCCATTACTTCAGCATATGTTACAAAATCTTCAGCTACAATAGTGGATGTTAAAGATCTCATACTTAGGAACCACCAACCAATACCTATTAGGATAAGAGATAATGCTGGTAGAGTAGCATGCTTAATTACGTTAAATATAAATTCTAAAGATAAAGATGGTGTAAGACCTATGCTGTATCCTCCTACCATTGGAAAAATAGGAAAAATATAGGCAAAAAGAATTAAAAGTACCAAAGCCATTATATAATAGGGAATTGGATAAATTGACATGGCAATTATAGACATAAATTTTGACCATTTTTTATCAGCATAATATCCAGCTATTCCACCAAGAATATTACCTATTACCCATGAAAGGATAGCAACAACAACTAAAAGACCTGCAGTCCAAGGTAAAGAATTTGCAATTATAGAAATTACAGGTGTTGGAAATATTGATAAGGAAGGCCCAAAATCTCCCTTAAATAACCTTTTCCAAAAACCTAAATATTGTTCCCATATACTCCCCTTCAATCCATATAACTCCATCATAGTATCCTTCAATTTCTCTATTGCAGAAGGATCAAGATATTGAGCACCGTAAGATGTCATTCTATTAAGAACTGTTACTACAGGATCTAAAGGGGTAAATCTTGGAACTAAAAAAACCACAGTCACACCTATAAATATAACAATAAAATATTGAATCAATCTGGGAATTATATATCTTTTTAATAAATTCATTTTATAATTTTCTCCCTCCCTAAAACAGGGTTTCCCCCTCGTTTAGAGGGGGAAACCCCAAAATATATTCTTATTACTTTCTGCCAGTTGGCTTTATATGTGGTAAGATAAACTTAAATTGACCCCACCACCATACAGGTGCCATATAAGAATTGTCCGATGTTGGGAAGTTAGTCCAATAGTAATGATCCTGTGAATTAAATTTCAAATTGATTATAAAGACTGGTGCTGGCATTTCTTCTACATAAAGCTTCAATATATCACTTACTATAGCCTTTGCCTTTTGAGATTCTGGCTGTAATTTTACTAACTCATCAAGGAGTTTATCTAACTTAGCACTCTTCCACCTAATCTGGTTCCCTGAAGTAGCCACCTGCCCTGTTGGTTTATAGAATCTGGAATGATAACCTTGTACAAAGGTGTAGAAATCAGTTGCTGGTACTTCCCAGTAAGAACCAACCTCAAAGTCTCCAAGATTCCACTTATTCCCGAATGGTCCTGCCTCTACCGTCTCTACATTTACATCTATACCAAACTTTCTCCACTGATCAGCTACTGCAAAAGCAAGTCTTGTAGCATGTATTTCAAAATTAGCAGGAGCGGTAATAGTTATCTTCCAAGGAGTTCCATCTGGTAAGTACCATTTTCCTCCAACTTTCTTAAATCCATTCTTTACTAAGAGTTTTTCTGCCACATCTGGAGCATATTTCCACCAACCTATACCAAAGATTTCTCTTGGATTACCTGTTACTACATAACCTCTCTTCTTTGCATAATCTACAATTCTATCTGGCACTGTTGGATCCCAGGGTTTAAATCCATCTTCTAAAGTAAAATTCTTCAACCAATTTTCCATAGGTAAGTAGTACTCTTTTAATAGAGATTCTGTTGCACATATCCATAAAGGATTGACCCTTGCAATTCCATCAAATCCAGATGTTACTACATCAACTATATCTGTAGCTAATGTTAAAGCCCATCTTACATCTTTATTATTGAATGGTGGCTTTTCTAAATTCATAGCCATTATTCTTGCCCTTACATCATCCATCCAAGCCCATGGAAAATCTTTATACCATACCCTTGAATAGGGGTTGCTTTTTCTTAGAATCTCCCAAGATTCAGGAGTTAAGTCAAATATTAAATCTAATTGATGTTGAGCTTGTGCCATTACCTTCTTTTCATCAGGACCATAGTAAATAAAAAGTACATATTTGGGCTGAGGCATACCATATATCTGGCCTACACTTGTCCTTCTCCAATCAACTCTTCTTTCAAATAACCACCAATATCCTTGAGGATCATATTGCTTCAAAACATAGGGTCCTAAAGAAACAGGTGGGTTAAATTCAAACTTTAAAGGATCTGCTACTTTTTCAAACACATGTTTAGGCATAATATAACAGGTAGCATAGACAATAGAGGTAAAGAGATAATGAAAAGCCGGTACTGACTCTTTTAGTTCAAACACTACAGTGTAGTTATCTTTCTTATAGACCTTAGATACATATCTATTTAAAGCATCACTATAAGACATTCCAGGATGTTTCATAAGATAATCTACAGTAAATACAACGTCATCAGCAGTGAAAGGCTTTCCATCACTCCAATATATTCCTTTTCTCAACTTAACTGTCATTTTTCTAAAATTATTTTCATATACTGGTTCAGATTGAGCTAAAGCATTGATTACTTTACCTGTTTGTGAATCTAAGTACCAAAGACCATCAAATAACATCTGTTGAGCCCCATTACCTACTGATACTCCTGGTTTCCAGAAATTAAAATCTTTTGGATTAGCTAATCTTCCATGTAGTGCATCCACTATAAGTGTTTCATGACGAGGAACCTTAGGAAGTACTTGAGAAAATGTAACAGTTTGACCTACTAGGGAAAGCATCAGAATGAATAATATTATAATTGAAAACTTTTTCATTTAATCTTATCCCCCTTTCCAAATATTTTTTAAAAACAGAACCCTCAGAACCATAGCTTTAAACCCTAATTACCCTTTCATCACCTCCCTAATTTAATTAATTTTTATTTGTGTAAGCGCTTTTACAGAATGATAAATATCATAAAATAAAAAATAAGTCAAGGGGTATATAAAAAATTAGAATTAAAAATATCTTCAATTTAAATTTTAAGACGTCAATCTAATAATAAGCTCTAAAGGAAGCTCTAAATGGGTAAAAGAAGTTTCAATTCCCAATAATAAATCAAGGAGTATTTTTGCTCCTACTTCTCCCATTTCAGTCATTGGTTGTTTTACTGTGGAAAGACCTAAATATCTGGCATCTGATATGTCGTTAAAACCAATTATAGCTACATCTTCAGGTACCTTTATTCCTTCCTCTAAAAGTGCTCTCATCAACCCTATGGCTTGAGTATCTGACGCACAGAAAACAGCATCAAAGGGAATTCCTCGACTAATTAAAGTCTTACCTGCTCTATATCCTTTCTCCAAGGAAAAACCAGTTTGAATATGGAGTAGAGGATTAAAAGGAATCCCAGCCTCCTTTAATGCTTCTAATAAGCCTTCATATCTCCTATAACTTGCCATAAACCCTAAAGGATCATTTATCACACCACTAACAAAGGCTATATTTCTTCTACCTGTAGCAATAAGATATCTTACAGCCATATAAGCTCCCTTTTTATTATCAACATATACACTGGAAAACTCAGGATGAAAACTATCAATAAGTACTACAGGCTTTTGAGCATTTTTTAAGATCTTAGCCTCATCCTTTTTAATATCAAAGGAAACTACAATTAGACCATCACATCTATTAAAAAGCTCAGGAGAAAAAATTTTCTCTCTATCTTCTATCCTCTCAATATTATATAGATGAATAGAATAATCGGTTTTAGATATCACATTATTTATACCCCTTAAAACCTCTACAAAGAAATCCCTTGTGAAAAAAGGAACTACAATAGAAATAACATTGGTTTTTAAAGACTTTTTTGCCAAACTTCTTGCCACCACATTAGGAGAATATCCTAATTTTTTTATTGCCTCTAATACCTTCTTTTTTGTCTCTTCATTTACTCTTGGAGAATTATTAAGTACTCTTGATACTGTTGCTATACTAACTCCAGCCTCTTTTGCCACATCTTTTATTGTTACCATTAATACACTCCCCTTTCTATTCATTGCCTTTTCTATTTATATCTAAATATTTATTTTACCAAATATTATATATTTGTAAACGTTTTCTTAGATAAAAATAAAATTGACATATTGTTTTTCATAGACTTAAAATCTAAAACATGAGAGTTTTATTTATTAGTAATGGCTATGGAGAAGATTACGTAGCAGTCAATATTATAAAAGAGTTAAGAGAAATAGATAGTTCAATAGAAATAGAAGCCCTGCCAATTGTAGGGGAAGGATTTTTATATAAAAAAAATCAAATACCTCTTTTAGGACCTCATAAAAAATTACCATCAGGTGGATTTATAACTAATCTAAGAATTTTATATAAAGATTTAAAAGAAGGATTATTGAATCTTCATCGGAAACAGTGGGGAGAAATTAAAAAGTGGTCTAAAAAAAATGGATATATAATAGCAGTAGGCGATATTATACCCCTCTTTTTAGCAAGATTATCCCACCAAAAATTTTTCTTCGTAAGCATTCAAAAATCAGTATATTACACATTAAAAGATGATAAAAAGGTAAATATACAAAAACTTTCCAAGAATAAAGCAATGGAAATTGCTATAAGAACTTACCTGTTGGAATATTTTCTTATGAAATCAGAAAATCTTTTAAAAGTTTTTCCACGTGATCTTCTCTCTCACTTAATTCTGGAAAAAACAGGAATAAACTCCGAATACTTAGGAAATCCTATGATGGATGGCTTAGAACCTGAAAACAAAATACCCATTAACAATTTTTACAATTACATAAAAATTCTGATTCTACCAGGATCTAAAATACCAGAAGCTTATTATAATTTTCAGCTCCTTACTGAGGGTATATTACATCTTTTGAGATCAAGATTAGAGGAAAAATTTCTTTTTCTTACTGCTATATCTCCTAATATTCCCATAAAGGAATTAGAAAACATTTTGTTTTCCAAAAATTTTAAAAAGTATATAGAAACAAAAGATTATATACTTTTCAAAAATAACAGTCATGCACTAATTCTTACCCATGCCTTCTCTGATTGTATTCATCATGCACAGATAGGACTTTGCATGGCAGGAACAGCAACAGAACAGTTTGTAGGTCTTGGTAAACCAGCCATTGCCATATTTGGTAAAGGGCCTCAATTTACTAAAAAGTTTGCTCTTTTACAGAAGAGACTCTTAGGTGATTCTCTTTTTTTAGCCAAAAATGCAGAAGAAATTCCTAAAATATTCTCCATGATACACAATAACAATGAACTTCTAGAGAAGATATCCATAAATGGAAGGAAAAGAATGGGGGAAAAAGGAGCTTCCAAAAGGATAGCAGAAAAGATTTATCAAATTATTAAAGTTTAAAGGGGGAGGAAAATGGAAGAGATAAAAAAGAATTTTAAAAATCCTGAAAAAATATATAGGGCGATACCTTTTTGGTCATGGAATGATAAGCTTAATGCTCAAGAACTAACAAACCAAATAAAAGATTTTAAAGAAAAAGGTATTGGTGGGTTCTTCATGCACTCAAGGGTAGGTTTAGAGACTGAATATATGGGAGAAGAATGGTTAGATTTAGTAGAAGAAGTGGTAAAAAATTCCAGGGTAATAGATATAGATCCATGGCTTTATGATGAAGATAGATGGCCTTCTGGCTTTGCAGGAGGTAAGGTCGCAG
This sequence comes from Dictyoglomus sp. GBS, assembly GCF_055179815.1. NCBI lineage: Bacteria > Pseudomonadati > Dictyoglomota > Dictyoglomia > Dictyoglomales > Dictyoglomaceae > Dictyoglomus > Dictyoglomus sp. GBS. The sequence goes on from NZ_CM143687.1 coordinate 202,266, forward strand.
AAAAAATTGGAGACGAAGGAAGGGCTAAAATTCTTACTTTAAAAATATTGAAAGATGCAAAAGAACTTAATGGAAAAGAATTGACTATTTACAAAGGGAAAATAGAAAGTGAAAAAATAAATAGTATAGAAAGAGTAAATAATATCGAGAATTTAAGACTTTATAAAGATGAAAACATTTTAGCATTATATAGGATCGTTGCTGGAAAATCTGATTGGTATAATGGTGATGCACCACCAGATAATCTAAATCCTAAAAGTGTGAAAACATTTATACAAGTTACCCATGAGATATATTACGAAAGACTAAAGGAAGATTTTGGAAAACAAGTTAAGGGTATATTTACCGATGAACCCAATATATCTCCTTTTCTCTGGGGAGGAAATTTAGAATATTATGCATTACCTTGGACTGATATATTTCCTGAATATTTTAAAGAAAAAAGAGGATATGACTTTTTTGATATAGCTCCCTTTGTATTCTTTTCAGGAGAAAAGTCCATAAAGGCAAGATATGACTATTGGAGAACCATTTCAGAGCTTTTCTTAGAAAGTTACACTAAAAATATCTATAATTGGTGTAAAGAGCATAATATATTATTTACTGGGCATTATTTAGAAGAAGATAACTTCCCTCATGTAATATTATGTAGTGGATCTATAATGCCTCATTACGAATACATGGATATTCCAGGAATAGATATATTAACCGAGGTAAGATATGAATACCTTACAGCAAAACAAGCAACCAGCGTGGCAAATCAATTAGGAAAAAGTAGAGTTATTTCCGAAACTTATGGATGTACTGGATGGGAATTTACCTTTGAAGGACAAAAACATGTGGCAGACTGGCAATATGCCCTTGGAGTAAATATGAGATGCCAACATCTTTTTTTGTATTCTCTTAGAGGTTGTAGAAAAAGAGACTATCCACCCTCTTTCAATCACAACCCTTCTTGGAAGTATCATCCTCTCATAGAAGATTATTTTGCAAGACTTTCCTATATTCTAACCTTAGGTAAACCTGTAAGGGATATTCTTCTTATCCACCCTATTGAAAGTAGTTGGTGTGAATTTAATGGAAGAGATAAATCTGTACCCCAAGAAAGAGGAGAAGAATTTAAAGAGATTATAAATGCCCTTTTAGGAATTCATTATGATTTTGATTTGGGAGATGAAAAGATTATTGAAAAATATGGGAAAATAGATAAGGAAAGAAAAGAGTTTATAGTAGGAGAAGCCAAATATATATTAGTAATAGTGCCACCAGTAATTACCCTAAGAAAAAGTACCCTTTCCTTACTTTTAGAATTTCTAAATAATGATGGGAAAGTAATTATTATGGAGCCATTACCAGAATATGTGGAAGGAGAAAAAGGGAAAGAAGAATTGAAAAAACTTTTTGATCATCCAAATGTAATAAGAGTAAAGGGAAGAAAAGAACTTGCAGAAAATATTAAAAATATAATTCCAAGAAGAATATCCATAAGAGATGTGGTAGGACAAGAAGTAGAACAGTTTCTATATATGGAGAGAAATTATGATGGTAAAAAGATTTTCTTTATAGTAAATAATGATAGGGAAAGATCCTATAATGTGGATCTATACTTAGAGGGAAAAGGAAGAATAGAAGAATGGGATCTTCTTACAGGAGAGATAAAAGATGTATTTTCAATAGAAACTGAAGGATATCAACATATTCGTACTACTTTTGCTCCCTCAGAATCCAAATTATACATACTATATAAAGGAGAATACAAGAAAATAGAAAGGCCAAAGAAAATAAAAAGGACCATCTTTTTAGAACCTACCTTTGAGGTTAAAAGATTAGACCCTAATGTACTCACTATAGATACTGCTCAATTTAAATTAGATGGAGAATGGTCTGAAGAGACACCTATCTGGATTATTCAGAGAAAAATTAGAGATACCCTTGGAATGATTAACATCGATCTGAATAGTGGAATTCAAAGATGGAAATGGGTTAATATACCTCATCCTAAGGATAATACTAAGATTGAATTAAAAATGAGATTTAATATAAAAGATCTGCCAGAAAAAGACTTATATCTTTTAACAGAAAATATAAAGGAAATGATCAGCTTAAAGCTAAATAATAAAGAGATACCTATAATAGATGAAGGATGGTTTATAGATAGATCTTTAAGAAAGATTCCATTAAAGGAATTTAAGATAGGAGAAAATATTATAGAGATACTCTTGAACTATAGAAATTCAACAGAGCTTGAAGATTTCTATATTATAGGTGATTTTGCTGTAAATATAGATAGAGAAATAATTAAAGAAAATAATAGAATTACATTAGGAGATTGGGTTTTTCAAGGATATCCCCACTATGCAGGAAGCCTTATATACAAACAGATATTCCCTTTCCATAAAGATCCTAACGAAAAATATCTACTAACTATTGAGGATTTTTCTGCAGGAGTTATTAAAGTAAATCTAAATGGAGAAACAGTAGGATTTATCCCATGGAGATTTTACAAATTAGATATCACTGATTACTTACAAAACAGTAATAATTTATTAGAATTAGAAGTAGTAGGTAGCCTAAGGAATATGCTTGGTCCTCTTCATAATAGAGCAAAGAAAATCCACTTTGTAAGTGCTCTCTCTTTTAGACCAGAGGGTGAGGAATATACAAAGTCATACGTATTCCATTCTTATGGATTATTTTCACCAGTAAAAATAGAGGTGATAGGTTAATATTCCTTTCTTTCGTCCCAACTTTTATAGCTACCACATAGCCAATTAAGAGTTAAAAACCTCTCAAGAATAATTCCTGAGAGGAAGAGATAATCTTCACCAGTAATACGATAAAAGGGCTTTCCTTGTACTGGAAAATCATCTTCTATAGTATAAGAGATAGCACCAGAAGAAAGAGCTTTTTCTACCAATAACTTTACAGCATCTTTATATGATTTTCCTTCTTCTAATTTATAATTTTCCTTTTCCATTCTCCCAAGCTTCCACCTAAAATACCATATCTCAGCTATATCTCTTTCCTTAATTAGCTCTTTAAATGGTCTTAATTTAACTTTTCCTAAAAATTCATCTCTACTTTTTAATACTGGAATCACATCTATCACATCACTTAATCTAAAACCTATATCATAAGGGGGAAGTTTATCAATAAGAGATAAAGCCCAGAAAAGTACACCTAAGGATTCCAGATAGGTAAAGGAAAGTAAGGTTTCATTCTCATCCCATTTTCCTATATCTTTTCCAAGAAGTATTCTTTCTTGTTCTGTAAAAAAATTTTTTAAATTTTCCTCTTCAATCCATTTATATACTTCTTGGAAAAAATTACTTTCAATATTGAAAATTTCTTTATCAGGGGAAGAAAGATAAATTGCCTCTGCCTGTGACCTCAGAAACAAAACAGAAAGACAAAGAGCTCTATTTATAACCTCTCTTTCAGTAGGTGGATTTAAGTAAATCTCTTCTTCCACTTTTTACACCTTATAAGTCACAAAAAATATAAAGGCATAAAAAAAGGTAACAAAAGTTAAAATTAAGCTAAGTAATAATATAATTTCTCCAAACTTCTCTTTTATTTTCCTCATTTCTATCCTCTCCTTTACATTTCATTAGAGTATATTATAATAAATAAAGGTTGCAAATTAAAAGAGGAGGGAAAGGTGATTCATTCTCTAGATTTACCTCAAAGAATAATTTATGGGATTGGTTCAATAGAATTTCTTGGCACAGAGCTTAAAAAAATTGGAGAAAAATTTCTACTTCTTACCGGAGAGCACTCTCTTAAAAAAAGTGGAGTCTTAGATAAGATTTTAGAAGATATTAAAAAGCATAAGTTAAACGTAATCCTTATTACAGGAATTCCCCCAGAACCATCTTTAGAAATTGTACATCAACTCTGCGATAATATTGTAGGTAACAACTTTGATGGAATTATTGGAATTGGTGGTGGTAGTGTAATGGACATGGCTAAAATCATCGCTTTCAGAATAAAAACAAAAGCTAATCTTTTAGAATATAAGGGCAAGGAAATAGAAGAAGCACTTCCTATTATATCAGTACCTACCACAGCTGGAACAGGTAGTGAAGCTACAAGATTCGCAGTAATTACCGATAAAGAGAAAAAGGATAAATTTATTCTCATGGGAAAAGCTTTAATTCCTACTCTTTCTATAATAGATCCTGAACTTACCTTTACCATGTCTCCTCTCGTAACTGCCTCTACAGGAATAGATGCCTTTTCTCATGCCCTTGAATCTTATCTTTCCAGAAACTCTTCTTGCATGGTAGAATGCTATTCAAGATCAGCTTTGGTGGATATATATAATTTTTTACCGAAATCAGTTCTTGAAAATTCCACATATGCCAAGGAAAGAATGGCTTATGCTGCCTTTTGGGCCGGTATTGCCATAAACAATACAAAAACCACTTTAGTACATGCTATGTCAAGACCCCTGGGAGGAATCTATAATATACCCCATGGAATAGCAAATGGAATTTTACTTCCTCCTTATTTAAGATTTAATGCCCCTTTTATTCATGATGAAAAATTAAAGTTTCTAAAGAACCTTTTTAATGGAGATCCTGCTGAAAAAATGGAAGACTTTCTTAAAACTCTCAATCTACCAACCAGAATTAATCAAGTTACCTCTCAACCTCTTGATTTAGACCTTCTTGTAAAGAGGACATTAGAAGCAAAATTTAATGTAGAAAACAATCTTAGGCCTGTTAGGGAGGAAGATATATATTATCTTTTCCAAGAAGTAATGTAGAAATGGTAAAAATAAGGCTCATAACCATATCAAGAGATTTCGGTACAGATATAGATGAAATCATAAATAAAATATCAAAGAAATTTAATGGGGAAATTTTAGACCGTAGAAGAATTCATGAAGAATTAGCCCTTGAAGGTTTTAATATACAAGAATTTGAGAATAAAGAGAAAGAACTGGAAAAAGGAATTAGAGATCCTAATTTCATAGAAACTTACAAAGAACAGGTAAGAATGATTGTTAAAAAGTATATGGAAAAGGATTATATCATTTTTTTATTAGGAAGAGGAGGCCAATTTCTCTTTAAAGACGAAAATTATTCCTTTCATATTAACGTTATCGCACCCTTAGGCTATAGAATAAAATTCTTAACTAATAAATTTCTCCTTTCTGAGGAAAAAGCCTTGGAACTAATAAAAGAAAAAGACTTTTCAAGAGAGATTTTCTATAAAACGTTATTTTTAAACAGTTGGAAAGACCCATCTTTATACCATTTAACTATTGACAGATCTTTTTTTACTGCAGAGGAGATAGAATCTATCATTGAAAAGGTAATAGAAAGGCAAGAATCAAAAATATATACTCCAGAACAACTATCTCTTCCCCAAAAGCCTAAATTTGCTAACAAAACCGAAGAAGAATTTGCAAAGATATTAACCTTTTATCAAATAAGGTGGGAATACGAACCAAGAACATTTCCATTGGAATGGGATAATGATGGGAATGTAATAGAATCCTTTACCCCAGATTTTTATTTACCCGATTTTGATCTATATATTGAACTCACATTACAGAGACCAAGGGTTATGGGGGAAAAACTAAAAAAAATAAAAAAACTAAAAAATTTATATCCAGATATAAAAATAAAATTATTCTATGGTAAAGAATATGAAAAACTTTTATCAAAATATGGAATTAAAGGAATAAGATAGAAATATGGAAAAAATAGGAAAAATACTTTTTACAAAAGAAGATATTGAGAAAAGGATAAAAGAATTAGGAGAAGAAATAAGCATAGATTATAAAGACAAAGATCTTATACTCGCTTGTGTCTTAAAAGGAGCAGTATATTTTACCGTTGATCTTACAAGAAATATTAAAATTCCATTTATTTTAGACTTTATCTCCATATTAAGCTATGGTTCATCTAAGAATAATCAAGGAATTGTCAGAATTACTAAGGACTTAGATATAAATATAATGGGTAAAGATGTAATAATAATAGAGGATATTGTAGATACTGGATTAACTTTATCTTATTTAATAAGAAATCTTCAAACAAGAAACCCAAATTCTATAAAAGTATGCACGCTCCTTGATTGCCCAGGAAGAAGAATAATAGATATAGAGGTAGATTATAAGGGTTTTGAAATACCAAATTACTACGTTATAGGATATGGGCTTGATTATAAAGAAAAATATAGAAATCTACCATATATAGCCATATTAGAAGAATTTTAATTAAAGCCTTGAGGCAAGCGCTAAAAACTTATCTATATAACTCTTCATACCTTCTACATGCTTAATAATCTCTTCCCTAAGCTTCTCTCCCTCATCCGTTAGACGATATACCTTCTTAGCAGGGCCCGTTTCTTCCATGCTCCATCTACCAATAATAATACCTTCTTCTTCCAACTCCCTTAAAATTCTATAACCTCTTCCCATACCACCTATACCTGGTGTAATAATACCTGGGAAAGCCTCGGTAAGACTTGAGATGAGTTCATATCCGTGGAGCTCTCTATCTGATAAAGAAATTATTATCCAAGCTCTCAACCAGAAGGTAGGAGAAAGACCTGTAGATCTTACATTGCATCTTTTCATACTCCAGCCCTCCATATATCCTATATCTACTTTTAATATATATACCATTTAAATATTTGTCAAGTAAGGAATACCCAGCAAAAACGAAGAACAATATATTAATATTTATACTTTCATTATATAATTTTAAAAGATTTTTTTAATTGGAGGTGAGATCAAACATGTTTTTAGTAATCTTTCTTTTAGTTTTATTTTTAAAAGAGATAATAAGCTTTTATTTAGACATAAGAAATCTAAAATATGCCCTTTCTCATAAAGAAGTCCCTGAAATATTTAAGGATATTATTACAGATGAAGACTTTAAAAAATCACAAATTTATTTGAAAGATAGGGTTATATTCAATTTATGGTCTAAAACCTTTGATTTTATCTTTAACCTAATATTTATTTTCCTTCTTTATCCATATATTGAAAAAATTGTTTCATCAATAACATCATCCTTTATTCTTCAAGGTCTTCTATTTTTTGGAATATTCGGTCTCATAAATCTTATTATTTCTATACCCTTTGATTTATATTACATCTTTGTAATAGAAAACAAGTACGGATTTAATACTATGACCCCTAAGATTTTTCTTCTTGATCTTATCAAATCAATTATCCTTTCTATAATTCTTGGCACACCTATACTCTCTTTACTTCTTTACATTATTAAATCTGATCCCAATTTTTGGTGGAAATTTGCCTTAGTAATAATAATATTTGAAATTATAATGGTATATATCTACCCCATATTAATTGCACCTATTTTCAATAAATTTACCCCCTTAGAAAATGAGGATTTGAGAAAAAAGATTATAGAGCTGTTAGAAAGAGTAGGCTTCAATGTAAAACAAGTATTTGTGATGGATGCTTCAAAAAGAACAAGAAAACAAAATGCCTATTTTACAGGTATTGGAAAATCCAAAAGAGTAGTACTTTATGATACATTACTCTCATATCCTCAAGAGGAAATTGTTGCTATTTTTGCCCATGAATTGGGTCATTATAAAAAGAGGCATATTACTATTCTAATGCTTTCTTCAATAATATTTTATGTTTTCTATATCTATCTAACTTTTATTGTCTTTAAATCTGCCCCCCTAAGTAAATACTTTGGAGTACAAAAGGAGTTTACTCTCCTTACTTATGCCTTTATCTTTGCTTCATCTTTCTTTTACTTTTTAAATCCATTAATAAATTTCTTGTCAAGAAAAATGGAATACTCAGCTGACAGATTCTCTGCAGAACTTATTGGAACTCCCTATCCTTTAATAAGTGCCTTGATAAGATTAGTGAAAGAAAATCTTTCAAATCTTTATCCTGATCCACTATATAGGACTTGGTATTACTCCCATCCTACACCTTCAGAAAGAATCTACCATTTATTAACCTTAGAAAAGGAGGTAAAAAAAGATGAAAATAACAATAGCCCAAATTAACCCCACGATAGGAGATGTTGAGGGAAATTTTAATAAAATAGAATTAGCCATAGAGAAGGGGATCAAAGATAATTCTGATTTAATTATATTTCCAGAAATGTCCATATTAGGATTTCCCCCCTTTGACTTACTAAAAAGGAAAAATATAAAAGAAAAATTAGAATATAGTATAGAGAAAATCCTAAGAAAAAATTATCCAATAGGTATTTTAATAGGATCTCCTTATTATACTTCTCATGGCATTTATAATAGTGCCTACTTATTTTATAAAAATACTTTAAAAAGAGTTGATAAATTCCTTTTCACAAAAGATCCACTACTCAAAAATCTTTATTTTCAATGTGGTAATTCAGAATTTATAGAGTTTAATAATCATAAAATAGGCATCTTTATAGGGGACGATCTTTTACAGTGTGATGACACAACGCCTTTACAAGAATATCTCTATCAAGTTGATCTAATTATTATAATTTCCTCTTCTTTTTATTATTTAGGAAAAAGAAAGGAAAAAATTGAAAAGGCAAGAAATATAGCAAAAAACTTCAACAAAAAAATTATATATGTAAATCAAGTAGGGGGAAATGGGGAATTAATCTTTGAAGGTGGTAGCTTTATAATTTCAGAAAAAGGAGATTTGATTTTTGAAGGCAAAAATTTTGAAGAAGATATAACAACCATAAATTTGGAAAATCTATCAGTAACTTCTTATAAAGAAGAAGACATTTCTTTTATATACAATGGTTTAATTTTAGGAGTAAGAGATTACTTTAGAAAATCTGGTTTTGAAAAAGCTGTAATTGGACTTTCAGGTGGGATAGACTCTGCAGTTGTAGCTTGTATTGCCAAGGAAGCCCTAAGTGAGGAAAAAGTATTAGGAGTAAGTATGCCTTCTGTATATACCTCAAAAGAAAGTATCGAAGATGCTAAGGAACTTTCAAAAAATCTAAATATTAATTTTAGGCTTTTATCAATAAAAGATATATTTTACTCATACCTAAAAGAATTAAATCCCTCTCCATCTCCTGTTATGGATGTGGCAGAAGAAAACCTACAATCCCGTATAAGAGGAAATCTACTAATGTTTATATCAAATAGAGAAAATTACATTGTACTTGCAACAGGAAATAGATCCGAAGCTCTTACAGGTTATTGTACCCTTTATGGAGATACAGCAGGAAGTCTGGAGGTTATTGGTGATATCTATAAAACTACAGTATATAAATTGGCAGAATACATAAATAGGGAAAGAGAAATTATACCCAAAAATATTATTACAAAAGCACCATCTGCAGAATTACGTCCAAATCAAAAGGATGAGGATTCTCTTCCACCCTATCCTTTATTAGATCCTATTCTTTCCGCATATGTGGATGAGAACAAATCAGAAGAAGAAATTATAAATTTAGGATTTCCTAAAAATATAGTAAGAAATGTTATAGAAAAAGTTGAAAAAAGTGAATATAAAAGAAGACAAATCCCACCTGTATTGAGAATTAGATCCAAAAATCCTTTAAGAGAAAGGGTCTTACCCTTAGTTTATAAAATAATATGATATAATTCTTTAGATTAACTAAAAAGGAGGTGCTAATTTTAATGAGAAGAAATCGTTTTACCGAACCCCAAATGGATGAGAAAGATATACAATACCTAAAACAATTAGCCCACAAATGTAGAGGCGACATACTAAAAATGACCACATTAGCTGGATCTGGTCATCCCGGAGGTTCCATGTCATCAATTGAAATGTATTTAACCCTTTATTATTTTGCAAATGTAGATCCTCAAAATCCAAAGAATCCTGACAGAGATAGAATTATTATCAGTCACGGTCATACCTCTCCAGGAGTATATTCAGCCTTAGGTAATCTTGGTTTTTTCAATATAGATGAGGCTATTGCGTATTTTAGGCTCGCTGGAAGTATATTTGAGGGACATGTGGAAAGATATGTACCAGGAGTAGAATGGAGCACAGGTAATTTAGGACAAGGACTTTCTGCTGGTTGTGGAATGGCACTTTCTGCAAAACTTCTTAAAAAAGATTTCCATGTATTTGTAGTAATGGGAGACGGAGAACAACAAAAGGGACAAATATCCGAGGCCAGAAGATTTGCTAAAAAATATAATCTATCAAATTTAACAGTCTTAATTGATTATAACAAGCTACAGCTTTCAGGACCATTATCTGAAATCATGCCTCAAAATATAAAAGAAAACTACCTCTCTGATGGATGGGAAGTAATAGAGGTAGATGGACACGATCTACAAGCGTTATATAAAGCTATAAGACAAGCTGTATATGACGAAAAACCAACTGCCATATTAGCCCATACAGTTATGGGTAAAGGTGTTTCCTTTATGGAGAATAAATTTGAATTTCATGGAAGAGCTTTAAAACCAGATGAATACAAGAAAGCCATTGAAGAACTCGGAATTGAAGATGATCTTGAAAAATATAAAGCTATGAGAGAAAACTTCAAACCAAAAGATAAACACATTGTTGAGCCATATTCTATTAATATTGATACTGGTACACCTATCACCTATGATAAGGATGCAAAGATTGATAACAGAGGAGCCTTTGGAAAAGCATTGGCAGATCTTGCCAAATTAAACATTGGTAAAGAAGGAAAGACACCTATTGCGGTAGTTGATTGCGATCTTATGGAATCGGTAAGAACCCATGAATTTGGAAAAATCGCCCCAGAAAACTTCTTTGAGACAGGTATACAAGAACATAATGCAGCTACTCTCTCAGGAGCTCTTTCATCTCAAGGAGTTATAACCTTCTTTGCAGACTTTGGAGTCTTTGGAGTTGATGAGACTTATAATCAGCATCGCTTAAACGATATTAATTATACAAATTTGAAAGTTATAGTAACCCATTGTGGACTCGATGTAGGAGAAGATGGAAAAACCCATCAATGTATAGATTATATTGGTACATTTAGAAATCTCTTTGGCTTTAAAATTATAATTCCAGCAGATGGTAATCAAACAGATAGAATAATAAGATACGTAGCAAGAGAATTTGGAAACTTCTTAGTAGTTATGGGAAGATCTGTAACACCTATAATTACTGATGAGGAAGGAAATCCTCTATATGGTGGGAACTATGAATTCATATATGGAAAGATGGAAAAAGTAAGAGATGGAGATAAAGCGGCAATCATAGCTTGTGGCCCTATGGTTTTTAGAGCAGTACAAGCATGGGAAAAATTAAAGGAAAAAGGAGTCAAAGTTAAAGTATTTAATTTCACATCTCCAAAGGAGATAGATTGGAAAGCCTTAGAAGAAGCAGCTAAAACGGGATTTGTAATCACCTATGAGGATCACAATGTAAATACTGGAATTGGAAGTATCATTGCAGAAGCTCTCTTAGAAGGAGGCTTCAAGATAAAATTTAGAAAATTTGGAGTAAAAGAATATGGACTATCTGGAAAACCAGATGCTCTTTACAAGATGCAAGGATTAGATGTAGATTCTGTGGTTGAAACCATACTAAAAGAAATATAAGAAAATATAAAAAATAGGGGGGTAAATCTTCCCCCCTTATTTTATTTTTAGATTAATCTCTTCTAAATATATTTTCTTCTGTTGGGGGCCAAAGTACATTTTCTTCTTGTAATAAATTAAAAGTGTAAAGCTCTAAGTTCTCTGCAACTCTTTCTTCTCTTTCTCTTATTGCCCTTAGAAGTCTTGCATAAACCCTTTCTATCTCTTTTGCAAGGAAATAAAGCTCCTCGTTAGATTCTATTTTACAATTCCAGGTCTTTCTATCAAATTTAATACTTAATGGCCCCTGATAACTCTCCAATGGAATAAGCATAAGTTCTGCAGTATTTTGTCCCCATTTTTCTGCCAAAGTTCTTGCTATAGCAGAGAGTAATTTTTCTGAAAACTCTATAATCTTCTTTCTGGCTTCCTCTTCCCAAAGCTCTAAATAATCTTTAACTTCAATAGTATCAAGAGAATAGACGCTTATAAATCCATAAGGAGGTAAAATTACAGGAGGTGGATTTGTAGGCTTCCCTTTTTTAAATATCCAAAACTTGATTTCTTCTGCACTTCGGTATAAAACCACACCACTAAATTCCCTATTTTGTAGAGCAGAGAAAAACTTTGCAGGAATTATAGTATTAGCATCCAGATCTATATATAGAGGATTTCCCACATATACAGCAGAAAGAACAAGTATAAGAACTTTATCAGTAGGGTAATAGGTAATTTTACCAAATCCCTGCTGAATCTGCCTCATAATAAAATCTACTGCCTCTATTCCCTCCATAGCTCTATTGTTTTGTACCTTTGCAAAAAATGCCTTCCCTTCATAAACAAAAATTGCTCCTTTGTACTCCTCATCAGTGTAGAGAATTACTCCTGTTGAGTTTTCCTTTCTCAACTTTTTAATAAATCTCTCCGCATTTAATAGAGCAGCAGGTAGGTTCTCAAACTCAGGCTTCACTTTTTCTAAAAGATACATAAACTCTTTCATAGTCTTCCCCCACCTAAATTAAAAAAATCCCTAATGAAAGTTTAACATATATTGTTATAAAATAAAAGATGTTATGTAAAAAAATAAAAAAGATTGGAGGTAATAGATTAAAAAATGATGATCGACTACCACATGCATCTTGAAAGAGGACCTTTTGATGAAAATTGGTGGTTAAAATTTTGGGAAGAAGAGAAAAAGAAAAATATACAAGAAATAGGTATAACAGAACATGGCCATAGATTTAAAGAATTTAGACCTATTTATGATCACATTCCTATTACTGCCCCATGGTGTGATAGTAACTTAGAAGAATATCGAGAATTTACCACTTTTTTAAAAGAGAAATACAAGATCAAGGTAGGAGTTGAGATGGATTACTTCCCTGAAAAAGAAAAAGAGATAAAAGAACTTCTTGAAGAATATAATTTTTTTGATTATGTGTTAGGATCGGTACATTTTATTGATCACGGTTTTGGATTTGATATAGATCCCAGCGATCCAAGATGGACTGAAAAGGATATAGAAGAAATTTTTGAGGATTATTTTGATAAAGTAGAAAAGATGATAAAAAGTAATCTTTATGACGTAATTGCCCATTTAGACCTTGTAAAACTTTGGGGTGGAAGAATTCCTAAGAATATCTCATCCATATATGAAAGGATTTCAAAAGTAATTATAAGTTCTCAAATGTCATTAGAACTAAATACTGCTGGCTGGAGAAAACCAGTCAAAGAATTGTATCCATCCCCTGAATTTTTAAAAATTATATCTTCATATAATATACCTCTAACCTTCGGAGCTGATGCCCATACCCCAGAAGATGCAGGAAGAGATATAGAAAAAGCTTACCAGATTGCAAAAGATTTAGGTTTTAAAAAAATATCTATCTTTGAGAAAAGAAAAAAAATTTTAATAGATCTATGATGAAAGGAGTGAGAAATTTGATTGAAACCGGGAAAGAAATATTAAATTACCTTTCTCGTCTTGGCGTAGATTACGCAGATGTAAGAATTGTAAAAAGACTCAAAGAGGAGATTGAAGTTAAAAATGGAATTTTAGAAACAGCAGTAAAAAACGAAACCTACGGATATGGAATCAGAGTACTCTATAATGGAGCATGGGGGTTTGCATCTTCCTTTGACTTCTCCCAATACAAGAAAGTAGCAGAAAAAGCCCTAATAATAGCCAAAGCAAGTGCCAAAACCAATAAAAAAAGGGTAGCTTTAGCCCCTGCAGAAATCATAAAGGCTAAATGGAGCAATAGCTACCAAATAGATCCATTTTTAGTACCTTTTGAAAAAAAATTGGATCTACTTTTTACAGCTGATAAAACTATGAGAGAAGTTAAAGGCATCACCCTTACAGAATCTTCTCTATCATTTTTTAGAGAAGATAAGGTTTTCTTAAGTAGCGAAGGAACAGAAATAGAGCAGAGTATATTAGAAAGTGGTGGTGGAATTACTGCCTATGCAATCGAAGGAAGCGACATACAAAGGAGATCTTATCCTAATTCTTTTGGAGGTGATTTTAGAAAAGGGGGATGGGAATTTATTGAAGATTTAGACCTGGTTGGACATGCAGAAAAAATAGCAAAAGAAGCAGTTAGCCTCCTTTCCGCAGAACCATTACCCGAAATGGTAACTACTCTTATTTTAGATGGAACCCAATTAGCTTTACAGGTACATGAATCTTGTGGACACCCAACAGAACTTGATAGAGTATTAGGGATGGAAGCAAGTTTTGCAGGAACAAGCTTTTTAACCTTAGAAAAAAGAGGCAACTTCCAATATGGATCAGAGATTGTAAATATTGTAGCCGATGCTACTCATCCTTATGGTCTGGGAAGTTTTGGATATGATGATGAAGGAATACCTGCCCAAAGAAGTTATTTAGTGAAAGATGGTATTTTTGTAGGATACTTAACTTCAAGAGAAACAGCAACCATATTAGGAGAAAAATCAAACGGTACTATGAGAGCGGATGGATGGAATAGAATTCCTATTATAAGAATGACAAATATTAATCTTCTTCCCGGAAATATACCTTTTGAGGACTTAATAGCCTCCACAGAAGAAGGAGTTTACATGGCAGTAAATAAAAATTGGTCAATAGATGATAAAAGATTAAATTTCCATTTTGGGTGCGAGATAGCTTATGAAATAAAAGATGGAAAGATAGGTAAGATTTATAAAAATCCATATTATACAGGTATTACCTATGAATTTTGGAGAAGTTGTGATGCTATAGCTGATGAAAAATCTTGGAGAGTCTGGGGAGTACCAAATTGTGGAAAGGGAGAACCTATACAAGTAGCCAGAGTTGGACATGGTGTATCTCCTGCAAGATTTCGTAAAGTAAAGGTAGGTGGTAAATAATGTGGGGAGAAGATAGAGCATTAAGTTTTCTTAAAGATTTAATTAAAAAGCTACCCTATGAAAGAAAAGAAGTATGTTTACATATAAATTCCCAAGAATTAACAAGATATGCCAATAATATTATCCATCAAAATGTAGCTGAAGAAAATTTAAACCTATATATAAGAGTAGGTGAGGGAAATAAGAAGGTTGCTATATCTACCAGTAATTTAGAAGGAAAAAGTTTAGAAAATCTTATCAAAGATTTGGATACTTTACTAAAAAGTCAACCTGATACAGAAGAATTATATCTGCCAGATCCAGAACCTATCCCAAGTTACGAGAAAAAGACTTTTGATCCCTCACCAGAAAAAAGAGCAGACATTGTTAAAAAACTTATAGACAAAGCTGAAAAACATAATTTAAATACTTTTGGAGCAATATCAGAAGAAATAGGAGAAATAGCAGTAGTAAACTCAAAAGGTTTAGAATCATATGGTACTTACGCCTATTCTCATGGTAAGGTTATGTATATGGGGGATGGATCTGGATACCAAGAAGAAATAGGGAAAGATGTAGATAGTATAGACTATGAATCCCTATCGGAAAGAGCCCTTCAAAAATGTATAGATAGCAAAAATCCTCAAGAAATAGATCCAGGAATTTATACTGTGATCCTTGAGCCTTTAGCAGTAGGGGAACTTTTAGAACAAATAGCCTATTTTGGTTTTTCAGCTAAAGCAGTACAAGAAAAAAGATCTTTTATATCCTTATATCAAGGACAAAAAATATTTAAAGATAATATAACTATCTATGATAATGGCTACGATCCTAACGGAATAATATTTCCTATAGATTTTGAAGGAGTGCCTAAAAAACACGTAGATCTTATTAAAAATGGTATAGTAATGGGACCTGTATACGACACTACAACCGCAGTAAAAGAAGGAAAGAACTCTACAGGACATGCCCTTCCTCCACCATCTACCTATCCATTACCTTTTAATCTTTTCTTTGTTGCAGGAGAAAAACCATTAAGCAAAATTATATCTGAAACTGAAAAAGGAATACTCGTTACAAGATTTCATTATGTCAATGCCTTCTTAGATCCTATTAGAGTTTTGGCAACTGGGATGACAAGAGATGGTACATTTCTCATAGAGAATGGAAAAATTACAAAACCCCTTAAAAATTTAAGATTTACCCAAAGTTTTATTGAAGTCCTTAGTAATGTAGAAGAGATCTCAAAAGAAACCTATTTAGTACCCAATATAGGTTTTGCAAGAGTACCTGCAATTAAGGTTTTAGCATTTAATTTTACTGGAAAAACAGAATTTTAAAAAAATATAGGGGAGAGATTTTTCTCTCTCCCCTCACTAATGCCTTATTAATTACTTTTCTTCTTTAATCTTAATTTTTATTCCTTCAATCTTTTCAGGTTTAGCCTTTGGTAATGTTAAGGTAAGTACTCCATTCTTATATACAGCCTCACTCTTATCAGGTAGTACAGGCTTTGGTAGATCTATTCTTCTATAGATCCTTCCAAGCCTTCTTTCTTTTCTATAAAAGTTCTCCTTCTTTACTTCTTCCTCTTCTTTAGTTTCTCCCTGGATAACTACACTATCTTCTGTTACGCTAATATCTACATCCTCTGGTTTGAAGCCAGGGAGTTCAACTTTTAATACTATATTTTCGTTGGTCTCATACATATCTATAGCAGGGGTAAAGCTCCCTCTTCTTTCCTCAACAATTCCTGGTTCTCCAAAAAATTCGGAGAACAATCTATCCATTTCTCTTTGAAGATGTCTTATTTCCTCAAAGGGATCCCAATATCTTCTTAACATAATTCCACCTCCTCATTAGATTTTGATATATATTAACTTTTTCTATATATATTATATATCCATAAAAATTTTTGTCAAGGGGTCTGAAGAATGTAGGGTAAATAGAAGATATGGAAAGGAGAGTTGGTGTTCTAGAAAATCCTATTACTTATGGCTATGAATACGATAGTTTCGTAATATCCCAATTAAAAGAGGAATATGTATAGAGAATAAATCGTCAACAAGCACATGTCCAAAATATGCCATTAATATAGATAAGATTATTCTCTTCTCGAAGTTAAAATCCCTTCTTATTCCCTTATAAATTTGTTCAAGGGGTTACTGCATGTCTTAGAATTTCTAAAATTCCCTTTTTAATATTAGTATCATCTTTTAAAGCATACTTAGGAAAATAATATACAAAACATCCAAGCCCTACAGCAAACCATAAATTATCCCTAACCATTCTTATTATCCCTTTATATATGTATAGTCTTTCATAAATAGAACTTTCGCTCCCTTTTGAAAAGACATGCAAAAACATATACTTAAGATTTGGAATAAAAAGGTTAAATCTTATAAAAATTATCAAAAGAATAACCCAAAATATATACCAGTATTTCTTAAGAAAATAAAAAACTCTTTGAAAAAAACAAAAATAAAAAACCAAATATAAGCCCTAAAAAGGCTCCTCTCGTTTGGGTAATAAAAAGTCCTAAGAAACAAAACAATAAATAAACAAGATTTTTCAATTTAAAACCATCTTTTATTAAAATTCCCAATCCAGCCATAATGCCAAATTCAAGAATAAGGAAAGCCCTTGTTCACCTACACCTAAAACTAGTCCCCTACTAAAATTCCCATCTACAACCTCAAAATTATCAATGTGGATAGAAATTTTAAATGCATAAGATAAAGTTAAGATTAAACCCAAAAAAAACTGCCCTTAAAAATAGAATCTATAACTTTTTGGGGATATAATATTCTATATTTACCTAACGTATAAAACCAAAGAAATACAATAGGTATAAAGGAGACCAATAAGGCTTCTAATTTTCTCCCCGAGATTAAAGAGCTAACAAATCCTGATAGAATAAATCCTAAAATAAGAACCTTATCCAATTTATCAGAAAAGATATTTCTCAATGCTTCTTTGACCTTTAAACCTATGGATAAATAGATAGCATATGGTAATTGAAAAATATAACTGAAGGTAGATAAGATCAACACCCAAATCTCAAGATTAACATTATTTAGTTTATTACTAAATTTTTTCTCCATAACATATCTTTATACATCAACCTATTAATTTTTTCAAGAATTTTAATTAAAAGGCATTTCTTTACTATATAACATACTAAAGATCAAACATTGACATACTTTTGATAATAATTACAAAAATTTTAAAATTCTATTAACTATTAGAAAGGGTGGTATGTGATATTATTTCATATATAAATTTATAAATTATGTATGAAGGAATTCTGATAAACAAATCTTAAAGGAGGGAAAAAATGAAAAACAGCTTTCCTAAAACTAAAGAAGAAGTTTTAAAGTATATCAAAGACAATGACATTTATTTTGTGGAGATTTGGTTTGCAGATGTATTGGGATATCTTAAAAGTTTCACTATAACAGCCCACGAACTTGAGAAAGCCTTTGAAGAAGGATTGGGATTTGATGGCTCATCTGTTAGAGGATATACGAGAATTGATGAAAGTGATATGATTGCTTTTCCAGAACCAGAAACTTTTACCATTCTCCCCTGGAGACAAAAAGAGATAAAAGTAGCAAGAATGTTTGCCACAATAGTAGAACCAAATGGAAAACTCTTTGACGGAGATCCAAGAAATGTACTTAAAAAGATGCTAAAGAAAGCAAAAGATATGGGATTTACTTACTATGTTGGTCCTGAATTAGAATTTTTCTATTTCAAATCTCCAAACCCACCCCTTGAGGTATTAGATTGGGGAGGTTATTTTGATTTAATACCAAGGGATGAAGCTATAGACTTAAGAAATCAAACCGTTAAAATACTTGAAGAAATGGGTATTACAGTTGAATATAATCATCATGAAGTAGCTCCCTCTCAACATGAAATTGATTTTAGATATTCCGATGCTCTCACAATGGCAGATACAGTTATGACCGCAAGATTAGCAATAAAGGAAGTAGCCTATCTAAATGGAGTATACGCAACATTTATGCCCAAACCTCTTTTTGGACAAAATGGCTCAGGTATGCATGTTCACATGAGCTTATTTAAAGATGGAAAAAATGCCTTTTTTGAGCATAACGATCCATACCATTTATCCCCAATTGCCAAACATTTTATTGCTGGTCTTTTAAAACATGCAAAAGAAATTACATTAATCACCAACCAATGGGTGAATTCTTATAAAAGGTTAGTACCTGGTTATGAAGCACCAGTTTATATATCTTGGGCTATGAGAAATAGGTCTGATCTTATTAGAGTACCCATGTATAAACCTGGAAAGGAAGAAGCTACAAGAATTGAATATAGAGCTCCTGATCCAGCTTGTAATCCTTATCTCGCCTTTGCTGTAATGTTAGCCGCAGGACTTGAAGGAATAGAAAAGAAATATCCTCTTCCAGATCCTGTAGAAGAGAATGTTTATCATATGACAGAAGAGGAAAGAAGAAAAAGAGGAATAGAGAGTCTTCCTGGAAGCTTGATTGAAGCCATAGAAATAACTGAAAAAAGTGAGCTAGTAAGAAAAACATTGGGGGATCATGTATTTACAAACTTTATAGAGAATAAGAAGATTGAATGGGATAATTACAGAAGACAAGTGACTACCTACGAGTTAGAAACCTATCTACCAATACTATAAAAAAGGAGGGAGAATTCTCCCTCCTTTTAATATGCGTATAATCATGCTTCATGAAGCACTCCTTCCTTTACTATAGAGTAGGCTATAACCATATACCCTCCTAAATAGATTATCCTATTTATTTTAAAAAGTTCATAGGAACTAAGTATATATGAAAATATCAAATTAGCAACCGAAAGAAGAGCAATACTTAAAGTTAAAAGGTAATAATTTTTAGCGATCTCTCCACCCCAGAAATTAGTAGTAATAGTTAGAAAGAGAATCATAAAAACAACAAGTAGCATATAGTCTCCTATTAAAAACAATATATTAATAATTTTATCTTCGAGAAGCATGGTGCTATTAAGTAGAGTAGGTAATATACCTACCTGCAAAATCAAGATAAAGAGGAGAATCGCATTAATTACAAGAAGAAAATTCTCGTTAAAGCTCAATCTTACCCTTAAAGAACTGCTTAGGAATATAATAAAAAGTAAAAGGGCAACAAAATTTAG
Source organism: Dictyoglomus sp. GBS (assembly GCF_055179815.1). NCBI lineage: Bacteria > Pseudomonadati > Dictyoglomota > Dictyoglomia > Dictyoglomales > Dictyoglomaceae > Dictyoglomus > Dictyoglomus sp. GBS. Next base: position 222,300 of record NZ_CM143687.1, read on the forward strand.
TATAAATGACAAAAGCTTTAACATTTGAGCATTTTCAAATTTAAAAATTATATCGAGAAAATCACTTAAAAGATAGATAAAAAAACCTAAAAGGATAAAAAGCCAACCAAACCACAATTTCTGTTTCCTATCAATCTTAAAGAAGAATAATAAAGCCACAACAAAAGCTAAAAATTCCACAAAAAGATAAACCATATTATAAATATTTTCAGGAATATTAATGTTAAATAAGGGAATAGTTGAAAAGAGAATAACAAGAAGAAGCCCTATAAAGAACAAAATCTCTACCAGTCTCACTTTGTCTTTCATATCACCCTCCTACCCTCTCAAGATTTTCAGGATTCAAATATGAAAATACTTGAGACATCTCTGGACTACTTTTTATACTTTCATAAAACTCTCTATAAACATCTATGTATTTTTGATCTGACATTTTCTTTCCCCAAAGTTTTGAAACCTCTGAATTTATTTTTTTTATCAATATTACAAAATTGCTAACTAATTCATACCAGCTCACATTGAGGTTATTACTTAGTAAGAATTCACCATTGTTTATATTTAAAATATCTTTCCACAATCCCTCATTTTCATTATATATCTTCTCTATAATTTTCCTTATCTTTTCAGGATAAATTCCAATTCCCGTATAGGCTCTGACCAAATAATTTAGAAAAGAAGTAAGAATTTCAGCTATAAATTCTGTATTTCTCTCAATCTCACCAAATCTTAAAGAGGGAAGTTTTAAATTTTTAAAATCTTTTAGAGAAACAATGTGAAGCATCAAAAATCCTGATTTACTATTTAAATAATTTATGAGATTTATCTTATCCTCATCTTGACGCATCTTACCATCTTTCTCTGAATAATATCCTAAATATCTCCCATCATAAAAGAGAAAGTGAAGTTTTTCAGTATTAAAATCTAAAAAGATATGCCCTATCTGCTCCCTTTCCATAAGTTTTTCTATCATACCCATAGAATCAAATATCTTAGCATCACCACTTAAAACAGGATTAATAAATAATCTAATAAGTAAACTTTTTATAATTTCATCTTCAAGAACATATAAAGATATTGAGGAAACCCTCATCATAGCATCAGTAACAAAAGTCTCAATAGCTTCATCATCTTGAACCAAAATTGTACTATCAGTATAGGTAAATGCCTTTCGAGGATCACCATCTGTAATAAGTATTTGAGTAGTAATATCTCCAACTTTTCCCTCTAATACCCCATTAAAATTTTCCATATGAATCCACGCTACAAGTTCTTTTACATTAATTAGTGCTGAAGGCGTATCCTCGTATATAGGCTTTCCTTTTGGAAATTTCATTTTTATGCCCCCCTAAATTAAGAATTTTAGTGTTTATTTAATCTTTAATTTATTTTACCACAGAATAAGATGTGTAATATAATATTTAATCATGAAACTCACAGATCTTTTTTTTATATTCTTAAAAATTGGATGGTTGACCTTAGGCGGTGGATATGTAATGATCCCCCTATTCTTAGAGGAGATTGTTAAGAGAAGAAATTATATGGATGAAGAAGAATTTATAAAAACCCTTACCCTAGCTCAACTTTTTCCAGGTCCTATAGCCTTTAATCTTGCTGTTTCTGTAGGATATAAATTAGGAAAAATAAAAGGAGCTATCATATCTGCGTTAGCTGTAGTTATACCATCCTTTGTATCTATTCTTGTCATAGCTATCTTCTTTTTAAATTTTCAAAAATTAAAAATAGTACAAGGATTCTTTTATGGTTTAAGACCTGCCATTGCCTCTGCTATGGTTCTTGCAGTATTTGAAATTTTCAAAAAAAGAAAGTGGAATACTCTACGCTTTCTTTCTTTTCTTTTTCTATCATTAATTTTGATTGTATTTAAAATCAATCCTATTTATATAATCATTCCATCTCTTATAGTAATAATCTTATGGGTATACTTCAAGAATTAGCAAAAGTCTTTTTTAAAATAGGTCTTTTTGGTTTTGGGGGTGGATATGCTATCATTGCCCTAATAAGGCATTTAGTTGTAGAAGAGACAAAATGGCTTACTAACCTTCAATTCATAGATGTGGTTGCTATATCTCAAGTAACGCCAGGTCCTCTTGCCCTAAATGCAGCAACTTTTATAGGTTATAAAATGGGGGGAATATTGGGTAGCTTAGTGGCAACTTTTAGCTCTGTGTTAGCACCCTTTATCTTAGTGTATCTGGCATCTTATTTTGTCCATAATATTGGAAAAGAAAAAGTAGATCTGTATCTTTCTCTCCTCTCACCTCTCACTTTTGCCCTTATTATGTCTGGGACTTACAGTATATTAAAAGACTCTATATCTGATCCTTTTAGCATACTTCTATTTTTTATCTCATTATTTTTAGGGTATAAGGCAAAATGGAGTTTAACAAGAATCTTGCTTGTTTCTGGAATTATAGGTGAAATCTTATATTTATTCTTTAAATAGATTTATTGTATAGTACGTAAAAATATGGTAGAATTTAATCAAAATATAGCTTATTTTTTAATAATTATGAAAAAATTGGAGGGCATATAAGATGACAACCAACCTTTTAGAAGATTTTTTAAAATCTCTTTCAATCAGTGTATATCCTTCCTCTTTAAGAAGAATTAATGAAAGTTTTTATATTTTTGTAGCAAAAACAAACAAGGAAAAAAGGGTTGGTTTTTTGACAGATTCTAATTCTTTCTACCTACAAGATCCTTATTTTCCTGAGAATAAAAAGATAGAAGAACTTAACCTTTATGTAAATCTATATCCATTGAATTTTGACAATTACAAAAAAATTAATAATTTTATAAAAATATCTCCTTCCATATGTAAAAGAAAAACTTCCTTTGGTACTGGAGATAGATTAGGATTAGTAACCTCAGCTCAAATTTCTGCCCTAAAAGAATATAATCTTTTCCCTATAGTTGCCCAACAATCCCCGAGAGAACTTATCAAAACCCATAGAGATTTTAAAGATGTACTGCTTAAAAGTGTATTAGGAATTTTGGAAGCAAATTATCAAGGAGAATATGGGGCAGACGCAGATCACATAAAAGATGAAAAATACCTTTTAGAAGCAATAGATGCTGGATACACTATGTATACCTTAGATATAAGTGATCTGATACAAAAAATATCCTCCCTTTCTCAAAAAGAATTAAAAGAAAAATTTGAAAAGATATCAGGTACCTCAAAAAAGATAATTGAAAAGTATGCTGGCAGAAAAGTAAAGATCTCTGAAGACCAATACTTCGAACTTTCTTATGATGAACTTTGCAAATCTGCCATAATTTACGAAAATGCTATGCCCTTTATAGAAATGGTTTATGATATCCTAAGAAGTAAACTAACTGAATTTGATATAGAGATTTCCATTGATGAAGGAGAAAGGGATACCACTCCAGAAGATCATGTATTTGTGGTTGAATACCTACATCAAAAGGGAATTGACTTCAAGAGTCTTGCTCCTAAATTTCCAGGTGAATTTCAAAAAGGAATTGATTATCAAGGCAATATAAAAGAGTTTGAAGAATCTCTTGTAAAACATTATACATTAGCTAAAAACTTGGAAGGATATAGATTAAGTCTACATTCAGGAAGCGATAAATTCAGTATTTATAAGATCTTTTATAAAATTACTCAGGAAAATTTCCATATCAAGACATCAGGTACCAGTTGGCTTGAGGCAGTTAAAGTAATAGCCAAATTTGAGCCAGATTTATTCTTAGAGCTATATAACATTGCTCTTGAAAGTTTAGAAGAAAGCAAAAAAGCCTATAAAGTAAATATTAAGAAGGAAGATTTTCCAAAGGAAATAAAAGAAGATCTATTAGCTTTTCTTTCCAAAAAAGAAGTAAGACAACTTTTCCATATATCATATGGAACTCTCTTGGAGGAGAAGAGGGAAGAGATATATTCCATATTAGATAAATATGAGGAAGATCATTATAAATTTGTATATGAAAATATAAAAAGACATCTTCAGGAACTTTTTGAGGAGGGAAAAAATGTATAAAATAGCCATCGTTAATTCAAGTAGTTTTGGTAAATATTTTCCTGAACATATAGAAAGACTCAAAAAGATAGGTAACATAGAAAGATTCACTTTTCCTGGCGATATGCATGGTAAGGAATTGGCAGAAAAACTTATGGGATTTAATATTATTATAGCAAGTGTGACCCCATTTTATGATAGAGAATTCTTTGAATATAAAGATGAAACCCTACTTATAACGCGCCATGGTATAGGTTATAACAACATTGATATAAAAACTGCTACAGAGAAGGGAGTAATCGTAACTAAAGTACCAGGAGTAGTAGAAAGAGAAGCTGTAGCAGAAACAGCTATTGCCTTATTAATGGCGGTAATGAGGAAAATAAGAGAAGCATCTCTAAAAGCAAGAGAAGGTAAATGGGAAGAAAGGGCCAACTTTATAGGTTGGGAAATTAAAGATAAGACTGTAGGAATTATAGGATATGGAAATATTGGAAGTAGGGTAGGAGAAATCCTTAAAAATGGTTTTAATGCAAAAGTAATAGCTTATGACCCCAATATCCCAGATGAGAAATTAAAACAAATGTGGGTAGAGCCAGTATCCCTTGAAGAATTATTAAGTAGATCAGATATTATCTCTCTTAATGCCTCTTTAAATGAAAAAAGTAGGTATATGATATCAGAGAAAGAATTTAATATGATGAAAAATGGAGTAATTATAGTAAATACAGCAAGAGGAGAATTAATGGATGAAGAAGCATTGATTAAAGCTATAAAATCAGGAAAAGTTGCAGGAGTAGGCTTGGATGTAATGAAGGATGAACCACCAGATCCTCAAAATCCTCTCTTACATATGGATAATGTGGTAGTAACACCCCATATTGCTGCATATACTTATGAGTGCTTAAAAGGCATGGGAGACAAAGTAGTTTTAGATGTAGAAAAAATAGTCAATAAAGAAATCCCTGATGAAATCATAAATAAAGATGTATTGGAGAAATTGCCATGGAGAAAGATTTAGTTTTAGCAGTAGATTTAGGAACTACAAATATAAAAAGTGGAATTATTGATAAGGAAGGTAGAATTTTAGCCCTTATACAAAAAGAATTACCTTTAGAAAAGGATGCTTTAGGAAAAGCAGAGCATAATCCAGAGACCATATTTAATATATTTGTAGAAGTAGTGAGAGAAATAGTAAAAGGTTTTGAAGAAAGAATTAGTATCTTAATAACCTCTTCCTATATGTTTGGTCTTCTACCACTTAATAAAAACAAAAAGCCTCTCACAGGAATAATAACTCTCCTTGATACCCGATCCAGAGAAATTTTTGATGAACTTTTAAGAGAGGTAGATTTTAAGGAGATATATAAAAGGACTGGTTGTCCCCCTCTTCTTTATTATCCCTTTGTAAGAATATATTGGTTAAAAAAGAAACATAGGGAAATTTTTGATTCTGCTAAATATTATTTAGGTTCTAAATCATTTCTCATATATAAACTCTTAGGAGAAGCCTATACAGAACCAAGTATAGATTCCTCAACTCAGCTTCTAAATATTCATACCCTAAACTGGGATCCTTATGTCTTAGATTTTTTAGGTATAAAAGAGGAAAACCTTCCCACTGTAGTTCCAGGAGATAAAATATTAGGTAAACTCCCCAAAGAGACCTTAGATCTTCTTGGTCTAAAAGGAGATGTACTTTTAGGAGTAGGACTTTATGATGGTGGTGCTGTAGGTACAGGGATAGGCGCATTAGCAGGAGATGGAATAGGAATAATAAATATTGGTACTACCGCCATGTTTAGAGTACCATATCCTAAGGCTATCTTTGATAACCCAGAAAAAATGAGAATACAAGTACCTTATTTCTTTGATAATAAGTGGTTTCCAGGTGGAGGAATAAACAATGCAGGAATTATTCTAAAATGGTTTAGAGACAATATGTTTAATATGAGTTATGAGGAGCAAACTAATATGACAAAAGATGTTGATTCTGATGACCTCTTCTTCCTTCCTTATCTTACAGGAGAAAGAAATCCAGACATAGGAAGCATAGCCTCAGGTGTTTTATTTGGACTTCGTCCCCATCACAATAAAGCCCATGTAATAAAGGCAGGTATGGAAGGAGTATCCTATATTATAAGGATGCTATATGAAACCTTAAAAGAATTAGGAATAGAGATAAAAGAAGTAAGGGCTGGTGGGGGTGGAGCAAGATCAGATACCTGGATGCAAACTCTTTCAAATATAATGGGTATGGATGTAGCTGTAGCAGATACCGATGAACCTGCTCTTTTAGGTTCAGCTATCTTAGGTTTCAAAATAATAGGAGAATATCCTTCATATAGATCAGCTACTGAAAAAATGGTAAGAATCAAAAAGATTTATAAACCAGAGGAAGAAAAGGTTGAATATTATAAGAAAAGATTTGACTTTTTTGTATATCTTACCAAAAATTTAAAAGAAGCTTTTTCAATCCATACTCAATTAAAAAAGGGAGGTTCTTAAAATGAAAAGTTTTGTGGGGCTTATAGGGCTTGCTGTAATGGGACAAAACCTTGCTTTAAACATAGCAAGAAAAGGATATACTGTGGCTGTTTATAACAGAACACTTGATAAAACAGAGGAATTTATAAAAAACAGAGTAAAAGATGAAAAAATTTCTCCATATTATGACATAAAAAGTTTTGTAGAAGGAATAGAAAAACCAAGGAAAATAATTCTTATGGTAAAGGCAGGAAAACCAGTAGACGATGTTATAAATGAACTTCTTCCTTATTTAGAACCAGGAGATCTTATTATAGATGGAGGTAACTCTCATTATAAAGATACTTCAAGAAGACTCCAAGAATTAAGAGGAAAAAATATTCTATTTTTAGGTATGGGGGTTTCAGGGGGAGAGTATGGAGCTTTATATGGTCCCTCTTTAATGCCTGGTGGGACAAAAGAAGCCTATAGTTTAGTAGAGGAAATGCTTCTCAAAATAGCAGCAAAAACTGAAGATGGTCCATGCTGTACATATGTAGGACATGATTCAGCAGGTCATTTTGTAAAAATGGTCCATAATGGAATTGAATATGCAATTATGCAGATCATTTCTGAAGTTTACGATATTATGAGAAAAGGATTAAAGATGACATCAGAAGAAATAGGTGTCCTTTTTGAGGAATGGAATAAAGGAGAACTTAACTCATTTCTTATGGAAATCTCCTATAAGATTATGAGATACAAAGATCCAGAAACAGGAAGACCTTTGGTTGAGCTTATACTGGACAAAGCTGAGCAAAAAGGTACTGGAAAATGGACAGCTCAAACTGCTTTAGATTTAGGTATACCAACCCCCACCTTAAATCTTGCTGTAGAAGGAAGAATCATCTCTCATTTTAAAGAAGTTAGAGTAAAACTATCTCAAATAGCCTATAAAGAGATGGAGAATATAGATTTAAATAAAACAGAGGTTATAAAAGATTTAGAAAAAACCTTACTTCTTGGAGTATTTATATCCTTCTCTCAAGGTCTTTGGCTAATTGACGAAGCCTCAAAAACCTTTGGGTACGAAATAGATCTATCTGAGGTGCTTAGAATATGGAAGGGTGGCTGTATAATTAGAGCAAAGATCTTAAATTTCTTAAGGGAAATAATAAAAGAAAATCCTGCTAATGCTAATCTATTACTATCTCCTTTGGCCATAGATTTTATAAAAGATAAAATTTCCTCAGTAAAAAGAATATCTCAAATTGGAAGATCTCTATCTATTCCTCTTCTTGCCATAAATTCTACTCTTGACTACTATTATGCTTTATCTTCTGAGAATCTTCCTGCCAACCTTATTCAAGCTCAAAGAGATTTCTTTGGAGCCCATACCTATGAACGAACAGATAAAGAAGGCATTTTCCATACTGAATGGGAAAAATTAGAATAGGAGGTGAATAAAATGGGTTATGTGGAAGAGCTTTTCAATATAAAAGATAAAGTAGCCTTTTTCACAGGTGGGGGAGGTATATTAGCCTCTGCCATATCTGAGGGTTTAGGAAAAGCAGGAGCTAAAATTATACTTACAGATATCAATGAACAAGCTCTTATGAATCAGGTAGAGAAATTAAGAAGTATGGGGATTACTGCAGAAGGATACATAATGAATGCCTTAGATAAAAAGAATGTGGAGGAAGTAGCCCAAAAAGTAAAAAGCACCTTTGGAAGAGTAGATATTCTTCTTAATGCTGCAGGAGGAAATATACCAGAAGCAGTTACATCTGATAAGGTAACTTTTTGGGATCTTCCAGTAGAATCAATACAAAAAGTTGTAAACATAAACCTATTTGCAGGAGCTATAATTCCAAGTCAAGTCTTTGGTAAGATGATGTTAGAAAATCCAGATGGTGGAGTAATTATAAACTTTGCTTCCATGTCCTCTTTTAGACCTCTTACAAGGGTAGTAGGATATTCAGCTGCAAAAGCAGCAGTTGCAAACTTTACTCAGTGGCTTGCAGTATATGTAGCAAAAGAATTTTCTCCTAAGATCAGAGTCAATGCTATTGCCCCAGGTTTCCTTATCACAAATCAAAACAGATATTTACTTCTAAATGAAGATGGATCTTTAACTCCCCGTGGAAAAGCAGTAATAGATCATACACCAATGGGAAGATTTGGAGAGCCTGAAGAACTAATTGGCACAATTATTTGGCTTGCTTCTCCAGCCAGTTCCTTTGTAACAGGTGCAATAATCCCAATTGATGGTGGATTTAATGCTTTTTCAGGCGTATAAAAAAGAGAGGAGCAAAGGCGCTCCTCTCTTTACATTAAATATATAGGGTTTGTAAAGGCAAGAAGTTTATTTCCCTGCCAAAATTCTAAATACACGTAACCTTTATCTTCAAATCTTATTTGAAAAGCTCCTTTCTTTGTTTTAGGTATTTTAATAAATTCTTCTCCGTTGTATATAATCTTTACATCAGCTTCCTCTTCACAAGAGTATTTCAAAAAAATATCATCATCTATTCTTAAAGTCTCACCTATATTTTTATCATTCATATAGAATTCTACTTTAGGTCCAGAAGTAACATATACTTTACCTTCCCTTACACTCCTTATAATATTTTCAAGGGTAAGACTATCTACATAAACATAATTTACAGGGGTATCATCTCTTATATCTTCTATTTTATGCATATCAGAACTTCCAATAGCCGTAACTTTATATCCCTCTTTTAAAATCCTTCTCCATTCTTTTATTCCCTCAGTAATTTCAAATTTTCTAAGACCAAAGGTACCTGTCCATACCTCCATGGCATCCACGTAATCATAATCTATAGATATTTCACATCTACAACCAGGACATATGGGATAAGATAGAGTAAAAGGATGGGCAATACAGAAGATTCCCTCTTGATAATGTACCTTCTCAGCTAATCTTCTTATCCCCACATCAGGATTTACAAGATCCCAAGAGATATAATCACAGATTCCAAGACCTAAAAAATGTCCCCAAAAAGTAGTAAACTCTATACCTCCAAATATAGGGTATCCTTCATCCTCTATAGTGTGATATCCTGAAATTTTATTATGATCAGTTAAAAAAATAAAATCCAATCCTCTTTTAATGCTAAATTTAACAAGCTCTTCTATAGAAAGGGCACCATCACTATGGTTAGAATGAAGATGAAAATCCCCTTTTACCCAACCTTCTTTACTTTCCCATTCACGCAAAACAGAAGTATAAGGAAGAATAGGATCAGCTATTTTTGTATTATTCTCCCTATTCAAAAAGACCACTACATTTAATATACATCTTTTTAAAATCTGCTTTACTTCTAATATTAATTTCCACTCTCCTGGGGGAATCTCACCTGTAACACAACCAAGAGTACTTTCCTCTACTCCTATCTTAATCGGAATACCTTTCGTAAATCTATTATCACCTGTACCTCTAAATTTCCCCTCTGAATCAATAATCCTCAAATTAACTATGTTCTTTAAAGGAGAAAACTCTCTCCATATTTTCTCTAAAATCTGATTATTCTTTACATCTAATGGTTCAAATCCTTGTGATACATATTTCTTAAGAGCATCAATAATGGGCCTTTTAGATTCCTCATAGGATATACTTTCTGGTTCTAAAATTCCTTTTATTACAATCTCTTTTATTCCATCAGGGATTTCTATGTCTATAGGGATAAGCTTCTTAGAGTCTTCAGGATAAAGCTCTATATTAAAATGAAATTCATTACTCATATCCTCATATATCCCCCTTTATGAATGGTATTATACCTTAAATATTTTTATGTTAAAATACTTTATATTGAGAGATGGGAGGTAACTAATGAGTAATAAAGAGGTGAGTTATTTTAAAATTTTTCTTCTTGGTTTTGGATTCCTATCCATTTCTCTCCTATGGGCTATTTATAACTCTGACATTCCCATCATACTTCAGAAAACCTATAAGCTTTCAAGCTTTGTTGTAGGATGGATAATGAATCTTGATAATATCCTTGCTATCTTACTTATACCATTAATAGGGGCATTATCCGATAGAACCGTTACTAAAATTGGTAAAAGAATGCCATATATTATAAGCTCTCTTCCATTAGGAGCTATATTATTTGCCCTAATTCCTTGGATTCCTCTTGTATGGGGAATAAATACTGCTTCCTTGCTTCTGACCATTCTTGTAATTTTCTTAATGAATATTGCACAAGGAATAGGAAGAGGTCCTGTAATATCTTTAATGCCTGATCTGGTACCTCCTGAGGAAAGATCTCCTGCCAATGGGATTATAAATTTTATGGGGGGATTAGGAGCTCTTATCGCTTATTTTTTTGTTGGAAGAATATCCGCTGAAAATCGCCCCTTAGGCTTCCTTATCGTTGGAATTATACAGATTATAGCTGTTTTAATCTTACTTATCTTTGTAAAAGAGCATAAAGATTCCATAGTTTTAAAATCTTCAGAAAAGGTCTCCTGGAATGAATCCTTTAAAAGCCTTCTAAATATAAGGGATAAAAATCTTATATTTTTACTAATAGCTATTTTATTCTGGTTCATAAGTTTTAATGCAATAGAAACCTTCTATTCTGTGTATATGGCATTAGAATCTGGTCTTGACCCATCTGTAGGAGAAACCCTTGCCAAAACAAATTTGGGAATTTTATCCTTATCCTTTATGATATTTTCTATTCCATCAGGTTTCATTGGCAAAAAGATTGGTAGAAAAAAGGCTATTCTTTTGGGGATATTGGGCATGATTGTAACCTTAATGGGACTTATTATTTTGAAAAACATAAATATAATAAGATATCTCTTTATAATTGGAGGAATATCTTGGGCATTAATAAATATAAACTCTCTACCTATGGTTTTAGATTTTGCTTCTTTACAATTTCAAGGTACCTATACCGGTTTTTATTATTTTTCTTCCCAACTTGCCAGTATTATTTCTCCCCCATTAGCTGGCTTTTTAGCCGATATATTTAAAACGCGATTTATCATATTTTCTTTTTCTGCCTTTTTTGCCATACTTGCCCTAATCTCGATTTTAGAAGTAAAGGAGAAAAAAGCAGATGTTAATTTTAGGACATAGGGGCTGTGCATATTATCCAGAAAATACTATGAGGGCTTTTGAGGAAGCATTAAAAATAGCAGACGGTATAGAACTTGATGTACAAAAAACAGAAGATGGAATTCTTGTAATCTCTCATGATGAAAATCTTAAAAGGCTTACAGGAATAGATCTAAACATAAGAAGAACAAGCTTTGAAAATATAAAAAGGATAAATATTCAAGGAGAAAAGATACCAACCCTATCAGAGGTCTTAGATTTTGTTAAAAGTAAAAATAAATTTGTAGATATAGAAGTAAAAAACCCTGAGGATTTTATAGATACATACAAAATGGTTAAGAATTTTTCCTTAGAAAATTATGTGATATCTTCTTTTTGGCACAAGGGACTTTATGCTTTAAAGCTTCAAGAAAGTGCAAAAATAGGACTTCTTTATGTCCATGAACCAAGACCTGAAGAATTAGAAAAGTATTTCCAAATTGCAGATTTTTTAAAACCAAATTATAACTATGTAACAGATGATTACAGGAATTACTTTAAGGTTACCATACCTTGGACTGTAAATGATGAAGAAAAAGCAAAATATTTTAAAAAACGAGACACCTTCGCTATCATAACAGATTTTCCTGACAGAATTTTAGAAGGTATTAAAGGAGGGAAAGAAATGGTATTTAACAGTCCATATTTATCCTATTTTCTTCAAATGATTGATAAGGATACTGTTAAAAAAGGAAACAAATTAATAAGTTTTGAAGCAGTTAACTATATTATTCCCCTACATATAGAGGAACTAAGTATAGAAGGTGGAAATATAAAGATAAATAAAGAAATACCTTTTGTATGGAATATAGGAGAAAGGGTCAATTTTGAGATAGAAGCAATAGAAGAAAATCCAAAGATAAAGATTCGGGTAAGAGAAGTAGGTGAAGTAATATTTACCTTGAAAGATATAAGAAATTTCTTAGTATAGATTATTTATCTACTCTCCCTTTTAATAGATACCATATATAGAGATCCAACTCTCCTGAGACTTTATTGAGTAAAAAGGAGAGCTCTTTAAATTCCATTTCTATTTCTTCGTACCTTTTTTCTGTCCAAGCTTTTGGAATCTCCCTGATTATTCCTTCATTAAAAAGAAATCTCAAAATGTGTTTGTCAAGAATTGCCACATCCAATTTGCCAATATTTCTTAAAAAATGGCTTGCTTCCTTCCAACCTATCCCTTTTGCCTCTTTTACCAAAATCCTTCTTGCTTCTTTCTCAGGTAGATTAAAAAGATCTCTTAAGCTTCCAATAAGCTTACGATTTTCCACAATATACCGAGCTCTCATTAAAGGATACCTATGACCTACTTCTTTTAACTTCTCTGCTAATTCATTTTCTGAAAGTCTTGCAAAGTTTAATTTTCCTATATAATTTTGGGCCTTTATACCTCCTTGAGCAGACCAATTGGCAGTAAGTACACAAAAGGAAAGCTCTGAAAAAAGATCAAGCTCAGTTCCATATTTTCCTAAATTTTCAAATTCCTTTATTCTTTTCTCAACAAGAGGATAAGCCTCTTCTTCTATACTTTTTATCTTTTCTACTGCTGATCTATACTTCCACATCTATAAATTCCTTAAACCCTATCTCCTTAAGATCTATTTTACAAGTAAAGGCGAAAAATATTCCTCCTCTTTCCTTTAAAAGTCTCGCTGATAGAAAGAAATCCATATCAAGATCTTTATTTGGTTTTACTAACTTAGCATCTTCCCTTTGTACCACAAACACTACCCATTTTTCAAAAATCCAATCTGCCATATATTCTAAATGTCTTGTCCCCCTTAAAGTTGGTGCATCTGGAAAAAATCCTATATGATTTTTTACTAATGTAACTGATTTTACTTCTACAAGTATTTTATTATTTACTAGAAAATCATATCTTTTGCCATGGAACGTAAATTCTTTTCTTAAATCTTTGACCTTTACAGGAAATCTATATAGATTTTCTTCAAATATACGATTGGCTAAGGATGCATTTAAAGAAACAAGATTTCCGTTCTCTACCCCAAGAACAGCCTCAAAAGATGTTTTTCTTTTTTCTCCTTCTTTCTTAGATATATAAACCACAGATGAAGGATAAATTATATTTTCCAATCTCCCAGGATTTGGAAGATATGAAAGTACCTCTTTTCCATCATACTTTATAAATAATCTGAATCTTTTTTCTCTTCTTATAACTTCCGCTGATTCTAAAAGAGGAAGTCTCATAGAATGAATTATAACATAAAAGGGAGAAAGGAATATATTTCCTTTCTCCCAAAATAAAATTAGGTTATTACTTATTATTTATGTTTACTTCAAAAGATCCACTATCTTTTTGCCCTGATAGGTTAAAAGGTCCAATTTCTTGAGGGCCAATCTTTTCACATTATCAGGTAGAGGTACATATAAGAGTTCTTCAGCATATTTGTCTCCCTTTTCATATGCCCATCTAATAAATTTTACAAGAGCCTTTCCTTTTTCTAAATCTTTCTGTTCCTTAGGGATCAATAAGAAAGTGTAACCTGTAATAGGATAGCTATTTCTTCCAGGAGCATCTACTATATATACTGCAAAATCATCTGGTACCTTAAAGAAAGCTGCTGAACTCTTTATAGTCTCAAAAGTTGCATCTACCACATTACCAAATTTATTTCTTATTTTTGCATAAGGAAGATTATTTTGCTTTGCATAAGCAAGCTCTACATATCCAATAGCACCTATAGTATTTTTAACAATTCCTGCCACTCCCTCATTACCTTTTCCACCTATTCCTACTGGCCAGTTAACAGATGTACCCGCTCCTACTTTTTCCTTCCACTCTGAACTTACAGTAGAAAGAAAGTTGGTAAAAATAGCAGTTGTACCACTACCATCAGATCTTCTTGCTACAATAATAGGCATATTGGGAAGATTTAAATCTTTATTTACTGCTCTTATTTTGGGATCATTCCAGCTCTTTACTTTTCCAAGATAAATATCTGCTATAAGATCTCTTGTGAGTACTAAGTTATTTATATTAGGTAAATTATAGATCATCACAACAGCACCTATAACAGTAGGTATCATTATTAAACCATTTTCTCCCTGATCTTTTCCAGGAAGAGGTGCATCTGTTGCCCCAAAATCTACTGTTCTTGCCTTTATTTGCTGAATACCTGCCCCACTTCCTACAGATTGATAATTTATTTTAATGCCTGTTTCTTTCTCAAACTCATAAAACCAACGAGAATAAAGAGGATAGGGAAAAGTTGCTCCCGCACCGTTTATAAGAATACTTTGACCTAAGGATATAGAAGAAAGAAGAAGTAAAAACACTAAAATGAGAACCTTTCTCATGAATTTCCCTCCCTTTTAAGAATTAATATTCCTAAAAGAAATCTAATTTTTTAACTATTATCACCTCCCTTTCCAATTATTTCCATTATAGATTCTATTTTTTATAATTTAAAGTCCATTTAATCTTCAGTTAAATTTGTATAAAAAAAGGTTAAGTAATTGTTAAAGATAATCTGTGCTATAATAAATAAAAATTTTTAGAAAGGAGCGTGCAAAATGCCAGAATTTGGTACACCATTTTCAGTATTAGGCTTAGAAAGAAAAATTACAAAGGAAGAACTTATCAGAGCTATAAGATTATTCATTGCTGCAGAGTATGAAGCTATCCAATTATACGAGGAAATTGCAGAGGCTACTGATGATCCACTTGCTAAAAAGGTCCTTTATGATATAGCCAATGAAGAAAAAGTTCATGCTGGTGAATTCTTAAGACTTTTGAAAGAATTACATAAAGAGGAAGAAGACTTCTACAAAAAAGGCGAAGAAGAAGTGGAAGAGATGATAAAAGAGGAAAAAGAGTAAAAAATGTTTCACGTGAAACACTTTTGAGGGGATAGAATGGGTAAGATCATATCTGTTGCTAATCAAAAGGGAGGAGTAGGTAAAACTACTACAGTTATAAATTTGGGATATGCATTAGGAGAAATGGGTAAAAAAGTACTTATTGTGGATGGAGATCCTCAGGGAAATGCTACTAGTGGAATCTCTCCATTAAAAAATAAAAAACCAAATCTTTATTCAGCCCTTATAGGAGAGGTACCTATAGAAAAAGTTATATATCCTTTAAGGGATGGAAAAAATCCTATAAGAGAAAAGCTATTTCTAATACCTTCTAACATAGATCTGGCAGGGGCAGAGGTTGAACTGGTTTCAATGTTATTTAGAGAATTAAAATTAAAAGATTTGTTGAAAAAAATCTCCGATAATTTTGATTTTATTATTATAGATTCACCCCCCTCTCTTGGCCTTCTTACTGTTAATGCATTAGTTGCTTCAGATTTTGTATTAATACCCCTTCAATGTGAGTATTATGCTTTAGAAGGAATATCCCAACTTTTGAAGACTATAAATATAATCAAGAAAAATTTAAATCAAGATTTAGACATATTAGGTGTAGTACTTACCATGTACGCAAGAACTACCCTTGCTCAGCAGGTAGTAGAAGAAGCCTATAATTATTTTAAAGACAAAGTGTTCAAGACCCTTATACCAAGGAATGTCCGTTTAAGTGAAGCACCAAGTTATTCCCTTTCCATATTTGAATACGCCCCCGATTCTACAGGGGCAGAAGCCTATAAAGAATTTGCCAAAGAGGTGGTAGAACGTGTCTCTTAAAAAGAAGGGTTTAGGAAGAGGATTAGAAGCACTTCTTGGTGAAAATGAAAGGGAAGGAATAGAATTTGTTCCCATAGATAAAATTATTCCAAATCCAAAACAACCAAGAGAGACCCTTAACCCTGAGACATTACAAGAACTAATAGACTCAATAAAAAATGTGGGACTTTTACAGCCTATTCTTGTAAGACCAAAAAATGATTTATATGAAATCATAGCTGGTGAGAGAAGATACCATGCTGCAAAAGTAGCAGGTTTAAAGGAAATACCTGTAATTATTAAAGACATTGACGATCAAACAGCATGGGACATAGCCCTTACAGAAAATCTTCAAAGAGAAGATCTAAATCCTATTGAAAAAGCAAAAGCCTTCCAATACTATATAGAAACCTTTAATGTGACCCAAGAAGAATTAGCAGAGAGATTATCAATTAGTAGATCTGAGGTAGCAAACTTTCTCAGGCTTTTACAGCTTCCTCCAGAAATCCAAGAAGAGGTAAGAAGGGGAAATCTTACCTATGGCCATGCAAGAACACTTCTTGGAGTAGATGACCCCTACATTCAAAAACTTCTTGCCCAAAAGGTTATAAAAGAAAAGCTTTCAGTAAGAGAAACAGAAGATTTGGTAAAAAAGAAAAAAGTAAAGGAAAATATAGATCTTCCAGAAATAAGATCCATAGAAGAAAAACTACAAAGGCAATTAGGTACTAAGGTAAAGATACAACCTAAATCCCCTAATAAGGGTAAAATTACTATAGAGTATAAAAGTATGGAGGAGTTAGAAAATATTATTAAATTATTTCTGGACTAAATTATGAAAAAACTAAATGGAAAGATTCTTGAAAATTTAATACTTGATACATTAAAGGAGTTTGTAATTCTTTTGGATAAAAATTTAAAGATTCTTTTTGCCAATTCTTCGGCAGCAGAATCCCTACAACTTCAAAAAGAAGATATGATAAATAAATATTGTTATGAATTATGGCATCAAAGAAAAGAACTATGCATTAATTGTCCAGTAATAAGAGCAATGAAGAAAAAAGAACCCGATGAAGGAGAAGTGGTAACCCCCGATGGAAGATACTGGTATATAAAAGGGTATCCTGTAATAAATGAAGAAAATCAAGATATAGTAGGTGTTGTAGAGATAGTACAAGAAATAACAGAGAAAAAGAGAATGGAAAAAGAAATTCAATATTTAACATTCCATGATAAACTTACAGGTCTTTACAATAGAGCCTTTTTTGAAGAAGAATTAAAAAGATTAGATACAAAAAGACAGCTTCCTATAAGCATTGTAATAGGAGATTTAAACGGTCTAAAATTAGTAAATGATGCCTTCGGACATGAAAAGGGAGATGAACTTTTAATAAGTATCGCGGATGTTTTAAGAAAATCGTGTAGAAAAGAGGATATTATTGCCCGATGGGGCGGAGATGAATTTGTAATAATCTTTCCTAAGACACCTAAAGAAATAGCAGAGAAAATCTGTGATAGAATAAAGCAAAACTGTGAAGAACATAATAAAAACAATAATCAAACCCCTATACCTTTAAGCATCGCTTTAGGATATGCCACAAAGGAAATAGAGAATGAAAAAATAGATGAAATATTAAAGATAGCAGAAGATAGAATGTATAGAAATAAATTAATAGAAGGAAAGGGATTTAGAGATACGGTGCTTCAAACCTTAAAGGAATTGCTTTGGTCAAACTCTTACGAAAGCAAGGTGCATGAGGAAAGAATAAAGGAACTTGCCATAAGGATGTCTGATATACTGTATCTTTCTAATATAGAAAGAGAAGATTTAATACTTCTTTCTTATTTTCATGATATAGGAGAAATTACCATACCCCCTGAAATTTTAAAAAAGTATACATCCCTTACTGAGGAAGAATTTAAAAAAATAAAAACCCATCCAGAGGTAGGATACAGAATAGCAGAAGCATCTTATGAATTAACCAAAATTGCAGACTACATTCTTACTCATCATGAGTGGTGGAATGGTAAAGGATATCCAAGGGGATTAAAAAGAGAAGAAATTCCCCTTGTATCAAGGATCTTTTCAATAATTGATGCCTATGAAGTAATGACCTCAGGAAGACCATATAAGAAAGCAAAGACAAAAGAAGAGGCAATAGAAGAGCTAAAAAAATGTGCAGGATCTCAATTTGATCCAAATTTAGTAGAAGTATTTTTAACAATTATATAAACCATGGAACTTAAAGGGATAATTTGGGATTGGGATGGTACATTAGTAGACTCTTATACAGCTTGTATTGTAACCACTAAAAAGATCTTTTCTCATTTTGGTATAGAGGTAAAAGAAGAAGAATATAGAAAAAACTTTTCTCCAAATTGGTATGAAATATATGAAAATCACGGTTTACCAAAAGAATATTGGGAAAAAGTAGATGAGCTTTGGAAAAAATATTTTGACTATTCTCTAGTTAAGTGGAGAGAGAAGGCAGAAGAATTACTTTATTTCTTAAAAGGTTTTGGCCTTAAATTAGGAGTGGTAACTGCAAGTACAAGAAAAGATATTGAATCGGAAACTCCCTATTTACATCCCGAAAGATTTATAGACGAATGGATTTTTTGGGAAGATTCAGAAAAACCCAAACCAGATCCTATGCCTTTAAAAAAGATTTTACTAAAGATGAAATTATCTCCCTATGAGATTATATATATAGGAGATGCCCCTCAAGATATTTTAATGGGAAAAAGACTAAAGGTAGTAACTATTGGAGTTTATTCTTCATTTGTCTCCCCAGAAAGATTAGAAGAGGCATCTCCTAATTTCATTTTTAAAGATCTAAATGACATCTTTCATTTTTTTAAGGATTTACTTCTCTAATAATTTCTCTAAATTCTCCTTAATACTCTTTATAAAAGTTTCCGTATCTACATATTTATCAACAGGCGGTACTGCAAGAGGTTGAAGATCCTTTGTCATTATTCCACCTTCAATAGTCATAATCACCGACTTTTCAAGCTTATCAGCAAATTCTATAACATCCCTATCTCCATCTAATTCTCCTCTCTTTCTTATACCTCCGGTCCAAGCAAAGATGGAAGCAGTAGGATTAGTAGATGTCTTATTACCTTTCAAATACTCGTAATAATGCCTTCTTACAGTTCCATGAGCAGCTTCATACTCATATTCTCCGGATGGAGATACTAAAACTGATGTCATTAAACCAAGACTTCCAAACCCTGCAGCAATCATATCAGACATCACATCCCCCTCATAGTTCATACAAGCCCACAAAATTCCACCCTCACTTTTTATTATCTGGGCTACTGCATCATCAATAAGAAAATATCTATAACTTATACCACTATTCTCAAAGTCTTTCTTTCTTTTTTCTACCTCATCTCTAAATATTTCCTTAAAAAACCCATGATAAATTTTTGATATAGTATCTTTTGCTGAAAACCATAAATCAACTTTTTCGCTTAAAGCATAGTTTATACACGATTTCGCAAAACTTCTAATAGACTTCTCTGTATTATGAATAACCATAAATACACCTTTACCATCAAAATTATGAACCGAGAAATTCTTGTTTTCAGAATTTTTTAAACTTACTTCCAAAGAAACATTACCTTCCACTTTGTATTCAAAGGCATTATAGATATCTCCATATGCATGTCTTCCAATAATAATAGGCTTTTTCCATGTTCTAACAAAAGGTGGAATATTTTTTACAATAATAGGTTTCCTAAAAACAGTACCATCTAAATATGCCCTTATTGTTGCATTTGGACTTTTCCAAGCTCTTTTTAGATTATACTCTTTTACTCTTTCATCATCAGGAGTAATAGTGGCGCACTTTACCCCTACCTTATATTCTTTTATAGCCTTAGCGGATTCCAAAGTTACCATATCATCAGTCCTATCTCGATTTTCAATTCCTAAATCAAAATAGATTATAGGTATATCAAGATAAGGAAATATAAGCTCTTCTTTTATCCATTTCCACATAACTCTTGCCATTTCATCTCCATCAAGTTCTACAATTGGATTTTTTACTTTTATCACTTTATCATTCCTCCTTAAAAATAATATCTTGAAGGATTATAATAATATAAATAATACAAGAGGAAAGGGAAAGGGAGCAAGTACATGTGGTGGTTTAAAAAACCCTATCTTATTCTTATATATGAAATCACATTTATCTCTCCCTTGACACCTGAGAAGAAAATAGAGATAGAAAATCAAAAAAATTATATTTATAGAATTTTAGAAGAAGAATTTAAAAAAGCAAATTGCGAGGTTATTATTTGGGATAAAGATAAATATCATCAACCAATAAATTCCACTTATGCAGTAATAATTAATCCAGTTTATCTTAGCCTAAATGAAAAAGTAGAAAATGTACTCAAAAATAATACAGAGGATATAAACCTTTTAAGAGAGGATCTCCCAGAGGTAGAACCCTTAGCTGTAAAAATTGGCAAAAAAATTTGTGAAATTCTACAAATTTATCCAGAGCTTCACCCCAATTTTATAAATATGATATTCATGGAAGATAATATAGACATTCATCATATTAAATCCTCCACAAAGGTGCTTTTTATAAGATTCCTTATGGCAAAATTAGGAGCCTTTAAAAATATAATAGTTCCGATAAAAGAAAATAAAATAAAAGATAACAAAATTATCTTAGGAACCTTAGAAGGAGGACATCCCTCCCTTTCTTTAAATGAAATTGCCAAAAGACTTATGGTTTTTGGTTCATGTAAAGAGGTGGGTGGTTGGAAAGAAATAGAAAATATAGAAATTCCAAAAGAAGTATGGCAAAAATCAATAGTTTTAAATAGTGTGATTGACCTTGGAAAATTCTTAGGAGAAAAAGGATTACTTTCTTCTCCTGTAGAGATAAAAAATCTAATAAAAGACGAAAAATTATATAAATTTATTACTAGATTAATCAATTACTCAAGACAGGCTGAAGGAGCTTTCATGGCTTATGAGCCTGATATATATAATGGTGTTTTTGCAGTAACATGTTCAGGAAAATATGGCACTATAAAGAGTAATCTTACCTCTAAGGACATAGCTTTTGTCATACCTATAGAAGAAAGAAGAATTGGAGTAATAAAAAAGGAAGGCGAAGAAACCTTAGGCCCCTCTGTAGAAGCAGAAGAATTTGTTATACCATTATGGGAACATGACAAAAAGATAAAAATTAAAAAGGTAGAAAATGGTTATTTATATGATGAAAAAGGGAAATATATGCCTCCTATAAGAGGAATTGTTCATCTTCATAGAGGATATAAAATTCATTTTTTTAATGATGAATTCATAGAAGTACCAGTAGATATAGAAAATTATCCACCAGTTGGATGTGGAGTAGATCTTATGCAAGAAATGAGCAGATATGCCATTAATAAAGCAGTAGAAATATGGGAAAATAAGGATAGAAAGCCTTGTCTAGCCTTTTTCAATGTACCTAATCATGGTACTAATATATTTATATTTTGGAAGGATATAAATGGTATTATTCCTAAAAATCCTTTTTATTTCCTTATAAAGTATATTTCAGAAAATAAAATAAATTTCATAGAAGTACCCCAACTCTAACTTTAGTATTTTTCTTACAATTTTTGTTAAAATTTTTTAATAATTTCAAAATGAAATTACCCCCCTTTACAAAATTGTTTCTATATGATATTATTTTAAACACAAAGGGACCTTAGAGCATGGTCCAAGATATAATTTACCCCAAATATAGGAGGTGTAAAGATGAGGGGTAAGGTTTAGGGGTACTTTTAACAGTTTTACTTTTAACACTCTTGTTTGTACCTTCTACCTTAGGTCAAGTTTCTTTACCACGTAATGAGACTGTATATACTGTTGGAGCTCTTTGGTCAGCAACTACTTATAGCTTATATGCACCCTCAGCAACCTATGGAACAGAACATTTCATGTACTTACCACTCTTTATCTACAGCAACATGAAAGACGGATGGTTACCAGTTATTGCTGAGTCATTCACAGCAGTAAATAAAACCACATTAAGAGTAAAGATTAGAGATATTGCAAAATGGAGTGATGGTACACCAATTACAGCTCAAGATGTTGAGTTCACCTTCAATTGTACAAAGGAAGTAGGATTTGGTCCTGGTAATGGTTGGTGGGATTACATTAAATCTGTAAAAGCATTAGATAGCAAAACTGTAGAATTTGTAATGAGACCAGATGCTCAAAACTATGCATCTTTCTTAGGTTATGCATTAACAACAAGAATCGTTCCTAAACACGTATATGAACCACTTTTAAAGAAAGGCGTTCAAGCTGTAAAAGACTTCCAAAACGATGATCCAGCCAAACAAGTAGTATCTGGACCATATAAACTCTACTACACAGATCCTAACATCGTTGTATACGGAAGGATTGATGATTGGTGGGGTAAATCTGTATTTGGACTTCCTGTACCCAAATATATTGCCAACGTGATTTATAGAGATAACGCAGTTGCAAACTTAGACTTTGAGAAAGGAAATGCTGATTGGGCAGGAGTATTTATACCAGATGTAAGCTCTCTCTGGAAAACCAAGAAACTCCCAATTGGTACATGGTTCAAAGATAAACCATACTTCATGCCAGATGGACTTGATTTACTCTACATAAGCTACTACAACCCACTTCTTAAAGATCCCGCTGTAAGAAAAGCTATTGCCTACGCTATTCCATACAAAGAAATGCTTGATAAAGCATACTTTGGCTACGGTAACCAAGCCCATCCATCAATGGTAATAGATGACTTTGAAGCATATCATGAATACATTGATCATGCATATGCAAGATATTACTGGGGTTCTCCAGATGGAAAACCTAAGACTGATCTTAAGAAAGCAAACGAGATACTTGATAAGGCAGGATACAAGAAAGGAAAAGATGGAATAAGAATTAGCCCAGATGGAAAGAGAATGGGTACCTTCACCATCCAAGTTCCAAATGGTTGGACCGACTGGATGATGATGTGTGAAATGATGGCAGCAAATATGAGAGCAATAGGTCTCGATGTAAAGACTGAATTCCCAGACTACTCCGTATGGTGGACAAGATGGACACAAGGAACATTTGATTTCATACTTGGATGGTCTGCTGGCCCCGGATTTGATCATCCATGGAACGTCTACAGATTAGTACTTGATCCAGCACTCTATAAGCCATTTGGTCAGGATCAATATGGTAACTTTGAAAGATATAACAATCCAGAAGTAGGAAAACTCTTAGATAAGATTGCAGCAACTCTTGATCCAAAAGTAAAGAAGACATTATTCTACCAGATACAAAGAATTATTTACAGAGACCTTCCTGCTATACCTCTCTTCTATGGTGCCCACTGGTATGAATACAACGAAACAGTATGGACAGGATGGCCTAATGCAGAAAAACCATGGTGGTTCCCAGCTGCTCCATGGAGTGGATATGCACTTCCTGTCCTCTTTGGTATTGCACCAAAAGGTCAAACACCCAAAGTTCCTACATGGGTAGAACTTAAAGCAAAAGGCGGACTCTTGATACCAACCAACGATATACTCAATGCCTTAGCAAAAGCAAAAGCCAAGTAATAATTTAGGAAAGCAAAATGGATCATGCTCTAAGGTCCTAAAGGTTAATAACGAAACATATCCCCCCGGATTAGATTCCGGGGGGTATATTTTGATTAAAAAATGCAATAGGTAAACACAACAATACAAAAGGAGGCTTATAAATAAATGCCAAAATCAGCCTTAAAACCTTTCTTAAAATATATAGGAAGAAGGCTTTTCTTCTTAGTACTAACATATCTCGTTGCCATAACCATAATCTTCATACTACCAAGGGCAATCCCTGGAAATCCTCTTGCCACCCTTCTCCAACGTATAGCTGTACAGGGTGCAGCCAATCCAGAAACCGTATCAAATGTACATAAAGCTCTTATGAAAGAATTTGATATAGACAAACCCATAATAATACAGTACTTAAAATTTATAGGAAGACTTTTTACAGGAAATCTTGGAACCTCTATTCATTTTTATCCTAAAAAATGTCTTGATGTATTAGCACCTTTTATTCCTTGGACTTTATTTTTACTTATACCAGCCACCCTTACAGCCTGGATAATTGGAAATACCTTAGGAGCAGTAGCCGGAAATAAGAGAGGTACATGGATAGATAATATAGTCCTAAATTCTTCTCTTGTAATTAGCCAAATACCTTACTATTGGTTAGGTATGTTACTTATTTATACTTTTGCAGTAAAACTAAATATATTTCCGAACCAAGGAGGATATTCTCAAGGAATAATCCCAAGTCTAAATATCAAATTTATATTAGATGTTCTTCATCACTATATACTACCTTTTTTCTCTATAGTAATTGCAGCTATAGGGGGATGGGCCATTGGTACAAGACTTCTTGTTATTTATGAACTTGATGCAGATTATACCGTTTTTGCTGTAAACTTAGGAATGAGAGATTCCACAGTTTTTAAATACGTTTTCAGAAATATACTCTTACCCCAAATAACAGGTCTTGCTTTAAACTTAGGTTCTGCCCTTGGCGGTGCTTTAATTACAGAGTTAATTTTCAACTATCCCGGTACTGGATATATACTATTTAGGGCTTTGAGCACCTTAGATTACCCCTTAATACAGGCCATATTTGTAATCTTAATAGTTGCTGTTTATTTAGCCAACTTTATTGTTGATTTTGTTTATGCCATTGTAGATCCAAGAATAAGATTAGGACAAGGAGAGGGAAGCTAAAATGTGGAAACAAATGATAAGACCTTTATTTAAAAATCCCAAATTTATTGTTGGATTGACCATATTCCTATTAATAGTTCTTATGGCTTTAATAGGACCAGTGGTCTATCCCAAAGATCCCACTTCCTTTGCAGGAATGCCAGAACAACCACCAAGTAAAGATTATCCCTTAGGAACAGATACTTATGGGGGAGACCTATTAGCTAAACTTCTAAATGGTACTAGATCTTCACTCTATATCGGATTCTTAGTTGCTATTATCTCAATGATCATAGGTTTATTAGTAGGAATCTTCTCAGCAATGAAAGGTGGAATAGTAGATGAGCTTTTAATGTCCTTTACAAATATTGTACTAACCATACCAAGCATTCTTCTTGCCATATTAATTGCAAGTTACCTAAGAATTAGAAGCTTAGAAGTCATAGCAGTAATCTTAGGAGTTCTTACATGGCCATGGTTTGCAAGAGCAATTAGAGCTCAACTTATGAGTTTGATAAATAGAGAATATGTATATCTTTCAAGACTTGCTGGATATAGCGACTTCAGACTTGCAATTGAAGACCTAATTCCTGCAATAGCTACCTATGCCTTTATGGCTTTTATACTCTTTATTAATGGTGGTATTTTAGGTGAAGCAGGATTAAGTTTAATTGGCTTAGGACCAACAAAGGGAGTAACCCTTGGCGTTGTACTACAATGGGCAGTACTTATGGAAGCAGTAAGAAGGGGATTATGGTGGTGGTTTATCCCTCCTGGTGTTGTCATAGTTCTTCTTACTTCCTCTCTTCTAATAATAACCACAGCAATGGATGAAGTATTTAATCCAAAGCTAAGAGAGAGGTGATAGAAATGAAAGGAACATTAATAATAAGCTTAGATAATGTAAAAGCATACTATGCGAGAGGAGAATATTATGTAAAGGCAGTAGATGGAGTAACATTAAATGTTTATAAAGGAGAAACAGTAGGAATTGTAGGTGAAAGTGGTTCTGGAAAATCTACTCTATCAAACGTTATGATAATGAATATCAAAAAACCATTAACTTTTATTGACGGAAAAGTAACATTAAATGTGGGAGCAAACTTCTTAGAGCTAAATAATATGTCAAGACAGGAGCTACAAAAAATTATATGGGGGAGAGAAACCTCCATTATTCCTCAATCAGCAATGAATGCCCTTATGCCAACAAAAAAAATAAGAGATTTCATCTCTGACTTGGTAAAAGATCATTTTGAAAGAGCCTTAAATGAGGAAGAAATCGTTGAAAGGGCTAAACAAAGATTTACCGATGTAGGAATAAGCCCTAACGATATATATAGATATCCTTTTGAACTTTCTGGTGGTATGAGACAAAGAGCAGTAATAGCTATTGCTACTCTCTTAAATCCAAGACTTCTTATATGTGATGAGCCTACATCCGCCCTTGATGTGGCAAATCAAAAATTAGTATTGAAAACCCTTGAACAATTAAGAGTAAGAGAAATTGTAGAGTCTATAGTATTTATAACCCATGATATTGCTACTGTAAGACAGATTGCCACAAGAATGGTGGTTATGTATGCAGGAAAAATTGTTGAAAATAGCCCTACTGATGACATAGTAAAAGAACCTCTACATCCTTACACAAAGGGTCTACTTATGTCAGTTGTAACTCCAGAGCCAGAAGTAAAGAAACGTGGTATATCTTTCATTCCAGGTACACCCCCAGATCTTGCTAATCCACCTATGGGTTGCAGATTCAATACCAGATGTCCTAATAAGATGCCAATATGTGAAAAAGAGGAGCCTCCTCTTATAAAGATAGATACAAATAGAGAAGTAGCATGTTTTCTATTTAATAAATGAGGTGAGATAAAATGGCACTTTTAGAAGTTAAGAATTTAAATAAAATATATGAAGTGGGTCTTTTTGTAAGAAGACATATACATGCAGTGAAAGGTATTAATTTTACAGTAGAAAAGGGAGAGATAGTATCTCTTGTAGGAGAAAGCGGCTCTGGTAAAACTACTACTGCAAAGATGATATTAAGGCTTGAAAAACCAACCTCTGGAGATATTATTGTGGATGGTATAAATGTTTGGAAAGATATAAAGACAGTGGAAGACAAGAAAAACTATTATAGAAAAGTACATGCAGTATTCCAAGACCCTTTTGCCAGTTATAATCAATTTTATCCTATTGATAGAATACTACATCAAGCCTTAAATTTAATAGGTATAGATCCCAAAAATGAAAGATCTAAGGAACTAATCGAAGAAGCATTAGTAAATGTAGGTTTAGAGCCCAAAAACATTCTTGGAAAATATCCTCACCAGCTTTCTGGAGGAGAAAAACAAAGAATAATGATTGCAAGATGCTGGATTTTAAGACCATCATTAATTATAGCTGATGAACCTGTATCCATGATTGATGCATCAACTCGTGGTGGTATAATAAAGCTATTTGAAAGATTAAGGGATGAAACAGGAACTTCTATTATATTTATTACCCATGATATGGGACTTGCTTATTATATATCAAATAGAATCTTCATAATGTATAAGGGTGAAATAGTAGAAGAAGGAACACCTGATGAAATAATTTCATCTCCAAAACACGATTATACAAAGAACCTAATTGGAAGTATACCAACCCTATATAAGAAGTGGGAAGATATTGGAGAACTGGAAAAAAGAGCATAGGGGAGAGGCTTTCTCTCCCCTTTTATTTTTTTATTAATATTATCCACGTTACCTAATCCCCTTTTATAAAATTACCTTTTAATTATTTTATTAGTACCAACGTGAAATTTTCATGATATACTATAAATATAATTTGTTAGGGAGGTATATTAAATGGAGAGGGATATAAAAAAACTTATCTCACAGATGACTCTTGAAGAAAAAGCCTCTTTATGCTCTGGACTTGATTTCTGGCACACAAAACCCATTGAAAGACTTGGCATACCATCAATAAGAATGTCTGATGGTCCCCATGGACTTAGAAAAGAAGAGACCATGTTCAGCAAGACTGTACCTGCCACCTGTTTTCCACCAGCATCATGCCTTTCTGCCTCTTGGGATAGGGATCTAATTGAGAGAGTAGGAAAAGCTATTGGAGAAGAATGCCAGGCAGAAAATGTACAAATTCTACTTGGACCTGGAGTAAATATAAAAAGATCTCCCCTTTGTGGAAGAAACTTTGAATACTATTCTGAAGATCCACTTCTCTCATCAGAGATGGCCAAACACTTCATAAAAGGAGTACAAAGTGAAGGAGTAGGAACATCTATAAAACACTTTGCAGCTAACAACCAAGAACACAGAAGACTTACAGTAAGTGCAGAAGTAGATGAAAGAACATTAAGAGAGATCTACTTAGCCAGTTTTGAGAAGGCAGTAAAAGAAGCAAAACCATGGACAGTAATGTGCTCTTACAACCGAGTAAATGGAGTATATGCCTCTGAAAATGAATTTCTTTTAACAAAGGTATTAAGAGAAGAATGGGGATTTGAAGGATTTGTAGTATCAGACTGGGGAGCTGTAAATGACAGAGTAAAAGGACTATCAGCAGGACTTGATTTACAGATGCCTTATGATGGAGGTTGGGGAGACAAAAAGATCATAGAAGCAGTAAAGAAAGGAGAACTAAAAGAAGAGATTTTGGACGAAGCAGTAGAAAGAATACTAAGCATTGTCTTCAAGGCTATAGAGAACAAAAAAGAGAATGCCACATATGACAAAGAAGCCCATCATAGGCTTGCCAGAGAAGTAGCAAGAGAATGCTTTGTCCTTCTTAAGAATGAAGAAAAGATCTTACCATTAAAGAAAGAAGGAAGGATAGGTTTAATAGGAGCCTTTGCAAGAAAACCTCAAATACAAGGAGGAGGAAGTGCCCACGTAAACCCAACCATGGTAGATGATGCAGTAGAAGAGATAAAGAAACTTTTGGAAGGAAAAGCAGAGACACTTTATGCAGATGGATACAAAATAGAGACTGATGAAGTAGATGAAAACCTCATAGAAGAAGCAAAAGAAGTAGCAAAGAAATCAGATGTAGTAGTAATCTTTGCAGGACTTCCTGAAAGATACGAATCGGAAGGATTTGACAGGCCTAACATGAAGATGCCCGAGAATCACAACAGATTAATAGAGGAGATAGCAAAGATAAACAAAAATGTAGTAGTGGTACTAAGCAATGGAGCACCAGTAGAGATGCCATGGGTAGATAAGGTAAAGGCAATACTTGAGACCTACAGAGGAGGACAAGCCTGGGGAGGAGCAGTGGCAGATGTACTTTTTGGAGTTGTAAGTCCATCAGGAAAGCTTCCTGAAACCTTCCCAAAGAAATTAAGTGATAATCCCTCCTATCTCTTTTTCCCAGGGGAAGGAGACAAGGTAGAGTATAGAGAAGGAATCTTTGTAGGATACAGATACTATGACAAGAAGGAGATGGAAGTACTCTTTCCCTTTGGACATGGCCTCTCTTACACCACCTTTGAATATTCAGATCTAATTTTAGACAAGAAAGAGATGACTGATGAAGAGATATTGAAGGTAAGGGTAAAGGTAAAGAATACAGGAGGGATGAAAGGTAAAGAAGTAGTACAGCTTTATGTAAGGGATGTAAAAAGTAGTGTAATAAGACCAGATAAAGAGCTAAAAGGATTTGTAAAGGTAGAGCTTGAGCCAAAGGAAGAAAAAGAGGTTACTTTTGAACTTGATAAGAGAGCTTTTGCTTACTATAACGTAGAGATAAAGGACTGGTACGTAGAGACAGGAGAGTTTGAGATACTAATAGGAAGATCATCCAGGGATATAGTACTCAAAGATACAGTATTTGTGAAATCTACAAAACAAATTAAGAGAAAGTATCATATTAATTCCACTATTGGTGATATCTTAGATGATCCTGTGGCAAGCGTAAAATTTCAAAATGTACTTAAACAATTTGTAAGCCTATTCCCACAATTCTCAACTGAAGAGGGTATAATGAACTTTGCAGAGATGATGAAATATACACCTTTGAGAGGATTAATACACTTTGGTAGTGGTAAATTTACAGAAGAAATGTTAAATGATTTACTAAAAGAACTCAATTCTTAAATTTCAATTAAAATAAAAGGGAGATAAAACATGGAGATTAAAGGAAGGCCTGCCACTATATGGCTCTCTCTTCCTTCAGATCTTCTTATAGGAGAGAGCGTCTTAGATATAAAGGACGATCTTCTTATAGAAAAAAGAAAAGTATTTTTTGAAGAAAGATATACCTATCTATTATTATCTGAAATAGAAGGTATTGAGATTACTCAAAAAGGGGATAAAATCTTTTCTTTTCTCTTTTTTGCCTTTTTGGCAGGAAGACTCTATTTTCTTTCTTTCATATCTTTACTAATTTACTTACTATGGAGACCCACTTTTCTTATTGTTCATGGAAAAAACTTACAGATAGGAATATCTATAAATCAAAAAGATATTAAACCTTATGTGGAATTTGCTAACAACTTAATTGAGAAAGTAAAAGAATACAAAAAGCATTGAGGGGGATTTTAATATGATTATTCATATAGTACCAGAGCCCAAAAAATTAGAGTTTAAAGAAAGATGGTTTGAGTTTGATGGATTTGAAAATTTTCCTGAATTTCTTTCTAAGGAATTTCAAATACCAAAAGGAAGTTGGAAGATTAAAAAAATAGAAAAAAATGGAACAGGCATCAACATTAAAGATAAAGAAGTGGAAATATGGGGAGATACAAACATATGCTTTGCCACTTTGATCCAGTTAATACTACAAAACAAAAATCAATTACCAGAAATATATGTGGAAGAAGATTTTAAATTTAAATTCCGAGGTTATCATCTTGATATAGCGAGAGGCGGCGTACCTTTACTTAAGGAATTCAAAAGAATTTTAAGACTACTATATTTATTAAAATACAATTTCTTTGCCATATACTTTGAAGATCTTTTCCCTTGGAAAAGCTTTCCCCAAATAGGATCTCTAAGGGGAAGACTTGCTGAAGAAGAATTGAGGGAAATTATAGACTATGGTAAGAACTTAGGAATAGAAGTTTTTCCATCCTTAGAGCTTTGTGGACATATGGAAAATATTCTTATTCTACCTGAATTTATGAAATATAGTGAATGGCATAGACCTGAAGAAGGATGTTTAGATGTTTCAAACGAAGAAGCCAGAAATTTTACCTATAAACTTTTTTCCGAAGTAATAGAATTCTTCCCATCCCAATATATCCATATTGGTGGAGATGAAACATGGGCTCTTGGAAGAGGAAGAAGTCTCGATAAAACAGGTATATTTCAAGGACCTGAACTTTTTGAGATGCATCATAAGAATCTAATCTATCAAGTGAAGGAAAGTGGAAAGATACCAATGGTTTGGGGAGACATGCTCACGGGAATGTATTTGAGAGAGGAAGAAAAGGAAAGATGGAAGATAGTTCTTGAAAGTAATATATGGGATGAAACAGTTATTGCTAATTGGGATTATACCCACCTCTCTGAAGAACATTTTGAGAAGAAGATAAATATGTTTGGAAAAAGAAAGGAAAAAGAAATAGCCTCTCCTGGGGTTTCCAACTGGGGAAGGTTTTATCCAAATTTTGATATTGCTTTAACTAATATTACAAATTTCTTAAGACAAGCCAAAAAAGAAAACCTTCCAGGATTTCTTCTTACAGCATGGGGAGATGATGGGGCTGAATGTCTATATTCTTTTCTAAATCCTTTAATACTTGCCACTATGGAGATTGCGGAAGGAAAGGAAAATTGGGAAGAAAAATATAAGGCATTATTTAAAGAAAAAGATGAATTAATAGAAATAAGAAAATTATTAGGACAAAATTCAGTAGCAGAAACTATAAAACATGTATTTCTTGGAGATACTTTGTACAGATATAATACAGAATTCAAAATTGAATTGAAAAGCACTGGAGATTTTTGGGTAGATTACTATTTAGGCATATCTTCCCTTTTATCTAATAAGGATGAACTTCTCAAAATATATAGCAATGTATTAAACAAAATGGAGTCTATAGCTTTACCAGAAGATCTTTCCCTTATGAAGAATATGCTAAAAATAGCCATCAATAGACTTAATGGAAATTTAAGTTTTTCCGAATATATAGCCTTTGGAAAGAAATACACAGATCTTTGGCTTTCTGAAAGGAAGAAAGCAAACTTAGAAAAGGTCATTATAAAAATATATGGGGCAGGAGGTAGGGCAGATCTTAATATATACTAAAGAGCATTGTAAATAATATGACCCTCTACCATAGTAAGTTTTACATTAAAAGATTCATCCAATACAGTAAGATCTGCATCCTTTGATACTTCAAGGCTTCCCTTTCTTCCATCCATACCTATTACCTTAGCGGGAGAAAGGGAAGCCATATAAACAGCATCTACCAAATTAACAATTTCTTTTTCTACCATATTTTTAATTGCTTTATTCATGGTTAAAGTGCTACCAGCTAAGGAACCTGATTCAAGTGTTGCCTTTCCATCCCTCACTAAAACCCTTTGTCCTGCCAAACTATATTCTCCATTAGAAAGTCCAGCAGCCATAATTGCATCAGTTATTAAAACTACTTTATCCCTTGGTTTTATCTTGGTTACCAATTTAAGTATATGATCTGAAAGATGATATCCATCAGCTATTATCTCCACTGACAATCTATCATCTACTAAGGCAACCCCTATAATCCCAGGCTCACGGTGATGAAGAGGCCTCATACCATTAAAAAGATGAGTAACATGAGAGAGTCCCAAACTTATAGCCCTCTCCACATCTTGAGAAAGGGCAGATGTATGTCCAGCTGATATTATTACTCTTTTTTTTGATAGATATGAAATAAGATCCAAAGCTCCTTCTAATTCAGGGGCTAATGTAATAAGCTTTACATGGGGAGAAAGAAGTTCATTAAGACTATTTAAATCTGGTTTCAAAATAGCATCTTCTCTCTGAGCTCCTTTATAATCAGGATTTAAAAAAGGTCCCTCTAAATGGATTCCTATAAATTTCGTTCCTTTTATGACATTAGATGAAATATACTTTTCTATCTCATAAATTGCCTTTTTCATTTCAGGAAGAGAAGAGGTAGCAAGAGTAGGAAGACAAGAAGTTACCCCTTTTGATGCAAGGAAATAAGAAATTTCCTCCATATCATTAAAAGAAGAATTAAGAAAATCTCTTCCATAAGATCCATGAATATGAATATCAATAAATCCTGGTGATATAAAAAAATCTTCTAAATAAAAAACCTCACTATCTTTGTCTACTTCCTTTCTTTCTCCCACATAAGAAATTTTATCCTCTTCAATCTCAACCATTCCTTTTTGTAAAATCCTATCCTTCAATATAACCTTTCCAATAAAAACTCTCTTTTTCATGTTAAAACTCCTTTATTTTATCTTTATAGATTTTAATAAGCTTCTGATTTATATCATTCTCCCTACTATCAATACTACATCTAAACAAAGGAGGAATAATATCCATTCTCTCTAAAATACAAGCAGTCTCATAAAAGATCTCATGTAAAATGATAGAGGAAATAATAGTAGATACGGGTGAAGTCTTTATCTTTTTATCTCTCTCTAAAGATAGAAGAAGATCGTCAGAAGGTCCTGGAATAAAAATTACAAGATCACATATATCTTTTAAATTTTTCTTGGAAGAATGTTTAGAAGGGATATTAGAATTTTCCTTGTTTATAAGACCTATTGTATAAACTCCTCTTTTCTTTGCCTCCAATACAGAATCAATAGCAATCAAATCTCTACCAGTATAGGATATAACATACAGAATATCCTCAGAAGACAATTTATGATTATTTATTAATACCCTTCCATATCCTTCAATCCTTTCTAAAAAATTACCTTTCAGTATCCCATCCATATAGGAAGTGGAAAAATCCCATATAGGATTAATACATGCAAAAACTCCTGCCCTAAAGAAAAACTCTAAGGATAAAATATTATAATGCCCAAAACCAAGTATATGTATAATGCCACCATTTTTTATAGATTCCGCTGTTTTTATAGCTGATTTTTCAATAGATTCTTTTTCCCTTTTTATTTCCTCGAGAAGTAATGACAAAGTATCTATATATTTCATATTAACACCCTCTTTATAAAAGAGGATACTTTATTATAACACTATTTTATCAAGGTTATTTACTAATCGTTTTCTTTCTGATTTCTTATCCAAGGAGTAGACAGAAAGTAATGTAGGAAGAGGTTTTAATCTAAATTCTTGAATAAAATTTTTTAATATACCCTTAGAAAAAGAAACACCCCATTTCCTATCATACCTTACATAATTTCTTATAAATTCATCAATTAAGATTCTATCTTTCTCATTAAGATTTAAATAATAATTTATAAATTTGTCCCTTTTCTTCAAAGGCAATATATTAAAAAATTTAACTGCAAGGTCTTTTCTTCCCTCCAAAAGAGGATGAGATTTTCCAATAATCTTGTTTGTAAACCACATGATAAACATATTTTTTTCAGCCTTTTGAATAAAAAGATCTATATCATTTATAAAAAGACTATAAAGTTCTTTTAAATTAAAATTACCTTTATAATCATTCCTCTTAATTAAACTCATATAAGTACTTATAAAAAGAATTTTCCTTTCTTCTTTTGAAATCTTATTTAGCTTCTTTTTATTTTGTAGAAACTCCTTAGTTATCTTTAACTTTACATACTCATTTACTATAGGATATGGATCATTCATATAATCTACTTTTAAATCTATCCTTTCAAGTATATTTCTTATAGTCTCTGATCTTACCTTAAAAGTCCAACCTTTTAATATTTTTGAGAGATTAGGCTTACTTATACCCAAAATATCTGATAGCTCATACAACTTTTTATCTTTTCCAATATTAATTAGATACTCCCTAAGCTCTTTTGTATTTTCATAACTTGAGATATCAAAATTAATTCTCTTAGTATTACAAAACTCAAATAAACTCTTATAATGCTCCTTTGTTCCCCATCCTCCCTTTTCTGGAAGATCATCATATAAAAGACAAATTATTTCCGCTGTCTCCCATATATCTTCATCTCTTACAATCTTTTGTATCTCAAACAAAGTATCAAGAATATAAAACCTTCCCTCCATATCCTCCCTAAAACAGCCTAAATAATAACAAGCCTTTTTAGATATGTTAAGAGAAAAGCAAGGATGTATATCTTTAAGATACCAAGAAGCATTATTAAGATTAGATAAAATTCCTGTAGGATGGGGAATTTTTAAAGCAGTTTTTGCTCCTTCAAAATATAGCCTTATTGCCGATCTTATGTTATTCTCCATTACTTCCATATTTGCCCTATTCCAAAGAATAAAAACATAAGTAGATGGATCTTTAAGATATTCCTTACTCCAAAAACGTATCTTAGCAGATCTTCCCTCGTAGGACCTTTTTAGATAATAATCATACAGGATAGGTGCAATTATCTTCCTGGCAAGAATGGGAATTTTAGAAAAATTTTTCCTAATATCCTCTAATATAAATTCAGCATTTTTGTCTTTAAGAAACCTAAGAAAATTAACTTTATCCGAAAGCAAAATATAATATAGGGTTAAATTATCTTTGGAAAGTTTCAGGGCTTTTTCCACATATTGTAGAGCCAGTTCATAATCCTGAGACCACTTATATCTCTGAGCTACAAAATAATAATACCACTCCTTTGGCAATTTTTCCTCTAACATAAGATTTAAAAAGGGTTTGGAAAAATTACCATATTTAAATAAAATATAAGAGATAGTATGTACCTTTTTATACATATTTTTGTTTTATTATATCAAAAAGTAATATTAGATACAGCAATATCAAAAATAAGAAAAAGTATAGAAACATGGATCTCAAAATGTAGATAATATCTTAATCTTTATTAATAGTATATTTGATTGTCAAATAAAAAGATATATTGTTAAAATAGAAGTTATCTTAAAGGAGGATATGTTAATGAAGAAAATAATAACCATTTTAATAATATTGATTATATCATTATTTAATATTGTTTTTGCTGACCCAGCACCAGGTGAAAACCAAACCTATAGTTCTAAGCCACCTGTAGAGGTTGTAGTAAATCTTTCCAACGAGTAAGCTAAAAAAATTATCTGGAAGGGGGGAGGGGGACCCTCAAAAGGGTCCTTCTTTTTCTTATTACATGAAAAAATTTCTAATCCTAAAAATCATAATACTTCTATTATTAATGTTTTTTCCTGCAAAAGGTGAGAACACAAATACTCTTACCTTTGCAGGAGATTATAACTTTCCTCCTATCGAATATATAGACTCCCAGGGAATTCCTCAAGGGTTTGCAGTAGATATTATAAGAGAGTTGGAAAAAAGGATTAATAAAAAGATCAATATAATACTAGTACCATGGAATGAAGCAGTAGAACTTCTTGACAAAAGAGAAATTGATGGCATAGAGTTTATGAGGGTAACCGATGAAAGAAAAAGAAAATATGATTTTATCACATATTTAGAGAGCTTTAGTGTAATAATAATACCCTCTGATTCACCTATACAAAGCTTTGGTGATCTTAAAAATAAAAAAGTTGCAGTTTTAAACCAAGATGTAGCTCATATATTTTTAAAGGATATAACAGAGACTATTCCTTTTAAAAGTTCTGAGCTTGTTGTTCAAGCTTTAATAGAAAGAAAAGCTGAGGCTGGAGTACTTAATTACTACGTGGCAAGATATATCATAAATAAAAATAATTGGAATGATCAACTTAAAATACTCCAAGATAAACTCTTTTCAAGTTTTGCAGGTATTGCCCTTCCTAAAGGAAGCCCTTATTATTCTGAGATTAAAAAAGGCTTAACTGAGATACTAAATAGTACACATTATAGAAACCTTTTAACTAAATGGTTTGGAGAAGAAGTATTACTAAGGCTGGAATATAAAAAGAAAGAAGCAGTATCTAATGCTTTAATTTTTATGATTACTATAATTATCCTTCTATTAATCGGCATTTTAGGAAGCAGAGAATATCTCAAGAGGGAAGTAAAAAAGAGAACTAAAGAGATCAATTTAGCATACACTTTTCTCAAAGATATAGCTCAAAAAAACTTAGATGATATAGAAAAAGTATATTTTGAAAAATTAAAAGAACTTTTTCCCAATTCCAATATCAAATATTACAAGAGAAAAAATGGAGAATTTTTTCTTGCCTACTCCTATCCTCAAGAAAAAGGATATTCATTAACAATTGAAGACATAGAAAATATGGAAGGTTATAGAAGATATTTTATGGTAGAGGGAAATATTTATTCTGTATTAATAATTGAAGAAAATATTCCTTATCCTATTACTTACTTTAACCTTTTATCAGAAGAATTTCAAAATGCATTAACAAGGTTATATATAAAAGAGAAGATAGATAGGGAAAAAGAGATAAATGAAATTATGAATCTACTTTCCAAAAAAGAGGATGAAAATATTCTTTTAGAAAATCTTTTAAAAAGAGTCTTACATATTCTTAAAGCTGATGCAGGATCAATAATGATCTATGATAAAGAAAATAAAATATTAAAAATTAAAGTTGGGATAAATATACCTCATGAGGTAATAAAGAATAGTGTTCTAAAAGAAGGCGAGGGAATAGCAGGATGGGTTTTAGAGCACAGAGAACCTTTAATATTAGAAGATGTATACAAAGATAAAAGATTTAAAATTATAGAACCCCGTTTTGAAATCAAATCCTCTATATGTTATCCGCTAATACACAAGAATGAACCAGTTGGGGTAATAAACATAAACAGCCTAAGAGAAAACAGAATTTTTACTAACGATGACCTTTCCATTATAGAAAAATTTGCCCCTTTAATTTCTGCATATATTTACAATGAGGAAATGGAAAAAAAGATATTTAAACTTCATCGTGAAACATTAATCACCATTGTAGAGATGGTAGATGCAAGAGATCCTTATACAGGAGGACATTCAAAAGAAGTAGGTAACATAACAGTAAATTTTGGTAAAAGTTTACTTCTTAATGAGGAAGATATGAGAAGATTAGAGTATTCTGCCTATCTTCATGATATTGGAAAGATAAAAGTGCCAGATTTTATTCTGAAAAAACCTGGAAAACTTTCTGATGAGGAATATATGATAATGAAAATGCACCCTGTATGGGGCGAAGAACTTTTACACCATATATCAGTCTTTAGAGACATAAGTAAAATAATTAGGCATCACCATGAAAGATGGGATGGAAAGGGTTATCCTGATGGATTATCAGGAAATGATATACCCTTTTTATCAAGAATTATTACATTAGCTGATAGCTTTCAAGCCATGACTGCTTTTAGACCATATAAAAGACAATTAACCATCGATGAAGCTATTCAAGAGATAAAAAGGTATAAAGGTACCCAATTTGATCCAGAGCTTTCAGATTATTTCATAGAATTCATTCTAAAAGAGACTAAGCCAATAAAATAATTAAAACTTACTTACAAAATCCATTATTAATTCCTTTAATGTGGGAATTCCTGCATCTTCATAATGGTAATAAATTCTTATAGTCTTATGTCTTATATTTATCACAGATCTCAAATCTACAGGAGTTCCTATAATTACATAGTCACAATCTACATTATTAATAGTTTCTTCCAGCTCTTTTAATTGTTCTTTACTATAACCCAAAGCAGGAAGTACCTTGTCTATATGTTTATATTTTTCATAAGCCTCCTTTATACTTCCAACTGCATAAGGTCTAGGATCCACCAATATAGCCCCTCTCTCCTTTGCAAATAGATATCCAGCTCCAAAAGGCATTTCTCCATGAGTCACAGTAGGTCCATCTTCTATCACCAATACTCTCTTTCCTTTAATATCTTCTTCCTTCTCGGATATTATGGGTGATTTTGCTAAAACAATCTTTGCCTTCTTATTTCTCTTTCTCACATTCTCCATTACCCTATTAATATTCTCAGAAGGAGCAGTATCTACCTTATTTATCACTATTATATCTGCAAGATATACATTAATCTCCCCCGGAAAGTAAGATAATTCATGACCTACTCTGTAAGGATCAACTACAGTGATAAAAAGATCAGGCTTATAAAAGGGAAAGTCATTATTCCCTCCATCCCAAAC
The DNA here is from genome assembly GCF_055179815.1 of Dictyoglomus sp. GBS. Classification (NCBI taxonomy): domain Bacteria; kingdom Pseudomonadati; phylum Dictyoglomota; class Dictyoglomia; order Dictyoglomales; family Dictyoglomaceae; genus Dictyoglomus; species Dictyoglomus sp. GBS. The sequence continues at coordinate 261,443 of NZ_CM143687.1, forward strand.
TATTATATCTGCTTCCTTTTCTATTTCCTTTAATATCTCTTTATAATCTACTCCTGCATATAAAATAGCCCCCTCTTTAAGATGGGGCTCGTATTCCTCTCTCTCCTCTATAGTACATTCATATTTATCCAAATCCTCTAATTTTTCAAATCTCTGAATCCTCTGTTTTAAAAGATCACCATAAGGCATAGGATGCCTTACCACTACTACTTTAAATCCTCTTTCTCTTAAAGTTTTAACCACATATCTTGAGGTTTGACTTTTCCCTGATCCTGTTCTTACTGCACAAATAGCTATAACTGGCTTTTCACTTTTTAACATGGTCTCCGTTCCAAGAATTTTAAAATCTGCAGAAAGAGATAATACAAGACTTGCTCTCTGCATCACATACTCATGGGATACATCGCTATATGAAAAAATTACTTCATCCACATTATATTCTTTAATGGTTTCTTCCAATCTATCCTCACTAATAATAGGAATACCATTGGGATAAAGTTCTCCAGCAAGTTCAGGTGGATATATTCTTCCTTCTATACCAGGAATCTGGGTAGCAGTAAAAGCTACTACCTCATAATCAGAATTATCTTTAAAATAGACATTAAAATTATGAAAGTCTCTCCCACCTGCCCCCATTATAATGACTTTTCTTCTCATAATATCACTCCCCTAATTTATTCTTTATATATCTTTTTCACATAAGGAGATGTAAAGGCTTGAAGAAGGGCAGAATAATTTAAGGAAAAGCTTAAACTATCTCCTACTTTAAGATCATAATCTCCTATATCCACTACTGTATAATCTGATGTAGCTCCTAATACTTCAATACCTGGAATTTCAGGAATAATTCCTTGAGGATCAATATCTTGTCTTCCAAAATTCATAAGAGCTCTTCTCCTTATCCCTTTATCTACAAAGGAAGGCTTATGGGCAAAGGCATCCTCATTTATAACTCCCCAAGGCATCGATGGCTTTTCCTTTATCTCTAAGATCTCCCCTATAAATCTAAAGGTATCAAGACGAGCCCCTGGAATAGGATTTCTAAAAGCAGTGTCCTTCCCCAGCATAATTCCTTCGCCAATTCTCAGATGATTTATTTTTTTTGGAATTTTCCCTTCAAAAAGAAGAGGAATACTACTGGAATTTCCAGCAGATATAAGAGGCAAATTTATAGAAAAAGTTTTTTCAATTTTTTCCACTAAATCTATAAATTCCCAATAAGTCTCTACAGTAGGTACTACACCCCCAAAACATGTAAAATTAGTACCCAGGCCATAGAGTTCTAAATTTTTCATCCTAAGAACTTCCTTTACCACCATTATCAGTTCATCTTTTTTCCATATTCCTTCTCTAATATCCCCCATCTCTACCATAATTATTACCTTATGCTTTTTTCCTAATCTTTCTGAAGCTTCCTCTAAAGCCCTTAAAGTCATAATCTCTGAATTTAAAGAAACATCTGCATACTTTACTTCTTCTTCCACTTGAGAAAAGCAAGGAAGCCTAATAAGAGTATACTCTATATCTACCTCTTCTCTCATTCTTTTTATGCTCTCAATCCGAGAATCAGAAAGTCCTCTTACCCCAGCCTTTACAAGAATATCTGCTATTTTAGGATCCCCTAAGGAGACCTTTGTAACTCCATCTATATATATTCCCATTTCCTTTCCCTTTTCTACAATTAATTTAGCATTATGATAAATAGCCTTCAAATTAATCTCTAAAAGAGGTGAACATATATTCATAACCTACCTCCAATTCAAAATCCATGCCCCCAAGATCATTATTATAACCCCTATTATTCTCTTTCTTATATCTTCTTTAAAGACATTTTTAGCAAGAAACAAAGTGACCAACATACTCAACATAGAAAGGGGTTCAGCAACACTTACATCTATACTTCTGAAAGCAATAAGAAGAAACATATAAGAATAAGCATTAATACCTGCAGCTATAGTTACTAATAAAGTCTTTTCTTTTAAGAGTTTGAATATTTCCTTTAATTCTTTTCTAAGAAGTATATAAAAAAACTGATATATAGTAATAACAAGATACAAGAAAAAGCAATAAAAAAGAGAATCTATTTTACCAACTACAAATCCATCAATAGTCCTACCAATAGCAATAAGAAAAGAACTTCCCATCATAAAAAGGGTATCCTTTCTTTTAAAGAGCCCATAGAGAGATTTATATAGATTTTCTTGGCGATTTAAAAAGGAAGCTCCATATACTAATAAAGAAAGTCCCACAATCTTTGATATGGTAAAAGGCTCCTTTAAAAATATACTGGTAAGAATAAGAAGAAAGAAAACATTGAAATTATATAATGGACCAACAAGAGAAGCTTCACCAATGGAAAGGGATTTAACGTATAACACAAAGGAGATGGAATATATGAATCCACTAAGGATGCCATATTTAAGAGTGGATAAATCAAAAGAAGGATTGATAATGGCGAAGGGAAGTAAAAATAAAACAGCAATACCAAAAAATAAAAAAGATGTAACTATACTATTACTATCTGTTCCTACCTTCTTAACTACAATTTTTTCATAACCTAAAAGAATAATTCTTCCAAGCAAAAATATATAGGCCATCATAATGAATATTTTACTATAAGATTGTATAATTTAAAGTGGAATGAGAGAAAAGGTTTTTATAAAATTAATTATTTTAACCACATTCATAATAAATATCTTATACGCACAAGATATTAAGATAGATTTTTCCTTAGGTATAAATTCTGAATGGAGAATTGATAGATTCCTCCCCCTATTTGTTGAGATCTATAATGAAGGAAACAAAGTAAAACTCATATTAGAAGTAATATATACTCAGGGACTTCGATCTGCAGGGTATTGTGAATCCACATACAAGAAAGAAGTAGAAGTACCACCTCTTTCTCAAAAAAGGTTTGAATTTCTCCTTCCCCCAATAGATTTCCGCTATCCAGTTAGAGCCAGAGTTTTAAAAGATAATAAGACTATCAAAGAAGAGAAAATAGATTTTTCATTAGAAAGAATAACCTTACCCCTTGTATTAATAATAGGAAGAGAAATACCAAAGATAGATTTCTTTAAAAAAGCAAGAATAGTAAGAGTATATGATGAGAAGCTTTTACCTATCAATTATAAAGCTTATGACAGCTACGATTTAATAATTATAGATAGGAATTTATTTAACTCCTTTTCAAACTCTATAAAAAATTCTTTAATAATGGCAAAGATATTTACAAAAAGGGTCTTATTTAACGATGAAATAAATAAACTTTCCAAATCTATAAAACCCACACCTTATACTATAAGCATTCCTCATAACACTTTCCTATACACACCTGATCCTTCTACATTACAAGGCCAAATGTTCCTTTATCCTGATAGATGGCAGATCCTTATCTTTTTATCTCTGTACTTTATCCTTATCTTTCTTTGGATAAAATTTCTTTTTCAGAAAAGATACTCTTTTATCTCTTTCTTATTCATAATTATTTTTTCATCATTAATAGGTTTTGGGATAAACCAATCCTTTACCAAGGATGCCATAGCCTATGGAGAAAAATATCTAATTTTTCTTGATAAAAATACATATGTTGCAGAAAACCTTATCCATATATCTCTTTTTTCTCCCTTCAAAAGAGATATCACTATAGAATATCCCCCCAATATATTTCTTCTCTATAATGCCTACTATCAGCCTCAAAAAAACAAAACTACTCTATTGGTAAATATCAATAATCAAAAAGCTAATTTATCCCTGGAAAGAAATAGAATATACTTTTTAGAAGGCATATCTTATCATTTTATACCCATAGATATTAAAATTAAGGAGTTAAATGATAGATATATATTGGAGATCTCCAACAATTCTCCTATAAATATAAAAGATTGTGTATTTAAGCATGGAAATAAAGAAAATTATGTGGGATATATTCCTAAAAACGCATATAAAGAGTTCATTATCTGGAAAAGTGGATTAAAAGAGCCTTCTCTTTTAAACGAATTCATAAAAAAATATAGGATAATACCTCCTATTGGAGATAAATTAATAATTTGGGGAAGAATAGATGAGCCCCTGAACCATGTAAAGATTTTAAATATTAAAACCCAAAAAAGTATAGACGGGATTATTATAATTCCTATAGAAGGATGAGGAAAATATGAGAATATGGTGGTTTATTGATTTAAAAGCAAAAATTTCTGATAAGAAATATCTAAGAATTATCTATACTTATTTCTTTATCATAACCCTAATTACCGTCATAATTTGGCCATCTAAATCCTTTGATCTAAATAAGTATTCTATAACAGATCTTTTTCTTATATTTTCCATTGCTCATTTCATATTCATAACATACCTTTCTTCCCTTACTTTCTCAGGAAATCTTATTGCAGAAAGAGAATTTAAGATTATAAACCTTGCTCGCTTTTCACCATTTAAAATAAGAGAAATAATAAGGGGAAGATTTTTATCTAACTTACTTTATCTTATCTTTATCCTTCTTATCCTTCTTCCCTTTAATTTAATGATAGGTTTCTCTGTTGATTTTTCAAAAATAATTATTCTTTACTTTCTTCTTCTTTTAGATTCCCTTCCCATTATGGGATTAGGAATTCTCTGGTCAACCTTTTCCAATCCATCTATAAACTGGCTTCTCCACTGGACCACCTATATCCTATTTATAATTTTTCCCTTTCTCTTCCCATCAACCTTCTTTTTATTTCCTTTAAATAACATCCTCTGGCTTGTAAAGGCAGAAAACATCCTATATTTAAAGGTAAATTTTTACCCTTCAAGAGACCTTCCTATTATTATAATTTTCTACTTAATTATTTTTTTAATCTCTATACTTATCGCCGAAAAAAGGTTAAAATATTATCAAGGAGTTGATAAAAGATGAGATTTTTTTGATAACATAGAAAAACTTATTAATAAAGTAAATTCCTACCACCTTCTCGATATCATTTTTGTTTCTATATTAATTTTTTTAAACACTATTCTCATTTTTAATCTTCTTTCCGTGAAAATGAACTTTTTTATCCTTCTTCTTCCATTCCCTATTTTTTATTTATATTTTATAAAAAAGAAGAAACCTAATTATTATCAGATAATTCTTCAAACAGATAAATATTTCTCTTTAGATGAAGAGTTAATAACTTTTTGGGAATACAAAGATTACGATGATCCATACGGACTTATGGAAAGATTAAGAAAAAGATTAGAAGAAAAGCTTTCTAAAATAGACTTATCAAAGGCTTACAAATTTAAACCCTCTCCTCTTTTGAAAATTCTATTCCTTATCTTTGTATTTCTTTTAATACTAAATCTTATAACCTCTAAGGATATGCCAAAAAGTATTCCTCATATATTGGAAAACAAAGAAAATCAAGAAAGTAAGGTCAGTAGAATACCTGAAGAAAAGTTAGCTCTTAACGAAGAACTTTCCAAGAAGAATATTCCAAAAGAAAAGATATCTCAAGAAGAGTTTGACAAAGAGAAGTTAAAAGAAATGGAAAAACCAAAATCCTTAGAAGAATTTCTATCCCAATATAACTTGGATAAAAATACCCTAAAAAAAGAAAATAATCAAGCTGAAAAACATAAAGAAGAAAGAAAAGAAGCATCAAGTAAAAATAATAATCAAGAAAAGGGAGAAGAGGGAAAAGAGCAGAATATAAGTAATCTTCCCTTCCAAGGAGCAGGAAAATCCTACGCTTATGCTAATCCTTATGAGTCCAAAGAAAAGAGCACTCTTCAAGATGAAAAAGCTCTTAAGGAAGATATGAAGGGTAGTGAAACTCCATCAAATCAAGAGGGAACATTACCAGTTCCTACAGAGAGTGGGAAAGAAGTAGATAAAAATCCAAAATCAGGAAATTTACCAGGTACAGAAGAAAGGCCAGATAAACTTGGTCAAGAAACTCAAAGAAAAGTCTTTACAGGAGAGAAGATTTATGTACCACCATCTCAATCTGAAGAACTGGGCAAAAATTATCTATTTCAAGCACCAACCTTAGAAGGAAGAAGACTTTCTCAAGATAAAAGCCTATCTTTCAATCCTTCTTATGCTAAGGAGAGAGCAGTATCCTCAAGAATTCTCCCTTTAGAATTTAAAGAGATTTTAAAAACCTATTTTTCTCAGTAAAGGAGGTTTAACAAATTGACTTTATCAATACAAGATTTTACAGCTGTGGTAGATAGAATCAAAAAGGAGATAAGTAAAGTAATCGTTGGATATGATGAAATTATTAATTTTACTATTATATCTCTTCTCTCAGGAGGACATGTACTTTTAGAGGGAGTACCTGGTATTGGAAAAACTCTACTTGTAAGAACCTTAAGTGAAATTTTGGATTTGAAATTTTCTCGTATTCAATTTACTCCGGACCTTATGCCTGCAGATATTACTGGTACCAACATCATTTTAGAGGATGAAAACGGAAGAAAATATTTCAAATTCCAAGAAGGTCCAATCTTTGCCAATATAGTATTAGCAGATGAAATAAATAGAGCTACACCTAAAACCCAATCTGCCTTATTAGAAGCTATGCAAGAAGGAAGTGTTACATCTGGAGGAGTAATATATAGCCTTCCAAAACCCTTCTTCGTAATGGCAACCCAAAATCCTATTGAGATGGAAGGAACTTATCCATTACCCGAAGCCCAACTTGATAGATTTTTCTTTAAACTTATTCTTACCCCTCCATCCCAAGAGGAACTATTAGAGATTATTGAAAGAACTACAAATATTGAGACACCTAAGGTTAATAAAGTGGCAGACGGTAATACTATAGAAGAATTAAAGAAAATTGTAAGAAGTGTACCTATACCAATGGCTGTAAAAGAATATGCTGTAAAGATTGTACTGGCGACACATCCCGAAAGCCCCCATGCTACAGAAAAGGTAAAAAAATATGTAAGATATGGGGCAAGTCCAAGAGGAGCCCAAGCTCTAATTCTTGGAGGAAAGGCTTTAGCCCTAATAGAAGGTAAATCAAACGTAAGTTTCAAAAATATCAAAAAGGTAGCCATTCCTGCATTAAGGCACAGAATAATATTGAGCTTTGAAGGAGAAGCTGAAGGAATAACCACAGATGAAATAATAGAAGACATATTAGAGAAGGTGAAAGAATAACTATGGAAATATTAGATACAGAATTTTTAGAAAAAATAGAGAAATTAAGATTAGCAGTTAAAAAAATTAGGATAATAAGTAATGTGGGGGAAAGGAAAAGTCCCAAAACAGGAAAAGGCACAGAGTTTTCAGATTACCGAACTTATCAAATAGGAGATGAACTTAGGTATTTGGATTGGAATATATACGCTCGTTTTGAAAAATTTCTTGTAAAACTCTTTGAAGAAGAGGAAGACTTAGAAGTACATATTCTACTTGATAGCTCCTTATCTATGGACTTTGGAATTCCAACCAAATTCTTCTATGGGAAAAAATTAGCCTTAGCCTTCAGTTATTTAAGCCTTTCAGCCTGGGAAAAAGTCACCGTCACATACTTCCAAGATGATATAAAAGGAATCATCTCCTTAGAGAGGAAAAGAGAAAATATATTCAAATTATTAGATCAGCTTAATAAATTAGAGGCTCAAGGAAAAACAAATTTAAATGAAGTCATAAAAAAATATGTCTCATCTCTTAAAAGAAGAGCTATTTTAATGGTAATATCAGATTTTCTTTCACCCTATAAAGATGGAATCTTATATGCAAGATACAAAAAACTTCCAGTATATTTAATTCATGTGATCTCAGAAGAGGAAATATCTCCTCCATATGAAGGAAATCTCCAGTTAATTGATAGCGAAACCAATGAAATAATCAATCTATATTTGGATAAATCCCTAATAGAGAATTACAAAAAGACTTTAGATAAATTCCTAAAAGATATAGAAAATTTCGCTTTAAAAACTAATGCAGAATATATGAGAACATCCACCGTTATCCCGGTGGAAGATCTACTTTTTAGATACTTAAGGATGGGAGGATGGCTTAAATGAATATAAAATTTCTTAATCCATCCTTCCTATTCCTATTATTTTTAGAAGCTATCATTATAATCCTTTACTTAATAAAACCAAAAAGACTAAAGATAAAAGTACCAAGCTTAATACTTTGGGAAAAGACCATTGAAGAGAAAAATTTAGGAAGATGGTTTAAGAAGCTTCCTAAAAATCTACTTTTACTATTTCAGCTTCTTATCCTCTTTTTCCTTGTATTATCTCTATCAAAACCTATACTTAGTCTTCCCAGCATAGGATCAAAACCCACAATAATCATCTTAGATTCCTCTGCCAGTATGGCATCAAGGGATATATTACCATCCAGATTTCAAGAAGCAAAATCAGAGATTATAAAACTTATCAAAAGAAATCCCTTTAACATAAAGATGATAATAGCAAAGGAAAAACCAGAAATTATCTTAAATAAGAATGGAAGAGAAATAGAAAAGGAATTAGAGAAAGAAAAAGTCTTTCTTGGAGAAGGAAATTTAGAGGAAAGTATTAGAAAGGCAGAAAGTATATCCAAAGGAATCTCTCATGAAATTCATATCTTTACTGACGGAAGCGATCCTATCTCTATTCCAAAAGATTCTATAAACCAATATTTTTTACATATTATTGGAAGAGAAAGCTTTAATATAGGGATATTAGATGGAAGAATATTTCCCAAGAATGAATATATATATGAGATATTTTTAAAAATTGGGAATTTTTCACATAAACCTCAAGAATTTAATTTAAGGATAATACAAGACAACAATAAATTAAAGGAAGAAAAAATAAGAATGGAACCCAAGGAAATAAAAGTAGTAAAAACTGAGATTACAAAGGCTAAAGGAAAAATAGTAGGAGAAATAGATGTAAGAGATAACCTTCAAGAAGATAATAAAGCCTTCTTTTATATACCAACCTTTTCTCCAAAGGTTTTGCTTATCACCCTTGGAAATCCATTCTTAGAGAAAGCATTAAGATCAATACCCAATCTAAAAATCGATGTCAAAAGAGATTTTATAAATGTAGACCTAAAAAATTATAACTTTTACATCTTCGATGGACTAATCCCTTACTCAGATATATCAGGAAATTTTCTATTTATAGGTGGATATCCTGGCATTAATCCTCAAAATATAGAAAAGATAGGAAAAGTTAAGATACTAAGCTGGGAAGAGCATCCTATCACAAGATTTTTACAACTTTATGGAATAGGTATTGATAATGCTTATACCTTTAAAGATGAAAACTTAAAACCCCTTATATATACTGATAAGGGACCAGTAGCCTATATTTATGAAAAAGGCAATTCAAAAGGTATAGTATTATCCTTTGACCTATTATCCTCATCTTTTATATATAGTGATTCCTTCCCCATCTTCATATACAACTTATTAAGATACTATCTTTCTTATGATCCTCAAAAAAGATGCGATAATTATATGGATTCTCCAGGATTTAAAGAATATAATGGATACCTTTACGCTGTAAACATATTTTCACAAAAAGAATCAGATATATCTAATAAAATAAATATGGAAACAAAAAAGGAAGAAAGTAAAAAGGAAGAAAAAGGCTTTATACAAATAGATCTCTCCAAACCTTTAATATTCTTAGTCTTTCTTCTTCTTATAATGGAGATTTTCTTCTATCAAGGAGGAAAATACTATTCATGATATCTTTTGAAAATCCCATCTTTTTAATACTTATCCCCATAATATATATAATCATTAAAAGATACGGAAAAAGATCTCTATTAAGATCCCTAGAAATATTGCTTATCATCTTTGCGCTATCAGGCTTTCAGATTGTATCTTTTTCTGATAGAACAAATGTATTTTTCCTTTTAGACCAATCTGCCAGTATACCATCTTGGGAAAGAGAAAAAGCAATAAGCTTCATAAAAGAATCACTAAGGTATAAAAAATCCTATGATAGGGTAGGTATAGTATCTTTTGGCGGAGATACAAATGTGGAACATGATCTTTCAGAGAACATAGATATATCCTCACTTACTGGGATAAAGAATCCATATTTTACAAACATAGAAGATGCGGTAAATACTGTACTTGGATTAAAAAGCAAAGATACACCAGCAAGAATTATATTACTAAGTGATTTACAAGAAAATGCAGGAAATATAGAAAATATTCTCAGGAAATTAAAAGAGGAAAAAATACAGATTGATATCTTTCCTCTTAATACATCTTTCTATAAAGAGATAGGTATAGAAAAAATTCAAAATCCGGAAATGGTACATTTAGGACAGGTTTTTCCTGTAACAATAAAAATTAAAAGTTATGGGGTAAAAAACGCCAAATTAAGAATAAGATTTGAAGGAAAGCTATATACTTATGAGCTAAAGGATCTTAAAGAAGATAATATCCTTTCCTTCTCATTAACCTCTCAGAAAACAGGTTTAAAAGAGATAGAAGTTGAAATCTTATCCTCAGATGATACCTACAAAGAAAATAATCTTTATTCTTCTTATGTATATGTGCAAGGCAAACCCAAGATTCTTTATCTTGTAGGTAAGGGCTTTTCCTCCATCTTTCCTCAAGCTCTCATTAATCAAGGTTGGGAAATAGATTTTGATTATCCTAAATACAAAAAAATACCAATGATAGATAACTATCAAGCAGTAATAATAGATAATGTGCCAACCAGTGATATTTCTTTGGATAAAATGGACCTTATAAAAAGATATGTAACAGAAAAAGGAGGTACCTTACTTATACTTGGAGGAGACAAAAGTTTTTCTGCTGGAAACTATCATGGAACTCCTTTGGAAGACATTCTTCCTGTTACATTGAAACCAGAACAGATTCTTAAAAAAAGCAATGTAGCTATTGTAATAGTACTTGACGCTTCTGGAAGTATGGGAAGCTACTCGGGAGGAGAAGCAAAAATAGAACTTGCTAAAGAATCATCTCAACTTGTAATAGACCTTTTGGAAGAAAAAGACTATTTTGGCCTTATTGCCTTTGATCACTCCTATCAATGGATTGTACCTTTAGGGCCTCTTTCAGATAAAGAAAAGGCATCCTCCCTTATATATAAGATATCCCCAGGGGGAGGTACTGCTTTATATCCTCCGCTAAAATCTGCAGGAGAAGTACTGCAACGCGTACCCTTAAAGAGTAAACATATTATAGCTATCACTGATGGTCAAACTGAGGGAGGAGATTTTTATAATCTTGTAAGAGAACTTGCAAAAAATAACATCACAGTTTCCACTATTGGAATAGGAGAAGATGCAAATATCCCACTATTAAAAAATATAGCCAGTTGGGGAAATGGGAGATTCTATCATACATGGAATATCCGAAATCTTCCCCAACTTCTTCTCTCTGAAACTAAAGCGTTATTAAGATCTAACATAGTAGAAAAAAGATTTTTACCCCAAGCTAATTTAGAGGAAAAAGAAGAATTTCCGCCTCTTGAAGGATATGTATTAACTTCTTCTAGATATCCTTACCCAGTCTTGTTATCATCTCCTGAAGGAGATCCCATCTTAGCAAAAGGCCAGTTTGGGTTAGGACAGGTTATAGCCTTTACATCTGCTTTAAAACCCTACTGGGGAAGAGAATGGCTTTCATGGATTAAGTTAGGAAGCTTTTTTAGTGAGATGTTGAGAGAATCTATTCCTCATCAGATTTCAGAGGTTCAAATAAGCATAAGGGGGGAAGGAGGAAAGGGAATTATAAACTTAATCTATACTGATAAAAAAGGAAATTACATAAACTTTGCAGATTTAAAATACAAAGTAATAGATATGGAAGGAAAAGAATTCTCAGGAAATATGATACAAAAATCAGCAGGAAATTATGAGGGCACCTTCCCTATTGATAGATTAGGAAAATATCAAATTACTATTTATGAAAAAGAAAAAATTATTGCAAAGGTTCCATGGATGTTTGGAAACTCTCCTGAATTTTCCTCAAAAAAATTCAATAATAATTTAGCCCAAAAAATTCTTTCTTTTACATCTGGAAAGTTCCTCTCAAATCCATCAGAAGTATTTCGTAGAATATCCTATCCCGATATAGAAAGAAAAAATCTTCTTCCCATATTACTTATAACTTCCCTTATACTTTTCCTTTTAGAACTTTTCCTTAGAAGATTAAAAGAGATAAAGGAGATAATCTTAAACTTCCTTGGAAAAGTAAAAATAATAGAAGATCAAGAATGGTATAAAGAAGTAGAAAAGAAGATATTAGAAGAATTCAAAGGGAGTTCATCTCCATCCATGTTGGAAACAGTATCCTTGGAGATGAGAGCCCGTATGTTTATAGCCCATCTCAAAGAAGAGGAGAGAAAGAAAAAAGAGAAAAAGTAAAACTACTTAAGGTAAAAGGTAGCAACTACTGCCACCATAACTTCTTTTTCAATTGTTGAGGTATTGTAAGTTCCATAATCGCTTATCTCTGTAGAGTTTGGAGCCAAGACTTGTACAGCCCCCATATGTACAGATCTAATTGGACCTACTTTTTGTCCAGTACTTTCTGCAATCTTTTCCGCCCTATTTTTAGCATCCTGCATTGCCTCAGAAAGAAGATTAATTCTTAACTCTGGAAGTTTAGAATAATAATACTCTAAGGACTGGGTTGAGAAGGCTACACCATTATCAGTTAACTCTTGAAAATTCTTAGCAAGCTCTGTTATCTTTCGAATATCATTAGATTGCACCTCTACCGTTTGTCTTAAAATGGAATCCCTTGAATATTGCCTATCACTATAAAGCCAAGGTTGTTCAAGGTATACTGGAGATATGATAACAGTATTTGTATCTATGCCATTCTTTTTCAAAAATTCTAAAACCAAATTTAAATCTCTACTCATCTGTTGATATCCTTTATTAAGTGAATTAGCAGGTACAGTCCTTGTAAAAACTCCTACCCATTTCACTATATCTGATGTAACCCTTTTTCTTGCAGAACCTGTAACCGTTAAAGTATTATCTAAAGACCTTATCCTAATAAATGTATAGGATAAAATAAAAGCACTTATGATTATACTTATTCCCAATATTAATGCCCACAAAACATTATCATTCTTCATCTTGCTTCCCATAATAAAAAAATTTAGTTTATTATACCAAATATATTAATCATATTTTCTTATTATAGAACTATAAAATTCATCCAGATCTTTTTTATAGTAGTTTATATCCTCATAACTTTTTCCCATCATATGCCTCATCATAAAATTTCCTTCTTCCTGACATATCCTATCATGAATAGGAAAAACTTCTCTAATTAAAAAGAGGGTAAAGAGTACCAATCTTGAACTTCCATAAACCCTAGTTTCTCTCCCTGGAATAGCCTCCACTCCTACACTATATCCAAGTTTTATACTTTCTATAATATCCTTTAATTCCAAACTTAGTGAAAAAACTACTGTATAATACCAACCAAAAAGACTTCCAGTATCACACCCATGAGCATCTGTAACTCCAACTACAGGAATATTTTCACCCTTACTTTTTTCATAATGGTAAACCATTTGAAGATTATTAGAGGATAATTCAGAAATATGATATCCTCCCACTATCTCCACAGCATCAAAAATCCTCTTTTCATATAAGAGATGAAGGAGTCTTTCTGAAATATAATAGCCTTCTTTAATTCTCCAGAATGGATGACATAAAATACCAAGTCCTTCTGCTTTTCTTATTTTATTAAAAGACCATATAGAGGATGCTAATTGATATCTTTCAGGAATATCTGGTATTTCTAATTTTAACTTTTCCTCTATCTCCCAGACCTCCCGATTATATTTTTCTCTTTCTCTTTCAAATAATTCATTGATACTAAACTTTCCTCCAAAGTTTACAATATGTAAGGGATTATTGGGAGGATGGACCTCTTCTCCAGGAAATATCTTAAATCCCAAATCTAAATCTTTAAAGGTGTCAATAGCCTCAATAGAAGGAAAATATTTACCATGATCTGTAATAGCTACAAAATCTAAACCTATTCTTCTACAAGAACTTGCCACATAGGAAGGAGATTCTAATCCATCAGAATAATAAGTATGAATATGCAAATCACCTTTATAGGGTATTCTCATTAAAAGATCATCATTCACCGAATATATTGAAAAAGAAAAATTTTTATTGCCTATATCTATATAGATCACATGTTCTTGTTCCTCTTCAAAGAAACCCTCTATATAAAGCTTATTCCTATCACGCTTTACTTCAAGCCTCTTATATTCTTGTCTACTATTATAACTAACAGGAGAATGGAAAACTTTAACTTCAACTTCGGGTATTTTCCAATAGGAAAATTTAGGTTCTAAAGTTATAATCGATTTTGTATTTGCTCCTACTACCTTTGGATAAATTTTAAAATAATTATCAAGACTTATCATTTCATATACTCCTTTCTAACAATTTCACCACTTACTTTTAATCATTATCTTTTAAGGTAATAAAAAACAAAAATTCCTTGGTCAGACTCTTAATTTTTTCCACCAATATATAGATAAAATAAACAATACTTATAACATTAGAATAAAGAGTACTACTACTAAAATAATTTCTTAACCCTGAACTTAGAAACCATAAACCAGGAATTAAAATAAAAAGAGAATATAAAAGACTGTAAACCTTAAAAATTGACAGAACATTCTTTTCAGCATTAATTACTCTTAACCTTAACCAAGGAATAAAAAACATTAAAAAGCCAGAAAATAAAAGAGCAAGAGAAAAGATATATCCTTCCTTGGATATCAAAAAAATTATTGAGCTGATCTTTCCATCCCCATCTTTTAGATTTAGCAAGATAAAAACAATATATGGCATTATCGACATTAATGACATTTTGAAAGACTTAGGATATGAGAAAAAATGAATACCCAAAAATATATAAAGAGCAATAATAAACCACTGGGTATACCATCCAAGATTCGTCTCACTTAGAGAAAAGCCATAAAAGATTATAGTACTCTCAATAAGCATTAACAAATAATTAGAAATAGCAGTGCATAAATTATATTCTTTATACTTTAAGAACTCAAGATGAACCGGCATGTAAACTATACCACCAATAAAAGATGCCAAAAACAAAATAATGAATAAAACAGAAAGCTCTTCTTCCTTGTCCCCATAATTTATATAAAAATAAATACTTGTGAATAAAAATAAGATAGAAAAAAGAACCATAAAGGCTATAAACGTCCTATTAATAAAAGCCTCTCTTTTCTTATTTTCCTTTATAGACATTTTTAATCCCAAAAATTAATCTGAGAAAGGTATCCTCAATATAGGATCAAGAATCTTAGGAAAAGGTAAATGAGGTTCTGTTTGGTACCAAAAGGCAGTAGAGGAATAATCATCATATCTATTATTGTTATGTCCCTTTTCTATAGTTACCTTTATAGACTTCTCAAAATAAATAGGATCCTCTATATGGAACCTATAAAGAGTAATATATCCCTTCCAATTATTCTCACCTGGTAATATCAAACCATGGTAAGGAGCAGAATATTTTTGAGTAGGACACCATGCCATATTAAAATAATCTTCAGTACCTGTGCCATGTAATGACGGTGGCCATTTTTCACCATCAATGAATATCATATCATCTCCCTCTCCATACCAATTGAATAAATCCACTTCTCTCCTATTATGTATAAACAAAAAGCATCCCACATAATGCCCTTTACCTTCTGCCTCTAATATTACATAATTACTCTCACCAGTCCTATTTTCACCCCCAAATTGAAAAACATCATTCATGATAAAACCTGAGCTTATACCAAATGCAGATTCCGGTCCTGAAATTATCTCCTTTACTATATCTTCTTCACTTTTACCCTTCGCAATCTCCCTTCTCCATTGGGAATGAAAATATAATGTATTCTCTGGAAACTCTGGCCACAATTCATAATCAATATAATAATATACAGTTAAATCTTGAGAAAAATTCTGATTTTCTATAGAAATAACAGCTCTCTTTTTAAAGGGCATAGGAAACCATAAGTTAAATCCTTTACCATTTTCTGGACTCATCTGTATTGGTAAAGAAACAAAATTCTCAGTCTTACAATGACCACCTCCAAAAAAGTCTCCTATAGGAACCTCAACACTCGGATTTTCCTCCTCATCCCACCACATTCTTAAAATCCCTAATCTCAGAAAATGTTTCTCATTGGATCTAAAAGTCATCCATATATGAACTATTGCCCCGGGACCTTCTATATCTGCTAAAACCTTACTTTCTCCTGCCTTTATTTGTATAAAATCTTTATTCCCCCCACTTTTATCATAACTTGATATTCTCTTTCTCTTTATGTTCCTCTGAAACATCAGAGATCTTAAAGATGTATATGCATATTCCATATTCATCCTCCTGAATTTTCAAAATTTATTAACATAGTTTACCATATAGATAAAGGAGGATAGAAGATTAAATAATGATTAGAGAATCAGGCAATTCGTACTAACCTATAATCGGCACCACCCCTCCCTGGAAATTTTTAAAATAATTACAAGGCAGAAAATAAAGCTCACTGTTAAAGACAAGCAAAATTAAACTCACTTATAATATTCTTTTCATACGCAACCCCACAAGTTTCAATTATTTACCCAAAAATAGAAAAACAGTATCTGTAACTATAACAATTCAAGCTATTTCAATAAATGATATAAGTGTAGCAGATGAAGATAGTCCTTTTAATAAAATATTTCCCCATGAGTCTTTGAAAAAGTAAATTGATATTAAGTAAATAACAAATTGGGATCTCTCAATTTTCTGTCACTTCCCATACAAAACTTTCATTTAATTTCATCATTGATTATTAGCTTAAGAAAAATATACTTGTTTTTAAAGAACTTTTTAAAATAAAAAAAGAGAAGAATATAAACAAAAGCTTATTGTTAAAGATAAATCACAACTTCAGCTATATTTTCTTTTCTCCAAATTTGTTTAAAAAAAGGTTAAAGAAGGCTTATGAAAAAGATTATTAATCTTCTCTTAGTCTTTTTTCTTTTTACCCTTTCAATATCTGGTTTAACATCTAAATATGAATCCGAAGTTTCAATAAGTGTTTGGCAAAAAAACATATAGGGGAAGTAGTGATGACTGGGCTAATTCTGTAAGGCAAACAGAAAATGGTGGATTTATTGTAGTAGGAGGAACAAGATCCTTAGGAGCAGGAGGTAGTGATGTTTATATTTTAAAAATAGATAAAAATGGAGATAAATTATGGGAAAAATTTTATGGCGGAAGTGGTAATGATATAGCATATTCTATTCAGCAGACAAATGACGGCGGATATATAGTCGCAGGATATACATATTCATTTGGAAAAGGAGGAAAAGATGTATACATCATAAAACTTGATGCAGAAGGAAATACAGGACCATATCCTTCTAAGTAATGAATGATTAATAATATCAAGCTAAAAATATGATTATCATGATTCTTAAAAAGATCTATTTAAGAGCCAGAAAGCAAAGGCACATAAACTCCTTTTAAAGGACCTAAATGTGAATTTATGATGTTATATGACGAATTCTTACATTACTGAAGATTTCAGTCAATTTTAAATCACACCTGATTTTGAAAAAATTTTCTGAATATATGTCTCATCTTCTTGAAAGATTATGTTGTGCTTTTCAAAATCAACCTTTTCATAGTTGCCATCCCCAAATATCATTTTAATATCATCATAGGAAGATATGGATACGATAAAAGCATCAAGTATTAGAGTAATATCTCTCCCTTTTACTTTTTCATTTACCTTCTTTTCTATTTCTTTTATATAAGATGCACATAATTGAATTTTATATCATTAAAATTTCCTAAATTTCTAATACCTTTTGGATCAACAAAAATCATATTTTGTTTGTTTCCATTTTTAGCCCATATAATGAAATCAGGATAGAAGCCTGAGCTTATAAAAAATCCTATTCCTTTTCTTGATAGGTTTCTAAGTAAAAATATATCTGTGTTTCCAAGTAAATGTTTGTTTTTATTCAAAAAATTTTTAAAATCTTTAATGAATTTTGTCTCACCCCTATTTAATTTTACAGGAATTGCTTTAATTTCTTCTTTGTCTTTCTTCCAGATGACCAACGGGGTATATAGATGATTGTCAAGATGAACTAAAAAAGAATTCCAATTTTTCCAATTTTCAGGAAATTTTCCACTATTAGGATCATATTCACTTAGCTGTTTTATAACTTCCTCTATATCTTCTGTTAATTTCATTGGAATTTTGATGATAACCTTATTATCTTCTGGAAACATAGTAGAATGCCATTTAGTTAATGGCTCAACTTCCAAATAATCCATAGTTTTTCTTTTTTCTTCTCTTCTGTAAAACTTCTGAATGTAATCTTTTAAAATCACCAAAATTAAATCGTGAATTTTTTTTATTCTTTCAACTTACTTCTTTATACTGATATCTATGTTCATACCTATTGGGAATCCTCCTAAATTCTTGACTTTACATAAAAAAATTATATTAGTATTCTTACATAAAATTGAAATATTTTCAGAGGGATAAAATGAAAACATTAATGAAAATTATGATTATATTGTTTTTATGCTACTTTTTCTCTTCTTTCGAATAGGAACAATAATTTTAATAGCTAATTTCTTTAAGAGAGGCACACCAAAGGATGATAGAGTTTATTCTATTATAAAAAATTACCCTCATTTAACTTATAAAAGTGTGCAATTTAAGTCAAACAAAAGTCAAATTTTAAAGGGATATATCTACTGGAAGAAAGCTGATAAGGCAAGGAAAGGAATAATAGTAATTTCTCATGGATTTGATCAGTCTCATATTGATTTTATAAACGAAATAAATTATTTTACAAATAGAGGATATTATGTTTTTGGATTTAACAATACTGGCTGTGGCGAAAGTGAAGGAGAATCTAAAATTGGCATTCCCCAAGCAGTTATTGATCTTGATTATGCATTAAAATTTATTGAAGAGAAAGATGATTTTAAAAATACTCCTATATTGCTTTTTGGGGTTAGCTGGGGTGGTTATGCTGTCTGCTCATTACTATCAAATCCACATAGGATCGCAGGTGTAGTTTCATGTGCTGGGTTCAATTCTCCGCATGAAATGATAAAAAGTTTTTTAATAGATTCTTATGGATTAGGAGGAAGAGTCATTTCCTTCTATACAAATTTATTTGACAGAATAAGATTTGGGAAACTTGCAAGCATAACCGCAATTGATGGAATAAAGAAAAGTACAATACCTATTTTGATTATGCATAGTAAAGATGATGACACTGTAAAATTAAAGGTTAGTATTTACGAAGCATGCAAAATTTTAAATAAACCAAATGTTACCTTAAAAATATATGATAATAAAGGACATATTGTTTATTTATCAGATAATGCTATAAGATACTATAAACAAAAAAAATAAAGAATTTGAGGAATTAGCAAGAAAATATGGTGGCTATAAGAAAATACCTGAGGATGTACTGGATAAGTTTAAGAAAAGTATTGATCGTAAATTGCTAAATGAGATTGATCAAGATATAATGGACTATATAGTCAAATTTTTTGATAAAGCAATAGAATTAGCAAAAGCTATCTAATTTTTATTTCATTTTTAAATCATGTTAAACTAAAAATATGAGATTAGGAAATAAACCTATTCCAGAAAATATAATGGGGTTAATCCCAAAAGCTCAAAAGATTCTTGATGAGAATCCAAAGGTAATCTTTGCCTATCTTTTTGGAGGACTAGCAAGAGGAAGAATTACCCCTATTAGTGATGTGGATATAGCAGTATATCTAAAAGATTTTAAAAGTGAGGAGGACATTTTTGATATAAAATTAGAGCTTTTAACTTCTTTATCAGAAGTATTAAATACAGAAGAAATTGATTTAGTGGTATTAAATACTGCTCCTTTACCTTTAAAAGCAAGAATTATACAGAATAAACAAGTATTGGTAGATAAAGATCCAAATTTTAGATACTCTTTTGAATCTTTAACTTTAAGAAAGTATTTTGACTTCTCTATTAAAGAGAAGGCAATTCTTTATAGGAGATTTGGCATTGGTAGATAGAGAGCTGATTTTAAGAAAATTATCAGAAATTGAAGAGCATCTTCAAGAATTAGAAGAATTCAAAGATATATCCATTGAGAATTATGAGAAAGATTGGAAAATTCAAAGAATTGTAGAGAGAACTCTTCAAATTCTTATAGAAATTTGCATAGACATAGCTAATCATATAATTTCTGATGAAAAATGGAGGGTTCCTTCAAGCTATAGTGAAACCTTTAAAATTCTATATGAAAATAGAGTTATTGATAGTGCACTTTTCAAAAATTTGGAAAAAATGGCTAAATTCAGAAATATCATTGTTCACAACTATGATAAAATTTCTCCAGAAGTAATGGTTAATATTCTTAGGAAAGAATTAATTGATTTTTTAAAATTTAAGGATAGTATAATTCTTTGGCTATCTAATAAGTAATATATAGCAAGGCAAATGTATTCTACCGTGAGCCCTCTAAGCTACTTAAATCCTCAAAACAATCTAAACAAACCATTTTTCCTTCTTTTATTCTTATACTTCTTTCGCTTGCCATCTCCCCACATATCTCACATTTTATAGAAGGGTATATTCTCGCTCTCTTAGGAATAGGGTCCTTAGGAGGCTTAAAATCAAAAAGTTCTTCTAAAGATGATATAAGAATATACCTTGTCCATTCATCTCTGTCTTCTCCTCTTTTTCCTCCTTTAAAAACTATTCTTACTCCCTCATTGGTATCCCTTCTAAAAAAGGTAAATGCTTGTTTTCCTTTATCCTTAAAGATAAGATTTCCTTTACCAAAGGTGCACCCAATTATATACTGTATTGCATCCACTCCACAAGCATTATTCTCCGTTATACATACCACCTCTTCATCCTCTGAAAAAGTCAAATTAAGCTTTTTAATAGCAGCTTCTGCTGCCCTATATCCTATAGCAAGTCCAGGACATGAATGCCCATGAAAAGATACACATTCATCCCAAAGAAGATCGTTGAAAAAGATTTTTCTTCTTGGCCTTTTTATAGCATCAAGGTCATATACATAAGGCTTAATATCTAAAAGAGGACTTTTATCCAAGGCATCTAAACCTTTAACAACTAAATTATTCCCTTCGATTCTCACAAGATCCACAACACAAAAAGCAATTGGATTTGGCCTTGATGGAGATCTAGTAGCAAAAACTCCTTTTTCTTCAGGTCCCCATGGAGTTACTGTTTTTAATACATCTCTTCTTGCCCTATCACACCAGTACAGAACAATAATATGTCTCAAATCTTGAAGATTCTGAATTGCATCTATATATTCTGGAAATACCTCAATAATAGATTCTTCTACAGGATTTGCCCATCTTCCTTGAAAAGGACCCTTTTCTTTATACGGACTATGAATTATTCCGATAGGTTTTAATTCCGTAAGAATCCCTCCCTTTACTACATAGGTATCACTATAGGAATACCTCTTACCTTTTCTAAAATTACAGGTATTCCATAAACCTCTTTAATCACTTCCTCATTAATCGAATTTATATCTCCATAAGAAAATATGGTACCGTTTTTTAAAAATATGAATTTATCTGAAAATCTAAAAGCCAGATTTAAATCATGAAGCACTATAATAGCTAATATATCTTGAGTTTTAACATGCTCTTTCACTATACTGAGCACCTCTATCTGATTCTTTAAATCCAAATTATTTGTTGGTTCATCCAAGAGCAAAATCTTAGGTTCCTGAGCAAGAGCCCTCGCAATAATAACCTTTTGAAGCTCTCCTCCTGATATCTCATTAATATTTCTTAAGGCCAAATCTTCCAAATTTAATCTTTCTATTATATTCCTTACAACTTCCATATCTTTTTGACTTACATCCCATTTAATATAAGGGCGTCTTCCTAAAAGAATAGCATCAAATACTGTTAAGTTTGTATAATCATACTTTTGGGAAACATAACCTATAATCTTTGCAAGATCCTTTCTTTTTATACTGCTCAAATCCTTCTTGTCCAAATATATAGCCCCTTCTTTAGGCTTTAAAATTCTGTTTATACACTTTAAAAGGGTAGATTTTCCTGCCCCATTATTCCCTAAAATACATAAAATCTCTCCCTTTTCTACTTTAAAAGATATATTTTTAAGAACAGGTACGCTCTTATAACTAAACCCAATATTCTCAATCTCAAGAATCATCTTCTATACCTCTTAGAAAGAAGGTATAAAAAGAAAGGAGCACCAAGGAAAGAAGTAATAGCTCCAACAGGAAGAACAATTGGTGATATAATAGTTCTTGCCAGAGTGTCAGAAAGAAGAAGTAAGACCCCTCCAGAAATACCCGAAGCCGGAATTAAAAATCTATAATCATTTCCCACAAATCTTCTCATTATATGGGGAGAAATTAAGCCAATAAATCCAATAACTCCACAAGAGGCTGTCACTACAGCAGAGATAAAAGAGGAAATAAGCATACTAATAATTCTTTCCCTTTCCACATTTATACCTAAGCTCTTTGCCGTTTCCTCTCCACTTTCCAAAGTATTATAATCCCACCTTTTAAACATAAAATATATAAAGCTAAGAAATACAGAAATAGTCATTATAGTAAGCTCTCTCCAAGAGATTCTCCCTAAATCTCCAAAAGTCCAAAAAACCACAGTAGCTATTTTCACTTCATCGGCAAAATATTGCAAAATTGTAGTAAGAGCAGAGAAAAGAGATCCTAAAGCAACACCAGAAAGAACCATAGCCTCAGGAGTTACCCTATAGTTTATGGAGAGAATAATAATAACAAAAGTTGCTAACATAGAGCCCCAAAAGGCAAAGAGAGGAACAAGATAAGGTATATTTTTACTTATCATAGTTATGGCCAATGTAGCACCAAAAGCTGCTCCTTGAGATATTCCTAAGGTAAAAGGAGAGGCTAAGGGATTTCTCAATATATTTTGGGAAATACATCCTGCTAAAGAAAGACCTATTCCAGCTACAACAGCCCCAATAATCCTTGGTATCCTTATATCCCAAATTATAATTCTTAACCTTTCATCTCCTCTTCCCAAAATAGTCCTTATCACATCCTTAAGAGAGATACTATAGGACCCCGCATTAAGGGCATAAAAGGAAATAAAAAGCATCCCAAAAGCTATAGAAAGAATTATCCATATCTTTCTATTTATGTATAACTTATATTCTTGAATTAAATCTTTTCTTTCCATACTTTACTCTTCCAGATTTACTTTTCTAAATCCGCCATATGCTTTTTCCATTTCTTTATAAATATTTCTTCCTCTTTCTCCAAAGAAGAGAGTATATATCTCATTTGCCTTTTCAACAGGATTTATATCTCTAAATTCCTTAGGATAAACTACCTTTGCAATATAATACATATCACAAAGAGCGGTATCAATATTGGTATTATAATTGTTATAGGGCAAGATACCATATATGTTTTGTTTCCTATATGCCTTTAAAGCTTTATAAAAATCAGGATTTTTACTAAAATCCTCTTTAACTAAATATAGATTTCCAAGGTCCACAAAAATAATATCAGGATCCCACAAAAGAAGTTTCTCCTTCTCAATAAAAATACTTCCCTTCTTACCAATAGAATCAGCCACATTCTTTATGTAAAGAGGAGTAAAAAGAGGAAAGAAACCTTGTGTACTCTCGATACCTCTTGCCCCCTTAAATCCCAAAGCTCCTACATAAACACTTGGCCTGTTTTTATCACTAATATACTTTGTCCTTAATGTAAAACTTCTTTGGGTATTTTTTACAAAGGAGATAAGAGCTTTTACCCTTGGCTCTTTATCTAAAACCTTGCCTATAAGTTCTATAGATTTGAATAAATCCTCTTCAAAGGTCCCAAGAGTTCCATAACTTAATACTACTACAGGAATCTTTGTCCTACTCTGAAGTTTATCTGCTCCATCTTTATCTAAAAGCTGGATTGCAAAAATTACGTCAGGATTTACAGAGATGATCTTTTCAGGATCAGGAGATGTATCAGGTCCTCCTTGCCCTATTATTGGAAGTCTTTCAATAATATCACTAAAGGCCATATTATAACTACGTCCTATTGTGTATTTTTTATCTATATTCTCTACTCCCACAATTCGACTAAACTGATCCACATAACTCACTAACCTCAAAGCTCCAGGTCCAATAGCAACTACTCTTTTTACAGGTTTATTTATCTCTACCTTTCTCCCTAAAAGATCTGTAATTTCTATCCTTGATTTACCTTGGGAAAAGGTGAAATCAATAAGAAAAAATACTAATAAAATCAGTAAAGCAATATATTTCATAAAACATAGTTTCTTCCTTGCCATCTTTACCTCCTCCATTTTAAGTAGCACTTTTTTGAAAAATTATAACACAAAAACAGACAATCTTAAACAAAAAGACCTACAAAAACTATAAGAAGTTAAGTTATAATTGATATAAAGATTAGGAAAGAGGGGGAAGATAATAGTGGAAAAGGTAAACGAGAGGGAGAAGGAATTTAGGTTTGGAGATTGGGGCCCAAAATATTTAATGAGAGGACCTAAATTAGAGTGGGGAATATTAAAAATAACTCCAGGAAAAGAATTAGGAGCTCATTACCATAAAGAAGTTGAAGAAATATTTTACGTATTGTCTGGAAAGGCCGAGATGATTGTAGACGAAAATAAATTTGAAATAACACAAGGAGATGCTGTAAGAGTTGAGGCAAATGAGGAACACAACATTATCAATCCTTCAGAAGATTTTCTTGCGGTATTTATAAAGGTACCATATATCCCAGAAGATAAATATACAAAATAATAACGGAGAATTATTATGTCCATCAAAAAAGGAGAAAATATTGAAGGAATTTACAAATACAAAAAGGAGAAAGAAGTAAAACTTCCCTTATTCATATCAAAAGTTCCCGCAGGATTTCCCTCACCAGCAGAAGACTATATAGAAAAATATTTAGACCTCAATGAACTCCTCATAAAACATCCATCTGCCACCTTTTTTGTCAAAGTCTCTGGAAACTCTATGATAAATGCAGGAATTTACGATGGAGATATTTTAATTGTAGATAGAGCTTTAGAACCACAAAATAACGATATAGTTATTGCAGTAATAGATGGAGAGCTTACTGTAAAAAGATTGATTATAAAAAATAAAAAGATATATCTTTACCCTGAAAACTCCAACTATAAACCTATAGAAGTGGGAAGTGAAGAAAGTAATTTTATAATTTGGGGTGTTGCTACCTACGTTATTCATAAATTATGAAACACAAAAATGTATTCTTCATTGTAGATTGTGATTCCTTTTATGCCTCCTGTGAAAGAATATTTAACCCAAAAACTTGGGGAAAACCTGTAGTAGTACTTTCTAATAATGATGGATGTGTGATCTCCAGATCTCAAGAGGCAAAAGATATTGGTATTGAAATGGGAGTTCCTGTTTTCAAATGCGAAGATCTAATAAAAAAGTATGATGTACAAGTTTTCTCAGCCAATTTCACCTTATATGGAGATATCTCAAGAAGAGTAATGAATACTTTATCATTATTTTCGCCAGACATAGAAATATACTCAATAGATGAAGCATTTTTAATGTTTCCATATGAAGAAAACAAAGATTATACATCCATAGGAAAAGAAATAAGAAAAACCATATTAAAATGGATAGGAATACCTGTTAGCATAGGAATAGGTCCCACAAAGGTCTTAGCCAAAATAGCCCTCAAAATTGCTAAAAAAGATAAGAATGAAAAGGTATTTAATTTCCTGGATATAAAAGATCCAGATGAGATATTAAAAAATTTTCCTGTAGAAGACATATGGGGAATTGGTAAAAGGTATGCAGAATTTTTAAAAAGTAAAGGAATAGACACTGCCTATAAACTAAAAAATCTTCCTGATAGTTTCATTAGAAAATTCCTTACTATAATAGGATTAAGACTTGTATGGGAATTAAGAGGTATATCTTGTATACCCTTTGAAGATATGCCACCTCCTAGAAAATCAATTATTACATCCAGATCCTTTGGAAGCGATATTGAAAATATTGAAGATCTCGAGACCGCCATATCAAACTTTATTACTATATCCTCAGAAAAACTTAGAAAACAAAAAGCTCTTGCCAATTACATCCAAATATTCCTCCTTTCAAACCCCTTCAAAGATACCCCTCAATATTTCAATGAGATTACTATACCTTTAGAAAGACCTACAGCAAACACTATGGAATTGATTAGCTATGCCCTTTTAGGATTAAGAAAAATATACAAAGAGGGGATAAAGTATAAAAAAGCAGGAGTTATACTAATGGGACTTACTCAGGAAAAAGAAATTCAATTAAACTTTTTCTATACTCCATATCCCAAAAGCAAAGATGAAGAACTTATGAAGGCATTAGACGAGATAAACCAAAAATACGGAAGAAACACAATCTTTCCTGCCATAAATGGTATTCCTTCTGAAAATCAAAAATGGAGGATGAGGCAGAGAAGAAAATCAAGAAGATTTACCACATCTTGGAATGAGCTCCCCATTGTCAAAGCGTAAAAGGTTTAAGTAATCTCAGAAATGTGATACAGATCACTTTCAAAAAATCATTTTTTGATTTAATATAATGTATATAAAGAGTTATGATTTATAAATCACCCTCTAAATAAGTTTTATAAATCATCAACTCTTTAATACTTCAATATGAGGGGGGTAAGATGAAAAAATGCATCCTTTTATTCCTCTTAATCTTTTCCATTATATTTCTTTCTTCTACAAATGCTGCTCCAATAACACCAAAGTATGGAGTATTATTTGCAAGAGATGGTCAGACTATAAGCTATAACTTTACATTCCCAGATATCCCAGTCGTCTTAACTTCTGCTCAGATAAATGGGAGAGCGTTATCAAGCTGTGCGGTAGATGTGGAAAAAGATAAGTTTAAGATATCTCTAAGGGATGATGCAGGAAATAGAGTATCCTCTGCATGGGTTCAGTGGATTGCATTCCTACCTAATCCATCCCTTAAAATGGTAGGTGGAATAATAGTTGCAAGCCATGGTCAGAGAATTTCTTTCAATCTTCCCACATATCCAGTTATTGTTACAAATGCACAGATAGGAGGTAACGCATTAATTTCTGGGGCAATGAATAATTCTACTACTGGATTCGACCTTTACCTTGTTGATAGCAATGGAAATCCTGTCCAAAATGCGTGGGTACTTTGGGGAGCTATTGTTCCTGATGAAAAGCTTAATGGATTTAAAGGAGAAGTAAAATTACTCGGAAATGGTGTAAATATCAGCTTCTCACCTCCTTTCCCACAGGATCCTGCATATATACTATCCGCACAACCTGGTGTAATTGCTGGTGCTGTAAATAACAGAAAGGATGGCTTTTTACTTTCCCTTATAAAACATGATGGAACACCTGCCCAAAGCGTTTGGGTACAATGGCTTGGATTTGCTGGAATACCTACTACAACACCTCAAGTTACTATCCCCCCTCAGGTAAGTTATACAGAAATTGGAAGTGGATATGGAGCAGATATTTCCTCTGGTACATATAAATACACCATTGATAATGGATATTTGAAGGCATGGGTCTATGCTTATGCAAAACTGCCTGCAAGTGATGTTACTTCTTATTTAAGAGTACTTACTTACAGAAAAATTCAAATTAATGCTCCTGATAACAATTTTTACAATTGCAATCTAAATATGACAGTAGATGTTAAGGGATTAATTGCAAAAATTGATTATGCAATTCCTTTAGGTGCAAGTGACACTCAGTATTTAGGGAAAGTTGGTGTAGGAATAGTGGAATGGCCAGATCCATATAATTTCCAAAATAAACCTGGATATTCTGCAATAGTATGGCAAAAAGCCTCCCAGGATTGGTTAGAGTATTTACAATCCACAGTTTATACCACATATGGAGGCTTAGTGGGATATTTTGTACCAGGTTATGATGCCTTAGTAACTCTTTTACAAGTAGCTAATCAATCTATTGATGCAGCAGAATGTGTAAACGGAACATACAGATTAGATTTTAGAAATATACGTTTAAAAGGAAACACTACTTACTGTATATATGCATACATAGAAGGAAAGGCAAGAGCAGTTTGTTTAGGTGCTGCAGAATCTGCTTGCGAAGTAGATTTTTATCACCATGCTCCATATATTGCAGAATCTAAAAATAATGATCCTCTTAGGGGAAGAGGAGTAAAAATATTGAACTATAATATTACTTTTAAATCGCAGTAAAGAGAGAGTATATCCTTTTATCTTTCAAGAATAACTAGGATGAATTTTAATAAAAAAGGAGGTAAAAATATGAAAAATAGATTTAATTTCCTTCATATTTTCCTAATTACCATAATTCTCCTAACTATTTCTATTGGAAAAAATTTTTCAGAATTAACCTTTGCTGGAATAACCTATCCTTATCAAGCTGGAATTTTATGTCATGATGGAGATTATGTAAGATTTTACTGTGATGCAAATAAAAATAACTATTTCTCTTATATGACCTCAAAGTCAAAATCTTGTTATATTGAGTTCTACACCTATAATGAACAAACAAAACAAGCAAAAGGAGAGGGCAGTGTCGTAAAGTTAATTGCTAATCAATATATCCCATCAACAAACTTGAATAGCTGTAATTTCAAAATCTTCTATATCCCCTCCAAATATTATGGAAAAATAATTGAGATCCATTTTGTAGAAAATAGATCTGTAGGTGGAGTAAATTGTCCAGAAAATGATCTGATTATAAAACTACCCCATATGGCAGAAGTAAGAAGATGGCGAAAAGTAGAATCTCCTCCTTGGTGCGACTTAGATATCTTTGGATTATATTCGGAAAATGATTGGAAGAACTATGCTAATAGTGTGGCAGATATAAGATTGAAACAAGGTATAGAAAGCATCTTTGGTTATAATGGAATATTCCAATCTATAAAGAATATAAAACCAAATGAAGTTTATACCAATGTAGCCTTAAACAGTATTCTTTCTGGAATAGCAGATGCCTATCTCCCATCCTCTTTTTTAGATCTTATAAATGATTGGATAATTGATAATACAATAGAACTTGCAAGTGTTATCTATGAAATTCAAAAAACCGCTTTAGGAGAGTTAGGAGCAGCTTATGGAGATGTTTTAAGTGCTGGTTTCATGGCAGTAGAATACGTACAATGGACCAAAAGCATATTATGGGAAAAAGTACCATTATCTATACAAAATGCTCAAGAAGCAAAATCTACTATTGAAAATTACCAAAACATAGCCAATTCATTATATTCTACCTCCTACTCCCAATATCAAGCCTTAGTAAATTTAATAAATCAAGAAAAAACTGCAAGACTACAAGGAAATAAATTATCATTGTTAAATGCTCTACAAGGACAAAAAAGCATCTATTATAAAGCTGGCTTTAGAAACAATCCCAAATTCCTAAACGATAATATAAGTGATAGTGAAGGCTTACCTTTGATCCACATTGCCCTCAAAGCCTATAGAATAGCCCAAAGAGAATCAAGCAGAACTGATATACCAAAGGAGTATAAAAATGCTTGGAAAGAGATAAAATTACTTTCCAAAAAATTAACCAACACATACTTTGATCTTTTCATATTGACCGATTGGGTGTTAAAAACAGAAAAGGAAAAATACCTACTTAAAAATTTTTAATAAGAAGGAGGATAAAATGAAAAAGTTCAAATTTATTTTATCCTTAATTCTCATAATTTTTTTAAACATAGGCTTTTCAATTGCCCAAGAGGAAATAGAAGAATTTATAGAAGAGGAAGTTGAAGGCTTAGAACTAATCCAAAATGGTAATTTTAACGAACTTACACCATGGGAAATAATATTAATAAATATAAAAGAGACTAACTACTATGAAGCACAAATATATGTTGACTACTTTATGTGGGTAAGAAAAAATTCAGAAGCTGATGGAGGATTTGTAGGAATTAAACAATCCTTAGGAAACTTCGATTTAAGAGATAAAAAAAGTTTAAAATTATCCTTTGATATATTAATTTCCTTTCAAGAATTAGATTCTGATGGATGGGCAGGAGGAGAATATCCAGCTCAAGTTATACTAATATTTGAAAACGAAAACAATGAGGAATATGTATATAAAAAATGTTTTATACTGAAAGGAAGCACAATAAATTATCCAGAAAATAATGTAACAGAAATAGAAAGTGGAGATTTTTATCACTTTGAGGCAGATTTAATAGAAGAAGATATCTATAATAATATAGTATCTCATCCATATCTAAAAGAGATTATTATTGGTGGAAGTGGTTGGGACTTTGTAGGGGCAGTTGATAACGTATCATTAATCGTAAAGTAAAATTGTTAAAATATTTTAATTTGCCTTTTTTTCAAAATAAGTTATATTTAAATAGAAATAATTATAAACCACAAGGAGGTGGAGCTATGAAAAAAATATTAATATCAGTTTTATTAGCCTTAACTATCTTTACTTTAACTTATTCTCAACAAACTCCCAAAATAGATGGAAAGCTTTCTCCTAATGAATATAATAACTATATTAATCTTTCTAATGGTGATTTTAGGATGTTTTGGAAAATTGTAGGAGATGAAGTCTATATTTTAATGATTGGAAGAACAAAAGGCTATGTAGCTCTTGGAATAGCACCAACAGTAAAAGCTGGAAATGCAGATTATATAATAGGGTATGTGACTGACAAAGAAGTAAAAGTATTGGATTATTTTGCCCCTGAAAAACATGTAGCACATACATTAGATAAAAAACTTGGAGGAAAAAACAACATATTAGAATTTGCAGGCACGGAGGATAATGAATATACCTACATTGAATTCAAAAGAAAACTAATAACAGGAGATAAATACGATAAAGAATTTCCAAAATCTGGGAAATTACTTATCGTTTGGGCTTTAGGAAGCTCTGATGATCCAAGCTCTATGCACGCAAAAAGAGGTTATGGAGAGTTAAACTACTAAAATAAAAATACAAAAAGGGGGCTTTTTAGCCCCCCTTAACTATAATTCTTAACTACTGAGGATTAGCTCCTGTATTTCCATCTTTATCAAGCTTTAACACATAAAAATTATATGCACTTGGTCCAAAAGACGCTGTAGCACCTGCCACTATATATCCACCATCGGGTGTAGTCTTTATACACCTTGCTTCATCATTGGAAGGTCCCCCATATTTTTTATCCCATTCCTTTATACCATTACTATCAACCTTTACCACATATACATCTTTAAAGCTTTCCTGAGAAGTCTCTCCTGCCAAAATAAATCCCCCATCACCAGTTTTTACTATGGAATAAGCTTTATCATTGTTATTTCCTCCAATTTTTCTTTCCCAAGCTATATTCCCATTTTCTAATACTTCCAATAAATAGATATCATAGTCTCCTGATTCTTTTGAATCACTATATCCGCAAACAACATATTTTCCTGCCTCTACCTCTACTACATCAAAAGCTCTATCATCTCCAGTATCTCCATAAACTAAATGCCATTCTTCTTCTCCATCTTCCTTAAGCTTCAATATATATAAATCATAGTCGTTACTACCTTTATTTACATGTCCAACAATGATAAAACCTCCATCGCTGGTAGGCTTAACACTATTTGCACACTCAGGTTGAGTACCCCCGTATGTTTTTGACCATGTTACGTCTCCTTGACTATTAAGCCTTAAAATATAAAAATCACTACCTCCAGCTCCAAAGGAAGTAGTATATCCCGCCAATATATACCCATCATTTAACTTAGCTATACTGTTTGCAATATCAGCATTAATTCCCCCAAAACTTTTTACCCAATCTGCATCTCCATCTTGTTTGAGTTTTAAAACATAAAAATCAGCATTTCCCTCTCCCATAGAATAGGTCTCCCCTACACCTATATATGATCCATCATCCAATTGTAAAATAGAGTAAATTATGTCATCAGCTGAACCACCATAAAATTTTTCCCATAATTTATTTCCATTTGCGTCAAGCTTAAGAATATAAGCATCACTACCTCCTGCCCCATAGGATAATGTCTTTCCTGCAACAATATACCCACCATCATTGGAAACATCTACAGAAAAGGCAAAATCATAGTAATCACCACCAAATACCTTTTGCCAAATAATTGGTTCGAGTGGTTTGGTCCCTGAGGACATACATCCAGAAATAAATAAAAGGAGCAATATAAAGAGATAAACTTTTACATTTTTCAAGAAAACCCCTCCCCTCTGTTATAAATAGAAGAAAAAAAGAGAAGAAAAGAGTAAAATTGTGTTATGAAGAAGATCTGCCAAATTTGCAAAAATTTACTTCTCTTTCTCCTTAATAATATTATAATAAAAAAATAAAAATTCAATTAAATAAACTATTGGTCAGTATTAGTAGTTTTTGTAACAAGGCTAAAATTCACATCCATTTAAGAATTAGTAATTCTATAATAAATAATTACTTAGCATGAGGGGCTTTTATACCTCATTAAAAAATGCTTTAAAGTCTGTTCTTCATAAATTATACCTGAACTATAAAAAATGGGCGATTTTATAATTAATATCTTAAGAAATATTATTCTGTCTCTTCTTTTTCAAATTCTACATTAATTTGCCCTAAACCTTCCCTTAAAATTTCATAATCTTTAGCCTCAATCTCGCCTTTTTCCAAACTTATTTCAATATGAACATTTATATCATCAAAATTCTTGCTTAATTCGTTCAATGCTCTGAAAATATAAGCAAAATTTCCTTTATTTTTTATATTAAAACTTAAATAAATTTTCTTATACTTTTTAACTAAAGTTTCTGAAGAAGAAAGAGATGTCCCATAAGGAGGATTTTCTACTTCTACATCTCTCTGATGTTTAGGTGGATAAACCTCCTCCTCTTCTTTTATTTGGGGTGTAGCTGATTCCTTGACTTGCACATCTTGCCTTTCTTTTGTTAGCACCTCATCATCCTCAAAAGTTGGTTCCTCATATATTTTTCCCTCTCTTTTTATGTAAAATATACCTATTTTTACTCCTTCTATTATTGCATTTTTTAATACATCTTCATTTAAAAGTATTGGATTTCCGGGAGTTCTATAAAAGGACTCTAATAAATTTTTAGTAGAAACTTCTTCCTTAAGATAACGCTCTTCTATATAATTGGGGGTTATCTTATCAAAAATAATTCTCTCACTTCTTAAAAACTCAAGAATCTCCTTATCCAACTTATTTTTACCTATGGTTGCTAAACCTAAATTAGGAATTGTTTTTCCATTAGGAAGATATAAGTTTCTGTAATATTTTCTTAGCTCTTCATATTCTTTTTCTTTTAAATTTTCAAGCTTTTTCTCTATTTCCTTTCTTCTCTTTTCATCAAGTTTTATATTCACATCTTTATATATCTTCTCATATGCTAACTTGGTTTTTATGTAGTCCTGAAAAGAAACCCTATAACTTTCATCAGGATATAGAAATATTAATGTATTTCTATATACTCTTGGGGTTTCTCCCAGTTTTTCCAAAAATTCTCTAAATTTTTTTTCATCTGTATCTTTTGTAATCACAATCTTTATATTTTTATTATCAGGAATATCTCGTGGAAATTGTGGAAATATATAGACAGATATACTCTTATCCTTGGAAATCGAATTTTCTATAATTTTTCTCTCTTCTTCATTTATCTCATGATAAGTTATATTTTCCTTTGTAATCACAACCATACGATTTAAATTAGGCTCATTGGTGAAATAAAGACCATCATCAGAAAGGAAAAATAATTTTTCTCTCAATTTATTTACCACATCATCTATTACACTACTTTGAATTTCTGGAAGAGATGTATATATCTTTAATTCTCTAATATTTATTCCTTTATAAGTAGAATCCTTTTTCCCTGAAAATGAGGTCATAAAAATACATGTTACCACCTTAGTACCTAATTTATATGGGCTATAAGATGATCCCATCTCTGTATCTACTTTCTTAGCTCCTGACGTCTCAAGGGTTATATCATGAGCTATTACGCTATCGTACTCATTCCCAATATGCTCCAAAAGCTCTCTTCTAATCCTATTATTTTTCAAATTAAAATCTCCTAGTCCAATAAAAGGAACCTTCTCATCCTTCAAATCATAAACCACTTGAGAAAGAAGTCTCAAAACCCCTCTTGTTCTTTGGAAGTTAGGATATGAACCCCATCTTGTATAAAGTATCTCTATAACTTCAGGCTTAAATGGATAACTATTTAAAAACTTTTTCCTATAACTTTCCAAATCCTCCTTTTTACTAAAAAGATTTTCCCTTTCCAAATAATCCACATACTCATTTACAACTATTTTTGCTTTATCCTCATCTATCCATTGAAAAAGCCTTTTCCTTATCACGCTACTTATCTCTTCCTCAGCTATAGGGGTAAAAATCTCTTGCATTCTTCCAAAAATCTTTGATACTCTCTGAAATATTTCCTCTCCCTTTTCTCCATATTGCTCCATATCACTCGATGGGAGGGTAACCACAAGCATAGACCTTCCTGAGGATGCAACCGCTTGAGTTAATTCTTGGAAAAACACAATAGTTTGTTCTAATAAAGTAGTTTCTCCTAAATTTATCCCTGCAGATTTTACACAATAAGCAAGAACTTCATCCATAAGAATAAGCACAGGTTCATTTTTATGAAGAATTTCAATAAGCTTTTCCTTACCGCAAGATGTATCACCTTTTGTTATCTCTATTTTCCCTGTAAGTTGTCTTTCCATCTCTTCCCATAATCTTACATCCTTTGCATCGAAAGCTGTACCTTCTAATACTACTACATTTGCCCCCCATTCTCTTGCCTTATGATATAAGGCAATTAAACTATGGGTTTTTCCACCCCCAAAAGGAGTTTGAAGCTGAAGAGTTGAATTTCTACCTTTTCCTTCTAATCTTTCTTCCACTACTTTAATGAGTTCATTAAGTCCATGGGTCATATGGGTTTTTTGGAAAAAAATAACAGGATCAACATATTCTGAAGGTGCGTCTCCTTTATACACTCTCCAAAGGTCTGCAGCATATACATCTAAGGTAAATTTCCCTTCTAATATATCTTGATGAGGTCTTACAATTTGGACAAAGGGAACTAATGAACTCACCAATACTCACCTCTTTTCTTTAACTTTCAAATCTTAATTGCTCAATATTTATCTTTTCTTCATCTTTTTTATAGCTTTCCTTACCAGCTAAGAAGCCATCAATAAGCCTTTTTTCTTTACTATCATTGGGTAAAGTCTCTGAAATTGCTTGAGCAACTATATAGAAATATTCTTTATCAGCAAAACCTTTTCTCTTTAATGCAGACTTTATTAATTCTCTCTTTCCTTCACTATAATAATTCAATACTAAATGAAGAGCATCTATAAGCTCATTTGATTCTTCTATATCACTTATCTTTCTTTCATGAGGTCCCAATACCCTTATAAACTCCTTCTCCTTTTTTATGAATCCCTTATTCCATTCTTTCTCAATATCAATTCCTACACTTTGGGCAAGTTTTCTTGCAGAATCAAATTCTACCTTACTTTCTCCGTAGGTCCATCGCCATAGAATATAAAATCTAGTAAGGGGTGACAAATAAGCTGAAATTCCATCATGCAATATTTTATGAATGGCATAATCAGTAACAACTTCTCTTACATACTCCAACAACCTATCTGCTCTTATCTCATCTCCACTAATATCCATCACCTTTTCATATCTTCCAAATATCTCTATGGCAGAACCTATGGCGGATATGAAATAATCTGCCCCACTCACTCCCTCTTTCCAAAGATGATCCAATTTATTATATACATATTTTTTGATCTCCTCTTTTACCTCATGAAACCAACCTATACCTTCTTTTTTTGCTTTTCTTGCCACTATATATATGGAGGATGATAATGTTGCTGACTCTCGAGCTCTTAATCTTGACTTCATCTCGGTATCTATAGGCCAAGATGCAGAAGGTACAAGGCCAGAATCTAAAAGGGAGTTTATCAAAGTCTCCCAACCTGAGGTAGATTTATGAGTATATACAATCACACAGATTCCATTAGGCTTTAATACTCTATATATCTCTTGAAAAGCCTTTTTAAGATTCTCCTCAAAAAACTTCTTTCCAGCCTCAAATCCACCTTCATTATGAGAATAAGCAACAATCTCTTTACTCTTAGGTGTTAAAGGGGTTAAAAATAAATCTGGGTATAAATCCCCTATACTTCTTTTTAACCATACATAAAAAAAGTCGGATAAATAAGAATATGGCACATTATCATAATAGGGTGGATCAGTAAAAACAGCATCAAAGAAATTATCAGGATAGGGAAGTTCTGTGGCTGATGCTTGAATAACTTTGGGTAGCAAGAGTTTTTTCATTCTTTTCCCTCCAAAAGTTCAAAATAAATTTTTTCAAGGGAAGATTTCCGTTTCATACCCTTTCAAGCTCCCTTAATATATCACTTTTAATTTCCTCTCTAAGAAGCTTTTCCCTCACAAGATCAACCTCACAATCAAGAATTTTTTCAAGTTCATCCCACAACTCAAAAAATTTAAGCCCAATTGGTCTCTCAATTTCAATAAGAATATCTATATCGCTTGTTTCTTTTTGCTCACCCCTTGTATAAGAACCAAATACTCCAAGTATAACCACACCATATTTTTCCCTTATCTCCTCTTTGTGTTCCCTGAGAATCTTTTTAATCTCCTCTAAGCTCTTCATCCTTCATCCTCTTTCTCTACAGGTGGAATTTGAGAAAGATGGGAGAGAGTTTCTATCGTATCCTCTATTAAGGATTTCCACCCTCCCACACTATGACTTAAAGGATTAATTTCAGTATAGTCCCATGTCATACCCAAAGCTTGTCTTGAAAAAGCTCTTTGAACTTTTTCAAATCCTGGTTGCCATGGCGTTAATACACAATGATAAGAAGAAAATCTACTTAAAAATAGCCCCAAATAACTCACCACTGCCTTCGCATACTCTTCATCATATCCATCTTCAATCATCTTTTCATATGCCTTTCTTACCTTCTCCGTAAAAGTAATCAATGCCAGCTTTTGGCGAGAGTTAAAAAGATCACCCCATTTACTCAATCCAAAATTACGAACTGAAAAGGCACGTTCAGCCCCACGCCCTCTTCCCTCTGGAGTTGGTTCATCCGGTACAGGATCCATTCCCCATTCTTCCATTAATTTATTTCTCTTTTCTTCTAAGTATCTCTCTGCCTCTTTAAAAATTTCCATATCTTTTTCTGTTGCCAATCTATATGTCTTTCCTTCACCTTTCCCACTATATAAGACTACTGCTATCATTCTCTGGCCAGATTTTCCATTTTGAAACAGCTTTCTTGTGGTATCATCATCTATGGTAGATCCACATATAGGGCATACTACTATAGCCCTTGAGACAGTGCCTTTTTCAGGATCAAAATCAGGAGGCATCTTTTCATATCCATCGCCAACAATCTTAAACTTAACCTCTTTTCCCTCCACATAGGGATATAGAGAGATCTTTTTATTATCCTTTTTGGCAAGCCAAAATTGCCTTACAAGGGGGATTTCTGCCCCACAACTTGGATTTTGACATAGTATAGTTCTTGCCCAAATATATCCAACAGGAATTTTTCCATCTTCATCCTTGGGATAGAATCTTTCTATCTCCTTTTTTGCCTCATTTAGCACCCATTCCCCCCATTTTTTTACGTCTTCAAGAAGGGGATTTATCTCAGTCTCTTCTTCAAAAAGACCATTGTTTACTTTTATCTTCTTCTTTCCATACTTTTGAGGATACTCCAAGGTACATTTTAATATTAAAGTTGCCACAGGATTATATTCACTGGCATATACTTCGCATCCAATCCTATAAGCTTCTAAGGGGATAGATCCTCCTCCTGAGAAGGGATCAAGAACCTTTGGTGGAACCCCATTATTTGCAGAAAGTATTTCCTCTCTTGCCCTTTTTATATAATGTCTATTAAGAGAATTTTCCCATTTAGAAAAATTTATGATAAATTGCCTTATTTCCGCCTCTTTTACTGGATCATTAGGATATGGGATTAATGCAGAATAAGATGTAACACGTGAGCTTGCTAAGGGACGCCTTGCCCACCATATATGTAAAGTTGATATATGCCCTTGTCTAATATTTTTTTCCTTGGAGGACTCTTCACTTACCTCTTTAACAGGGAATGTTACCTCAATAAATCTTTTATCTTCCTTCATTATCCATATTCCTCCCTCAATTATTTATTCTTATTCCCTTCTCTTTCCATTCCTCAGGACTTACTATATATCTAACCACTTCTATTTTCTCCTCAGGCTTTATAGTGGCCGAAGGATTTTTGATAATATAAAGCTCAGGTGATTTTCCACAATTCACTACCACATAAAGATAATATTTATCCCCAAATCTTTTTGCCATGTACCATTCATTTGGTGTAAGGGCTACCGATCCCTCATCAACTCTTGCCTTTACTTCAATATATCTTACTTCATTCTCTCCTCGTGATTTGATATCATATCCTAAATTTTCCTTTGATACATCCTCGGGAATCCTTCCCTCTTTTCTCTCAAAATCCATGGCTACTTTCATCCCTATTCTCTCTATCTCTTCATCGCTTACCATCTCATCTTTACTTTTTCCAGAGATTACACGTATGACCGTAAGAATTCTGGGCTTAGTATAGGATAAAGATGTCTCTTGCTCAATTTCCTTTTCCAAATTTTTCCTTGCTTCTTGATATTTTTTCTTTTGTTCTTCCTTATTACTAATGACAATATCAACCTTTTCTCCCTTTGCTTTTCTATCTTCATATTCTATGATTTCATTATCAAGCTCTGTGATAAGATCATTTAAAGATTTAAGTCCATATTTTCTTTTTATTTCTGCTTGTCTTTCTCTCTCCTTTAAAAGCTCCTCTTTATATTTTTCTATGAGATTTAGGGAAAAATTTATTATTTTCTTTTCATCAAAATTTATATTTTCATCAACTTTTTCAAAAGGAGTAAGTTCCCATACTATCTTAGGATTCACCTCTCTTATTTCTCTCCCATCATCATATAAAGCAAAGATTCTTTTACCAGCAATACCTTTTGCATCCCTTACTTCTCCCTCTACAAAGTATATAATTCCATTATATCTTCCATCTGGATCTAAAAAAGTAGCTCCTTTCCTTAATTCCTTTTCTCCCTGTTTCATCACCCAAGAGAGGACAGCTTCAAAAAGAGGATGACCAAAGGAAACAAACTCAGCATTCTCTCTTGATGCTATCTTTTTATCAAAGGTTATCTTACTATAACTTGTCGAAATTGTTCCGTATGCATTCTTAAAATTATCATCATTATTAAACCTTCTCAACTCATAAGGCACAGAATCTACTGATAAAATGCCCTCTTTCTTTATTGATAGTTTTCCCCCCACTTTTTCAAAGGCATGTTTGAAAAATCCCTCCACATATTCTGGCACAAGTCTTTGTTCTTCAGCAAGCTCAGTCATCTCCTTTATTGCTGTAAAATCAATATTTCTTACAGCAAGAGATTCAGCAAGCACCTCTTCCTTTATCCTTTTAAGCTCTTCATCATTTCCTATAATCTCTATCTCTTTATATATATCATCTATGCTCTTAATCTTAACTACAGCATCAATAACCAACTGATAAAGATTCTTTCCAGCAAAGATATCACCAATCACATCATATACCCTATCACTCCCTAATTTACTCTTTATTTCCTCCAATTTATCTAATAGCTTACCTAATATCCTACCTTCTATGGTACCCTCAGCTACCATATTAAATATATATACATCCCTATTTTGACCAAATCGGTGAATTCTACCCATCCTTTGTTCCAGTCGAATGGGAGTCCAAGGGATATCATAGTTGATCATTATATTACAAAATTGTAGGTTAATACCTTCACCTGCTGCTTCTGTTGCTATCATTATTTGGGTTTCATTCCTAAATATTTTTTCCTGCTCTATTCTATCCTCAAGTTTCATCCCACCATGTATAAAATTTACCTTATAACCCCATTCTGATATTTTCTTCACCAAATATTCCAAAGTGTCTTTTGCTTCAGTGAATATTAATATTTTTTCTGGACCACCTGTCTCTTTTATCTTATTAAATCCTTCTTCAATAGCTTTTTTAAGCTCGCTAAGCTTTACCTCCTCGCCTCTTTCGTATATTTCCTTCGCCATATTCATTAATTTTTCAACAATTCTTATCTCTTCCCTTAACTCTTCCTTTGTCCTTGAAAAGGTTAATGTCTCCCATTTCTTTTCTTCTTCCCATCTATTTTCCTCTTCCATATCATCAATCTCTTCTATACTTTCTATATCTAAAGAGGGTTTTTCTTGAATATCTCCATCATTTAATAATTCCTCTAATCTCCTTTTTCTTCTTTCTAAGGATCTATATAAAGCATAAGCACTTGATGCCATCCTCCTTTGGAGTACTAAAAGGGCAAATCCCACATTTCTTTTATTATCATTAACCGTTTGTTTGTTATATTCCTCTCTTACATATCTTACAAGCTCATTATAAAGTTCCTTTTCCTTATCTGAAAGTGGAAACTTAACTGTTATGGAATACCTATTAGTAAATATGGGTTTATTATTGAAATCTCTTAAATGTTCTTTTAACCTTCTCACAAAAAGCGGATTATCATTGTTCCTCAAAGATTCTTCTAAAATTTCTTTACTGGAAAAATATCCTGGTCTAAGTAGATCTAAGAATAATCTAAAATTTTCAGGATCTCCCTTATGAGGTGTTGCACTCAAAAAGAGCAAATGAGGAGATATTTTTGATAATACCTCACCTAACCTATATCTTTTGGTTTTCTTAGTTTTATCATTATATCTATATGCAGCCATCTTATGGGCTTCGTCTACAATTATAAGGTCCCATGTGGAATATCTCAAAGCTGATAAGATTTCATCTTGTTTTGCAAAATCAATAGATGTAATAACCTGATTCTTCCTGTTAAAAGGATTATCTCCATATGTAGAATCAAAGATTGATCTATCTATCACCTCAAATGTTTCGTCAAATTTTTCTTTCATCTCTCTTCTCCACTGATCCATTAAATGTCCGGGTACTACTATCAATATTCTATTTATTATTCTTCTAAGCTTTAATTCCTTTATCACTAAACCAGCCATAATAGTTTTTCCAGCACCAGGGTCATCAGCAATAAGAAATCTTATCCTTGGTTGTTTTAAAATATTTCTATATACTGCATCAAGCTGGAAGGGAAGGGGCTCAATCTTTGAAACATTTACAGCTAAGAAAGGCTCAAAAAGATCTGCATATTTAAATCTTATAGCTTGAAGATTCAATTTAACAAACTCAGGATCTCCCAGAAAATCCCAAATATTAGAAATTTTATTTATATCTTTTAAATCTGATTTAGGAATTATGGCATCAACGGGTGAAGGTGATTTTATTGTCCTGCCTAAAATACGAATCCTCTCATCAAAATATTCCACATCTATGACTTCCACAGGCTCATTCCAATATTTTCCTTCTATTATATCCCCCTTTTTTATCTCCTCCATAGATTAAAAATCCCTTATTTTTAATTTTTTTTTGTTTTATTATAATATATTTAGTAAAAACTTAAAGGATCTATCAATATTACCTTAAAAATGAAAAAAATATACTTTCTCCTATTACTTTTCATAGGGATTTTAATTATCTTTACATGGATCTTTACCCATAAAGATGAGATCTTTATTTTTAGAAACAATAAGGAACCCTTCTTTGCTAAGGAGCCAATCTTAGAAAATTTAATGTTTACCTCTAAGAAAGAAGAACTTTTAAAAAAATTTGGAAATCCTGTTAATACAAAAAGAGAGTATTGGGAAACCTATGAAGATTACATAGAATACCTTTATTATCCATGGGGTACAGTATGGTTTGCTCCTTCCCCAAAGAATAATGATTTAGCAAGGTACATATTCTGTGTAGAGATTACTAAAAGAGGATTAAAAGGACCAAGAGGAATTCAAGTGGGAGATAGTTATAAAAAAGTACTAAATAGCTTTAGATATAACCCAGAAAAAATAAGAGATAAAGAGTATCTTTATTATTTTTCAAAAATTGAAAATGGCATATTATATGAAAAATTCGGAATTATAAATTATAAAGATAAAGAGATAGATAGTATCTTCTATCAAGACTCACTATATTGTAATGTGGAATTTAAAATAGAAAAAGGGAAAGTTATAAAAATTAAGGCCTATCTTCATGAATTTTGATAACCTATGTTTAAAATTACTCATGTGATCCCCATCACTTACTTTATTTTTGAAAATGATTTAAAATATTAATAGTTAAAAGATGAGGGGGGATCAAAACCTCAGTCCGAAACATTACATTGATTCTTCCTCAACTTTTAACAAGCAACAATTAAGGAGGAAAAAATGAAAAAAGTATTTCTTATTATCACTCTACTATGGCTCATTCTCTCAATTAGTGTTGTAAGTGCTCAAAACTTTAATGTTCCACAAATTCCTCAAAATATTCCCAAAATATCAGTAAAACTAACCACTCCAGTAGTACTTGATGCCAAAAGCTCCAAAATTATCATCATTAAGAAACCACCTATTACTTTCAAACCCTTTGATTATACCTTCTTTAAGATTCAAAAAAGTCAGATAATCACTCTATCAAATGGAAAAAAAATTACCAGTGAGGATTTTTTAAAAGAGATCAATGAGATCGAAAAAACATTAAACTCCTATGGATACTCTTTGAGAGATCCAGAAGAAGAAATTTTAATACAACGCATAGTAATACCAAAACAAAATTTTGAAATCCAAAGAAAAATATTTAAAGAGATAGTCCCATATACTCCAGAAACAAAAGAAGAACCACCAAAGGAATTTAAAAATTTAAATTGGGAAAGAATTTGGGAACTCCCATTAGGGAATGAAGACTTTAATGTAAAAGTAGGGACTGGACTAAAACTTATAGGAGAAGAGAAGAAAGTAAATTCAAACGCCTTTGCATATGCCACAGTTGGACTTTTAGGTAAAAGTGCAGAATTAATTAAGGTGGAAACTGATATAGGTGCAGGAGAAAACAATACATCACAAAAGGGTTATACAAGAGTCTATATACTGGGAGAAAAAAAGATTGAAGAATCCTTTAAGACAAATGTAAAATATAGGGATAAATCTGAATATAATGTAGATTGGAGCTTTCCAATAACCTGTCCAGTAGGTCCTTTTAATGTATCTGGATCCTTTGGATTAAGAGGAAAAATAGGTGTAGAATTAGGAGCGGTATTAGATCCTCTATATTGTAGTGGTTTTATTAATCCATATGTAGATACCAGTGCTTATGCAGAGATTGGATTAAATTATAAAGTGGCAAGTGCAGGTGTAGGCGGAGAATTAACCTTACTAAAAGATAAACTTAATATAAATGGTAATTTAAACTTAGTATTACAAAATCCAGTTTATAACTCCTATTTCCAAATCTCTGCAAAAGGTGAAAATGA
Organism: Dictyoglomus sp. GBS; assembly: GCF_055179815.1. Lineage (NCBI taxonomy): Bacteria > Pseudomonadati > Dictyoglomota > Dictyoglomia > Dictyoglomales > Dictyoglomaceae > Dictyoglomus > Dictyoglomus sp. GBS. Next base: position 304,971 of record NZ_CM143687.1, read on the forward strand.
ACTAAATGCCTTATCTGGAAATTTATATTTCTTTGTTCAAATAGATTACCTTGTAGGCAAAAAGAAGTTTAAAGCAGAGATCTATGAATGGGACGGATTTAAATACTCTACAAAACTTTTTGAATATAATTCAAAAGAACCAGCATATAAAGACAAAGAATTATGGTTATCCATAAAAGAGATTAGAGGATTAACTCCCTATAGTGCAAGAAATGAAGATTTAAAAATAAAATCTAATTCTTTCCGTGTAATAATAGATGTAGGAGCCCAAACATATAGTAAAGAATTCATAGATTTAGATAAAAATGGGATTTTATCTTCCAGAGACTCTATATGGAACATAAAAATACCTTTAAGTAGTCAAAACCCTCAAATACCTATAAAGATTACTGTCCAACAAATTTATTCCTTAGGAGAATTAAAAAATTTAACTGCCACTTTAGATCTTTCCAAGGATCAAAGAAAAGAGATTGATCTCTTTGTAGATATAAATAGTAACACTTTTACAGGTACTATAAATGGTAAGATCGACGAGGAAAAAATAGCTATAGGTGATACTAATTATTGGGGAGAAAGATATCATCAGCTTAGATTCATTCTCTCATCAAGCTTAAAGTTTCAGCCTGCTCCAGCAAAATAAAAATTTAAAATTTCTAAGGGGGGAGTTATTCCCCCCTCGAAAACTTTTAATTCTTTTTTAATCATCCATTTTTAATCCTTAATTAAACCTTAATTTTAATTTAAACCTCATACCCTAAAGTATATAAAGGGTTAGGAATCATAAAAAATTAAGAAAGGAGGAAATTGAAAGGAATGAAAAAAATCTTAGTATGTCTCTTATTAATCCTAATAACCTTTAGTTTTGCCACCGCACAAACCCCCAAAGGAAAAATAGAAATAGAATTTTGGCACTCTTTTAGTGGAGCTCTTGGAGACAAATTAATAACCCTTGTAAATAAATTTAATTCAAGTCAAGATAAGTACTACATAAATGCTATTTACAAAGGATCATATCAAGAATCAATGTCAGCAGCGATAGCTGCTTTTAGAGCTGGAAAGGCTCCCCACATTGTTCAAATTTTCGAAGTCGGTACAGCAACAATGATAGCAGCAAAAAATGCAATCTATCCAGTACATCAACTATTTAAAGATGTGGGTCTTAGCTTAAATAGCCATATATATCTTCCTGCAGTAAGATCCTATTACAGCTTTTCTACAGGACAAATGGCTGCTATGCCCTTTAATAGCTCCACAGCAGTATTATGGTATAACAAAGATGTGTTCCGTAAAGCTGGATTAAATCCTGAAAATCCCCCAAAAACATGGGAAGAGGTAAAGAAAACTGCATTACTAATAAAAAATAAAGGAGCATCTAAAATAGCTCTCACCACTTCATGGTTTTCTTGGACTCAACTGGAACAATTTGGAGCAATTCATAATATTCCTTTCGCAACTCGTGCCAATGGCTTTCTCGGTTTAGACGCACAATTATCCCTTAATCATCCTCTTTTTGTGAAACATATGCAAAATTTAGTAGATTGGCAAAGAGAAGGTATCTTTACATATGGAGGAAGAGATTCTCAACCAGACAGCCTTTTCATCTCAGGAGATGCAGCCATGTTTATAGGCTCCTCAGCCACATATGCCTCTATCAAAAGAGATGCGAAATTTGATTGGGGAATGACTTATCTTCCTTACTATGATGATTTTATAAAGAAACCGTGGAATTCTATAATTGGCGGTGCTGCACTCTGGGTTATGCGAAGACCAGACGCAACTAAAGAACAATATAAAGGAGTAGCTGAATTTTTTAAATTTCTTGCCAAACCAGAAAATGATGCATGGTGGCACATAAACACTGGATATGTACCAGTAACTCTCGAAGGATATAAATATGCTAAATCTCAAGGATTTTATAAGAAAAATCCTTATATGGAGATACCAATCCTTCAACTTACAAGAACTAATCCCTCAGCGAATACAAGAGGTTTAAGATTAGGAAATTTACCTGCTATTAGAATAGTAATATATGAAGAAATGGAAAAAGCCTTTCAAAATCAGCAAAGTGTAAAGGAAGCAATAAACAATATATTGATACGTGGAAATAAAATCCTTAGAGAATTTGAAGCAATATATGGAAAATGAAATAAGTAAAGGGGAGGGTAAATCCTCCCCTTTATACTTTGATTTTATGAGGAGGAATTAAATGAAGTCACATCCTGTTTTTCGAAACAAGATCTTGCCCCTGATGCTAATAACCCCCCAATTATTAATAACTATAATCTTTTTTATATGGCCTTCTCTTCAAGCACTCTATCTTGCCTTTGTAAGAACAGATCCTTTTGGACTTTCAATCAAATTTGTAGGTTTAGCAAACTTTGTAAATCTTTTTTCAGATAAATACTATATACAATCTATTACTACTACCATTCTCTTTTCCTTAATAGTTACACTGATCTCTATTCCTATCTCCCTACTTTTAGCAGTAATGGTAGAAAAACCAATATACTTTAAAAAAATATTTAGAACCTTATTAATATGGCCTTATTCCTTAGCCTCATCTGTAGCAGCAGTATTATGGATACTCCTTTTTCAACCTTCTATCGGATTAATAACAAAAATTTTAATTTATTTTGGAATTCAATGGAATTATATTTTAAATGGAACACAAGCCATTATTTTGATAACATTAGTAGCCACATGGAAACAGATAAGCTATAATTTTATCTTCTTTCTTTCTGGACTTCAATCTATTCCAAAATCAATGATAGAAGCAGCTGAAATTGATGGGGCAAACTCTAAACAGATATTTTGGAAATTGATATTTCCTCTTTTATCTCCTACTACCTTCTTTTTATTAATAATGAATTTAACATACGCATTTTTTGATACTTTTGGAATAATAGATGCTTTAACTAAGGGTGGTCCCGGAAAAGCAACTGAAACATTAACTTACAAAGTATACGTAGATGGAATAGTTAATTTCAACCTAAGCAGTTCTGCCACCCAATCCGTTGTTCTTCTAATACTAGTAAGTATTTTAACAGCCTTACAATTTCGTTATCTTGACAAAAGGGTTATTTATCAAGGTTAAATCTTTATTAAAAGGGGAAAAATACATTATGAAAAAGAAATCATATTTAAATCATATAAAAAGTTACTGGTTTGCTTATTTTATAATTATATTAAGTATTATACTTTTAGCTTTTCCCGTATATGTAGCTTTTATTGCCTCAACCCACGATGCATCCACTATATCTCGAGGCCAGTTACCTCTAACTCCAGGAAAATATCTATTAGAAAACTACAATACTGCATGGAATATAGGAAAAGGAGAAAGAATTATCAGCATACCTGTTCGTAAAATGTTAATAAACTCACTAATTATGGCTTCTATTATAGCAATAGGGAAAATTGCTCTATCATTACTTTCCGCCTATGCAATAGAGTATTTTTATTTTCCATTCCGTAGTTTCATATTCTGGTTAATCTTCATTACCCTTATGTTACCTTTAGAAGTGCGTATTATACCTACTTATAAAGTTGTCTCTGATCTAAAACTAATTAACACCTTTACAGGATTAACTGTTCCTCTTATGGTATCTGCCACTGGCACACTTCTTTTTCGCCAAGGCTTAAGGAATATTCCAAAGGAACTTTTAGAAGCTGCTAAAATCGATGGTGCTGGTCCTTTAACTTGCCTTGTTTTCTTAGTTATACCTTTGATGCTTCCCACCATATTTTCTTTATTTGTTATACTCTTTATATATGGATGGAACCAATATTTATGGCCATTACTTATAACTACAGATATTAATTTTCAAACTATAGTCATGGGTATCGTAAAAATGATAGGAGGAGCAGATACTTCTGTAGACTGGAATATAGTCATGGCAAGTACTATGATATCTCTACTCATACCAGCACTTATTGTGATATTTATGCAAAAGTTACTTATAAGAGGACTAACTGAAACTGAAAAATAAGAGAGTTAATTAAAAACAAAATTTAGTTAGAATATTACCCTAATATTTAGTATAATTAAATACATGGAGATAGATGTATCTTTTGTAATACCTGTAAAGGATGAAGAAAGCACATTAAAAGAGCTATACAGGGGTATAGTTGAGAATACCACCCCCTTAAATCTATCTTTTGAAATTATCTTTATTGATGATGGAAGTACAGATAATTCTTACCAAGTTTTAAAAGAGCTCCATAAAGAGGATAACAGAATAAAAATAATAAAATTCAGAAGAAATTTTGGAAAAGCTTCTGCATTATCAGCTGGATTCCAAAAAGCGAAAGGTAATATCATTATTACCATGGATGCAGATCTTCAAGATGATCCAAGAGAAATCCCCAGATTTATTGAAAAGATAAAAGAAGGTTACGATTTAGTTTCAGGTTGGAAAAAGGAAAGAAAAGATCCTATTACAAAAACATTACCATCAAAGATTTTTAATAAATTAGCAAGTCTTTTTTCTGGTGTTAATATACATGATTTTAATTGTGGATACAAAGCCTACAGAAGAGAGGTTATTGAAAATTTAGAAATTTATGGAGAACTATATAGATATATTCCTGCATTAGCCTATAGCAAAGGCTTCAGCGTTACAGAGATTCCTGTAACCCACCATGAAAGAAAATATGGAAAATCAAAATATGGATGGGAAAGAATAATTAAAGGATTCTTAGATTTGATAACCGTCATATTCCTAACAAGATTCCTTAAAAGACCTATGCACTTTTTTGGGGGTACTGGAATATTGTTTTTCTTATTTGGCTTCTTAATAAACCTATATTTAGTAATATACAAATTTATAACAGGAGAAAAGATAGGTACACGACCCCTACTAACTCTTGGAGTATTATTAATGATCGTAGGTATACAATTTCTATCTATAGGACTTATAGGCGAGATGCTAAGTCATCTTACCCATGGAAGAAAAAAAGAATATCTAATTTTAGAGGAAGTAGGGTTTGAGTAGTATATATCTAAAAAAGCTTCTTCCTGAAATCCCAAGACTCTTAGGTCTTTTGGACAAGAATTTCCAAAGTCCAACTTTTGGTTGTTTTGATAGAAATTTCTGGCATTACAATATTACTGATTTTGCTTGTGCAAGATTTCAAGAAGCAGTATTAACATTAGCTCTTCTTTATAATTTAAATGACCCTGAAAACATCTACTTCCAAGACAACAAGATCCTATCTTTTATTAAAGGTGGAATAGACTTTTGGTGCAAAATACAAAAGAATGATGGATCTTTCGAGGAATGGTATCCTAATGAACATAGCTTTGTAGCTACAGCATTTTCTACCTATGCTATATCAGAAACTTTAATTATCTTAAAGGAGAAGTTAGATACTGATAAAGTAATAAAGCATTTAAAAAAGGCAGGTGAATTTCTATTATCCCATGAAGACTTTTCAGCCTCCAATCAAGTAGCAGGTAGTATTATATCCTTGTACAATATTTATCTATTAACATCGGATGAAAGATTTAAAAAAGGAGCATTAATGAAATTAAAAAAATTAGAAGAGATACAAAAGGAAGAAGGATGGTTTCCAGAATATCAAGGTCCAGATATAGGATATCTATCCTTAGCTATTGACTATCTTTCAAAATATCATGAGAAGACAATGAATGAAAAAGTACAACACATGATAACAAAGGCCATTAATTTCTTAGTTTACTTCTCCCATCCTGACCTTTCTTTTGGAGGTGAATATGCCTCCAGAAACACAAAATATATAATCCCATCTGGAATAGAATACTCAGCAAAATGGAATGATTCCGCAAGAAGAATCTTATATTCTTTGAGAAAAGCTCTACAAGAAGAAAAAGGCATTGGCCCCTTTAACTTAGATGATCGTTATCTTGCTTATATAGGCTATACTTATCTTCAAGCACACCAAAATTTCTATAATGGAGAATTAAAAAGTCCTATTTATGAAGAAAAATTTTCCCAATATTTTCCAGAAAGCGGTATATTTATAGAGAGTAATGAAAATTTCTATATTGTAGGAAATCTTAAAAAGCAAGGTGTCTTCAGGATAGATTTTAAAAAAACAAACTTTTCTCTAAAAGATAGTGGACCTATAGTATATACCAAAGGCAAAATTTATTCACCCTTTTTAAACCCAGGCTCCAAAATATACTCTCAAGATTGTTACATTACAGAAGGATACCTTTTAAAGATTCCCTTTAACAAAATGACACCTTTAAAAAACATACTGTTAAGATTATTCCAGATAACTTTTGGAAGGAATAAAAAAATAAGTTTTTTGATCAAAAATATATTAAGAGGAATGCTTATTTCCTATAAAAAAGGAGGACCTATTTTTCTTAAGAGAAAAATAAAGGTAATGGAAGATAAATTTGTCATTGAAGAAGAAATAAATTCCCCTTACATAATAGACAAGATAGGAATTGGAGTAGAAAATCCATACATATTCATACCCTCCTCAAGATATTTCCAGATACAAGATTTGAAAGATTCTTTTAGCTATCATATATTAGAAGTGAATAACAAATTTATTAAAATAAGAAGAGAGTATGATGGAGAAGGTAAAGAAAAACTTACTTATTAACATTTTAAAGTCAATAATTACTGTTCTTGTTTTTTACTTTATATTTAAGAAAATACCTACAAAGGAAATAGTAAAATCCCTTGTTTACATAAACATAAAACCTTTATTTTTAGCTGTAGTTTTTGGTTTTCTATTTACCTTCTTTAAGATAATCAAATGGCATCTACTCTTAAAAGACTTATCCAAAGAAAATTGTCTCTCAAAATCTGCAGAAAGCTATTTTATAGGTATGAGTATAGGGCTTATAACTCCAGGAAGAGTAGGAGAGATAGCAAGAGTTGGAAATATTGACAAAGAAAAAAGGGTAGAGGGTTTAAGCTTAGTCATACTTGATAAAGCCTTTGACCTTTTAGCAGTTTTAATCCTTGCATTAGCAGGTTTTTATATATTCTTTGGAAAATTTATTTCCTTTCTTTTAGGAATCTTTATTCTTTTCTCTCTCTTTGTGATTTTTTATCAAAGAGCAATAAAAAACATAAATAACATATTTCCCTTCAACAAATTTCCAGATTTTATACAAGGATTTTTAAAAATAAAAAGGAAAACCCTTCTTATAAACTTTCTCCTTTCTCTATTATCCTACACTATCGTATTAGTAGAGGTATACTTTTTAGCAAACTCCTTTGAAAAATTTTCTTTTTTATCCACCTTTATTGGCTACCCTATAGTCATGCTTGTAAATCTCATCCCTATTACAATTGGGGGATTAGGTATTAGGGAAGGAACAGCAGTCTTTATTTTAGGAAGATTAGGTCTTTCTCAAGCAGCCTCCTTTAACAGTGCCTTTTTGTTATTCTTAATAAATACAGCAATTCCTGCTATTATAGGATTGGTAGAATTAAACAAAGATATAAAAAAAAGCAGTCTAATTCCTATAATTACCATCATAGGATTCATTCTAAGAGTTTATAAAATAACAGAAAGGAGTATTTGGCTTGATGAAGCTATAACTGCCCAAATATCCCAAACCGGAATTTTAGGCATTATTCTCAATAGATCACAAACAGGAATTCATCCCCCCTTATATTTTATACTTGTTTATTTTTGGACATGCATATTTGGTGATTCAGAATTAGCCTTAAGATCTCTTTCTATGATCTTTGGAGTTTTAAGTATTCCCCTTTTATATAAATTAGTTAAGAAACTCTATGATGAAACTACAGCCCTAATTTCTTCACTTATTTTTGCTCTATCCCCCTTTTTAATCTATTTTTCCCAAGAGGCAAGAATGTATCCATTATTTACTTTCTTAGCCCTTCTATCTCTAAACTATATATATGATTTAAGCAATAAAGAATTTAACAAGAAAAATCTTATCAAACTCCTAATAATAAACTCTCTTTTGCTTTATACTCACTTTTTCTCAAGTCTTCTAATAATAGCTGAAAACATTTATATGTTCATATGCCAAAGAAAAAATTTTAAGAATCTTAAAAATTGGATTATAATACAGTTTATAACATTACTCTTCTTTTCTCCATGGCTTTACGTAATCTTCACAAGAAATACTCCAGAAGTATATCAAGGGGCTCAAAAACTTTCCCTCTACACTATTAGTGTCTCCTTTTATCAAGCCTTTTTCGGGTTTGCAAGAAGTCTCCTTGAAAGACTAAACTTACACTACTTCTTATTTATAATATTTTGTGGGCTGATTATTTTGGGATTATTATCACCTTATGAAAACAAAAAAGGTTTTTTATTAAATATCTCGTACTTTTTTATACCTTTCATAACTTTAATTATAATCTCCTCTTTTGGAAAAAGTTTTTATAGTAGTAGATATCTTTCTCCTTTTATACCTGCTCTTTTTATCCTTATGGCAAGAGGAATTAAGAAATTTAGATATTATCCCATAATTACCATAATAATATTGTTTATCACTGGAACATATCTCTTTTTAAACATATCATATTATCAGCGCATGAGCTACCTAAATCGTCCATGGAGAGAGGTGGTAAGGTATATCCATGAGAATTCTCAAGAAGAGCATATAGTATTAATTAGTGAGCCTTTTTACTATAGACCATTTGAATATTACAATAGAGGAAGGCTCCCATATATTCCTGTGAATCCAGATTTTTTCTCTCCTGAAAATATAGAACAAAAAATTAAGAATTATAAAAAGATTATTCTAATCTTATCCGATATAAATCCAAGAACTTTAAAAATAAAAGAATGGCTTGATAATAAATTTAAATACAAAAACAGGACAGATTTTTATAAAGTTGTAATATATTCATACGAAAGTTAGGAGGAAAAAGATGAGAAACGTAGGAATTATAGGAACTGGATATATTGGCCTTGTCACAGCATTAGGACTTGCAGAAGTAGGAAATAGAGTAATATGTTTAGATATAGATGAGGAGAAAATTAATCTTTTAAAGAAAGGCATATCTCCCATTCACGAAGAAGGGATAGAAGAACTTTTAAATAGAAATATAAAAGAAAAAAGAATTTTCTTTACTACAGACTTTCAAGAAACAATAGAAAAATCAGAAATTATCTTTATATGCGTGAATACCCCTTCAAAGGAAGATGGAGAGGTAGACCTATCTCAAGTAATATCTTCGGCAAAATCCATAAGTAAATTTCTAAAGAATAGAAAAATAATAGCTATAAAAAGCACAATTCCCATAGGAACATTATCCAAAATAAGAGAGATTTTTAGTAAAGAAGGTAAAAAAGAAGGAGATGAGTATGAATTAGCAATAGTACCTGAATTTCTAAGAGAAGGAAAAGCGGTTTATGACTTTTTCAATCCTTCGAGAATAGTTATCGGGGCAGAAAAGGATTATGTAATAAACTCTTTAAAAGATTTATTTTCTCCCTTTCAAGCTCCAATAGTAATAACCACTCCCATAACCGCAATCTTAATTAAATATGCCTCCAATGCCTTCCTTGCCATGAGAGTATCTTTCATCAATGAGATAGCCAATATATGTGAGAGATTCTCTGTAGATGTCTTTGAAGTTATAGAAGGAATGAAATACGATAAAAGAATAGGAGGAGAACATTTAAGCCCAGGAATTGGATTTGGAGGCCCTTGTCTTAGTAAAGATCTTATGGGACTCATTAAGATGGCAGAAAAAAGTGGATATGAACCTGATTTCTTAAGAGCTATCTTAGAAAAGAATGAACATCAAGTAAGACATATAGTTTATAAAGTAAAAGAGCAACTTTCTGATCTTTTATATGATTATACCATTTCCATATGGGGACTTACATTTAAACCTAACACTAACGATGTGAGAAATTCTCTTGCTATAAAAATAATAAATTTATTAAAAAATGACGGAGCAAATATAAAAGCTTATGATCCTTACGGTATGGAAGAGGCAAAAAAAATCATAAAAGAAATAGAATATTGCAATGATATATATGAAGCCTCAAAAGATTCAGATTTAGTGCTTATTCTTACCGCATGGAATGAATTTAAAAAAGTAGATTTTACAAAGTTAAAAAGACTTATGAAAAAGCCTATCATTATTGATGGCGTTAATATATTAGATCCTAAGGAAGCTAAAAACCATGGATTTATCTATAGAGGCGTAGGAAGAGAGTAAAAATTTCAAACTCTAAAGTTGAGAGAGAAGATCCATAAAGAATATAAAGATCTCTATGGGGTATATAATGTACAGTTTCGAAGATGTTGTAAAAAAAGTTATTCTAACACAAAAAGAGTTTGCTATATATGAAACATTGAAAATTGATGAAGATAATTTTCTTTCCTATATTTTCTTCTCCCCAAAAGAAAAGTTAATACTTAAAGAAACACAAAATATAAGAGAATTTTTTGAAAAATTAGAGAAAAAACTTCAAGAAGGCTTTTATCTTGCAGGATTTTTATCCTATGAACTTGGATATTTTTTAGATTATAAGGACAATGTGGATTATAATCTTGAATTTCCATTAGCCTTTTTTTATGTCTATGAAAGACCAATAATCTATAATCATAAAACCGGAGTTTTTGAAGAAGGAGTTGATTTAATAAATAACTTTTCCCCTATAAAACTTGATAAGAAAAACCCAAGGTTTAAATTAACTAATCTACGTCTTAATATTTCCAAGAAAGAATACGTGGAAAACATAAAGAAAATAAAGGACTATATCTTTTCCGGTGATACTTATCAGATTAACTACACAATAAAGTTAAAGTTTGACCTTACAGGTTCAATTCTGGGATTATACAATAAACTAAAACAAACCCAAAGTGTCTCCTATTGTGCTTTTATTAAAACAAATAATTTTTCTATAATATCCTTCTCACCAGAACTATTTTTTAGAAAAACTAGGGATATTGTTATTGTTAAACCCATGAAAGGAACAATTTCTCGAGGTAAAGATATCTATGAAGATAAAATTCAAGCCTATAAATTACAAAAAAGTATCAAAAACCGTGCAGAAAACATAATGATAGTTGACCTTTTAAGAAATGACTTGGGAAAGATTTCTTTATTGGGTGAAGTAAAAGCAAAAAAACTTCTTGAAATAGAAAAATATAAAACCTTATTTCAGATGACTTCTACAATAGAAGCAAGAATAAAACCAAATATCGATCTATACACACTGTTTCATTCCTTATTTCCTTCTGGTTCTGTAACTGGTGCCCCCAAAATTAGAAGTATGCAAATAATAAAAGAACTGGAAACAGAACCAAGGTATGTTTATACGGGTTCTGTAGGATTTATAAAACCAAATTACGATGCAGTATTCAATGTGGCAATAAGAACTTTGTTGATAGACAAAAATGGAAAAGGTGAGTTAGGGATAGGAAGTGGAATAGTTGCAGATTCTGACCCTCAAAAAGAATATGCTGAATGCAAGCTTAAGTATAAGTTTTTAGTAACAAAAGTTCCAAAGTTTAGATTAATTGAAACAATTTTGTATTGTGCTAACTTTAATAATGAGATTAAAAATTTTTATGACTTAAATCTAAATATCACAAAAGAGAATTTTGAACAAGGATATTTTCTTTTAACATATCATTTAGAAAGACTTAAGAATTCAGCTTTATATTTTGATTTCCAATTTGATGAAGACCAAATTTTAGATAAGTTATACAGGTTAAGAAAAAATCTAACAGAACAAGCATACAGAATAAGACTGTTACTTTCAAAAAATGGTGATATAGAAATACAAAAATTTGTATATGATATAAAAAACTTTTGTTCAAAAAATATGGAAAAGATTGTCCTCTCCAAATACCTGGTAGATAAAAACAATGTTTTCTTGTATCATAAAACCACTAACCGTAGGCTTTATAATAGAGAATATAAAAAACACTCAGAAAAATTTTTTGATGTATTATTTGTTAACAAGAATGGTGAAGTTACAGAGACATCACGGGCTAATATTTTTATTAAAATAGGAAATCATTACTATACGCCGCCAAAATCCTCAGGATTACTAAATGGCGTATTTAAAAGGTTTTTGATAGAACGGAATAAAGAAAAAATTAAAGAGAAAAAGATAAATGTAGAAGAAGTTTTTAAAGCAGAAAAATTATTTATTACAAATGCTGTTTTTGGAATAAAAGAGGTAAAAATTTACAAAACCTAATTTAGATATACCTAAGGAAAAAAATATGGAGGATAAAGATATAAAAATAAGAGGACATCATCTAATCTGTTTATTACATTTTGAAGGTAAAGGATATTCTGAGGAATTTATTGAAAATATGAAGAAAATAAAAGAAAAATTAGAGGAAAACTCTTTATTTATATTAGTTGCGGAAAGGGATAGTATTTGTGATAAATGCCCATATTTAAAAAATGATAAGTGTTTAAGAGAAAGCTATCCTAAGGAGATAGAAACAAAAGATAAGGAAATTATAAATTATCTAAACTTGACCATAAGGGAAAAATATAATTTTCTCGACATAAAAAGATTGATTTTTAAAACACTAACAAGATCAAATTTTGAAAATTTTTGTAAAAATTGCTCTTGGTTTCCTTTATGTTCTCAAAAAAACTTGTTCAGATAATTTAAATATAGAGTGTAACCTAATTTTTTTTCTATTTTCAAGTATATTTCTTGCAAAAATTTAGAAATTATTATAATCTAAAACGTTAAGTTCCCAAGACATAAACTATATATTAAAAGAGATAGTTTTATTCAATATCATAGATCCTATAGAAAATTCAGTTACTCAATAAATAGCATTGTCTTTGGTTTGATACTTATAGTTTTACCTTTTGAAATATTCCTCTTATCCTTCTATCCACAAGTAACCCTTTTTATGTGTAAATCTACCAAGAAATTCCTTCCCATATTCAGGACATAAATATAGTAAAAAGTGAAAATAATATCTCTAAAAATATATAGTGTCTTAGATATGGAAGGAAAAATATCCTCCCTTAATTTTCCCCTTTTTACATTATTTCTATCTATTTTTGGCATTATGATTTCAAAATTTATTAAAGCTAAACCTATTCAACTTTGGATCATATTTATATTTCTCTTAATTTCAATCTCTTCCGCATTTTTTATTCTTTTTCCTTCAAGATTTCCATATGATATTAAAACTTTCTCTGAATCTTATATGAACACCCAAATTGGAACCCGGCTTACTTTACCGATAATCATGGGTACAACTTTAGGCCTAATTCCTTAGTATCAATAACCCCCAAAATACAATATCAACTTCTCAGAAAATAAAATAACCTTATCAAATAACGAAAAGTTGTCTGGCATAACCCTGGCTCTACCCAAAAACTACATAGTAAAAGACCTTCCCTCTGGAATTATTTTAAATGATGATAAAGATTATCAATATTTAATAATAACCGATAAAAACGCAGATAAAAAATTAACCATTCCATTTTCTTTAAAATAATCCATCTTTACTTAATCATAAAAGTCAGTGTATTATTGGATAAAAGGGCTATAAAAAATAAATAGTGTGGGAGGTCGTCTTTTATGATAAATCCTAAGTTGCCCTACATATGGTATGGGGGAGATTATAATCCTGAACAATGGGACAAAGAAGTTTGGAAAGAAGATGTAAGACTTTTTAAATTAGCCCACATCAATATTGCTACAGTGAACGTCTTTTCTTGGGCTCTTTTACAACCCTCAGAAGATACCTATGATTTCTCAATGCTGGATGAGATCATCGATAATCTCTGGAAAAACGGAATCTACATCTGTCTTGCCACATCCACCGCCTCTCAGCCTCACTGGATGTCTGTAAAGTATCCAGAGATTCTTCCTGTAGATATAAATGGAGATAAGAGGGTACATGGAGGGAGAGTAAATTTTTGTCCCAACAGCAAAATATATAGATATTTTTCAGGAAAATTGGTAGAAAAATTAGCAGAAAGGTATGCCAATCATCCTGCCGTTTTAGTATGGCATATAGCTAATGAATATGGGACTTATTGTTATTGTGATAATTGTGCAAAAAGATTTAGAGATTGGCTAAAAAGAAAATATGGTACATTAGAAGAGTTAAACAAGAGATGGTATACTACTTTTTGGAGTCAAACAATTTATGATTGGAATGAGATAACAGCTCCCACATTAAGGAGCGTAATGTTTCAACACTGGTGGACAGGAAAGCTTTCAACTGTAGCTCAAGGCATGGTACTTGATTATTATAGATTTATGTCTGAAAGTATCTTGGAATGCTATCTAAATGAATACAATATAATAAAAAAGTACAATCCTAATATACCTATAACCACAAATCTTATGGGTACTTTTAAACCCCTCAACTATTTTGAATGGGCAAAGCATATGGATGTGGTTTCATGGGACAGTTATCCTTACCTAACCGATGATTATATTAGTATTGCTTTTAGGCACTCTCTAATGAGAGGCCTAAAACAAGGAGAACCCTTCATGCTTATGGAACAAACTCCCAGTCAAACTAATTGGCAACCTTACTGTTATATAAAAAGGCCAAAGGTAATGAGACTTCAAAGCTACCAAGCAGTCGCCCAAGGTGCAGATACAGTTATGTTTTTCCAATTAAGACAATCAAGAGGAGGACCTGAAAAATTCCATGGAGCTGTTATCTCCCATGCAGGACATGAAAACACAAGGGTCTTCCAAGAAGTTAAACAGTTGGGAGAAGAATTAAAGAATTTAGGAGATATCCTTTTAGGTGGCAAAGTAAAATCTCAGACAGCAGTTATTTTTGATTGGGAAAATTGGTGGGCTCTTGAAAACTCTCAAGGTCCAAGTACAGCAATAAACTATGTAGGAGGTGTAGAAAGTTACTTCAGAGCTCTCTTTGAAAATCTTATGGGTGTAGATGTAATAGGAATAGAAGACAGTCTGGAAAAGTATAAGGTAGTAGTAGCACCTCTCCTTTACATGATTAGGAAAGAGACGGCAGAGAAAATAAAAGAATACGTTAGAAAAGGTGGAATTTTCATAACAACCACATTAAGTGGATTAGTAGATGAAAATGATCTAGTATATCTGGGAGGATATCCCGCCCCATTAAGAGATCTTCTTGGAATATGGGTAGAAGAATTTGATGCCTTACCACCTGAAATGAAAAATGAGATTCAAATAACAGATGAATTTAAAAAGGAATTTTCAAAAGAAGCCTATGAATGCAACTTAGTATTTGATGTAATCCATTTTGAAAAGGACACAGCAAAGGCTATAGGTGTATATACAAAGGACTATTATAAAGGCCAACCGGTGATTACTGTAAATAAGTATGGAGATGGATATGCTTACTATGTGGGATCCTTTGCCTCCCATGAATTTTTAAAGGACCTAATAAAATATATATCTAAAGCCCACCATATAGAACCACTATTCAAAGATGTACCTTATGGAGTTGAAATTACTCAAAGGGTAAAAAATAACAAAGTATTTACCTTTGTATTAAATCATACAGAAGAAGCAAAAAGAATAAATATTGGAAATAGAAAAAAGGACCTTATATCTGGAAAAATATACGAAGGAGAGATAGAGATACCTCCAAGAGAAGTACTAATCCTTGAGGAATAAAAATATATAGGGAGGGGGAAGAAATAATCTTCTCCCTCCATGAAAGGCCAAATTATGATATTTTTTGTTATAGCCTTTCATCCTGAAGCAAAACCATTAATAGAACATTTTAAACTAAAAAAAATTCCATCATCAAAATTTGAAACATTTTCCAATAATCAGGTCTTTCTTATTTTAACGAGGGAAGGAATGATAAAATCTTCTATAGGCACTACCTATTTATTGACAAAATTTTCTGCCCAAGAAAAGGACATAGCCATAAATTTAGGAATATGTGGAGCCCAAAATAGAAAATTTCAAAAAGGTGATATTATTTTATGCCATAAAATCATAAATCATTACTCAAAAAGAGCCTTTTATCCAGATATTATTGTAAATCACGACATGAAGGAAGGCATTCTTGAAAGCTTTATGACACCTGTAAAAAAAGATATGGAAGAGAAAATAGAAGGGGACATTGTAGATATGGAAGGTGCTGGATTTTTTGAATCAGCCTCCTTCTTTTTGCCTCCCCATAATACCCATTGTATAAAGATTGTCTACGACTTCTTAGATTACGAAAAAATTGAAAAGGGAGAAATTTCTAATCTTATTTATAATCATATCCCTAAGATAGAAAGGTTTATTTACTCTTTATCGGAATTAAACGAATGTGAGAAATTACCATTTGAAGAGGAGAATATAAAGAATATTGTAGAAAAGCTAAAAGACAGCCTAAATCTTACCTTCTCAATGACCCATGAATTGGAGAAATATTTAAAGGGCTATATAATAAGAAAAGGTAGTATTCCCAAAGAAATCTTTGATTTCCTTAATATAAAAGTTACTTCAAAAAAGGAGAGGAAAGAATACTTTGAAAGAATTAAAAAACTTCTCTACCCTTAGACCCTTTTCCCATATATATGTAGAAAAAGAGGTTCTATTTCATTCTATAACAGAAAAAATCCTAAATAGATTTCCTAAATCAATAATTATAGAGATTGATAACTATAAAGAGGTATTTTCAAGATCAAACCAAAATTACAAAATTCAAGAGCTAAGCAGAAAACTAATATTGGCAAAGAAAAGAAAGGAATTTATATATCCAGGCCCCCCTTTATGTCCCAATTTCGGACAATATTATTTTTACTATACTACATTAATCCTTAACTGTATCTTTAGCTGTGATTATTGTTTTTTAAAAGGGATGTATCCTTCAGCCCATATAGTGGTATTTGTAAACATAGAGGATTACTTTAAAGAAATAGACAAAATTTTAAAAGATCATCCTATTTATCTTTCCATATCCTATAATACAGACCTTTTAGCCCTCGAAAATATCATTCCTTTCTTTAGCATGTTTTTAAATTACGCTGAGAATAAGAAGGATTTAATCATTGAAGTAAGAACCAAATCAGCAGAATATAAACTATGGGAAAAAATAAAACAAAAGGACAACATAATTTTATCCTGGACATTGCTTCCTGATGAGATCATTAAAAAGTATGAAAAAACACCACCCTTAGATCTTAGAATAAAAGCCATAGAAAAAGCTATAGATTACAATTGGACAGTAAGACTAAATTTTGATCCCCTTATTTATGTGGAAGATTATAAAGAGATATATCAAAGATTTGTGCAAAGAATATTTCAAGAAATTGATCCATCTAAGATCTATGATCTATCCATAGGGGTCTTTAGAATCCCAAAAGATTATTTCAAAAGAATGAAAAAAATCTTTATAAATGAGGTCACCCTCTTCCCTTACGAAGAGGGTGACAACGCCTATACCTATCCTTACGGGCTTAAAAAAGAAATGATAAACTTCTTAATCGATAATGTTTCTTCATACATACCCAAGGAAAAAATCTTTATCATCTAAATTATCTCTTAGAAAATATATATTCTAAAAGCTCTCCTTTCATATCATGAGCATATTCCCAAGCAAAAATTCCACCAAGCCTATTTCTTTTTACATAGTCAATAACATACTCTAATGCTTCCTTATCCATATATGTAATAAAGGTATCTCCATCAAAGAGATATGGAGCCTTAGCAACATCATCCCAATATCTCTTAAATTTTCCACTACTTATAAGCTTTTTTATCCCATCCCAAGAAATAGCATCTATACTCTCCTTATATGGTTGGAATAATCCATTATTCTCATTCTTAACTCCTTTCCAGCCTCTTCCATAAAAAGGTACTCCTAATAGTATCTTCTCTGGAGGAACCACATTTAGATAAAGTTTTATTGCCTGATCAGTACTCCATCCTCCCCAAGCAGGATCCTTTGGATTGTTATAAAGATTTGCATGGTGCCCTGTAGTAGAGCTCCAAGATCCATAGTAGTCATAACTCATGACCTTCAAATGATCTACTATCTTAGAAACTGCCACTACATCATTTTTTTGGAGAAACCATGGAGAGGCAGGAACTGCAACAGATAAGGAATAATTTTTACCAGTAGTTTCTGAAAGATTTAAAAGCATATCCCTTAATTCCTTAAGTAAAATCACATAATTTTCCCTATCTTCTGGCCTTGTCCTTATAGGAAGACCCCAGTCAGGACCCACAGGATATTCCCAATCAATATCAATACCATCAAAACCATAATCCAAGATCATTTTCTTAGCATTAACACAAAACTCAGCTCTTAATTTAGGATCATTAGCCATATCTGAAAATCCTTCTGCTCCCCACCCACCTACCGAAATTATTATCTTTAAATCTTTATATCTTTCCCTTAATTTCTTTACCTCTGATTTTAAATCAAAACCCATTTCCACATCAGGTATAAATATTTCAGAGCCATTTCTTATCAATCCAAAGGCAATAATTAACTCATCAACTCCCTTAAGGTTTAAATCATCTCCCTTCCAATATATTCCCTTACTTATTTCCTCCTCTGTATCTCCCAAGGGCCATGTCCTAATATAGGTTCCTACTAAAAAATAGCCATCTTTTGGAAAAGAAGAATTAAAAAGGAACAAAATAAGAAATATCGTGGATAGCAAACAAATTAATCTTCTCATTTAAAATCCCCCCTAATTTTTTTGATTAATATTATATAATTTTTAGGTAGATATAGTCAACTATATTAACTAAATATTAACTAGCATTGAATAATATATAAAAAAGGAGGATCTCCTATTGAAATTTTCAAGTTTTCAATTAAAATAAAAAAAAAACAATATACTCGTATTGATAATATATGGAAGAAGAGAAGGAAGTATTAATAGTAGAAGATTCGCCAGCCCAAGCAGAGCATCTAAGAAGAATTCTCAGCAAATATGGATACTCTTCTTTTGTTGCTTTAAATGGAAAAGAGGCTTTAGAAATCCTTAAAGATCACTCTCCCAAAGCCATAATCTCCGATGTAATAATGCCAGAGCTTAATGGCTTCCAACTCTGCCAAATTGTTAAGCAAAACGAAAAGACAAAAGATATAACTTTTATTCTCCTTACCTCCCTATCTGATCCCAAAGATATTGTGGAAGGGATAAAAGTGGGAGCAGATGGTTTCATAATGAAGCCCTATAATGCTAATTACCTAATCTCTACCCTCCAATATCTATTGTCTTTGAAAGAGCTAAGAAAAACTGGAATTATTGAACCATCTATAGAGTTTACTCTTTTCGGTAAAAGATATCGATTAAATACATCCCAAATCCAAATATTAAATTTACTTTTATCAGTGTATGAGAAAAAATTTGAAGAAAGTTTAGAAATAAAAGAACTTAAAAACACCATAGATAAATTAAGCAAAGAGATCACTAAGATAAAAGAACAAGAAAGTGAATATGATGTTCTTATTGAAGGAATTCCTGCTCCCATTATAGTAATTAGAAAAGATAATGAAGAGATTATCTCTACTAATTCATATGCATTATCCTTTTTCAATATAAAAAAAGAAGAAATTATAGGGAAAAAAATTACTGATCTTTTATCCTTTACTCCCCTTTATTTTGCCAAATTTAAGGCACTTCTTCTTCAAAATCATGAAAATAAAAGCTTCAATCTAAAAGGAAAATTAATATCTAAGGAAGAGGAATTAGAAATTATCGCCACCTATATAACTTATAAAGAGATACCTTCTTTACAACTTGTTATTAAGAAAGGTTAAAACCCTTTTCCCTAAATAGCCTTATACAAATATCTACCACTTCTTCATAATACTTTATACCTTTCCACTTTTCTATTTCAGAAAGGGCTGTATCAATACCAAGAGGAGGACGATAAGGCCTATGAGATGACATAGCATCTACCACATCCGACACTGATATTATGCCCACTTCCAGACTTATATCTCCATTCTTTAATCCATCAGGATAACCTGTACCATCAAGCCTTTCATGATGGTGATACACAATATCTAAAACCTCTGGAGGAAAATCTATATTTTTTAGGATATCATATCCTTTAAAAGGATGCGTCTTCACAATCTCAAACTCAATAGGAGTAAGTTTTCCTGGTTTATTTAATATCTCCGTAGGAATTGCAATCTTACCAATATCATGAAGTAGAGCCCCTATGTAAATTGCATTTATCTTTTCCTTTGAAAACCCCATCTCTTGAGCTATTCTTTTAGAAAGCTCTGCAACCCTTCTTTGATGGTTGGCTGTATAAGGATCTTTGTGCTCTATAATTGAAGATAGGGTTTTTATTATCTGTTGGGAATAACGTTCCAATTTAGAAACTGAATTTTTTAACTCTTTTTGAAGATGCTTTTGTTCCGTAACATCTACAATATATGCCACAGCCTTCTTTTCCTCAAAGATAGATATAATGCATCTCAAATCTCTAATCCCATAACTTGGATCATAGGCTTCAAGTTCAAAATCCAACTTTTTATCTCCTTTGTAAAACTTAATAATCTCCCTTTTTACAATATCAAGATTTTGAGCAGTAAAATAATTAAAGAAATTTTCTTTAAAATTTTCAAAGGAAAAACCCACATACTCCTTTTCAAAAACATTATTCATCCTAACGAGTTTTATCTTATGTATGAATTCAAATATGGCCTCGGGATATGTATTAAAATAGGCCTCAAGATTCTCTCCTACAATTCTCCTTAAAGTGTCGAAATAAACCATAAGATTCTCAATATCAAGCTCAATAATAGGAACAGGTGCCTCCTGAAAGATCATCAGGTTTTCTTCATAAATCTCTTTTAACTTTTTAACATCATAGAGTACATAAACAGAAAGATCCTCTTTTACAATGGGAAACACATGGTAATGTATAGTTACCTTATTTCCATTCTTAGTTAAAAGATTATCTTTCTTTAATACTTCTTCAATATCTACCCCCTTCAATTCTTCCTTGGAGTAACCAGACAACTCTTCAAAACTCTTATTACAATTAAGAATTTTTCCATGTAAATCTGTTATTAAAACAGAAAATTCAAATTCCAAATCATCTTTCATTAAAAAACGATCTCCTTATTTCTACATATACCCTTTTATATTATATAGTATTTTTATATTATATAGTATAATAATATTAAATTTATGAAGAGAACAATAATTTTTGTCACTTTTATTATCATATTACTTAACATATCTCATCCTCAAAGCTTAGATCTTAGAGGAAACTTAAACTTAAATCTTTATTACTCTTACTTTTTAGGAGAAACTTCTCTTAATTACCTTTCTTCAGATATAAAAGAGGGATTATACCTCTCACAAAACTCTCAATTTTCATTAAACTATCTCTTACCAAATCTATCTCTATCCTTTAATTATCTCTCTCAACCTGTAGAAAAAATAAACCTTTCCATAGACACCTATAAGGTTCTTCTATATTTTAGTAATAATTTATCTTTATCCCTATCTCCTCTAACCCTTCACAATAAAATCCTTAATGGAATATATGTGAACTATAAAAACGATAAGTCAAATATACTTTTTGTAGTATCCCAGATTGAGAGCAAAAAGAAGATAGCTAAAATATATGGCAATAATTCAGAGGGTCCCTATTTCATAGGGGACTTCTTTCTTGTACCAAATAAAGAAAGGGTCTTTTTAAATGGAAAATCCTTAGAAAGAGATACAGATTATATTATAGACTATACCTATGGGATTTTATATTTTAGCTTCCCTATATCCCAAGATGATGAATTACTTATAGAATATGAGGCCTCAGGATTTCAAGAGATATATAATCTATATGGATTTAGTCTATCTTATAGTCTTATTGGCATGAATTTTATAAATCTACAAGATACAAATACTAAAACTAATAGAAGATTTTTAGAAGGGAATATTATATTTAAAAAGAATTTCCAATCCTTAGAAATAAGAAGAGCTTTTTCCTTCTTAGACGAGATTTATTCTGGATATGCAGATTATATAAAATATTCGTTAACACTACCAATATTGAATATAAACTTTGAATACCTATTTGGAGATAAAAATTATCCATATATACCTCAAGTATTAGGAAACCTAAATCTTACTTCAGGAGAAAAAATCTATTCTTTAAACTTAAAATTAAATCCCTCTTTCATAGATCTTCTTTTTAACTTCTCTAAAGGAAAAGATGGAGAAAAAATTATAAGTAATGCAAAATGGAATATATATTCTTCTAATATCCTTTTATCTTATAAAAAGGAAAAGGACAATATTACCAATGGAATATTTTTTACATATACAAAAGCCTTTTTAAATCTTGGATATCAAAAAGAAATCTCCCAAAACTATATAGCAAGTACCTATTCTTACAGTTTTCAACCAAAAACGGACAACACCCAGCTTTATATATCCGTATCTAAGAAAAATATAAATTCATCTGGCTCTATTTTAGAAGAAAACCAGCAAAATGCAGGAATCACCATATCAAACAGATCATGGGAAATAGGTTTTGGAGAAATCTACAAAGAAAATATAAATTTAAATCCCTCCTCTCCAATAAATATTACCCAAAATTTTATCACCGATGGATACAATTCAATTTTTGAGCTCAATTATGTACCTGTTCAAGATCTATCTATTTATATAAATAATGTATATGTGGAAAATAATGGGACCTTTACATATTATCTACCAGACGGTACTTATGAAACCTATACCGTAAGCTATACCATAGAGGAAAATCTATTAAATATATTATTTGAGGATGAAAATGGGAAAAATCCTCCACCCTCTGGACTCACCATAACTGTAAATTATAAAGCCTATATTCCTTTCAAGAGTATTACAAAAACTGATACTTTTAGCCTAAAGCTAAAATTCCAAAACCTTTCTCTCTCTTTGTCTTATCAAAAAATCATAAAAGATCTAAAGGAAGATAAAGTACTTTCATTCTCTACTTACGGCATGATTCTTCCCTCCCTTTGGATAAATATTACAGGAAATACTTACCTTGGGAAAATAAAAAATAATATTTCTCTAAATGCTACTTATTATTTTAATCCTTCCTCTTTATACTTTGGCCTCTATTACAATGAAATAGAAGGTAGAAGAATTTTATCCTCAAATATTACTTTGAAACTATACCTTGCACCTTACGAAGCCAATTTAGGCATTGATTACTACAGAAATGACTATTCCAATGACTATTTTCAAAATACAGGTTACAATCTAAATCTAAAGAGAAAATTTAACACATGGGAATTAAAAGGAAATATATCCCAAAACTGGAAATCAGCATCCTATAACCTTGGCCTTTATAGAACAAATCTCCAAAGTCTATCTATATCCTTTAATTATTTCGAAGGAAAGAATGAATTTTCACTTTCCCATGAAGGTTATAGTAATTCTGCCAATAAATATACTCTATCCTTTTCCTATTCTCCTTCTAAGCTAAAAGATAATATTTTTTACATAAAATATGTATATAATATATTAAATGACCAATTTCTTTCTATTTATCAGATAGGTGTAAAAGGTACTATAAATTTTTAAAAATTTGACATACATTTTTGTAAGTAGTATTATTATCAAGGAATTTATAGGAATGAAAGGAGCGAAAGACCTTGAAAAAGAATAAATTCTATATAACAACTCCCATATATTATTCAAATTCTGAACCCCATATTGGGACTGTATATACTACGATCGTTGCGGATACCTTTGCCCGATTTTATAGGCTAAAAGATTATGATGTCTTTTTCTTAACCGGCCTTGATGAGCATGGCCAAAAATTAGCAAGAACCGCCCAAGAAAAAGGCTATTCTCCTCAAGAATATGTAGATATGATGGCCCAGAAGTTTTTAGATACATGGAAAAAAATTGGAATAACAAATGATGATTTTATAAGAACAACCCAGAAAAGACATGAAGAAGTAGTACAAAAGGTATTTCAAAAGCTATATGACAATGGGTATCTATACAAAGGTACCTATGCAGGATGGTATTGCACCCCCTGTGAAACATTCTATCAAAAAGAGGAACTCCATGATGGTAACTGTCCCAATTGTGGAAGACCTGTGGAATTTTTAGAAGAAGAAACCTACTATTTCAAATTATCCGAGTTTGGTCCCGCTCTCTTAAAATACATTGAGGAACATCCAGAATTTGTGTACCCCGAGTCAAGGAAAAATGAAGTAATAAGCTTTATAAAAAGTGGATTGAAAGATATAAGTGCTACAAGAACTACGGTAAAATGGGGAATACCTGTACCCTTTGATCCAAAGCATACAGTATATGTATGGTTTGATGCGCTGGTAAATTATATAAGTGCCCTTGGATATTTAAGTGATGATGATACAAAATTTAGAAGATATTGGCCTGCAGATGTACATCTTATAGGCAAAGATATTTTAAGATTCCATGCTATCATATGGCCTGCCATCCTCATGGCTCTAAATATTCCATTGCCAAAAACTGTCCTTGCTCATGGATTCTGGACCATAAAGGGTGGAAAAATATCAAAATCAAAAGGAAACAAAGTAGATCCTCATGAATTAATTAATATTTATGGGGTAGATGCCTTAAGATACTTCTTACTTAGAGAAGTCCCCTTAGGATTAGATGGGGAATATAGTGATGAAGCTTTCCACAGAAGATATACTTCAGATCTTGCCAACGATCTTGGAAATCTTTTAAATAGGGTGCTTACAGTGGCAGAAAAATATAGTGAAGGAAAAGTGCCAAACCCATCAGAAATGAAAGAAGAAGATAAAGCCTTATTGGAAAAAACAGAAGAAATGGCAAAAAGAGTAGAAGATGAAATGGAAAAATTCAACCCCTCATCTGCCCTTAGTTGTATTTGGGAAGTTATTCAAGATGCCAATAGATACATAGATCAACAAGCTCCTTGGAACTTAACATCCGATAAAGAAAGATTAAATACCGTAATCTATACCCTTTTAGAAACTTTGAGAAGAATATCTATTCTCCTTTATGCCTTTATACCTGACTCAGCTGTTAAAATACAAGAGCAGTTAGGATATCAAGATCCACAATTCTCTTGGGACCTTATTAAGGATGTTAAGATCCCGGTAGGGCAGAAACTAAATAAAGGTAAAATCTTATTCCCAAGAGTAGAAAGAAAGGAAAAGGAAGAGAAAGAAGAAGTTAAAGAAGAGCCAAAGATCCCTATTGAGGAATTCAAAAAGATAGATCTCAGAGTAGCCAAAGTATTATCAGCAAGAAAGGTTGAAAATAGCGATAAATTGCTTCTTTTGGAGATTGATTTAGGGGACGAAAAAAGACAAATAGTAGCAGGAATTGCAGAACATTACAAACCTGAAGATATGGTAGGAAGGGAAATCATTGTGGTGTATAATCTACAGCCGGCCAAAATAAGAGGATACGAATCTCAAGGTATGCTTCTTGCAGCCAAGGATTCGAAGGGTCGCCTTGCCATATTGACTCCTGAAAAGGAGGTAGACCCAGGATCGAAGGTGAGTTAAGATGCCATTAGCATTATACAGAAAATATAGGCCTCAAACCTTTGAAGAAGTTGTAGGCCAAGAGCATATAGTAATAACATTACAAAATAGCCTTAAGTATAACCATATAGGTCATGCCTACCTCTTTGCAGGTCCAAGAGGTACAGGAAAGACTACTATTGCAAGAATCTTAGCAAAATCTCTTAATTGTGCAGAAGGTCCAACACCAACTCCATGTCTAAAGTGTGCCTCTTGTATGGAAATTGCAGAAGGAAGAAGCATAGATGTAATTGAAATAGATGCTGCCTCTAATCGTGGAATAGATGAGATAAGGGATATCAGAGAGAAAGCAAGACTCTTACCTGTAAGGGATAGATATAAGGTATATATCATAGACGAAGTCCACATGTTAACAAATGAAGCCTTTAATGCCCTATTAAAGATATTGGAAGAGCCTCCAGATCACGTAGTATTTATCATGGCAACCACTGAGCCTCAAAAGGTACCTTTAACTATTCTTTCCCGATGTCAAAGATTTGACTTTAGAAGATTAACAAGGGATGAGATAGTTAAACAATTGGCAAAAATTGCAGAGAAAGAAGGGGCTAAAATAACAGAAGGAGCATTAAAACTCATTGCCTTACAAGCTCAAGGCTCCTTAAGAGATTCCATTAGTCTTCTTGAACAGCTCTTGGTATATGGAGATCAAGAGATCAATGAAGAACTTGCAAGAAACCTTCTTGGTCTTCCCACCTATGAATTTACTTATACCTTTGCAAAGGCCCTTGGAGAATATAACTTAGCAGAAGGTTACAGTCTTCTTCAACAGATATTTCAGATGGGTAAAAACCCACAACAATTTGCAAGGGATCTTTTACGGCATTTTAGAAATTTACTTCTTCTTAAGGCAGATCCAAGGGTTGGAAATATTCTCTCCCTTACTCAGGAAGAATATGACGAACTTATAGAGGAAACGAAACTATATACCATAAAAAGATTACAAGAAATAATTGATCAGCTTCTTATCTTAGAAAATAGACTTAGAGACCTTACCAACGCCCCCTTAGTTATGGAAATGCTTCTAATTCCTCTCTTCATAAAACCAGAAGGTGGAGAAGTAATTTTAGAAGCACCATTAGAGAAAGAAGAAAAGAAGGTAGAAGTTAAAAAGCAAGAACCAGTAAAAGAAGAAAAGAAATCAGAAGAAAAAGGTATAGATATAGAGGTTGTCAAGGATAAATGGACAACTGTATTAGAAAGAGTAAAGAAGAAAAAAGTATCCTTAGAAGCCATGCTTAGAGAGGCAAGAATTGTAGGAATTGATGAGGAAGGAAGATTAGTTCTTGGCCTTCCCAAGACATTATCATTCCTTAAAGAGAGATTAGAAGAAAGACCAAATAGAAGTGTAGTAGAAGAAAAAATAAGAGAGGTTTATGGGGTACAGATTCCTGTAAAATTTATTACCATGGAAGATGATCTAATTTTAGACAATCCCAAAATTTCCAGTAAGAAAGAGGAGAACCTTTCTACTGAGGAGATAAGAAACTTCTTTAAGGGAAAAACCTTAGAATAGGAGGGATAAAGTGAAAGGAAATCCATTTGAAGCCATGAAACAACTTAAGAAGATACAAGAAAAAATGGCCAAAATTGATCAAGAACTTGAACAGACCTTAGTTGAAGGTACAGCAGGTGGTGGAGTAGTAAAAATAGTAATGACTGCGAAAGAGGAAGTAAAAGAAGTAAAAATAGATCCCGAAGTAGTTAATAAAGAGGAGGTAGATGTATTGGAGGATCTCATCTCAGCTGCCTTAAGAGATGCCCTTACAAAGGCAAAAGAAAAGGCAGCTGAAAAAATGGGAAGTCTCACTGATGGACTTCCTTTTCCTCCTGGACTTTTCTAAAATATGCATGAAAAAAGCTTATTTGAACAGCTCATTGATGAGCTAAAAAAGATACCTGGTATTGGGCCTAAGTCAGCTCAAAGGATAGCCTTTTACCTTATAAAACAACCCCAAGAGAATGTAGAGCATTTAGCAAACACCATCTTAAGGGTTAAAAAACAAACAAAATATTGTTCTATATGTTATAATCTCACCGAAAAGGATCCATGTGAAATATGCTCTAATCCAGATAGAGAGCAATCTATTATCTGTGTAGTGGCAGATCCAAAAGACGTATGGGCTATAGAAAAGACATCACATTTTGAGGGAGTTTACCATGTCCTTGGAGGACTTATATCTCCCCTTGATGGTGTATTTCCAGAAGATTTAAGAATAAATGAACTAATAGAAAAGGTTAAAAAGGGAAATATAGAGGAAGTAATACTAGCTACTGACTCTACCCCAGAAGGAGAAGCAACTGCCCTTTATATAGCTCGTCTTTTAATCCCTTATAAAATAAAAGTTACTCGTCTTGCCCATGGACTTCCTGCAGGAACAGAGCTTGATTTTGCTGATGAAATTACCTTAATCCATGCTATAGATGGAAGACAGGAACTGAAAATAAATTTTTAAAAAAAGGAGGTTGAAGTATGAAGGATATGTTAGAAGTTCGCTGGCATGCTAGAGCAGGGCAAGGAGCAAAGACCGCTTCCTATCTCCTTGCTGAAACAGCCATGGAGGCTGGAAAATTTATACAAGCCTTCCCTGAATATGGTCCAGAAAGAACCGGAGCACCTATGAAGGCCTATACAAGGATAAGTGATAAACCTATAAGAATACACAGCCAAGTATACAATCCAGACGTAGTGGTAGTTCTTGATAAAAGTCTAATAGGAAAAGTAAATGTATTAGAAGGGCTACCTTCTGATGGGATCATCATTGTAAATACCACTCAAGATCCTAAGGAGGTTAGAAAAGATCTTGGAATCTCAGATAGGAAAATCTATACCGTAGATGCTACTGGTATAGCTCTTCAAACTATTGGAAGGCCAATACCAAATACCCCAATGCTTGGAGCCCTTATAAGAGTAGTTCCAATAATTTCCTTAGAAGATGTACTCGATCAATTGAAAAAGAAATTTGAAGGGAAATTTAAACCCGAGGTTATCGAGGGTAACCTTCAAGCTATAAAAAGAGCTTACGAGGAGGTAAAAGGAGAATGAAACTTCCAGGATGGAAAGAATTAGTTAATTCGGGTCCAATCCTTCCAGCATCTACATCTAAAGAGTATAAAACTGGAGATTGGAGAACCTTTAAACCAGAAATAGATTACAATAAATGTACTACATGTATGTTTTGCTGGCTCTTCTGCCCAGATTCTGCAGTAAAATTTGATGGGCAAAAAGTATACATTGATTATGATTATTGTAAAGGCTGTGGAGTCTGTGCAGCAGAATGCCCTGTAAAAGCCATAACCATGAAAGAAGAAGAAAAGTAAAGGAGGGAAGAAGATGAAAACCCAAGTTAGAAAAATTGCTATAGAGGGAAATGAGGCAGCAGCATTAGCTTTCAAACAAATAAATCCTGACGTAGTAGCTGCTTATCCTATAACTCCATCTACTGAGGTGGTACAAAAATTTTCTGAATATGTGGCAAACGGAGAAGTAGATACCGAATTTGTACCTGTGGAAAGCGAACACAGTGCTATGAGTGCCTGTGTCGGAGCATCTGCTGCTGGAGCAAGAGTTATGACATCTACAGCATCTCAGGGTTTAGCCCTCATGTGGGAGATGCTTTATATAGCGGCATCCTTAAGGCTACCTATCATAATGACAGTTGCAAACAGAGCTTTATCTGCTCCTATTAACATTCATGGAGATCACAGCGATGCTATGGGAGCAAGAGATTCCGGATGGATACAAATCTTCTCTGAAAATGTACAAGAAATATATGATAATATATTCCAAGCAGTAAAGATTGCAGAAAATGAAAATGTAAGATTACCTGTAATGGTAGGATATGATGGTTTTATCACAAGTCATTCTGTAGAAACCATTGAGCTTCTTGATGATGAGGTGGTTAGAAATTTTGTTGGAAAATATAAACCAAAATATACTCTACTTGACGTGGATAATCCTATCTCTGTTGGACCCCTTGCCCTTACCGACTCCTACTTTGAGTTTAAAGTAGCCCAAGCACATGCTATTGAAAATTCTCTCCCCATTATCAAAAAGGTAGGAAAGGAATATGGAGATCTTACAGGAAGATACTATGATGTGATTGAAAAATATAAGATGGATGGAGCTGAATATGTTATAGTAGCTATGAGTTCTACAGTAGGTACAGCAAGAGAAGTGGTAGATAGCCTTAGAGAAAAAGGGCTTCCTGTAGGACTCCTTAAAATAAGAGTTTTTAGGCCATTCCCCACCGAGGACATCGTCAATGCATTAAAGGATGTAAAAGTAGTAGGAATCCTTGATAGAAGCATGGTACCAGGATCCTTTGGAGGACCTCTCTATCATGAGATCACATCTGCCATGTATCATTTCGATAAGAGACCAATAGCCCAAGCCTATGTATATGGTCTTGGTGGAAGAGACATCACCACAAACCATATAGAAAAGGTATTTGAAGAACTTATGGAGATAGGTAAGAAGGGTAAGCCAAATCCTCTTACCTACATCGGAGTAAGAGAATAGGAGGTGCTAAAAATGGCAATAAATCTCAGAGAATTAGCATTAAAAGAAGAGAGATTAGTAAGTGGACATAGATTATGTGCAGGTTGTGGTGCCAGCATTATTGTAAGAATGATATTAAATGCCATAGACGAACCAGTGGTAGTAGCAAACGCTACAGGATGTCTTGAAGTAGCAACCACCATATTCCCTTTCACAGCATGGAATGTACCATGGATTCATAGCGCCTTTGAAAATGCAGCTGCTACCATATCAGGAGTTGAGGCAGCTTATAGAGCTTTAAAGAAAAAGGGAGAAATAAATAGAGAGATAAGATTTTTAAGCTTCTCAGGTGATGGTGGTACCTATGATATTGGTCTCCAAGCCCTTTCTGGCGCCATTGAAAGAGGCCACAGGGCTGTATATATATGCTACAACAATGAAGCTTACATGAATACAGGTATACAAAGATCTGGTGCAACCCCAAGAGGAGCCTTTACCACAACCTCTCCAGCTGGAAGAGTTATTCCTGGTAAACCTCAAAAGAGAAAAAATCTTACTGAAATGATGGTAGCTAATGGTGCAAGATATGTGGCACAAGCATCCCCAAGCCACTGGAGAGATCTGATGGAAAAAGTAAGAAAGGCTGTAAATACAGATGGTCCTGCCTTCTTAAACATATACTCCACATGTCCCAGAGGATGGAGAACACCAGATAATTCTGCTATAAGCATATCAAGACTTGCAGTAGAAACTGGAGCTTGGTTCCTTTATGAAGTAGAAGATGGAAAATACAAAATAAATTACAAACCCGCAAAAGGATTTAAACCCATTGAAGAATATATCAAGGTACAAGGAAGATTTGCCCATCTCTTAAAGCCAGAAAACGCCCACATATTAGAAGATCTTAAAAAGGATTTAGAAGAAGAATGGAATAGACTCCTCAGACTTGAGGAAGTTACAAATAAATAGTCATGGATAAGAATAGGCACCTCTCCTATAGGAGAGGTGCCATCCCCATAAAAAAGAATATAGATTATAAACTGGGAGTACATCTATTCCGAGGCGATAGAGCTATTTTGGAAGATATAAAACTATTAAAGATAAATACCGCTCAAATATTTTCTGGAAATCCAAGGAGCTACAGACCTAATAACGAAAAACTTCCCACCTTTCCTTTTTCAAGCATATTCATCCATGCACCCTACGTGGTTAACATTGCATCCTCCGATGAAAAAGTATGGAATCTATCTATAAAAAAGGTAAAAGAAGAATTAAAAATTGCCGAAGAAATGGAATGGGAAGGAGTAGTTATACATGCAGGAAGCAGTAAAAAAATGGGAAAAGACGTAGCTAAAAAAAATTTCTTAAAAGCCTTAGAAAAAATCTTTGAAACTGACGGAGTTAAAAGGGCAAAACTTATTATGGAAAATAGTGCAGGAGAAGGAGACGGATGGGGGTCTACAATAGAAGATTTAATCTCTGTATATGAAGAATTTCCTGATATCTATTTCTGTCTTGATACATGTCATCTTTTTGCAGCTGGATATAATCTCAAAAATGAGAGAGTATGTAGAGAAACCTTTTATAATTTCTTTGAAAAGATACCTCAAGAAAAATTAGTTTTAATCCATATAAATGATTCCCATTTTCCCCTTGGATCAAAAAGGGACCAGCATGCCCATGTAGGAAAAGGTGCCATGGGAGTTACAGCCTTCCAAAATCTATTAAAAATTGAAACCATAAGAAGAATTCCTTTAATACTTGAAACTCCTAAGGACTCTCCCATGGCAGACCTCTATAATTTACATATAATAAGAAAAATACTTGAAAATTCCGACTAACCTATCAAATATTTCTTCACAAATTTCATCTTCTCATAAGTATGGAAAGTACCTCCACCTTCATGTCCATTAAAAGGATAAATCTTAATATCCTTTTCTCCTTTGTAATGATTATAGGCTGCAAAAACAGTAGATGGTGGACATATCATATCCATAAGACCTACAGAAAAGAGGGCTTTAGCCTTTGCCCTTGCTGAAAAATTCACCCCATCAAAATAGGAAAGAGTTTTAAATACTTGATCTTCATGATCTCTATGAGTCTTCAAATATTGCACTATCTCTTGATATGGATATCCATCGGTAATCTCTACAGCCCTTCTATAATGGCATAAGAAAGGAACATCAGGCATAGCAATCTTTAGATCTATACCAATATAGGTAGAAAGTCCAGCAACAGCAAGAGTTATACCTCCTCCTTGACTTCCCCCTGTAATACCAACCCTATTTTTATCTACCTGAGGAAAGGACAGTAAAGTTTCTACTGCCCTTACCGCATCTGTAAAAACCCTTCTATAATAATATTTCTTCGGGTCCAAAATACCTCTTGTCATAAATCCAGGATATTCTGGATAAAAAGGTGCATCATCATAATCAGGAGTATCTCCAGGACTCCATGAACTCCCCTGTCCTCTTGTATCCATTACTAAGTGGACAACTCCCATATTAGCCCACAAAAGAAAATCATAAGCAAAACTCCTTCCACCGCCATATCCAATATATTCCACAATCCCAGGAAATTTATCCTTTCTGTCCTTTGGAACAATAAGCCATGCCTTTATCCTCTGCCCCTTATAACCAGAAAAAGTAACATCATAGGTCTCCACCAATTCAAGTCCAAAATCTACCTTCTCAAAAACAGGATCCAAAGGATATTTTCTTGATTCTTCAAGGGTCTCTTTCCAAAAATCATCAAAATCTTCCGGCTCTTCCCTTTCAGGTAAATATTTCCAAAGCTCTGAAAGTGGCAGGTCAAAAAGTGCCATAAAACACCTCCTCTTTAAATTTTTGAAAATAATTATACTACAATTGTATAAGAAAGATGATGATAGAGCTTTTAATACATATAATCTAAATCCTATCTACAAAGAATCTTTCCTTTACTTTTTCTTATGTGTTATAATTATTACAATAAGTTTTAAAATAATTAAGTAGATTAAGGAGGAAAGTAAAATGGCAGATATTAGATCATATGAGATAGTAGAAGGATTATACCTTATTAAAAATCCACAACTTTTCTTTAATTTTAATAGCTATCTTTTATCATGTCCCTTGGATCAAAACATTAAGCTAAACATCCTTTTTGACCCCCTTCCTTTAAGATGTTTTAAAGATTTTGTAAAAGCTATTGATGATCTTATAGGAATAGAAAATATTGATATTATTTATACAAACCATCAAGATCCAGATCTTACCTCTTCTGTTCCTGCTCTTCTTGACCTCTCCAAAAAAGCCTTCTATCTTACTTCTCAGGATACATGGAGACTTACAAGTGGATATAATATTGATCCAGATAGGTTCCAACCCATTGAACTACTTCCCAATAGAAAATTAAAGTTTAGCAAAGATAGTGATGATTGTCTTCAATTTATTCCTACTCCTTTTTGTCACTTTAGAGGTGCTTATGCAGTATATTATCCTAAACTTAAGGTCCTTTTTACAGGAGACCTCCTTGGAGGGGCATCTACAAAAAAATCTGAAGGAATATATGCTGATAAAGATTCATGGGTTGGTATTAAGCTTTTCCATGAAGTTTACATGCCCACAAAGGAAGCCTTAAGACTTGCTATAGATCAAATTGGAAGATTGGCTCCTATTCCCGAACTTATTCTCCCTCAACATGGAGATATCATAAAGGGAGATTTAGTTATAGAGTTTTTAAAGAGATTAAACGAGATTGATGTTGGATTGGATTATATAAAGAAAGAGGAAAGAGAAAAAGAACTTTATATAAGAGTCTTTAATGATATGCTGGACTACGCAAAGAGTAAATATGGAGAAAAGGCAGTGATAGAGAAATTGAATAATATAAGCATTCAAATGTCCAACTATCCTGAGATTATTAAAATAGAAAATGGAGTAATCTCTGAGGTTTACATACCTCCAGCCACTGCTTTTGTATTTATATATGATTTATTCTGCCAGCATCTCTCTGAAAAAGACAAAGAAGATATAAGACTTCAATCTATTGCAATATTCAAAAAATATAACTTATCGGTACCAGAAGAATTGCTTTACAAAAGAAGCAGTTCTTTGGTAGACAAATTAAGAATAATCTTTAATCCTATAAGAATATAATAATCAAAAGCCCTCCAATTTTGTTTGGAAGCTATTTTATACTTTTTGTAAAAAGGCACTCATATCTTCAAAAGTACCAATAATATATAGAATATCTCCTCTATAAATTTTTTCCGATGGACTAATATTACTTATAACATTACCTCCCCTTTGAATAGCCAAAATTGACAAATTATATTTTCGCCTCAATTCCAATTCCTCTATTGTTTTTCCTATAATTGATTCTGGTGGCTCTATCTCAAAAATTTTAACGTTTGCTGAAAACTCCATATAATCAATAACATTTGGAGCTACTAATCTTTGAGCAAGTCTCACTCCCATATCCCTCTCTGGATATACAATAAAATTCACACCAATTTTCTCAAGAATCTTTTCATGTGGCTCACTTATAGCCCTTGCAATTACAAATTGCACACCAAGTTCTTTAACCAAAAGAGCTGTAAGTACACTTGATTCCACATCATGAGCTATAGCAACTATGGCCACATCTACATTTTGTACTCCAGCCTCTCTTAAAGCATTTATGTTCGTTGAGTCTAAAACTCTTACAAAAGACACATAATCTTTGACTTCCTCAACCTTACTTTCATCTTTATCAATAGCTATTACAGAATATCCCATTCTTTCAAGGGTTAAAGCCACCGATACTCCAAACCTTCCTAAACCTATCACTGCAAAACTCGTGAGCTTTGTCTTATCAAGACCTGCCTTTTTTAGACTATAAGCTAAAGATTTCATAAATTAACCTATACTCACCTCCTCAGTTGGGTACTCAACATGAGATCTCTTTGATACAGGCACCAAAATTGCCATACCTGCAGTAACAGTACCAACTCTTCCTAAAAACATGATAAAAATAATAACCAATTTAGCAAAAGGAGAAAGATAAGGAGTTATTCCTGTAGAAAGCCCCACAGTACCAAAAGCAGATACTACTTCAAATAGAATGGAAAGAGGAGGAAATGGCTCTGTTATAAGAAGAATAAACCATCCTAAAATTACAAGAGTGATGGACAATAAAAATACAGTATAAGCCCTTTTCACATTATCCCAAGTAATAGTTCTATCTTTAAAGTGAAGATTTTTCCTTTCTAAAATTACTGCTACTACACTCAACCAAAGAACTAAAAAAGTTACTGTCTTTATACCACCCCCTGTTCCACCTGGAGATGCACCAATAAACATAAGAACCATCAAAAAAAGAAGAGTAGAAGGGTTTAATTTTCCAATATCCAAAGTACTAAAACCAGCTGTTCTTGGAGTAACAGACTGAAAAAAGGACGCTAAAAACTTTGACCATAGATTTAAAGGTTTCAATGTCTTTGGATTATTATATTCAAGCATAAAGATAAAAATAGTACCTATAATAATTAAAAATACTGTTGTAACAATTGCCATCTTACTATGCAGAGAAAGATGTAGCTTCCTTTTAGTAAATTTTTGGATAAAATCATAAATGACAATAAAGCCTATACCTCCAATTACAATAAGAGATGTTATTGTAAAAACTAAATGAGAATTAGAAACATATCCTGTAAAACTTTTAAAACCCCCTAAAAGGTCAAAGCCTGCATTACAAAAAGCAGAAACTGAATGAAATATGGCAAATTTTAAGCTCTTTAAGAAAGAATAATCTTTAATAAAGACAAAAAACAAAGAAATAGCCCCCAATAACTCAAATATAAATACTATAATAAGTACACTTTTTAAAAAAGAAACAATTCCTCTAAGAGACGTAGTATTTAACGAATACTGCAAAAACAATCTTTCTTTAAGTTGTATCTTTCTATTTAAAAGAAGCATCATGCCTGTTGCAATTACAGCATAACTTAACCCACCTATTTGAATTAAGAGAAGAATCACTAAGTGGCCAAAATGGGACCAATAAGTACCTGTATCAACAACTACAAGTCCTGTTACACAAGTAGCAGATGTTGCTGTGAATAAGGCAGTAAGAAAATCAGTAAACTTACCTTCTGCAGAAGAGAAAGGTAACATTAAAAGTAACGTACCTGCAAGAATTACTGCTCCAAAACTTAAAATCAAAAATAAAGCAGGATTTAACCCTCTTTTTTTAGAAACAATTTCACCATCAATCATAAAAGCTAAGAAAAAAATACACCTCTTTTCAAATAAATCTTTTTCTTAACATCTAAGTATTCTATATCTAAAGCATTTATGAGTCAAATTTATAAAATTAATTAGAAGCCATAATATAGATATCATATAAGGTTATTAATTTAACACATTTTTAATTGAAACTTAAGAACATAATATTTATAATTAAACAAAATAAAACTCTTAAAAGAGGTTTTGAGATTTATGGGCAGTGTAAAGGATTTAATAATTTTGGAGAATCCATCCGAAAATTCCCTTGGTAGAGGTAGATTCATCTTTTCTGACAGATATTCTGTATTTGATTATGGAGAAATGCCAGACCTCATAGAAGATAAGGGTAAAGCTATATGTATAGTCACATCTTTCTTCTTTGAAAAATTAGAAAATCTGGGAATTAAAACCCATTATATAGGAGTAGTAGAAGAGGATAAAGTAAAATCCCTTTCTGAGCTAAAAAATACATCTAATATTCTTGAATTTAAAATGGTAAGAGTAGTGAAACCTGAATTAAAAGATAATATTTATGACTATTCTATTTTCCAAAGCCTTAAAAATAATTTTCTCATTCCTTTAGAGGTCATATATAGAAACTCCCTTCCAGAAGGTTCTTCTGTATTTAGAAGATTAAAGGATGGAAGTTTAAAAATGGAAGATCTTGGACTTAACAAGATACCAAGACCAGGAGAAAAACTTGAAAAACCAATAGTAGACTTTTCCACAAAATTAGAGGTAAATGATAGATATCTATCAAAAGAAGAAGCTCAAAAAATAAGTGGCCTCACTATGGAAGAATTTGAAAAACTTATAAATATTACCCTTTTTATAGATGACCTTATAACTCATGAGGCAGAAAAAATAAGTTTAATAAACGAGGATGGAAAATTTGAATATGCTTTTGATGCAGAGAGAAATTTCATGGTAGTAGATGCCTTAGGAACTCTCGACGAATGCAGATTTACCTATAATGGAATACCTATAAGTAAGGAAATAGCAAGAATATATTACAGAAAAACTGAATGGTATAAGGAAATAGAAGAAGCAAAAAAGAAAGACAGATTTAATTGGAAAAATATGGTAGGATTCCCACCAAATCTTCCAAAAGAACTTAAAGACCTTATATCCTCTATATACAAAGCTTATGCTAACGAAATAACCCAAAGAGAATGGTTTGATGCTCCTCCTATGAAAGATCTTTTAAATCGACTCCAAGAGCTTCTTCAATAGATCTTTAATAAACAATTTTAAATGTTTGTAAACTTTATAACATACCCATTTTTTAAAGAGATCCATCTTTTATTGTCCTAACTTTATCCACAACTGTGGATAACTTTGTGGATAGGTTGTGGATAACTCTGTGGATAACTTTATAAATCTGTGGATAACTTTGTGGATAGAATATTAATTGTTGATTATGTGGAAAACTTTGGAAAACTTATCCACAGCCAAAAAACATACATTTCTTAACTCCTTATAACTTATCCACAATATCCACACCCCTAACTACTACAACAAGGTTTTTTATTTTGTAAAACACCCTTTGTATTTGTTACAGTAGGCTGTGGATAAAATCACGATGATGTAAAAAAGCCCCCTAAATAGGGGGCTTTCTTTGAGAAAGGAAATTCTGACTGGGCTTTGTTTCTTTCGAAAAAATTATAACTTATTTTTTGAATTTATGCAATAATATAAAAAAATTTTAATACTACTATAAGTAACACGAGTTATTTTAATAGATCATATAAAAGAATAAAATTTTCATATCTATAAAAAAGTTTCAGAGAAAAACGATTTATTTTAAAAGTATGATATAATTTTTAATATGATCCAGGAATTTGAGATTATAAAAAGACTTATTTTTTCTTTAATACTATCTGGCATAATAGGATGGGAAAGGGAAAAGGAAGAGAAACCAGCTGGATTTAGAACACATATACTGGTTTCTCTGGGAGCTACTCTTTTTATGATTGTTTCAGCTTATGCTTTTCCAAATACTGATCCAACTCGTATAGCTGCTCAGGTGGTTACTGGTATAGGTTTTATAGGTGCAGGTACTATTTTAAGAAATGAACATTCTGTAAAAGGTTTAACAACAGCAGCAAGTATATGGGCTGTCTCAGGTATAGGTATGGCTGTTGGTGCAGGACTTTATTTTCCTGCTTTTTTTACTACTTTATTTATATTAGCTGTTCTCATATTAGCAACAAAACTTGAGAAAGTATTTATAGGTTCCCATAGAGATTTAATATTAAAATGTAAAATAGAAGATAAGCCAGGGGTTATAGGAGAAATTGGAACTATTCTTGGGGAACTTAAGGTTAATATAAAACAAATAGGTTTAAACTCTATAAATGAAAATATAGCAGAATTAAATTTAATTTTGAGATTGCCATCTAAGATTAAAATGGAAGAGATTGTAGAAAAGCTTTCAAAATTATCCTCAGTAAAAGAAATAGATATCATTTAGAAAGGGGAGAGACAAAAAGTCCCTCCCCTTCATTATTTTATTTCTTCCAAAATTCGACCATTTCTCTTATTTGTTTTGTTTTATATTCTTCATATTTCTTTGCTCCTAAATCATCAAAGCCTTTTAAGAATTCAGCCCATACTTTATCAAAATCTTTTTTAGGTGCCATTACTACCTTTGGAATATTTTTAATTACATAATCGAAGAGCTTATTTCCAATGGCTCTCATATCTTCATCTGGTGTTGGATACATCCATAGATATCCCCATGTTTTTACAGGATATTCGTCAGCTTTTGGGAATAGATCTTTCCATATTTCTACCTTATATGCTGCAAGAACTTTCTTTTCTACTTCTGTATAATTCTTTCTTATATCTTCTTTTGTGGTATCAGGAACTACTGGATTTCCTGTAGAATCAATATAGTAATTAGGAAGTCTTGGCCATGGATATACATATACTCCTATTCCAGTCTTTCTTCCGAAGTAGGGATCTGTTCTTCTTGCTTGATCCACATCGGGTAGGAATTGTCTCTTTCCATTTACATATGTATGATGTACTCCTTCTATTCCCCATTGCCTCAAAATATTAGCATCTTCTGTACATAGCCAATCAAGAAATTTTATAGCTCTTACAGGATCTTTACAGCTTTTAGTGATAGCTATACCCCATCCACCGGTGTATCCAACTCTTACATCAGGTGGAGCCTGTTTTATTCTCTCGCTTACAGTAACAGGATAATATCCATACATATATTCATATTTTCCTGATCTTCTTAAAGCTGTAAATGGTTCTCCTACTGCCCATCCTGCATCAATTAGTGCTAAAACTCTTCCACTTGCTATTTTTGCCTTATAAGTATCTTCTTTTTGTATGAATGTTTCTTTGTCTAATAGACCTTCATTCCACATATGATTTAGCCATCTAAAATATTCCTTCTCTATAGCTCTCTTATAATGGAAAGTACATTTTAAAGTTTTAGGATCTACATATAATTCTCCATCATCAGGAGCTCCCGTAGCTTGAAATGCTGGATTTGTTACACTTATTACTGTTCTCCAATCATCAGCACATAAGGTAAGTGGTATAGTTGGAAGTCCGTCTGTAGTTGGATGTTTTTTGTAATATGTTTTTATTGCATTTTCAAAATCTTTTAGAGTTCTAATTCTTGGATATCCAAGTTCCATAACTACTCTGTGTTGAAGCATGAACCCACCATTTACATCAAGAGTTCTGTCATTATCTGTGGTTAAACCAAGACAGTAAATATGAGGATCTTCCTTACTCCATTTTAATCTCTTTAAGTTTTCCCCATAAGCTTTTTTAATATTTGGAGCGTACTTTTCTATTAAATCATCAAGGGGTATTAATGCTCCTGCATCCTTCAAAAGAGAAAGATCTCCTTTAGCATATATTAAATCTGGATAATCTCCGCTTGCTGCCATAATTTGTATTTTTTCTCTTACAGCAGCCTGGTTAGGTGCGTATTCTATATCTAAGGTTACACCAGTGAGTTCCTTTATCTTTTGGGCTACTGGACTTTTGAATTGGTCATCATTGGGATTAACTTCTCCTATATATACTTTAAATGTTATAGGCTTATTTGCTTCGGGTGTAGGATTCATGGGCTTAAATAATTTTGCTTGAGCATTTACTTCTCTTATGCTTACACTGAAAATGAGGCTAATTACTAATACTATAGCAAAAAACCATCCTAATAATTTTTCTGTCCTCCTCATAAAATTCTTTCCCCCTTTAGAGTTAATTTTCATAGAATATTTTTTAATTGTAAATTACTCTTTTTAAACACCTCCTTTCTTAATTTTTTATTGCCCCAAGAGTCATTCCTTTTACAAAATACTTTTGT
This sequence comes from Dictyoglomus sp. GBS, assembly GCF_055179815.1. Classification (NCBI taxonomy): domain Bacteria; kingdom Pseudomonadati; phylum Dictyoglomota; class Dictyoglomia; order Dictyoglomales; family Dictyoglomaceae; genus Dictyoglomus; species Dictyoglomus sp. GBS. The sequence goes on from NZ_CM143687.1 coordinate 345,494, forward strand.
AAGAATGGATACACAACTACAATAGGCAATGTGGTTACTATAGTCATTGCCATTCTTAATGATTGGGGAGTTACTCTCATAGTTCTTGTAGGATCTAAGTTACTGTAGTAATCAATAGTGGTGGAACTTGCTGCAGCGTTAGCAAGGATTTTCTGAAGTTCATATTGCAAGGTAGTAAGATTTTTATTTCCTCCACAATACAAATAGGTATCAAACCATGCATTCCAATGCCCTACTGCTACAAATAGTGCAACTGTGGCAAGAACAGGTATACACAAAGGCAATATTACCTTTAAGAATATAATAAAATCATTGGCACCATCAATCATAGCTGATTCTTGTAGTTCTGATGGTAAGGTATCGATATAAGCTCTAATAACAATAAAATTAAATGGATTTATAAGTCCTGGAAGGATATAAACAAGAAAATTATTCATTAGTCCTAAACTTCTTATCAAAAGATATTCTGGTACTAAACCACCTCCTACGTACATGGTGATAACAAACAGTGTAGTAATAAGTTTTCTTGCAAAAAAATCTTTTCTACTAAGAACGTAGGCCACTATAGCTGTAGAAATAACACTGGTTATAGTCCCTATTAAAGTTCTTAAGGTTGATATTAAAGTTGCTCTACCAATTGTAGGATAATTGAATATTTCTTTGTAATTATCTAAGGTAAATACTCTGGGGAATATGGTGATACCACCTTTTATTGTATCAAAAGGATCATTAAGGGATACAGCTAAAACATATAGGAAAGGATACAATGTTATTATAACTAATAATATCATTATTCCGTGGTTTATAATATCGAATATTTTATCTCCTAAACTTCTATTCATATTCACGTCCTCCTAAATGATTTTGTACCCTGTAAATTTTTTACTTAATTTATTTGCTGAGAAAAGAAGAATTAAGCTAATTACAGATTTAAAAATACCTGCTGCAGTACCGAAGGAAAATCTTCCTGCTCTAATGCCATAATCAAGGGCATATAGGTCTATAACGTCGGATACATTCCTTACAGCTGAGGTTCTTAAAAGGAATTGTCTTTCAAATCCAATATTTATAATATTTCCTATACTCAATATAAGTATCAAAATAATAGTTGGCATTATGCCTGGTAATGTGATGTGCCAGATTTTTCTAAATCTTCCAGCTCCATCTACTTCTGCTGCTTCGTATAACTCTGGATTTATGGCTGTCATAGCAGCTAAAAATATAATGGTATTCCATCCCAGCTCTTTCCATATGTCTGAGAAGACTACAATCCACCAGAAATACTTAGGTTCTCCAAAAAATAGTATGGGTTGTTCAATTATTCCAATTCTCATAAGAAGGTGATTAACAACCCCATCAGGTGCAAGCATGGCATGTACTATGCTTGCTACTATTACCCACGAAACAAAGTGAGGTAAGTAAGAAATAGTTTGTACTGTTCTTTTGAAAGTAGAATTTCTGATTTCATTTATTAAAATAGCAAGTATTATTGGAAGAGGAAAACCAAAAATAAGTCCAAGAATACTCATAGCAAGAGTATTTCTCATGACAAGGTAAAATTCTGGGTCAGAGAACATCTCTTTAAAATATTTCAATCCAACCCATTGCTGTTGAAATATAGGTATTCCTGGCTTGTAGTTCTGAAAGGCTGTAATCCATCCCCATAAAGGGATATAACGAAAGATGATAAGCCATATAAGAAATGGGAAAATCATAATGATAAGGTATTTTTGTTTTTTTAATGTCTTTATAAAGTAGTTCACTTCAATCCCTCTTTCTTTTTTTCAAAAATTATCAGAATATTCCTTTTAATAAAACCTTAAAAAATAGAAATTTTTAGAGGGAAAAATTAGACTTTTTTCAATTTACAAAAATTGTATTGAAGATTTATACTTTAAAAAATTTTAAAGTTTGGGGTTGTTTTATGTTTATCAAATTTTCCAACATAAAAATGTATAAAAAACTCATAATCAGTTTCATAGCCATATCGATAATCCCCATACTTATCCTTGGTACTGTAACTGTGGTTCATTTTAGGGATTTTGCCTTGGAATCTTCTTCAAAAGAAGTTTATAACAATCTAAACTCAGCAAAATTTCAGATAATGAAGATTACAGAGGAAGTAGTAAAGATTGCAGATAAATTAATGATAGATCAAAGGTTAAAGGAACTTTTACTTTATAAATACAAATCCCCGATGGAGACTTTTATAAAGTATTCTCAGTATAGAGAGATAGAAAATTATAAAACTCTTTTCGCTAATGCCATAGCTTATATAAGAATATATTCTGAAAATCCAACTATTTTAGAGAATGGAATTTTTTATAAAGTAAAGGATTATATTAGAAAGGAGAATTGGTATAGGACTGCCATAAATCTAAATGGATTTATAAGATGGGAATTAATTTATCAGAAAGAAGATATTTATCCTGAAAAGTATTTTAGTCTTGTAAGACTTCTTAGAGATCCTTATAACGAAAGTTTTGGAGTTTTGGTTATTAATCTAAATAAACTGGAAATCAAAAAGATATTAAATCATCAAATTTTTGATACTTTTCTTATTAATAATGATGGATATATTGTAGCGAGCAATAATGAAAACTTAATAGGTACCATCTTCCCTATTGATAAATCAAAAATTATACAACCTGAAGGATATTCTTTAAAGTATAACAATAAAGATTATAGAATTTTCGGTATTTATTTACCTCTTGCTGGTTATAACAAGGATTTTTATCTTGTAAGTATGGTACCCTTGGACTATATAATGAGAGAGCCTTACGGTATGTTTAGATTTGCCATAGCTATGATAGTTATTTCTGTAGGGCTTTCTCTCTTGTTTGCTTTAATATTATCTAAGAATATGAGCAAGAGAATAGCAGTATTAAATAATGTAGTAAATGAGATATCTCATGGTAATTGGGATATGGAGTTTTCAATATCTGGTAAGGACGAAATAGGAGAACTTGCTGAGAATGTAAAAAATATGGCAAGAAATATAAAGATGCTCAATGAGTTGAAGATCAAACAGAAAGAAATGAAATTAAAAATATTGACCAATAATTTGAACCCTCATTTTCTATTTAACACTTTAGAGACTATTCATATGATGGCTATATGTAAAGAGCAGTGGGATATTGCAGATATTACTCTTAAGCTTGGTAACCTTTTAAGGAGAATTATAGAATTTGAAGGAAAACCTATAAAATTAAGGACAGAGTTAGAACTTGTAGAAGATTACTTGAAAATACAAAAATATAGGTTTGGAAAGATAGATTATAAAATAAATGTGTATGAGGATATAGAAGATCTATATATACTCCCTTTTCTAATCCAACCAATTGTTGAGAACTCTATCATACATGGTCTTGAGGAGAAAGAAGAGAAGGGAATTATAAATATAAACGTTGTTAAAAAAGAGGATAAGTTAATAATATCCATAGAAGATAACGGCGTAGGAATGTCTCAAGATGAAATAGAAGCTATCTTTAACAATGAAGATTTAGGTGGAAAAAGAATAGGCGTAAAAAATACTATGGAAAGAATAAAGCTTTTCTACGGAGAAGATTTTGGGCTTAGAATTCAAAGTGAGGTAGGAAAGGGTACAAAAGTAGATATAGTACTACCGTATCATGTTTTAAAAGGAAGTGATAAATATGTACAAGGTATTAATAGTTGATGATGAACCCATTATAAGAAGTGGCTTAAAAAAAGTTATAAATTGGGAAAATCATGGATTGAGGATTGTGGGAGATGCTGATAATGGGGAAGAAGCTTTGGATAAAATTATAAGGCTTAATCCTGATCTTTGCATTGTGGATATAAAGATGCCAAAAATGGATGGATTGGAATTAATAAAAAAAGTTAAAGAGATTGGTATGAGAATAAAATTTATAATTCTTACAGGTTATCCTGAATTTGAATATGCAAAAAAGGCTATAGATTTAGGTGTAGAGAGTTATCTTTTAAAACCTATAGATCCAGAAATTCTTAAAGAAAAGGTTATGCAAATTGTAGAACAGATAAAGAGTGATAAATTATTATATGAGTTATCCCGAGATAAACTTTTAGAAAAACTAATAAAGGGAGAATTGAAAAACGTTAAAGAAGAAGATCTTAATAGAATTTATAATTTCAATTTTCCATGGGATTCTTATGAAATAGTATTAACTGATGATTTGAATATTGAGGGTAAAAAAAATCATAATATTGATAGCATAATTCAAACTTACACTTTTATGGGAAATTCTTTGTGTTTTCTTATTGCTGATATAAAGAATCCTTACTTTAGAAGGAAGTTAATGGATGTAAAAAGGCAATTCAAAAAATTATTTGGATTTAATATATCATTCTTTGTAGGGGAAAAAGTTTTCAAACTTAGTGACTTACCCATATCTTATAACACTGCTTTAAAATTGAAGAACAAGAAGTTTCTCTTTAATCAAAAGGAAATAATAACCTATCCTAAGGAGGCTAAATTTGGTGATTTTCAAAATACCGATGATTCAAAAATAATTTGTGAGATTATAAAAGCTATAGAGTTTGGAAATCTTAATAACATTCATCTTTTTCTTGAGATAAAGATGAATAATCATACTGTAAGAGAGGATGATGAGGAAGAAATAAAATCAAGTTATCTTAATCTATTTATAAATATAATAAATTATTTCTCTTCTAATTATCCTTTCTTTAAGGAGATATCTAATAAATATTTAGATAAAAGAATAATATGCGAATTTTATAAAAAGCGATCCCTTATAGACCTTCACAATTTTGTAAAGGAGATGGTATTAAACGTGTTAAGAGATTTTTCAGAAAAAACAGGCAATAATGTACTTTCTCAGATAATAGAATATATAAATGCTAATTATTATAAAGATATTAAGTTAAAGGATTTGGCAAAACAATTTGGATATAACAGTAGTTATTTTGGAAAGATATTTAGGAAATATACAGGTGAAAAATTTAATACCTATATTGATAGAATAAGGATAAATAAAGCTAAGGAATTACTTTTGAAAGGTGAGAAGGTAGTAGATGTAGCAGAAAAGGTAGGTTATAAGGATCTGGATTACTTCGTTTTTAAATTTAAAAAATATACAGGAAAAACACCTCAAGCATTTAAGGAAAATATCTCTTAAAAAACACATTTCCGTATAGCTTTCCAATTAGTTAAGTTTTGGCATACTTTTAATATAAAATTAATAATTTTAGTTTCATTGAAAAAAGTATTAAATTAGTTTTTTAATTATATCAGGAAAGGAGATGTTGAAATGAAAGTAAAAGAGTTAATATTGAAGAATAAATCAGGTTTGCATGCTCGTCCCGCAGCTGTTTTTGTTCAGACAGCAAGCAAATTTAAGAGTAAAATAATAATAAAAGCTAATAACAAAGAAGCAGATGCAAAAAGTATATTAAAAGTACTTTCTTTAGGGGCTAATCAGGGGACAAAACTTATATTAGAAGTTGAGGGGGAGGACGAGGAAGAAGCTCTTAAAACCCTTTCAGAGCTTATAGAGTTGGGTTTAGGGGAGGATTAATGGGTAAACGGGATAGAAAAGAGAAAATTTTAAATGTTATTTTAGAGGCTTCTCATCCTATAAAGATAGAAGATATAGCGGAGAAGACAGGCTATAGTTTATCTACTGTTAGAAGGGAATTAAGAAGTCTTGAAGAGTTTTTGTTTGCCCATGGAATTGAAGTTAAGCATATCCCATATAAAGGTGTTCATATTACAAATCTTGAAAAGGACTCACATCTTTATATTATGTCTTTATTATCCCAAAATGAACAGATAACTAACAAAGAAAGGCATAAATTGATGATTCTTGACCTGCTATTATCAACAGAAAAAATAACATTAGAAAATTGGGAAGAAAAATTCAATATGAGCCATCCTACAATTGTAAAAGATTTTCAATTAGTAAAGAAATGGATGATTAATCACAAACTAAATATAATAGCTAAGCCTCATTATGGAATTAGATTGATAGGTGAAGAGAAGTATATTAGACAGGCAATCTTGGATTTAATCTTGGAGAGTTTATCGGAAGAAGAAAAAGGTAAGTTGTTAAATGAGGTACTTTTAAATTATAGAGTAAATTTACCTTGGATTGATATTTTTAATGACTCCTTTTTTGGAATTATTAAGTTTTTAAATGAAATAGAGAATGTATGGGATGTAAAATTTACTGATGATAGTTTTCTTCATTTATTGTTAATCATTGGGATTTCTATAAGTAGATTGAAAAAAGGATATAGATTGGAGGACTTTTATACGAATTATTATGATTTAAATCCTCCTTTTGATATTTTAGAAAGTTTTTATGATTTAAATTTAGATGATAGGGAAAAAAGATTTATAAACCTATACTTACTTTCTTCTGAATTAGAATCTGGTAAGAGTTTTCTTAAAGAAGATAAGGATTTAAGAAGTATTTTAGAAAAGGAGATCTTTAATTCTTATTCTTTTAAGAGTAATATCTTTAAAGTTTTTTTGAGTCATATACAGACTGCTATCTTCAAGATAAAGAATAATATAAACATATATAACAATATGTTAGAAAAAATAAAGAAAAACTATCCAATTATATACTATATTTCATGCGAATTATCAAAAACTCTTGAAAAAAGATTTGATATAAAGATTCCAGAAGAAGAAAAAGGATATATAACATTATATTTGTTAAGACTGTTCGAAAAAATGGCTAAGAAGAAAAAGATTATTGTAATATGTCCTTCTGGAGTATTAACAGCGAATCTTTTAGCAGAGAAAATAAAAAAAATATTTGAAGATGTTGAAGTTGTAAAGATAACATCAATAAGAGACTTACCTCGAAATCCCTCTAAAGGATTTATATATGTTAGTACTATTCCACTTTCTAATTTTGGATCACCCTATTTTCAAATTTCACCATTATTCTCTAAGGATGAAGAGGAAAAGTTCAAAAATTACATTTATAACTTTTATAAAGAAAATGTTTATGTAGAGATTATGGAAGTAAAAGATGAAAATGAGATTTTACAATACATACCTAAGGACTCTACTATTATTGCCATAAAGGAGAAACTATATTGGATCTACTCTAAGGAAGAACCAAAAGAAGAAAAGTTTATTTTGTTCTGTAACCCCAACAATAAATCCTATTATATGTATATCCATCTTTTTGATTATTTTAAGACTATATGGTTATCTCAAAAGATAGCTACAAGTATATCTCTGAGAAATTTAAATAGGATCAGTGAGGATTATTTACTCAAATTGCTATATTCCTTGGAAAGGGGAATTTAATATGAAGATAATAAAGGGTATTTCTGGATCTCCTGGAGTTACTATAGGTAAGGTTTTTCTTTGGATTAAGAAAGAAAAAGATCTAAATTATAAAGGAGATGAGGCAAAAAAGATTTGGAGAGAAGCAAAGGAAGCTCTTAAAGAGGAATTAAATAATAGATTATTGGATTTGTCTGAGACAGAAAGAGATCTTGTAAACTTTTATTTATTACTTTTAGATGATCCTACTTTTGAAGAATTTCTCTTTGAAAAAATAGATGAAGGTTTAGATTTTAAAACTGCAGTTGAAATAACCACTGAAAGGTTTAAAAAAGAATTTTTAAATTTAGATGTTTATTTTAAAATGAGGGCCCAAGATATAGAAGCTCTTAAGGAAGAAATATTTAGGGTAGTTGTTGGAGAGAGCTATCCAAGCTTAGAAGAACCTTCCATATTGGTATCAAAAGAAGTAACACCTTGGCAATTAATTAATATTCCAAAAGATAAATTATTGGGTATTGTTAGTGAGAAAGGAGGAGTGCTTTCACACCTTTCCATAATAGCAAGGAATTTAAATTTGCCCCTTTTAATAGGTGCTAATGTTTTAGAGATTAAGGGGGGAGAACTGGCTATTTTAGATGGTGAAAAGGGAATTTTGATATTAGATCCTTCTTCTCAGGAAGTTGAAAAGTATCAGAGATTATACGAACGTTATAAGATACTTCAAAAGAAAGCAATAGAGTTCAAAAACTACGTACCTAAGAAAGAGAATGGAGAAAAATTCTTTATCTCAGGAAATATTGGTAATTTGGAAGATGCCTTTTTAGCTTTAGAGCAAGGAGCAATGGGAATAGGCCTTTTTAGAACTGAATTTTTATTCTTGGAGAGGAATGATCCCCCATCTGAAGAAGAACAGTACGAAATTTATAAAAAAGTTGGAGATCTATTTTTAAATTATCCTGTTATTATAAGGACCTTAGACATTGGTGGAGATAAAAATGTACCCTATATACAGTTTGAGAGAGAAGAAAATCCATTTTTGGGGCTTAGAGGAATTAGGTGGTCATTATATGAAAAAGTACTTTTTAAAACTCAATTAAAGGCGATTTTGAGGGCAAGCATTGGAAATAATATTCATATGATGTTTCCTATGGTAGATTTGGTAGAGGAGGTAATAGAGGCAAAAAAACTTGTGAAAGAAGCAGTAGAGGAGCTGGAAAAGGAAGGTAAAGAATATAAAATTCCCCCTATTGGTATAATGTTGGAGACACCTATATCTATTTTAAACATAAATAGATTTGCAGATTTTGTAGACTTTTTTAGTTTAGGTACAAATGATCTTTTTCAATATACTTTTGCTGTAGATAGAACTAACGAAAAAGTCTCCTATTTGTATAGGCCATATCATCCTGCTTTTTGGGATTTAATTAAGGAAGCAATAGATTCTGCTCATAAAATTGGTAAGTGGATTGGTATTTGTGGAGAATTAGGTGGGGATTTAAGGGCCTTCTTACTTTTATATTCTCTTGGTATTGATGAGGTGAGTGTAGCCCCATTGAGGATTCCAATTTTAAAGTTATTGAGTTCTAAAATAGCCAAGGTTGATGTTTCTTTTGATTCATTACAAGAAGATGAACTTTTAGAAGTATTAGATAAGCATTATCAAAAAATCATGGAAGAAATAGGAAGTTAATAGTTAATTTTTGAAAGAATTTTAATTCTTTAATATTATTTTAACTTTCTTGAATAAAGTTGATGTATCTTTGATAATATTCAAAAACGAGGTGGTGAAAATGTTAAATTTCTTAGAGGCTATAGGAAATAGAATAGAGATTTTAGATAGGGTTGATACATGGGAAGAGGCGGTAAGAATAGGTGGGAAACTTTTAGAGAAGGATGGTATTGTGGAACCTAATTATATAGATAAAATGATTGAGGTATGTAAAGAATTGGGGCCTTATGTGGTTATTGCTCCAAGAGTAGCAATCCCCCATGCTCGTCCCGAAGATGGGGCAAAATCCTTTGGGGTTTCTTTATTAGTAATAAGGAATGGAATAAATTTTGGATCTTATAATGATCCTGTTTATCTTGTAATTTCTTTTGCAACTCCTGATAAAGAATCTCATCTTGAATTTTTACAAGAGTTGGCAGAAATTCTTCAAGATTCGGAAAAATTAGCAGAACAGTTTATAAGTTTTAAAGATAAAGAGGAAATTAAAGATTACATTAAAAAGTTCTTTTCTAAAGTTAATACATAAAAGGGGTGTTACAAATGGTGAACAAGAGACTTAAGATTGTTGCTGTTTGTGGAATGGGTTTAGGTAGCTCCTTAATATTAAAAATGAATATAGAAAAGGTAGTAAAGGATCTTAATTTGGAAGCAGATGTTTCAACAACAGATATATCTACTGCAAAGGCAGTATTAGGAGATGCAGATATTGTTATTACTTCTCCAGAATTAGCTCCACAACTTGGGGAGTTAAAAGCCAAAGTTGTTACAATTAAAAATTTTGTTAATTTTCAAGAGATGAAAGAAACCTTGGAGAAAACCTTAAAAGATTAAAAATATATGGGGAGGTGCCAATATGTGGATTCTTAAGTTTATCCAAGATATCCTAAGTGTACCTGCAATTTTGGTGGGTGTTGTGTCTTTTGTAGGTTTGGTAGTTCAGAAAAAGACATTTTCAGAAGTGATAAGTGGAAGCATAAAAACTGTATTAGGATTTTTGATCTTAGTAGCTGGTGCCGTAACTTTGATTGGTTCTTTGAATGCATTGGGTCCAATGTTGGAAACAGGATTTGGAATAAAAGGGGTTGTTCCTAATAATGAGGCTATAGTTGCTATTGCCCAAAAAACCTTAGGTAGAGAAACTGCTTTAATAATGGTATTTGGTTTCCTTGTAAATATACTGCTTGCCCGTTTTACACCATTTAAGTTCATATGGTTAACAGGACATCATAGCTTTTATATGGCTGCTTTAATTTCTGCAACCCTTGGAACAGCAGGTCTTACTGGAGCGGGACTTGTGATATTAGGGGCAATAATTTTAGGATTAATGCAAGTTTTGATGCCAGCATGGATACATCCTTATATGAGGAAGGTAACAGGTTCTGATGATATTGCTTTAGGTCACTTTGGTACTTTAGGATATTTTGTTTCAGGTGCTATTGGAAGTCTGGTTGGAAAGCCTGAAGATAGTACTGAAAATATATCCTTCCCAAAGACTTTAGGCTTTTTGAGAGAATCTTTAGTAGCAACAGGTATAACTATGATTATAGTATTTTTAATTGCAAGTATTGCAGCAGGTCCTTCCTTTATAGAATCTAAATTGAGTGGAGGTCAGAACTTTTTAGTATATGCAGTTGTACAAGCTTTAACTTTTGCTGCAGGAGTGGGTGTTGTAATTTATGGTGTTAGAATGATAATATCAGAAATTATACCAGCATTTAAAGGAATTTCTGATAAGATTGTACCTGAAGCAAAACCTGCATTAGACTGTCCTGTAACATTCCCTTATGCTCCTAATGCTGTAATAATTGGTTTCATATTTAGTTTCTTAGGTGGAATTGTTTCTATGCTTCTTATGCCTTTGTTGGGTTTACCAGTTATCATTCCAGGTTTGGTGCCTCATTTCTTCGTAGGAGGTACTGCTGGAGTAATTGGCAATGCGACAGGAGGTAAAAAAGGAGCTATTTTGGGATCCTTTGTAAATGGTATTATTATTAGCTTTGGTGCAGCATTGTTACTACCAGCTCTCGGAACACTTGGATTTGAAAATACTACTTTTGGTGATTCTGATTTCCAATGGTTAGGAATATTGATAAGTTTAATAGCTAAGTTATTTAAATAATATAAATCAATCAATTTAGGTATATAATAGAATAGATTGAATTTAAAACCCCCTGTTCTTGCAATAAGACAGGGGGTTTTATTAGGAGGTTAAATAAGATGAAGACAAAGAGGGCTTTTTTAATTGAGCCAAGAAAATTCGAGATTGATTACGTAGATGTGGAGCCAAAGAGAAATGAGGTATTGGTAAAAGTTGTCTCTTGTGGCCTTTGTAATTGGGAACTTAATCATTGGCATGGAAGACTCGGAACTTTTCCACAATCATTGGGGCACGAATGGGCAGGAATTGTGGTGGATGTTGGCCCTGATGTAAAAAATTTAAAGCCAGGAGATAAAGTAACCGCATTACCGGATGATCTTAGTGGTTTTTCACAATACACAGTAGTAAGTGAAAAAAATTGTATTAAGCTTCCTGATAATATAGATATTAAATATGCTCTTGGGGAACCACTAAAGTGTATTATTACCGTATTAAGGGCAGCTCGACCTGAGGTTGGAGATTATGGGATTGTTGTAGGATGTGGTTTTATGGGATTGTTGTGTATTCAAGCATTAAAAGGAAATACATTATCAGAACTTATTGCTATTGATATTGACAAAAAGAAATTAGATATGGCCTTAGAGTTTGGTGCTACAAAGATAATTAATGCAAGAAAAGAAAATGTTGTAGAGAAAATACAAGATATAACGAAGGGACATATGGCCGATTTTGTAATAGAAGGTACTGGAAATCCAAATGTATTAAATATTTGTCAAAGATATTTGAAGACAGGGAGAGGAAGATTGATTCTAATGAGTTCTCATGAAACTGAGTGCGATAAATTTGATTTTAGAGAGGCAATAAAAAGGTCCATAGAGATAATAGTAGCTCATCCTTCTTATTCTTTAGATCCATATGATGATTTAAGAAGGGCTGTAAATCTTTTAGAGAAGGGAACCTTTAATATAGAAAGATTGGTGACACATGAATTTTCTCTTGATAGTATTCAAGAGGCTTTTGAAGCCTTAGAGAATAAACCTAAAGGGTATATTAAAGGCTTAGTAGTAATAAATGAGGTTTAATAAGGGAAGATACCCTCTATCCCAGAATATGGAACAGAGGGCATATTAAAATTATTCCCAGTCAAGGAGTCTTTTTTCTCCTTCAATCTTTTTAATATCTGTAATATCTTGTGTAACTTCTAACGTTCCAAGATAGTTTCCATTTTTATCTCTTACAGCAAAATATCTAATAAGTATTAATCTTCCATTCAAATTTATCCAGAAATCAGCATGATCTTTTGTGCCTTTCTTAAATTCATTCACAATCTTTTCTACTATATGGACACTTTTTTGAGGATGACATTGTTGTACTTTCCTACCAATCACAGCCTTTGTTCTTACGAATATTCTATCTTTTGTCTCGCTGAAATATCTTACTTCATCATTTTTGTCAACAAAAGTTATATCTACAGGAAGGGTGTTTAAGAGTGCTTCTAATTCTTCTAAGGTAAAACTTCCTGTAGGTAGATTTATCATACCTTCTTTCTTTTCTGATTCCTTTTCCTCGGTTTTTTCTACTGGTGTTAATACAGATGGAGGAGTGAAACAGCAATATCCAATTTCATCAAATTGTAATCTTATGTCTTTTAATTCATCCTCAGAAAGTACATGAAGGGCCATGGGAAAGAGAATATTGTTTTCTTTATAAAAGTGGCTTGATAGCATCTCTGAAAGATCTGTAGAAAGAAGTGCTATTTTTCTTATAAATTCTTCAGGTGATATATTTTTAAAAGTGTCCATAAGTTTATATATATCTTTCTTTATGGCTCTTATCTTATCATGATCCATCCACATTATGGCAGGTGGTTCTGTTATTCCATGTTTTTCTAAATATGGGAAAAGTACGTTTTCTTCCCTTAAATAATGTTTCTCTGACTCCTTAAAGTGATTTACTATATCTTGTAATTCGCTTAATTTCTCTTTTCCTTCCTCATAATCTTTTATGTTTCTCATTTGTTCAATAATGTTCTTTAATTTATCTGCAAATTCTAATAGAGCTTTATGCTCTTCCATAAGAATAGTTATAGGATTTCCTGGACCACCTTCGGGTCCTTTTTCTAAGGATTCTTGAAAAACTGCAAGATGTACTTCACAAAGTTTCATTACTTCTTCTCTTGGTAGTCCTTCTTTAATTAATTCTTCTTCAATTTGGGCTATTTCTGTAGGAGTAACACTACCAAACATCTGTTTAAATTGCCTTTTTAAAACTTCCGGGTCTTCTCCTTTGTGAATTTTTTTAATAAGCTCCTTTAATGCTTCTTTTCTACTAATTCTCATTCCAAAAATCTCACTCATTGGAAAAACCTCCTTCTCTTAAATTGATGATTTAAAATTTCTTAGTCTTAAAGAATTTGAAACCACAAATACAGAGCTAAAAGCCATAGCAAGTCCTGCAATCATAGGATTCAAAAGAATACCAGTAAATGGATATAATACTCCTCCCGCTATAGGTATTCCAAGAGTATTATAAATAAAGGCCCAGAAAAGATTCCATTTAATAGTAGATAAAGTCTTTTTACTAAGCTCTAAAGCTCTTACAACCCCCTTTAAATTGTTTCCTGTAATGATTATATCAGATGATTCTATGGCAATATCTGTGCCAGATCCCATTGCTATTCCAAGATCTGATTGAGTTAGAGCGGGAGCATCATTTATACCATCTCCTACCATGGCAACAAATTTACCTTCCTTTTGAAGTTTCTTTATTTTGTTTAATTTATCTTGGGGAAGAACTTCTGCGAAAAAGAAAGATAGATCCAAGATTTTTGCAACTCTTTCTGCAGAGACATTATTATCTCCTGTCATCATTCCTACCTCAAGACCCATATCTTTTAATTTTTTAACTACCAACTTTGCTTCCTCTTTTAACTCATCTGTAAAGGTTAAAATTCCTACGGGAATATCATCTTTTTTCAAAAGAGTGACAATTTTTGACTCTTTTATATATTGTTCATAGATATCTTTTATTTCCTTACTTAAAACTACGGGTTTTCCTAAAAAGTATTTTGAATTATTTATTACTCCTTCTATTCCTTCTCCTGGAATTTCTTTTATCTCTAAGATTTCTATAGGTTTTATCTTTTCAATTTCTCCCTTTTCTAATACTGCTTTTGCTAAAGGGTGGTTTGAAAATTGTTCTAAGGATACAGCAATTTTTAAAATTTCCTCTTTTGAGGCATTATTCAGAGGAATAATATCATCAAGTTTTGGCTTTCCATATGTTAATGTTCCTGTTTTATCAAAAATTATGGAATTAATTTTATCAGTCTTCTCAAGTACTTCAGCGTTTCTTATAAGAATTCCCATTTGAGCACCTTTGCCAATTCCTACAATAAGAGCTGTAGGAGTTGCAAGGCCTAATGCACAGGGACATGCAATGATTAATACCGCTATGAAATTGGAAAGAGCATAATTAAAAGATGGTTTGGGACCAAATATGTACCAAAGAAAGAAAGTAATAACAGATATGGTTAAAACTGTAGGAACAAATATGCTTGCTATTTTGTCTACTAATCTTTGTACAGGAGCTTTTGTATTTTGGGCAGATTCTACCATCTTTATTATTTGAGCTAAGACAGTTTCTCCCCCAATTTTTGTTGCCATAATTTTTAAGGCACCATTTAAATTTATAGTACCTGCAAAAACATTATCTTTTTCTTTCTTATCTTTAGGAGTACTTTCACCTGTAAGCATGGATTCATCAACAGAAGAATATCCTTCTACAACTATTCCATCTACAGGTATTTTTTCTCCTGGCTTTACAAGTACAATATCCCCTTTAACTACATCATTAATAGGTACTTCTATAAATTCATTATCTCTTTGGACCAATGCTTTTTTAGGTTTTAAACTTATTAGTTTTTTAATAGCGTTAGATGTTTTTCTTTTTGCCTTTAATTCTAAATATCTTCCAAGAAGTATAAAGGTGATTATTACTGACGATGTATCATAATAATAAACTTCAGGGGAAAGATTTTTTAAAGCAAAAAAAGATGGATAAAAGGTTGCCAATGTACTGTAAAGGTAGGCTGATGTGGTACTTAGAGCAACTAATGTATTCATATCAGAGGTTTTATGTTTGAGAGCTGTCCAAGCATTTTTATAAAATCTGTAACCTCCATAAAGTTGTACAGGTGTTGCCAAAAGAAAAAGTAAATATGGAGAAAGTTTAAAGAAAAAACTTCCTAAAAAAATGGGAATAGTAAATATTAAGCTTATAATAAATCTTCTTTTTAGATCTTTTAGCTCCTTTTCCCTATATAACTCTTGTAAATCTTCTATTTCACTTTCTTTTGGCTCAAAAGCTTGATATCCTAATTCGTTTATTATCTTTTGTATATCCTTTAATGTTATTAATGAAGGAATATATTCTACATATAACTCCTCTTTTGCAAAATTTACATCAGCCTTTATAATACCATCTAAATTTCTTAGAGTATTTTCTATCCTTTGAGCACAACCTATACAGCTCATTCCAGAAATTGGTATTATTGATTTGTTGGTTATGACCTTATAACCTAATTCTTTTACCTTGTTTTTTATCTCTGTAAGATTTAAGTTGTCCCCTACAATTTCTGCTTTTTCCAAAGAAAAGTTTACTTTAACCTCTTCTATTCCTTTTATATTCCTTAAATTATCCTCAATTCTTAATGCACAGCCTGCACAACTCATTCCAGAGATAGGAATTACAATTCTTTTTTTCATATGTAAAACTCCCTTTTATAAAATTTTCTTTTATATTATATACTAAATTGGTAGGATTTTAAATTAAAAAATTTTAACAATAAAAAAGATAAAAGGTCTAATTTTGACCCTTTGCTTAGATAAAATCCTCAGTAAAAGATATAAGGAGGTGATATATAATGAGATTCAAAAGTATAGTATCTTTATTGTTTCTTTTTATTCTACTTTTTAATTTTGCTTTTGCTCAAAGCTCTGCTCCAAAACTATATGTGGAAAAAGTAAATAGCCCAGAAGGATATCTCATTGATCCAGTAAAAACATATTTTATAGAAAAGATTAGAGCAAAAGGTATAGAAGTAGTGTATGATAAAGCACAAGCAGACTATATAGCAGAATTGACAATAGTATCTGCAAATAGTAGAAGAAGTTTTAATTGGGTATTTCTATTCCTTTTCTATTTCTGGCCTATTGTTCCTGCTACAACTGTTCAAGGAGATGCCATTGTAGCTGTAAGAATATTTGATATAAATGGACAAGAAGTAGTTTTTGATCAGGCAGGATCAGTGAAAAGTGGAATGTGGTTCTTTGGTGATTTTGTCTCAGGAAATTCTGTGAAAAGGGATGCAGCTTTAGATTGTATAAATAAAATAGTGTCAAGACTCAACATAAGA
This sequence comes from Dictyoglomus sp. GBS, assembly GCF_055179815.1. Classification (NCBI taxonomy): domain Bacteria; kingdom Pseudomonadati; phylum Dictyoglomota; class Dictyoglomia; order Dictyoglomales; family Dictyoglomaceae; genus Dictyoglomus; species Dictyoglomus sp. GBS. Next base: position 362,010 of record NZ_CM143687.1, read on the forward strand.
TAAAATTTCTTTTTAGGGGGGAAATTTATATCCCCCCTATTTTATTGATGATCAAAATTTTTAAGAGAATTTTTTCATTGAGGGGTTTAAAAATGAAAAAAATTTTTTAATTTTTTTTTCAATCTTTCTTTTTTTATTATGATTTCTGGCTGTACACCGAAAGATACATTATCACCTCAAATATCTATTTCTCTGTCATCCTCTGATCTAAATAATCTTTAAGGAAAAGTGACAATAAGTGTAAACATAGTTGATAGATCCCTGACTAAAGATAATCAAAGGGGTCCAAGTGGGATTAATAAAATAGAATTATATATTGATATGACAAAAGTTATGGAAAGTACAACAAGTTCTCTCACCTATGTGTGGGCTACAGAACAATATAAAGATGGTTATCATACTATAATGACAAAATCTTATGATAATGTTGGAAACGTGGGAATTGTAAGTGTAGGCGTTAGGGTTGTTAATGCTGAGTGGCTCTTTTTAGTTTACTTAGATGGTGATAATGATCTGGAAAAATTTGCTATTCAAGATATGAATGAGATGGAGATGGTAGGCTCTACAAATAAAATAAAAATTCTTGTCCTTTTTGATCGTATACCAGGATATGATACATCAAATGGAGATTGGAATAATGCAAGGCTATATTATGTTACTAAAGATTACGATGCAAATAATATAAACTCAGTTTTGATTAAAGACTACAATGAATTGGATATGTCAGATACAAATACATTAAAGGATTTTATTATCTATGGAATGACAAATTACTCGGCTAAGAAGGCTTGTTTGGTTTTTTGGAATCATGGTGATGGGGTTTATCCAAGATCACCCTCAAAGGATGATGTTCAAAGAGGTATTGCTTGGGATAATACTACACCTGGTTACCCATGGAATTGTTTAACTATTGATAAGGTGATAATTGCTCTTGAATCTGCAAGGCAAGTTACAGGAAAGAAAATAGATGCGATTAATATGGATGCTTGTTTGACACAGATGTTTGAAGTGGCATGGGAGTGGCAGTATGGGACGGATTATTTAGTTGGATCAGAGGCTATAGTTCCAGGTTATGGTAATGATTATTACACATTACTTTATCATCTAACTCAGAATCCTACGATGACACCATCGCAATTTGCAAAAACCATAGTAGACGATTACTACGCTTTTTATAATGGAAAAGATGATACTACCTATTCTTATATAAAATTGGGATCTACTTTTGATACAGTAAAGAGCAAGTTTGCAGTCTTCGCAAAAGCTCTTTATGAAGCTGATGATAATCAAATGGCAATTATTAAAAATGTTTGGAATAATGTAACATACTTTGATAAGACGGAGTTATAATGATCTTTGTGATTTTGCATATAAGTTATATTTAAATAACACAAATTAAGATATAATGATAAAGGTCTATGATTTAGTATATACCCTTTTAAATAATGTTTATTATGAAGATACTGGTAAATATGCAAATACAAATAAAGCATATGGTGTATCAATCTTAATTCCTACATATAGTTCCTGGCAAAATTATAATGGATATGATCAATATAATCTTCTTAAAATAAATCAAGATACTTATTGGTACTATTTTGTTCAAAGATTCGCTTATTATACTCAATATTAATTTATTTGCATCAAAAATATGGCTGGATATGAAAAATATATTTTCCTGCCTTTTTTAATCTAAAAATTTATAAGGACAGTTTTTGTCACTTAAGGAATTTATAATAGTAACCAAAAATAAAATGTGAGGGGTGAGAGTATGGAAGAGCCAAGAAAAATTACATTGGGTTTAATTTTTTCCTATATATTTGGGGGTATGTTTATCATTTCAGGATTAGGGCATTTAATGTCAGGAAATATATTTGGGGGAATAGCAATTTTAATTTCAGGCTTAATTATTTTTCCATCTACTTATAAGATAATAATTGCAAAGACAAATATATCTTTATCAACAGGTGTTAAATTACTAATTGTTTTAATAGCTTTGATTATTTTTGCAAATACTACAGATAATAGTAATTTATCAGAAAAAAGTAATGTGAATTTAGTATCTGAAACTAAAAAGGTAGAAGTAGTAAAAAAGCCTGAATTGGAAATAATTAGCTTAAGAATGGAGAGAGATGAGCTTGGGGGTTATGTAATAGGTATAGTGAAAAATAATACTAATAAACAATATAATTATGCACAAATTGATATAAACCTATATGATAGTCAGGGGGTACAGGTTGGAAGTACTTTTGCAAATATAACCAATTTAGAGCCTGGAAGTATATGGAAATTTAAAGCTCCATTTTTTGAAAAAGAAGCGGTAAAATGCAAGGTAAAATCTCTTTGGGGATATTAGAAGTTTAGATTTGGTGAGATGGGGAGGAATTTTTTTAAGGTCAGTTTTTGACCCTTTAAACATTTATAATATCTCTTAGGAAAAAATTAATAAGGGGGATATCTATGAAGATAATAGATTATGTATCTCAGGTAAAATTTGGAGACCCTCAAAAATATGAAAGTATAACTATCATTCCAATTTTTGCAGAAATAAATAAAGTTCCTTTCTTTATAACTTTGGATGAAGCCTTGAAGACAAATGGGTTCTATATAAAAGAGGTTGATCAAACAGGTACAGTACCAAATTTAAAAGTAATAAATAAGCTTGATCAAAAAGTGTTTATTTTAGATGGGGAAGAATTAAAAGGAGGAAAACAAAATAGGGTGGTAAATACATCTTTGTTAATAAAAAACAAATCTGAATTTGTAATTCCTGTGAGCTGTACTGAGCGAGGAAGATGGCACTATGAATCTCATCATTTTGGGGATCCTGATGTAGTGATACCTGCTGATATTAGAAGAATTAAGAATGAGAGTGTATTAAGCTCTTTGCTTTATAGCAATAGATACAATTCAGATCAAAGTATGATATGGGCTGAGATTGAAAAGTTGCAAAAAGAATTTGGAATAAAATCTGAGACTTCAGCTATGAGGGATGTTTTTGAGAAAAGAAAGAATTTATATGAGAATATGAAAGAAAAGTTTCCTTATATAGAAGGGCAGAATGGAATAATAGTATTTCAAGATAGAAAATTTGATGGTTTGGACATTATCTCTCTAAAATCTGCCTACAAAAATCTTCATGATAAATTGGTAAAAAGCTATATATTCAGAAGCAAACTTCTTAAAAAAGAAAATAATACAGATTATGGAGATGAATACGAAAAATTTTTAAAAGAAATAGAAGCTATAGAGCCATTAAAATTTAAATCTCCTGCCCTTGGCTGGGATATAAGAATTGCGAGCAAAAATTATGTAGGATCCATTTTAACCTATGCAAATAAGCCTATACATATTAACTTTTTCAAAAAAAGAATATAATAATAAGAAATAATTTAATAGAGGGGGGATATAGAATTTGAGATTTAAAGTAATCTTAGAAGGTGATATTCTTCCTGTTGATTATCGCAACCATTTTATGGGCTTTATAAAAGAAGCCTTGAAAGTTTCAGATTTGGGAAAAGAATATTTTGAGAATCTTTATAAATATGAAGAAGGGGGTGAGATTAAGAATAATAAATCAGGAAAGCCTTTTTGCTTTGCAGTAAGATTTATACATGATAAAGAAGAATTCAAGAAAGATAAAGATATTTTATATATTAAAACGCCTATAGAATTTTATATCTCAAGCCCAGATCCATGCTTTTTAGTTGCTCTTTACAATGGACTATTAAGTAAAAAATTATATCCATTTAAAATGGGAGAAGGAGAAATACACAAAAGAAAAAGTATTGTACTTCTTAGAGAAAAAAGTATAAAGGAAAACAAAGTAGTTTTTAGAACTCTTTCTCCTATCCTTATAGAGGATAAAAATGATAAGCCACTTCTTCCTATTAGTCCAGAAGATGGGAAACCTCTTTATAAGGAAAGTGAAGATTTTGTTTACTTTCTCAGAGAGTTTAATTACATCTCTGATACTATTTTAAAAAGTGTAAGGGGATATGGATTAAAAGAGGGATTAGATTTTAAACCTATTAAGCTAAGAAAAGAAGTAGTTAAACATAGGGTAAGGGAAAAGGATATAGAGTCAAAACTTTATACCTTTACATGCTTTTCTGGGGTATTTGAACTATGTGGTGATATTGAGGACTTGAATTATTTATATCAGCTTGGTTTTGGATTAAGAAGGGCTCAAGGTTTTGGTATGGTGGAGGTGGTGTAAATGGCTGATAGTGTGATAAGACTATATCCTGGAAATTGGTTATACAATGCAGGAGTAATTGGATTTTTGTATTCATTAAAGGAAGTTGAAGGAATTCCTTATGAGGATGTGGCAAATTTTAAAGATGATGGATCTTTAGAAATAAGAAAAGATATTTTTGAAAATTTAAAAGTTGATGAGAGGTATTTTAGTGAAAGAAAAATATCTTCTATTGTTGGAAAATCAGATTTGTATAGGAATTACTTACAAGAACCATGGAAAGATAAATTTCCTTATTATGTTGAAAAGCTCTCAAAGATTGAAGAGAAAGAAGATGCTATACCTTGTGGCCTGTGTTATAGAAAATTTTATTTATTAAATGATGATATTAAAGAATTGGAAAATTTAGGATTAAAAAAGTTTTTAGAAGGTGTATCTAAATTTGATATGAGACATATGTCTATGTTAGGTCCATCTATAGGAGGATTTCCAAATGGTTTTTGGAATAATTCTCAAACCTTTCGTGTATGCCCTCTATGTGCATATTTAATTATCCATCATCATCTATCATTGGTGGATCTTTCTGATAAATCTAAGATCTTTGTGAATGCTCCTTCATTTAAGGTTATGTGGCATTTAAATAGATATGTAAAAGAAATTTATGGAAGAGAGAAAATAGAAGTAATAAAAGAACTTTTGGGAATGTCTATTATTGAATTGGCTTTAAAATTTCATATTCAGCTTGGTAAATGGACAATGATGAATATTGAGGTGGTGAACCAATATAGAGAAGGAGATAATGATAAAATAGAATTCTTTTCTTTACCCTATGAAACCATATTACTCCTCATGGATCGTAATATAGCAAGTTTAATTAATGATATAGGTGAGATAAATGTTTTGAATTTGGTTTTGGATAGTAAATACAGAGAGATTTTAGATTTTGGAGAAAGAGTTTTTAAAATTGGAATTAAAAACAAGAATGATTGGGGTAAGCATGAGAATGATTTCATAAATAAAAAGATAAAAATGGATAAGAATAAAAATAATCTCGTAGCCTTCTCTCAAAAGCTTTTTAAACTCTATGCTCTAATTGAAGAGAAGATAGGAAAGGGGGTTTATGTATGAATGATAATTTTAATTTTGATGAAATAATGAGTAATATTAAGGAACAGATTAAAAATGGAGAGGTTAATTGTGGTTCATTAAAAGATTTAATTGAGAAATATAAAGAACTTGGTTTTCATATACAAAAATTATTGGAATATGCAATTAAAAATACGAAAGAAGATAAAGATAAATTGAATAACCTATATGAAGAGATTAAGGAAGAGAATATAGCAAATCTTTGTGAGCAATTGAGATCTTATGGGGAAAGATTAAGATTTAGAAATTCTGGAGTATATGAGAGATTTTATGATAAGAATAAAAATGCTCCTGCTGGTATGACGTTTAGATTGCTTGAGCTTTCAAGACTTGGAAAAAGAGATGAAGTTTTTTACATAATACTTAGAGAATTTGCTACTGCACAAGAAGAGGTTGATGAGAAGCTTGTAATGGCATTTAATCCTAAATATTCCGTGGAAAGTTTTAGAGCCTTGCTTTATTCCTTTTTAAGTGGACTATTAGGTAAAAATTATTAAAGAGGAGGTATCTAAAGATGAGAGAGAATAATTTAAGCCATATAACTATTACTATTATTTTTGAAGGATCTGCTTTAAATAGAGATGAAAAAGTAGGAGGAAATATTTTATCTATTAAGAAACTAAAGAAAGGTAATAAAGTAGTAAGTTTTATAGGAAAACCTGCTATAAGACATTATCTTTTTGAAACTTTAGTGAAAGCTCACGGATGGAGCCCGAGCGCGGTTAGAGTGCAGGATGATGTAGTACAGTTTGATATTACTAAGGATGATATCTTGACAAGTCATGAGCTTGATGCTTTTGGATATATGTATACTATAGGAAAGCAAGTTTCTATTACAAGAAAAGCTCCAGTTGGGATAACAAAGGCGATAGGATTAGATCCTTATGAGGGTGATATGGCATTTTATGCAAATCATGATTTGGTAAATAGGGGGATAAAACAAGGACTTGATGCAACACCTAATCCTTATAATAAAGAAGAACATTATTCCTTTTACAAAGTGAGCTTTACGATAGATGTGGATATTTTGGGAAAAGATGAGTGGATTGTTAATAAAGAGCCTGAATTTGATGGTAATGTATTAAAAATTACATTATCAGAAAATAAGGAAAAAAACACAGTTATAGAAAAGGTAATAAGTTATGTTAAAAAGAGTGACGATAACAGATATGAATTGGAAAATGGGGTTATAAAAATTGAAAAATTAAAAGGAGAGAAATACAAAATAATCTTCCAACTTAACGAAAAAGAAAAGAAGGAGCGTATTATACAAATCCTTGAAGCTATAAAAGATGGTCTTTATGCCCAATCAAGTAATGAACAGAATACTATTATTCCTCTATTTTTAATAGCTGGAAAAGTAAAAGTCCCATCTCCTGTATTTCATCCTTATATAGAAATTGTTCCATTAGACAATATATCTTATAAGGTTATCGGTATTAATGATGCTTTAAATAATAGTTGGCTTGAAGAAGTATTTATTATGGACAGCCAAAAAATAAAAGCTGATAAAGATAAGTTAGCAAAAGAGGTAAAACATGATTGGAATGAATTCTTAGGTAGTCTTGGATTAACTTCTTCAACTTCAGAAAAAGGTGGAGATAATTAATGGGGGATAAGATAACAGCCTTAAAGATTAAGATATATCAGCCTCAGGCTCATTATAGAATACCTTTTACGTATCAGAGAAGGCATACATATCCTATTCCACCCTATTCTACGGTTCTTGGTTTAATTGCTAATGTTCTTGGTATAAGAAATATACCAGGGCAAGAGGAACCATGCATTGAAGAAAATTGTGATTGTCCATATCATAAATTTAAAAATATAAAAATTTCTATATGTGGAAAATTTCAGGCAAAGACTAGTGAATATGTTTGGTTTAGGAATTTAAGCAAAGATGCTCATTTGGGAAGATTTGTTGTCATAAATAATAGATATGTAGCAGGACATATAGAGCATATAGGGGGACAAAGTCCTTGCACAGTTGATATATTAAATGATGTAGAGATCTTAGTTTATCTTTATCATCAAGATAATAGTTTTTTGGAAGAAATTAAAGAAAGTTTCGAGAATCCAATAAATAGAGGATCTCCATTACATCTTGGAAGGGCAGAAGATTGGATTGTAATAAAAGAGATAAAATATGTAGATTTGGAAATAGGGGAAATAAATGGAAACTACGGATATTTCTTTTGGATTCCTGAACGGAATTTCAATAATTATTCTGTTATTGATAAAGTGGAAGGATTAATATATAATCTTCCCACTTTTTACAAGATAAAGGATGGAATTAGAGTTTTCGATTTTATTAGAACCAAGCTAAACGATGGAAATATAGGTGAAATATTTAGCTTTATAGATAAATCAGAAAGAAATTCTGATTTGAAAGAGGGTATACCTATATTTTTTGCTGATTTAAAGGGGGGTTAAAATGGTTAAAATTCTTGCTAAATCCTTTAAAAAAGATCAAGAGGAAATAACTTTGTCAAAGCACACAGAAGATGCCTTAAAAGTTTTTGAAAAAATAAAGGATAAAATTAATGATAAACATTTATTGGAAGCTACAGAGTTGGCTATATTTTTGCATGATCTTGGCAAAGTACTACCAGCTTTTCAAATAAAAACCCTTAAAAATAAAGATTATGAACCTTTTGATGTATCTTATGAAGTTCCCCATTCCCTATTTTCTATCTTTTGGATATCAAAGGATAAATTAAAAGCTAAATTTGGGGAAGATTTTTTTAATTTCATAATATCAGCTATCTCTTATCATCATTGGAGAGATAATTTTGATGATTTCATATCTCGAGATAATGAAATATTGAGAAAATTATGTGAAAAAGTACAAGAGGAGTGGGGAGAAAAATTAAAGAACAATTTGATTACAGAATTTTCAAAATTTAATGAATATAAAGAATATATAGATATAAATCACCCATGGATTAAAGGTATTCTAAATAGAAGAAGTTTGATGAATTATGCAATTCCTCCATATAAATTTGATTATGAGCCTTTGAGAAAGGAAGTAAAGAAGGAATGGGTACTTATAGCAGGATATTTGCAAAGATGTGATCATTATGCATCTTGGTGTGAAGAGGAAGGTGAAGATTTAAATAAAGTTGAAATAGAGTCTCTGAATTATCAAGATATAGTTAATAATATTAAAGACAAAATAGGTGATAAGGCTTGGCAATTTAATAATCTAATAGATGGAAATTTGATCCTTATTGCGCCTACGGGATATGGTAAAACAGAATATGCCTTTTTGTGGTCTAAAGGTGATAAGTTTATATATACCCTTCCTTTGCGATCTGCTGTAAATCAGATATATGAAAGAGCTGAAAATATTTTTAATAAAGATAAAACAGGGTTATTGCATTCTGATGCTGATGTTTATTTGTTGGAGAAAGAGGAAGATGTGATTGATCCTATTAAAGCTTATGAAACTGCAAGACAAATCTCTTATCCTGTATTAATATCTACAGGAGATCAATTTTTTCCTTATGGTTTAAGGCCACCAGGATATGAGAAAATATTCTCTTTATTCTCCTATTCAAGACTTGTGATTGATGAAGTGCAAGCGTATGATCCACAAGCTTGTGCTATTATTACGAAATTTATCGAATGGATTACAAAGTTAGGTGGAAAATTTTTATTAATAACTGCAACTTTACCTACTTTTGTAAAGAAGAGAATTGAGGAAGTAATAAATGGAAATCTTGAGATAATAAATATCTATGAGAAAGAGAGGGAGGATTTTAAGAAGATATTTAAACACAAAATAAAGATTAGGTATATAGAAAGTGATGATAGCAATGAAAAGAGTGAATATATGGATAGAATATCTGAGAAAGAGTTAAAAGAAATAATAAAAGAGGCTGAAAAAGGAAGAAGAATTCTTGTAATTTTGAATACTGTGAATTTAGCCCAGAGAGTTTTTGATGATTTAAAGGAGTTAACCAGAGAAAATAAAGAATTAAATAAGAATATATATCTGTTACATTCAAGATTTACTTTTGAAGATAGAAAAAATAAAGAATTAAAGTTTTTAGAGCAATTCAAGAACCCTAAGGATCCATTGGAAAAAGAAGGAAAGATTCTTGTAGCTACTCAAGTGGTAGAGGCCTCTCTTGATTTGGATGCAGATGTTTTGTTTACAGAGATATGTCCTCTTGATGCTTTAGTTCAAAGAATGGGGAGAGTTTTAAGAAGATATTTTTATAGAGATGGAAAGGTCATAAATAAGAGTGACAATAATGAATATGTAATAAATTCTAAGGAATTTAAAGCATACAATGAACCTAATGTATATATATGGATATTTAAAAATGGTGGAAGTAAAGGTGGAAACAGGGTGTATATGAAAGAATTGATAAATCTTTCTATTAGCTGGCTTTTGAAGAAAAGGGATATTGATGATTTGGAGGAAATAGTTTCAAAGGATTACTTAGAAATATTAAAAGATTTAGTTGATAATGAGAAAGGTAGAGGTAGTAAGAAAAAAGAAGATAATATATATCAAAAATTAATTGAAAAAAGATGGGATAAGAATATAGATGGTATAGAAATTGAAATTTCTGAATACGATAAATATTTGTTAATCGATTTATTTTATAAAACTATGGAAAGTAATAAGCTTAATGTAAAGGACAACAGCTATCTTAATAGATTCTACAATACTATAGATCTTCTTGATTCTGGGTGGATGTCAGAGAAAAAGTCTGAGGCAGAAAGGCTTTTCAGAGAAATGTACACAGTACAAGTTATTCCTAAGAATCTTATAGAGGAATTTATAAAAGATTTGAAACAATTTGTGAATAATGAAGGAAGGTTTGAAGGAGAAAAATTTGACTATACCACTTTTAAAGGAAAAGTTATCTCAAAATTCTGTGTAAATGTGGATTTAAGAATGTATATGAGAGATGGAATTTTAGATGCTAATAGATTAAGAAGAATAACAGAATATTTGCATGAGGTAGGTTTTAAAGAAAAAGAAGAAGTTTTTGAAAAATATGATAAGTTAATCCGATGGTTAAGTGATATTTATTACGATAATGAAGCCGAGTATGAGAGTGAGAAAGGATTTGTGAGAGAGAGTAGTATTTTATAAATGGAAGATTTATCCTTACCTCAAGATCTAAGAATAACAGGAATAAAAATAAATTATCTATTTGTTTGCGAAAGGAAATTGTGGCTCTTTGATAGAGGTATTGGTATGGAACATACCTCGGAAAAAGTATTATTAGGTAAGATTTTGGAGGAAAGTAGTTATCTTTCAGAGGAAAAAAGAAAGATTATGATAGATGAACTTATATGTATTGATATTCTCTCTGAGGATGAGATAAGAGAAGTTAAATATAGCAATAGAATGGAAGATGCAAATAGAATGCAAGTTTTATATTACCTATATTATTTAAAAAAATTAGGAGTAAAGAAAAGAGGCATTCTAAATTATCCAAAGCAAAGAAAAAGAGAGATAGTTGAACTTAATCAGGAATATGAAAAGAAGATAGAGGAGGCTCTTCTTAAAATAGAAGAAATAATAAAAATGGAGAAGCCTCCTCCTGTTGTCAAAAAAAGTTATTGTAAAAAATGTGCATATTATGAATTTTGTTTCATAGGGGAATGAAGATGGGGAGAGATTATTATATATTTTCTAATGGTTCTTTGCGGAGAAAAGAAAATACTGTGTATTTTGAAACATCTAATGGAGAAAGAAAGTTTTTCCCAGTAGAAAATATAGACAGCATACATCTTTTTGGAGAGATAGATTTAAATACAAAAGTCCTAAATTTCCTTGCACAAAACAACATTGTATTACATGTATACAATTATTACGGCTATTACTCTGGATCTTATTTACCCAGAGAAAAAAATATATCTGGAGAAGTTATTGTAAGACAAGCAGAACACTATTTAGATAAGGAAAAAAGATTTTATCTTGCTTATTCTTTCGTGGAAGGCGCCCTTTACCATATGATAAGGAATTTGAGAAATTATAATGGAACTGAGGAAAATCAAAAGAAGATTGAAGAAGAGCTTAAAAAAGCAAGAGAATGTAATACTATAAATGAATTAATGGGATGTGAAGGGAGAGCAAGAGAAAGTTATTATCAAGCGTTTAATATATTTTTAAAAAATAATTTTTATTTTGAAAAAAGAGAAAAAAGACCTCCTACAAATCCAATTAATGCTTTAATTTCTTTTGGTAATTCTTTGATTTATGCGATAATTGTATCTGAGATCTATAGAACCCAATTAAATCCAGCAATAAGTTATCTTCATGAAGTAAGAGAAAGGAGATATTCTCTCAGCCTTGATATTTCTGAAATATTCAAGCCTTTGATTGTAGATCCTGTAATATTTAAGCTTATAAATAATAATATGCTAAAATTATCAGATTTTGAAAAAGATGTAAATTATTGCTACCTTACTGAAGATGGAAGGAAAAAGTTTATTCAAGAGTTTGAGTCCAAAATTCAAACTACGATTAAACATAGAAAGCTAAATAGAAATGTATCATATAGATTTCTTATAAGACTTGAATGTTATAAATTGGTAAAACACTTTTTGGAGGATGATTTATATAAGCCATTGAAGGCTTGGTGGTGATCATGTATGTAATTATTACTTATGATATAAGTGAGGAAAGAGTAAATAAGGTAAGGAAAGTATTAAAAAGATATTTCAATTGGGTCCAAAATTCGGTTTTTGAAGGTGAGATAACTTTAGCAAAACTTGAAAAATGTAAATTAGAATTGAGTTTCATAATAGATAAGGATGTGGATTCTGTATACTTTTATCTTGTAGACAATAGGAATAATATTAGCAAAACTGTTTTAGGAATAGAAAAAGATGTAACAGACAATATATATTAATTTGTTTATTTTTGCAGTAAACCTATTTTTAAATGATTTTTCTTTAAAAATGTTGAAAAATCTAACATTAAATATGAAATTTTTTATTTTGGTAAAATTAAACTTAAGGTTCACTGCAATTATGGTTTTAATCTAAAAATTTTGTAATTATATTAGTAATTGTATAATACTATAGTTACAATTTAATCTGATTGTTGGGTTTGATCTGAACTATGTGGGATTTAAATTTCCTCAAAGATTTCTCGAAAGCGCAGAAGAGTTAGCAGTTTGATCTGAACTATGTGGGATTTAAATGTAACAGCCGATGAGACTGTTGTAGGAATAGCTTTAGTTTGATCTGAACTATGTGGGATTTAAATCATAAAGAAAAAATCTTGAATATAGCGCTAAATAAGGTTTGATCTGAACTATGTGGGATTTAAATAAAACCCAAAGATGCCGCAGGGGTGGACTGGGAAGAGTTTGATCTGAACTATGTGGGATTTAAATCTTTTTTAGTGTTGGTAAAGATGGTATCATCTTAGCGTTTGATCTGAACTATGTGGGATTTAAATGAATTTACTCTCGATGAAGTATTTATACTTCTAAAAGTTTGATCTGAACTATGTGGGATTTAAATGGAAGTTTCCTTCCAGGCGCGCTTGAGAAAAGAGTAGTTTGATCTGAACTATGTGGGATTTAAATGTGTATTGCGTCACAAGTGTTCGCGCTTTTCTATCCGTTTGATCTGAACTATGTGGGATTTAAATGTGCCATCCCACACGTCTGTTTTCAATACTACATACTGTTTGATCTGAACTATGTGGGATTTAAATCCAGTTTGGGCGGAAAAGGTGAGGGATGGGAAGTAGGTTTGATCTGAACTATGTGGGATTTAAATTGTGCGCGTGTATTTGTGCGCACAAGGGAAAAGGGAAGTTTGATCTGAACTATGTGGGATTTAAATTTGGATAATCTCCGTAAGCTGTGTAGATTACAATCAGTTTGATCTGAACTATGTGGGATTTAAATAGTTTGGTCTGGGGGAAGGAAGATAAAAGCAAATATGTTTGATCTGAACTATGTGGGATTTAAATCATCATGAAGGAAATTGGTGAATATGAGATAAAAGAGGTTTGATCTGAACTATGTGGGATTTAAATAAAAAATAAAAAAGGGGGAGGGAAATCCTCCCTTTCGTTTGATCTGAACTATGTGGGATTTAAATACTGTCTCTTGTAAGGAGGCCAGCTCGCTCCGCTTCGTTTGATCTGAACTATGTGGGATTTAAATTGAACTCAGAGTTGATGTTGCGGGGAGCGAATAGCGTTTGATCTGAACTATGTGGGATTTAAATCAAAGCTCTCGCACTGGAAAGAAACAAACTCTTCCCGTTTGATCTGAACTATGTGGGATTTAAATGTTTTAATTTTATTGTTTCAATCCCTTATAGGTACGGTTTGATCTGAACTATGTGGGATTTAAATGGAAGCTTCCAGGCGCGCTTTTGGAAAAAGAGTGCTCGTTTGATCTGAACTATGTGGGATTTAAATATGCTTTTATGGGCGCAAGGAGTTTTGCGCCAAATCGTTTGATCTGAACTATGTGGGATTTAAATTATAGGTACGCTACAAACGCGAAAAGGGAATGCGCGGTTTGATCTGAACTATGTGGGATTTAAATATTTTTAAAGTTTTTTTAAAGTTTTATTAAAACTATGTTTGATCTGAACTATGTGGGATTTAAATGTAGTTAGTCGATGGGCTAAGCTCATATGGCGAATGGGTTTGATCTGAACTATGTGGGATTTAAATCAGCAGTTAGTATGCCAAGCGGAGACTAAACCTAATGTTTGATCTGAACTATGTGGGATTTAAATCCTTCTATCAAGGAAATCTAATAGTTCCGCAAAGAAAGTTTGATCTGAACTATGTGGGATTTAAATCGTTCTGTGGTTTGTTGCAGGATTTGCACTTGTGTGGTTTGATCTGAACTATGTGGGATTTAAATCCCCTTTCTTTTTATTTTTATAGGAGGTGAAAAAATGTTTGATCTGAACTATGTGGGATTTAAATTTCCACGCCCCCTACGAGGAAGGAGCCGACTTCTACCAGTTTGATCTGAACTATGTGGGATTTAAATATTTTGAGTATGCGTAGGGTTTGAGGAGTAAAAGGGGTTTGATCTGAACTATGTGGGATTTAAATATTAGTTGTATAATTGGCACTAAGGCTTTGATTATAGTTTGATCTGAACTATGTGGGATTTAAATCATCTGGGAATAGAGGTGCTCCTGCGTTAGCAAGTTTGTTTGATCTGAACTATGTGGGATTTAAATTCTGTGTAAGCACGATAGACAAGTTCCCTAATAGTTTGTTTGATCTGAACTATGTGGGATTTAAATTCTTCTTTATAGATGTTTTTCTGCCCAGTAAACGAGTTTGATCTGAACTATGTGGGATTTAAATAAAAATTTTGGGTAATCTTTAGCTAAGTCATTTATTGCGTTTGATCTGAACTATGTGGGATTTAAATGGGATCAGGTATGGGTTAAGGTAGCAGAGCATATACAGTTTGATCTGAACTATGTGGGATTTAAATGTCATTTCGTGATCACCAGGTGGCAAGAGAATTGTGTTTGATCTGAACTATGTGGGATTTAAATTTTTTTTTACCCTCTTGACAGAATTTTAAAAAAACGTTTGATCTGAACTATGTGGGATTTAAATTAGATAAACAGACAGTAAATGCAATGCGTGCGATCCGTTTGATCTGAACTATGTGGGATTTAAATATCTGCAAAAAGAAAACTATTCTTATTTGTCCCCGGTTTGATCTGAACTATGTGGGATTTAAATTCTTGGGCGAGGACACCGTCTTGTGGTACAGGATACGTTTGATCTGAACTATGTGGGATTTAAATCATTCTCAAGCTCTGTATCCTCTTCACTTGGTGGAGTGTTTGATCTGAACTATGTGGGATTTAAATGATATCTGTTTGCACTTGAGCTATTTGGTATAGGAGTTTGATCTGAACTATGTGGGATTTAAATTGCATATTCAATGTAGGTGTGCGGAAGGCTTGGAATGTTTGATCTGAACTATGTGGGATTTAAATGGAAAAAAATTTCTGGAAGCATAGCACAGGAAAAAGTTTGATCTGAACTATGTGGGATTTAAATGTTTGGTCTGGGAGAAGGAAGATGAAAACACACATAGTTTGATCTGAACTATGTGGGATTTAAATTTGCCCTGTAGCTGTAAGATAGATTGCAAACGGTGGGTTTGATCTGAACTATGTGGGATTTAAATGAAGAATATGAGGAACAAATCAAGGCAGAGGAAAGAGTTTGATCTGAACTATGTGGGATTTAAATTCAAAATCCTTATGAACCCTAAGTTCTAATAAAATAGGTTTGATCTGAACTATGTGGGATTTAAATTTCTGGTTTTGTATGTATGTCTGATCTTTGGGATGAGTTTGATCTGAACTATGTGGGATTTAAATTTATTTTTTTCGCTTGAGCTTTTTTTGCTCAAGCTTGTTTGATCTGAACTATGTGGGATTTAAATAGTTCCCTAACCTGTTGGGTAATGAAATGATCTGGGCAGTTTGATCTGAACTATGTGGGATTTAAATACCCGAGAGGAAATAGAAGAGTGTTATAGAACACTCGTTTGATCTGAACTATGTGGGATTTAAATCTCTTTAGAAAACACACTGAACAACTGGGTCAAAGAAGTTTGATCTGAACTATGTGGGATTTAAATTATTTCCGCAATAAACTTCTTCATCGGCTGGCTTGTGTTTGATCTGAACTATGTGGGATTTAAATAGCAAATCTTCCCATTATGTGGGACCCATGGATGATGTTTGATCTGAACTATGTGGGATTTAAATAGGAAAATAAGGATGTTTTTATACAAAAATATACCTAGTTTGATCTGAACTATGTGGGATTTAAATCCTGAAAAAAGAAGCAAACGAGGAAGGGAGAAGAAGTTTGATCTGAACTATGTGGGATTTAAATGAGCTATCAAAGCGCTTAGTGGTGGTTTGTTGCTACGTTTGATCTGAACTATGTGGGATTTAAATATGGAAAACTAATGTGTCTGGAGCGTGTTGCAAAAGTTTGATCTGAACTATGTGGGATTTAAATTCAGTTGTAATAACCCATGACCTCCTGCGAAAATTTGTTTGATCTGAACTATGTGGGATTTAAATATGGGAAGATCTATAAAGCAGGCGCATCGCAAGGAGGTTTGATCTGAACTATGTGGGATTTAAATCAATGTGCTTCTTGTAGTAGTAGGGTCTATACATATGTTTGATCTGAACTATGTGGGATTTAAATCTTTGATGATCCTTCTACAATCGCATGAATCGGATAGTTTGATCTGAACTATGTGGGATTTAAATTGTGCGCGTGTATTTGTGCGCACAAGGGAAAAGGGAGTTTGATCTGAACTATGTGGGATTTAAATTTCTTTGGCGATTTTTGGGGGTATATGGCGCAACAGTTTGATCTGAACTATGTGGGATTTAAATTAGAGGCAATGAAAGTCTCAGCAGTCTGTATATAAGGTTTGATCTGAACTATGTGGGATTTAAATTATATATCAACTCCAGTTAGCCTGCAAACTTGAATATGTTTGATCTGAACTATGTGGGATTTAAATGCTCTCTACGAGAATAAATCTTTTGAAAATTTTGAGGGTTTGATCTGAACTATGTGGGATTTAAATTAAGGCATACTATTTTAAAACCCCCTATCATTCGCGTGTTTGATCTGAACTATGTGGGATTTAAATAACAATAGATACCCTACAGACAATTATACTAAAACTCTTGTTTGATCTGAACTATGTGGGATTTAAATGCGGTAGAAGCTCCATCTTCTCTTACTATTACTCCATGTTTGATCTGAACTATGTGGGATTTAAATTTTGTCTGTGAGGAATTCTTTAACAAGCTCCCAAAAGTTTGATCTGAACTATGTGGGATTTAAATGAGACCTCCTCGGATGATAGAGGGGACCTTTGATAGTGTTTGATCTGAACTATGTGGGATTTAAATTTTATATCTTTGGGCATAAAGCACCTCTAAAAGGTAGTTTGATCTGAACTATGTGGGATTTAAATAAAAAAGAGATGGAGACTTTCTTAGAAGAGCTTAAAGTTTGATCTGAACTATGTGGGATTTAAATTGGTTTTTCTTCGATAGCTTGATTGGGGAAATATTAGTTTGATCTGAACTATGTGGGATTTAAATTTTTTATCAAAAAACCTTAAACAAACTATATATTGTGGTTTGATCTGAACTATGTGGGATTTAAATTTGGAAATAAGGCTTGCAGAAATACCTATACTCGATGGTTTGATCTGAACTATGTGGGATTTAAATAGGTATGCTTCGGAAATGGCTTCGTATTGAGAGGAGTTTGATCTGAACTATGTGGGATTTAAATTGCAGTATCAACAGGAAGCACTTCACAAGTAACCTCGTTTGATCTGAACTATGTGGGATTTAAATGTGGAAACAGACACAAAAACAAAAAAAAGAATAAGATGTTTGATCTGAACTATGTGGGATTTAAATTTGCTAAAAAACTCTTGATTGGGGGGACGAATATGAGTTTGATCTGAACTATGTGGGATTTAAATTTTATATCTTTGGGCATAAAGCACCTCTAAAAGGTAGTTTGATCTGAACTATGTGGGATTTAAATGTGCGAGAGTTTCGCGGAAGCTCTCGCACAGGTAAGGTTTGATCTGAACTATGTGGGATTTAAATACCAAATAATCTTTTTGATATTTTTACTTCCTTCTCGTTTGATCTGAACTATGTGGGATTTAAATAGGCAATAGATATTCATTATTGCGCACAAGCCTTCAGTTTGATCTGAACTATGTGGGATTTAAATTTGTAGGAATAGCTTTAGAGAGTGCCGCGCAGGACGAAGTTTGATCTGAACTATGTGGGATTTAAATGCGGATTGAGTTCCTGGCGCTCTCAACTGGGCATCATGTTTGATCTGAACTATGTGGGATTTAAATGCCTTTTTATCTCAAGCTTGATATTTACTACTTGCCAGTTTGATCTGAACTATGTGGGATTTAAATTCTGCACATCTACATTGGATATGCAATGGTGGATGCGTTTGATCTGAACTATGTGGGATTTAAATCAACCAAGGTCAATCTTGACTTCTGACTTCTGAATTGTTTGATCTGAACTATGTGGGATTTAAATAATTCAAACCCAAAAACAAAAACTACAAATAAACCGGTTTGATCTGAACTATGTGGGATTTAAATTACACTATACTTTGATGCGGCGAATGGAATAAAAGCGTTTGATCTGAACTATGTGGGATTTAAATTACGAACTTGCGCGCCAAATCAGGCACCACATAGGCGTGTTTGATCTGAACTATGTGGGATTTAAATAATACACTTGAAGCGATCATGTCAGAGAAGAAAATAGTTTGATCTGAACTATGTGGGATTTAAATGCTTACGACACCCGAGATAATACAACTTGTAAAAGAGGTTTGATCTGAACTATGTGGGATTTAAATTGCTCTGTTCGGCTATGAGGGGGGTATTAATACTGTGTTTGATCTGAACTATGTGGGATTTAAATCAAGTTTTGGCGGAGTATTTGCTCCAGAACATTTGAGTTTGATCTGAACTATGTGGGATTTAAATCCAAATAGCGTTATATCCAAGTCGTTTGTGATCAATGTTTGATCTGAACTATGTGGGATTTAAATGGGATTTGCTTTCTTTTTTGCAATCCTAAAGGGAATGTTTGATCTGAACTATGTGGGATTTAAATGAAATTAGGAAAACTATCGAAGAGGCCAAGAAGGGTCGTTTGATCTGAACTATGTGGGATTTAAATTCTCTTTCTCTTTTTGTGGACAGGGACACAAGAAACGTTTGATCTGAACTATGTGGGATTTAAATTGCTTGGGGAATTTAAAAAGCTTAATAATTCGGGTCGTTTGATCTGAACTATGTGGGATTTAAATATGAATTTTGTCAGTTTTTTGGTGTCTATGTTGTGTGTTTGATCTGAACTATGTGGGATTTAAATATGGGAAGATCTATAAAGCAGGCGCATCGCAAGGAGGTTTGATCTGAACTATGTGGGATTTAAATCAATGTGCTTCTTGTAGTAGTAGGGTCTATACATATGTTTGATCTGAACTATGTGGGATTTAAATCTTTGATGATCCTTCTACAATCGCATGAATCGGATAGTTTGATCTGAACTATGTGGGATTTAAATTGTGCGCGTGTATTTGTGCGCACAAGGGAAAAGGGAGTTTGATCTGAACTATGTGGGATTTAAATTTCTTTGGCGATTTTTGGGGGTATATGGCGCAACAGTTTGATCTGAACTATGTGGGATTTAAATTAGAGGCAATGAAAGTCTCAGCAGTCTGTATATAAGGTTTGATCTGAACTATGTGGGATTTAAATCAATGTGCTTCTTGTAGTAGTAGGGTCTATACATATGTTTGATCTGAACTATGTGGGATTTAAATCTTTGATGATCCTTCTACAATCGCATGAATCGGATAGTTTGATCTGAACTATGTGGGATTTAAATTTATTTGTTCTAATCCCAGTTGTATAACATAAACAGTTTGATCTGAACTATGTGGGATTTAAATTTTCTTGTTTTTCGCAAATTCGCATATTCGCATTTTGTTTGATCTGAACTATGTGGGATTTAAATTAACTCATTATCCCACTTTACGTTTCTCTTAATCTGTTTGATCTGAACTATGTGGGATTTAAATGTAAGTGGTCGTTTACACCTACTGGCTCCTCCAAGAGTTTGATCTGAACTATGTGGGATTTAAATGGTGTTACGAATGGCGTGGTGTTCTTCGATTTAAGAGTTTGATCTGAACTATGTGGGATTTAAATGGAGTTTCTTTGAGACCTCCAAGTCTTTTTGCGCTATGTTTGATCTGAACTATGTGGGATTTAAATTCTACAAAAACGGAGGGGGCTTTTGCAGATCCAACAGTTTGATCTGAACTATGTGGGATTTAAATAGCGCAAGTGTTTTTAAAAGCAACATAACCGGTAAATGTTTGATCTGAACTATGTGGGATTTAAATGCGAAATAAAGTGGCTCAAAGATTACAATATTGAGAGTTTGATCTGAACTATGTGGGATTTAAATAGCACAACTTCAATTCGTTAGATATTATTAGTTTTTATCTTTTATTCTGTAGAAATGATCTTCTATTTCACTCTTTGGATAGTGAGCTATTAAGGATTTTTAATATTAAATCTTTGTAACTGTATCCTTTTGCTTCTGCCATTTTTACAATATCAGAGTAATTAGGAATTAAAAGAGGAAGTGAATTTACATCCAAAATAAAAATTTCTTCTCCTCTTACTCTCACATCAATCCTTGCATAATCTCTAAGTCCAAAATACATAAAAATACTTCTTGCAATATCTTTTATACTTTTTTCTATATTTTTATCTATTCTTGCAGGACAAAAATATTTAGTTTTCTCTCCAAACTCTTCTTTTACTCTTCCAGAGTAAAATCTTTCAACACTTTCAGGAAGTTCTGAAAAATCAATTTCCAAGAGGGGGAGAATCTCTAAATTCTTCTTGTTTCCGAGAATTCCCACACTTATCTCTTTACCCTCTATGAATTCCTCAACTAAAGCTTCTTCTTGAAATTCTTTATGAATATAATCTATCATATATTTTAGCTCTTCTTTGTTTCTTACTAAGGACTCTTTTCTTATTCCCTTTCCACTCCCCTCTCTGTTTGGTTTGACAAAAAGAGGAAAAGAAAGATTAATATTCTTGGGTATTCTTTCATCAGGATACACAAGAAAAAATGGAGGTGTTGGAATTTTGTAGTATTGTAATAAAATCTTGGTATGGGTTTTATTAAGACAGAGAGAGTGGGTATATGCTGAAGGACCTGTATAGGGGATCCCTAAAAAATCACATAGTGATGGTATAAGTATTTGTCTTGTTTCTTTTCCTTGAGTGAAAAGATTGAAAACAAAGTCAACACTTTTAATTCTTTCTAGAAAGTTTTCTGAGACAGGGATTAAAGTTACAGTATATCCCTCATCTTTTAGAATATTTTCTATTTCATTTACCATTAATTCATAATCTGAAGAACAAGGAAGATTATAAGCTATCCCAATTCTCATATTAATCTTTCTATTCTTTCCTTTTCTTTAAGAATTTTTCCCCTTTCATCTACACAATAATTAGCACCATTTATTACGAAAGTTTTAACTTCCCCTCTTGCCACAGAGAATCCTTTGAGCATGGGAGCATCTAATATACCGCATTTGATGGCATTATATATATTTTCAGGTGATAAAAAATCATCCTCTGATTTTGCCAAGTTTTTTATAGCGTCGAGAATAATTAAAGCTTCCTCTTTTAGTTCTTCCTTTCTTTTGAGAATTTCGGGATCCGATGAGAAATCAGGAAGCCCTGAAGAAGCTAAGATATAAGCTCTTTTCACCATCTTTACACTCTCTATAATCTCTTTACTCCTCGCAGGATACATAGCCTCAGAATAGGATACTACATGAATTATATGGGGTTTTAAATAGGCCCCATAAAACATTGAGGATACCAATTGTCCCATAGCAGAATAAGGGTCTGCTGGAAAGGATAAAAGTCCTGTTCTTATCATTCTGTAAGAGACAAAATCTTCATCATGTAAAGATTCTACAAGCTCAATCTTTGCAAGAGCCTTTGCTATATCCATCTTAGGTGATATATTGGGAGGAGTATTTAGCATATATTGAGCTACGTATTCCTTAACCCCAAGTTTCTTTGCTACTAAACTAGCTATATAGCATGTTGCAACTCCAATGGCATCATGGGCATTTCTTAGTTCCCATTGATGAGATTCATTGATTTCTACAGGAATTCCATTTTCTGCATTCCATTTTATACCTTCCATATTTTCTTTTATTGCTGATAAAAGTTCTCGATCTGATCTTCTGTCCAAATCAGAATACCAAGTTAGAGGTATAGCGGACCATGCATTATTAATGGTTTCTTTAAGAAGCTTTGAAAATTCAATAAGATTTTTAGTGCCAGAATAACATCTTAATAATGGAAAGTTTCCTCTTCTTGTAGCATTATATAATCTTATAAAATCCTCTTTTTTCCTTAACGGAACCCCTCCTGCACCATCTTGTTTTGGATCCATTTTTTCAGGTTCAAAAAAATAGCTTTGAGTATTTTGGTCTGGAGCTATTGAGATAATATCTAATAATCCTGAATCTGCTAATTTTTCTATTTCTTTTATGGTTTCATCAAGACTTGGGAGGCCTATATGATGTCTGAATAGAGGAAAGGGACTTTTCCAATTTATTCTTTCTTTTAAAGTTTGAGGAAATGTCCTTTTATCTTTTTTATCTATAATCTCTCCCTGAATCTCTTTTAAAAAATCTATGACATCTTCTATCTCTTCTGAGCCATCAAAAACCTTATAAATATAGGAAAATTCCCTTGCTACTTCACCTGTTTCCTTTGTACCTCCAAATAGAAATATCCTGTTTTCCATTAAGTTTTTGCTTTTAAGTTCCTTTTCTAAATCTGAAAGTAAATTTCTTAACGGTTCTCTTCCTAATCTATAACTTATAGCAACAATTTCTGGATTTGTCTCAATAATTGCCTCTATGAGTTCCTTTATGGAAATTGCTCCTCCAAGATATATAGTTTTAAAGCCTAATTTCTCAGCAAGGTTTAAAAAATTAAGAACTCCTGCGGTATGAATACAACTTCCAATACTTGCCCCTAAAATCTTTTTCACTCTTCCCCCACCTCTATGTATCTTATTATATCTTCTGCAGTCATTCCCTCTAAGCCCAAAGATTTTACAGTCCTCCCCTTAGAATAGTAATCCTCTCCCATCATAACAGAAACAAGATGTATAGTAGCATCTATAGTAGGAGTAGAGATGCCAAAATGTTTTCCAAAGGAGGAGATGGGGACAAGACTCATGGGCACATCTTCTAAAATATATCTATTAGCAATTACGGTAGGTGCCATTATGTCTCTATATCCAGAGTTACTGTGAATAGCTTCATAAAGATCTCTACCATCTACATCATAAGCATATTTTAACCATTGTTTTGCTGTGAGAGGCTCTACTTTAAAAGCTTTCATAACATTGCATCTTTCTTCATCAATAGATTCTAAAACTTTTGCTACAGAAGGGGATATTCCTTCAAAATAGAATTCAAATTTTCCAAAAGTGAATTCAATTCTTGCTACATTTAAAATTGTAGTAGCTGGATGAAAAACTGCACCTATATTGTTGAAACTTGTAATAACTATATTTTTTGCAATTTCAAATTCAGGCATTACTCTTTTTAATGTTTTCTGTAATATTGGATTATCCTTTGCAGGAAGGCAGGATACTGGAACCGCATTCTTTTTTCTAAATATTCTTACTACTCCAGGGTTAGAACATCTTGAAGCAAATATGAAAGTTTGGGCTTCAGCAATAAACACCTTTTTTCTACATCCTTTATCCTTTAAAACTTTTCTAAACTCCAAAGCTCCTCCTGTTCTTCCTGGATTTAAAACAATTAATTGATCATCTTCTAAGTGAGGTGCCAATTTCTCAGCTATCTCTCTATGAGCAAAGGCTGGTACTACAACTAAGATTATTTCTCTATCCTTTATTGCAGATTTTATATCTGTAGTTGCTAAAGAGATTTCATATTCCCCAGAATATTCTCCTTCTAATATGATTTTTCCAGAATTTTTAATAGGTTCTATTCTCCACTCGCTTCTATTGTATAAGGAAACATCATAACCTTTCATAGAAAGGTAACCTGCTAAAGCTTGTCCTCCGTTTCCTGCACCTATTATACATATTCTAATCATAATTTTACCTCAATAATGATTATCTATTAACTTATCTGTATTAATAATAACATGAAATAACTGATTCAGCAATTCAGATCTAACTTTACTTAATGGTTAGGCTATATAAAGTGGAGAAATTTAATCTTATGCATCTTTAATGTAAAATCTACTAAGATGTGTTAAAAACCCGTAGCAATTTAGCCACTGGTAAATTGGTTCATGTTTTTAATTTACAATCTTATGATAGTTTATAAGTTCTGTATTTGATTTCATTTTTTTCTAAAGCCTCAAGTAAGATTAGTATTTGTTTATTAACACTTATTTCACCGATGAAATCTGAGACTCTTGCAAGTTTAAAGGCGTTTTAAAAGGCTTATGTGGAAAGACTGGAGGTGTTTAATATCTCTTTTATGTTCTGGGGAAAAAACCTTTCTTAATACCATCAAACTCATACTAAGAATTAGAAATAAGGGTTCATATATAAAAGTTATGGAAAGAGGATAAAGTTCTTTTGTTTCTTCTCTATTTTGAATATATATTTATTGATCTATCTGAACTATATAAGTAGATTCTTAAAAAGAAAACACTACCAGGATGCAAAATAATAGGTGATCTAAAATATGCTTGATAAAAAGGTTATAATCAATAAGAAACACACAATAATTAAACTTCCTATTTCAGAAGTTTGGGATAAATATAAAAGAAAAAATGGAAAATTAAAAAACTTATAGAAAAAACACTCCACTCCTCAAAAGGTTAAAGAACTTATAGAAAATTTTTCTTATATTTTAAAAAAACTAAAATAGGCCCTTACGAATAATTTAAAAATTTTGAGAGATAACCTTTAAGATCTTTCCAATGTTTATACAGTATAACGGCAAAATTACCAGCGTAAAATAATAGTAAATGTTTTTCACCCAAAAAGAATTTATAAGTTATATATGGAGAAAGTACTATAAATCCCATGATTACTCTTAATGCATCCTCTTCTACAGTGGTATCTTTAGGTTTTATCATTGTAAAGATAGTAAAAGTGGTTCCTAAAATAGTAGGAGCCTCCCATTTGGTAAGTACAGACCATGCTCCAAAGGATACAGCTACAGCTTTTCCCCCTTTAAATCTTAACATAGGGGAAAAGGCATGTCCAAGTACTCCAGCAAGAGCAGAAAAAGCTATAACATATTTGTTTTCTACTATTCCTAAGGATATGAATAAGGCAATAGGTAATGCTCCTTTCAAGTAATCAAGGAGTAGGGCTAATATGCCATATTTCCATCCCTTTGCTCTCCATAAATTTGATGCCCCTGGGTTTCCATCTCTTATTTTTGATAGGTCTATATTTAACATCTTAGCTATAATATATGAGTACATTATGGAACCTGAAAGAAATTGAAAAAGAATTACCAAAATGTTAATCCACACGAATTTTTCTCCCCTTCCATATTACTGTTTTTGTAAAGAAGGTTCTAAATATGGAGTAGGAAAAGACAAATAAAAAGAAGATAAAATGTAAGGGAAAAAATAGGGCATCATACCATTTATAATCTCCTAATTTTCTTTGTAGTATATAAAATTGAAAGACATAAAGGGGGTATAGTATATTGAAAAGATTGCTCTTGAAATAGAAGATGCTGGCATATACACCATAAATATAAAAGAAAATAAGAAGGAAGTTTAATAGGTTAATTGAAAAAGCTCCTTTGGCCATATTTTTACTAAAACCTCTGAAAAGATCTAAAATCCCATTAGGATACATTCTAAATTTTATATATCCATTTCCTAAGAAGTTATTTACAGGTATGTTTTTTTGAATGCAATTTTTGGCAAGGGACATGTCTTCTACTACTTTATCTTTGACCTCTTTATGGCCCCCTACCATTTCGTAATCTTTTTTAGATATCAACATGGCTGGTCCAAAGGCCCCATCTTTTTTACCCAATAATGCCATGGAGAATATGGATACTAAGTTAAAGGTAAAATTCAAATGCTCATAAAACCTTTCAAATCTTTGATATGGCCAACAAGATACCAATCCTTTATATTTTTCATAACTTGCTAAAAGAACCTCTATAAAATCTTCTCTTGGTTCCACATCAGCATCAAGAAATAAAAGCAATTCACCTTTTGATTCTAAATATCCATTCCATATTGCCCAGTTCTTTCCTACCCATCCTGCTGGTGGCTCTTCATGTAAAGACACTACCTTTACATTAAATCTTCTTGCTACCTCTTCTGTATTATCCTCAGAATTGTCATTTACGACTATGATTTCATAAGGTCTGTAAGTTTGCCTTTCAAGAAGAGAAAGAAGCTTGGGAAGATTTCTCTCTTCATTTCTTGCAGGGATTATAACAGAGATCTTATAGTCTCTTGATATCAGGCCTTCCCTCTTAAGAAATTTAAGAGTCTTATAGTATAACCAACCTATTCCCCAAGAAATTATAATTATAATTTCTTTCATTTTTTCAGATTATAGCATTTTTTTGTGTTTTTAAAAAATTAAAATAAGTATTATAATAGATCATAAAAGGTTAAAAATTTATTAAAATACTTGGGGGTGTCTTATGAGTAAAAAGAGAGTATTTTCCATCTTTTAATCCTATTTTTAATGTTAATTTTTGTAACAAACATTGGTGCGCAAACGAAAAAAGTAAGACTTAGTATTATAGATGTGGCAGGAAATTTACAACTTACTAAAGATGCTATAGAGGCCTTTAAATTAGCTCATCCTGATTTAGTAGAGGATATTGAGTATTTGAAGGCCACCGCTCCAGAACTTCCAGCAAAAATAAAGGCGCAACAGATGGCAGGAAATGTAACTACTACTATGGTACTTACTGGCTATGATGCTATGGCCTCTGGTTTGGAGATGGGACTTTGGGAAAATATCTATCCAACCTATAAGCAATATTTTCCTGGCCTTGAAACCAAGTATCTTCCTGGAGCAAAAGCGGCCTTTGATCTCTTCCAAGGATATGGAATAGTAGTAGTATATTGCCCCGGAGGACCAATGTTTACCTATAATCCTGAGAAATTAAAGAAGGTACCTCAAACAGCTGAAGAACTTCTTGAGTGGGCAAAGGCAAATCCTGGTAAATTTATGTATGCAAGGCCTGCAAACTCTGGACCAGGAAGATGCTTATTGCAAGGATTGCCCTACATATTAGGTGATAAAGATCCTAAAAATCCAAAAACATGGGATAAGACATGGGCATATCTAAAAGAGCTTGATAAGTATATAGATTATTATCCTACAGGTACTGCGATTACTTTTAGAGCTTTAGCAGAGGGAAGTGTTTATATTATTGCAAGCCATCTTGGTTGGGATATGAATCAAAGGATATTGGGAGTAATTCCTCAAACCTTCAAGGATTTCTTCTTGAAAAATACTACTTGGGTAACAGATGCGCATTTTATGTGTATGCCAAAAGGATTAGATGAAAATCGCAAAAAAGCTACACTTCAACTTATGGCATGGCTTTTAAGACCAGAAATGCAAGCTTTAACATATGATAATGGATATTTCTATCCTGGTCCAGCTATAAAAAATGTTCCTCTTAGTAAGGCCCCAGCCGAAATTCAAGAAAAGATTAAATCTGCCATGAGGAAAGAATATGAAGATGCTATAAGAAAATTCCCATCAACTACCCAACTTGGAGCAAAAGAATTAGTAGAGGCTTTTGATATGTGGGATAGATTAGTAGGATCAAAAGTAAAGTGAATAATAGGATGGAAGGGGAGGATTATCTCCTCCCCTTTTTGAAAATATAAAATCAGGGTAAGGGGGATAGAATGAAGGATTTTAAGGAAATTAAAATTCAAAATCTTGTAAAATATTATGGCAACAGAAAGGTTGTGGATAGTTTTAGTTTAACTATCGAAAATGGTGAATTTATTACTCTTTTAGGACCATCTGGGTGTGGAAAAACTACTATTTTAAATTCAATAGCAGGATTAATACCTATTGATGGTGGAAGTATATACATAGATGATGAATGTATAGATGATGGAAAGAGATTTGTACCACCTGAAAAGAGAAACTTTGGGATGGTTTTTCAAAATTATGCCCTTTTTCCTTATCTTACAGTTTTTGAAAATGTAGCTTTTGGACTTAGAATTAGAAAAATTCCAGCTTCAGAGATAAAAGAGAGGGTTATTAAGGCTTTAAGATTGGTTCATTTAGAGGAGCATGTTGATAAGTATCCAAGACAGCTATCTGGTGGTGAACAACAGAGGACTGCCTTAGCTCGTTGTATAGTAACAGAACCTCGTCTTATGTTGCTTGATGAGCCTCTTTCCAACCTTGATGCCCTTCTCAGAATTGAGATGAGGTATGAATTAAAAGCCATTCATGAGAAATTAGGTATTACTACTATATATGTAACTCATGATCAGCAGGAAGCATTAGCACTTTCTGATAGAATAGTAGTGTTAAATAAGGGGAGGATTCAACAAATTGGTACTCCAGAAGAAATATATTCATATCCAAGGAATTTATTTGTAGCTCATTTTTTAGGATTTAGAAATATATGGAATGTGGATGTAATCCATGTAAAGAATGGAGGAATAGAGTTTAAATTAGGAGATTTTGTTTTAAATGCAGTATTAAATGAGAAATACAAAGAACACGTTCTTAATTCTATTAGGGATAAAAAGAAACTTTATATTTCTATAAGACCAGAAGATATAAAGATAGGAGAAGGACCTAGTAATTCCTTAGAGATGAGGATTGAGGTTATAGAATATTTAGGGCAGGTAAGACAGCTTTGGGGATACTTAAATGGTAATTTACGTATTGAAATATCTACTATTGAAAAGGTAGTGCTTAATCCAGGGGATAAGATTAATATATATATATTCCTCCTGAGAGAATTCTTGTTTTTCCTGAGGAGGATGTCCAATGAAAAAGAGAGAATTTTTAACAGTATTTTTATTGCTTTTACTTGTGCTTATATATTTTATTTTCCTTTTTATCTATCCCTTTATATATGGTCTTCTTTTAAGCTTAACTAATGATGAAGGAAAATTTACCTTTGCAAATTTTATTAAATTTTTATCTGATCCTTGGGATGCTAATACTATATGGATTACTTTAAAGATAGCTATACCTGCTACTTTATTGAATGTATTAATAGCTATGCCTCTTGCCTACTATATGCGTCATGGAATAAAGGGAGAAAAATTAATATCTTTTCTTTTGATTTTACCCATTACATTAGGGAGTGTTTTTGTGGCAGAAGGTATGCTTACTTATATGGGACCAAACGGTTGGCTTAATAAGATATTATTAGCATTAAAAATAATTGATAAGCCTTATAGATTTACTCATAGTTATTTAGGAGTACTTCTTGCATTGATAATTCAAGGTTTTCCCTTTGTATTTTTAATGCTTTTAGGATATATATCTGGAATTGATCCTACCTTAGAGAAGGCTGCAAGTATACTTGGTGCAAGCAGATGGTATATATTTAGAAGAATTATATTCCCTCTTTGGATGCCAGGAATAGCAATGGCTACCTCTTTGAATTTTGTCATGAACTTTACAGTTTTTCCTTCTGCTGTGTTATTAGGTCAACCATCTGGGCCTACAAGAGTAATTTCTATAGCAGCTTACCAATGGGCTTTTGAAAAATTTGATTTTCATATGGCATCTGCTATTGCCATTATTATGGGCTTAGTAGAACTTATCTTTATTCTTATTGTTATGCTTATAAGACAAAGATTTTTCAAAATTGTTGCTACTTCAGGCGGAAAGGGATAGGAGGGATTTTTTAAATAATGAGAAAGATAAGATTTTCAGGAATATTATATTGGATAGCCATCTTTGTTTATGTATTTAATGTTTTAGGGATTATCTTTACTGTAATCTTGAATTCTTTAAGTAAAAATTGGTATACAGATTGGTTTCCTAAAATATTTACATTAGAATGGTACTCATATATGGCTAAGGAACATGATCTTCCACAGCTTCTTTTTGCCACTTTTGCAGTGGTAATATCTGTAGCTTTGATCTCGCTTCTTATTGGTTATCCTGCTGCGTATATTTTTGCAAGATATAATTTTAAATTTAAAAATGTTCTTCTATCTCTTCTTCTTGTACCTATGTTGGTACCTCCTATGACCTATGGTATACCTTTAGCGGCCATGCTATATAAATTAAGACTTGCTACAAGGATTTCTGGAGTAATTCTTGCTAATTTAGTGCCTATAATTCCATATGTGGTACTCATCTTATATCCTTTTATTGAACAGATAGATGTAAGTTATGAATCTGCTGCAAGAATTTTAGGAGCAAGTAGATTAAGAACCTTTGTTAAGGTATTATTACCTTTAACAGTGCCTGGTATATTTACTGCAGCCCTTCTTTCTATTGTAAGAACTATTGCCATGTTTGAGTTGACCTTCTTGGTAGCAGGGCCAAAATCTCAAACAGTTATTGTAGCTCTTTATTATGATGCCTATGCAGCTGGGACACGTCCTCCTCAGGCCATAGATGCTCTTGCGGTAGTTTATTTTCTAATTACTGTGACTTTCCTTTTAATAGCTTTAAAATTTGCAAGTCCTACCCAATTTGTATATAGGGGTAAATGATTTACAAATGAGGGGAAGGGAGTAAATTGTGGGGATTTCTATTTACTGAGGGAAACTTGTAGGTTTTTTAAGAGATAAACATAGGAAATGTGGGTAAAGTAGTAATTCTTAAATTATTTGATAAAGTTAAAAACATCCATTCTTCTTTCGGGAGTTTTATCTGGGTAATTGTTTGTATATCCCAAGGTTACTGTCCAAAGAGGTTTATATTCTTCTAGTATTCCTATTACTGTATTTGCATGATGAAAGACATTAAAATCTTCTTTTTAGCTCTTTCTCTGATAAACGCATCCTCAGAGGAAAGCATAATTTGCCTTAAATCTTCATTTATTTTGTTTAAAAAGGCTTTATTTTGAATTACTGTAAAGAACCATGGTGGAACATTTCTTGCAGAAGGGGCGTAAATGGCGCATTCAAGTATAATTTTTAGTTTTTCTTCTTCAATATAGTTCTTATTGCTTCATTGTCTAAATTTACCATATTAATTACTATTCCTAATTTCATTTTTTTTCTATATTTTTAAGGTTATAAGGAGAAATTTAGATAATAGAATTATATTATAATTATATACTTTTCTTTAATTTTGAGGAATTTTAAATTTTTCTTTTGATATCTTTCTTCTTCTCCTTAATTTAACAATGCATGAAGTATTAAAGGGTGTGATAATTCCTTTTGAAAGTCCTTTTTTTAAATTTTTCCATAGGAATAATTAAGGAAGTAAATTGATAATTTTTTAAAAATTGGAAGGGGTAGGAATAAAGAAACCTTAATAAATTATAACCCTCCCAGATTAAGGGAGGGTTATGATATATTTTTGTAAGGGAATTATCATTTATTATAGGCTAAAATTTTAAACCTGTCATAGCGATTCCTTTTATTACATATCTTTGAGCAATTAAGAAGACAATGAGTATAGGAAAGACAACAATAGTTGATCCTGAAAGAATTGTTCCAATGTTTTCCCCATACTGTCCTGCAATAACTGATACTGCAACAGGTAATGTGTACATGCTTTCATCAGTTGCTACAATAAGAGGCCAAAGAAAAGAGTTCCATGCTCCAATAAATGCAAAAACAAAAGAAGTTATAAAAAATGGTGTAGAAAGAGGTAAAATTATTTTAAAATAGATAAAAATTTCGTTTGCTCCATCTATTTTAGCAGATTCTATTAAATCATCAGGTATTCCTTTTATAAATTGTCTCCAGAAAAATATACTTCCTGCTCCCACAAGACCTGGAATTATAATCCCTTGATATGTATTTAGCATGTTAAGAATTCTTACTATTAAATATGCAGGAATCAATGTCATTTGACCCGGAATCATCATAGTAGCTAAAATAAGAAATATTAAAGTATCTCTTCCTCTAAATCTAAATTTAGAAAAGGCGTATCCCGCCATTGAATTAAGAAGAATAGAAAGAGGTGGTGCAATGGTAACAATAATTAGAGTATTTAAGAGAGGTCTCCAAAAATTTATTCCTTTAAAAAGATCTATATAATTTTTAAGGGTAATTTCTGATGGAATGAATTTGGGAGGAATTGTGTATATTTCTCCAGGAGTTTTAAAAGATGTAATAAGCATCCAAAAAAAGGGAGTTGCGGTAACAATAGAAGCTATAATTAAAAATCCATGAACTAAGATTTGCTGAAGTATACCTACCTTTCTTTTTCTCACATTTTCACCTCTAATCCTGAAAAACTCTCATTTTCATTTGAATATAAGTTAGGCCGAAGATCATAACAAATAAAATAAGCGCAACAGAGGAAGCGTATCCAAATTCAAAGGCTCTAAAACCTTTTTGATATAGATATAAAACTATGGAAAGGGTAGAATTTAAGGGTCCTCCTCCTGTTAACATATAAGGTTCTTCAAATAATTGTAAATAGCCAATTCCTAACATAACTGATACAAATAGAAGTACTGGTCTTAATCCTGGAAGAGTAATATACCAAAATTGTTGCCATCTATTTGCCCCATCAATTTCAGCTGATTCGTATAATTCTTCGGGAATTCCTTGAAGTCCTGCGATAAAAAGGAGCATATTGGGACCTATTGCCTTCCATACTACAAGAGAAACTACTACAAACATTGCCCATCTTGTATCAGAGAGCCATTCCTGAGGTGGTAATCCAAAAAGTCCTAAGAACCAATTTAAAAGACCATATTTAG
Organism: Dictyoglomus sp. GBS; assembly: GCF_055179815.1. NCBI lineage: Bacteria > Pseudomonadati > Dictyoglomota > Dictyoglomia > Dictyoglomales > Dictyoglomaceae > Dictyoglomus > Dictyoglomus sp. GBS. Next base: position 394,877 of record NZ_CM143687.1, read on the forward strand.
GATTTAATATCCATGACCATACTACCGCTATGGCAATGGTGCTTGTAACAGATGGAAGATAAATAAGAAGGCGAAAGAAATTTTTAAAATAAGTTTCCTCTCTATTTAAGAGAAATGCAAAAAGCAAAGAAAAAAAGATAGTTAAAGGATAAGCAAGAATAAAAGCATAAAATGTATTTAGGACTGCTTTCCAAAATAAGTCATCATGCAAGACATCTATAAAATTTTGGAACCAGATAATTTTTGTTTTACTCCAATCCAAAAAAGAATAGGCATTAAAATCTGTTATGCTTAAAAATAAAGATGTTATTACAGGAAGAACAGTAAAGACTAACAAAAGGAGTAAAGATGGACCAATAAATAAAAATATCTCCCAGATTTTATTCTTCATTACAGAGAAAACCCCCTTAAAATTAGATAGGGGCTGGATAATTCCAGCCCCATTCTTTACTTCCTCAATATCTTCTGTAGATCCTTGTAAAGAAGTTCTACTCCTTCTTTAACATCTCTATTTCCGAGACATACCTCTTCTACTCTTCTCCCTAAGGCGGTTTCAATCTTATCCCATTCTGGAACTATAGGTGTAGATTTTGCATCATCTAATTGCTCTCTGAATACCCTTGTTATTGGGTCGTTAGAAAGTTCAGGCCTATTCCAAACTTCTCTTAGGGCAGGAAGCGATCTTAAAATCTTATACCACTCCAATTGGTTTTCAGATCTTGTCATAAACTCTATAAAGCTCCAAGCTTCTTTTTTGTTTTTTGAATCCTTGAATATTACCCAGTTTGATCCTCCTACAAAAGACGTTCTTGTCTTTTTCTTTGGCATTATTGAAACTGTCCATTTCCCCGTAATTTTGGGAACCTGCTCTTTTATCATGGAAACCATCCATGGACCTGAAAAGAACATTGGGAGAAGTCCTGATTCAAAATCTACAAAGACATTTGCCCCACCTTTTGCTACAAGATTTTCTTTGAAGAATCTGGAATAGAATTCTAAAGCTTCTATAAATTCTGGATTCTTAACAAGGATATTCTTATTCTTGTCAATAATATCTCCACCATTCTGCCAAACGAAGGGCATAAAGTTTGCAGCTTCTGTTGGAGAAAGACCTATTCCTGTTTTCCCTACGCCATATTTTTGGGAAAGTTTTTTAATTGCATCATAAAGTTCATCCCATGTATCTGGTGCCTTGTTATATCCTACTTCTTTAAGCATATCTGTTCTATAATAAAGTACCCTCACATCTACATACCATGGTACTCCATATACTTTATTGTTATAAACTACAGTTTCCCATGAGCCTGCAAAGAAATTTTCAGGCTTAACTACTTTAGATTTAGCAATATAGCTTCCAAGATCCTCAAAAGCTCCCATAGCGGAAAAGGGTGCCATCCAAGTAGTTCCCATCATAGCAAGATCTGGGACCTGTCTTCCAGCAACTCCTGTTAAGATCTTACTAAAAGCTGCAGTCCATGGAAGAGGTTGGACATCAACTTTTATGCCTGTCTCCTTTGTGAATTTTTCTGCCATAATGTTTAGATTTTTTGCCTCTTCTCCCATAGCCCAAATTTTTATTGTTTTAACTTGAGAGAGGGAAAAAGAGCTTAAAATTATTAAGAGGATCATAATTATTAATAAATTTCTTCTCATTTCTTACACCCCCAAGGCCTTTTTATAGGGGGGAGTTTCTCCCCCCTAAATTTTTTACTTAAGCTCTAAGGTTCCCCAGTTTTCAGGATGTGCCCATATCTCAGGGAGATCAACCCAAGATAGCATATTTTCTCTTACATATGCACCAATACCTGCATCTTGCTTATTAGAATTATGTATGGTATGACAGAATCCAATTTTTATTCCCTCTTTAGGGATTACACCTAAATATTTCCAGGGTATGGCAACTTCTATATCATATCCATAGTCAGTCCTCTTAGAAGCAACTTTTACTTCTGGTGCTACAACTTTTATATCTCCGGGATTTGCATCTTCATGTCTTACCGCTTGAACATTTCCTGTGGTATCAAAAGGTAAAATTGCAATCTTAAATATTCCTGCATTGGAGCCTGCAACTAATGGATTAAGGTAAAATTCTATGGAATCTGTTCTGTAATATGCTCCAATATCTGTAGGGGCTATATTTATTACTAAATATTCATCATAGACCTTAGCATAAAGATATAGATATTCATTATCCCACAAAGCATAGAAGTTACTATGAAGAATTTGTTTTTTCTTATCTACTTTTGTAAATCCTGGTACATTCATATCTTCAGTAACTTTATTCTCAATTGCTAATTTCCATAAATCTTCAAAAATTCCATCAATCTTTGGAGAAGATTCTATTTTAACTGCTTGTGTAGACTTCATCTTTGCTTCTAAGGCTTTCTTTTCATATTCTTCTTTATACCAAGGAGTAACTGCATAATCTGCCCTCTTATACTTGAATCCTATCTTTCTCATTGCATCTCTTACGTATTTATTTTGCATAAAGTATTTCCAAACCATACCTGTTCTATAGTTTTCTATCATGAGTAAAATAGTCCCTTGATCAATCCCTATGTGTTCTTTAGAATACCAATTTTCATCCACATTAAATCCACTGACAAATCCATATTTACCCCAGATTAGTGGTCCATGCTTAGATAACATTCCTTTTATAGCCTTCATACTAAGATCTGGAACAAAAGGTAGTGCTCCGATGGATGCATAAGGAACTATAGTTCCATCGTGATTTCCTTCTGATGCTCCATAGGCCCTGTATCCTCCGGGACCATCACCTGCGGAAAGTCCCCATATATCATCATCATATGTTTGATACTCACTCTTTCTTAGGAAGGTAAACATGTAATTGTATCTTGCTGCAGCTGCTGCATTATTAAAGTAATTTGCATATTTGTCTTCCTTATTCCTAAAGTCTATCCAAATATTGGGATATAGATAGACAAAGAGTACTTCATCTTTAAATGAGATGTATGTGTCATTTATAGGTCTTGAATATAGATCCCATGCAGAAACTGGAATAGGATATGTAGGTGAACCTATAGCTAAGAGAGTGGCAAGAATTCCTTCATCAAAGTTATCTCCCCATCTCCCTCCGAGAAAACCACCTTCAGGCTTCCATCCCATAGATAAGGTGCTTCCACCTGCAAGCATCCATTGCCAATTAACATTCCTATATATTTTATCTGCAAGAGATTCTATCTCTGTTCCTTTGAAGTATTCTCCTACAAAGATTACACCAGCAAGAAATAGAGCAGTATCAATAGATGATAATTCGCAGTTCCATACTCTTTTTCCTGTCTTCATATCTACAAAATGATAGAAGAAACCATTATATCCTTCTACTTTTCCTTCTGCAAAACTCTTTAAAGTAGTAAGTACTCTATTATATCCTTCTGTTTTTGTTATCCATCCTCTTTCAATTGCTATAGGAATAGCAGTTAACCCAAACCCTACAGCTGCTATACTTGATGGTGAGTCTACTGTACTTCTATCTTTTATTAGCCCATTTTCTGGATTTGCCTCATTCCAGAAGTATTGGAAAGTCTTTTTCTGAATTTCATCTAATAATGCATTATCACTTAGATCTAAAAGTCTTGCTACTTCTTCTTTTATCTTAGGATCTGCCTTTGCAAGAAGATCTTCTCTTGTTAATTTCTTTTTCTCTATCCTCATGAAAAGCCCATCTATATAGAATGGTTCTGTCAAAGGTATTTTATTTCTGTTTTCATCATATCCTGCAAAGGCAAGGTAAACCATATATTTTCCACCGACTTCTGGTCTTGTCATTTCTCCTGCAAGTTCAAAGGTTATAGCATTCCATCCATCAGTAGGTTTTGTGCTTGAAAATACTCCTCCGACCCATCTCCATTCTTTTGTAAGATCTGCCATTCCAAGGAAGAACATTTCTGGTTTAATTTTCATCTCTTGTGGAATATATAAATTAAGTATAATCTTGTTTCCTCCTTTATTCCATATCTCAATCTTATCTTTTGGTATAGGCATTGCTAACTTTGTCTCTAAATTCTTGCCATCTGGAATTACCTTCATTGAAGCATTTCCCTGAATTACATATTCAGTATTTAGTTCAAAAACCGCTCCAGTATTGTCGTTATTGAAGGTTTCAATCTCCTCTTTTGTATCCATAGTCCATATATATGCAAATTCTCCAACATAACTTACATATAATCCATCAATATAGAATGCATCCACTAATGGAACTTTATTTCTTTTTTCATCATATCCTGCAAAGGCAAGATAAACTTTATATTTCCCATTCTCTGCCAAGCTTTTCATCTTTGGAGTAAGTACAAATTCTATGTCATTCCATCCTTCTGTAACTTTTGTATTTGAGAATGTACCATCTACCCATTCCCAGCCTTTTGTAAGATCTCCCATTCCCATAAAGAACATTTCAGGCTTAATCTTCATTTCTTCTGGAATGTATACTTTCATAATTACTTTATCACTTTCATTCCATATGCTTATCATATTCTTTGGAAGCCATAATGCTACCTTTGTTTCAAGGCTCTTTCCATTAGGTATTACCTTCATAGAATTTGTACCATTTGCAACATAAATATCACTCAGTTCAAAAACTGCTCCTGTATTATCATTATCAAATGTTTTTATCTCAGATAATGTATCCATGCTCCATATATATAATTCTTTAGGTTCCTCAAAAGATTCAATAACTACTTTATCTACATAGAAAGGATCCTTTATGGGAATTTTCTTTCCATCCTTTTCCTCAATAAATGCAAAATATAGTATGTATTTTCCATCAGATTTAACATCCTTCATTTTGGGAGAAAGTTTAAATTCTATTACGTTCCAACCATCTACTGCTTTGCTTTCTGAGAAAACACCATCAACCCAAGCCCAATCAGTAGTTACATCTGCCATTCCAAGGAAGAATTTGTTGGGTTTTGTTTCTGCAGATTTTTTAATGAAAACTGATATCTTTAATAAATCTTTTTCTGCCCATTTTGATAATATCTCTCCAGATATTTGGAATGCTATTTTTGTTTCATCAGATTTTCCTGAAGGAATAATTTTTATAGAATGTTTTCCATCTGCTACGTATTCTATGCTTTTTTCAAATTTTGCTCCTGTATTATCATCGCTTAATCCTGTTATTTCATCCATAGGATTTACATAATCAAAAGAAAAAGAGAGATTTCCAAGAAAAATTAATATTAAAATAATCATTAAAAATCTTTTCATAAAAAACCCCCCTTATTTTTGTTTATAAAAGGAACAAAAATCTTTTAATTTTTCTCACCCCCTTTTAAATATTTACTTCTACAAAAACAGGATTCTTAGGCCCTTGATAATTAATAGTGTCCCCATTAATTTTTTTACCATCTAAAAAGATTTCAAATTTTCCCTTTCTTCTTATATAAATCTCATAAATTTTTCCTCTAAATAATCTTTTAACTTTTACTTCATCCCAGTTTTCAGGAATGTTTGGAGAGATTTTTAAACCTTCCCAGGTTGGAATTATTCCTAAGATTCCTTCTATTCCCGCTATGAAATACCAAGTTGCAGATCCTGTATACCAGCTCCATCCTCCTCTTCCAAAATATTTTGAATCTGGACCATCTACATTTCCACATGTTACATAAGGTTCTACTTGGTATAGATCAGGGTTCATTCCTCTATAAATGGGCATAAAACTTTTATAAATCTCGTAAGCAATCTTATCTTTTACTTTGCATACTGCTAAGACTGCCCAACATCCTGCATGGGTATACAGTCCCCCATTCTCTCTAACTCCAGGTGCATATCTTGTAAGATATCCAATTTGTGGATTAGGTTTTGTATAAGCAGGATATAGCAGTAAAGGACCATATTCTCTAAAAAGATATTTTTTCATAGATTCATAAGCTTTTTCTTTTTTGTTCTCTTCTGCAGAATCATTTAAAATTGCCCAACTTTGTGCATTTAAAAATATTTTTCCTTCCTCACATGATTTACTTCCAATTGGCTCGCCATTATCCTTAAAGGCTCTTATATACCATTCTCCGTCCCATCCATATTTATTAATTGCTTCTTTAAGTTCTTTTGCTCTTTCTCTATAATATTCTGCTCTATCAAAATCTTTTTCTTTTTCTGCCACATAAGAAAAATCAAGAAGTATTCCATATAGAAAGTGCCCTAACCATATACTTTCACCCTTTCCTTCTGTTCCTACTGCATTCATTCCATCATTCCAATCCCCATTTCCTATTAATGGAAGTCCTCGAGGACTAAACTTCTTTAAACTTAGATCAATGGCTTTATAGCAGTGTTCATATATTGTTCCTTCACCGCTATCTATATATGGGATGATTTCTTTAAGGATAGACCAATCATCTGTATTTTTTAAATATCTAATAACTAAAAAGGGAAGCCAAAGTCTATTGTCAGATATCTCATTTCTATGTCCTATCTTACTAATAGGATGCCACCAATGATAAACATATCCATCGGAAAATTGATGTTTTGCATGAAGTTTTATCTGATCAAAAGTTTTTTTAGGATCAAGATACAAAAATATCTGACTATCCTGTAATTGGTCTCTAAAACCATAAGCTCCGCCTAATTGGTAATATGCTGTTCTTGCCCAAAGTCTTCCAGAAATGGCTTGATATTTTAGCCAGTAATTATTCATAATATTGAAAGCTGGATCTTTTGTCTCTACATAAAAACCAGATAATAAGTCTTCCCACATCTTTTTAACATCTCCTAAGGCTTTCTCTACTTTTTCTTTTGTATTGTATTTTTCTAAAATTTTTTCAATATTTTCCTCAGAGTTATTCTTTACTGCTCCAAGGGAAAAGATTAAGATTTTTTCTTCACAAGGATCAAGTTTTATATCAATTTTCAAAGATGCGATATCATCTTCCCACTTTCCAAAAGTATTTGTTAATCTTCCCTCAATAAGTGCCTTAGGAGAGACCAAGTCCCTATACATTCCTATAAACTCTTCTTTTGAGCCTTCTGCTTCACTTACAGGATAGTTTACCCAATGGAAAGCCGTATAATCCCAATCTTTGTTCCAATGTTCTCCTTTCTCATTAGGGATTTCCCATAATCTTTTCCTTGAATAGATATAGTTTTTTTCTTTGTTAAAATAGGTTTCAATAAAGGTTCTATGAAATTCTCTATGCCAATCAGGAGCGGATCCAAGATTCCATTCAAGATAAGTAAAAAGAGAAAGGTCTTTTTTCTTTTTATCTTCGTTTATTATTTTAAGAATCCATATTTCTAATGGATCCTTTAAAGGGACAAAAAGAGTTAATTCAAAAGTTATATTGTAATATTTTGTTTTAAATATAGAGTAGCCAAAGCCATATATGGCTTCAAAATTTTCATAATCTGAACATACAGGTTTCCAAGGTATGGACCAAAAAATTTTTTTCTTGTTATCTCTTACATATATATATTTTCCAAAATCATCTTTTATAAGATCTTGATTCCAGCGAGTTATTCTATTTAGAGATGCATGAGTCCTAAAGCTATATCCAGAACCTGTGTTAGATATAACAATACCATAATCTCCATTACTGATAACATTTATCCAAGGTTTAGGAGTTTGTGGAGTTTTTATGACATACTCCTTCCCATTTTCAGTAAAATAACCATATTTATTTTCGAAAAGTTTCTCTTTCATTTTATCCTCTCATATATAATTTATTTTGAAAAAAATATGAAACGTTTCTACTTTAATTTTATTTTAAATTTTTCTTCTGTCAAGAGGAAATTTTGTAAATAATTTAACTTTAAAATTTTAGTATTTCTATTTATTCTTTATAAAAATCCTTGAAGATTTGAAAAAAACTGTATAAAATTATAAAAAACGTTTCTTTAAAAGGAGGGATTTTATTTGGTCACTATAAAAGATGTGGCAAAGCTTGCGGGTGTTTCTATTTCTACTGCTTCTTATGCATTGAATAATAGTAATAAGGTAAGTGAAAAAACAAGAGAGAAGGTTTTAAAAGCTGCAAAGGAGTTAAATTATATCCCTAATAAATTTGCTCAAAATTTAAAAAAGCTAAGAACTGATTTGATAGCCCTTATAGTTCATGAAATTAATGGCCCCTTTTATGATAAATTGGTTCAGGGAATCCTAGATGTGGCTCATATTTTGGGATATAATTTAGTCATATTTTGCGAATCTGGTCATGGAAGACCATCTTCCTTGGTTTTTTTAAAAGAAAAAATATTTAATGGTGCCATAATAATGACTCCTGTGGTCTCAAATGATGATATTAAAGAGCTTGTAGAAGAAAACATACCCTTGGTCCTTTTAGATAGGAAATTAGAAGAAGTTAATGTATGTAGTGTTCTTATAGATAACGAGAAGGGTGCTTTTGAAGCAGTAAGACATCTTATTGAATTAAATCATAGGAAGATTGGTTTTATTAGTGGTCCTCCAGATTCTTATGATAATAAAGAAAGATATAAAGGATTTGTAAAAGCAATGGAAAAATTTGGATTAAAAGTATATGAAGATTTAATTATTCAAGGTAATTTTACTGAGGAATCAGGTTATAAAGCAATGAAAGAGTTTATCTCAAGGAAAAAAGGAGAAATGCCTACTGCATTTTTCTCCTCTAACGATGAAATGGCAATTGGAGCGATGAAAGCTTTGCAAGAAGAAGGTTTTAAAATTCCTGACCATATATCCATTGTGGGATTTGATGATATAAACTTAGCCCAATATGTACAACCTAAGCTTACAACTGTAAGAAGACCAATGTATGAACTTGGTTCATTTTCTGCTCATATGTTAATAAATACAATAAAGGGAAGGTTAAAATATAGCAATATTACCTTAGATGTTGAGCTTATCTTAAGGGAATCTACCAGGAAAGTCTGATTACTTCTTCTTTTATTCCTTTATCTGTAACCTCTAACAAGATAAAATGGGGTTTCCCTTCATCAATTTCTGTTGATACGTAAGGGCGAGCCCCTCCAATTCCTGAAATTATATAGGTTACTCCATTTATTACCTTTCTATAGTACATATGAATATGTCCTGAAAAGACATAATTTACTTTATATTCTTCAAAAATTCTCATAAGTTCCTTAGACTCAAAAGGATCTGCCTTATGAAATAAGAAGAAAAAACTGGGAGATATAATGGGCTGATGCATGAAAACAAATTTATATTTTTTATCTGTGTTTTTTAATATGTTAATAAGCCAATTCATTTGTTCTTTTCCTATTTTTCCTGAAGAATTATTAAGAATTATAAATCTTGAGTTTTCGTAATCAAAATAATAATAAAGAGGTCTTCCTGTAAAGGCTTGATACTTTTCACCTTTGGGATCACCCTTTAGATCGTGATTTCCAGGGACAAAATAAATGGGAATTTTGACATCTTTTATAAGATTTCTTAAAAAATTATATTCCTCTTCACTACTATTATCTAAGATATCTCCCAATTGAATAATAAAATCTGGTTTTCTTTTTAAAATTTCAGAAAAATTTCTCTCAAATACTCCCTTTACAGGTCTTCCTGCTCTATCACCAATTACTGCAAAAGTAAAGGAATAAGAGATAGAAAATATTTCCCAAAAGACAAAAAATATCAAGAATATTATCTTAAGTATTTTTTTAATCAGCTCTCTCATCTCTTAGATAAATGGACTAAAAGTCCAAATTGAGACAATCTTGTTACTATTATACAAAAAGGGTGGTTAAAATTTAAGAGTTATAAAAAGGAATTGAAATTTATACCTTTTGAAACTCTTGAGGTTGTGTTAAAATTTTAAAAAATTATTTAAAAAATTAGAGGAAAAGAAATGAAGATATTAGTTTGTTTTTCTTAGAGACATATTTAATAAGAAGATATTTAAGACTTTTGAGGAAAGATTAAAGAGGTAAGATATGAGAAATAAACTTTTTATAGCTGTACTTCTTGGCTCTTTTATTACTTCCTTTTCTGCCTCTGCTATTAATGTGGCTTTACCTGCTATTGGCAAGGAATTTTATCTTTATACTGTTTCCTTAAGCTGGTTGTCTACTTTATATCTTCTTTCAAATGCTTTTTTACTTCTTCCTTTTGGTAAGATTGCTGATATTTACGGAAGAAAGAAATTATTTTCTATAGGATTATTTGTATTTTCTATTGGAGCCTTAATAAGTATATTATCTTTTAATTATGATATTCTCGCATTTTCAAGGATTATTCAGGGGTTTGGAGGATCTATTCTTTTTGCCACAACCCCAGCCTTAGTATCGTCTATTTCATTATCATCTGAGAGAGGTAAAAATTTAGGATATTATGTTACATCTGTGTATTTAGGTTTGTCTTTGGGACCATCCTTAGGAGGTTTTCTTACTAAGTATTTTTCCTGGAGAAGTATTTTTATATTTACTTTAATATTAGGGATGATTTCTTTTATAATGAGTCTTTTTGTAGAGGAAGAATTGGAAGGACAAAGTAGTGTGAAATTTGATCTTTTAGGATCTTTTCTTTATGCCTTTTCTGTTACTTTTATTTTATTAGGACTTTCAAATCTGAAGAATGAATTGGGAATCATGGGTATTTTATTTGGAGCTTATTTATTGTTTTTATTTTATTACGTAGAAAAGAAGATATCTAATCCTATATTTCCTATAAATCTTTTTAGGAATAGAAGATTTATATTTTCAAATTTATCAGCTTTTATAAACTATGGTGCTACATCTGCCCTTTCTTTCCTTTTGAGTATATATCTCCAAAGTGTAAAATATATTGCTCCTCATATTGCAGGTTTTTTACTATCCTTTCAGCCGATTTCGCAGGTTATATTTTCTCCATGGGCAGGAAGATTATCAGATAGGAAAGATCCAGGTATAATAGCTTCTTTGGGTATGTTGATAATCTCTATAGTTATATTTTTCTTATCTTTTCTTTCTCCTAATACTCCAATTTTTCTTATCTCTCTATCTGGATTTTTCTTAGGTTTTGGTTTTGCACTTTTTTCCTCGCCTAATACCAATGCTATTATGGGGAGTGTGGATAGAAGTCTATATGGTGTAGCTTCTTCTACTTTAGCAACCATGAGAGTTTTAGGGCAGACCTTTAGCATGGCACTTGTTAATTCTGTTTTTTCTATTTTATTGAAGGATATGTCAGGTTTGGAATTTTCTCTTGATTTTATGTATGCCTTTAGAATACTTTTATACATCTTTACTTTACTTTGTGCTTTAGGTATATGGGCATCTTTTCAGAGAAACAAAGAGTAGATTTTAATATTTTTATTTTAACGAGATATTTTTCTGCTTTTTTATTTTAGAAAATTTAGAAAAAGTGATCTAAATCACTTTTTTAATTTTATTAATGTGATAAAATAATATCAAAATTTTAAAAAATAATGGAGAGGGGGATGATTCTCATGATTATTAGAAAACTCTTTATATTAATTCTTTTAGTATTGCTGATAGGAGGTTGTACTCCAAAACCTACTAATAATCCTCCCAATACTCCATATAATCCAAATCCTCCAGATGGTGCAACTTCTGTAGTTCTTGATCCAGTATTGAGTTGGCAGTGTTCAGATCCAGATGGTGATCCTTTAGTATTTGATATTTACTTTGGAACAAATGCTAATTCTCTATATTGTATTAAAGAGAATCATAACTCTACAAGTTATAAGATAATGGATTTAGCATTCAATACTACGTATTATTGGAAAGTAGTAGCAAAGGATGGAAAGGGTGGTGTCAAGGAAGGACCAGTATGGAGCTTTACTACTCAAGCTGAAGGACAAACAAATAATCCACCAAGTGTTCCTGCTAATCCAAATCCACAAGATAATGAAAATAATGTTCCTACGGAGGTTATTCTAAGCTGGCAGTGTTCAGATCCAGATGGTGATCCTTTAGTATTTGATATTTACTTTGGAGTAAATCAAAATAATTTAGGAATGTTAGTGAATAGTCACCCTACAAGTAGCTATCAGGTAAAAAATTTAAATTATAATACCACCTATTATTGGAAAGTAATTGCAAAGGACAGTAAAGGAGCTCAAACAGATGGACCAACTTGGAAATTTACTACAACTCAGAGTGGAGATGTAGCAAAGGCAAAGTTGTTAGTAGCTGATTTAAGAAATACCATACTTACAATTCATGACTATAAAGGCATAGGGGTTCCTGGAATAGTTGATACACCATTTAATAGATTATCTGAAGAAATACATGAGAAGATTGTTCCAGATCTTAGTGAAACAATAGACAGAATAGGATTTATTTTATCTTGTGTATCTCAAGCATCTCCACCAGGAACATATACCTTTGAGTATACAGAGATAGGTTATGTTCTCCATATAACTGCTGATGTTAATCAATGGGAAAATTCATCCTCGATTCAGATAGCTTTTCAAGGATATAAAGGTAATTCTCTAATTGATGATGGTAACCTTACAGTTAATTTTGATGCTAATAATTTCCCAACAAATGGAGAGTTAAATGTTACTATGGGAACTAATGATGGTAATATGAGTATAAATGGAAACTATACAGCAACAAAACTTGCCAATTCTAATTTTCCTGCCACAATAACAATTACTGGTATGATTACTTCACCCTATTTAAATATCGATTTAAGAGATAATAACAGGAAACTTTATGCAGAGTTTGGAGAATGGTATGATCAAAATCAAGAGATATGGTTATCTTATTTGAAGAGAATATATGTTTCTGGACAAATTACCACTACAACAGCACAGGCAGAAGGAAGTCTTGATATAACATTTGTACATGTAACCTATCAGAATGGTAATACTCAAAATCCTCCCAAGAATATCTCCTTTACAGGAACCTTTAGAGAGATGATGAATGGTCAGCCAACTGGTGCTTACTTTACAGGTACTATTACAGGTGAATATTTAAATCCAGAAAGTTATAATCCTTATGAGGAGTATGGTCCTAATAATTTCCCTAAGTGGAATGCCAATTTTACAGGTCATATAGAAGCTCCTCAAAGACCAAAAATCGATGCAAATCTTGGGATAAGACATGATACATATCAAGTTTATGTTATAAATGCAGGATATGAAAGGACAAATCCTGATGGTTCAAAGGTATGGCTTAAGACGCCTCAGAGTCCTGTATCATCTTATAACGAATCAACAAGTATATTAACTGTTACTTTGAATAATCAAGATGGATTAATTGTTAGCTTTACAGTAGATGGGAATCAAAGTGGAGATGATGTATTTACAGGTACTATAAAAAATAATGCTGGTATTAAACTTGCTGATCTTTATCTTTTAAATGGTGTTCCCATGGTTAAGTATATTGATGGATATATAGAATCTATATTTTAAAAAAGATTTTTAGGGGAGAGGATGTCCTCTCCCCTTTTAGTTCTATGAAGTTAAAATTGATCCCTCTGATATTCTTTTTTGTTATTAAGATTTGTTATGGTTTTTCCTTTTCAAGTGATGCATTCTTTTCTTTTAGTAGTATATCTTTAAGTAATTTTATTAGTATTTCTGGGGATGGTATTTTAAATGGAGATATAAACACAAATCTAAAGAATCATATGTTCATGTTGTATGGGAATCAAATGAAAGTTTCTTTTAAGGGATTTGAAATAGGAGCTTTATTCTATAGTGAATACTATGGTTATATTAATAATTCCACGTTGAATTTTATAAAGGGATTGATTAATAATGATCTATCAGTAGGTGATTATGATATTTATGGAGAGATTAAAGGGTATTCTGTAGGTGGTATTTATATGAAAAGAAGGGTGGATCTTGGAGATTTTTGGGCTCTGAATTTCAGTCCTAAATTATACATAGGCCTTGATTATCAAAATGGTGTTTTGAAAGGTAATTTTTCCAGGATAGATGAGGTAACATATAGCTTTGATCTTTTACTTGATTATATTTATAACAAAAATTTACTTTATACACGTATGGATAATGCAAAGGGTAAAGGCATAGGTTATTCCTTTGATTTTGAGATTGTTTTTAGTCCCTTTGAAAATTTTTCCTTTTATATAAATATTCAAGATTTATGGGGAAAAATTTTTTGGTTCCATATTCCATATACTGAGGCTAAGACATCTACTGATAGAGAGTATGTGGATGAGAATGGCTATATTGTCTTTAGACCTTTAATAAGTGGCTATGAGGGTTGTAAAGACTTTATTCAACTTCTTCCTTTGGAATTAAATATAGGTATAGCTCATAAAGGGGAAAAGGATGAATTCGTTATGGAACTATCTTTCAAAGAAGAGTATAAATCCCTTTTTATAAGATATTATTATAGTTTGTTTTCATCAAATATTGAAAAGTTAACACAAATCAACTTTGGAAGGTTTAAAATAATGGACAACCTTTCCCCTTCAGGTTTCTATTTTCTATTTTATATAGATAATTATCAATTCTTTAATATGGTTTATGGTCTTTCCTTTTTAATGTAAATTTTTTCTTCTGAGCTTTTTAGCATGTCTCCCGATACCTTTATATAAATCTCTCCTTCTTCTTCAATACTCTTTATGACAGCCAAGGCTTTCCCTTTATATAGATATCCAAGAGAGCTTACAAAAGATCCATGGAAAAATGGATCCGAATTTCCAAGGGCTATTAATTTTCCACTTCCCTTTACTTCTACTGTTATTTTATTATCTGCATCGGGTACTTCCAAGCCTTTTTCATTCACAGCTATAATTTTTACATAGCATAGATCTCCATAAGAAATTAGTTCTTTTCTATCAGGAATAAGTATTAACTTTGAAGGATCAGAAGTAGTTTCCAATCGATCTCTACCAACCTCTTTTCCATCTTTATAAGCTATTACTTCCAATACACCAGGTTCATAAGTAATATCATAAATAGTCTTGAATTTTACTTTTTCTCCTGATAATTTTCTTCCAAGAGATTTTCCATTTAGAAAGAGTTCTACTTCATCAGCATCTGCATAAATATATATTCTTATAGGTTTTCCTTCATATCCTTTAAAGTTATAGATTCTTTCTACTGGTTCCCATGACCATGCTCTCATGTATAATTTTTTCCCGTAAAGTTCTGGAGGAAGTGCAAATATAATAGGATCTTTTCTATTTCTCCATACTATATCTCTGTAATAAGATTGGGGCCTCTTTTCTCCGCATATATCAATATCTCCACAATTTGCTAAAAACCATGGATATTTTCCTAAGAAATTATTGGCTTCTTCTCTATCTATAGATACTCTTCCGATTCCTGCCTCTCCAAGATAGTCAATGGCAGTCCATACAAAATCTCCAATAACATTTGAATTTTCTAATGTTTCTTTCCAGTTATCATACATGGTGTAAGGGAATGTCTCAGTGCCACATATTATACGATCTTTATATTTAATCCTATCGTACGCATACCTTTCAATCTTATAGTTATATCCTGCCACATCTAAGAGTTTAAAGAATCTCTTTGTTATTTCTCCCCATCTTTCTTTTGTTTCCTCATTGCCCTTCCATATACCTAAAAGGACAATATTGTCTTCCTCCATATCTTCTACATTTATACTTTCAAAAGAAAGTCCACAAAAGGCAGAAGTAACAAATCTTGTAGGATCAAGCTCTTTTACTTTTTTAGCTAATTTATCACTCCATTCATATATGCTTGAGTATCCTTCTTCTCTTTCCCAGTCTATTCCAGATCCCCATGTAACTTCATTCCCTATAGACCACATAATGATGGAGGGGTGATTGAAATCTCTTTTTATAGTGCTTTCTACCTCTTCTTCCCAGCATTTTTCAAAATATAGGTGGTAATCATAGGATTTTTTGCCGCATGTCCAAACATCAAAGAATTCGTCAATTACTAATAGTCCTAGCCTATCGCAAGCAGATAAGAAAGAGGGAGCATAGGGATTGTGGGCGAGCCTTACAGCGTTAAATCCATTATTTTTAAGAATTTCTACCTTTCTTTCTTCAGCTCTGTCATAACTTTTGCTTCCTAAAATCCCATGGTCATGATGTATACATCCACCCTTTAGTTTTATTGGTCTACCATTGAGTTTAAGCCCTTCCTCAGGAGATATACTTATACTTCTAATACCAAATTCGGTCTCAGATGTGTCAATTTCTTTATTGTTTTTTATTACTCTTGCTCTGATTTTATAGAGATAAGGATTTTCTATATCCCAAAAGATAAAATTAGAAAGTTCTATATCTGTTCTAAATTCTTTTTCTTCTTTTGAATCTAAATAAAAATCTATCTCTTTTGATTTTATTAACTCGTTATTTTTTGAGAAGATTTCAAAGACTAATTTTCCATTTTGAACTTTGTCATCGGTGTTTTTTAATATAACTTTGGGATATATAATAGCCTTTTCATTATTTAATATGTCGTATGTTATATGAAATTCCCATGGTTTTATATAGACTTTATCTCCTACATGTAGCCAAACATGTCTATAAATACCTGTTCCTGCATACCAACGAGAACTCGGTTTATGGGTATTTTCTACATGCACAATAAGGATATTCTTTTCTCCAATTTTTACATACTTAGTTATATCTACAAGGAAGCTTGTATACCCATAAAAATGTTTCTTTACTAAGAAACCATTTATAAATATTTCAGAGATTCCCATTATTCCTTCAAACTCCAAAATTATATTTTTATCTTTGTATTCTTCTCCAAAATCTAACTCTTTTTTGTAAAAGAGGCTACATCCAGCGGTAAATCCTTCGTCAGGTCCTGACGGATTTTCTTCTCTTCTTTCCTTTTCAATAGCTATGTCATGGGGCAAATCTACTGAAATCCAGTTTTTTTCTCTCATAACAGAGTCAATATAGTTAAGAGGACTTTCTAAGTATTCCCATGATCTATCTATATTTATCTTTTGCATATTAATACCTCCTTTGTAAAACTAATTTGGAAAACAGGCAACTTTATGTTGAGGAGAAACTTCTATAAGTTTTGGTTCTTCTTCAGCACATTCTGGTTTTGCTTCTGGACATCTGGGATGAAAAGCACATCCTGGTGGTGGGTATATTAGTGATGGTGGACTTCCAGATATACCTTCTCTTTGTTCTTTTTCTCCTATTTTAGGAAGAGATTGTATAAGATATTTGGTATATGGATGGA
Source organism: Dictyoglomus sp. GBS (assembly GCF_055179815.1). Taxonomy (NCBI): domain Bacteria; kingdom Pseudomonadati; phylum Dictyoglomota; class Dictyoglomia; order Dictyoglomales; family Dictyoglomaceae; genus Dictyoglomus; species Dictyoglomus sp. GBS. The sequence continues at coordinate 411,943 of NZ_CM143687.1, forward strand.
TAGGATTTTTAAATATTTCTTGAGTTGGTGCCTCTTCAATTATTTTTCCTGCGTACATAATAGACATTCTTGTGGTTAGTTGAGCATGTATACCCATATCATGGGTTACTATAATAATGGTATTTTTAAATGTTTCTTGGATATCTTTGAGTAGCTGAATGACAGCTCTTTGGGCCACAACGTCTAAGGCAGTAGTTGGTTCGTCTGCTAATATCACTTGAGGATGCAGTAGGGTTGCAAGAGCGATTACAACTCTTTGACGCATTCCTCCTGAAAGTTGATGGGGATAGGCTTCTAATATTTCAGGAGATAGCCCTAAATCTTTTAAATGTTCTCTCATTAGATCAAAGTATTCTTTTATATCCTTTGCTTTTATATGACTTTCTAAAATTTCTAAAAAGGAATCTTTTACTTTTTTAACAGGGTTTAATACATGCATGGACCCTTGGGGTATATAAGAGATGAAGGACCATCTTAAATTTTTAATCTCTTTTTTGGTAAGAGAAAAAACGTCAATAAAATCTCCATTTGTTTTGTAAAATAATTTTCCATCTATAAGTTGGAGTGGAGGGTCTAAGTTAGCAAGTAATGCTTTTAAAAGAGTAGATTTTCCACAACCGCTTTCTCCTGCAATACCATATATTTCATTTTGTTTTATACTGAGGTTAACATTATTGACTGCTTTAATTACTCTCTTTTCTCCCCAATATTCCAGGATATAAAAGGCTTTTAAATTTTCAGTTTTTAATACTTCGCTCATTTTTATGCTCTCCTCCCATTATATAGGTGGCACTTAACTATCACATTATCCACCGTTACTTCTTTTGGCTCTTCTTTTTTACAAGTCTCCATTACATTTTGGCATCTTCCTGCAAATTTACAACCTGTTTTAAGGTATTCTGTATATTCAGTATCTGCAATACTTATTTTTCTTTTCCATTTTTTATCTGGATCGGCTTCAGGTATAGACTCTATGAGAAGTTGAGTATAAGGATGTTTAGGATGAATTAGTACTTTATCTACAGGTCCCATTTCTACAATATTTCCTCGAAACATTATTGCAATTCGCTCACTAACATAATAGGCAGTGGCAAGATCATGGGTTATGTATAGAACGCTTAGTCCTGTTTCTTTCTTTAATTTTGAGAAAAGATTTACTATTGACATTCTTAAGGATGCATCTACCATTGAAACTGGCTCATCTGCTATTAATATAGATGGATTGGTTAAAAGAGATCTTGCAATGGATGCTCTCTGAAGTTGTCCTCCAGAAAGTTCAGTAGGATATCTACCGTTTATTTCATCAAAAGATAGTCCTACTGCTTTTAATTTCTCATTGATTATCTCTTCCGCATGAGATTTATTTTTAGCCATTTTGTAGTTAAATACAGTCTCATAGAAAATATCATCTATAGTTAGAAGAGGATTAAAGCTTTCAAAGGGGTTCTGGAATACTGCTTGGACCTTTTTTCTAAAATCTTGAAATTTATTCTTTTGAATAGGTTTATCTTCTATAATGATATCTCCAGAAGTTGGTTCTTCAAATCCTAAAATTATTTTAGCTGTGGTAGTTTTTCCGCAACCACTTTCTCCTGCAAGGGTAAATGTTTCAGCTTTATTTATATAAAAGGATACATTATCAACTGCAGTTATTTTAACTTTTGAAAATATACTTCCTATTGAATATATCTTTTTTAGATTTTTAACCTCCAATACTTTTTCCATTTTTAATCTTCCTCCATAAATGGCGTGAGTCTAAATATTTGTTATTTTCCAAAGCCAATTCTTTGGAATCGGGCTCTTGGATCTAAATATTCACTTAAGCTTACTGATATCCAATATAAAGCAACAAAAAGAAGAATAGCAGTAACTATAGGAGTAAGAAGCCACCACCAAAGCCCCATGAATAGAGCCTGCCTATATATGGCTGTCTGGAGCATGGTACCTATGGTAGGTACTGTAGGATCTATACCAAGGCCAAGATATGCAAGAGTGATCTCCATACCAATAGCCCAAGACATATTGTTTATAAATGTGGTAAAGACTATTGGTAGTACATGGGGTAAAAGCTGTTTTCTAATAATTCTTATAGTGGGCATACCTGAGAGTACTGCTACTTTTACAAATTCTCTTTCTCTTAAACTTAAAACTTGTGATCTAATTACCCTTGCATCCCAAGCCCATGAAAAGAAAGCTAATAGTATTCCTAAATTAAAGAAGTTATTTGTCCAGTCTTTAAGAATCATAGATATGGCTATAAGAATTATTAAGAAGGGAAGTACCATGGTTGTGTCTCCTATTGTAGTTATGACTCTGTCGGTTGTCCCACCTTTGTAGCCTGCTAAAATTCCTATAATTACTGCAATTATTCTTGAGAAAAAAGCAGTAACTAATGCGATTATGAGAGAATTTTTTACAGCAAAGGTAAGTTGCCAAAATACATCTTGTCCTAACCAATTAGTACCTAAAGGATACTTAAAAGATGGTGGTAGGCCAGAAGGTACTTGATACATCCTTTGTGGATTATAAGGTGAGAAAAAGGAAAGGATAACTAAAAGAATAAATATGCAAATAATAATGAAGGCGACAACAAATCTATAGTCTTTAAAAAGATCATAAATTAAGCTTTTAACAGTATTCACTTTTTTCATCCTCCGATGAGAATTAAGTTTATTATCTATAACGCACTCTTGGATCAAAGAAAGGATAAATAAGATCTAAAAATAAAACTGATGTGGTAACTGCTACCACAGATATACACATAATTCCCATAATTAAATTATAATCAGCTCTCATTATGGCATCATATAAAATCTGCCCAATTCCTGGATAGGTGAAGACCATCTCTGTGATTAATGCCCCACTAAATATTCCTCCAAATTGTAGTCCTAATTGGGTTATCATAGGTAACATGGCATTCTTTATGATATGGCTAAAAACTATATTTTTCTCATCTACTCCTGCTGTTTTTGCATATATTACGTGATCTTCTGTCTGTATGCTTTGAACAATTAATTTCATACTTTGAAATTGCCAGGCTATTCCCACTACAAGAAGAGTTAAGGCTGGTAAAGTGGCATGTTTTATTATGTTTAAAATAGTTTGTAGGTTAAAAGACAAAGTTCTTCCTACCCCTATACCTCCCCCTAAGGGAAATATGGGGAATATATAGGAAAATAAAATAAGAAATATAAGAGCAGTTATATAATAAGGTATAGGTCTTATAATCATGATTAATATATCAATAGCTTCCATCCACTTTTTTCTAAAATATCCTACAATACCCCCTGCAATGACTGCTATTATCCAACTTAAAATGGTTGTTACAGAAAGAAGCCCTAAGGTCCATGGAAGAGCCATAGCAAGGAGTTGATTTACAGGTGTTGGGAATCGAGAAAGAGAAGGACCAAAGTTTCCACTAAAAAATCTTTTCCAAAACATTATATACTGGTCCCAAAGGGTTCCTTCCAGACCATACAATTGTTTAAGGGTTTTGATTATTTCTTCTTGTTGTTCAGGAGAAACATATACTCCAAAGGTTTGATATTGAGTAAGTTGTTGCTTAACTGGATCTACAGGAAGGAGACGTGGGAAAATGAATATTGCAGTTAAACCAAGAAAAGTTACTATTACATATTGGATTAATCTTGGTATTAAATATCTTTTTATAAAAGACATTTCTCCTTTATTCCTCCTTTTATTGAAGGTCAGGCAAGGTGTTAACCTTGCCTGACCTATAATCAATGTTTACTTTCTTCCTGTTGGTCTAATTTGATGGAGAATATATTTTAATTGAGGCCAAGTTGTGAAGTTATCACAACGTGCGTAGTCATTCTTAGGGCTTGGCCAATTGGTCCAGTAATATTCATCAAAGACAATAGCAATAGGACAATTGAAACAAGGAATAGCAACCATTTCTTCTATTTGAAGTTTTAAACCTTCAAGACCAAGCTTTTTGATAGTGGCAAGATCACTCCAGCGAGTTTTTTCAAGAGAAGAGATTATCTTATCCATTCTTGGATCGCTCCATCTGCATGCCCATCCAAGTGTAGGTTCTCCAACAGGTCTTACGTACTTACTGTTCATAGCATTGAAGCATAGATAGAGGTCAGGATGTAATCCCCAAGGTTCACCAGCAAACCCACCATGTCCTGTATTTAATACTTCAAATTGTCCATTTAAGGCAAGAGTTGCAGCTGCTGCAGATACATTAAATACAACATCAATTCCAAATTTCTTCCATTGTTCTGCAACTCCAAGAATTACAATGTTTGCCATATCAGTGGGATCAGGCCCTCTTAATATGGTTATCTTCCATGGTTTTCCATCAGGTAGATGCCATTTTCCTCCAATTTTCTTAAATCCATTCTTTACTAGTAATTTCTCAGCTACTTCAGGAGCATATTTCCACCAACCGTATCCTAATGTTAGTTGTACTTCTTCCTTATTTTTAGGATCAATATCTACCTTGTAGTTTTTCTTTGCCCAATCAAGAAGTCTCCAAGGTGCTTCTGGATCCCACGGTTTGAATTTTTCCCCTCCACCAATATCAAGGGTAAGATTCTTTAACCATGCTTCTAATGGTTTGAAGTACCAGTCGTAGAAGTTTTTACCTACTACAAGAGGAAGTCCAGGAGTCATAGCCACCATTCCATTATATGTTGATATGGCTAATTCTACGATGTCAATTGATAAAGCAAGAGCCCATCTTACATCTTTATTATTATAAGGGAATACTAAATGGTTAAAGGCAGGTCCTCTTGTAGAGATATCTCTTGGGTCAATATATGGCCATGTATCACGATAACTTCTTGTTGTATTACTCATCTTTAGCATTGTTAGCATTTGCTCTGCAGTCCCTTGTATAACATCTAATTCGTGTCTTAACATAGCCATATTCTGTTTCTCAGGAGGTCCATAATTGATAAATAATACGTACTCTGGTTTAGGTTCTCCAAATAATTGTCCTGTGACAGTTCTTTGCCAATCTATTCTCTTTTTCCAAAGTACCCAGTAACCAGCAGGATCATGGCTTACATATACATAAGGACCTAAGCTTACTGGTGGGTTAAAATCATAGGTAAGTATGTCTTTTACTTTGCTAAATATATGCTTAGGCATGGGTCTAAGAGCTCCCCATCTTTCTAAGAAGAAGGTATGGAATCTGGCGTTTGGTTTATTAAGATCTACAACTACTGTATATCTGTCAGTAGCATAAACTCTTTTAACATCTTGCATTGCACCATGATAATCGAGTCCTTCTGTTTCTTTTACTTTTTGAATTGTAAACACTACATCATCTGCCGTAAATTCAACACCATCACTCCAGTAGATACCTTTTCTTAATTTAATAACAAGTCTTGTAAAATCTTTATTGTATATTGGACCTTCGGAAGCTAAAGCATTTATAATTCCACCCTTTACTACATCTGGGTTTAATGTCCATAACGGCTCTGTTACAAATTGGTGAAGACCACAGTTTTGGGCTCTCCATCCTGCCCACTGGTTCCAATTACCTGGTACAGGTAAAGGAGCAAAAAGAAATGGTAGAATTAAAGTTTTGTCTCTGGGTATACCTTGGGGTAGTACTTGGGCTGATGTACCAGTAAAGGAGAAAAGTACCAAGAGGATGGCTAAGACTAAAAATACTTTTTTCAAGGGTTGCACCCCCTCTTTTAAGTAAAATTTTTATTAAAAACTAAGGCACAGGTATATTATATATAATGAAAAAGTAAATATCAATAACTAATTTTTTGCTATAAGAATAAGATTATGAATAGTGTATTTCCTAAAATTAAATCGCAAGATGAATTGGAAAATCTAGATTGGAGTTAGAAAACTTTTTAATAATATTTTTTTAATTTTATGATAAAATAGTCAGTAAATATCTATTATTGGGGGTGTAAAGAATGAGAAGTAAAATTTTTATTTTTTTACTCTTAGTTCTATTATTATTGGAGGTGAGTTTTTCTATGGATGAGGTTAAAAGTATTACTTTGGTTACCAAAGTTTTTCCTGAAGGAGAAAAGGTTTATGCTGTAGTTATTGAATATGCTTATGAAGTAGATGGGAATAGATTAGCTCCAAACATCTTTGAAGTTGAGTCAAAGATTGGTAATATGGGAAAAAGAACTGTAAAAAGGGTATATGCAAATTCAGATGGAAGATTAGTAATGAATTTTTTTGCCAATAGAGGAAGATATGTAATTATAGAGTTAGATCCCAAGGATATGAATGCTATTACAACATATTTTGATAACAATAGGTTTTTAACGGGTAGGCATAAATTAGAGTATTTAGTAACTCAGAAGACTGATATATATTCTATTGATGGTAAGAAGATTCCAACCTTTTCTTTGGAAAATACCCATGAGAAACATTTGATTATTGATGATTTTATAGCGGAATTATATCATGATAAGGAGCTAAATGTAGATCTACCATACCGTTTATTTATCCCTAAGAATACTGATTCTTCTAAAGTATATCCTCTTGTAGTCTTTCTCCATGGAGCGGGAGAAAGGGGAAATGATAATTATTTGCCTCTTGCAGGCAATAGAGGGGCTATAGTTTGGGCAGAGCCTGGACATCAAGCAGAGCATCCTTGTTTTGTACTTGCTCCTCAATGTCCTCCTTATAGCAGTTGGACAGGACTTATTACTGGTGGAAATCCTTTTAAGGCGAATAAAGAGCTTTTGGCTGTAGCAAATCTTATTAAGGATTTAATATCTAAGTATAATATTGATAAAAATAGAATATATATAACTGGACTTTCTATGGGAGGATATGGTACTTTTGCTATTCTTATGGAGCATCCCGAACTCTTTGCGGCAGCTATTCCCATATGCGGTGGGGGAGATTTAAATAGAGTAGATAGAATAAAGGATATTCCAATGTGGGTATTTCATGCGGAGGACGACCCATTAGTGCCTGTTTTCTTATCTCGTGAGATAGTAAGAAAATTGGTTGATATAGGAGGAAAGGTTAAATATACAGAATTTCCTAAGGATTATCTTGAATCTATAGGGTATCATCCTCATGCATCTTGGGTGCCTGCTTATGAGAGTGAAGAGGTAGTAGATTGGCTATTCTCTAATTCTAAATAAGAAGGTTTATATATGGGGTATATAAGAATATCTGATACAAAGGATTATTTTATTAAAGATGGAAAAGTGTTTTTCTATTTTGCAGATACTTGTTGGAGTGCCTTTACAAACATCACTATAGAAGAGTGGAATGATTATCTAAACTATAGGAAAATGCAAGGATTTAATACTATCCAAATTGATGTTCTTCCTCAATGGGATAGGAGTGTTACCGATATTTATATGGATCCCTTTGAAGTATTGCCTAATGGAAAATGGAATTTTAATAAGATAAATGAAAAGTATTTTGAAAGAGCAAGAAATATGGTAGAGATGATGATTGAAAGAAACCTAATTCCTGCTTTAGTAATACTTTGGGCAAATTACGTACCAGATAATTGGTTATCTAAGATGTTAGCAGAAAAAGGTGTCTCTCACGTTATACCCAGGGAAAATTTAGAGGAGTATCTATATTATGTGATAAACAAGTTTAAGGATTATAATCCTATATTTATAATATCTGGAGATACAAATTTTGAAGGAGAGGGAGCAACAGAATACTATTTAAAGGCATTAGAGATGGCTAAAAAATATGCTCCAAATTCTTTAACGACATTGCATCTTTGTGGTGGTTATGCTGATGTACCAGAGGAAATAATTAATTCTCCTTACTATGATTTTTATATGTATCAATCTTGTCATTTTAAAGATAAAATGCATTGGGGATATGAAATAGCCCTTAAATTTTATAATAAAAAAGTTAAGAGGCCTATTGTTAATGGAGAGCCATGTTATGAAGGAATAGGATCTATAGGAAATTATAATGTATATGGAAGATTTACAAGGAATGATGTAAGAAAAGCTGTATGGCAAAGTCTCCTCTCTGGTGCAAAGGCTGGAGTAACATATGGAGCTCATGGAATATGGTCCTGGGAGAAAGGATTAGGGGAATATTCTGTTTCTGATTATGCTGCACCATATTATTGGAGAGATGCCTTAGTATTTCCCGGAGTTTACGATTTGAGTTTTGCAAAATGGGTTTTTGAAAAATATGAATTATATGATATAGAACCAGCAAATGATTTACTCATAAATGAAACCCAAGAGATAAGAGTATCTAAAGGAAGAAACAAAATTGTAATATATAATCCATATAATTTTAATATAAGATTGAGATTAGATGAGGATTATGAATGGGAAGGAATAGAGCTTATGGAAAGGAAATTTTTTGTGCCGGAAGTTAAAAAATCAGAAGGTGAAACAATAATTAAAATGTCTCCATTCAATGGTGATTCCTTATTAATAGGATTAAAGTAAATTGAGCCCGTAGCTCATAGGCTACGGGCTCTTTCTTCTTACTTCTTATTCCTCTCCCATTAATCTCTCTACCAAATGATCAAGGAAGGCATTTAGATCTTTCCATCTTATAGCTACTAATATTTCATCTCCCTTTTCATCTGGCACTGTATATCCATCATCAGTGACCTTTATTTTTATCGGCTCAATTTCAAGAAATTCGTGAGAATATGCTAAGTACACAGCAACGGTATCAAAAAGTGTTGATGAGTGATTTTCTGAATCAACTTTTGTCCATGTTACAAGTTTTGCCCATATTTTATAATTTTCTATTAAGGCTTTTAGAATGGGTTTTTCTGAATTATATATCTTTTTGTATCTTTCTCCATCTAAGAAAACTAAACCACATGTATCAAGAGGAGTTATGAGCTTACTTATAAAATTAGATGAGAAAACTCTTCTAAGGGAAAGGACGTCAGACTTTACATTAGCCTCTGGATCTCTCCCATCTTTACCTCCATATCCTTTATATATACTTCCATGCATTCCAACAAAATTACATTTTTTAGGTAGGTCAGGGTAGATTTCTATTGCTTTTGCTATATTTGTAGCAGGCCCTATAGATACTATAGTAATAGGTTCTTCTGAATTTTTTATTAGATCAACCATAGCTTGAATACCGTCTTCATATATTTCTCCTTCGTAGGAATTTATATCAAAATCTCTTACAAAAGGTTCTTGAAAATTCAAAGAGTTTTTAGGATCTCCTATACCTATACCAATTGGTATTTTTTTTCCTGCTATTTTAAGTATTTTGGCAATAATTTTTGCCCTATAAATAGTATCTCCACTTACTGTAGTTATTAATTTAACATCCAGTTCAGGAGAGTTAATAAGCATAATAAGAGCCCATGTATCATCAATATCGGTGCCTATATCGGTATCAAGAATTACAGGAATCTTATTCATGATATAATCTCCTCCCATAAGTTTTTATCCGTTTTTATTGGTATGCTTTTCTTAATATCTCAGTAGTTTCTTCAAAGCTCAATTTATATGGATCCCTTTCAAAAAGTCCTCCCATAGTTTTTATAGCATTATCTGCTAATTTCTCAATTTCATCCCTCCTTATTCCATAGTCAGACATCTTTAAATTGCCTACTCCACATTCTTCTTGTAATTTTTTCATAGCTTTTACAAAGGCATATGGTCTTTCCTCATAGGGAAGAGAATCTATGTCAACCCCATAGCTTTCGCGAGCTGTATGTATCTTTCTATTAATTTGGAAACAAAAAGCGAATGATGTGCTTCCAAGCTCATAATTAGTCCTTCTAATATATTTACAATGAATCCTTCTAATTTTTCATTGTTCTCAACATTGCTTATAACTTTCCAGGGATCTGTTTCTGTATCAGTACCAGCTGTAGTAGTTATTGTAACTCTTTGTAGGACAGGTTTTTCTGTGTTAGGAAGAATTTTATCAAAAACCACATATTCAACTTTTAAACTCTTTAATATATCAATAAGTCTATCTAAATATCCAAGTTTTTTCATAGAGCCACCTGCAGAGATAACAATAAGGGCTTTTTCCCCTGGTAATTTTTCATTTCTTAATTTTTCTAGACTACCTGGTCCAAAAAGAATTCTTGGAGGAATATGGTAAATAAATTACAAGATTTCTTTCATTTTTTGCACCTCCTTGTTTATTTAATTATGTGATAATTATTTTTAGTAAAAATTATAAACTTAGTGTATTTTTTGTCAATCAAAGAAGAACGTTTGTGATAAATTTATTTTTTGAAAACATTGACAAACTATCAAATACTATCTATAATAATCTAAAAACAATCAATATATGGGCTATAAATGATCAAAAGTTAAAAAAGAGGTATTAATCCTCAAGATAAAGGAGGTAAAAAATGTCTTTAGTAGAAAAGGAGATAAAAGAACAAGTTGAAATTTTGCCTCTTACCCTTGAATATGTGGAGAATTACCTTGCTAAGGAAAAGATACCATCTTTTATCTTGGAAAATGATCTAATTTATTTTATAGGATGTGGTACATCCTTATATTTAAGCCTTTCTGCTAGTAGATTTTTTACATTAAAAACAGGGAAGGAGACAAAATTTCTTCCTGGGGGAGAAATATATTTTGCATACCATGAGAATATAGGAAATAAATCTTTAAAAAGATCAGCTATTTTAATATCTCGATCAGGAGAATCAACAGAAGTGATTAGAGCAGGAAAAGTTTTTAGAAAAATGAATATTCCAACCTTAGGCATAACTTTGGAACCCGAGAGTTCTTTAACAAAAATATCTGATGTAAGCATAGTACTTCCTTTTAGGGAAGATTCTATTGTGATGACAAAATCTTTCTCTGGAATTCTTTTGTCTTTAGAACTTATTGCAAGTTATATGATGGGAGAAGGTTTTAATACTTATAGAAAGCTTGTGCAAAAGACACCTGAGATTATTCAAAAAATGGAAGAGATAGCTGAAGAGAATCTAAATTTTAAACATTATGTCTTTTTGGGACTTGGAGTGGAAGAGGGAATTGCTAGAGAATCTGCCTTAAAACTGGAAGAAATGTCTCTATCAAAGGTAGAGGCTTATTCTACTTTTGAATATAGACATGGTCCTAAATCACTAGTAGAAGAGGGTTTTTTAGTATCTCTCTTTAGAAGAGGATTAAAAGAAGAAGAAGATCTTATACAAGAATTAGAATCTTATGGAGCAAAGGTTATTACTATTGGGGATAATGGAGATCACATTCCTGTATCTTATTTGCCAGAAAGCATCTTCCTTAAGGTATTATGGGGACAGATTCTTGGCTTAAAGATAGCTTATTATAAGAATATAAATGTGGAAAGTCCAAGAAATCTTTCCAAAGTAGTGAAGTTTTAAAGGGGGTTAAAGAATGAAGAGATTTATTTTTCTATTGATAACTTTGATTTTGATAGGCCTACCTTTATTTGGACAAAGTAAAATAGAGATAGTCTACATGAGGTGGGGAGATCTAAAGGAAATAGAGATAGAGAAAAAGATAGTTGAATCTTTTAACCAATCCCAGAATAAGATCTTTGTAAGATTAGAATCGACAGCATGGGGAGCTTATTGGCAACAGCTACAAAATAGGATTGCTGCAGGAAATGCTCCTGATGTAATACTCATGGATGGTGCTTATTTTATTGATTTAGCCTCGAAAGGTGTATTTTTAGATATTACTGATTGGATGAATAAAGAGATAAATCTAAAAAACTATTACTATGATCCTGAGGTATGTGAATGGAATGGTAAGAAGTATGCTATGGTAAGGGATATTACCATTGGAGGTGTAATGTATTACAACAAAGATTTATTTGACAAGTATAAGGTAAGATATCCTGATTGGACATGGAACTGGAATAAATGGTTGGATGCAGCAAAAAAGTTAACAATAGATGAGAATAAAGATGGAACTCCAGAGATTTGGGGTTTATATATACCAACATGGGGTGAAGGAGGATTGTATCCCATCATATGGAGTGCAGGGGGAGAGATATTAACAAAGGATAGGAGAGCATGTGTAATATACTCAAATCCTAAATCTTTGGAGGGATTAAAGTTCATGTATGATATAAGGTATAAATATAAGGTATGTCCATCAGAGAGTTTTATGCAAGGATTAGCAGACCCATTTATGACAGGGAATTTTGCGATGACCACAGGGATCACATCCTTTATAGTGGGGTATAAGAAATTACCTTTTAGGTGGGGGATAGCACCAATACCAAGTGGTCCAGCGGGTAGGCACATGACAGTAAACCAGTTATCCTTAGCCATATACTCGAAGTCGAAATATCCCAGGGAGGCATGGGAGTTTATAAAGTTTGCGGTAGGACCGAAAGGGCAGGAGATAATGGGTAAAGGGTATCAGGCCATACCAGCATTGAAGACAAAGACGAGGGTATATTTTGATGAGGAGAATATAAGGCCGGCGTTAAAGATATTTGAGTTATATGAGAAAGGACAATTAAAGTCATTAAATTTTACTCCATCCTGGCTTGAGTGGAACAATATGTTAGAGACCACCTTAGGATATGCATGGCAAGGGAGGGTAGATATAGAGAAAGCAGCCAAGACAGCAGAAGAAAGAGTAAACAAAATATTAAAAGAAGCTTGGGATAAGTTAAATAAGTGAGGTATTTTACAATGAAAAATACAAAAGCCTCTAAAATTGAGAATATAGTAGGTTATATATTTTTAAGCCCTTGGTTATTTGGGTTGATTTTCTTTGGCCTTGGACCATTACTTTTCTCTATATTCTTGGCTTTTGCTGAATGGGATCTTATTGTTCCTCCTAAATTTATAGGGCTTGGCAATTTTATAAATCTTCTTCAAGATGATATGTTTTGGAAATCTTTTAGGAACACATTAATTTTTAGCTTTTCTGTTCCTATAGTGACATTCCTATCTCTATTATTAGCTTATCTTATGAATAGACCAAAAGGAATATTTTCATTTTTAAGATCCATATATTTTATTCCCTCGATTACTCCTGCGGTTGCTAATACTGTTGTTTGGGTATGGCTTTTACATCCTACTGTGGGAGTGGTTAATTTTCTTCTTAAAAAATTGTTTTTAATAAATGGACCTAATTGGTTAGGAGATCCAAATTGGATTATTCCATCTTTGATAATTATATCAGTTTGGGGAGGTTTAGGATATAATATTGTTCTTTTTACAGCAGGTTTACAAGCAATTGATCCCCAGATATATGAGGCTGCAGAGATAGATGGAGCAAATCAGTGGGATATCTTTTTTAAGATTACCTTACCGCTTATATCTCCAACAACCTTTTTTGTTATTGTTACCTCCTTTATATGGGCTTTCCAAGTTTTTGATATATCCTATATTGCTACTAATGGAAGACCTGATGAACATAGCTTGACTATCGTTTATTATCTTTTCCAAAATGCATTTCAATACTTTAAAATTGGAAAAGCATCCGCTATATCATGGGTTCTTACTAATGTTATCCTTTTAGTTACCTATATAGAGTTTAAATTAGAAAAGAAATATGTCTTTTATGGTGAAGGAGATTAGAGAAAATGAAAAGATCAATGTTAGCTGATTATATAATAATGGTGATCCTGATAGCCTTAAGTATTATTATGCTTTTACCTTTTCTTTGGATGTTTTTTACCTCTTTAAAGGATTGGGGAGAAATATTTAAATTTCCTCCTACCATTTTCCCTTCTAAGGTTCGTTGGGAAAATTATAGTGAACTCTTTCAGATGGCTCCTGTATGGGCGTGGTTCAAAAACTCTATGTTTCTTTCTGTAATGTCCACTATAGGGGTATTAGTTTCTTCTTCTATTATAGCTTTTGCTTTTGCAGTTATAAACTTTAAAGGAAAGAGTTTTTGGTTCTCTCTTCTTCTTTTAACTATGATGGTTCCTTTTCATACTACAATGATTCCTCAATATATACTTTTTAGATATTTAGGTTGGATAAATACATTAAAACCATTATGGGTTCCAACTTTTACAGGAGCTCCTTATATGATATTTCTTTTGAGACAATATTATAGGAGTATACCGCAATCTTATCTAGATGCAGCTAAAATTGATGGAGCGTCCTTCTGGTACATATTTAAAAATGTATATGTTCCTCTATCTTTGCCTGTTACGGTAACTGTGGGACTTTTAACCTTTATTAATCAATGGAATTACTTTCTTGGTCCTTTGATTTATCTTAATGATGTTAACAAAATGACTTTAACTGCTGGTCTTTCCTTTCTTCAAGGACAAAGTTTTGGGTATTGGAATTATATAATGGTAGGTGCCACGATAGCTGTTGTGCCTATTTTAATCTTATTTTTATTTACTCAAAAGTTCATTATTGAGGGTATTATGCTTCAAGCTGGTATTAAATAAATGAAGGGGAGGTTAAGAAAAAATGAAAAAATTAAGGTTCTTAAGTGTGCTTCTTGTAAGTCTCCTTTTAATTATACCTTTGGAGGCTCAAAACAGAATAGAGATAGTCTACATGAGGTGGGGAGATCTAAAGGAAATAGAGATAGAGAAAAAGATAGTTGAATCTTTTAACCAATCCCAGAATAAGATCTTTGTAAGATTAGAATCGGCAGCATGGGGAGCTTATTGGCAACAGCTACAAAATAGGATTGCTGCAGGAAATGCTCCTGATGTAATGCTTATAAGTGGAGCCTATTTCATCGACTTGGCCTCAAAAGGTGTATTTTTAGATATTACTGATTGGATGAATAAAGAGATAAATCTAAAAAACTATTATTATACTCCTGAGGTATGTGAATGGAATGGCAAGAAGTATGCTATGGTAAGGGATATTACCATTGGAGGTGTAATGTATTACAACAAAGATTTATTTGACAAGTATAAGGTAAGATATCCTGATTGGACATGGAACTGGAATAAATGGTTGGATGCAGCAAAAAAGTTAACAATAGATGAGAATAAAGATGGAACTCCAGAGATTTGGGGTTTATATATACCAACATGGGGTGAAGGAGGATTGTATCCCATCATATGGAGTGCAGGGGGAGAGATATTAACAAAGGATAGGAGAGCATGTGTAATATACTCAAATCCTAAATCTTTGGAGGGATTAAAGTTCATGTATGATATAAGGTATAAATATAAGGTATGTCCATCAGAGAGTTTTATGCAAGGATTAGCAGACCCATTTATGACAGGGAATTTTGCGATGACCACAGGGATCACATCCTTTATAGTGGGGTATAAGAAATTACCTTTTAGGTGGGGGATAGCACCAATACCAAGTGGTCCAGCGGGTAGGCACATGACAGTAAACCAGTTATCCTTAGCCATATACTCGAAGTCGAAATATCCCAGGGAGGCATGGGAGTTTATAAAGTTTGCGGTAGGACCGAAAGGGCAGGAGATAATGGGTAAAGGGTATCAGGCCATACCAGCATTGAAGACAAAGACGAGGGTATATTTTGATGAGGAGAATATAAGGCCGGCGTTAAAGATATTTGAGTTATATGAGAAAGGACAATTAAAGTCATTAAATTTTACTCCATCCTGGCTTGAGTGGAACAATATGTTAGAGACCACCTTAGGATATGCATGGCAAGGGAGGGTAGATATAGAGAAAGCAGCCAAGACAGCAGAAGAAAGAGTAAACAAAATATTAAAAGAAGCTTGGGATAAGTTAAATAAGTAGGGGGTGATAAAAAAATATTTAAAATTTCTATTTTCAATACTATTTAAGAAATATAGGAGGTGTTTTTAAATGAAAAGGTTTTTAGTGATTTCCTTAATTCTTCTTATAGTGGTGAGTATATCCTTTGGTGAAAATATAAAATTAAGACAGGGAACATGGACCCATTATGCTCCTTATGTAACTACACCACCTAAGGTAGACGGAGATGTTTCAGTTTCTGAATATTTCTTATCTCCAAGATATTATGTGGGATTAAAGCAAGATGTAGATTATATTCCCGAAAATTGGAAAGGACCCGATGATCTATCAGTAGTATATTACATGGTATGGGATAAGAATTACCTTTATATTGGAGCTATAGTAAAGGATGAAAGTATTGTACAGCTTGCTACTGGTGAAAATATTTGGCAGGGAGACCACTTAGAGCTCTGGTTTGATACTGATCTTCAAGGAGATTTTGAAGATAAGAAAAACAATAAAGACGATTTTCAATTTGGAATAAGCCCTGGAGATTTTGATCTTTTAGATCCTGAAGTTTGGGTATGGACTCCACCTGTTCTTACAGAAGATGTTAAAAAAGTACAACTTGCTGCAAAGAAGATAGATGGAGGATATACCTTGGAATTTGCAATTCCATGGACATTATTAAAGGTAAAACCTGAGCCTAATCTTCTTATGGGATTTGCATTCTCTCCTAGCGATACTGATACTCCTGGTAAGTTAGATCAGGAAATGATGATGAGTTCTGCTCCTGGATCAAGTCCTAACTGGGGTAATCCAACTTTCTGGGGTAACTTAATTTTAGTAGATCCATTGGAAAAGTTCTAACGAAATAAATTTAATGGGGATAAGGGGGAATTCTCCTTATCCCCTTTTTATTTAAAAGAGGTGAGAATTTATGAGGAGGTTTTCAAGATTTTTTTTAGTATTATTTTTACTCCTTATTCTTTTGTATATAGAAAATGATATTTGGGCTGATAATGGTTTAAGAAAGAATCCCTTGAAGGATATAAAGAATTTTGTGTTCTTTTACGGTAAAGGCAATGTGGATAAATTAGAGAAATATGATCTTGTAGTAATACAAGATTATACCCTTACAAAGGAGGAAGTACAATATTTAAGAAGTAAGGGAATAAAGGTAGTAGTATATGTTACTATTGGTGAATCAGATGTGGATCCAAATACTATCGGTATACCCAAAAATTGTGTTCTTGGGAAAAATGAAAACTGGAACTCATGGTTTATTGATGCAAGGTGTGATTTTTGGCAAAATCTTGTATTGAATAAGATGAAAAATTTAATCAATGAAAAAGAATATGATGGCTTTTTCTTAGACACCTTAGATACAGCAGTTATTTATCCAGACACAAGACCTGGAATGGTAAACCTGGTGAAAAGGATAAGAGATACTTTTCCTAATGCTATTTTAATACAAAATAGAGGGTTTCAACTTCTTGAAAATACAGGAAAATATATAGATGCAGTTTTATGGGAAGATTTTGCTAGTGGATATAATTTTGTTTCAGGAAAATATGAGAAAAATGTCATATTAGATGCTTTAGTAAAAAGGCAAAAGGATCTTGCAGAAAAATATGGGTATATTATATTAGCTTTAGATTATAGTGAAGAAGATGATATAGATCTTATCAATTATATTAAGAATCAATGGCAAAAATACGGTATTTTAGGTGCAATTACTGATTTATACATTTCAAAAATATATGATTTAAGTAAACCTGTTAAACCAAGGGAATATACTACAGATAATATAGATCAATTAGTAATTATGGGAAAAAATGATAAGAATTATATATATGGGGATGGATGGAAAGATTTGGAAAATATTTATGGTACTTTTGCAAGAAAGTGTGAGGGGTGGAGCGCAGGAGTAATTTTGACTTTTAAAGAGAAAAAGGACTCCATATTCTATGTTACTATTTATGATGGAGGAGTACAGGATTTGGCATTAAAAATAACAACATATAATGGACAAAACTGGCCATTTATTGCCTCCATACCTGTTGGAGATAGTGAGGTCTTTAAAACTTACGAGGTAAAAATAAAGAAGGAAGAAATGTATGATAATGATCCTGATGTTCCTTTTATACAGCAAAAGTTTGGTTTTCAAGGAGCAAGAGTACTTTTTATAGGTTATCCAAATAAGCCAGAAATTCATTTTGGAAAATATGAAATCACAAAAAAGAAAGATAGAATATATTTTAGAATAGGAAATGCCGGACTCTTATCTGCAAAAAATGTGGAAGTTTGGGTTCTTGATTCTAATAATAATGTTTTGGAAAAATTCTTTGTGGATGAATTAAAACCTAATGAAGTTAAAGAGATAGAATATAAATTTCCTAAAGGGATTGATATATCCGAACTATATTTAAAGGCAGATCCTGATAATAAAATAGGTGAGATAATTGAAGAAAATAATATATTAAAGGTAAGTATAAAATAGAGGGGTAGGTTTAAGTATGTATTATCTTGGAGTTGATGGAGGAGGTACAAAAACCTTAGCTTGTATTGTAGATGATAAGGGTAAGCTTGTATTTAAAAATATTTCGGGGCCTACCAATATACTAGAAAATGGGGAAGTGATTTTTAGGAAAAACATAAGGGAACTTTTAACTCCATTATTGAGTGAAATAAAACCAGAAGAGACTATATCTTGTTTTGGACTTCCTGCGGTTGGTGAATTTAGAGATGATATAAAAATGTTAAGAAAGATAATAAAAGAAGAGGTACAAATTGAGCCTAATTTTATTGTAAATGATGTAGTAGTAGGTTGGGCTGGTGGGAATTTAGCAAGGGATGGAATCCATTTAGTGGCAGGAACAGGAACTATTGCTTACGGAAGAAAAGGAAATAGAGAAGTAAGAGTAAGTGGATGGGGAAGTATTATCGGAGATGAGGGAAGTGCCTATTATATAGGGGTAGAAACTCTGAGGGAAGTAAGTAAAGAACTTGATGGAAGATCTAAAAAGTCATTACTTTCCATAATGCTTTTTGAAGAATTAGGTCTAAAAGATACTTTAGATTTTATCAACTTTATATATGATCCTAATAAGGATAAAAGGTCAGAGATAGCATCAGTAGCAAAGATTACCTATGAGATAGCTTTAAAAGGAGAGAAAAAGGCTATAAAAATATTGAAGGAGTCTGCAAAGGAATTAGTTTTAACAGTGGTTACAGTAAAGAAGAAGTTAAGACTTATGTATCCAGTTGTAACATATAGTGGAAGTGTAATTGAAAAGAATGAAATTATGAGGACAGAATTTATAAAGGCCCTTCATGAAGAAGGATACAAGGTAAGACCTCCCCAACTTTCTCCAGTCCTTGGAGCTATTGTTTATGCCTATGTTAACTATCATGGATATTATCCTGATAATAGTTTTATTGAGAATCTAAAGAAGATAGAAAGGAGTGAGGAAAATGGATAAAGTGAGTGTAATAATGATAGGTGCTGGAAATAGAGGCTATGAAGCCTATGGAAGGATTATTTTGAAAAGGCCTGATATAAAGGTTGTAGCGGTAGCAGAACCAAATGATATAAGAAGGGAAAGGTTTGCGAGAGAACATAATATACCAAAGGAATATCAATTTAAAAGTTGGGAAGAGGTTTTTGAGAGAGAAAAATTTGCTGATGGTGTAATAATTACTACTATGGATATAATGCATGTGGCACCTGCAAAGGCTGCTATAAAGAAGGGATATAAGGTTCTTCTCGAAAAGCCAATTGGAGTAAATATGGGAGAGATCAAAGATCTTTATGGAGAGGCCAAAAAATATAATGCAAGTATAACTGTAGCTCATGTTTTAAGATATACTCCCTTTTTTCAAAAGTTGCGGGAGCTTTTGAAGAAAAAGGTAATCGGAGATCTTGTGGGTATTAATCTTGTGGAAAATATTGGCTTTTTTCATTTTGCCCATAGTTTTGTAAGGGGAAATTGGAGAAATAAAGATACATCAGCTCCTTCTATTCTTGCTAAAAGTTGTCATGATTTAGATATTCTTCTCTTTTTAGTGGGAGAAAAGGTTAAATATTTATCATCCTATGGAGAATTAGTACATTTTAGGAAGGAGAAAGCTCCTTCTGGAGCAGTAGAAAGGTGTTTAGATTGTAAGATTGATGATTGTCCTTATGATGCTAAGAAAATTTATCTTGTAGATTATACAGGTTGGCCTGTTTCTGTGATATCTGAAGATTTATCGTTAGAAGGAAGGCTTAAAGCCTTAAGAGAAGGTCCCTATGGAAGGTGTGTTTATTTCTCTGATAATAATGTGGTAGACCATCAAGTTGTTTCGTTAAAATTTGAAAATTCCATATATGCAACCTTTACCATGACAGCATTTACAGCGAAAATTACAAGAAAAATTAATATTTATTGTACTCATGGAGAGATTTATGGGGATTTAGATAATAATGTTATTGAAGTGAAATACTTTGGTAAAGGAAAAGAAATGATAAGTCTCAATTTACCTTTTAGAGATATGGTAGGGCATAGTGGTGGTGATGAGGGAATTATAGACGAGTTTGTTAAAGTACTGAAGGGAGAGGTAAAAGATACATTATCAAACATAGAAGAGTCTATTGAAAGCCATCTTATGGCTTTTTCTGCTGAAGAAGCTAGATTAAACAATAAAATTATTGATATGGATCAGGTAAGAAAAATTTTCTATGAATTATGATAAGTTATTTATTGCTTTTTTTAAGGATTCTTCATAGTAAGGCATATCATCCATATTATAAAGCTCTAAGATATAATTTCTTAATACAGAATAAAGTGGTCTTTTAGCAGGTGCTTTAAAGTTTTCTGGATTAAGTGGAATAATCTTGTCTTTTGAAAAGCCCGCTATTTCTGCTACTTTACATGCAAAGTCATATCTTGTAATGGTTCCTTTATTGACAATATGATATGTACCGAAAAGTTGGGTATAGGAAAGCTCTTTTACTTTTCTTACTAAGTCTTTTGCATAGGTACAAGATGCAAAATGATAATTACTGAGATGAACTTCTCTTCCTTCTTTTAAGGTATTATATATCTGGGTTAGAGCATTATTTCCATATTCACCGAATACATAAGAAGTTCTTATGATGAAATATTTTTTACAAAATTCTCTTGTAAAAATCTCTCCATATAATTTGTTTTTTCCGTAGGTATTTATAGGATTTGGTGGGTCAAATTCTGTGTATGGGGTATCTTTGTCTCCTGAGAAAACATAATCAGTACTTATATAAATAAAAGGTATATCTAAAAGAGCACAAGCAATGGCTAAATGTTTGGTACCTATTGCATTCACTTTCCATGCTTTTTCTTTATCTTCCTCACATATGTCTGGAGATCTTATGGCTGCAGGATGTATTACTAAGTCTGGTTTTATTTTTATAATTTTATCAATTGTATCTTTATCTTCGATGTTCATATCTTGATGACTTATAGGAATTATTTCCTCTTCCTCAAACTCTTTTGAAAAATAGCTTCCTAAAAAACCTTTACTACCTGTTATTAATACTTTTCTTTTCATACTCTTTCCCATCCAATCTTTTCCAATTTACTTATGAGATCTTCCTCATCCCCTAAGAGGATAATAAAATGATTGCCGATGGGGTTTTTTAAGAATCTTTCTTCCTTTATCCTTACAGATATTTGAGTTCTGCACATATTATTTTCCCAAGATTTTTCTACTACTTCTCCGGTAAATACAGTAAATTTATGATTTTTCCCAAGTCTTAATATGGTAATTTTGTCTGTTTTTATATGTCCTTCTATACCTACACTACTCAAGGTTTCGAAATGGGTGTTAAGATTAAAATATTCAGGAACATTTACTGCAATTGTACAGTGAGCAAAAGTATATGTATCATCATCTATCCTTGCCAAATTAGCCATGAATGGTGTTTTTCCAGTTAATTTATAGGAAAATAGCATGGTAGCAAGAGCTTCTGTATCTCCTTCACAACTTGCTATAATTCCCTCCGCATTCAGTAAAGATAAGGCAAGACATCCTGTAATTTTAAGGTTTATAGCAAGATCAAAACATCTTATTGTAAGGGCAATTAGGTCGTATTTTCGGATAATTTTCTTTAAGGCTGAATAAATTTTGGTTGCTTTTATCAGTTCTTTAAAAGATATCTTTTTTTCTTTTGATAAGTTCCATATTTTATTGGCAAGTTCTGTGTCTTCTTCCATGTTTTCTTCTACCTCGGTAAGGGAAATTTCTATAATATTTAATCCTATTTCTTTTAATATATCATAATTTCCGCTTTTTATTAGCCAATCACTTGGTTTTCCTATGATCCCTATGTTTTTATTTTTTATCTCATCAAGGGTTTTTAAAATTTTCATGGTCTTTTCTTCGGGATTTGGAATTAATATGGTTTTTATTCCCTTTTCTTTAGCATATGCCTGTATCTCTAAACTTGCAGCTAAGCCGTTAAAAGTACCAAAAGGAAGTAGATAAAGGCCATCTTTTAAATAAGGTATAGACAGCTCTTCAGTTCCTCCTGTAAGTAATATTAAAGCATCAGGATTTTCACTTTCTTCTAAAGTGATATATTTTCCAAAGTATTCTTTTGCTTCTCTTAATTTATTTTCCACATCATAGGCTATTGGACTTAGTAAAAATTTAACCTTCATTTTATTTCTCCTTTCCACAACTTATCATCTTTACATATTCTGCCATCTGTTTACCAAGAAGTCTGCAAGCTTTTTGTTCTGCTTCCTTTGGATATCCAACAGAGACAGCTCCATAATGGGCTGTAACACCTGGAGCTGAGTAGTCTGGAAGTCCAAATACTAAGTATCCATAATTCATAAGAATGGTTAATATGGAATAGAGAGTAGCTTCGTTGCCTCCTCCAAGTCCTCCTGAAGAGGAAAAGGCTGCTCCAATTTTTCCTTTTACTTTTCCCCATGCTACGCTAACACTTTCATCAAAGAATTTTTTAAGTTTCCATGTAAGGGTACCACAATAAGCTGGAGATCCAACTATAATTCCATCGTAATTTAAAAGATCTTCAGGTTTTGCTTCATCTACGTGCTTTAGAGTAACCTCAACTCCTTCTACTTCTTTTACTCCTTTTTCCACTTCTTCTGCCATCTTTTTTGTATTACCAGAAACACTATCATATATGATTAATACCTTGGGCACAAAAATCCCTCCTTATATTCAAAATATCTATCTATTTAGTTATCTTACTATACTTTTGGGTTTTTAATCAACGAGAGTAATAAGTAAGGGCGTAATTTTTAGTAGGGTTATCAGACCTGTAATATATATGATGATAATTATTAGTACTTTCTATCCAGTCCCAAATAGAATCCCAGTCAGTATAATAATCCTGCCAAAAGATTACATTGTATGGTTTATTGTTATATGGGCATATTAAGGGTTCTGGAAAATATTGAGGATTATTAAAAAAATAGGTTGTAAAGGCCCAGGCATCTCCAGTAGGATCAGATCCTCCATCTGGATAGACTCCATTTTTTAAGTAATATAATTCTAAGGATGTTTTTATAATTCTCATGTTCTCAAGTTGAGCATTTCTTTTGGCTTGTTTTATGGCATCAAAATATAATGGGATCGCTATGGCAACCAAAATAGCAATGATAGAAATGGTAATTATGAGCTCCAATAAATTAAAACCCCTCGCCTTCATATTATAAATTTTATAATAATTATAAAAATATTTCAATCTCAGCCTAATCTAAGATCTTCATCTCTGGAGTTAGCATCATGGATTTTTATACGTACACACCAATGCTTGCACATTCTGAGTTTGTTTCATCATTGATATATTGTATTCTCCTTCTTTTTTGTTTATAATATTTTTGAAATGAGGGGTATACTTTATCTATTTTCATGGGGTATAGGGTGGTTGTACTATAAGGCTCTTAAATTTCTTAAGAGGGAAGGTCTGATATCAAGGGACTATAAGATCTCTGTTATCATCCCTGCAAGAAATGAAGAAAGAAATCTTCCCAAGCTTCTTTCTCTTCTTGAAAGGCAAACTTACAGACCTTATGAAATCATAGTTGTAAATGACAATTCTGAGGATAATACAGAAGAGGTAGCAAGAAGATTTAATGTAAAGGTAGTGTCTTTACATGAAGAGCCACCAGCAGGATGGGTAGGAAAGAACTGGGCAATATGGAATGGATATTTAGAATCAAAAGGTGAATTGCTTTTATTTCTTGATGCTGATGTGGAACCAAGAGAAGATTTTATAGAGGTTCTTTTAACAAGTTATGAAAAATATAAAGGATTGGTATCTTGTTGGCCATATCAAAGATTTGAAAGGTTTTATGAGCATTTGAATTTTATATTTAATCTTGGAGCAGTTATTACCATGTCTTCCTTTGGTAAGGAAGGGGCATATGGTCCGGTGATGCTTATATCCAGAGAAGATTATGAGAGAGTTGGAGGACATTTAGAGATAAGAGATAAAGTAGTGGAGGATTTTTATTTTGGAAATCTTTGTATGAAAAATGGAATAAGCGTTACAAACCTTCTTGGGGGAGATCATGTAAAATTTAGGATGTATCCTGGAGGTTTTTGGGATTTATTAGAGGGATTTACGAAGAATACTTTTCAAGCTATATATTCTTTGAGTATTAGGAAGGTTTTATATCTTTTAGCTTGGTTTTATGGAATGTTAGGAAGTTATTTTTATGATGGTATTTTTAATATTTTTTATCTGCTTTTTGTTTTTCAGCTCTACATATTTACAAAGAAATTAGGAAATTATAATATTTTAGATTCCTTTCTTTATCCTTTACATTTTCTTTTCTTTATCTTCGTACTTATCTATTCCACAGTAAGGGGATCCTTTTTAAAATCTGTTTCCTGGAAGGGGAGAAGAATAAATGTGGGATAGTTTGATGATAATTTTTCTTCAATTTCTCTCAGGATCTATGATGTATTCCTATTTTATAGCCAAGCTTCTTAATATAGATTTAACAAAGGTAAGGGATGGTAATCCAGGAGCTTACAATCTCTGGATTTCTACAAATTGGAAAATAGGAATATTGGGTGTGCTTCTTGATTATCTTAAGGGAATGTTTCCTCTTCTTTGGTTTATAAAATATAGGGATCTAAAAGATAGGTTTATAATAACAACAGCTGCTTTGGCAGGAATACTGGGTCATGTTTTCTCTCCCTTTCTTGGAGGTAAAGGGGGAAAGGCTATATCAGTTTCTTTTGGTGCTTGGACAGTAGTAACCGGTCTTCAAGGACCACTTTTTTTAGGTCTTTCCATGTTTATATTTAATCTTACAAAATGGCATGGAGCATCCCCCGAAGAGGATGCTCTCAAGGTATTTTATGGTTTTTTGTGCTTAATTCCCTTTGTAACTTATAAGGTTCTTACTGGAGATATTTATATCTTATATTTCTTTTTAGTCAATTTTATTATTATCATTTATACCCATAGAAGAGAACTTTATAAAGTTCTCGTTAGTGCATAAATTATTCTAAGGATATCTTTAGATTTACAGGATTCTTAATGATATCCGAGACAGGACATCTTCTTTCTACTTCTTTCATGAGCTCTTCAATTTTTGCCTTGTCTACGGGGGTTTCAATCTTAACCCTTACTCTTACTTCATCATATCCAGCTCTTATATTGGGATCTCCCATAAATCCTCTTGGATCAAGATCACCTTCTGTATAAATCTCTACATTCTGGAGAGGGATATTTTTCTCTTTAGCTATTACCTGAATTACAATTCCTAAGCATCCAATTAGGGCTGCTAATACTACTTCTACTGGGTTTGGAGCAGTGTCTTCACCTCCAAGAGAGGGTGGCTCATCCATGTTAATGATGAATTTATCCCTAATTTTTGCCTCTACTTTGAGGTTACCAAGCCATTTTCCCTCAGCCTTAAAAGTAACTTTTCCCATTACTATATACCTCCTTTTTAATTTTAACTTCTGTTATTCTAACATCTCCTACTAAAAAAGTAAATATTTAATAGTTTAATTCATAAAATCCTTGATATATAATATTAACATGAGAAGTAAGGGGTTGACTTTCATAGAGGTAATGGTAGCAATCTTTATCTTAGGACTTATTGTCCTATTCCTTTCAAATTTATTTACCAAAAGCCTGGATTTATTCTTTGGGAAATCAGAAGAAAATGAAATATTTTCTAATGCTCAGATAATTCTTGATAGGCTTGCCAGGGATATAAGGCAGGGAAGGGAAATCTTATATATGAGTACAAATACTCTTACTATAAATCTTAGTACAGGTGTGACTCATACATACTCCATAGTAGTAGGTGCTGATGGTAAAAAATATTTTGCCCTTGATGGACAGATTCTTGCAGGACCTATTGAGAACATAACTTTTACAGGTACAAGGCTTGATAATACTTATACTTCCAATCTTCGTGAAATAAGGTTCATTATATTTACCTTAACTATGACAAATGGAATGAAGTATTCAAGCAATGTGGGATTGAGGGCAGATTTACCAACAAATTTGGGCGGAGTTGTGATAACAGAGATAATGTATGTTCCTCCTACAAAGGATAAATTAGGGAATAATATTGTAACAGCAGATCTCCAGTTCGTTGTAATTTACAATAATACTCAAAATCCTATTGATCTAAGGGGATGGAGTATTAATGGAAATCTATTTTCAGTATCAGTAAACAATACGTGGACTTTATTTCCAGGAAAGTCTGCTGTTATAGGAACAAGGAACTCTAATTTAATCAATTCTTATTATTTCCCTTTACCAGAATATGCTATTTATATAAAGACAAATAGTTCTGGACTTGGAAATGGTGGATTAAGTTTAAATAGTGGTGGAGATACTGTTGTAATAAAAGATAGTTTTGGAAGAATTGTTGACCAAATAAGTTTTACATCTTCTTGGGGTGGTCAACCTGGAAGTACCTCAGGACGATTTAGAGTATGGTATTCCATGGTTAGAAAGTCTCTTTCTTTGCCAACACAAGATGCATCTAATTGGACAAACTCTTCTAATTTAAATTATATAACCTTCCAAGGAAATGTAGCGTATGTAGCATATTGCCTTATGCCTAAATTAGTAATATCTGAGATTATGTATTATCCTTCTCCTTGTACCATACAAAGGTGGAATACGTCAGATCAAAGAATGATGGAATATATTGAGATCCACAATCCCACGTATTCTACTATATCTGTTGAATATGTAAATTGGTTTAATAACTATGCTGTATATACTTCTTCGAATCCTATTATGAGCCTTGTAAGTGAAACATGGACTCTTATGCCTGGAGGGTATATGGTGGTTAGTGGAACTTCTGCAAATATTTTGGATTGGTATGGGTTATCTGGTATAAATTATGCTAAAGTTTCAAATAATGGATTAGGACCATCTTTTGGTGAACTACCTAACGATTCTTATACTTTAACTTTATTAGAGAATCGAAACATTAGTGATAGAGTTATTCGGGTATGTGATGTATATTACAACTCCTCGATGGGCGGTCAACCTGTTCTTGATGGTAATACAGAGAAGTATTATTCTTTGGAATTAAAGAATGTAGGGCTTTTAGGTCTTTTATATGATTCTTCCAATTTCGCATCTTCTACTAAGTTGTGTTATAGTGTCCAAGGATATGATGGAAAATATTATTATATTTATGCCACACCTGGCTCAAAAAATTCTGTATCTCCATGAAAGAGATTAAGAAGGTTATTCTTAAAAAGGGTGTTCATACAAAGATTGTAAGGGGTAATCCATGGATCTATGCCAATGAGATCTCTAAGATTTTAGGGGAGATAAATCCTGGAGATATAGTAGATATTTATGATAGCAGTAATAGCTTTATAGGTAGGGGATATATAAATCCTAATTCAAAGATAAGGGTAAGAATACTTACAAGGAAAGAAGAAGAAATAAATAGGGATTTTTTTAGAGAAAGAATTATTAGGGCATGGGAATACAGAAAAAAAGTTGTGGAAACCTCATCTTGTAGAGTGGTTTTTGCAGAGTCTGATTTTCTTCCAGGACTTATTGTAGATAAATTTGAGGATATTCTTGTTATACAGACATTAACCCTTGGTATTGATAGATTTAAGGAGATAATAGTTGAAGTATTAGATGAAATTTTTAATCCTCGGGGAATATATGAAAGAAATGATGTGCCTGTAAGAGAAATAGAGGGCCTTCCTCAAATAAAGGGTCCTATAAAGGGAGATTTTGATCCTAAGGTAATAATTAATGAAAATGAAGTAAAGATATTGGTAGATGTAGAGGATGGTCAGAAGACAGGATATTTTTTGGATCAGAGAGAAAATAGGAGGGCTTTAAAAGGTTTGGTAGATGGGGCAGAGGTTCTTGATGTATTTTGTTATACAGGGTCTTTTTCTCTTCATGCTTTAAAATATGGAGCTAAAAGAGTTTTAGCGGTAGATTCTTCCAAGATAGCTCTTGAATTAGCCAAGGAAAATGCTAAGTTAAATGGATTTTTAGATAAGATAGAATTTGTTGAGGAGAATGCCTTCCATCTTTTGAAAAATTTTCATAAAGAGGGTAGAAATTTTGATGTGGTGATTCTTGATCCTCCTGCCTTTGCAAAATCCCAGAGGAATCTTGATAATGCTTTAAGAGGGTATAAGGAGATTAATCTTAGGGCTATGAAAATAATAAGGGATGGAGGTTTTCTTATCACTTGTTCATGTTCTCAGCATGTTATACCGGAAATATTCCAAAAAGTAATTGAATCTGCAAGCTATGATGCAAACAGAATATTGCGACTTGTAGAGTTTAGATATCAGGCAAAAGATCATCCTATTCTTTTTTCCCATCCAGAATCGTTATATCTTAAATGTGGAATATACCAGGTTTTAAAAAAATTATAGTTTTATAACAGAGGAAACTTCCTCTTTATTTTCTATTATTATGGAAAAGATTTCCTTGTCTATATATTTTTCAGTAGCTAATTTCTTCATATAACTTAATACTTTATTTTCTGAAAGCCCCAATCTATAGGGTCTATTCTCTAAGAGAGCTGAATAAATATCGGATATAGTGATTATCCTTGCAGGAATTGGGATACTCTCTCCTGATACTCTAAAAGGATAACCTTTTCCATTTAATTTTTCATGGTGATATGAAGCCCATATAGTAATATCTTCGTATGGAAGTCCCTTTTTAAGGGTAAGATAGGTTTTAAAAGGATGTATTTTAATATAATCGGTATCTTTTTTAGATAATTTTTCTTGCTTTAAAAGTATGGAAGGGGGTAATGCTACCTTTCCTATGTCATGTAGATATCCTGCTATTTTTATTTTCTTAATCATTTCTGAATCATAGCCTAATTTTTCTGATAAATAGGAGGCAACATTGGTTACATTTCTTGAATGTCTAACCTGAATCTTACTTCTATAGTCTACGATTCTTGCTACAGCTTTCGAAAGTAGTAAAAGACCATCTATATCTAATTTTAAATCACAGGAGAAATCTTCAGGAGATGGGGTATCATAATTTACCTCAAACCAAAAAGATTCCTTGTTAGATAGGGATAAGAAAGCCTCCATTACATCTTTGTTAAATAATTTTTCTCCTTCTTCCTTTACCCTTTTGATAATCTTGTTTTTTTCCTTTAATATATATTTTTGCTTATTTAATTTATGATCTATAAATTCAGCAAGAAATAAGATTTGGCTCTCCATAGGTACAGGTTCTTCTTTATATATATTTCCTTTCCCAAAATCCCATGCTATATGGTGATATTTTATGATTTTGGAAATATTTTCTAAGAAGGGTATATCAGATATAAAAAGGCTTCCTTTCAAGGCATGCTCGTCTATCTCTTTGGAAGAGTTTTTAAAATTATTGTTACCATTTCCAGCATCGTGTAAAAGAGCAGATATTATTAGGTTATATTTCTCCTTTTCCGATAAATTCAGTTTATCTGCTATGAAGAAAGAAATGTTGGCTACCCGAGAGGAATGTCTCCTTTTTTCAGGTACCTGATTGTCCAAGTTTTCTGAAAAAGCAAGCAAAAATCCAAGTAACGACACTTTTTCTTCCATAATCTCCAAAATTTTAACACAATCCAAATTTTTTTGTCAAAAAAACTTTTGTTAAATTATTTAAAAATTTTTTTAAACAGGTTAAGCCTTATACTTTCTGTCTTTTTATAGATTTTACCCAAAAGGTTTGATTTTTATTTTATTTTTTAGTTAACAATAACTCTATCTTTCCCTTCTTTTTTGGCTTGATACATTAAGTTATCTGCTCTTTCTATGATTTTCTCCTTATTATCATCTTCCTTTACTAAGGTTCCTCCTATGGATACGGTGACATTTAGAATTTTTTCTTCCAAATGTATATGTGAATTTTTTACTAAGATTCTTAATTTTTCAGCAAGCTGATATAAAATATTCTTTTTTTCCAAATCAGAATATACCACAATAAATTCTTCTCCCCCATATCTTCCTACCATATCTGTAGCTCTTATATTATTTTTTAACGTTTCAGCAACGGTTTTTAATACCATATCTCCTATCTTATGTCCATAAGTATCATTAATTTTCTTAAAATCATCTATATCTATAAAAAGTACTCCAAAGCTATGATGATATTTTTGGAATTCATTTATCTTCAAATCTAAATAGTAATCTAAGAATCTTCGGTTGGGAATTTCTGTAAGTTCATCTATATAAGTTTTTCGATAAAGTTCACTTACCATTTTCTTTAAATGTAAAGTTTCGGAAGTCTCTCTGAAAATTTCAACTGCCCCTATAATTTCCCCATTCTTAGCTTTTATGGGATTTACACTTACAAGTACTGGTAATCTTACTCCGTCCTTACGATGAAGAAAAACTTGTTTTTCTACAATTTTATCTTCTTTTATAGCATAAACTAAGGGACACTCTGAAAGACATAGCTCATTTCCCTTTTCATCTATATGTCTAAGGATATTATCATGGCAGTATTTTCCTATAATTTCTTTCTTTTTGTATCCTGTAATTATTTCTGCTGATTTGTTCCAATATATGATTTTTCTATTGGTATCTACAAAATAAATACCATCAGTAATATGCTCTAACAATTTTTTGTAAAAATTTTTAGGAATAATTTTGGTTTTATACTTCTTATTCATATAATTGTTATAGTCTCTCCTTTCTTTGGGTAGATTACTTTGCAAAAATCCTTAAATTGGTCAAAAAAGTCTATATTTTTATCCCTTTCTGTGTGTATAGGTATTAAGTATTCTGGTTTCGCATAATCAACAAGCTTTATTATTCCATCACCATGAATATGTCCACTGGCATGAAAAGGAGATTCTTCTCTTTTTTCTACCAAGTTTCCCCTTATCTCTATGTGGAAGTAATTTAGCCAATTTTCTATCTTTTTTTGATCTATTTTCATCTCTTCATTAAAAGCTTCGCTGGAGGAGAATATATAAGTACCACCATGGGGTAATATATCAAGTAGAATATGAAAGTCATAGTAAGACATACAGAGGATAAAATCATCAGGATTGTTTCTTATTTCTTTTGCGGAGATACCTTTTCCTTGAATATCATGTCTATCTAAAAGGTTCTCTTCCCACGTTTCATAGGAACCTTTTGGTTTTTTGTAAAAGGTTATGTATTCATCTTCCTTAGGGTCAGGATATCCAACCAGGGATAGAGCTTCCAAGAGATATATATCCTTTAGGGTTAATACAAGTCTTTTTCCTACCTCTTTTGCTATTTCCAGAAAACTCATTAATCGATCAATATTTCTTGCTCCAAAATCAGCAATTATATATCCTTTTGAGTTTTTAACAATGTGATATATATTTTCTTTAACATCTTCTTCAGTATATAGGCGATCTACTTTTGGATGGGTACCTTCACATATTAGGACTTTTATTGGTATTTCCTTTAATTTTTCAATAAATTTTTCTGAATGATCTTTGTTTCTTCCATGTAATCTCAGATCTCCCGTATATACAACCCAGCCTATTTTTGTATTTATGGCAAAACTTACTGCTCCCGGTATAGAGTGGTCTACAGGAAAGTAAGTAATCTCAGAAGAACCTATCTTATAAGTTTCATAGTCTATTATGTTAATTGGTTTATTTTCTATATCAATGTTTCTTTTATCCTTTCTTTCAAGCTTATTCCAAAATTCTTCTATCTTAGATATTGATCCATTACCAAAGGTGATATATGGTCTTTTTATAAATTTGTTTCTTTCTGTTTTTAAGACTCCGTTTTCTTGGGTTTTTCTCCTTATTAAGCATAGATCAGATATTATTCTGCTCGTATCTTCTAAGCTTTTTATGATAAGGGATGATATAAGGGATGTAATAATAGGTATATCCTCATGGAGATAGGAAAGGTATCCTACATGATCTAAGTGGGCGTGGGATACAAGAATAGCTATAGGATTTATTTCCCGATACCATGGATGATTTTTAAAGTTTTCCCAAATTTCTGGGATTATTAAATCTTCTCTGTATACTCCTTTCAAAGGGGGTATAAGGTTTAGATGGAAAAGATCATAAATTCCTAAATAACTTCTTGGTCTTAAGAATTCATCAAAGTATTTATTCTCGTCATTGAAATTAATGCCGAAATCTAAAATAAGGGCAGATTCATCCTCTTCTAAGAGTATTTTATTTCCCCCTATACAACTTACTCCATCAAAGAAAGTAAGTTTCAAGCTCATGTTTTATTTTATCATATGATACAATAAGGGAGAAAGAAAAATTGGGAGGGATTTTATCATGCTTGAGACTATTAAAGTTATTAAATCAAGGGTAAGTGTGAGAAAATATTTAGATAAGGAAGTACCAAAGGAAATTTTAGAGGATCTTGTGGATTGTGGCAGATTGGCACCTTCTGGATATAACAGACAGCCATGGGTTTTTTTAGTAGTAACAGATAAAGCTCTTAAAGAGAAATTGGCAGATGTGACGCCATGGGGTAGGTTTTTGAAAGAGGCAGGAGCTGGAATTTTGATCTTTTGTGAAAAAGATGCAGAGACAGCATTAGAGGATGCCTGTGCAGCTGCAGAAAATATTATTATTTCTGCACAAGCATATGGATTGGGTACTTGTTGGATAAATTCGTACAAAAAAGCTCATTCTGAGGATGTTAAGAGACTTGTTAATTGTCCTGATAATCTGGAACTTATGGTTATGCTTGCAGTAAGTTATCCTGCGGAGATACCCCAAAGGCCAAAGAAAAAGGAACTCCATGAGGTTTTAAAGTGGCAGACTTTTTAAATCTTGATATATTGTTTGAAGATAATCATTTACTTGTTTTAAATAAACCTGCAGGTATCCTTGTACAAGGAGATATTACAGGAAAGAAGACTCTTTTACAAGCTGCAAAAGAATATATTAAGATTAAATATAAAAAACCTGGTAATGTCTTTTTAGCTATAGTGCATAGATTAGATAAGCCTGTGTCTGGAGTAATAGTTTTTGCCAGGAATAGCAAATCAGCGGGCAGGCTTTCAGAGGCTTTTAGAGAAAGAAAAGTAGAGAAAATATATTTAGCGTTAGTAAAGGGCATTTTTAGAGAAAAAAGTGGTATTTTAAAAGATTATATTCATTGGGAGGAACCTGAGAAAAAGGCAAAGATTGTATCAGATGGTTCCTTGGGTAAAGAGGCTCTAACATTTTATGAAGTAATAGATGAGGATAAAAATATGTCATTAGTAAAGCTTATACCTTATACAGGAAGAAAGCATCAACTAAGAGTACAGCTTTCAAAAATAGGTCATCCTATTTTGGGAGATGAAAAATATGGAGGGGGTAAAATCTTTAAAGACAAGATATTTCTTCACTGTTATAAATTAACCCTCCTCCATCCTGTAAAGAAGGAGAATATGGATTTTAAAGCTAAGTTTCCAGACTTTTGGAAAGATTTTTGGAGATATGATATTAATAAAGAGATTCCATATCCTCTGTAATTCCATTATTTTTCGCTATTTTAGAGTATAATTCTGCACTTTTTCTCCAGATTCTCTCTTTTGTATCAAAGTTTGTCTCAAAAAGCCCAAATCTTTGTTTAAACCCTTCTGCCCACTCAAAATTATCCATAAGACTCCAATGAAAATATCCCCTTACATCTACTCCTTCTTTTATTGCTTTATGTAATGCTATTAAATGGGATATTAAGTATTTTGGCCTTCTGTCATCTTGGGCATCTGAGATACCATTTTCGGTAATATAGATGGGTTTTTTTGTAAGCTCCCAAAATCTTTTAACTACTTTATAGAAGCCTTCTGGATAGATTTCCCATCCAAAATCTGATCTTTCATTATTGGTAGCTGTATTTATGGAAGGGTTAAAAAAGGTCTTAATTCCCATTAAAATTCTTGTGTAATAATTTATTCCTAAGTAGTCCAATGTATCTTTTGCATATGGGATATTTTCTTTTAAGAGAGGGGAGGAGAATTTACCAGTAATAAGGGTTTCTATGAAAACCCGATTATATATTCTGTCTGCAAAACTTGCAATTTTCCTGTCTATAAAAGATTTGGAATTCAAAGGCTCAATAAGGAGTACATTATAAGCTATACTTACTTCTGCATCTTTTCTTATATCATGGATTAATTTATAGACTTTAGCATGGGCTTTTACCATATTATTTAGTACTTTTAACATCTTTTTTAGGCTCTTTTCCTGGGGAGGAAATTCTCCATAAAGATATGCCATAAAGGCATAGGCATTGGGCTCATTTATGGTCATGTAATATTTCACAAGATCTTTAAATTCACCTACTACTTTTTCCACATATCTTAAATAATAATCAATAGTTTCTGGATTTAGCCAACCTCCTTTTTTAGCTATCCATAGGGGATTTGTAAAATGATGAAGTGTAACAAAGGGCTCTATATTTCTTTTTCTTAAAGAGATGATCATATCTTTGTATCTGTTTAATGCTTCTTCATTGAATTTTCCTTCTTCAGGCTCTATTCTACTCCATTCAATGGAAAATCTATAGGCATTATTATTTAACTTTTGTATTAGGTCAAAATCTTCTCTATATCTGTTCCAGCTATCACAAGCAGATCCTGATATCTGTCCATCTTTGACTTTTCCTTGACTTTCAAACTCCCACCAATCGTTGTAAATATTACCCCCTTCTATTTGGTGAGATGAAGTGGCAGTACCCCAATAAAAATTCTTGGGAAACTCATATTTTACCATCTTATACCTCCCCAAAAAGAAAGATATATATTAGTATATCAAATCCTTTATCTTATTCCAGCTCCTGACATAAGTCCCCTTACAATATATTCTTGTAGAAAAGTATAAATAACAACTACTGGGATAATAGTAACAAAAAGGGCTGCCATCATAGCCCCATAATTGGTTCCGTAAGCGCTGGATACCAGGGAGAGTAATACACAGATAGGTTGTTTCTCTCTTAAGGGAAGGAGAATAAGAGACATAAAGAGGTCATTGTAAGACCAAAGAAATACAAATATTCCGGCTGTGACAAGGGCAGGTATGGAGGTAGGTAATATGATTTTTAGAAAGGTTTGAAGTACAGATGCTCCATCTATATATGCTGCCTCTTCCAATTCTACTGGTATAGATTTCATAAAGCTGGTAATAGTAAGGATGGAGAAGGGGAGAAAACAAGCGGTTTGAAGAAGTATTAGGGAAAGATAACTTCCAGAAAGACGAACTGTTTTGAAAACAATAAGGGCAGGAATTACTATGGAGAAGGCAGGTACTAATTGGGCTCCTACGAGGAAGGAATTTATTAAATTTGCTCTTTTAAAGTTAAGTCTGGCAATAGCATAAGATGCAAGACTTCCTAAAAATAGTACCAGTAAAGTTGTGCTAAAAGAAATAATTGCACTATTTTTAAATCCCTTTAAGAAATTTATATTTCCGTAGTTTGAAAGTTGAAGATAATTTTCTATATGAAAACTTGTTGGAAAAGATAATGGGTTTAGCAATATTTCACTTGTGGGTTTAAAGGAATTTATCATTACCCAATATATGGGGAATAATGTGGTTAGTCCCCATAAGATTAATAATGTATATTTCAAAAGAGAATATAATTTTCTCATTTTGATTCCTCCTTAAGCCTGATATATAATTCTTTCTCTTTTGGTTATTATCTGGGCTATAAGAGAGAGAATTATACCAAGGAATATAATAACAGTACCTATAGCACTTGCATATCCTTGATTTTGTCCTGTAAAGGCCACAGTATAAAGGTAGGTACCTAAGACTTGACTTGCATCCATAGGGCCTCCTCCTGTTATCACATAGACCACATCAAAAACCTTAAATGTACCTATAATTACTAAAGAAATACATACAGCTAAGACATCCCATATAAGGGGAATAGAAATATAAAAGGCTTTTTTAAACTCACTGAATCCATCTATTTTTGCAGCATCATGAATACTTTGAGGAATTTGATATAGAGCAGATAAAATGATGACAAAATAGAAACCTACATATTGCCATATGACAGGTATAAGTACTGCCCATAAGGCAGTTTTGGGGGTAATCCATAAAACCTTTTCTTTACCTAAGAGGGAAAGTAAAGAATTAAGAAGCCCATAATCATAGCTATACATAAGATAGAATAAAAGACCTATTGCGCTTCCTGAAATTATTACTGGAAAAAGATAAATGGTTCTAAAAAATTTATATCCTCTTCTTAAAGTATCTACAATAAGGGCTAAGACAAGAGCTATTCCTATTTGAAAGACAACAGCAAAAAGGAGCAGTATAAAAGTATTTTTTATGGCTTTAATAAAGGATATATCTCTGAAAAGATACTTATAATTTTCTATTCCTATAAAAGATTTGTATTTTGAAAAATCTCTCCAATTAAATAAACTGTAATAAAAAGTAGCAAAAAGGGCATAGTATATAAATATGCCTATGATGATTAAACTTGGTAAAAGAAACCATAATTTATATTTTTTTGTATATTTCTCCTGCATATTATTACCTCCTTAAAAACAAAAATCAAAAGGGGGAGAGGGCTTTTTGTCCCCCTCCCCCCAAAAGATTTATATAAAGGGGGAGTAAGTATTACTTTTGTGCTCTTTCATGAATTTCTTTTGCTTCTTTTAGTAGATCCTTTGCTGATCTTTCTCCTGTAACTACATAGGAAAGTCCTAATCTTATCTTTGTAAAGGCTTCTGGTACAATTTGAGCATCAATTGGCATACAGATAGCTCTTGCTTTTGCCATCATATCAAATCCACTTTTTGCAGCAGGTGAAAGACCAGTAAGATTAACTTTTACTGCAGGAACTCCTGCTATGGATACAAATTTGGCTACAATCTCTGGAGATGTCATGAATTTTACAAATTCAACAGGAAGACCTTTCTTTTCTGCATTTGCCTTTTTGCTAACATACCAACCAGATCCAAAACCACCGATTATGTCAGTGGGATGAGCTTTTCCACCAGGAACTACTGGAAGAGGCATAATAACAGTATTTTCTTTATCTTTTAAGCCTCCTACACACCATGATCCATTAACCATCATACCAGCCTTCTTAGTATAGAAAAGTTCACGAGCTTGATCGTCTTTTATAGTAAGTGCATCCTTAGGAAATGCTCCCAATTTATATACTTGTCTAATGTAGTTTAATCCTGTCTCCCAAGATGGATGGAATGGAGTATCGTGACCTTCTGGACCCCCAGCGGAAAGAACAAAAGTCTCAATTAAGTAATAGGATTCAAGAATTGATCCAGCAATTGGGATAATATTCTTAGACTTCAAAATGCTAATAGCTTTAGTGAATTTACTCCACTCAGTAGGGAGAGCAAGATTATATTTCTCAAAAAGATCTTTATTGACAAAAAGTCCTTCGTAGAAACCAATTGTTGGTAATGCATAGATTTTTCCATTATATTCTTTGATATCTCCTTTGTATGTTGTGAATTTTAATGCAGCTTTATTGAAATTATCGCTCCATTTTTTATCCTTTTCTATTTCTTCATCCCAAGCATATACTTTCCCAGTCTTTAATAATGGTACAGCATCAGCTCCAGTAAAGAAGAACATAACATCGGGCTCGTTATCTGTAGCAAAATCTGTTTTTACCTTTGTTCTTATAGCATCATTAGCGGTAGGAACAGCTTCATCTATAATCTCTACATTTGGATATTTCTGCTTAAAAAGAGCCATGGCTTCTTTCCAAGCAGGGGAGAAAGGATCCTCTCCTGTGAAGTATGTAACTACTCTTAATTTAACTGTACTTTGAGCAAAACTCATAAAGGTACTGAGTAATAGTAAAACCGCAATTACTAATAGAAGGGTCCTAAATTTGGGTTTTGAGAAAGACATTTAAAACACCTCCCTATAAATTAGTCAACTAAGTTGACTTTTGGGGAATTATATCATTAACTTTTTATTTAGTCAATATAGTTGACTAAATTTTTTAAAATAATATCCCTTATCCCCAAGTTAATTAAGGAATAAGGATTTACCTATACAATAAAAGGCTTGATGATACTTTTGATAAAATGTTAATATTATCCTTAGAATATGAAAGAACAAAAATAAATATTTTAATAACGCAGAAAAAAATAAAATTTGGGGGAGGTGTACTGTGAATATTAAACTTGACCACATATCCATTATTGTAAAGGATGTAGATGAAAATATTAGATTTTATAGCGATATATTAGGTTTTAATGTAAAGTTGGATTTTTATGATGAAGGAGAAAAGGCAAGAATTATCTTCTTAAATATGGATAGTTCAATGTTGGAATTAATAGCACCAGATGACCCCCCAATTTATATGGAAAAGAAAAAATGGGAAGATAGGAAAAAGACAGGAGTAGAACATATTGCTTTTTTTGTGGATGATATAGATAAAACTTGTGAATATTTAAGATCAAAGGGCATTGAATTTGTTTTAGGACCTTTGGAATTTCCTGATGGAAAATATGCATATTTTTATGGTCCTGAGGGAATTTTGTTAGAATTAATAAGCTGGAAGATGTAAATATGAAAAAGATATATCTTGCTGTACCTATCATAAATTACTACAATAATGAACTTACGAAAAAATTGGCTAATTTAATACAAGATCTTGGCTTTGAACTTACTTCTCCTTGGGTGCTTTCAGGAGTTGATACAGATATATCTCCCCAAGATGTATTTATCAGAGATACTATGGGAGTTAAGGCCTCGGATATAATTTTGGCAGAAGTTTCCAAACCAAGCCATGGAGTAGGAATGGAGATAATGCTTGCCTATATGGAAGGGAAAAGAATAATACTTTTGGCTAAAAAGGATGTAAAACTTTCGGCCCTTTTGGAAGGAATAAAAGATGCTACTATAATAAGATATGAGGATGAGGGGGAACTTTTGGAGAAATTGAGAGATGAGTTGGGGGATTACTTTCATAAATGCAGAAAGAGTTAGTAAGTGTTGTTATCCCTTCCCATAATGCTGAAAATTTTATAAAAAATGCTATTATTTCTGTATATAAACAATTTTACAGGCCAATAGAGATTATTGTGGTTAATGATGGTTCAACAGATCAAACAATAAAGGTTGTTGAAAATTTGAAATCCACAATTTTAGATAACGGTGTTTTTATAAGGCTTATAAACTTAGTAGAAAACAAGGGGGCTGCAAATGCTTTAAATATAGGTTTTAAAGAGGCTAAAGGCAATTATATATGTTGGTTGAGTGCTGATGATATGTTTATAAATCCCCAAAAGATAGAAAAACAAATATTATTAATGCGGAAAACCAATACTGTTTGGAGTTATTGTGAGAAATATTATGTAGGGGAAAGTATTGATAAATCAATTCTAATGGGAAATTCATTAAAATTTAAAATTTACCAATTTTTAGCTTCTTATAATGTTAATTTTTTATTTTTACTTTTATTATATTCTAATCCTGTAAATGGAAGTTCTTTGATGTTTCATAAAAATTGTATAGAGTATTATGGAAATTTTGACCCGACGTTAAAAAACATAGATGCCGATGGTGATTTGCTTATGCGTTATTCCCTGTTAAAGATTAAACCATCAGTTTTAAAGGAAGTTGGAGTTTTTTATACTCAACATCCTTTACAAACTTCTAGAAAAATAAAAGAAATGATATATGGATGTGATCTAACGAGAGTAAGAATTTTGAGATTGTTAGAAAGAGAAGGAATATTAGAAGAATTATCAAAATTAATATTATATTTTTTCTTATTTATCATTTATAGTAACAAAAAGGCTCACTTAGCATATCCCTTTACATCAGAATTTCTTTTAGATTATTTAATTAAAAGAAAAAATACTCCTTTTAAAAAATTACTGAAAAGAACTCTCATAGAAGTTACGGAATACATAAAATATTTAGGATTTGATAAAGAAACTTTTTATAAAGATATAGAAGAGAAATCAAAAAGTATTGTTTTTGAGGAGTTCAAAAGATTGTTGAAAGAAGGGAGAAAAATACAATGATGTTGGTAATAGGAGGAAGTAGCTTCATAGGAAAAGGTATACAAAATTTAATTAAAGATAGCTCATTTGCTAAATCATTTGTATTTGCATACAATATGCATCCAGAAAATATAAGTGATAGCTTTCAGAAAATTAAGATTGATCTTCAAGAAGAAGATAATTGTAAAATACTTAGGGAATTTAAATCTTGTATATATTTAGCAGGTAATAGTTTTCATAATTTAGCCTTTTCAAATCCAGGAATAGATTTAGATATGAATGTTAAAATTTTTTTAAATTTTATGAAATATTTTAAAGGACAATTAATACTTTTATCTTCACAAGCTGTATATTATGGGCTTAGAGGTGAAATTTCTGAAGATACTGTTCATTATCCGACTATACCATACGGTCTCTCAAAAAGATTTCAGGAAGAATATGCTAAATACTTCTATAGAATTGGTTACTTATCAAAATTATGGATTTTTAGATTGATGTATGCTTTTGGAAATGGTGAAAGATCAAATAGGTTAATTCCAAAATGTGCCAAGGCAGTTTTAGAAAATGAAACTATAAAAGTTTTGGGAAAAGGTAAATCGTTTTTAAATCCTCTTCCAGTAAATTTTGTTGCCAAAATATTATTTAATGCTATGTTACATATTATGAAAGAAAACAATAAATTTTTAGAAATAACCAACATAAATTATCCAGAAAAAATCACAGTATTAGATGTAGTTAAATTCTTATATAATATAAAACCTTTTAATTATGTCGTAGAAGAGGGAGAAGAAATTTGGCCAGTTGATTTTTGGGGATCTATTAATAAGCTTATTAACTACCTAAAAATATGGGATATGAAGTTCCCTAATATCTGGGATGAGTTAAGGGTTTATTTTCAAGAACTTTTATATGGAGGTAAAAAGTATGAGTAAGATTCTAATTACTGGAGCATTAGGTGTTATAGGGAATTATTTATATAATTTTCTAAAGGATGAGGGTTTTGAAATCATAGGAATTGATCAAAAAATTACGGATTATGATGATTATATAAGGGCAGATATAGCACATTTTGAAGATTTATGGAAGGTTTTCAAGCAAAACAAAATAGAGAAAGTTATACATTTGGCTGGTGAAGTGGGTAGGATGGTGGGAGAAAATTACCCTCAAAAAATGATATATGTAAATAATGTTGGTCTTATTAATATTATATCTTTATGTTTAGATTATGATGTTGAATTAATATATTTTAGTACTTCTGAAGTATATGGAAACTTGTTTAATAGTGGATTTGAAGTTAAAGAAGAAGATATAGAATTAAAGGGTACTCCATTTATGACAACAAATATTTATGCGCTAAGTAAGCTTTATGGTGAAGCAATAGTGAAACATTATGTGGATAACTACGGACTTAGAGCTTTGACTGTAAGACCGTTTATGGTTTATGGCCCTGGAGAATATCCTAATAAGTATAGAAGTGCAATATCAATTTTTGTTTACAATGCCTTGACAAATAAACTAATAACAGTGCATAGAGGAGCAGTAAGAGCATGGTGTTATATATCTGATTTTGTAGAGGGGGTTAGATTACTTTTAGATTATCCTATTGAAACAGGAAGATATGAGGCTTTTAACATTGGATCTGACGAATACCATACTATGGAGGAAGTGGCAAGAATAATAATTGAAGAAACTGGAGGAAATTTTAATAATTTAGAGATAGTAGACCCTCCTTCTAAATTTTTAAGTTTGGTAAAAAAATTCTCTATAGAAAAAATTAAAAAGATAGGATATAAGCCTAAGGTTTCTCTTAGAGAAGGGGTTAAGGAAGTAATAAAATGGCAGAAAGAATACTTAAATATTTGAAATATCTTTAAGATCTTTTGAAACAAACTAAGTTAGATAATCTCGTTAATTATGATGTAATTTTTTAACTTCTTTTAAGAGAGAAGAGATATTTGTATAATTAGGATACTAAAGATAGAAAATTATATAAAAAATTATATAATATCTAACTCTAAGTTATTTATTAGGAAGATGTAAAAATAATCTAAATATGATGTGTTTAGATTATATAATTGTAGGATCTGGATTTTCGGGAAGTGTAGTAGCAGAGAGAATAGTAAATGTTTTAAATCAGAGGGTTTTAATGATTGAAAAGCGAAACCATATAGGTGGTAATTGTTTTGACTATTTTAATGAGAATGGGATATTAATTCATAAGTATGGTCCTCATATTTTTCACACTAATTATAAGCATGTATGGGATTATATTTCGCAATTTACCGAGTGGAATTACTACCAAAATAAAGTATTGGGATTAATAGATGGTAAAAAGGTACCTATTCCTTTTAACTTAAATAGTCTTTATGTATTATTTCCTTATAGATTAGCAAATTTGTTATAAGAAAAA
Organism: Dictyoglomus sp. GBS; assembly: GCF_055179815.1. NCBI lineage: Bacteria > Pseudomonadati > Dictyoglomota > Dictyoglomia > Dictyoglomales > Dictyoglomaceae > Dictyoglomus > Dictyoglomus sp. GBS. The sequence goes on from NZ_CM143687.1 coordinate 454,342, forward strand.
TTAGTTGTAAATTTTGGTTATGGGAAAAAGATTTCAATTTTAAAATTAAAAAGTATTGAAGATAAGGATTTAAAGATATTGTCAGATTATATATATGAGAAAGTATTTTTGAATTATACTCAAAAGCAGTGGAGAGTTAAGCCGGAAGAGCTTGATTGTTCTGTTATTGAGAGGGTGCTAATATATATCAAAGGATACCGAAGGAAGGATACTAAAAAATTTTTTAAAAGATGTTGTCAAGTCCTAATATAAAAGTTCTGTTAAATGCAGATTTCATAGAAGTTGTAGAAGTAGATTATGAAGAAAGAAAAGTGTATTTTTTAGGTAAAGAATTTAAAGGTAAACTAATATTTACAGGTTCTATAGATGAATTTTTCAATTATGAGTATGATAAGCTTCTTTATAGATCTTTAAAGTTTGAATATGAGACTATAGAAAACGAATATTACCAAGAAGTGGGAGTAATAAATTATCCAAATGAATATGAATTTACAAGGATTACTGAATACAAACATATGACTGGACAAAAGTCATATAATACAACCATAGCTGTAGAGTATCCTCAAGAATATGATGAAAAAGATATTAATAAGGATATACCATTTTATCCTATACCAAAAAAGGAGAGTATTGAATTCTACAAAAAATATGAAGAGAGAGCAAAAGAATTTAATAATATTATTATCTTGGAAAGACTTGGTGATTATAGATATTATAATATGGATGAGGTAATTAATAAGGCTTTAAGTATTTTTTATGAGTATTTAATCAAGAATGAATAAAATATTGTTTTTATTATATTCTCCCCATTATTTTCATAAAAGTTTAGCTAATTCTGTAGGAGCTGTAGATTTAGATATATTGAGCAATAAAAAGAACTATTTTGAAAGAATTTTGTTTTATTTGAAATATGCTCTTAATTCATCATCTAGTGATATTCTACTTTGTGAAGGAACTTTTTTGATACCATCTTTATTTAAGCTTCTTCCTTTCAAAAGATTTAAGAAGACTATTATTAATATTTCAGCAGATCCTACATTATTTTATATAAAAATTAAAAGAATAAACATTTTAAAAAGATTTTTGTACTTTTTGGCGATGCCTCAGGTAGATTTGTTTATATGTGTAGGTAATATGGAGAAAGATATTTTGAAGGAGATATATCCTAATTCTAAAATTATTGTTACTTATCCTTATATTAAAGAAGAAAGATATAATTATCTTTTAAATCTTCCTGTAAAAGAAAAGTTTAATCATAATATATTGTTCATAGGAAATGGTCCAGATTATTTTTGCAAGGGTTTAGATATCTTAGCGAATACTTTTAAAATTGTAAAGAAAAAAATTCAGGATTCTGAGCTTTTTATTTTAGGTAATTGGGATATGGAAATTAAGAAAAAATTTAGCTATGATGGGATAAAATTTATTGATTTTACAGATGTTTGTGAATACATTGAAAAATCATCACTTTATGTGCATTTAGGAAGAGGGGAAGCTTTCTCGGTTAGTACTTTAGAAGCTCTATTAGGTGGTATCCCATCTATAGTTTCAGAGTATACTGGAGCAAAGGAAGTTGTAGGTAATTTAAGAAGAGATTTTGTTGTGCCTTTAGATTCAAAGATCGTAGCTGAGAAGATAATAGAATATTTTAGCTTACCTGAAGATGAAAAAATATATTTATCCTTGAAAGCTAAGAAATTAGGTAGAAGATTTAAAAAAGAATTAATTTTAAGTAATTTTATTAAAGAATGGAATGTCTATTTTAAATTATGAATTATTTTATGATTCTCCATATTTTTCTATAATCATAATTGTGAATATACTCTATATTTCCTACAAAAAGTTCTAAGAATAGGGCTTTAAATAGATCAATTTTAGAAAATTTTTGAAAATTAATTATAAATTTTGCAATAGACTCTAAAAATAGAGGTATATATACAAAAGGTTTACCATGTTTTTTAAAAAATCTTATCTTATTCCTCATGCCATATAGTTTTTCCCCTTAGTTGTTTTATTATTTAGAGACGTTTTATGATATATGATACTTTCAGTAATTAAATAACCAGGTCCAAAATACTCGGATAGTCTATATGTATAATAAGTGTCATCATACAAAATAAAAAAGCTTGTATCGATAGGTCCTACTTTATTAGCTAACTCCCTATTTAGAAGAGGACCTACAAAAGAATTTGCTTCAAGTTTATATATGGGTTTTATTGTTTTATCTCTTTTAATATATTTTTCTTTTAGGATTAAAAAATTGATTTTTAATTATGAGAAGAAATTTCAATTTCATTAGAATATTTATTTAATATTAACTGAGCTAAAAAAGAAGCCTTATTCTTTTCTTTAAAAGATAACAATTTCTCTAATACATTGATCTCTGGTTCAGCATCATCAAGAAGCCATATTCAATCAAAATCTTTTTTTAGGGCTCTTTGAAGTCCTTCATTAAATCTCCTGATCCTCCAATGTTTTTATTAAGTTTTATATAGTTTATTTTTGTGATGTTATTACATCCTAAGTATTTAAATTCTCTGTCATTTATTATTTCTTTATTATGAATTATCCCTTCTTCTCCTAAAAAGGTTTGGGTTCCAACAGATGAGGCATTATTAACTAAAAAAGATTTCATCTATGGAATAACTCTGTTTCAATAAAGCAGAAAGACATTCATAAAGCAACTGTTTACTATTATAAGTTACTACAACACAACCGATTTTTTCTTTTGTCATAAGCTCTTCATTATTATATTTTTGAAATACTTAATTATTTATTGTATCATATATTTATGCTTAAAATTCTTATTGATGCAAGAATGATTGATTCTTCAGGTATAGGTACATATCTTCAAAACCTGATTCCTTTTTTGAAGGAAAACCTAATTTTATATCTTTTAGGAGACAAAGAAAAAATAAATAAATATATTGATATTTCTGATGTAACTGTAATTCCCATGAAATCTTCTATATATTTTCCTTGGGAGCAAGTAGAGTATATTTTAAAAGTGAAAGATGTTGATGTTTTTTGGTCCCCCCATTTTAATGTACCTATATTTCCTGTAAGGACGAAAAAAAGAATTGTTACTGTACATGATGTTTTTCATTTAGTTTTTAAGGATTTATATAATCTTTTTGAAAGAAATTATGCTAAGCTTCTTATAAACTCCGCAGTCAGATTTTCAGATTTGATAATTACAGTGTCTCAATTCTCAAAATCTGAGATATTAAAATATACAAAGGTAAAAGGAGAAAAGATAAAGGTAATATATAATGGGATAGATACAAAGAGATTTAAAGTATGTCCTAATGAGGAAAAAATAAAGATAAAGAATAAGTATAATCTACCTGATAAATTTCTATTTTTTGTGGGAAATGTAAAACCTCATAAGAATCTAAAAGGATTATTGAGAGCTTTTGAAAGGATTATAAGAGATGAAAGGGATATATTTTTGGTAATTACGGGTAAAAAAGAGGGTTTTATAAAAGGAGATAAAGAGATTTTCAAAATATTAAATAATAAATATCTCAAGGATAAGGTAATTTTTACTGGATATGTAGACAATGAAGATCTTCCTATTTTGTATAATCTTGCTGATCTTTTTGTTTTTCCATCTTTTTATGAAGGATTTGGGCTACCGCCTCTTGAGGCTATGGCTTGTGGATGTCCTTCTGTGGTTTCTAAGATTCCTCCATTGTTAGAAGTTTGTGGTGATGCGGTATATTATGTGAATCCTTATGATGTAGAAGATATAGCAGAAGGAATTATTAGGGTTTTAAAAGATCAGAATTTAAGAGAGGAAATAAAAAGGAAAGGATACGAAAGAGTAAGAAACTTTTCTTGGGAAAAGTCTGCTATGGAACATTTAAAGACAATAAAAGATGAAGTGGGTTATTAAATATAAGGGAATTTAAATATTATTTACTCTTTCTATGTATTTTTTTATGTCGAATTTTTCTTCTAATCCCCTTTTGCTCATATATCTGACCTTTCCAAAGATTTTTCTTTCTTGAAAAGGTCTATCATGGGATCCAAGACACCAAGATATACCTGAATATCCATTAGGATCTCTACCATCTAAGGAATATTTATCATTTAAATAACAAATGAAATCAAAGGCTCGCTTGGGATGTAAGGTCCATTCGATAACTTTTTTGGCCCAATACATTCTCATATAGCCATGCATTTTTCCTGTTTTCAATAATTCTTTTTGCGCTGTATTCCAATATATATCGTGGGTTTTTGCTTTCTCCAAGTCTTCCAAATTATAGATATAATCTCTTTTATCAGAGAGATGTTGCTCCAAGGTATATTTAGCCCATTCTGGAATACCTTGATATTGGTTATAAAAAGGATTGTAGTAACAGAAATTTCTTGCAAGCTCTCTCCAGATAATTAATTCATTAAAAAAGCTTTGGACATTTTCGTCATTAAAATCATAATTTTTAAGAACTTCAAGGACAATTTTAATGGGAGATATCTGTCCAAAATGTAAATATGGACTTAGATTTGATTGATAATCATATGCGGGATTAGATCTTAATTCTTTATATTTATATAGTTTGTTTTCTATGAAATCTTTCAACCTTTTTTCTGCTTCATCGCTTCCGCCCTTAAAATATTTCTCAACTGTTGATACTGAATTGTCAATAGATAATATCTTTAATATTTCATCTACATTTTGAATTGATAAAGGATTAAAGCCAAAATCATATCCATATGATTTAACTTTTGGTGTTAACTTTTCTAAGGGTTTGAGATATATATTTAATAAATTAAAAATCTTAGGCCTTATAGTCGAAGCATAGGTTTCTTGTTTTGAAGAGGCAATTTCAATAGGTACAATTACATCACTTTCTATTTCAAATACTGAGACTTCAGAATTGTCTGCTATCTCTTTATTTATTTTTCGAGGATGCCTTAAATATCCTTTATCTAATATGACAGCCACATAATTCTGGGAGCTATTTATTACTTTCTTGTAAGGGGGGTTAATCTTTTCAATGATAAATTGAATGCCTCTTTCTTCTATATTTTTCTTTGTCTTTAATATACCTTCTAACATAAATCTGTAATATCTAATATTGGAAAACTTATACATGTCAGAAATCGGAAAATATACAACTAAAGGCTTTTTCAGTTGATTAGAAAGATATACTGAAAATTCTAAACTGTGATTTTGATCTTCTCTTTGACTTAATGACATATAATATAAGACAAATTTACCATTTTTATTTATATCTTTATTGTTAATTTTTCTTATTCTCTCTTTATCCATATTTTTATTAATCTTTCGATTTTAATATGCTTATATCTATGATCCATTCATATCTTGATCTCTCATTAAATTTTTGAATTGCTTCTTTTTTATGTTCTTCAAAAGTTGTTCTATTACAATTATTTACTTCCATAAAATGATTTATAAGATCTTCCAGTTTTATTTTACCTTCGCTTGCAAGTATAGTGGCCATTCCCCAATGTTTTATCAGATGACAATTTTCACAAAGAGCCATAAATCCCTTTAACTTTAAGATATGATTCTGGTCATCATATTCCCATACTTCGTGACAGTGGAGTTTACCTCTTTTACCACATATGCTACACTTGTAATTTGCCCTTCTAAATACTTCTTTTCTTATTCTATCCCATACTTCCTTAGGTAGATATTTTCTAAGATTTTCTCCCCAAGCACTTTCTGGGACGGGCTCTATTGTTAACTTTAAATCCTTTTTTGTCATTAATTATTAAAATAAGTTAATACCAATCAAGCTAAGAAGTAAAATAAGGTTCAAAATTGTAACTATTGTACCGATTAAAATGAGTATTGCATTATCCCACTTAGAATTCGCAAATTTACCCATCACATTTCTTGATGAGGTCAATTTTATAAGGGGAAAGATGGTAAAGGGAAGTTGAATACTTAGCATTATTTGGCTCCATATAAGTCCTTGGAATGGATCAGATATGAAGAAAAGTATAAGTAAAGCACCTATGAGGGTTATGGATATTCCTATACGAGTATGATTATCTTTTAGATCAAAAGGCTCATGGGATATTCCGGCCCATATACTTCCACCCGCCATAGCTGCTGTTATGGAGGATGAGAATCCGGAAAATAAAAGAGCTACTGCAAAAATCGTAGAAGCTAAATTTCCAAGGAGAGGTTTTAAGGTTATGTAGGCTTGGGGAAGTTCTGTAATTATGGTGTTATTCTTATAAAAGGTTTCTGCTGCAATAAGAATCATAGAGCTATTTATAGCCCATCCTACAATCATAGCTAATATGGTATCAAGGTATTCATATTTTAATTGCTTTTTTATTATATTTTCTTCTTCTAAGTTCCACTGTCTACTTTGAATTATTTCCGAATGTAAGAATAAGTTATGAGGCATAACTACAGCCCCCATAACACTCATAATTATGGGGATAGAATTAGGAGGAAAGGAAGGTACCGTCCAACCTATAACTGCACTTTTCCAATTAATTTTTACTAATGATAATTCGAATAAGAAAGAAAGACCTATAAGCGATACAAATCCTATAATATATTTCTCAAGTTTTCTATAATTATTTGATATCAACATATATATTACAAGGAGTGTCGTAAGGGTTGCACCTATATTGATTGGAAGATTGAAAAGCATATTGAGGCCTATTGCTGCCCCTAAGATTTCTGCAAGAGCGGTGGATATAGAGGCAAGCATTGCTGTAATAAGTATGAAATAACTTGTTTTCTTTGAAAAGTATTTGGCTACTGATTCAGAAAGACATAGACCAGTGGCAATCCCAAGGTGAGCTGCATTGTGTTGTAGAAATATGAGCATGATGGTAGAGAGGGTTACCATCCAAAGTAAAGTATATCCAAATTGAGAACCTGCTGACATATTAGAAGCCCAGTTTCCAGGATCAATAAAGCCTACTGTTACAAGAAAGCCTGGTCCAATGTATTTTAATATCTCTAAAGCACCCAGACTGGGTTTGTGATTTCTAAATAGATCTTTTATTTTATTTAGCATGTTTAATTATTCTTCTCTAAATACTTTTTATATCCTAAACTTTCTAATTCTTTTGCTTTATTCTCTACTTCTTCTTTCATTTTTTCTTTGTATTCTTTCATTTTTTCTCTTAATTCTGGATATTTCACTCCTAATATCTCAATTGCTAAAATCCCTGCGTTCTTTGCTCCATTTATGGCAACAGTGGCTACAGGAATTCCAGAAGGCATCTGTACTATAGATAAAAGAGAATCTAAACCATTCAAAGATGAGGTCTTTATAGGAATACCAATTACGGGTAGAGGAGTAAGGGCAGCAATAACTCCTGGGAGATGAGCTGCACCTCCTGCAGCAGCAATTATTACTTCTATACCTCTTTTTTCTGCTTCTTTTGCATATTGAAAAGCTCTTTCTGGAGTTCTATGTGCAGAAAGTATAGTTATTTCGAAAGGTATTCCAAATTTTTCTAAGATCTCAGCAGTCTCTCTAACTACAGGAAGATCACTATCACTTCCCATAATAATTCCTACTAAAGGTTTATCCATGAAGCACACCTCCACAACTTTTTTGATAATAATAATAACTTATAACTATTTTTAAATGCAATATTTTTATTATTCTTTTTCTCCTCATTTTCTAACCAATCATTAATTTTCATTCTGTGTTTCTTTTTCTTACCTTCTATTTTAATTCTCTTGATTTCCTCTTCAATATTTTAACAAGCTATCATATGGAAATACTGCCCATAAAGCGAAGCTTAAATTCTTCTTTGGTCTCTTCTCGGTACTTTTTTAACCTTCTTCACAATTCAGTTTATTATATATTTTTAATACTACTTTTATAATCTTTGCGGTTTCAATCCCTTATAGGTACGCTACAAACTCGCGCTCAATTTTTAAAGTTTCTTTAAAGTTTTTTGTTTCAATCCCTTATAGGTACGCTACAAACCATCCTTATTCACTTTCATTCAAACCACCTCCAGTTTGTTTCAATCCCTTATAGGTACGCTACAAACATGAATTTTTGAGAAATCTCGAAACTTGCGTTTGGTGTTTCAATCCCTTATAGGTACGCTACAAACGAGCCAGCACTCCGCCATTCCATTTATAAGTTCCTTCGTTTCAATCCCTTATAGGTACGCTACAAACGGGCTATAGTTTCCCCTCTTTTTTTATTTAGAAAGGGGGTTTCAATCCCTTATAGGTACGCTACAAACCATCTTCATCTTGCCCGAAGTATTCTAGCAAAGATAGTTTCAATCCCTTATAGGTACGCTACAAACAATCCTAAAGGGAATGCGCGTTCGCGCGCATTCCCTGTTTCAATCCCTTATAGGTACGCTACAAACTTGGATAGGCTCGAGGGATTGATGTGGCTTTGTAACAGGTTTCAATCCCTTATAGGTACGCTACAAACGTAACGAATGGCGAAGTGTCATACTACAAGAAAACGGTTTCAATCCCTTATAGGTACGCTACAAACAGGTGGGAAGATGAAGGTAGATAAAAAAGGATTTCTGTTTCAATCCCTTATAGGTACGCTACAAACAAGCCTGTATAGGGAAGCCTCCTCTTTAGTAGCGTCGTTTCAATCCCTTATAGGTACGCTACAAACCCGTGGAAAGGGCTAAAAAAGATCTCTCTAAAAATTACTACCCTTATAGGTACACTACAATTTTGTTGGTAGTATAGCATGAGAAAAATTAGATGTAAATAGGTTTTGATGTGAAAATTTATATTTCTGTCGATCCTCCAGGGTTTTGGGGTTATCGGGGGCAGACTGTAAAAATAGTTTTTAAGAATAAGCTAAAATATTTTCTAATAGAGTAAAGAACTATTTATGAAAAATTTTTAGGTTAAAAATCATTAAGAAGTTAGTAAATATCAATTCTAGCAATAAAAGTGTGTTGCTCTTAATTGTTACATTTTTTGTCGATCTTAAAGAGTTTTTGAGAAATCTTATTTTTCTTTGAGTTTATATGTAACAAAATATCAGCCTGAGATATTTAATTAATCCCAGGCTGATTTTTTGTTTTAATTTTTAGATAAGCTAAGTATTGCTTGAGATAGTTCATTGATAGCTTTTGTTAGGTTTTCAAGTCTTGTCTCTATTCTTAATAAAAGTATTAAAGACACAACTATAGGAAATCCAAGATTGCTTATTAATTGATATATATCTTCCAAGGCTTACACCTCCATATGGATATATTTCTTTTTTTCGTCAAGTTTAACGAAGGAGAATTTTAATTTTTTTGCTATGTTATATACTTCTTGTAGATCTGTGGCTGTGATATCACAAGCAAGTCTTTTCATATGTTTTGAATTTGGTACCCCTCCTACTTCTTTGTTGTGTTTTTCACAACGATATCCACTTGTAATTTTTATTTTACCTTTTACCATGGCAGATAATTTTTCCATTTCATCAAGAAGAGATGGGTGTATTATTACCTTTTTACAACATGGGCATTGAAAATCTTTAAGGTAGAAGTTTTTAGATATTTTAATATCATTTATTTCAGGCATTTTTGTCCTCCTTATGTTCAAGTCCTATTATTACTTTTGAGATAATCAATGGGATTAGATGTTTTTCAAAAAATATGGGTAAACATTCTGGACATACAGGATTTTCATCTATAAAAAATACAAAATTTTTCTTTTGGCCACATATTTTGCATGTATAGCTTGGAAAGGTTTGATATAAGAAGCTAAATTTAAATTGTACTCTTTTTACTAAGTTTTCAAACATATTTAACTCTCCTTTTTTTTGGGTGGAGGTATTACCTCCACCCTTTAATTTTAGTCGTAGTAATCGCTAATATTCGTTTCTATTATTCTTGCGTCAACTTTTTCTACCAGATCTCCTGTTTTTCCTTGAAATATATTTTGATTTATTATTGTGTCCATAGCGCTTAAAATCTGGGATTCTGTTAAGTCATCCTTAGGATCAGAAATTCTTATGGTAAAGTTGCTTCCTCCACTGTCTCTAAATATCATTCTCACATATTTTCTTGTGGAATAAGTGGCCATCTTTATACCTCCTTATTTTTAGATTTCAGATAACTCTTCATCATTGGTTCTTACAACTTTAACTAGTGGAAATTTTTGAAGGGATCCCAAAGCTTGAGCTACTGTATATACTGCCTCATCTGGTACATCTGCTTTTACATTGTTGAAGCTTCTGTTTCTTAATACGGGGTTTCCTTGCTGGATTCCTACCTGTACTCTAAGAATAAGTCGGGAATTATAAGGTAAACTTTGTACTGCCATTTTTTTACCTCCTTTCTTTTGGGATTCTATTAAATAAATCCTAAGAGTGGGTGACATAAAAATATGTTATAATTTAGAAAATTTCTTTATAGGGGGTAAATAATAATGAAAAAAATATCCATATTTTTGATTATTTTTATGCTTTTTATTCTCTCCTTTTCCTTTTCTCAGAATTTAATTGTTTATCAGAGAAATTTTGCTGTAGTATCTCTTGAAAAAGAGGTAAAACTAACAAAAGGAGTCAATTTTATAGCCTTAGATGAAGTTCCTCAGAGCGTAGGTGCGGGGAACTTTTTTATATATTCAAGTAAGGGAAATAGAATTTTGGAGGTATTGTATCCTCCATCTGGTATTTTTATCTATTCTTCTGAAGATATGATTGATACTTTAAAGATTGTTTATATTCTTCCAAATATTAATTGGAATGCTGTTCATTCCTTTTTTATTGATAAAGATAAATTAAGATTTTCTTCTGATATTTATCTACAAAATAAATCTGATATGAGTTTTCAAAAAATAAAGCTTTCTGTTTTGGCAGGGGAAATAAATATAGAGAGAGGACCTCAGGAAATGCTACAGGAAAAAGGTTTAAGCGTTCTTGCTATGCGGGTTCCCTCTGAGACAGAGTTAAAAGAAGTAGAAGGTTATAAATTATTTGATCTTTCAGGTGAATATAGTTTAGCTAAAGGGGGTACGAAAATTATCCCTATTATAGATGCAGAGATAAATAATGCTATTAAGAGATATGCTTTTCAAAATGGAAAAGTTTATATTTTATGGAATATAGAGAATAAAAAAGAGAATGGGCTTGGGATTCCTATACCTATGGGAAGTCTTAAAATTTTTGAAATGGTAGGAAATAAGGTAATCTTTTTAGGGGAAAGCAGTATACCCAATATAGCAGTTGGAGAAAAAATAGAAGTAATACAAGGAATTGATTTTGATATAAAAGGAGAGAGAAAGGTTTTGGAGAGTAAGCAGAGAGTTGAAGGAAAATATGAGATAAAGGAAGCAAAGGTTTCAGTAGAGATAAGAAATAGTAAAAAGGAGGATGTGACTGTAGAGGTAAAGGAATATATTTATGAAGATAGTGTGGAGATTGTTTCTTCTAATTTCTCTTATGAGAAGATAGATAAAAATACTTTTGTATTTTATGTAAAGGTGAAGGGAGAGAGTTCTGCCACATTGATTTATAATTATACTTCAAAAAGGCTTAGATAATGACTTTTTGTAGTATAATTTATCTCATGAAGAAAAAGAGTATATCTAAAAAACGGAGTCTTTGGCAGATAATAAGTCTTCTTATTGTGAATTCCTATTTTTTAGCTCCTTGGGGTAAGCATATACCTGTGCCAGTTTTTAATTGTTATTCTTGTCCATTAGCAAGTTTTGCTTGTCCTATTGGTACTCTTCAGCATTTTATAGTGCTTCATCAATTTCCCTTTTTTACTCTTGGTATTCTTTTTCTTTCGGGTTTACTTCTTGGGAGATATTTTTGTGGCTGGCTTTGTGCCTTTGGTTTTATTCAAGACCTTCTTTATAAAATTCCAGTGAGAAAGATAAGGATAGAAAATAGATTTGCTACTTTTATAAGATGGAGTATTCTTATTATTCTTGTAATTTTGATCCCCTATTTTACTCTTGAACCATGGTTTTGTAAGCTTTGTCCTGCAGGCACCTTGGAGGCAGGAATACCTCAAGTCTTAATACATCCACCTCTTAGAAATCTTATTGGTTTTTTGTTTGCCATTAAGATTCTATTTCTTATCTTATTTATTGTTTCTTCCATGTTTATATCTCGTCTTTTTTGTAGATTTATATGTCCTCTTGGTACTATCCTTTCTGTTTTCAATAAAATTTCCTTTTATCATTTAGAAGTAAAGCCCACCTGTCCTTCTTGTAGTTTATGTAAGACAAAATGTCCTGTAAATATAGAGGTTAATAAGGATCCTAATTCTCCTCATTGTATCAGATGTCATGAATGTTTCATTTGTGGACAGGTAGAATGGAAAATTAAATAGTAAAGAGGGTGATACTTTGATAATAACTTTTTTAGGGGCTGCAGGCGAGGTTACAGGCTCTTGCTTTCTCTTGGAGAATAATAAGAAATATATTGTAGATTGTGGTATATTTCAGGGAAAATCTGAAAATGAAAATGCAGTACCTTTTACTTTTGATCCTAAGGAGATTTCTGGAGTAATTCTTACTCATGCCCATTTGGATCATTCGGGAAGGATTCCTAAGCTTGTAAAGGAAGGATTCAAGGGTAAAATATACGCTACCTATCCTACTATAGAACTTTGTGAAATTCTATGGCTGGATACTGTAAAACTTATGAAAGAGGAAGTGGAAAGAATAAATAGGAAAAATCTTAGATCGGGTAAGCCTCCTATAGAGCCTCTTTATACAGAAAAAGAAGTAGAAATGGCCATGAAGCTTTTTGAACCAGTGCCTTATGATGAAATGTTAGATCTTAATGATATAAAGGTTAGGTTTAGGGATTCTGCCCATATTCTTGGCGCATCCTCCTTAGAGGTATGGGGAGATAATACTAAGATAGTTTTTTCTGGAGATATAGGGCCACAAAACAATGTAATGGAAGGAACTCCACCTATTATTGAGGGAGCAGATTATGTAGTAATTGAATCTACCTATGGTGATAGACTTCATAAGTCTTTGGAAGATACGAGAAAAGAATTTGAATCAGTTATCTTAGATGCTTTAAATAGTGGAGGTAAGGTACTTATACCTTCCTTTGTGGTAGATAGGGCTCAAAGGGTAATATATGAAATTATGCTTTTATCCTATAAATACCCAATCTTAACAAAAATTCCTATATTTTTTGATAGTCCTATGGGAAAAAAGGTAACAGAAGTTTATGAAAGGCATAGTAATCTTCTTTCGGGAGAAATTCAGAAATATTTTCTTGAAGGAATAAGCCCTTTTCAATTAAAAAATTTAAAATTTTTGTCTACTCCTGAGGAATCAAAAAGTATAAATGATCTTGATATAGGAGTTGTTATTGCAGGAAGTGGAATGTGTACGGGAGGAAGAATTCTTCACCATTTGAAACATAATTTGTGGAAAGAAAATACCCATTTGATTTTTGTAGGTTATCAGGCAGAGGGGACATTGGGAAGAAGGATTGTAGATGGCGAGAGGAAGGTACATGTGATGGGAGAGGAAATAACAGTTAGGGCTAAAATTCATACCATAAATGGATTTTCTGCTCATGCAGATCAAAAGGATCTTTTAACTTGGACAGATAATTTTCAAGGTGATCCTACTTTTATCATAGTTCATGGAGAGCCTAAGGCTTCTCAAACCCTTGGACAGTTATTACAACTTAGAGGAAGAAAGACTATTATTCCTACCTATGCCCAAACCTTAGATTTAGAAAAGAAAGAAATTATAACTCCAAGGGTTACTCCTAAAATTGATGTGTATTCTTTGATCTCTGATTTAGAGAATTACATTGAAAAATTTAAGTCTCAGACAATTCCTCAGGATATGGATACCTATTCTCTTTTAAATTCTGCCTTGATACTTCTTAAAGAGATAGATAAAAGGAGTACAAACGCATGAGAATTATAATCTTGATTTTATCCTTTTTTCTTCTTTTTATTTCCTCTTTATCTTCTTATGTTAAGGGAGATTATGCACTAAATGTGATTTATGAACTTTCTGATAAAAAATATATGGGTAGACAAGCAGGTACATTAGAAAATAGGGAGGCTATTAATTTTTTGTCTTCGGAATTAGATAAGATAAATGTTAGTAATTATTTTTTGCAAGATTTTCCTGTAGAAGTTTATGAGCTAAGGGATATGCCCGAATTTGCTATAAAGTATAATCAGGAGTTAAAGAAATTTAAATATAGGGAAGATTTTAGAGATAGATTTTCGGGAAGCTGGAAAGTAGAAGCTCCTATTGAAGGGGATGTTAAAAATATTAAAGATAGTTTTTGGCTTACAGATTATAGGAATGGAGTTACGAAGTCTCAGGTTGTTGCCTCTATTTATGGTGCAAAGGGAGTAATATTGGGTATACCAAAGGATATGACGGAATTGATTTTTGAAAAATCCTTGTTCTTTCAAAATAGTAATCTACCTGTAATCTATATTTCTTCTCAAATATTTCAGAATATAAAGGATCTTTTAGATAAGAAACAAAAAGTAATAGGTTATTATAGGATTGAATATGATAAAAGATTAGAGAAAGCCTATAATCTTATTTTTTATGTACCATCAAAGATAAAAAGTGAGAAAGTTTTATTAATTTCTGCCCATGTAGATCATGTGGGAAAAGAGCCTGATAACACCTTTTTTCCAGGTGCCAATGATAATGCCTCAGGCGTTGGGGTTTTAATGGAGATAGCAAAATTAATATTGGAAAAAGGTAATGATTATCCTTTTAATATATTATTCTTAGTGACAAATGCAGAGGAGAAGGGACTTTTAGGAGCAAAATACTTTGTGGAAAATTCTCCTGTTCCTCTTGAAAATATATTTTTAAATGTAAATTTAGACTGTGTAGGAAGGGGAAAATTCTTAATAGTAGGTTATAATACGTATGCTGAGAAATATATTAAAAAATTGAGTGTACCTGCAAATTTTGTAGAGAATTATTATCTGTCCGATTCGGATCAATATATCTTTCATCTTCTTAAGATTCCTGTTTTCTTTTTTATAAGAAGTGATTCAGAGGGATATATTCCTGATCTTCATCAAAAGTCTGACACAAGAGAAAAGATAAAAAGAGAAAATTTGGTGGAGACAATGGATTTGTTTTTTAACATATTAGATGATATTACTTTAAAATTTTTTTAATTTACTTTACGATTGATTTTTCTAAAATTAAAATAAGGGTAGTTTAGTTTTTATGGGTGAAGAAATATATGAGTAAAAGTATAGGAGATAAAATTTTTAAAGGTCTTGCCATTTTTGCAAGTCTTCTACTTGTTATTCTTGTTATATCCCTCTTTATATCATTAGTTATTTATTCTATCCCCAGTATAAAGAAATTTGGATTTAAATTTGTAATAGATAAGATATGGGACCCTGTGGCAGATAAGTATGGTGCTTTACCTGCTATATATGGTACATTGGTTACATCTTTTCTTGCTCTTCTTATTGCCTTTCCTATAAGTATTGGAATTGCTATATTTATCTCGGAGCTTGCTCCTATTTTTTTAAAACGTATTTTTTCTTTTATTATTGAGCTTTTAGGGGCAATACCAAGTTTAATTTATGGTATGTGGGGACTTTTTGTTTTAGCTCCCTTACTTCAACTTAAGATAGGTCCTTTTATTCAAAGAATCCTTGGATTTTTACCATTCTTCCAAGGATATCCTATGGGAGTAGGTTATCTTACTGCTGGAGTTGTTCTTTCTATTATGATCATTCCAACCATATCTTCTTTGTCTCGTGAGATATTAATGGCAGTCCCTATGGATCAGAGGGAGGCAGGATATGCTCTTGGTATGACTAAATGGGAGGTTATATCAAAGGTAGTTTTGGGTAATGCAAAGTCAGGAATTTTTGCAGCAGGAATTTTAGGGCTTGGTAGGGCTCTTGGTGAGGCTGTAGCTGTAACTATGGTAATTGGAAATTTTCATGATATATCCATATCCCTCTTCTCTCCTGGAGTTACTATAACCAGTGTAATTATAAATCAGTTTGCAGAGGCAACAGGTGAGTTAAAGCTTTCTGTACTTATGGAACTCGCTTTAATTTTATTCTTAATCACTTTTCTAATAATGGGGTTTGCTCGATACTATATATTGAAGAGGATTGTTAAAGAATGAATTATAGGACAAGAAAGATAATAAATAGAGTAATGTTAACCATAAGCATGATAACATTCCTTATTGGATCTTTATTTCTTTTTTGGATTTTAGGGGATGTATTTATAAAGGGTATTAGATATATAAATTTCAGTCTTTTTTTAGAGCTTCCCAAGCCTCCAGGTGTTCCGGGTGGTGGAGTTGCAAATGATATTGTAGGTACATTAATTCTTACTTTAGTGGCATCTTTAATTGGAGTGCCTATAGGTATGATGATTGCTATAGCTATTACAGAATATCATTTAGGAAAGCTTGCATGGTGGGCTAAATTTTTAACAGAGGTACTTACCAGTTTTCCAACTTTAATCATAGGTGTCTTTGTTTATACTATAATTGTTATCCCTATGAGGACCTTTTCAGCTCTTGCCGGAAGTATAGCTTTATCTATAATAATGCTTCCTGTTATAGCTAAATCTACAGAAGAATCTTTAAAAATGGTGCCTATCTCTGTAAGAGAAGCAGCTTATGCCTTGGGAGTGCCAAAGTGGAAAACAATTTTGAGAGTGGTTATTCCTTCTGCATCCAGTGGTATAGTAACAGGAATAATGATCGCAGTAGCAAGAGTTATGGGAGAAACTGCGCCTTTACTTTTTACTTCATTTAATAATGTATATTGGAGTCTTAGCTTGACTAAGCCAATTGGAAGCCTTACTGTAACCATCTTTAATTATGCCACATCTCCATATGATGATTGGAGAAATAAAGCTTTTGCATCAGCCCTTGTTCTTGTTACTATTATTTTGATTTTAAATATAATTGCCCGAATATATGCGAGTAAAAAAGGAAAACATTAAGGGAGGAATGTGCATTGGATAAGATAAGGGTCGAAAATTTAAATGCATGGTTTGGGTCTATGCATGTCCTTAAAAATATTAATCTTTCTATTAAAGAGAAATATATTTCAGCTATTATTGGACCATCAGGTTGTGGAAAGACCACTCTTCTTAGATGTTTTAATAGATTGCATGAATTGTCTCCTGGTGCAAGAGTTGAAGGTAACATCTTTTTGGGTAATTTAAATATATATGGTAAGGATGTGGATCCTGTTATTGTAAGAAGAAGAATTGGAATGGTTTTTCAAAGACCAAATCTTTTTTCTAATATGACTATTTATGATAATGTAATTGCAGGATATATCTTGAACAATAAAAGACTTTCAAAATCAGAAAAGGATGAAATTGTGGAAAGAAGTTTAAGACTTGCTGGAATTTGGGAAGAGGTTAAGAATAGATTAAGGGAGTATCCTTCTAGCCTATCAGGCGGGCAACAACAAAGAGTTTGTATAGCAAGAGCCTTAGCTGTGCAACCCGAGGTATTACTTATGGATGAGCCTACATCAGCTTTAGACCCCATATCTACATATAGAATAGAAGAGACTATAAGGGAATTGAAAAAGGAAGTCACAATAATAATTGTTACTCACAATATGCAACAAGCAGCAAGAGTATCAGATGAGACGGTATTCATGTACCTTGGAGAAGTTATTGAGATAGGACCTACTGCTGAGATTTTTACAAATCCAAAGAAAAAGCTTACTGAAGAGTATATTACAGGAAAGTTTGGCTAATTTATTCGTGAAGCTCTTTTAATTCTCCTGTTTCCATATAATATATTCTTTCTGCTATATTGGTTATATGGTCTGCTATTCTTTCTAAGAATCTTGCAATCATAAGATATTTTACTTGCTGAGGGGCAGTCTCAGGTGCATGTTCGATCTCTTCTATAACCTCATCATATATTCGGTAATATGTTCTATCAATAGCGTCATCTTGGTCTACCACACTTAGTATAAAGTTAATATCTCTGTTAATAAAGGCATCCAGTGAATCACAGAGCATTTTTTCAACTAGTTCAAACATGTTTGTTAAATTTTTGTTTAATGGCAATAGGGGTAACTTGATTAGTTCAATAGTGAATTTGGCTATATCTACACAATAATCTCCCATTCTTTCTATATCACTTATAATTTTCATTGCAGCAGCAATTACTCTAAGATCATGAGCCATAGGTTGCTGAAGAGCAAGAAGCTTGAGACAGTTGTTCTCTATACTCCAATTGTATTTGTCTACAATATCATCCATATCTATAACTTGTTTTGCTAAAGCCTCATCTTTGTCTATTATGGCTTTTTTACTTTTTTCAAGCATATCCTTTACAGTAGAGCCCATTTCTACAAGTGAGTTTTCTAATTTTTTAAGTTCTTCTAAGAAATTCTGTCTAAGCAAAGCTCCTTATCCTCCTTAGAACCCATTTTGAATTTTAGTAATTATACCAATAAGATTTTATTTTTTCAATTGTAAAAGAAATTATAAGGTAATGTGTTATAATGATGTTAGTATATAAGTTAGAGAATGATTGGAGGTAAATATATAATGGGTAGAGTACTTGAGGGGAAAAGGGTGTTGATAACAGGAGCTTCCCGAGGTGTTGGTTATGAGATTGTAAAGTTATTTTTAGAAGAAGGGGCAAGTATAATTGGTATTTCGAGGGATGAGAAGAGATTAAGAGAAGCAGAGTCAGAATTTAAGAAATTGGGGGATTTTGAAGGTCTTGTATTAGATATATCCCAAATGGGTTTTGAAGAAAAGGTGGTAGAGTTTGTCAAAAATAAATGGAATGCTTTGGATATTCTTATTAATAATGCTGGGGTAATGTTAGCTTATGGAGGATTTTTAGAAGAAGATAAGGATATATTGGAAAAAACTTTTCAAGTGAATCTTTATGCTCCGTATTATCTTATAAGGGCTATGGTACCTTTTCTTCTTAAAGGTAATGAGCCAAGAATAGTGAATGTTAGCTCTGGAGCAGGTACTTTTTCAGCTTTAAGAGAGATGTATGATATTGCAAGCTATAGATTAAGTAAATTTGCACTAAATGGTCTTACCGTGCTTCTTGCTAATGAATTGAAAGGAAAGGTTGCTGTCAATGCTTTAGATCCTGGATGGGTAAAGACGGATATGGGTGGGCCTAATGCCCCTGGAAGCCCAAAAGATTCTGCAAAGGGAGCTTTGGCTCTTGTTACTATGCCTTTTGAAGTAACAGGAAAATTTTTCAAAGATGGTAAGGAAATTCCCTTTTAGGATATAGATATTTATTGAATAAGGGGAAGGGGATGTATTAAGGTGAAGTTTCCTATTGGGAAAGAGATTTATATTAAGACCCCTGCATTTCTGATAAATATTAAAGAACTTATTTCATGGTTTAGATTGGAAAAATTTAATGGCGTGCTTTGGGGGGAAAGCTCTGATTTTATAACAGAGATATTAATTTATAATGGTGTTGTACCTAAAGCATACACTATTAGAGAAACAGAGATTTTGGCAGAAGATAATGCTTCTATTGAGATATTTGTAAATGATTTTATTGCAAGATCCAATTTAATATCTCTTTATTCTCTTGAAAAAGAGATAGTTTTGTCTATTTTAATAAGTTATTTTTCTACTCCTAAAATTTTTCAGGAAGAAACCTATCTCTTTGTGGCCGATAAATTAGTGGAGGAAGCCAAAAAAGAAAACACCATATCTCATATATTGATTGAAAGTCCTTCTGATAAGATTCATTTTTTATTTAGTAAAGGTAAATTTTTAGGATGTTATCAAGAAAGGGATGGGATTTTAAAAGATGAACTTTCTATTTCTGAGTTTTTTGAGAATAAAGAAAATCTTCTTAGTTTCTATCAAGTAAGAGAAGAGGAATTTGAAAGATTAAATATTCCTTCTTTGAAGTTTAGCTTTATAGAAGAAGATATAACTTCTTGGACAAAAAAGTTATTGGAATATGTTAATTACGTGATTAATTACTACACTGAATTTGGAATGTATATTAAAAATATGGAAAGTTTATTAAAAAATTTAAAGATATTAGAGAAATCATTAATATGTTCAAATAACAATTTTACAGTTAAAAATGAAATTATGGAAAGTTATGATGAGGTAGAGAAAGAGGTTGTTGAACTTATAGCAAGAATAAATAGAGAGCTTGCTGGTATATGGGGTGAGAAATTCGTTAAGCAAAAATATATGCAAGCTTATAAGAAGTTTTTGGAAGGAAATCAGAATGATAAGGTAATAATTGAGCTTCTTGATAGGTTGAATCCAGAGAATATTGAGTTTTGAAAGGGGGAAGGGATTTTGAATACGACATATAAAAGGCTTAGTATTTTATTTATTATTCTCTTTTTACTTCCATTTTTAGTATTTTTAGGTGTAAGTTTCTTGTTGGTGGAACAAAGATTCTATCCAATTCTTTATCAGTTTTCCATTACTCTCTCTTTGGGAATTGCCCTTTATTACTTTCTTAAAGTGGACCGTAGATGGAAAGGTTGGATTGGCTGGTTTTTCTTGGTTTTGAGCTTAATCTTTCTCTTCGTAGGTGATACAATTTGGAATTTTTATGCCATATTTTTGAATCAAGAGGCTCCTTTTCCTGGTATATCTGATATTTTTTATGCTCTTTTTTATCTTCTTGCCTTCATGTTTCTTTCCTATTTTATAAGGCTTTTGAGGATTGAGTTAAATCCTTCTGAAAAGTTTATGATTATAATAATATCATTGGTATTTTTAAGCCTTCTTATTCAGCAAGTTGTACTTCCGATTTTAGTTTCTAACACTCATTGGCTTGAGAAGACCTTAAATGTTTTTTATCTTCTTGGTGATTTTATTTTACTGGTTTTAGCTTTTGTGCTTATGATTCAATTTTGGGGTGGTAAAGTAGCGAAGAGTTATGCTTACTTTATTCTTGGTATATCTGCATGTACAATTGCTGATATTGTTTTTTCATATATATTTGGGAATTATGGTATATCTAATTGGGTAGATATTTTTTATCTTTTATCCTTTCTTTTACTTTCCTTTTCTGTAATTGTTGAGAGTATGTTGTATATAAATAAGTAAAGTATTTTTTGATTAAAAATTTTATTGTATTTTTTTAATTTTAGGTATATAATATTCTACAAACGATTGCGTATAAGTTTTTAAAGGGAGGTGGAAAAAGAAGAAAAAAGGTTTTTTTCTCTATGTATCAAAACGTTTCTCAAAAAATTAAGTTAGGGGGTTAGTGATTTTATGAAGAAGTTAGTTTTCTTGAGTTTAGTGTTGTTAATGGTATTCACATTATCTCAAACAGCCTTTTCACAATTAGGACCAAATGTACCAAGAAATGAAACTATAGTAGCTAATATATTGAGTGGAAGAATTGGATCACCAGACAACTTCAATGTATGGCCAGCCACATGGAGATCACCCGATAGAGGAATACAACAATTAATGCTTGAACCAATATGGATAGTAGATCCAGCAACTGGAAAGGTTATAAATGCTCTTGCAAAAGAAAAGCCAATATATAACAGTGATTTTACAAAGAATGCTCTTGCAAAAGAAAAGCCAATATATAACAGTGATTTTACAAAGATGGTAGTAAAATTAAGAGAGGGATGCTACTGGAGTGATGGAGTAGAATTCACAGCTGATGACTTGGTGTATACTGTAGAACTTATTATGAAATATCAGGAATTAGGATACAATGCTACTTTTACTGAGTATGTAAAAAGAGTATACAAAACAGACAAATATACTGTAGTATTTGAATTGAAGAAGCCCAATGCCAGATTCCATGCCTATTTCTTAGATAGATGGGGAGCTTGTAGGCCATTACCAAAACATGTATTTGAGAAAGTAAAAGATCCTATATCCTTTGATTTCAAACCACCAATAAGTTCTGGACCATATGTATTACATAGCTATGATCCAGGTGGATACTGGGTACTCTGGCAGAGGAGAGAAGATTGGCAAAGAACACCAACAGGAAAACTCTTTGGAATGCCACAACCTAAATATGTACTCTTCTATTACTATGGACCAACAGAAAAACAAGTACTTGCAATGAATAACCATCAATTAGACATGGCAGATCTAACTATGGAAGGATTGAGATCGGTATTATCAACAAATAAATATGCAAGGGCATATAGAAAAGAATTTCCATACATAGTGAACGTAGACCCATGTGTAAGTGGAGTAATATTTAACAATGCAAAGGCTCCATGGAATAATAAGGAAGTGAGATGGGCATTAACATTAGCAATAGATATAGTAGAGTATGTAGGACTTGCTTATGACGGAGCAGTAACAGTATCAGCCTTACATATACCTGCAACTCCAGCTTATATGGAATGGTACTTCAAGCCACTTGAACCATGGTTAAAGAATCTAACAATTACAGTAGATGGAAAACCATTTAAAGTATATGATCCAGATGTACCAATGAGGATAGCAGAATATGCAAAGAAGAGAGGATACAATGTACCAAGTGATCCTAATGAAATTAGAAAGATATTTGGATTAGGTTGGTATAAGTATGCACCAGATGTGGCGGAGAAATTACTTATAAAGAATGGATTCAAGAGAGATAAAGATGGAAAATGGTTAACACCAGAAGGTAAACCATGGAAGATCACCATATTAACACCACCCAACCCAGCATCAGTTAACTTCAGGAATGCCTTTGCATTATCTCAAGTGTGGAAGAAGTTTGGAATAGATACTGAGGTATATGCTACAGAAAATGACGGAACATTAATGAACGTAGGTGATTTTGAAGTATCCACATCAGGACAATGGCCAGCAAGAGAGCCATGGGGTGGACATCCAGACTTATACAGAACTCTTGAGCAATTTGATTCAGCATATTACAGACCACTTGGTGAATACTATCCAGGCCATCAATGTAGATGGACCAATCCAAAACTTGACCAAATCATAAAAGAAATGCAAAAAGTAAGTTGGGATTCTCCAAAGAACAAGGCATTAGGAATGGAAGGATTAAAGATAGTAGCTCAAGATATGCCAACAATTCCAACATTCACATATCCAGGAGTAGTAGGGTATGATGAATACTACTGGACCAATTATCCAACAGCAGAAAATCCATATTGTATACCATATCATCATTGGCCTAACTTCAAGTACATGTTACCATTCTTGAAGCCAACAGGAAGGAAGTAAAAAATAAGCCCCCCGAAAGGGGGGCTTTTTATTTTTGCCTCTCTATAAAGAACCTTTTACACCTTAAAGTGTATAAATAGTTAATATACTCATTAATAGAATGGTTTTTTATAGTTTTTATTGTATAATTTTTTAGAATTATAGCCTTCAAAAGGGAGGTTATTTTTTTTATGGAGAAAGGTTTTAAGCCTAACTGGGAGGAAATTTTTGACCCAGAAGACTACATATATTTTTATGAAGATATGCTTAATGAGGAAATGACACAAATAGAGGTAGATTTTATAAGAAGGGAACTTGATTTAAAAGAACAAAAAAAGATTCTTGATATGGCTTGTGGATATGGAAGGCATGCAAATAGACTTGCATTATTAGGGCATGATGTTACTGGATTGGATATAAATGAGAAATTTTTGGATATGGCAAAAAAGGATGCAGAAAGGTTGGGAGTGAAGGTTAATTATATTTTAAAGGATGTTAGAGATATGGATTATAATGAAGAGTTTGATGTGATAATATCTATGTTTACTTCCTTTGGATATTATGAAGATGAGGAAAATTTTAAGATTCTTAAAAATACTGCAAGATCACTTAAAAAAGGTGGAAAATTTTTGCTTGATATAAGTAATAGGGATTTTATTCTTAGGAATTTTTTACCTTATACTGTTATAGAAAAAGAAGGGAATTATATGATTGATTTTAATTTTATAGATATTACGGAGAGTAGAATTTATGCAAGGAGAATAATAATAAGAGATGGTAAGATAAAGGAAAAGCCATTTTTTATAAGAGTATATACACCTACAGAGATTAAACTACTTTTGGAGATGGTAGGATTAAAAGTGATAAAATTCTTGGGAGGATATGATAGTAGTTCTCTTTCTATTTCTTCCCGTAGAATGATTGTTATCTCTGAAAAATAGTTTAGGGGGAGGTAGTATATGAGAAAAATCTTTTTTGTAATTCTCTCTTTAATATTACTTTTTAATATCTCACTTTCTATGGATTTTCAGACTGCTAATAATCTTTTTTATGAGGCAAGAAGAGATAGAGATGTAAACAAAATCATATCTCTTATCTCTGAACTTGAAAAGGACTCTAATCTTCAAAAAGATTCTTATCTTCTTACGGTACTTGCAGATGCATATTTAGAGTATGGACATTGGGGAGTTATTGGAAAGGATAAAGAAAAAATGTATGAAAAAGCAAGGAGTTATGCGGAAAAAGCAATAAAACTTGATGACAAAAATGGAAGAGCCTGGTATATCGCAGGTGCAGCTATTGGTAGGCTTGCCCAATATAAAGGTATTATACAAAGCCTTTTTATGTTGGGAGACTTTGATAGGTATATAAGCAAAGCAATAGAGATTCTTGAAGATCCTTTATATAAAACTTTTGCCCTTCTTGCTATGGGAATGAGATATAGGGATGTACCATTTCCCCTATATAATTATGGAAAGGCAGAATATTATATGAAAGAAGCCTTAAAATATACTCCTATTTATCCTAATATTTACCTAGAGCTTGGTTATTTGTATCTTAAAATGAATAAAAAGGATCTGGCAAAAGAAATGTTTCAAAAGGTTATAGATAGCCCTCCTCATCCATGGCTCTTAAAAACTCATGAAGAGTCAGTATCTTTAGCAAAACAAGAACTTTCTAAATTAAAATAGATTAAGAAAAAGTTCCCCAAGGCTAAAAAGCCTTGGGGATTTTTTTATTCTTCTATAAATTTAGGAAGCTCGTCTTTTGTTATAACGAAAGGATGATTGAAGACTTTTTTGATATGAGAGGGCTCATTTTTATTTGGATCACTTTCGAATCCACTCCAAGTCATAAACCATGCCCAGTAAGCTTTCTCCTTAACCATAGCATCAGGATCTGGTATAGTTCCTGTTTCCGTCATGGCTACTAATTTTTTACCACCAAAAAGTTTTACAATATTGTAGAACATGCCTGTAGAGGGTGAATAATCTTTGTCTTTTAGATATATATCAGCTCCGACTATATCTACGTATACATCTCCAGGGTACCAGTCAAGGGCAGAAGGAGAATCAGTAGTGGTCCAGATCCATATTAGATTGTTTATTTTATGATAATTAACAAGTCTATCAAAAAGAAGTCTCCATAATTTTTTGCATGGTTCTGGACCTTTTGCTCCCCACCAAAACCATCTTCCTTCAGCTTCATGGAGAGGTCTCCAAAGGACGGGAACCTTTGCTTCTTGTAGTCTCTTTAGTTGTACTGCTATAGCATCTATATCTCTTATTAAAAGCTTGTAATCTTCAGATTCTGGATGATTCATCGCATATTCAAGATCGAAACTTGTGGCTTGCGTATAAAAGCCTCTCCACCATTCCTTTCCAGGTACATCATAGAGTCCCTTTGGAGCATTCCAATGCCATTGAAATTGTACAATTCCTCCCATTTTCCACCAATCTATAGCATCTTCAACATCCCTGGAAGATGCTCCTCTTTCAACTCTTGAGGGAGAGTAATCTATCATATCAAAACCACATATGGCTGGAAATTTATCAGTTAAGGTCCAGATATAAAAGGAGTCTTTATAGCCTTGTTGTCCTGATAAGGTATATTTTCCATAAATATTTATTAGGTAATCCATTAATTTCTGAGCTTCAGGAGATGGATTTGGAGTTATCAGCTTATTAGTAGGATTTAATGCTGGGATTTCCGCCTTTTTTATCTTAAAATAATCCAGCAAAAACCATCCCCAACTTTTTACAATACTTATGGTATTTTTCCCTTTCTTCAATGGTATTAATCCTCCTGATACAGTAGTGAAGCTTTGAGATGGGTTAAATTTTATATTTGTTTGGAAGGCTCCATTTACGTAGAGGGAATTTTCTTTATATCCATATGGAGCTGCATATCCAATTATAATCTCATACATACCATCTTCTGGTACCTCTACAGTGACGGTGCAAGAATCACCATCTTGATCGAACCCATCCACATATCCACTGCCTTGATATCCTGAAATTGTTTTTGCTACGAAAGTACCTTTCAATATTCCATTTTCTGCTTGGATAGTTATTTCTGATTGAGAAATAGATATGGAAATAGTTAAGAGCAGTATAAAGATAAGAGTAATATATTTTTGCAATAAAATGCCCCCTTTCTTTTTTTGTAATTATTTTACATTTAATAACACATTTATACAATAATAAATATTTATTTTATATAATTGTTACCGTTATTATAAAAAGAAAGCCTCGGATTTGAATCCGAGGCTTTATAATGATTACAAATTTCGCTTGTTATCTATTCCCATTCACAGATAAAGCCCTTTTGGATAGTTGGCACATTTCCCCATTTTCCAAATTTTTCTAACGTTTTATATATTATTAAATATTTTTCTACTTCCAAGTTATTGGGCTCCCCAGTGTCCCAATTGTAGAATACAAATGGTTCTTCAGTTACCCATTTAAATTTTCTTTCTCTTTCTTCATATTTAGCTCCTAAGAAGTAATCATTTTGTTTACCATAAATAGATAGGAGAAATTCAATAAATCTTTGTTCTTCTAAGGATGTAATAGTGGCGAGATGTCCTCCCATATTTTCGCAAAAATCTTTTGCTTCTTCCCAGCTTAGATTTTTATCTATAACTGCATATGTATGATTATTGATAGGATTTGTTATTTTTATTATATTTGCTGTTTCTTCTTCTGCTTTTTTAGGAGTTTCTATAAAAAGGGATGGAACTTGTCTATTTAATCCTATGTAGTATCCACCATAAAGGTGGTTTCCTATGCTATTTACTTGTATATAGTATGTGCCAGGTTTTAATTTTAAAGAGATTTGGTAATCAGAAACTCCTATGTCATTTCTTGCTATTTCTTGTTTATTTCCATTATAAATGAAGATGTAAGTAATCAATGTGGGTTCTTCTGTAAGATATATATCTAAGTCCATTTCTTGAGGAATATGGAATTTGAAGAAGTCATCTCTATCTTGTTTTTCATTTCCATAATATCCTAAAGTTCCTGAGATTACAGATGGAATACTTACATCTACAGCATTATTAATGTTATCGTTTGGTTCTTTGTCTCCTTTAATGTTTTGAGGTATAAATTTATTTTCTATAGTATAGCCACCGTAATGGATGTCCCAAAGACTTGATATTAATAAATAATATGTTCCAGCTTTTAGATTGGGATATATTAGTTTATAACTCCTATTTCTTGTTTCATTTCTCAAAATTTCTCTTTTTCCATTTACATCATAGAGGAAAGCATAAGTAGTTAAAGAATCATCGTTTGTGATAGTTATTTCCAAATAACCATCTGAAGGTAGGGTTATTTTAAATCTATTATTTCTATCCTGACTACCATTTCCATAATATCCTAAATGCCCTGTGATTTCGGAATTTATTTCAATATTTTTTGCCTCGTCTATTCCTTGTTTTAGGTCTACATTATCATTGGGCTCAATATCATTTTTTAAAGGATCCTTTTCGAATTTGTTTGTTAGCGTGTAATTTCCTTGATGTTCTTCATATCATCGGGTTACCTTTACATAATACTTACCTTGTTTTAAAGCTTTTCTTATTACCAGTTTTTCATTTCTTATACTATCTTCTGCCCGAGCAATTTCTTTTTTACCATCAGTATCATATAAGAATATATTTACATTTAGAGTTTTGTCCGATGTTAATGTTAATATAAGGAGGCCATCAGAACTTAGGGAAATTTCCCATATGTCAGTTTTTATGGGTGATTTTAAATTACTTGTAACAGCTCCATTTAAAGGTAAATTCCCTTTAATTATTTCCTGGGTCTGAGCTAAAGAAAGTTTTAATGATAGGGAGAATAGGATTAGAATAATTAAGACAAAAAGAAAAAATTTTTAAACATTTTAAATTTCCTCCTTTTAATAGTGATATTTCAATAGGGTAATAGGAGAAGAGAAATTAATTTTTCACCTCCCCCTAAAATTCTTAATACTATCATAACATAATTTTTTTTAATGGTGAAAAATTAAATTGGTATATAATAAAAGAATCTCTTGATTACAAAGAGAATATTTGTAGATAATACTAAGGAATATTTACAATATTGGAGGTAAATTTTATGGCAAGAAAGATTTTAATTGCTATGTTTTTAAATCTGTCCATGGCACTTTTAGAGATTATAGGGGGTGTTATCTCTGGAAGTCTTGCTTTAGTAAGTGATGCTTTACATAACGTAAATGATTTTTTTGCTTTAGTGATAAGTTATCTTGCAGAACTTATTTCAAAAAATAAAAAGAGTAACAAATACCATACTTACGGATACAGAAGGATTGAAATTCTTGCTGCTCTTTTAAATGGGATTTTACTAGTTATTATATTTTTATTTTTGATTTTAGAGGCTTTTCATAGATGGAGATCTCCCAAGGAAGTACAGGGTTTACAAACATTTATTATAGGTATTATTGGACTTGTAGGTAATATTTTGGGAGCTTATGTTCTTCATGAGGATTCCAAACGTAATTTAAATGTTAAAGGGGCTTTTTTACATCTTTTATCTGATGCTTTGTCTTCTGTTGGAGTTATAGTTGGAGCTATTTTTATAATTTTTTATAAACTATATTATATAGATACTATAATATCTCTTCTCATAGCAGTTTTCATTTTTTATAATTCAATATATCTTTTAAAGGATACTATTCATATTTTGATGGAAGGTACTCCAAAAGGCATAAATATAGAAAGTGTTGTTTCAGAGATATCAAAGATACCAGGAGTTAAGAATGTACATCATATTCATTTATGGCAGATATCAAGTAAAGATTTGCTTTTTTCTGCTCATGTAGTATTAGAGGATCAAATGCTTTCTAAGGCTGAAAGGATTGCGGAAGAGGTAAGAAAGCTTTTAAAATGTAAATTTGAGATAGATCACTCAACTATTGAACTTGAGACTGAAGATAGAAACATAGATAAGAATTGTAGGTGTGAGTACTGATGTTTAATTTTTTACCTGTAAATCTTGATGAGGTAAGGAGAAAAGGTTGGGATGAATTGGATGTAATAATTGTTACAGGAGATGCTTATGTGGATCATCCTTCTTTTGGATCTTCTGTGATTGGTAGAGTTCTAGAGTATCATGGCTTTAAGGTTGGTATAATTCCTCAGCCTGACTGGAGAGATAAAAACTCTTTTAAAATACTTGGGAGGCCAAGACTTTTTTTTGGTATTACTTCAGGTTCTGTAGATTCTATGGTGGCTAATTGTACTCCAAATAAATTAAGACGTAAGGAAGATGCCTATACTCCATCAGGAACTTATGGTAAAAGGCCTGATAGAGCAGTTATTGTATATGCTAATGTAGTACATGAATTGTATCCTGATGTACCTATTGTATTAGGGGGACTTGAAGCAAGCTTAAGACGATTTTCTCATTATGATTATTGGGATGACAAGATTAGACATTCTATTTTGTTAGATTCGAGAGCAAAGATTATTGTTTATGGAATGGGGGAAAAACAAGTAGTAGAGATTGCAAAACTTCTTGCAAAGGGTAAATCTTGGCATGATATATATATTGTGCCAGGAATTCTTTATTCCCTTAGTGAGAAAGAGTTTAAAGAGTTTGTAGAAAAAGGAATATTAAAAGATTATGTAATGCTTCCCTCCTTTGAAGAGGTCTCTCAGGATAAAGATAGATATCATGATTTTAATAGAATGTTATTAAATGGGATGAAAAAGAGAAAGACTTTGATACAAAGGGATGGAAAAAGATATATTGTACAAAATCCTCCTATGGAATATTCGGAGAAAGATTTAGATTTAATATATTCTCTACCTTTTCAAAGACTTCCTCATCCTTCATATAAAGAAAAGATTCCAGCTTTTGAAACAGTAAAAACTTCTATAATTTCCCATAGAGGTTGTTTTGGAAGTTGTACTTTTTGTTCTCTTAATCTTCACCAAGGATGGCAAGTAATATCTCGTAGTGAAGACTCTATATTAAAGGAAGCCTATAATCTTTCTCAACATAAGATATTCAATGGAACAATTTCAGATGTTGGTGGACCTACTGCCAATATGTATAGTTTGAGATGTAAGGTTTATGGTATACCTGGATCTTGCACTAACAGAGATTGTTTATTTCCTGAGATATGTCCAAGTCTTGTAGTTGACTTTTCTCCTCAGCTAAGACTTCTTAAAAAGATAAAAGATATTCCTAAAATAAAACATGTCTTCATAGCATCAGGAATAAGATATGATCTTGCATTAAAGGATACAGATTATATAAGAGAGATCATAAAAGAAGGATATATTGGAGGACATATGTCTGTAGCACCAGAACATGTGAAAAATAATGTCCTTGAGATTATGAAGAAGCCTAAGTTTGAGGTTTATGAAAGTTTTATAGCAGTATTTGAAGGAATAAAAAGAAAATTGAAGAAAGAGATATATGCTATTCCATATTTTATATCTTCTCATCCTGGAGCTACACTGAAGGATGCATGGGATCTTGCTATTTATGTGAAAGGATTGGGCCATTATTTAGAGCAAATTCAGGATTATACTCCGTTGCCACTAACTCCAGCATCTTGTGCATTTTATACGGAGTATCATCCTGATAGAAAGGAAAAAATATATGTGGCAAAAACCTATGAAGAAAGAAGACTTCAAAGAGCTTTGGTACAATATAGAGATAGGAAAAATAGGGAATTTATTTTGAAAAATAAAAACAAGATACCTTTTCCCATTGATAAGTTGTTAAAGTAGTTCATAAATAAATCATTTTTCTTGTCATTCCACCATCAACTATAAAGTTTGCTCCTGTAATAAATCCTGCGTCATCTGATATTAGGTATAGGACAAGACTTGCTATATCTTCAGGTCTTCCTACTCTTCCTACGGGATGTTGTTTGTGATCAAGCTCTGTAAGCTCTGCGGGTTTTCTTAAGCTCTTTTTCTTCCACTCTGATACTTCAATCCAGCCAGGACTTATACAATTTACCCTTATCTCAGGACCAAGACTTATAGCAAGGGCGTGAGTTAATGCATAAATTCCACCTTTTGAGGCTGAATAAGCTTCCGTATTTGGCTCTGACATAAAAGCTCTTGTAGATGCAATATTTATAATTACCCCTTTTTCCTTTTTGAGATAAGGATAGGCATATTTACTACATAAAAAGGCTCCTGTTAGGTTTACTCCTAAGACTCTATTCCATTCTTCTAAAGTGAGTTCTGATATATGTTTGTTTATTCCAATTCCAGCATTATTGATAAGATAGTTAATCCTTCCAAAGATTTTGATAGTCTCTTCTATCATATTTCTGACTTCTTCTTCATTGGATACATCAGTCTTAATAAATTTTATCTCTCCCAAGGATGAATATTCTTCTTCCGTTTCTCTTCCTGCTTCTTCATCAATCTCTGCAATTACTACTGAGATGCTATTTTCCAAGAATTTTTTGGCTATGGCTTTTCCAATTCCTTGCCCTCCTCCAGTTACAATAGCAACTTTTTTATACATACTTTCCAAACCTCCTTATTGTGGTTAAGAACTTTCAATATTATATTATTGTTAAAGGGAAGATATAAAGAGATTTCTTAAGATGAATTTATTAGAAGAGAAAAACAGAATAATAAAGTTTTTAAGAGAAAAGTTAGACGAAGAGGGAAAGAATGGATATGTTATAGGGGTTAGTGGAGGACTTGATTCTGCTGTTGTATTGTATCTTTTATTGGAAGCTGTAGGCAAAGATAAGATTTTTGCTCTTATTATGCCTGAAATGGATTCTGAGCCTTCTTCCCTTAGAGATGCCTTATTTTTAGTTAGAAACTTAGATGTTCCCTACAAAGTATTTAGTTTGACAAATACTCTTTGGGTGCTAGGGGTATACAAGATTATTCCTCTTTTTTGGCTTCTTTTAAGACCACTTAAGAAAAAAGCGGTAAGATATCTCTATGAGGAGTATTCTAAATCCTTAGGTAAACCTATATTTTTTGCCCAAAGAGGTAAAGTGAATAGTAAAAGATTTAGGTGGTTTTATGAGGGTATTGCGTACTATAGGATAAAGCATAGATTGAGGATGATTCTCCTATATTTTTATGCAGAAAAAAAGAATTTTCTCGTAGTAGGTTGTACTAATCTTACAGAGGAACTTTTAGGATACTATGTAAAGTATGGGGATGATGCTGCTGATGTAGCACCATTATCTCATCTATATAAGACGGAAGTCAGAGAGCTTGCAAAGTTGTTGAAGGTCCCAGAAAAGATTATTAATAAACCTCCTTCTCCAGATCTATTACCAGGAATTACAGATGAATTTTCTTTGGGAGTTGACTATGAGACTATTGATAAAGTTTTAGTATCTTTTGAAGAAGGTATAAGCCCAGAGTATGTTGAGGGGGTTGATAGATCTTTTGTAGAGCTTATTTATGATCAATATATTTTTATGAAAAAAGAAAAGAGCAAACCTTTAAAGTTAGCAAGAAAAGAATAGTTTAAATTGTAAGGAGGTATATTAAATGGAGAGGGATATAAAAAAACTTATCTCACAGATGACTCTTGAAGAAAAAGCCTCTTTATGCTCTGGACTTGATTTCTGGCACACAAAACCCATTGAAAGACTTGGCATACCATCAATAAGAATGTCTGATGGTCCCCATGGACTTAGAAAAGAAGAGACCATGTTCAGCAAGACTGTACCTGCCACCTGTTTTCCACCAGCATCATGCCTTTCTGCCTCTTGGGATAGGGATCTAATTGAGAGAGTAGGAAAAGCTATTGGAGAAGAATGCCAGGCAGAAAATGTACAAATTCTACTTGGACCTGGAGTAAATATAAAAAGATCTCCCCTTTGTGGAAGAAACTTTGAATACTATTCTGAAGATCCACTTCTTTCATCAGAGATGGCCAAACACTTCATAAAAGGAGTACAAAGTGAAGGAGTAGGAACATCTATAAAACACTTTGCAGCTAACAACCAAGAACACAGAAGACTTACAGTAAGTGCAGAAGTAGATGAAAGAACATTAAGAGAGATCTACTTAGCCAGTTTTGAGAAGGCAGTAAAAGAAGCAAAACCATGGACAGTAATGTGCTCTTACAACCGAGTAAATGGAGTATATGCCTCTGAAAATGAATTTCTTTTAACAAAGGTATTAAGAGAAGAATGGGGATTTGAAGGATTTGTAGTATCAGACTGGGGAGCTGTAAATGACAGAGTAAAAGGACTATCAGCAGGACTTGATTTACAGATGCCTTATGATGGAGGTTGGGGAGACAAAAAGATCATAGAAGCAGTAAAGAAAGGAGAACTAAAAGAAGAGATTTTGGACGAAGCAGTAGAAAGAATACTAAGCATTGTCTTCAAGGCTATAGAGAACAAAAAAGAGAATGCCACATATGACAAAGAAGCCCATCATAGGCTTGCCAGAGAAGTAGCAAGAGAATGCTTTGTCCTTCTTAAGAATGAAGAAAAGATCTTACCATTAAAGAAAGAAGGAAGGATAGGTTTAATAGGAGCCTTTGCAAGAAAACCTCAAATACAAGGAGGAGGAAGTGCCCACGTAAACCCAACCATGGTAGATGATGCAGTAGAAGAGATAAAGAAACTTTTGGAAGGAAAAGCAGAGACACTTTATGCAGATGGATACAAAATAGAGACTGATGAAGTAGATGAAAACCTCATAGAAGAAGCAAAAGAAGTAGCAAAGAAATCAGATGTAGTAGTAATCTTTGCAGGACTTCCTGAAAGATACGAATCGGAAGGATTTGACAGGCCTAACATGAAGATGCCCGAGAATCACAACAGATTAATAGAGGAGATAGCAAAGATAAACAAAAATGTAGTAGTGGTACTAAGCAATGGAGCACCAGTAGAGATGCCATGGGTAGATAAGGTAAAGGCAATACTTGAGACCTACAGAGGAGGACAAGCCTGGGGAGGAGCAGTGGCAGATGTACTTTTTGGAGTTGTAAGTCCATCAGGAAAGCTTCCTGAAACCTTCCCAAAGAAATTAAGTGATAATCCCTCCTATCTCTTTTTCCCAGGGGAAGGAGACAAGGTAGAGTATAGAGAAGGAATCTTTGTAGGATACAGATACTATGACAAGAAGGAGATGGAAGTACTCTTTCCCTTTGGACATGGCCTCTCTTACACCACCTTTGAATATTCAGATCTAATTTTAGACAAGAAAGAGATGACTGATGAAGAGATATTGAAGGTAAGGGTAAAGGTAAAGAATACAGGAGGAATGAAAGGTAAAGAAGTAGTACAGCTTTACGTAAGGGATGTAAAAAGTAGTGTAATAAGACCAGATAAAGAGCTAAAAGGATTTGTAAAGGTAGAGCTTGAGCCAAAGGAAGAAAAAGAGGTTACTTTTGAACTTGATAAGAGAGCTTTTGCTTACTATAACGTAGAGATAAAGGACTGGTACGTAGAGACAGGAGAGTTTGAGATACTAATAGGAAGATCATCCAGGGATATAGTACTCAAAGATACAGTATTTGTGAAATCTACAAAACAAATTAAGAGAAAGTATCATATTAATTCCACTATTGGTGATATCTTAGATGATCCTGTGGCATGGGAAAAACTTCAAAAATTTTTATTGGAACTTGAAAACAGATTTTCTATACCATCATATATATCTGCAATAAATAGGCCAGAAAATTATTTAAGAAATGATTGTTTGAGAAGAATGATATTCTATTATGTAAGAAGAGGGGCAGATCCAGAAGAGGTAGAAAAACTTTTTTATAAATTAGTAGAGGACCTTAATAGCTGATTGAAGGAGTATTTGGGAGGGAGAGGGGAAAAATTATAAGGAGTATAATAGGTTATTGAACATATAATTTTAAAGGGGGAATATTTTATGAGAAGATATATTATCCTTATTCTTTCTCTTATTACTATTATAACTATGACCTTTGCTCAAGAAGAGATATCCATAGCCAAGGATTTTGTATATCTTATGTCTCAAGGTGATTATGAAAAGACGGTAGGATATTTTGATTCTTCAGTATCTGCTGTTATCTCTTCTTCGTTGAAAGAGATATGGGAGAGTCTAATAAAAGGAGTAGGAAATTATGAGGGTATAATTGAGGAAAGAACTGAAGAATCTGGAAATTATAAAATTATATACTTAACAACAAAATTTTCTAATGCTTATATAGATATCAAGATGGTTTTTCTAAATAAAAATATTGTTGGTTTATTCTTTTTACCCGCCCAAATAAAAAGCTTTAACACTCCACCACCATATGTAAATCTTGAGGCTTTTGAAGAAAAGGATTTAAAAATTGGTAAAGATTTTGTTCTCCCTGGAAAGCTTACTATACCAAAAGGAGAAGGGCCATTCCCAGTAGTCATATTTGTCCATGGAAGTGGTCCAAATGATATGGATGAGACGATAGGACCTAATAAGATATTTAGGGATTTGGCATGGGGGCTTTCAAGTTTTGGGATTGCTACTTTGAGATATGATAAAAGAACAAAGGTATATCCTCAAGAATTTTCTAAGTATGAAGATGGTTTCACAGTAATGGAAGAAGTGATAGAAGATGTTCTTTATGCCATAGAGTTTGTTAAGACTCAAGAAGAAATTGATAAATCAAAGATATTTATTTTAGGACATAGCTTAGGAGGAATGCTTGCACCAAGAATAGCAAGCCTAAGTAAGGATGTGAAGGGAATTATTATCATGGCAGGACCTACAAGACCATTAGAAGATTTAATATGGGAACAAATTAATTATATTGCTAATTTAGATGGCAAAATAGATGAGAAGGAGAAGGAGCAACTTGAATTGATAAAAAAGGAAATTGAAAAATTAAAGGATCCAGAAATAGCAACAAAATACCCTTTATCCATGAATATATTAGGTGCTCCTGTTAAATACTTTTTGGATTTAAAAAATCATGACCCAGTTAAAACTCTTTCTGAATTAAATATTTCTGCCATAATTATGCAAGGAGAAAGGGATTATCAAGTAACTATAAAAGACTTTGAGGGTTGGAGTGTATTATCTAACAAAGAGAATATTACATTAAAGTTATATCCTAAATTAAATCACTTATTCATGGAAGGTACGGGAAAAAGTACGCCAGATGAATATAACAAGGTAGGGAACATACCAGAATATGTAATTAAAGATATAGCTTTGTGGATAAAAGATCAAAAATAAATGTATATTTCTATAGAATTTGTGAAATTTAATAAGTGTTGTATTATTGAAATGCTATAATTTCTATTGTAATATATGTATTGTTAAATTTTTAACAATATTAAAGGAGGGATTTTAGAATGGATGTAAAACCTAATTATACCTTGGATGTCAGAGGAGAAGTTTGTCCTGTACCAGATGTGGAAACAAAGAGAAAGTTAAAGACGATGCAATCTGGAGAGGTTCTTGAAGTACTTATCGATTACGCTCTTTCAAAAGAAAGAATTCCTCAAGGGGTAAAAGAGGTTGGAGGGGAAGTCCTTACAATTGAAGAGATAGGTCCCAGTGAATGGAGAATTCTTATTAAAAAACTATAGAAGGAGGTTGTGAGATTTATGATTTGGCAAGGGCTTTTAGTAGGAATACTTTTTGGAGTTGTTTTACAGAGATCAAGAATGTGTTTTAATTCTGCTTTTAGAGATGTTAAATTTAGTAAGGATAATTATCTACTTAAAATGGCAGCATTAGCTATATTAGTAGAAACTATAGGATTTCATTTGGTAGCTTCCTTAGGATTTATTAAA
Source organism: Dictyoglomus sp. GBS (assembly GCF_055179815.1). Lineage (NCBI taxonomy): Bacteria > Pseudomonadati > Dictyoglomota > Dictyoglomia > Dictyoglomales > Dictyoglomaceae > Dictyoglomus > Dictyoglomus sp. GBS. The sequence goes on from NZ_CM143687.1 coordinate 491,159, forward strand.
CTTAATCCCTTACCCTTTATCCCACTTGCTCAGATTGTAGGTGGATTCTTATTTGGAATGGGAATGGTACTGGCTGGTGGTTGTGCAAGTGGTGTTACATATAGAATTGGAGAGGGTTATATAACCTCTATATTAGCAGGTCTTTCCTTTGGAATAACAGCTTCTGCTGTAAGAGGAGGAAAATTAAATTTTGTGAATTCATGGTTTGGTAAGCCCATAACTGTTAACTTACAAGATCCAGGTATATATAATGCAGTAGATGGAAAGGTAAATCCTACTCTTGCAACTCTTTTGGGGATTAATCCATGGATTATAGCTATAATTTGGGCAATTATTTTAGCTATCTATATATGGGGTACCAAGACTACTGAAAGACAAACTACAGGGCTTAATTATATTACAGGTGGTATAGCTCTTGGAATAGTAGGAATCATTGGTTATCTTTCTCAAAAGACATATGCTTTAGGTATTACTGGAGGATGGATCAATTTGTTAAGGGCAACGACAACAGAAACAAGCTATAATTGGATAGGAATGGAAGTTCTCGGCATAATTGTTGGAGCATTTATATCTACTTTAGCTTATAAGGAGTTCAAATTAAGGGTTCCAAAAGATCCTAAGACTTATGTTCAGGTTATAGCGGGTGGTATTTTAATGGGATTTGGAGCAGGAGTTGCTGCAGGGTGTAATATAGGTCATGTTCTTTCTGGTCTTCCTCATCTTGCTTTAAGTTCTATTTTGGCTACTATTTTCTTTGTTTTAGGAAATTGGTTTATGTATTGGTATCTATATCAAAGGAAACAATGAGTGAGGTGAATAAAATACTATGCATATTGCTATACAAGTAAATGTTCCCCCCTATACATATGAGGATTTAGATACAGCAATCCATTTAGCAGAAGCAGCTTTGAATAGAGGGCATAAAGTATCCATATTTCTTTTTGCTGATTCAGTTCTTTCTGTAAATTCAAAAGTTAAACCTCTTAGAGTAGATAGAAATATTCCTTTAAAGATGAAAGAGTTGTCAGAAAAAGGGGTAGAGATTCATATTTGTGGATTGTGTGCTGATTATAGAGGTTTATCTTCTGAGAATACTGTTGAAGGTCCTAAATTTTCTGGGGTTCCTGAAATGGCATCTTTAATTTTTAATGCAGATAGATATATAAATTTGATGCCGTAGGAGGAATAGAAATGAAAAAGGTTTTATTGGTCGTATATCAAAGTCCAGGAGGATCTATTTGGGTAAACGAAGCTCTTCGTAGTGCTTTTGGTATGTATGGTGAAGATTTAGAGCCTTCTATTCTATTAATGGAAGATGCTGTGGTTGCAGTCAACCAAAATACTCACCCTGAGAATCTTGGATGTCTTTCTCTTTCTCTCTCTTTTAAATATTTGGAGAGGTATGGAACTCCTGTATATGTAGTGAAGGAAGATTTGGAGAGTAGAAAGGTAAAGGAAGAAGATCTGGAACCTAAATGGAAGGTAAATATCATTTCAAAGGATAATCTTTCTGATTTTATACATTCTTTTGATAGAGTAATTTTCTTCTAAATGAGGTGGTAAAAAATGGCACTTATAGTAATTAAGAAAAGTCCTGTTGAAAATATAAGCAAAAGGATGTGGGAAATTACAAAACCAGGAGATGTTATTATTTTGGTGCAAGATGGGATATTTTGGGCTATAAATGAAAAAAGTAAAGAATATTTAAAAGATGGTGTTTCTGTGTATACATTAAAGGAAGACTTAGAAGCCAGGGGATATAGGGAAGAAGATAGCATATACAGTTGTATAGATTATAATGGTTGGGTAGAATTAATTGAAAAGAACGAATTGATTATATCTTAAGGAGGCCCAAGTAAATGGAAAAGTATGATGTAATTTTTTTAGGCGGAGGCTCTGGAGGTTATGTAGGAGCAATTAGAGCAGCAGATTTAGGAAAGAAAGTATGTGTGATAGAAGAAAGAGATTTAGGGGGAACTTGCTTAAATAGAGGTTGTATACCTACAAAAGCTCTTTTAAAGAGTGCAGAGATTTATAACAGTATTAAAGAAGGACATATACTTGGAATTAAGGTTGATTCTTTTGGATATGATGTGAATGGAATATATGATTGGAAAGAAAATGTAGTTAAGAAATTAGTAACAGGTATAGAATACCTATTCAAGTCAAGAAAAATTACTTTGAAAAAAGGAAAGGGGAAAATTCTTGATAATACCACAGTAGAAGTAGAAACAAAGGAAGGAAAAGAATTAATTAAAGGAGATAATATTGTTATTGCTACAGGATCAGAGCCTGCTATAATTCCATCTTTTAAGATTGATGGTGTAAATGTACTCACATCCGATGATGCTTTAAGATTAAGAGAAATCCCTAAGGATATACTCATTGTAGGGGCAGGAGCTATCGGTATAGAGTTTGCAAACTTTTATAATGCTTTTGGTTCCAAAGTAACTATTGTGGAAATGATGCCTCAAGTAGTACCTACTTTGAAGGATAAGAAGATTGCTGCTCTTCTACAAAGAATTTTAAGTAAAAAGGGAATTGAGATTAAGACAGGGGCAAAAATAGAGAATATAGAGGTTAAGGATAGTAAAGTATATTCTACTTTATCCACAGGAGAAACTATAGAAAGTGAGAAAGTGCTTGTCTCTATTGGAAGAAAATTAAATTCGGATAATATAGGTCTTGAAAATGTAGGAATAAATACTGAAAAAGGTAGAATAGTAGTTAACGAATATCTAAGAACAAATGTGGATAATATATATGCTATTGGAGATGTGATAGGTGGTCTTTTACTTGCTCATAAGGCCATGAAAGAAGGAGAAGTAGTTGCTGAGATTATTGCAGGGGAAGAAAAGAAAATGGATTATAGAGTACTACCATGGGCTATATTCTCTAATCCAGAAATTGCAGTTTGTGGTTTAACTGAGGAAGAAGCAAAGGAACAAGGTATGGAAGTGCTAATAGGAGAATTTCCATTTACTGCTAATGGTAAGGCTGTTACCATGAATGCTACTGATGGACTTGTAAAGGTGGTTGCAAGAAAAGAGGATAAGGTACTTATAGGAGCTCAAATAGTGGGTCCAGAAGCCTCTGTAATGATAGCAGAACTTGCTCTTGCTATTAAGAACAATCTTACTCTTGATGATGTGGCAGATACCATACATACCCATCCTACTCTTCCAGAGGCTATTATGGAGGCAGTAAAGGTACCTTTAGGAAGTGTAGTACATATTGCTTTAAGAAGATAGAGAAATATAAGGAGGAAGGCTTTTTGCCTTCCTCCTTTATTGTGTTTCTTTAATAATTTTAAGTTTTATTCCTCCAATTTCAATTCTTTTTACTTCTTGAGGATTTTTTAAAGGTGTAAATATATATATGATTCTTTTTTCCAGATCTATGTTCTTCACAATTCCTAAGGAAAGTAATTTCTCCCTTTTATCTAAAAGACCTACCAACCTTTCTCTATAATCTTCTTTTGTGAAATCCACATATTTGTCTATTGAGTAAACTAAGAAAAGAGGAAAAACTAAGATTTTGCTATCTTGAAAATATTTTTCATATCTTTTTTCCCTGAATTCTTTTCTTTCTTCTGGCCCTCTTTCTCTTGCATATGGACTTCTTGGTACTTTATAAACCTTTTTGGCAAATCTTCCTATAATTTTTAATAATGAGTCTAATTCATTTAAAAAGTATATTCCTACAATAAAATCTGGATTAATAAGAGAGGTTTTGTAGTATTTTAAAATTTTTCCTAATCTTCCTTGTACAAGGCCACAGGTATTTATAATTATCAAATCTGCCTTTTCTTTTGCTTCATCAAGAAGCTTTCTTACTCCTGTTATTACTTGTAAAAATTTTCCTACAGGGGTAATTTCCCCTACAAAGTACCAACTATCTACAAATATATTTTCTGAGCTTGATAGTTCTCCTTCTGGATAGATAAGAGAAATGGTACCTGGTAAACCAATATCCGCTTGTCCTAAATCGGAATTAATTACTGCTACTTTTAATCCATTCTGAATTCCCAAATCTGCAAGATATTTTACAAATGTACTTTTACCAGCATTTGTGAGTCCTAAGACAAGAATAGTACCCTTCTTATTTAGGAGCTCTCTTGCGGTCTCTTCCCATTCTATAGGGATATGAAACATTTAATCTCTTATTCTAAAATTCTGTTATTTTCGGTAGATTCTGGTAAAGTTCCTCAAGACCATAAAACTCTCTTGCTCTGGGAGAGAAAATATGAACTATGAAATCGTAGTAATCAAGAAGGGTCCATCCAGTACCTTCTCTTCCTTCTACTCCTCTTGGTGTAAATCCAAGTTTTTCCATTTCTTCTTCTATAGTTCTCTGAATTGCTTTTCTTTGAAGTGGAGTAGCACCTGTGCATATTATTATAAAATCGGTTATACCTAATGCTTTTGAGACATCAATAATTACTATATTCTCTCCCTTTTTCTCCGATACAATCTGAGCAACTCTTAAGGCTTTTTCTCTGCTTTCCAAGAAATTCATCACCCCTCCTTTGTATTATTAACTCTAAAATATTGATTTAATATCTCATCTAACTTGTTTCTATCGGGAATTATATAACTTATTCCATTAATATTTTCTGGAGTTCCAGGCATTAGAAAAGTATTAATATCTTCTTCAGTTATATCCAAGAACTTACTTGCTATCACTAAACCCTCCATAAGAGAGATATTGGTAGAAAGAATAGAGCCAGCAAGTGATATGTAATAGGGAAGATTAATAAGGTTTACCTTCTCTTTTGCTTGTTTAAATAAGGCTTTTAAAAATTTTTGTTGTCTTTCTATTCTTCCTAAGTCTCCCATTAAATCATGTCTAAATCTCACATATCCTAAAGCCTCTTTACCATTTAAATGATGAAGACCAGGATTAAGATCTACAAGGAATTTATCTGTTTTATCCCTATAATACATCCTTTTTTCTACTTCTATATCTACACCGCCTATGGCATCTATAAACTTTTCAAATTGCTGAAAGTTTACCTTTACATAGTAATGTATAGGAATACCGATAAATTCTTCAATGGTTTTCAGAGATAGATCAATTCCTCCATAAGCATAGGCATGATTAATCTTTGTATATCCATAATTAGGTATATTTACCCTTGTATCTCTTGGAATAGATAGTATATATACCTTTTTATTTTTAAGATCTAAGGAAGAAATCATTATGGTATCTGATCTTCCAGGATCATCTTTCCTTTCATCTACACCGAGCAGAACCACATTTATTTTATCCACATGATTTAGAGCTACATCTAAGAGATCTACTTTATCCAAAGAAGGATAATTTTTAGTAGGAGTGTAGTTATAACTTCCTTGGATATAATAATATCCACCAACTCCTACTGCTATAAGTACTAATAGGAGTATTAGAATTCCTATTGAAAATATTTTCCACTTCTTCATATATGTCTCTTACCTCCAATTTTTACTTCTTTTATTAATATTATTATATACCTAAATAAAAGACCCCTCCTTTGGGAGGGGTCTTTTATTTTAATATTTTAGATTAGTCTAAACTATTGACCACGATTTCTTCTTTCGCGTGGTCTTTCTTCCCTTGGTTTTGCTTCATTAACAACAATTTTTCTTCCTTTTACTTCTGTGTTGTTAAGTTCAGCTATCATTTTTGCAGCAGAATTGTCATCTACTTCAACAAATCCAAATCCCTTAGATCTTCCCGTATTTCTGTCAGAGATAATTCTTGCAGAATATACAGTCCCGTGATTTGAGAATATAGATTTTAGCTCTTCTTCTGTTGTAGACCAAGGTAAATTACCAACATACAAAGTCTTACTCATTTTTTCACCTCATGGAAAGTTTTAGATTTTTTAAATTGGGAAAGCTTTTTACGGGAGCGTTTCCAGAACCCCTGAGAACTTGGAACAATAGGATACTGCTCGGTACACTTCACCTCTCTTTCTGGAAAATAAAAATGCTTGAGAACTCATTTGGTGGGTCCAAAGGATTCTCAAGCATTTTCTTTTACTTTTGTCTTCTTTTTTCAAAAATCTAAACATATAGATAACCTTAATTGCAGGATTAACTATACCATATAAATTTATAAATGTAAAGTATATGATATAATTATCTTCAAGTTTTAGATAAAAAAGGAGGAAGGCTTATGAAGATTGCCAATTGTAAGGCTGGAGAGAGAAATTTTGTTGGCCTTTTTTATGAAGATAAAATGTTAAACCTTTCTAAAGCTATCCATATATATTCATCCATATATGAAAAGACTTCTAAGAATGTGGATAAAATTGATGATCTTCTTTATATAGATGATCTTCGTGAATATTTGAGGAAAGTGTTTGATTTTATTCTTGAGCATAATTTTATTTATACCCTTACAGAAGAAAAATTTAAGTACCTTCCTCCCATATTAAAGCCTCAAAAAATTCTTGCCTTAGGCAGAAATTATTCTGAACATGCAAAAGAGTTAGGACATAAAATACCTAAGGAGCCTGTCTTTTTTAGTAAAGCACCATCTTCCCTTATTGGACACGAGGATAAAATAGTTTATCCCTCATTCCTTACAAGGGTAGATCCTGAAGTAGAATTAGGAGTGATAATAAAGAAGAAAGGTAAATATATTAAAGAAGAGGATGCTTGGGACTATGTTCTTGGCTATACTATAGTAAATGATGTTACTGCTAGAGACATGCAGGCAGAAGATTTTCAAAATACTAATCCTTGGTTTAGATCCAAAAGTTTTGATACTTTTTGTCCTATAGGCCCTTTTTTAGTATTCAAAGAGGATTTAAAAGAACCTCATAACCTAAATATAGAACTTAGGGTAAATGGGGAAGTAAGACAGAAGGATAATACTAAAAATATGCTCTTTAAAATTCCCCAAATTATTTCTTACATTTCCAAACATCTAACCTTAGAGGCTGGAGATATTATAGCTACTGGTACACCTTCAGGTATTGCTCCTATAAATCCTGGAGATGTGGTGGAGTGTTTAGTAGAAAAAGTAGGTGTATTAAGGAATAAAGTAGTAGAGGAAAAATTATAACGTTATTTCTTTTCTATCAGTTCGTCTAATTTACTGAGTACCTCTTCTACGTGTCCATCTACTTTTACATTTTTCCATGAATATACAATCTCTCCCTCTGGAGAGATAATAAAGGTGCTTCTTATTGGGCCTTCCGTCTCTTTACCATACATTTTCTTCTTTCCCCATGCCCCATATAGTTTAATTACCTCTACATTTGGATCAGAAAGGAGAGTAATTTTTAAATTATTTTTTTCCACAAACTTTTTATGACTTTCTATAGAATCTTTGCTTATTCCCACGACTTCTACATTCCTTTTATTGAATTCTTCGATCTTTTCTGAGAAATTTACAGCTTCTTTTGTACAACCTGATGTCATATCTTTTGGATAAAAATACAGTACTACCCATTTACCCTTAAAGTCTGAGAGACGCCAATCTTTTCCATTTTGATCTTTTAATGTAAAATCTATAGCTTTCATAAATTCTCTTCCGCCTCTTTTACTAATTCATTAATCAGATCTTTTACACTTACAATTTTGTCAACCCTGTAAGCATTAGCTCCTGCAAAAGCAAATCCTGCTTTTAAGTTTCCCTTTTTGGCATTTAGTAATGCCAAGGCTATGCAATATGGAGTATTTTTATAATCACATGTCCTTATGCATTGAAATACACATTTGTATGGTTTCTTTTCTCCCCTTTCAACTGCCTCTAAAAACTCATTTTTTATGGCTCTTCCAGGAAGCCCTACTGGACTTTTTATAATAACTACGTCCTCTTTTTTAGCCCTTAAGTATTCTTGTTTGAATTTTTCATCCGCATCGCATTCATAGGTAGCTACAAACCTTGTAGCTATCTGTACGCCACTCGCCCCTAATTTAATGAATTTTGCTATATCTTTTCCATCATATATACCACCACCTGCAATTACAGGAATTTCTTTATCATATTTTTCTTCTAAGATTTTTATCTCATCTAATACTTCTTTTAATCTATTCTCTAAGGTTACATTAGGGTCTTCTAATTCTTCCTTCTTAAATCCTAAATGACCCCCTGCTAATGGCCCCTCTACTACAAAGGCATCAGGTACATAATTGTACTTTTCAATCCAGCTTTTGGCTATGATTTTAGCTGCCCTTGCCGAGGAGACAATTGGGACCAATTTTGTAACTGCTCCTTTTATAAGATATTTAGGAAGGTCTAAAGGAAGACCGGCCCCTGAAAAAATAATATCTACCTTTTCTTCTATTGAAGTTTTTACCATATCTGCAAAATTAGAAAGGGCTACCATTATATTTACTCCAATTATACCCTTTGTTTTTTCTTTTGCTTTTCTTATTTCATTTCTTAACGCTCTAATATTAGCTTCAATAAAATTTTCAAAAAAATCTGGTTCATCCATACCAATACCTGCTGTACCAATTACGCCTATACCTCCTGCCTCTGCTACAGCTGATGCAAGTCCTGAAAGAGATATTCCAACAGCCATACCTCCTTGTACTATTGGTATTTTGGCTACTAAATCCCCAATTCTAAGTTCTGGTAATTTCATTTATTTCCTCCTCAAAATTTATATACCCATAATATTGTATCCTGCATCTACATAGAGAACTTCTCCTGTAATTCCAGATGCAAGATCGCTTAAAAGAAAAACTGCAGAATCTCCTACTTCTCTATGTTCAATATTTCTTTTTAAAGGTGCTTTTTCTCTGTGATATTCAAGCATGTCACTAAATTTAGCTATACCTCTTGCAGCTAAGGTGTTTAATGGTCCTGCTGAGATAGCATTTACCCTTATATTTTCTTCTCCTAAATCATAGGCTAAATATCTAACTGAAGCTTCTAATGCTGCTTTTGCAACTCCCATCACATTATAATTAGGAACTACCTTTTCAGCCCCATAATAGCTTAGGGTAATTATACTGGCAGGTTTGTTTAATATTCTTTTGAATATTCTGGTCATAGCTACAAAGGAATATACACTTATTTCTATGGCAGTTAAGAAAGCATCTTTAGAGGTTTCAACAAAGGGATTTTTTAAAGCATCTGATGGTGCATAGGCTATAGAATGTACAAATCCATCTATCTTCCCTATATTTTTCTCAATTTCCTCAGCTACCTTTTCAATATTTTCATCTTTTGATACATCACATTCTACAATAAGTGGTTTTGGATTTAAGCCAGCTATTAATTCTTCTACATTTTCTCTTAATCTTTCATTTTGATACCCAATAATTACCTCTCCTCCAAATTTCATTATAGATTGAGAAATAGCCCAAGCAATACTTTTCTTATTTGCTACATTAAAAACAGCAAATTTTTTCCCCTCTAACATAAGACATACTCCTTTCTTTTTAGGGTTTATTTTAAAAAATTATACCATAATGGGGTTATGGGTTTATTATTCTTCGGGATGTACAGTTATAACTTCTATTCCTTCTTTTTTAAGCTCTTCTATATAATGGGGTGGAACATTATCATCAATGATAATTTTATGCATAACATTTGTGGGTGCTACGAATGAGAAACATTCCTTTCCAAATTTACTATGATCTGCTACTCCTATAATTTCTTTTCCCATCTCTATGATTAATTTTTTAATTTGGGATTCAGCTATACTTGCTGTATACATACCTTTTGAAGGTATAATTCCAGATATACCTAAAAATACCTTATCAACTCTAAATTCTCTTAAAACCCTTTCTGCCAATGGTCCAATGAGAGCAATAGTCTCTTTTCTAAGAACACCGCCTGTTAGTATTACTTCTACGCCTCTTGCGTTCAGAAGTTCTCTTGCTACTTCTATTGAATTGGTAAGCACTGTAAGATCATGTTTATTTTTTATATTTTTTGCTATTTGTAATGTAGTACTTCCTGCTTCAATAAATATGGATTCACCATCGTTTATGATCTCTGCAGCCTTTTTCCCAATTGCCATTTTTTCTTTAAGGTTTTGTCTTTTTTTAGTAGTAAAAAGAGGTTCAAAGGAAAAACTATGAGGTAGTATTGCTCCACCATGTGTTCTCTTAAGAAAACCCTCTTTTTCTAAGGCTTCAAGGTCTCTTCTTATTGTAGCTCCTGTTACATTAAATAATTTAACTAAGTCGTTAACTTTGATACTTCTTTCTTTTTCTAAAAGCTCAAGTATTTTGGATCTTCTTTCATCAGGAAGCATAATTTATATCACCTAATTATTTTATTTTTGGATAATAACATAAAAAATTGGTGATTGTCAAAAAAGGGGAAATTCCCTCACGTATCAGATTCTTCTTAACCTTTAGCCATATTTTTCTGGAATAAATTGTAAAAAGTTTTTGTTCAAAAGTTATATAATTTCATCTTGTATATTTAGATGTATAGGTCCCATCTAAGTTATGCTTTATGGAGAATAATATTTATCTTTATTATAGCTTTAAATAAGCTATATTTAAGGATTCGCTAATTTTTAATTTTTTAATCTTATTGACGATTTTTAATTTTTATAGTATTATGTTATCGTTAACATAAAAGTAGTAAATGAATAGGGGGATCTAAGATTGGTAACTATTAAAGATGTGGCTAAAAGGGCTGGAGTATCAGTAATGACCGTTTCAAGGGTTATTAATGGGAGTAAAAATGTAAGTGAAAGTACCCGAAAGAAGGTCTTAAAAGCTATTGAAGAATTAGGCTATGTTCCTAATTCTGTTGCAAGAAGCTTGGTATTAAAGAAAACTTCTACTATAGGACTTGTGATCTCTGATATAACAAACCCATTTTTTACAACAATTGCTCGTGGTGTAGAGGATACTGCAATTTCTGAACATTACACAGTAATAATATGTAGTACAGATGAAAATCCTGAAAAGGAATTAATGTATGTAGAAGTTTTGGCTAAAAGTAAAGTAGATGGTGTTATCTATGCCTCTGCGTCTGGGAAAAAAGCTCCCTTAAAATCTTTATTCCTTAAAAATATACCTATAGTCTTGATTGATAGAACGATTGAAGGTGTTAATGACTTAGATATTGTAAGAGGAGATAGTGTATATGGGGCATATTTGTTAACAAAACATTTAATTGAATTAGGGCATAAGAGAATAGGAATTGTGGTTGGAAGTACATTTATTTCTACAGCAAGAGATAGAGTAGAAGGATATAAAAAGGCTTTGAACGAGGCAAAAGTTCCTATTGATGATAGTTTAATAAAAATTAGCGAGAGATCTAAATTCTCTAAGGAAGATGGATATAGATTAACAAAAGAGTTATTAGAGATAAAAGATCCTCCAACAGCTGTTTTTGGGGGTAACAATTTAATGGCTATTGGTGCTATGTTGGCAATTAAAGAAAAAGGATTGGAAATTCCAGATGATATTTCTCTTGTTTCTTTTGATGATATTGAGAGTTTGTCTGAGGTATATCCTTTTCTTACTGTAGTAAAACAGCCAGCCTATACAATGGGAGTTTTGGCTGCGGAACTTTTAATAAGGAGAATAGAGAATATAGATAAGATACAAGAAAAAAGAGAGATTATGTTGACTCCTGAATTAATTATAAGGAAGTCTACAGCTCCACCTAAGAATTAATTAAGAGGGGAGGATATTTTCTATGAGTAGATTATTTCCTATTAGAGTTGGTGAAAAAAGGTTTATAGAGGATTACCCTAAGGTAGGAATTCGTCCAACTATAGATGGAAGATATGGGGGTGTAAGAGAGACTTTAGAAGATCAAACTATGAATCTTGCAAAGGCAGTTGCAGAGTTTATTGAAAATAATGTTTATCTTCTCAATGGAGAAAAAGTTAAATGTGTAATCCCAGAAAGATGTATTGGAGGAGTTGCAGAAGCAAGAATGGCAGATGAGCTCTTTAGAAAAGAAGGAGTGGGAGTATCTATAACTGTTACTCCTTGTTGGTGTTATGGAGCGGAAACAATGGATATGAGTCTTGATATTCCAAAGGCTGTTTGGGGATTTAATGGTACAGAAAGACCAGGAGCAGTTTATCTTGCAGCAGTTTCAGCTGCTCACAATCAAAAAGGGCTTCCAGTATTTAAGATTTATGGAAAAGACGTTCAAGATAGAGATGATTACACTATCCCCTCTGACGTAAAAGAAAAGATAATTAAGTTTGTAAAGAGTGCTTTAGCAGTAGCTATTATGAAAAACAAGTCTTATCTTTCTATAGGTAGTGTCTCTATGGGAATTGCAGGATCTATTGTTGATCCTGACTTCTTTGAGGATTATTTAGGGATGAGGGTTGAGTATGTTGATATGACAGAAATAATTCGTAGGATTGAAAGAAAGATTTATGATGAAGAAGAATTCAACAGAGCAATGGAGTGGGTTAAAAAATATTTGAAAGAGGGGGAAGATCCTAATCCACCTGAAAAAAGGGTTGATGAGAAGAAAAAGCAGGAAGTATGGGAATTTGTAGTGAAGATGACGTTAATAATCAGAGATTTAATGGTTGGAAATAAAAAGTTAGAAGAACTTGGTTATCCTGAAGAAAGTTTAGGACATAATGCTATTGTAGCGGGATTTCAAGGGCAAAGACAATGGACAGATCATTTTCCAAATGGTGATTTTCCAGAGGCTATTTTAAATTCATCTTTTGATTGGAATGGATTAAGACAACCTTATATATTGGCAACAGAGAATGATAGTCTCAATGGAGTATGTATGTTATTTGGTCATCTTCTAACTAACACTGCTCAGATTTTTGCTGATGTTAGAACTTATTGGAGCCCTGAAGCAATATATAGGGTTACAGGATGGAAGCCTGAAGGTTTAGCCCAAAATGGAGTAATTCATTTAATAAATTCTGGACCTGCTGCTCTTGACGGTACAGGAGAACAAGAAATAGATGGAAAACCAGCTATAAAGCCATTCTGGGAGATAACTGATGAGGAAGTTTTGAAATGTATTAATGTCACTAAATTCTGTTATGCTAACCTTGGATATTTTAGGGGTGGTGGTTTTTCTACGGACTTTACTACAAGAGGAGGCATGCCAGTAACTATAAGTAGATTAAATATAGTTAAGGGGCTTGGCCCTGTTTTACAGATTGCAGAGGGTTACACAGTGGAACTTCCTCCCCATGTTCATGATATTCTGGATAGAAGAACAGATCCAACTTGGCCAACTACATGGTTTGTGCCTAAGCTTACTGGAAAGGGTGCCTTTAAAAGTGTTTACTCAGTAATGGAAAATTGGGGGGCAAATCACTGTGCTATTACTTATGGGCATGTGGGTGATCTTTTCATAACCCTTGCTTCCATTTTAAGGATTCCTGTTTGTATGCATAATGTGGAGGAAGATAGAATATTTAGACCAAGTGCTTGGTCTATGTTTGGTACTCAAGATTTAGAAGGAGCTGATTTCAGAGCCTGTTTAAACTTTGGACCACTCTATAAAAAAGTAAGAGGATAATAAATTTTAAATAAGGGGGATGAAACTATAAATACTGAAACCTTAGTCTTAATGGAAAATATAAATAAAAGCTTTCCTGGGGTACAAGCTTTAAAGAATGCTTATTTTGAGCTGAAACGTGGTGAGGTACATGCATTGGTTGGAGAAAATGGAGCGGGGAAGTCTACATTAATGAAGATATTAGTTGGAGCTTATAGAAAGGATTCAGGAAGGATTGTATATAAAGGAAAAGAGGTGGACATTCCTAATCCTCGTGTTGCACAAGAGATGGGTATAAGTATGGTTTTCCAAGAATTAAATTTAATGCCTCATCTCACAGTAGCTCAAAATATTTTTATAGGTAGAGAACCAAAAAAGAAAAATATACCAATATTCTTAGATGATGACGGGATTAATAAAAGAACAAAAGAACTTTTAGATATGCTTCATTTAAAAGTGGATCCAAAAGTAAAAGTTTCAGAATTAACTGTTGGTAAACAGCAAATGGTTGAAATTGCTAAAGCCTTATCATTTAATTCAGAGGTAATAATTTTTGATGAGCCAACAGCTGCTTTAAGCGAAGCGGAAACAGAAGAGTTATTTAGTATCATAAGAAAGTTAAAATCTCAAGGAATAGGGATAATTTATATTTCCCATAGATTGGAAGAATTAAAACAAATAGCTGATAGAGTAACTGTAATGAGAGATGGACAATATATAGGAACAGAAAACATAGAAAATGTGACCATTGATAAGATTATAAGCATGATGGTGGGTAGAGAGATTTATGAGACTCTTAGAGAAAAAGAAGTAGAGGAAGGGGCTGAAATTGTCTTAGCTGTTAGAAACTTAAGAAGAGGAAAGATATTAAAAAATATTAATTTTGAATTAAGAAAAGGGGAAATCTTAGGATTTGCAGGATTAATAGGAGCTGGAAGGACAGAGTTAGCAAGAGCAATATTTGGTGCCGATCCTATCAATTCCGGAGAAATATACGTAAAATCTAAAAAAGTTAATATTAAAAATCCATGGGATGCTATAAAGCACGGTATTGGATATCTATCTGAGGATAGGAAAAGATATGGTTTAATGCCAAATTTGGATGTGAAGACAAATATAATTTTGCCTTCTATGAGTGAATTTTTAAAAGCATTAGGTTTTGTTGATGATAAAAAGGCAGAGAAAGTTTCAAATGAATATGTTCAGAGGTTAAAGATAAGGACACCATCTATTAGGCAAAAGGTTATGAATTTATCTGGAGGAAATCAACAAAAGGTTGTAGTCGCAAAATGGCTTTTAAGAAATTGTGACATACTCATCTTTGATGAACCTACGAGAGGTATAGATGTGGGAGCGAAAAATGAAATATATAAGCTTATGAATGAATTAATAAAAGAAGGAAAATCAATTATAATGATCTCCTCGGAGCTTCCTGAAATATTAAGAATGAGTCATAGAATTGCGGTTATGTGTGAAGGCAGAATAACAGGGATTCTGAATTCTGAAGAAGCCACTGAGGAGAAAATATTGAAATATGCTACCATGTATGAAGACCAAAAGGAGGTTTTAATTTAAATGGTTAATAAATTATCAACTATTTTCTCTAAGAGTGGACTAAGACAAATTTTAATGTTTGCAAGTCTCTTTTTGCTTTTTACCTTTTTCTCAATTGCATCACCTAATTTTTTGACTTATGAAAATGTGGTTGCGATTTTGCTTGCTACTTGTGTAAATGGTCTTCTCGCTCTTGGTGTAACCTTTGTTATTATAACAGGTGGTATTGACCTTTCTATAGGTACTGTTATGACTATATCCTCTGTGATGAGTGGTGTTTTTATATCTTTTTGGAAATTACCAGTATTTATTGGTGTTTTAGGGGGAATATTAACAGGTACCTTAGCTGGTTTTATTAATGGGTTTGTTATATCAAAAATGAAATTACCTCCTTTTATTGCAACTCTGGGTATGATGATGATTGCAAAAGGTTTGGCTTTGGTTATATCAGGCTGTAAACCAATTTACTTTATGGATGCTCCTATATTTAATAAGATTGCTATGGGTTCTATTATAGGAAAAATAATACCAGGTATCGGAGAATTCCCTAATGCGATTTTGTGGTTTATCCTTTTCATAATTATTGCGAATATTCTTCTCAACAGAACCGCTCTTGGAAGATATACCTTTGCTATAGGAAGCAATGAAGATGCAGCAAGATTATCAGGTCTGAATGTTGATAAATGGAAGATAATAATATACTCCTTATGTGGAACTTTTGTGGGTATTGCTGGTGTCATAATGGCTTCAAGATTAAATTCTGCACAACCAGCTTTAGGTCAAGGATATGAATTGGATGCTATTGCAGCTGTAGTAATAGGAGGCACATCATTGAGGGGTGGAGAGGGCTCTATAATAGGAACAGTCATAGGTGCATTAATTATGAGTACTTTAACTAATGGTTTAAGAATTCTCTCTGTACCTCAAGAATGGCAGATTGTAGTAAGTGGAATTATAGTTATTGGTGCTGTTTATCTTGATATGATGAGAAGGAGCAGAGAGATATGATAATCTGGGTAATATTTGCCCAAAAGGCAAATATTATAAAAAATCCTTTAACGGGGGAGGTTTAAAAAATGAAGCGCTTCCTAATTGTATCCTTAATGTTCATTTTCCTTATTGGTCTTTCCATTACGTCCGCCCAAAGACCATACATTGCTATGGTCTCCAAAGGGTTCCAGCATCAGTTCTGGCAAGCAGTAAAAAGTGGTGCTGAAAAAGCAGCAAAGGATTTAGGCGTAACTATAACCTTTGAAGGTCCAGAATCTGAAGCAATGGTAGATAAACAGATTGAAATGCTTCAAGCAGCTCTTGCTAAGAAACCTGCAGCTCTTTGTATTGCAGCTCTTGATAGCAAAGCAGTTATACCATATCTTGAGAAAGCACGTCAAATGGGTATTCCTGTAATTGGATTTGACTCTGGAGTAGATAGTGATATTCCTGTAACAACAGTTGCAACAGATAATATAAAGGCTGCGGGTCATGCTGCTGATAAGATGGCAGAATTTATAGGAAGGATTGGTGAAGTTGCTTTAGTAGTACATGACCAAACAAGTAGAACTGGAATTGATAGAAGAGATGGATTTGTAAATAGGATTAAACAAAAGTATCCATTAATAAAAATAGTTGATATTCAATATGGTGGTGGTGATCATCTTAAATCTACAGATCTAACAAAAGCTATTATACAAGCTCATCCAAGATTGAAGGGTATTTTTGGAGCGAATGAAGGGTCTGCTATTGGAGTAATTAATGCAGTTAGAGAGATGAATAAGGTAGGAAAGATAGTAGTGATAGGATATGACTCTGGAAAACTGCAGATTGAAGCAATTAAATCTGGTTTAATGAAAGGTGCTATAACCCAAAATCCAGTTGGAATGGGTTATATGGCTGTTGAGGCTGCTGTAAAAGCGATTAAGGGTGAAAAGTTACCAAAATTCATAGACAGTGGTTTCTATTGGTATGATAAGACAAATATTGATGATCCTAAGATAAGAGAGTGTCTATACGAGTAAGAGATAGAAAAAGGTAAATAAAGAAGGGGAAGGCAAAAAAGCCTTCCCCTTCTTTATTACTATCTTTTTTTAGAGATTTATTTTTATTTTATTAGGCAAATCTACAATTTCAATATCTTTTTCTACTGTTGGCTTTTTTAATACCAATATAAATCTTAGCTCAGGAGTAATAGGATAAGGTAACCAGTGCCATACTCCCTCATTAAGGACAAAAGATACTGTGCTGTCTATCCAGAAAGCTTCTATGGAATTTAAATCAGGTATATTTTTCCCATGAGTTGCAGGAGCAAGGCAAATTATTCCAACTCCCGATATAGGAATAAAGGCTTCCAAGGTTTGCTTATGTCTTTCTATTTTTTCTAAGATAAAATCTCTATTGAAATCTCTTCTGATTTCTAAATATCCTAAACATCCCTCACTTCCGAGAGATGAAATGTCAGCGATGTTGTGATAATAGTTAAAGACTTCTGATTTTGCTGCAGGAGGATTATTAAAAGGAGGAACTATTAAGGTTCCAAATTTTTTGAAATTCTCTTGATTAGGGTATTTAACTTTAATCTCCATTTTTCCCTCCACAATATGTTTTTTTATATATTTTGAATTATTTTTAATTATACTGTTTATTTAATATCATTTTTAACTTATTTTGTCAATGAATATAAAAACTTTATAGATAAAATAGATAAACTAATCTAAATGTTTTTTTCCTTTTCTATGAAAAATATATTCTTATTGTTAAGATTCTTACTGTTTTTTGATGTCTTTCAATTTTTTGACAAAAATACATATTATATGTAAAATAAAAAATAAAAATAAATGAAAGAAAAAGATAAAAGAAGATGAAAATTTATGCTAAAGAGGGGAGGTGAGTAGTTAAGTATCTAAGATTTCAAGCGGATATATAAAAATCTTTTAATTAGGGGGGATTATTTATGAAAAAGTTTTTGACCGTTTTATTAATTGTTCTTCTTACCTTAGGTACACAAGGATTTTCTCAAAAAAAATTTGTTATTGGGTTAGTATGTAAAACTGCTGGTAACCCATTTTTTGAAGCAGTAAATAAAGGAGCTCAAGAGGCTGCAAAAGAATTAGGAATTACTGTTTTATATCAATCTCCAGCTGCGTCAAGCGTTCAAGGGCAAATTGATATTATTAACTCAATGATTGCTCAAAAAGTTAGTGCAATTTGTGTTTCTGCCAATGATCCCGATGCTTTAGTTCCAGTATGTAGAAAGGCTCAACTCAGAGGTATTCCAATTGTGACTTTTGATTCTGCTGTGAAACCTCAAGGAAGAAAGCTTTTTGTAAATCAGGCAGATATGGAGCAAATAGGAAGAATTCAAGTTCAACTTTTAGCTAAGATGATAAATTATGAGGGCGAAATTGCTGTACTAAGTGCTGCCTCTACCATGGCTAATCAAAATACGTGGATAGAATGGATGAAAGAAGAACTCAAAAAACCAGAATATAGTAAGATGAAGCTTGTGGCCATAGTGTATGGAGATGATATTAGAGAGAAAAGTTATAATGAAGCAATGGGATTATTTAAATCTTATCCAAACTTAAAGGGAATAATTGCACCAACGACAGTGGGTATTGCAGCTGCTGCTCGTGCTATTGAAGATGCAGGACTCTCTGGAAAAGTGCAGTTGACAGGTCTTGGTTTACCAAGTGAAATGGCTGAATATGTGAAGAGGGGAACATGTAAAGCTTTTGCTTTATGGAATCCTATAGATTTAGGTTATGCAACAATATATGCTACTTATCGTTTGTTAACAAAAGAGATAAAGGGTAATGTAGGAGAGAAAGTTAATTTGGGTAGGCTTGGAGAAAGAAAAATAGTTGATGAAGGCAATGGTGGAAGAATGATAATTCTTGGACCTCCATTTGTATTTGATGCATCTAATATAGATTATTGGTCAAAAGTATACTAATTAAAAAGGAGGGGGAGAATCTCTCCCCTTCTTATATTTTTATTGAAAGAAGGGGTTAATAAAGCATATGAGCGATTATGTATTAGAGGTTTTTGGAATATATAAAACTTATACAGGAACAAAACCAGTTTTACAAAATGTTGATTTTAATTTAAAAAGAGGAGAAATTCATGCTTTATTGGGAGAAAATGGGGCTGGAAAGTCTACTTTGATTAAAATTATAAGTGGTGTATTGCAACCTGATAGTGGAGAGATTATTTTAGAAGGAAAGAAAATCCATCTGAAAAATTCTATGGATGCTCAAAAATATGGTATTGCTGCTGTTTTCCAGGAGCTTGCCTTATTTCCGGAATTGAGTGTGGCTGAGAATATATTTATAGGCCATTATAAATATAGTCCATTTTTTAAAAATATTGATTGGAAGAACCTATATAAAGAAGCTGAGAATTTATTAAACTTCTTAGGGATAGAATTGAATCCTAAGGTTCCTGTAAAAAATCTCAGTATAGCTGAAAGGCAATTGGTAGAAATTGCAAGAGTTTTATCCATAAATCCTAAGATTTTAATTATGGATGAACCTACTTCTTCCTTGACCTTAGAAGAAACCCAAAGACTTTTTAATATTATAAGAAATCTTAAGCATAAGGGCACTTCTATTATATTTATTTCTCATAGGTTGGAAGAGGTTTTTGAAATAGCTGATAGAGTAACAGTACTAAGAGATGGACAGTATATAGGAACAAGAGATGTAAAAGATACAAATATGGATGAGTTGATTCAAATGATGGTAGGAAGAAAATTAGAGGATATGTATCCTAAGGTAGAAGCTAAAAAGGGTAATATTCTGCTTAAGGTAGAAGGATTAACAAAACATGGGGAATTTTATGATATTTCCTTTGAACTTTATGAAGGAGAGGTTTTAGGAATAGCAGGACTCGTAGGTTCTGGAAGAACAGAGGTTGCTCAAACTTTATTTGGAATAAGAAAAAAAGACAGAGGTAGGATATATATAAGAGAAAAAGAGGTAGAAATAAGTAGTCCTAAAGATGCTATAACTCATGGAATAGTCTATGTTCCTGAAGACAGGCATCAGCATGGACTACTTTTACCTATGGATATTGTATGTAATGTTACTCTTCCTATTTTACAAAGTTTAGCCAATAAAGGA
The DNA here is from genome assembly GCF_055179815.1 of Dictyoglomus sp. GBS. Classification (NCBI taxonomy): domain Bacteria; kingdom Pseudomonadati; phylum Dictyoglomota; class Dictyoglomia; order Dictyoglomales; family Dictyoglomaceae; genus Dictyoglomus; species Dictyoglomus sp. GBS. The sequence continues at coordinate 511,243 of NZ_CM143687.1, forward strand.
GTTATTAATAAACAAGAAGAAGAAACTCTTACAAAAAGATACTATGAATTGTTAGATATTAGAGCTACTGGATTCAGACAAAAAGTTATGAATTTATCTGGAGGAAATCAACAAAAGGTTGTCCTTGCTAAGTGGCTTGCTACAAATCCAAGGATTCTTATTTTGGATGAACCTACAAGAGGTGTAGATGTGGGAGCTAAAGTAGCTATTTATAACCTAATCAATAAATTGGTTAAAGAAGGTTATGGAATAATACTTATTTCTTCAGAAATGCCTGAGGTAATAGGTATGAGTGATAGGATTTTGGTGATGCATGAGGGAAGATTAGTGGGAAGTCTTTCAAGAAAGGAAGCAACTCAAGAAAAGATTTTGTCATTAGCTCTGGGAAGAGGACATCTGGTAAAGAGTTAACGATAAAAGGAGGCTGTTTATGACAGAGTTAGATACTATGAGTGGAATAAAGAAAGATAGTAATATATCAAGGTTGAGAGAGATAGGCATAATATTTCCTCTTTTCTTTTTTGGTCTAATTATAGCCATAAGAAATCCATATTTTGTGACCTGGGAGAATATTCGTTATATTCTTCTTGATGCATCTATATTGAACATTGTGGCTATAGGAGAAATGATGGTAATTTTGACTGGGGGAATAGATCTTTCTGTTGGCTCTAATCTTGCCTTGACAGGTATGATTGTCTCTATGCTATATAGAGATTTGCCTAATCTTCCGGTTATTTTAGCACCAATTTTAGGTATTATTATTGGGGGTATATGTGGGGCTATAAACGGTTTATTTGTAGCAAAAGGTAGGGTAATCCCGATTATAGCCACTCTCTCTACCATGTATATTTTTAGAGGACTTGTTTATATTATAAGTCAGGGAAAGTGGGTTAATGCTCATGAAATGCCTGAAGGTTATAAGCTCTTAACAAGGGTGGAAGTTTTTGGTATTCCTATATTGATTATTTATGCTTTTATAGTTTTTCTTCTTTTTTACTATATACTTAACTACAAATCTATAGGAAGAAGTATATATGCAGTAGGTAATAATCCCCAATCTGCGGTCTATATTGGTATAGATAAAACAAAAGTGCTTTTTTTAGTCTATCTAATATCAGGAATTTTATCAGGTCTAAGTGGTGTTTTATATACATCAAGATTTGCCTCTGCCGAAAGTAGTGCTGCTGTAGGGTTTGAATTATCTGCTATTTCGGCTGTAGTTATAGGTGGAGCAAAAACTACTGGAGGATCAGGAAAAATAGGAGGGGTTGTTTTAGGGGTATTATTGTTGACCATGATAGTAAATGGATTAAATATTATGAGAATTTCTCCCTTCTATAAGCTTGCTCTACAAGGACTTATGTTTTTGACTGCAATAGTAATAGATTCCTTGATAGCAGAAAGAACTCAAAAAAGGTATAGGAGGAGATCATGAAGTTAAAAATTAAAATTACTTGGGAAATAATCTTACTTATATTGATTATATTAGTATTTGTAATAAGCAGTATTTTGTCTCCTTATTTTTTAGATATAGTAAACCTACTTGATAACACCACTAATTTTATGGAGAAAGGATTAATCTCCCTTGCTATGGCGTATATTATTATTAGTGGAAATATAGATATCTCAGTAGCATCAAATATGGGAATGACATCTGCTTTTATGGGTGTCCTTCATAGAGCAGGTACTAATATTTGGATTTGTGTTTTAATAGGGCTACTAATAGCTACTTTAGGAGGATTTTTAAATGGTTATCTAATTGTTAGATTTAGGTTACCTGCTATAGCAATAACTCTTGGTACTTATGCTCTCTATAGAGGAATAGCTTATATTTTATTACAAGACACAGCAGTAGGAATTGAATCTGAAAGTTTTATGTACTTAGGACAAGGGTACATAGGAAACACTCCCATCCCCTTTTCATTAGTAGTATATATTATTTTTGCTTTTATTTTTGGCTTTATATTACATAAAACCACTTTGGGAAGATACATATATGCTACAGGGAACAATGAGCAAGCATGTAAATTTTCAGGTATACCAGTAGAAAAAATAAAAATAATATTATTCACTCTTATAGGTTTTATGTCAGGTTTAGGAACTATATTTTTAACATCAAGATTAAGCAGTATAAGGCCTGACATAGGTAGTGGTTTAGAACTTGAAGTTATAGCAACGGTGGTTTTAGGGGGAGTAAGCATATTGGGTGGATCTGGAAATATGATTGGGGTTGTACTTTCTCTATTCTTACTTGGATATCTCACTTATAGTCTTAATCTTTTAAATATACCAAGCCAAGTGATAACTATTATACTTGGATTATTATTAGTATCAACGATTTTAATTTCTAACTTTATAGAGCAAAGAAGAAAACTTGTAAAATCTTGAAAAAGGGGTGTTTAATAAATGGAGAGAGAACTTGGTGCTAAGATTTGGCTTATACCAGATGCATATTTACCGGGTGTGGGTGATGTTAATTTACCAAGTCATGAGTCTACATGTATTTTAAATGTAAATGATAAACCTGCTACTGTTAAATTCACCTTCTATTTTGAAGATAGAGATCCAATAGAGTCAAAGGAGATAGTTGTGCCTGCAAAGAGAACATGGCATGTAAGATTGGATAGATCAGAAGAAATTCTTGGGGTGAAGCTAGAAAGAGATGTACCTTTTGCAATTAAAGTGGAGAGTAATGTAAAAATTGTAGTGCAACATTCAAGATTAGACACAAGACAACCCAATCTTGCCTATATGACTGCTATTCCTTGGAATATCGATTAATTAATATTTCTTTAATGTTTTTATGCTTGACATTTAAGGGGGTAATGTTAATATAAAAGAAAAAGAAATGAAAATGAAGAATGAAAATAAATAAAAGAAAAATAAAAAGGAGGTGCTAAAGTTGCCAAAAGAGATAAAAGTATTCCCAGAATTTGAACCAGGATATATTGAGGTTGGTGGGAAAGTCCCAAAGTTTCAATATAATAAATCCCTTAAGGATGAATTAAAAGAGGGAACAATAACAAGGGAAGAAAGTATTGATCTTTTTAAATGTATGCTTATGATTAGAAATTTTGAAGAGATGATATATGAATTAAGGGCAAATAAAGGGAAGTATGGGAATATACGCTATTTATATATAGGAGCCACTCATCTATCTATAGGACAGGAAGCAGTACCTACAGGTGGAATATCAGTTATTAAGAAGGATGATTATATAACAAGTACTCATAGAGGACATGGGGATGCAATAGCTAAAAGTTACTTTGGATTAAAAGATATGTCAGAAGAGGAGCTTTTTTCTTTTATAGAAAGTAACAAAGAGATTGCCAATTTTTTAGGTTATGACTGGAAGAACAAAAATAAAAATATTTTATATCAATACGCTCTTGATATAGAACTCTTTAAGGCTATAGGAGAACTATTTGGAAAGGAATGGGGGGCATGTAAGGGAAGAGGAGGATCCATGCATATTGCGGACTTCAGTGTAGGTCATTTAGGGGCGAATGCCATAGTTGGAGGTAGTATGGGAATTGCAGTAGGATCTGCTATGGCGTCAAGATATATGGAGGATGGAAAAGTAACCCTATGTTTTATTGGAGATGGGGCTATGAATACGGGTATAGCTCATGAGGCATTGAATATGTCTTGTATGGCTCAATTCACTAATGGATTGATGAAGAAAAAGTTTGGTGTACCAGTCATATTTATGGTTATGAATAACCAATATGGAGAATCAGGTCAACAAAAGGGAGAGGTCACGGGAATAGATTATATTGCAGAAAGAGGATTTGCTTATAACAAAAAGGGAATGCATGCTGAAGTTGTAAATGCTATGAATGTGCTTGCTGTAAGAGATGCGGTAAAAAGAGCAGTGGAAAAGGCAAGAAATGGTGATGGACCTATTTTGCTTGAGTTTTGGGGATATAGATTTGTGGGACATTCTTTAAGTGATACATTGGAAAAACCAGAAGATGGTACATATCGTACATATGATGAGCTTCAAGAATGGAAAAAATATGATCCTATAGAAAATTTTGCAAAGGAATTGATAAGGGCTGAGGTACTTACAGAAGAAGAAGTAGAAAATCTCAAGAGAGAGGCTCGCAAAAAGAATGAAGAAATAGCAGGAAAGGTAATAGAATCTCCCAATCCTGATCCTAAACAAATGACTCTATATGTATTTAATGATGCTCCTATTGACGATTATGTACCTGAAAAGTTTAGAAACGTTACTGTGTTAAAAGAACCAGCCTTTAAAGATAGGGATCCAGAGATAGAGATAAATTATAAAGAGGCTATAATTGAAGCCTTGTATCAAGAAATGAAGAGAGATGCAAGGATACTCATGTGGGGAGAGGATATTGCGGATTATGGTGGTTCTTTTGGAGAAACAAAAGGTTTATTGGAAATATTTGGGAGAGATAGGATATTTAACACTGCTATATCAGAAGCTGCAATAGTAGGAACAGGAATTGGTGCTGCTATGAGAGGATTGAGACCTATTGTTGAGATCATGTATATTGATTTTATTTTAATTGCTTTAGATCAAGTGGCAAACCAAGCTGCTAAGATGCGTTATATGACTGGTGGTCAAGCAGAAATACCTCTTACTATAATAACTACTATTGGTGGTGGTAAAGGATATGCTGGACAACACTCTCAAAGTATTGAGTCCATATTAACCCATTTTCCAGGATTGAAAATTGTTGCTCCATCAGATGCTTATGATGCAAAGGGGCTTTTAATATCAGCTATAAGGGATAAAAATCCTGTGATTTATATAGAGCATCAAAATCTTCTTCAAGATCCATTACTTCTATCTCTTTCGAAAAGAAAAGTACCAAAAGAGGATTACATAATTCCATTAGGGAAGGCAGATATTAAAAGGAGAGCTAAAGATTATGATAAAAGTGTAACGGTAGTTTCATGGTCAGCCATGTTATATGCGGTTTTAAAGGCATCAGAAGAGTTAGAAAAGGAAGGAATTGAATTGGAGGTTATAGATTTAAGAAGTCTCTATCCTTTGGATATGGATACTATAATAGATTCGGTAAAAAGGACAAGAAGATTTGCGATTGTAACTCAAGCAGTAGAGTTTATGTCATTATCAGCTGAAATAATTACTCAACTTTTTGAAAAAGCAAATTCATATTTGGAGAGACCACCATTGAGGATAGGGGCTCCTTATTGTCCCCCCCCAGCCTCTCCAGTTCTTGAAAAAGCTTACCTTCCCAATGATAAGAGAATAATAGATGAGATTAAACAGTTATTTTAGAAAGGAGGAAGGATAAGGATGGTGAAGAACATTGTTATGCCAAAGGTTAGTGATGTAATGGAAAATGGAACTGTCACTACTTGGCTTAAGAAAGAAGGAGAAAAAATACAGAAAGGAGAACCATTATTAGAGATAGAGGTGGAAAAGGCAATAATGGAGATAGAGAGTGAATATGATGGTTATTTAAGAAAAATATTAGTAAAAGAAGGAGAGACAGTTCCTGTAGGTACTGTTCTTGCTTATGTTACTGATACCTTAGATGAGGAAATTCCAGAGTAAGGGGGCATAAATTTTGAGTGGAGATAATGAGATTAAAAAGATACTTTTGGGTACTACAAGAAGGACTATAGCTGAGAGACTTTTGAAGAGTAAGCAAAATATACCTCATTTTTATGCTGAGTTAGAGACGGATGCTACAAACTTAGTGAATGTGAGAGAAGAGTTTATAAATAAAAATAATGTAAAAATATCTTATGATGATTTTATTATCAAGGCTGTAGCATCCTCTATAAAGGATTTCCCTTTAATAAATTCTCGTTTTAAGGAAACAGAAATAGAACTTTTAGAGGAGATAAATGTTGGTTTTGCGGTCGCTTTAGGGGATGAAGGTGTAGTGGTGCCTGTAATTAAAAATGCTGATAAGAAAAATATTCTTCAGATATATGAAGAAAGGATTTTATTGATAGAGAAGGCAAGAAATAGAAAACTGAGAGTTGAAGATATATCTAATAGAAGTATAACAGTAAATAATGTAGGAGTTTTTGGAATAAAGTCCATATTAGCTATAATTAATCCACCTGAAGTTGCTATAGTTACTTTTGGGGCTATTCAAGATAGAGTGGTTCCTGTAAATGGTGAGATAATGATTAGGAAAATGATGGATATTACACTTTCAGCAGACCATAGAGTAATAGATGGGGCTTATGGTGCTAAATTTCTTGTAAAGATAAAAGAATTTCTTGAGAATCCTAATCTGTTATTAACTTAGGAGGATAATAAAAATGGAAACCATAGCTTTAAGAATGTATGGAAAGATGGGTCTTAGGCTTGAAAAATTTGGGCTTCCCGATATTAAAGAAGATGAAATACTTGCAGAGATAATTTCAGATACCAGCTGTCCATCTACTTATAAAGAGATAGTGCAGGGGTCAGAGCATCCGAGAGTACCAAAGGATATTGATAAAAACCCTGTTATTGTGGGACATGAAATGGCAGGTATTATTTTAAAAATTGGAGAAAAATGGAAAGATAAATATAAAGAAGGACAAAAGTTTACTATTCAACCTGCCCTTTTATATGAAAAAGGTCCTGTAGGTGTATTAAGTGCTCCTGGTTATTCATACAAATATTTAGGGGGGCTTGCTACAAGGGTCATTATTCCTAATGAAGTGATGGAACAAGATTGTCTTTTAATATATGAAGGAGATGCTTTCTATAAGGCATCCTTAGTGGAACCTCTGTCTTGTGTGGTTGGTGCTGTTAATGCTCAATATCATACAAAGGAAAATTCATATGAGCATATAATGGGTATAAAGCCTGGAGGTAAAACTGCGATTTTAGGTGGAGCAGGTCCTATGGGTCTTGCTTTTCTTGCTTATCTTATTTATGGTCCTCAAAATCCTGGATTGTTAATTATTACTGATATTGATGATTCTAAGCTTCAAAGGGCTGTTAGAGCTTTTCCTGTAGATAAGATTAAAGAAAAGGGCATAGATATTAGATTTATTAATCCTACAAAAGATCAATCATATAAAGAAGTGAAATATGATGATATCTTTGTATTATATCCCAGTCCTAAATTAGTTGAGGAAGCAGACTCTCTACTTGACAGAGATGGATGTCTAAACTTTTTTGCAGGACCAACAGACCATAATTTTACCGCATGTGTTAATTTCTATAAGGTTCATTATGATAAGCATCATTTTGTGGCTACATCTGGGGGAAATGCTAATGATATGAAGATAGCTTTAGATCTTATTCAGAAAGGCATTATAGATCCTTCTCCTATGATTACACATGTTGGGGGTTTGAATGTGGCAAGGGATGTGCTTTTAAATTTTCCCAATATTCCTGGAGGAAAGAAATTAATCTACACCCACATAAAGTTTCCTTTGTCAGATATTGATGATTTTGAAAGATTAAGCATTGAAGGTCCTACCGAATTAAGAGATATTTATAGAGATCTATATCAAATTGTTAAAGAGAATAATGGATGGTGGTGTAAAGAAGCAGAAGATTATATATTGAAAAAGGGGGAGAAAATAGATGTGTGATTGCCAAAGATTAAAAGATAGAGTAGCAATTGTTACTGGAGCAGCTCAAGGGCTTGGTGAGGCTCTTGCTTATAGGCTTGCTAAGGAAGGTTGTGATGTTACTGTTGCTGACATAAAAATAGATAAGGCTCAAGAAGTGGTAAGAAGAATTGAAGAGGAATATAAAAGAAGGGCATTAGCTATAAAATGTGATGTAACTAATGAGGAAGATGTGAAAAATATGGTAGAAAAGACGGTTGAGGTTTTTGGAAAACTTGATATAATGGTTGCTAATGCTGGAATATTGATAGCTCATGATATTACTGAATTTCCTCTTGAGGATTGGAAAAAGGTTATTGATGTAAATTTGACAGGCTATTTTCTCTGTGCGAGAGAGGCGGCAAAGGTTATGGTGAGACAAAGATCAGGTGTCATAATACAGATTAATTCAAAATCTGGTAAAAAAGGGAGTTTTAGAAATTCTGCTTATTCTGCATCTAAATTTGGAGGAATAGGTTTTACTCAGAGTATTGCATTAGATTTGGCTCCATATAATGTAAGAGTGATAGCTGTTTGTCCTGGAGATCTTCTGGATTCACCTTTGTGGAAAGAAAGTCTATATGATCAATATGCAAAGAGATTAGGGATAAGCAAAGAAGAGGTAAGAGAAAGGTATTTAAAACAGGTTCCCCTTGGAAGAGCATGTACTTATGATGATGTGGCAAATGTGGTAGTATTTCTTGCCAGTGATGAGGCATCCTATATTACTGGAGATGCTGTTAATGTTAGTGGTGGGGTAGAGATGAGGTGAAGAAATGAGAGTACATATAGATATTGGTGTTAATGGAGCCTTTTTAACAAGAAGGTGGGAAGAACCTGAAAATTTTATAAGGCTTACAAAAGAACTTGGGTATGATTACCATTCTTTCTGTAGTGATGTTTTAGATCCCTTCTTTAGTGGCGATAAGGAATATCAAATAGAGACAGCAAAGAAAATAAAGGAGTATTCAGAAAAATATGATGTAGATATATGGGACTACTATACAGGGATGGCAACCCATAGGTTCCATGGTTTGTCTCATAGTGATGAAAGAGTTAGAAAGAAAATGAAAGAATGGATCATATCTGCCATGGATATTGTAAGGGAGATGGGGGCAAAATATCTTGGAGGACATTGGGATGCTATTTCTGTAGAAGTATTGCAAGATAATAGCAAAAAAAGAGAAAGAATTAATTACGTTTATAATACTTTTAAGGAACTTGCTAAGATTGCTAAAGATAAGGGGCTTTTAGGCATTTCTAATGAACAGATGTATATACCAAGTGAAAAACCATGGACATTAAAAGAGGCTGAAGAATTTCTTATTGAAGTAAATAAAGATAATGAAGGGGTTCCTGTTTACTTAACTATTGATGTAGGCCATCAGGCTGGTATGCATTACGGACTTACAGGAGACGATCTTTCCTACGAAGAATGGTTAAGAAGATTTGCTTGTTTTTCTCCCATTATTCATTTACAACAGACAAAGCCAGATTCAAGTAGTCATTGGCCATTTACAGAAGAATATAATTCTATTGGACATGTCAAAATTGAGAAGGTGCTTTCTGCAATAAAGTCGTCTTTTGAAAATTATAAAGAAAATCCTGTATCTAAATATTTAAATCCAGTAGATAAAATAGTACTTATAGTTGAAGTTATTCCACCTTCCACAAAAACTGAGGAAAAGGTATTAGAAGAGCTTAAAAAGACCTCTGATTATCTACGAAATTATATTCCTAAGGGAGGAATTTATTATGAATTCTGATGTGGCAAAACTTAAAAAAGAACTTATAGAGATAGGAAAAAGAATTTCTATGGAAAGCTTAGTTGTCGGGCCTGGAGGAAATATAAGTGCAAGGCTTGGAGATAGAATATATATAAAAGCAAGTGGATCTTCCTTTGAAGATGCTATAGAAGAGGACTATATAGGAGTAGAAATAGATTCTGGAAATGTTGTAGACGGTGATAAAAGGCCTTCCTCAGAAATTTGGATGCATCTTGAGTGCTATAAGCAAAGGGAAGATGTAAAGGCAGTGATTCATACGCATCCTATATATGCTATTGCATATGCTTTTCAAGATGAATCTTTAAAACCCTTTACCCCTGATATGGTTGCTCTCCTTGGAGGAGAGATTCCAGTAATTGAGTATGTAGTCCCTGGAGGTAAAGAGTTTGCTGAGGCAGTAGGTGAGATTATAAAAAATCATAATGGGGTTTTAGTAAAGAATCATGGTCTTGTTACAGTTGGAAGTAATTTAAAAGAGGCGTTATATAGAACTTTACTTATTGAATCTTCAATTAAAGTAATTTTTGTAGCAAAACTTTTTGGAAAGATGCGCTTCTTTACAAAAGAACAAATAGATGAAATTGATAATTTAGAAGTTGAAAAATATAGAAAAAAATTATTAAAGGATAAATTTTAAACTATTTCCAAGGAATATTATCTCTTCGTCTTACTTGGATTTCGTCAATAACTGCATTATTTCTAAATCTTAATAGAAATACAATAATTTCTGCAATTTCATAGGGTTGTATGAGGAATGATTTTTTAAGATCAGGTCTAACTTTGTTAACAAGATCAGTGGCAACTCCCCCTGGAGATATTAAATGTACCCTTATATCATATTCATGCACTTCTTGAGCAAGGACTTTTGTGAATCCGTGAAGTGCATGTTTAGATGCAGTATAGGCACTTTGATTTACATATCCTTTGTAGCCTACTACTGAAGATATATTTATAATAGTTGGAATTTCTGAGTTTTTCAAATAAGGTATGGCATATTTACATAAAAAATAAGGAACCTTTGCATTAATTGTCATTAAATTATCCCATTCTTCCTCTGACGTTTCTAATAAAGGTTTGGAAAGAGCTGTTCCAGCATTATTTATTAATATATCTAATCCCCCAAAATATTTAGTTACTTTATCAATAACAAACTTTGGAGCATTATTCTCTGTCAAATCTATTGGCAAAATAAATACATCAATATTTTCTTTTGATAATTCATCTTTTATTTTTTTTAATTTATTTTCATCTCTTGCTATAAGAGCAAGATTAACCTTTTCCTTTGCAAGCCTTCTTGCAATTTCTTCTCCAATCCCTCTACTTGCTCCTGTAATTAAGGCTATCTTTTTCTCTAGATTAATCATGAATTTATTATATCATGACATTGATAATGAAAAAAATCTTGACAGAAATGAAAAATAAAAATAGAATATAAATGTTAATTTATGCAATGTTTTTGCATAATATAAAATGAGGGGGTGATCTGTAAATTTAAAAAATCTCTCCTAAATAATATTAAAAGGGGGTTAGATTTATGAAGTTTAAAGGGGTTTTAGTTTTTTTGTTACTTCTTCTCATCGTTTTGACAGTTAATTATTCTCAACAGCCTATAAATTTAAGGGTTGCTTGGTGGGGAAGCCAAACCAGACATAATCAGACTCTTGAAGTAATCAAGCTGTTTGAAAAAAGATATCCCAATATTAAAATAACGCCAGAATATACATCATGGAGTGATTACTGGACGAAACTTAATACACAGGCTGCAGCTGGAAACTTACCTGATGTAATACAACATGATTATCAATATATTACTGAATGGGTAAATAGAGGATTACTTTTACCTCTTGATGATTTTGTTAAGGATAATGTAATAAATCTAAAAGATGTGGATACTAATTATATAAAGCCTGGAATAGTAAATAGTAGACTTTATGGTATAAATCTTGGTGTTAATGCTCTTGGTCTTGTTTATGATCCTGAATTATTCAAACAAGCTGGTTTTCCTCTTCCAAAAAATGATTGGACTTGGGAGGAATTTAAAAATACAGTTATACAAATAAAGAAAAAACTTTGTATTTATGGTGTTGAAGGCTTTACAGGTCAAATAGAATGCTTCAAAATTTGGTTAATTGAGAATGGAGAATGGTTATATTCTCAAGATGGTAAGTCCATAGGTTTTAGTAAAGACACATTTGTAAAATGGTGGAAAATGATGCTTGATATAGAGAATGCGGGTGCTGCTCCAGATGTAACAGTGGATGTTTCAAGGACAGGTCTTGGAGTTGAAGATCAATTTATTGTTAAAAAGAAATCTGCCATGTCTCTTGCTTGGAGTAATCAGCTTATTGCTATATCAAAAGCTGCTGGCAGACCTTTAAAGATGGTTCTTTTCCCAAGGCTTGATAAAAAATCAAAATCTGGTACCTATCTTAAAGCTTCCATGTTTTTCTCTATTTATTCCAGGACAAGATATCCTAAAGAGGCAGCTATGTTTATTGATTTCTTTACTAACAATTTAGATGCTCATAAGATTATGAAAGCAGAAAGAGGAGTTCCTATTTCAAGTAGAGTACAAACTTTCTTAAAACCATATATTGAGGCTTCTCAGAAAGAGGCTTTTGCTTTTGTAAGACTTGCTGAAAAAGAAGGATCGCCTACACCTCCTCCTGATATTCCTAAACATGCAGAGATATCAAATAATGTTATAGCTCCTATATGGGAGCAAATTAGATACAAGAAGATTGGATTAGAGGAGGCCTATGATACTCTTAAGAAAGAAGCAGAGAAAATATTGAATAGGTAATTAATGTTTTAGGGGGAGAATAATAAAATTCTCCCCCTTTTATACTTTATAAGGGGAGTAGATAATATTATGAGGCTATCTAAGAAAAAAAGATCCAATATCTTAGCAGGATATTTTTTTATTTCTCCATGGATTATAGGTTTTTTAGCATTTATTTTGTTTCCACTTGTGGCTTCTTTTCTTTTATCTTTTACTAAGTATGATGTATTAAGTACTCCTAAATTTATAGGTTTTGATAATTGGTATAGAATGTTTTTTGAGGATAGGCGTTTTTATAATGCACTGAGAGCAACTCTTAAATATGTGGTCTTTGCTGTTCCTTTTAGATTACTGTTTGCTTTTATCGTTGCTTTGGTATTAAATCTTTCAGAACATAAGATAATTAGATTATATAGGGCTATATATTATGTACCTTCTCTTGTTGGGGGAAGTGTTGCAGTAGCAGTAATGTGGAAACAAATTTTTGGTATGGATGGACTTGTAAATTATATATTACAGAATATTTTGGGGTATTCAGAAAAGATTATGTGGCTTGGTGATCCTCGTTTTGCAATATGGACTTTAATTTTACTTGCAATGTGGCAATTTGGATCTCCTATGCTTATATTTTTAGCAGGGTTAAAACAGATACCTGTAGAACTATATGAGGCTGCAAGTATAGATGGGGCAGGATTTTGGAGACAGATATTTAAAATAACATTGCCCCTTTTAAGTCCTGTTATATTTTTTAATCTTGTTATGCAAACAATTGGAGGATTTATGGTTTTTACACAAGCTTATATTATAACAGGAGGAGCACCTTTAGATACTACTCTATTTTATGCTCTTTATGTATATCAAAAGGCTTTTAGAGATTATGATATGGGATATGCATCTGCAATGGCTTGGTTCTTATTAGTTGTGGTAGCAGTCGTGACTTTTATTTTGTTTAAAACTTCTAAAAAATGGGTATATTATGAGGCAGGGGAGGTTAAGTAATTTATGATAAAGAAAACTTTAACTTTTTATGTAATTTATTATATCCTAATTAGTATTTTTGCCTTTGTAATGATTTATCCACTACTTTGGTTGATAGGTTCGTCATTTAAAACGCATCAGGAGATATTTTCAGATATGACATCACTTATTCCTAAAAAATTTACGATTGAGAATTATATAGAGGGATGGGAAGGATTTGGAGGTATAACCTTTGCTACTTTTTTTAAAAATTCTTTTATTTTATCCACTGGAGTAACTATTGGTATAGTTATATCATCAACCATGATTGCCTATGGACTTTCAAGAATCGCTTTTCCGGGAAGAAATTTTTGGTTTACAACTATAATGTTAACCTTACTTCTTCCAGGACAAGTTCTTATTGTTCCACGATATATACTTTTTTATAAACTTGGTTGGGTTAATTCCTTTAAACCCTTAATTGTTCCTGCCTTTTTTGGGGGTCCTTTTTTTATTTTTTTGATGATGCAGTTTATAAGAGGAATTCCCTATGAATATGATGAGGCTGCATCTATTGATGGGGCTAGTAAATATCAAATATTTTGGTACATTATCTTGCCAGGATTAAAACCTGCTTTAATCACCAGTGTAATCTTTGCTTTTTATTGGACATGGGATGATTTTATGGGACCCTTATTGTATTTAAATAAACCAGAGTTGTACCCTGTAGCTCTTGCTTTAAAGGCTTTTGCTGATCCTACAACTATTACAAATTGGGGAGCTGTTTTTGCTATGTCAGTTCTGTCGCTTATTCCTATTTTTATTATTTTTATATTTTTCCAAAAGTATATGGAGACAGGTATTGCTACTACCTCTGTATCAAAGTTATAGAATTCTTAATAATTAAAATTGGGAGGTCTAAAAATGGCAAATATTAAGATTGCTTTTGTAGGAGCAGGAAGTGTCAGGTATACCTTAACTCTTATTTCAGATCTTTGTAAAGTAAAGGGATTAAATGATTCTTCTGTATCATTAATGGATATTGATGAAGAAAGATTGAATGCTGTATACAATCTTGCAAAAAAAATTAATGATGTACTTGGAGCAAATCTTAGGATAGAGAAAACTACAGACTTAAGATTTGCTGTAGAAGGAGCAAGCTTTGTTATTAATACTGCTCTTGCAAGGGCTGAGGGGCATGAAGATGGATATGTACAATATGAAATTATGAGAGAGGTTGGAGAGAAACATGGTTATTATCGGGGTATAGATAGTCAAGAGTTTAATATGGTTTCTGATTATTATACTTTTACTAACTATAATCAATTAAAACTTTCTCTTGATATAGCAAAGGTGATAGAAAAATATGCTCCTTCTGCTTATATGATGCAGACTGCAAATCCTGTTTTTGAAATTACTCAGCTTGTCTTACGCCAGACTAATACAAAAATAATAGGTTTTTGTCATGGTTATGGTGGAGTTTTTGATTTGATAGAAACTTTAAATTTGGATCCTAAAAAAGTGGATTGGCAAGTTGCTGGAGTAAATCATGGTATTTGGCTAAATAGATTTTTATACAATGGTGAGAATGCATATCCTCTTATTGATAAATGGATAGAGGAAAATTCATCAAAATGGGAACCTAAAAATCCATGGGATGCCCAATTAAGTCCTGCATCTATAGATATGTATAGATTTTATGGGATGATGCCCATTGGAGATACATGTAGAAATGGAAGTTGGAAATATCATTATGATTTAGAGACGAAAAAGAAATGGTATGGTAAATTTGGATGCATAGATAATGAGATAGAAAGGCCTAAATTCTATGAAGCTTTAAGAGTTTATAAGAGAAGGCTTATTGAATTATCAAAAGATGATAAAGTAAATCTTTTGGATGTTTTCCCTGAACTTAAAAGGGAAAGTTTGAGTGGTGAACAACAAATTCCTTTTATTAATGCAATTGTAAATGGGGAAAAACAGAGATTAGTTTTAAATATCCTTAATAATGGAATTATCTCTGATATTCCTAAGGATGTGGTGGTGGAAGTTCCAGTAATAGTAGATGATAATGGAATACATCTTGAAGAGATTAAGCCTGATTTAACAGATAGAGTTAAGAAATTTTATTTAACACCTCGAATTATGAGAATGGAATTTGCTATAGAAGCATTTGTTACTGGTGATAGAAGAGTATTGGAAGAAGTTTTGATAAGAGATCCAAGAACAAGATCATATGAACAAGTAAAGGAAGTTATAGATGAAATTTTAAATTTACCTTTTAATAAAGAGATGAAAGAGCACTATTCCCACTAAGAGTTAGTAAGTACTTATTTCTTTACCATAAAAAGGCCACTTAAGTACCTTGGTAATCCTTCTCGGCAATTTAGAGGAGGGTTACCAAGGTTTTTTCTGAATTCATAGTTTTTATACTCTCAACAATAGAAAAATGATGGCAATATTACACAAATCTACATCAAAGATTGATTTTATTTATTATTGACCATAACTTTTTTTTGTGATAAAAATAAAACATAAAAACAATAAAAAATGAAAATTAAATTTGAAAAAATAAATAGAAAAATAAAAATATATAGGGGGTAATACTATGATAAATTATGAAAAAAGGTATGAGATTTTAAGGAATATGTTAGAAGATGAAGGTATAGATGTAGAGGGGGTTGAGAGGAAGTTAAAGAATTTTAGGGTCGAAACTCCTTCTTGGGGTTATGCTGATTCTGGAACCCGATTTGCTGTATTTAAGCAAAAAGGATCTGCAAGAAATGTAAAGGAAAAGTTGCAAGATGCTGCTATGGTGCATAAATTAACTGGAATATGTCCTACAGTTGCTCTTCATATACCATGGGATATGTATGATGATTGGGATGAACTATTAAAATATGCTGAATCTCTTGGAGTTAAACCAGGTGCAATTAATCCAAATCTATTTCAAGATGATGAGTATAAGTTAGGAAGTTTAACTCATGTTGATAAAAAAGTAAGGGAGAAGGCTATAAATCATATTAAAGAATGCATAGAAATAGCTAAAAGACTTGGATCTAAAGATATTTCCCTTTGGCTTGCTGATGGTACTAATCATCCTGGGCAAGATGACTTTAGAAAGAGAAAACATAGATTAGAAGAAAGCTTAAGAGAAGTATATTCTTATTTGGATTCCGATATGAGGCTTCTTATAGAGTATAAGTTTTTTGAACCTGCTTTTTATCATACGGATATTCCTGACTGGGGAACAGCAATGATTCTTTCAAGAAAGCTTGGAGATAGGGCTTATGTACTTGTAGACTTAGGACATCATCCTCTCGGGACAAATATAGAGCAGATTGTTGCTATTCTTGTAGATGAAGGAAAACTTGGGGGATTCCATTTTAACAATAAAAAGTATGCAGATGATGATCTTACTACTGGCTCTATAAATCCTTATGAATTATTTTTGATATTTAATGAACTGGTTTCTGCGGAAGAAGATGGTTTAAAGATGAATATTGCATATATGATAGATGAATCTCACAACCTTAAGAACAAAATAGAAGAGATGATACAAAGTGTTGAAAATATATTTAAAACTTATGCAAAAGCTTTAATTGTAAACAGAAAATTGTTAAGAAAATATCAAGAGGAATGTGATATTGTCATGGCAGAAAATACCTTGGTAAAAGCCTTTGATACTGATGTTATGCCATTAATTTATAAAGTAAGAGAAGAAATGGGAGTTCCTCTTGATCCATTGAAGACTTTTCGAGAAAGTGGTTATATGGAAAAGGTTGTTAAAGAGAGAGTATGAGGTGATAAATATGAAAGAGAGAAGGTTTATTGCTATTGATCTTGGGGCAGAAAGCGGAAGAATTATGTTGGGAACCTTGAAGGATAATAGAATAACTCTTGAAGAGATTCATAGGTTTGTAAATAGGCCTGTTGATATTCTTGGGAGACTTTACTGGAATGTTACACAGATGTTTCAAGATATTAAAGAGGGTTTGAGTAAGGCTTTTTCTAAATATAAAGATATAGAAAGTATAGGGATAGATACATGGGGTGTAGATTTTGGATTGGTTACGAAGGAAGGTTATTTAGCAGGGATTCCTGTATGCTATAGGGATCATAGGACAGATGGGATTCTTGAAAAGGCTTTTAGAGTAATGTCTAAAGAAGAAATTTATAAATTGACAGGAATACAAATAATGCAAATTAATACCTTATTTCAACTCTATAGTATGGTGCATGAAAAATCTTCTCTCTTTAATTCTGCTCATAAACTGTTATTTATGCCTGATCTATTTAATTTTATGTTGACGGGAGAGATGATAACTGAGTTCTCTATTGCAACTACTTCTCAGATGTATAATCCTTTTAAAGATGATTGGGAAGAAGAAATCTTGAATAAATTTAATATTCCTAAGTACATAATGCCCACTATAGTTCCTTCTGGTACAGAGATAGGTAAGTTATACAGAGGGATTCAAGAAGAATTAAATGTTAAGGATGTTTCTGTAATTGCCCCTTGTGAACATGATACAGGATGTGCTGTAGTGGGAGTTCCTGGAAAAGGTGAAGATTGGGCATATATTAGTTCAGGAACATGGTCATTGATGGGGGTTGAACTTAAAGAACCTATTATAAATGAAGAATCTTTTAAGGCAAATTTTACTAATGAAGGTGGTTATGGTAAGACTTATAGATTTTTGAAAAACATAATGGGACTTTGGCTTTTACAGAGAGTAAAAAGAGAATGGGCTAAAGAAGGGTGTGACCTATCATATTCTGAGATTACTAAATTGGCTGAAGAGGAAGAACCCTTTAAATATTTTATAAATCCTGATGATGTATCGTTTTTAAATCCACCGAGCATGGTAAAAGCAATTCAAGATTATTGCTATAAAACCCATCAAGGTATACCTGAGAAAAAAGGAGAAATAGCAAGATGTATATTGGAATCTCTTGCTTTTAGATATAAAGAGGTCTTTGATGATCTTGAGAGAATTTTAAAGAAGAAGATCAAAGTTTTACATATTGTGGGAGGAGGCTCACAAAACCAATTACTTTCACAATTTACTGCTGATGTTCTTGGTATACAAGTTATTACTGGACCTGTTGAAGCAACTTCTTTAGGGAATATAGTAGTACAAGCTATAACAAAGGGAGCAATAAAAGATATAAAAAAGGCAAGAGAAATTATTGAATCCTCTTCTGATATGAAAACTTATTATCCAAAGGATACTGAGAAATGGCAAAAAATGTATGAGAGATATAAGGAGATTACAAATATAATTTAAGAAACCTTTTTCTTTTAGATTGAAATCCCTCTCAAAAAGATATAAAATAAAATATAATAATTTTAAGTTGGGAGGGATAAATTATGGAAAAATTGAAGGAACTTTTACAAGAAGCCGACTGGACAAGAGAAAAACATGTTCCTGTGATAGATATACTTGAAAAGGATAGAGAAAAAGGGGTTAAAGTAAGGGTTTCTGTAGGAAAAGAGATTCCACATCCCAATACATCTTCTCATTTTATTGCTTGGATTGAAGTATATTTCTTGCCAGAGGGAGAGAAGTATCCATATCAGCTTGGAAGATTTGAATTTACATCTCATGGGGCATCCACACAGGGTCCAGATACAAGTACTGTTTACACAGATCCAATAGTAGAATTTGTTTTTAAGACTCAAAAAGATGGAAAGATTTTTGCTTTATCCTATTGTAATATTCACGGACTTTGGGAGGGTTCTGCAGAATTAAAATTCTAATATTTTGATTTAAAAGAGTATAGTTTTATTAGAGGAGGGCCTTTTGGGCTCTCCTTTTTTTGCTATAACAAAATATTGAATTTTTTATAAACTTATAATTAAAGTATTTTATATATCCATATATTACTCTGAATATCTTTTATTTTTTTCTTGACTTAAAAAATTCATAAGTATATAATTTTGTTACTAAAATGCAATGTTATTGTATAATGTGCAAAGGGGGTTTATAATGAAGTTTAAAGTTGCTAATTTAAATATAAAAGTTGGTTTACTATTATTTTTCATGTTCATTCTTTCAAGTGGATGTTCACCGAAAGTTAATAATGTTTCTACAAGTGTTCCTAATCCACCTAAAAATCTAACTGGTTTAGTTCTATCTGAGGTAAGGGTTAGATTAATGTGGGAAGATAAATCTAATGATGAATTAGGATTTATTCTTGAAAGAAAAAAAGAGGGAGATACTTGGCAAGAGGTTAAGAATATTCAAGCTAATATTACAAGTTATATTGATGTAGGTTTAACTCCAGGATGGAAATACTATTATAGAGTAAAAGCATATAATGCTTATGGTAGTAGTTCATATTCAAATGAGTTTGTTTGTATTACTCCCGTTATTATTGCTCCTACTAATCTATCGGCTGGTGTAACATCGGATGGAAAGGTTAAGTTAATTTGGGAAGATAGATCTGAGATAGAGGAAGGATATAAGATAGAGAAAAATGATAATGGTAATTGGATAGAAATAGGATCTGTAACCTCAGATATTAATGTTTATGTTGACAATGATGTTACCTGTGGAAATACTTACTCTTATAGGGTAAAGGCATATTATTCAAATGTAGAGAGTGAATATTCTAATGTAGCTTTTGTTTTTGTTGCCCCAATTGATAATGGTGTTGATTTCTCATTAATAGGTTTTGCAACCTTAGGTGGGGGTACTACAGGTGGTGAAGGAGGAGAGGTTGTTTATGTAAGTGATGGAATTAGCTTGCAAAATGAAATAAATAAAGGAGGGCCAAGGATAATATATGTTAATGGAATTATAACTCCAGAAAATAGTTCAGGAAAGTATGTGATATATGTAAAAAATGTGTCAAGAATATCCATTATTGGCGTAGGTACAAATGGGGAACTAAATGGAGTTGGAATAAAAATTAATAATGCTAACAATATAATAATTCGTAATCTTAGGATTCATCATGTTAAAGACCCTAATATAGCAAGTCAAGGACCAGATTGTATTACAATTGAAGGTCCTTCAAGAAATATATGGATTGATCATTGTGAATTTTATAATCAATTCCAAGGGATTGATAAAGATTATTACGATGGGCTTTTAGATATTAATGGGGCTGTAGATTATGTTACTATTTCTTGGTGCTATTTTCATGATAGTTGGAAGACAAGTCTAATAGGAAGTTCTGATTCTGATAATTACAATAGGACTATTACTTACCACCATAACTGGTTTAGAAATTGTAATTCGAGATTACCAAGTTTTAGATTTGGGGAAGGGCATATCTATAGTAATTATTATCAAGATATTTCAAGTTCAGCTATTAATTCACGAATGGGTGCAAAATTAAGGATAGAGCATAACTATTTTGAAAATGTAAGAAATCCTATAGGATCTTGGGACAGTCAAGAAATTGGATTTTGGGATGTAGTAGGTAATATTTTTGTTAACTGTTCAGGTAGTATGCCTACAACTTCTACATGTTCTTATACTCCTCCTTATAACTATACTATTACGCCAGCTGATAAGGTAAAAGAAATTGTTACTCAATATGCAGGTGTTGGAAAGATTAACTTTTAAAAGAAAGGGGGTGTGAATTACTAAATATTTTCTTTATTGAAAAATAAATTCTTAAGGGGGGCAAAAGTTATGAAAAAAGTAAGAAATTTAAGTCTTATTTTGATTGTTATTTTAATAATCTTGTTAGTAAGTGGATGTACTCCTAAAACAGAACAGCCTCAACCACAGCCTACTAAACCGAATGCTCCAACAGATTTGACTGCAGAAGTTGTTTCAGGTACCGAAGTGAGACTTGCATGGAAAGATAATTCTAATAATGAAGAAGGATTTAAGATTGAAAGAAAAACATTAGATGGAGAATGGTCTGAAATAGCAACAGTAGGTGCAAATGTAAATACATATAACGATACAGGATTAACTCCAGGTACAACTTATTATTACAGAGTAAAGGCATATAACTCTGCAGGAGATAGTGATTATTCCAATGAAGTTTCTATAGTACCATTATACTCACCTACATGGGGCACTCATGATTGGACTAACACTTTTGAATTTCCAAGTGGATGGATAGATGGAAATGCAAATTATCCGATGCAAAACTTCTGTACAGTACAGGATGGAATCTTAATATTTGATACTACATATACTGCTGGTGCAACACCAAGTTTCAGGTATAATTTTGAAGCTTGTGCTCCAAATTCCTTCAGTATGACAATAGTACTCAAAGCTAAAGGAGATGTAGGAACAAATGTGACAAGAGCATGGACCCTCGATATTCAGACCGCTTTATATAGAGGAGGTTTTGAGATTCAAACTAATCCAACTCAAGTGAGAATATTAAATGGGACATCAACTTTAGCTTCCTATACCATGACTACTACCGATTGGCATATATATTGGTTTACTGTAAATTACACTGTAGATGGCTTATATGCCAAATTATATGTAGATAATAATTCTACTCCAGTTCTTGAAGGTATTATAAATGCTGCTCCTTCTACTCCACCTGATCCTCAGTTTATGAGGCTTGGTGATACTTCAACTTCAGCTTCTAACTTGTATAAAAGTCAGCTTGACTGGATATTCTGGACCTTTGATGGGGCCTTTGCTCCAAATGAGGTAAAACTTCCTGAAGGTTTCAATTTGAATCCTTAAAAAAAGTGTATGGAGAGGGCTCAAGAATAAGCCCTCTCCATTTTAGAAGGTTTTACAGGAGGTACAAAATAACATGTTTCGAAGAATCTTTTTATTGATATTTATAATTTCTGTTTTTATAATAACTGGATGTTCTGCTGAACAGATTGAGGAGCAATTTAATGTAATTATAAATAATTCTCCAAAATCTGTGGTGATAGATAATCCATATGTTATAGAAGTTATACCTAATCAAGATGCTTATTTAAGCCTTTATTTGAATGACAAGGAAGTATACAAGGATAAAGAAATAAAAGGAAAAGTAAGTAACTCTATTCAATTTTCATTTGAAAAGTCGAGGGGTAATTCTTTGAGAATTGAGATAAGAAATAAGAAAGGTGAAATATTGGAATATAAATATGAAAATATTCTATTTCTTCCGAAAGTTCAAATAGTGGTTGACAAGAATTATCAAGGTGAAGAAGGAATGGAAATAAATGGAAGGAAGTATTTTAAGAGTGTTAAAAATGCTATTACTTATATAATGCTAAATCAGAGTAATTACAATAACCAAAGAGTATATGTATTTGTCAGAAGCGGAGATTATTATGAAAAAGTTAATATTGGATTTCCCAATGTTAGTTTGATAGGTGAAGATGTTAATACAACAAAAATTTATTATGATCTTGCTGCAGGAACACCATTGCCGGGGGGAGGTACTGTAGGAACATCAAATAGTGCAAGTGTTACTATAAATAGTAGTGCAACTGGTTTTACAGCAGAAAATATAACATTTGAAAATTCTTTTGATGAGCTTAATACTACTATTACAAGTAAGCAGGCGGTAGCTGTTCTTACCCAATCAAATAAAGCTGTTTTTAAAAATTGTAAATTTATTGGAAATCAAGATACTTTATATGTAAGAGGAGGAATCCATTATTTTGTTGATTGTTATATAGAAGGAGATGTGGATTTTATTTTTGGAGATGGAAAAGCAGTTTTTGAAAATTGTGTAATTTTCTCTATAGATCGTCCTGGAATAACACCAAAGGGTTACATTACGGCAGCAAGTACAAAGATTGGAAATCTGGGATTTTTGTTTATTAACTGTAAATTGTTAACAAATATTACAGAACCTAATTCAGTATATTTGGGAAGACCATGGCACCCTAGTTCAGATCCTTATAGTGTTAATTCAAATGTGGTATTTAGAAATTGCTATTTAGATCAACATATCCATCTTGATGGATGGACTGCGATGAGTTCTAAGGATCCTAATACAGGTGAGATTATTTGGTTCTATCCAGATACAGAGAGATTTTTTGAGTATCAAAATTATGGTCCGGGGGCTGTTGTTAATAATAAACGGCGACAGCTTGAAGGAGATGATATAACTCTATATTCAAAAGAGATTTTTTTGGGAAATTGGGATGTAGAAAGTTTTATTTTAAATCTTTATGAGAATTAGGAAGGCTAATGAAAGGGGGGTAAATATGAGAAAAATAATATTTTTAATAATATTATTAATGCTTTTGGGACCTGCATTTGCCCAAGTTAATATCTATAATAAAGTAGAGTTTTCTACAAAATATTATCCTGATTCTAAAAAGCTCAATTTTAATCCTAATTATTCTCTACAATTTAGCTATAAAGAAACTAATATTGATGCTTATCTTGATATAAGAGATGGAGGTTGGAGAAGCTATTTAAATATTTCAAATTTATTAGGAGCTTTAAATGTGTATTTTACTAAATATTACTTAAATATAGAGGGAACAAGAGCACTTTTTGATTCTCTTTTATACAGTAGGTTAGGAGGAATTAATGGAGTTAAAGTATCTTTGAATAAACCCATAAAATTTACTGCCACCTATATTCCAAGGCAAATTGAATCTGATGTAGATTTTAATCTTGGAAGATTAACCCTTAAGATTGAGACTTCCCCTATTTCTGCGAAGTTGATGGGATTGAATATTTATGGTTTATACGACAAAGATATGCTTAACATGGTTGAAACATATGTTGTGGGAGCTGAAGTATCTCCATTATCATTATTAAATTTGTTCTTTGAATATGGGAATAATTCAAGACAATGGGCTATTGGTGGATCTTTGAAACCTATACCAAATTTAACTTTGTCAGGATATTATAGAGGTGATGGGGGATATAAATTAGAGTTTGATTTAAAAGATATTGTACCTAAAATGACTTTAAATGGTGCCTATTTCTTGGCTCCTGATTCTGCTAACTATATGTATCTTTCACTTGCTTTGCCTCCTCAGAATTTTGGTAATATAGATACCTTGTATGGAAGATATACCTCTTTCAGAGATTACGATGTGTTTTATTTTAGGTTAAGTTATACCATGGGAAAAATCTCTAATACCTTGAGAATCTATAAGAATTGGAACTTTGGGTATGGATGGTTTGATACTACTGTTCCTTTAACTTTTGAGGATGTAGTTTCACTAAGTTTCTGAAAACAAGGGGGTTTATCAAAATGAGAAGTTTAAAAAGATATCTAATTTTAATCTTAATATTTCTTTTCATTTTAGTAATAGCAGGATGTGGAGCTCCATCTACTGGAGGACAACCTACAACTAAAAAGATAACAATTGAAGGATATGATGAACCTATGATTGGTTTTGCAACTATTGGGCAGGGGACTACTGGTGGTGCTGGGGGAGAAGTTGTTGTAGTACATGATTACTTTGAATTTTTTGATGCTGTTTATCATGCTGATGATACTCCAAGAGTTGTTCTTGTGGATGGTACTATAACATATACTCCAAGTTATTATCTTATAGATCCCAAATATTTAAATACAATTAATATTGCATCTAATAAAACTATACTTGGGCTTGGAGATGGTGCAACTATTTCTGGAATAAGTATAAGAATTGGAAGACAGGGAGATCCAGAAAAAAATATTGTTATAAGAAATATAACTTTTGAAAATGCTCCTGATGATAATATATCTATATGGTGGGGTTCCTCAAATATCTGGATTGATCATTGCACTTTTAAATCGGCTGTTGATAGTAATGTAGATATAACAAGACAAGGAAATTATGTAACCCTTTCTTGGAATAGATTTGAGAATGTAGGAGCAAAAGGTGTGAGTATAGTAGGGAGTGATGATAAATTATCAGATGATGCTGATTATTTAAGGGTTACTTATCATCATAACTTTTTCAATGGTACCGCTGGAAGAAATCCCAGAATGAGGTATGGAATAGTACATATTTTCAATAATTATTATACTGATGTTCAGCTTGGTCCTAATGGTACATGTGCTGTAAGAGCTCTTGTAGAATATAATTACTTTGAGAGAGTTCAGATTCCTGCCTCAGGTACATATAATTCTCCTCCAGGGTTTATTGTTTTTTCTAAAGAGGATCCAGAAAACGGAGATACAAATATCTATATAGAGAGTGGTACTCCTCAGAAAAACTTACCTACTTTAGATCAACTGACAGATGGTATTAATTACGATTTCAGAGATAGAGCAGATGAGTGGCTAAATATATCCAATTGGATACCTTATAACTACTCACCTGAAGATCCTATTAACCTGCCAAGCGTAATCTTAGAGAAGGCAGGAGCTGGAAAGATTATAGTTAAGTATGAGTAATAATAGGGGGGTCCTTTTAGGGACTCCCCGTTGAAACCTTGTCGTTTTATTGGTTAAAAGGAGGTAACAAAATGAAAAGATATCTATATTTGAAGATGTTATTTGTAGTACTTCTGATTATTTTTATTTCAGGATGTACTTATTTTACTCCTAAGACTACTTGGAGAAAGATTCATGGATATTCAGGCAATGAATATGTTAATGATATTATAAAAACAAAGGATGGAAATTACATTCTTGCAGGAATGAGCAATTCTAAGAATATTAATGGAGAAGATGATTTTTATTTTCTAAAGATTGATAAATGGGGAAATATTCTTTGGGAGATATTCTTTTTTGGTGAAAGAGATGATAATGCTCAAAGTGTAATAGAAACTAGTGATGGAGGACTTTTACTTTTAGGTGAAAGCTATTCTTATGCTACAGGAATTTCAAAGGATCTTTTTGCAATAAAGTATGATGCAAAAGGAAATCTTGCTTGGGCTAAAAATTTCGGTGGAATAGATATGGATGGCGGAAGACAGGTTATTGAGGATAGTGATGGAAATTATATTTTTGTGGGATGGACAAGGTCTTTTGGGCAAGGAAACTCTGATTTTTATGTTCTCAAATTAGATCCTAATGGAAATCTTATATGGAGTAAAACATGGGGTGGAAGGAATTTTGATGAGGCAAGTTCGGTAGTAGAAGTAGAAGACGGATATTTGGTGTTAGGATATACTATGTCTTTTGGTAATGGGAGTAAGGATGTAGTACTTGTAAAATTTGATAAGAATGGAAATGTAATTTGGTATAAAACTTATGGAGGAACAAAAGATGATGTGGGAAATAGAATTGAGAAGACAAAGGATGGAAACTTCATATTAGTTGGATCTACACTTTCTTATAGTAACTATAGTGATGTTTATATTATCAAGGTTGATCCTAATGGTGATATGCTTTGGGAAAGGTATTATGGTGGAGATTCGGGAGATGAAGGTGGATGTATAAGAACAACATCAGATGGAGGATATATAATATCGGGAAGTACAAGATCATTTGGAACTACCGGAACAGCTGTATATTTAATTAGATTAGACTCTGATGGTAACTTATTATGGCAAAAAGTATACGATGGAGACGGAGATGATGATGGTAAAACAATAATAGAAACAGAGGATAATGGATATATTTTGGCTGGACTAACCAGATCTTGGGGAGCATCCTTAGGAGATGTATTAATTACGAAACTCAACTCTCAAGGGGATTTTTAACCTTAATTTAAAATTTGCTTGAAAAATTTTAATGATATGGTTATAATATAATACAAATGAATTTCATAATATACAAAGGAGGTGTATAAAGAAATAAAAAAAATTTTTAGTTTTGCTTTGATTTTCTTTTATTAAAAAACTTAGTTTGGGGGGATTAAAAATGAGAAGAAATTTTAGATTACTGATGATCTTATTAGTTTTAGTCTGTTTCTTATTAGCCATTTCTCCAGCTCAACAGCAGGTTACTTTAAGAATTATTTGGTGGGGCTCTCAGGATAGACATAATAGAACTTTAAAAGTTATTGATTTATTCCAAAAGAAGTATCCTAACATAAAGATAGTAGCTGAGTATACTGGATGGTCAGAGTATTATACAAAGCTTACTACCATGGCTGCCGGTGGTAATTTACCAGATATAATGCAACAGGATCATGCCTATTTAAGGGGATGGGTAGAAAAAGGATTTTTGCTTCCTTTGGATGATTTAGTAGCCCAAGGAGTAATAAATCTAAAAGATGTAGCAAAGAGTATAGTAGATTCAGGAAAGTTAAAGGGAAAACTTTATGCTATAAACTTGGATAATAACTCTCAAGCATTTGCTATTGATCCTGAAATTTTCAGAAAAGCAGGTGTACCTTTACCTCCAACTTTATGGACATGGGAAGATTTCAAGAGAATTGCAAGGATAATTCATAGAAAACTTGGAATATATGGAGCAGCAGAAAACTTAGGAGACCATAATGTATTTAGAGTATGGACTATAGAGAATGGTGGCTATCTATTTAGTGACGATGGAAAATCTCTTGGATATGAAGATGATAATGTTTATGCCAACTTCTATAGAATGCTTCTTGAACTACAAGATGAGGGTGTAATTCCATCAAGAGATGTAGAAATAGCAAGAGGAAGTGTAAGCCCTGAGCAAAGATTCATTTGTCTTGGAAAATCTGCTATGCAATTTACATGGAGTAACCAGCTTACTGCTATGAGTAAAGCTTTAAAAGGAAAACAATTAAGACTTTATATGCTTCCTACACTTAAAGGAAAAGTAGGTAATTTCTTAAAGCCTTCCATGTTTTTCGCAATAAATGCAAAAACTAAATATCCCAAAGAAGCTGCAACTTTTATAGACTTCTTTATTAATGATATTGAAGCAGCAAAGATATTAATGGCAGAAAGGGGAGTACCTATTTCCAAGAGAGTACAACTTGCACTAAAACCTCTTCTTTCTCCAGTGGAGAAAGAAATGTTTAATTTCATATCTATAGTTGAAAAATATGGAGCTCCAACTCCAGCACCTGATCCTGAAAGATGGCAAGAGATTTATAATAATGTTTACACTCCTCTATATGACCAGATTATGTATAAGAAGATTACCCCAGAAGAAGCAGCAAAGAAGTTCAGAGAACAAGTAATACAGATATTAAAGAGGTAAGTAAATTTTATTTAGGGAAGGGAGGCAAACTCCCTTCCCTATTATATTTTGAGGAGGTAATAAGAGATTTATGAAAAAACTTACTAAAAAGAAAAAACATGATCTACTTATGGGATATATTTTTGTAAGTCCTTGGTTGATAGGTTTTATTGCCTTTATAATTTTTCCCCTTGTAACTTCTTTATACCTTTCGTTTACCAGATATGACATCTTGACTTCACCAAGATGGATTGGTTTTCAGAATTGGATAAGAATGTTTACTCAAGATCCCAGATTTTGGAGTGCTACAAAAGCAACTTTTAAATATGTTTTATTCGAGGTGCCATTGAGGCTTATTTTTGCTTTTATTGTTGCTCTTATATTTAGTATGAAAGAAAGTAAAATTCTTAATTTATATCGTGCTATCTATTATATACCTTCTCTTATTGGAGGAAGTGTAGCTATAGCGGTAGTTTGGAGACAGATATGGGGATATGATGGAATTGTTAATGCATTTCTTTCTATTTTTGGAATTCATGGTATAAACTGGCTTGGAGATATTCGTACTGCTATATGGACTCTTATTTTACTTGCAGTTTGGCAGTTTGGATCTCCCATGTTAATATTTTTGGCAGCGTTAAAACAGGTTCCTACTGAGCTTTATGAAGCTGCGACTATTGATGGTGCAAGTTTTTGGAAAAGACTCACATCTATTACTCTTCCTATGATTACACCAGTTATTCTTTTTAATCTTATTAACCAGATGATACATGGTTTTATGGCTTTTACACAGTCCTATATTATTACTCAGGGAGGTCCATTAGATTCAACTTTGTTCTATGCAGTTTACATGTATAGGAAGGCTTTTAATGATTTTGAAATGGGTTATGCTTCAGCCCTTGCCTGGTTTATGTTAGCTTTAGTTGGCTTATTTACTATTATCATTTTCAAGACCTCTAATCGTTGGGTTTATTATGAAGCAGAGGAGGGAGTATAAGTGAAAAGGAAAACTTTGAATAATATAATTTATTATACCTTTGTTACTTTTCTTGCCTTCATTATGGTATATCCAGCCTTGTGGATGTTAAGTAGTTCTTTTAAACAGCCGTGGGAGATTTTTAGTGATGTTTTAAATCTTATACCTAAGGAACCTACAATAAATAACTATATAGAAGGATGGGGGGGATTTGGTGGTATAACTTTTGCTACATTCTTTAAAAACTCCTTTATATTAGCAGGTCTTAATACTATTGGAACAGTTATATCTTCAACTCTTGTAGCATATGGACTTGCCAGAATTCCTTTTGCAGGAAGAAAAATCATATTTACTACTATAATTCTTACATTGATGCTTCCTATGCAGGTTCAGATTGTACCCAGGTATATTTTATTTTCTAAACTTGGATGGATAAATACATTTAAACCTCTTATAGTACCAGCTTTTCTTGGAGGGCCTTTCTTTATATTTATGATTATGCAATTTGTTAGAGGAATACCTAAGGAACTTGATGAATCTGCCTTTATTGATGGGGCAGGAAGATTTGGTATTTTTTATCATATTATTCTTCCCAACTTAAAACCAGTAATTACTACCGCTACCATATTCTCTTTCTATTGGGCGTGGAATGATTTTATGGGACCTTTGGTATATTTAAATAGTCCTGAAAAATATCCAGTCTCAGTAGCGTTAAGAGCTTTTTCAGATCCTTCTGCAGTAACTAATTGGGGAGCAGTTTTTGCTATGTCTACGTTATCTTTACTTCCTGTGCTTATATTATTTGTATTCTTCCAGAAATATATTGTACAAGGTGTAACCACGTCAGGGCTTAGAGGATAGAGGAGAGGAGGAATTAAAAAAATGAATGATGTAAAGATAGCATACATAGGAGGAGGATCTAAGGGTTGGGCTTGGAAGTTTATGGCAGATCTTGCTCTTGAAGAGAGTTTTTCTGGAGAAGTGAGACTTTATGATATAAATTTTGAGTCTGCAAAAACTAATGAGATTATTGGAAATAGAATAAGTGAACAGAAGTCTGCTAAAAGTAAATGGAGATATAAAGCGGTAAAGGAGATAGGGGAAGCATTAGAAGGTGCAGATTTTATAGTTATTTCCATTCTTCCAGGTACATTGGATGAGATGGAAATAGATGTGCATCTTCCAGAGGAGTATGGTATTTATCAATCAGTAGGAGATACACCTGGACCTGGAGGAGTTATAAGAGCTTTAAGAACTATTCCTATATATATGGAATTTGCTGAGGCTATTAGAAAATATTCTCCCACTTCCTGGGTTATTAATTACACAAACCCTATGGCTCTTTGTGTGAGGACTCTATATACAGTATTTCCTAAGATAAAAGCAATAGGTTGTTGTCATGAAGTTTTTAAAATCCCTAAGATTTTGTCTCTCATGTTAAAGGAAAAGGAGAATATTGATGTCTCACTTTCTGAGATAAAACAAAATGTTTTAGGAATTAATCATTTTACATGGGTAGATAAGATTTCCTACAGAAATATGGATCTATTACCCATTTATGGTGAATTTGCCGAGAAATATTATTATGAAGGTTATGAAGAAGAGAAAGGTAGATGGACTTGGGATTATTTTGCCTCTGCTAATAGGGTAAAATTTGATCTTTATAAAAGATATGGAATAATTGCAGCTGCTGGTGACAGACATTTAGCAGAGTTTTTCCCTGCTTACTGGTATTTGGAAAATCCTGAAAAGGTAAAAGAATGGAAGTTCTCTTTAACTCCTGTATCCTTTAGAAGACAGCAAGCAAAAGAACTTTATGAGATGAGTCAAAAGCTTGCTAAAGGAGAGATGGAATTTCCTATTAAGCCTTCTGGAGAGGTAGGAGTCCAAATAATGAAAGCTCTTCTTGGGCTTTCCAATTTCATAACTAATGTTAATTATCCTAATGTTGGGCAGATGGATGGAGTACCAAGAGATGTGATAGTTGAAACCAATGTATATATAACAAGAGATAATATACTACCTATATATGCAGGAAAATTACCTAATGATGTGAATTCATGGGTTTTGAGGCATATTATGAATCAAGAAATGATCCTTCAAGCAGTTTTGGAAAAAGATCTAAAGCTTGCTTTTAGGGCTTTTTATAATGATCCATTAGTAGAGTCAAGATTAAATCATTCTAAAGCCAAAGAACTTTTTGATAGAATGATTGATGGTACAAAAAGATTTCTAAAATATTTTGGAGAAAAATAAAGGAGGTATAGAGTCATGAAGAAGCTTTTTATTCTATTACTAATTATTGCTTTATTAATGAGTTTTGGTTTCTCTCAAGAAAATATAGATGAAACTATACTTACTCTTGATGATAAGCCAGTAGGTTTTGGGGCAGGGACAACAGGTGGGCAAGGTGGAAAAGTTGTAACTGTTGATAATATTAATGATTTTAAAAAGTATGCACAAGATAAAGATCCATATATTATTCTTGTAAAAGGAATTGTAGATACTAGTAAAGAACAGGGTCAGATTACTATTGAATCTAATAAGACTATTATTGGTATAACAGAAGATGCAGGTATTGTTGGCTGGGGCTTATATTTAAAAGGAGTAAGTAATGTAATTATCAGAAACTTAACCATTAAAAATACTTTTGAAAATCCTAAAAATGATGCCATAACTGTTGAAAACTCTAAAAACGTTTGGATAGATCACTGCACATTAACCAGTGATATGATTGTGGTACCAGAAAGAGAAAAAGAAAAGGATAGAGTTGATGCATTATTAGATATTATCAAAGGATCTCAAGGAGTCACTGTTTCATGGAATATTTTTGAGAATAGTTGGAAATGTACTCAAGTAGGTAGTAGTGATAGCTCTACTGTAGATGTAGATGCAAGGGTAACTTATCACCATAATATCTTTAGAAATACTAATTCAAGAAATCCTTCTGTAAGATTTGGGGCTGTCCATATCTTTAATAACTATTATAAAAATATACTTCTTTATGGTATTGCATCCAGAATGGGGGCAAAAGTTATTGTAGAAAATAACTATTTTGAGAATGTAAAAATTCCAATGACTACTCAGTTTGAAAGTCCACAGGATGGGTATATAAAAGAGTCTAATAATTTTTACTGGGAATGTGGAGAAAATAATATAACTCAAGAATTGGAGGACTTTAATATTCCTTATGAATATGAATTAGATGAAGCTGACGTGATTCCATATCTATTGGAAAAAGGAGCAGGAGCAGGAAAGAAGGTACTTTTACCTTAAAGGAGAGGGTTTATGAAAAGGTTTTTGATTTTCTTTTTAACTTTCTTTTCTCTGTTTGTTATTTCTTTTTCTCAAGAAAAAGAAATGTTGGATTTTGGGCAGAGTGTATATGGTGGTGAAAAAAGTGAAAAAGGTTATGGAATAGTTAAAAGTAAGGATGGATATATTCTTGTAGGAGAGACTTCATCTTTTGGTAGTGGAGGAAAAGATGTTTATATTCTTAAAATAGACAGAAAAGGGGAAAAAGTTTGGGAGAAATTTTATGGCGGGTCTAAGGATGATTATGCCTATTCTATAAATGAGGCAGAGGATGGATATCTTGTTGTTGGTGGTACCAGATCTTTGGGAGCAGGAAATAGTGATGTATATGTGTTAAAGATAGATGAAAATGGAGATCTCTTATGGCAAAAAACTTTTGGCGGTAAAGGTTTTGAAGAGGTTTGGAAATTGTCAAAGGATTCTGATGGTAATTTTGTAACGGTTGGAAGAACTAATTCTTTTGGAAAAGGGCAATATGATCTTTATCTATTAAAAATCGATGGTAAGGGTAATAAGCTTTGGGAAAAAGCATTTGGAGATAAAATGAGCGAATATGGATATGGGGTAGTGTCTGATAAAGATGGTTATGTGGCTGTAGGGATATCTAATTCTTTTTCAGAATCTCAGGATATATATGTAATAAAAGTGGATAAAAAAGGAAACTTGATTTGGGAGAAGGTTTTTGGGGGTAAGGGATTTGATTATGCATACAGTATTACTTCTTGCAGGGATGGTTATATGATTGTTGGAAACTCCAATTCTTTTTCTGATAATCCTGATCTATATGTAATAAAGATAGACAAAGATGGAAACAAAATATGGGAGAAAACTTATGGTGGTAAAGGTTATGAGACGGGCTTCCTTATTATGCCTTCTAAAGATGAAAAGGGATATTTGATAGTAGGCGGATCTAATTCTAAAGGGGCAGGAAATAGTGATGTATATGTGGTGAAGATTAATGAGGATGGGGATCTTATTTGGGAGAAGTTTTTTGGTGGAGCGGATTTGGATGAGGGTTGGGGAGCTATATATGATCTTGATTATGTAGTGATCGTAGGTAGATCTGAGTCTTTTAGTACTGCTAATAGTGAGATGTATGTAGTAAAGTTTAGGGAATAAATCCATAGAAAGAGGGAGGAAATATGGTGGATATTATTTCTTATGGTGAGGTGATGGTAAGAATCACCCCTGAGAGATATCGTACTTTTCTAAGTAGTAATACTTGGAACGTGGAAATAGGTGGTACAGAGGCTAATGTTCTTATCTCCCTTTCTTTGTTAGGATTAAAAACTGAGTTTATATCTTTTTTTCCTAACAATTTTTTGGGTTATAGAGCTTTAAGTGAGCTTAGAAAATATGGTGTTGGAACAAATAGGGTGAGGCTTATATCAGAAGGAAGAATGGGAATGTATTTTGTGGAGCTTCATCATAGAACAAAAGGCATAAAAGTGCTTTATGATAGAAAAAATTCTTCTTTTTCCTTAACTCCTCTTTCTGATAGTGATCTTGATTATCTAAAAAAAGCCAAACTTATTCATCTTACTGGAATAACTCCCAGCTTAAGTGAGATATGTAAAAATAATGTGATAAAGATCTGTACATCCAAAAAAGAGAGTCAAAAATTATCCTTTGATGTAAATTTTAGACAAAAGTTATGGGGTGTAGAAGAATGTCGTAGATTCTTAGATATAGTGATTCCCTTTGTAGATATACTTTTTATTAAGAAAGAAGATTACAAGTTACTCTTTGGAAATAATGTAGAAGATGATAAAATTTTATATAATCTTCAGAAGAGGTTTGGAAAGGAAAAAATTTATGTCCTTACAAGAGGGGAAGAAGGATGTTCTGTACTTTATGGGGATAAATATTTTCTTCAAAAGGCTTTATCTACAGATATGGTAGATAGAATTGGGGCGGGAGATGCATTTGTTGCTGGTTTTCTCTATGGGTATTTAAAGGGTAAAACTCTTGAAGAATGTGCCAAATATGGAAATATATTAGCATCACTAAAGATGAGTGTATTTGGTGACTTTTTAGCATTGGATGAAGAGACTTTAGAAGGGTTTTTAGAATCTTTTAATAATGAATGGAGTGTAGAAAGATGAAATCTAAAATAGGTATTGGATCTGCAGGGCAAACTTTAGATATTCTTGAATATATAATTTTGGCTGGAAGAGAGGTTTCTTTAAAAGAGATATCGGAGGAGATTGGGCTTCACATATCTACTGTACATCGTTATCTGTCAACTTTAATTGATAAGGGATATGTTAGAAAGACACCTGCAGGATTATATAAGCCAGGATTTAGAATTCTTGAACTTTCTTCCTATATTCTTCAAAGTCTTGATTTAAGAGATATTGCTCGTCCTTACCTTATTGAGTTAATGGAGAACACAAAGCAGACAGTACATTTAACTATAAAAGATGGATATGAAGGAGTGTATATTGACAAAGTAGAAGGTCCAGGGACTCTTCCTATGATGTCAAGAATAGGTATGAGAATGCCTCTTTATTCAACGAGTTTTGGTAAAGTTCTTCTTGCCTTTAGTTCCGACGATTATATAGAGGATTATCTTAAGAAGGTACCTTTGATTCCAAGAACAGATAAAACTATTACAGACCCTAATAAATTAAGAGAAGAATTGCAGAAGGTTAGGAATCAAGGATATGCTTTTGATAATGAGGAAAATGAAAGAGGAATAAAATGTATTGGTGCTCCTATCTTTGATTTTTCTCAGAGGGTTGTAGCTGCAGTCTCTATATCTGGATACTACTTATCGGTAGAGGAAAATAAAGATATGTATCTCTCTGAACTTTTGAAAACTTGCGAGAAAATATCTAATGCTTTAAGGGGTAAGAAATAAAGGAGGAAATTTGTATGGACTTATCTTGCAATTATGTAGGATTGAAGCTTAAAAATCCTATTATTATTGCGTCTTCAGGACTTACAGAAAATGTTAAAAATATGAAAAAATGTGAAGAAAATGGAGCAGGGGCGGTGGTGGTAAAATCTCTTTTTGAGGAAGAAATATGTAGGATATCACCTACTCCTCGATTTGAGATAATAAATAGGACCATGGGACCTCTTAGATCTCAGACATTTTATTCCTTTGAGCAGGCAAGCCCTTTTGGTCCTGAAGAATATTTTAAGGAGATTAGTAAGGCCTTAAATACCTTATCTATACCAGTAATCCCCAGTATAAATTGTATAACCGATGAGGGTTGGTTTAAATATTCAAAGATGGCGGAAGAAGTAGGTGCTCCTGCTCTTGAACTTAATGTCTCTTGTCCTCATGCATCCATATCCTTTAGAGGACAAGATGTGGATGATACTATCTTGAGAGTGGCGAAAATGGTAAGAGAAAATGTAAATATTCCCATAATTGTAAAACTGCCTATGCAACTTTCATCTCCTCTGGCAATAGCTAAAATTTTGGAAGATATTGGGGTTAACGGAGTTGTTATGTTTAATAGGTTAACGGGTCTTGATATAGATCTTGATACAGAAAAGCCTATTTTACATGGTGGTTATGCTGGACATGGTGGTCCTTGGGCATTTAATTATGTTCTGAGATGGATTGCAACCTCTCGTCCTCATTTGAAATTATCAATTGCAGGCTCTGGAGGAGTGGGGAGTGGAGATGATGTGGCTAAGTATATACTAACTGGTGCTGATGTTGTTCAAATATGCAGTGTGGTCTATCTTATGGGTTATGAAATCATTTCAAAAATATTAGAAGGATTAAAGAGATTCATGGAGAAAAAGAATTATACAAGTCCTTTAGAGTTTAGGGGGAAAGTTTCAGGGAAGGTTATTCTTGGGAATAATGATATTGATAGAAGACATCTTTATGAAGCATATATAGATGAAAATCTTTGCACCTCTTGTGGGATATGTAAGAAGGTATGTATTTATGATGCTCCAATCGAGAAAAATGGAAAATATATTATTACTGATTTATGTAATGGTTGTGGTTTATGTGTAAAGCTTTGCCCTGTAAAAGCAATACGCATAATACCAAGGAGGAAAGACAATGAAAGTAATTAAGGGTGATGTGATAGTTATAGGTGCTGGAGGGGCAGGTCTTAGATCTGCTTTAACTGCTTATGAAAAAAATCCAAATTTGAAAATTATCTTATTATCTAAGAAACCGATTGGCAAAGGTGGCGTAACTGCTAATGCCTTTTCAGATAGAATGGCTTTTCATGCTACATTATCCTATACATTACCTATACAAAATAATTATATTTATCATGCTATGGATATATATAAGATCGGAGGAGAAGTATCGGATTACAATCTGGCTGAAATATTGGCTAAAAATAGTGAAGAAGCTATTAACTACCTTATATCTATAGGGGTACCTTTTGTCAGAACCCACGATGGAAAGATTGATCAATTTCTTACCGATGGTTCCGAATATCCCAGGGCGTGTTATGTAGGACCAAACACTTCTATTGAGATAGCTAAAGCGTTAGCTAAGAAGATAAGAGAAACAAATATTGAGACTTATGAAAATGTAATGGTTTATGATCTTATAGTCAAAGATAATAGGGTTGTTGGAGCAAAAGCTATAGATATGAGTACGCAAGAAAAAATAATTATTAAGGGAAAGGCTTTTGTGATTGCTACAGGTGGAGCAGGATCTTTATATCGTCAAAATGTATTTACTTCAGAAATGACAGGTGATGGATATGCAATATCTTTAAGAGCTGGGGCTCAAATGGTTAATATGGAGTTTATGCAGATTGGTATATGCCATCCTCAGATTCTCTTTGCTGAATCAGGAAGTATGTTTAGAGCTTTGCCTAAGATAGTGGATGAAAATGGTAGAGAATTTTTGTTAGATTATCTTTCAGAAGAGGATAAAGCTAATCTTTGTGTTCTTGAGTTTAAAAAGGGAGCTCGTTGGCCAGTATCTTACGAATCACCTACAAAGGTAATTGATTTGGCTGTCTATCATCATATAAAACAAGGCCACAAAGTATATATGAATTTTATGGAAAATCCATCTTACTTATCTTATGAAAGTATTCCAGAAGAAATATTGAAATGGAGTGAAAAGATTGGAAAAGAGATTTTTAAAGATACTACTCCCTATGAAAGGCTTAAATTAATAAATCCTTCAATTATTGAATGGCTGAAAAATTATAATATAGATCTTTCCAGGGAATTACTTCTCATACAAAATGCTCTTCAACATTTTCAAGGAGGGGTAAAAATAAGGGAAGATGCAAGAGCAAGTTTAGAAGGGCTTTATGCTGCTGGAGAAGTAGCAGGTGGGCAACATGGTGCCAATCGTCCTGGGGGAAATTCACTCCTTGATACTCAAGTATTTGGTAAAATAGCGGGAGAAAATGCAGTTCAATACGCTTCTAAAGTAGATTTTGTAGATTTTAATTTGGATGAGGTGGAAGAAAGAATTTCTCAAAGGGGTTTACCCTCAAAGTTAGTTAGGGAAAAGATCAGAGATATTGTATCTGAATATGGATTTTTAGTTAGAATGGAAGAAGATATTAAAAAAGGTATATCTTTAATAAAAGAAATTAAAAAAGAGGGTGTTTCCTTGGATGAGAATGGGCTCTTCTATTACTATGAGACTTTAAATATGTTAGATATTGCGGAATTAATTTTAAATGCTATTTTAATAAGGGATGAAAGTAGAGGTCCTCATTTAAGATTTAAAAAGTTCAATCCCCCTGTTATGGATTTCCTTCCTAAAAAGTCTGAATGGAATAAGTACATAATATTTTATAAAAAAGATGGAGAGTTAAAATATGAAATAAAAGAACCTATAAGACCTAAAAACTATGAAGGCTAAGGTTGCAGTTCTGGAAGAATTTAATAAACCCTTAGTTTTGAAAAGTATAGAGATACCTGAAATTCCTTCTGGTGGACTTTTAGTAAAATTAGTCGCATCAGGTGTTTGTGGATCAGATCTGCACATCATAGAGGGAAAGGATCCCAGAGTGCCTTTGCCTATAATTTTAGGTCATGAAGGGGTAGGAGAAGTAGTAGAAATTAATGGAGAAAAGAAGGATCTTAATGGGGTATCATTAAGGAAAGGAGATCTAATTATTTGGAATAGAGGGGTTGTGTGTGAAGAATGTTTCTACTGTAAAGTGATAAAGGAGCCATTTTTATGTGAAAACCGAAAAGTTTATGGAATTAATAGATCTTTTTTAGAATACCCCTATCTTCTTGGAGCATTTAGTGAGTACATAATATTAGAAGAAAAAACTGAAGTCATAAAACTTTCTTTAAAAGTAGATTTAGAAACAATGGTGATAGCTGGTTGTTCAGGAGCTACAGCAGTTCATGCCTTTGACTATTTGAAGGATAACCTGTTAGGTAGTACTGTGGTGGTTCAAGGGGGAGGACCTTTGGGGCTTTTTTCTGCTGCTTTAGCTAAGTATCAGGGAGCTAAAAATGTAGTGCTTATAACGGGAAGCCTAAAAAGAATAGAGGTAGCTCAAAAGATAGGTATTGATCTTGTAATAAAAAGAGACGAGTTTACTGAGGAAGAAAGAATAAAAAAAGTATATGATGTAACATACGGAAAAGGAGCAGATGTGGTAATTGAGGCTACTGGTTTTAATAGTGCTATAACTGAAGGAATAAAATTACTTAGAAAAGGTGGTACATATTTAATAGTTGGAATTGCTACACCTCAAGATAAAATATCCATAGATTTTTATGATATCTCTTCAAAGAATTTGAATGTTCAAGGGGTATGGGTAAGTGATGCAAGACACTTTAGAAAGGCTGTAACATTCATAGAAAAACATGAGGATATTTTCAGAGAAATGATAACTCATAGGATATCCTTAGAAGAAATAAATGAAGGATTAAAACTTTTAAAAGAGAAAAAGGCAGGAAAGATAGTTATAAATAGATTTTAAAAGAGGGGGGAGAAAATCCCCCTCTTTTTTTTAAGCTGTAGATTTATTTATAAGTTTATAGAGAGGACAATATCTTACGGCCGCAGTAAATACTAAAATAAACCCTATTATATGTAAGATTATACCCCAAGCAGCCCCTGAAACAATTCCCCATTTTGTAAGATGAGGTAAAATCATACCAACGATCACCCTAATGATGGCGTCAGTCTTCCCGATGTTCATCCTTTCACCCCCTAATTAAGCTTTATTTTAATTATACTTATAAATTTATAGTCTGGCAATATTTTGTAGAAGAGGGAAAATCTACCTTTTTATCAATTCTTTTCTTTCTTATTTTTTATACACATAAGGCTCTCTTATTTTCAATATTATTTGTTTTTTGAATTTCCTCAAAGTTTTCATTTACACTTTAAAATTCAAGATAATATAATAGTTATAAACTTCTAAAAGAGTAACGTATAAGGAAGAGGTGAAAAAATTGAAAATTATTGATTTAAGAAGTGATACTGTTACAAAGCCCACAGAAGAGATGAGAAAGGCTATGTATTTAGCTGAAGTAGGTGATGATGGGTATGGTGAGGACCCTACAGTAAATCTATTAGAAAAAAAAGCAGCAGAGCTTTTAGGTAAAGAATCCGCTCTTTTTGTAGTCTCAGGAACCATGGGGAATCAGGTGGCTCTTCTTTCTTGGACATCAAGAGGAGACGAGGTTATTCTTGAGGCAGAATCCCATATGTACTATTATGAAGCAGGTGGGATGGCAGGAAATGCTGGGGTGCAACCATTCCTTATTCAAGGTGAAGATGGAATCATGCCTATAGAAAAGATTAGAAAAGCGATTAGACCACAAGGAAAGGTATTTCCAAAAACCTCTTTAATTGTTTTAGAAAATACTCACAATAGGGCTGGAGGAAAGGTACTTCCTTTAGATTATATGAAAGAGGTATATGAATTAAGTAGAGAATATAACATACCTATTCATCTTGATGGGGCAAGAATTTTTAATGCTTCCATTTATTTAAAGGTTCCTGCAAAGGAGATAGCTAAATATGCCGATTCAGTGATGTTTTGTCTTTCCAAGGGTCTTTCTTGCCCTATGGGTTCTCTTCTTGTGGGATCTTCAAATTTTATTGAGAGGGCAAGAAAAAATAGGCAAAGGTTGGGTGGGGGCTTGAGGCAGGCTGGAGTTGTTGCTGCTTGTGGTCTTTGGGCTTTAGATAATATGATAGATCGCTTAGAGGAGGATCATAGGAAGGCTTACAATTTATATGATTTTCTCAAAACTATACCAATTTTTGACATTAAAAAGCCAGAAACCAATATTTTAAAGGTAAAAATAAAAAATGGTTTTAAGGCTTCTGATTTGATTAAAAGGTTCAAAGACTATGGACTACTTGCTACAAGTTTTGATGAAGAGACTTTAAGATTTGTGACTCACAAAGATGTATCCTTTGATGATATAGATGAGGCAAAAAATATTATAGATAAAGTGGTAAATTCATTGCATCTCTAAAAAGTTGCAAAAGTCTAAAAGATACTTTTTAGTTTCTTCCCATATTATAGGAAGATTTGTTATAAGATCTCTTATCTTTTCAGGTTTTAGCTTATAGGCGTATATATTTCTAACAACATGTCTAAAAGCTCTGTAGTTTTCAAGTTTTTCTTTGAGCTCTTTAGAAATAATTGCAGGTCTTACATAAGGAATTTCTATAGACATTTGGAGTAAAAGTTCTTTGTGCCAATCTGGTGTTTCTATAATTTTACCATCTATCTCTTTAGCGATTAAACTAAAAATTCTCTCTAAACCACTATAAAAGTTATGAAGGTTTAGTGCTACACTATCTATATATAGCGAATCTTCTTCTTTAATTAATTCCCATGCTTTTTGTGCTCTTTTTATTGTTTCTTCTATCTCTATAATTTCGTTTTTTATCCTACTTGAAATTACTAAGTACATTTTTTTCATAGTAATATACCTTCTCTCTCAAGACTAAGTCTAATTTCTTCTTCACAGCTATCCAAATCAATAATATCTATTTTAAAATCTGTGCTTAAAGATAAAACTTCAGATATTGCTTTAAAATAATCTTTATCAGATATTCCTGATACAGCTAAATCTATATCAGACCATTTTGTAAATAATTCTTTATCTTTAAGAGATCCCACTAATAATACCTTCTTAGCTTTATATTTTTTATAAAGAATTTCAGAGATTTCTTTTGCTAAATTTAATGCCTTTTCATATCTTATGTCTAATAGCTTTTTTTCTTCTTCCTCAAGTCTTTTTCGGACTTCTATATATTTTCTTTTTTCTTCAAGGGATAAATCTCTAAAGGTTTTACTCATTGCCTAATACTCCTTTATAAATTTGTAATATAATTATAACATTTTTATAATTTAAGGAGGGATCAAAGGTATGAAGACCTATAGAAAAGAATTGTGGTTTAATCTTCCAACAAGAAGGGGGTTTGTGAATATCACAGATACCTTGCAAAAATGTGTAGATGAGAGTGGAATTAAAGAGGGGCTTCTTCTTTGTAATGCTATGCATATTACTGCAAGTGTTTTTATCAATGATGATGAGCCAGGTCTTTTAAAAGATTTTGAAATATGGTTAGAAAAGCTTGCTCCTGAAAAACCATATAATCAATATTACCATAATGTGGGTGAAAATAATGCTGATGCACATTTAAAGCGTACCATAATGGGAAGAGAAGTGGTAATAGCAATTACTGATGGTAAGCTTGATTTAGGTCCATGGGAGCAGGTTTTTTATGGTGAGTTTGATGGAATGAGGAGAAAAAGAGTACTTGTAAAAATAATTGGTGAATAGCTATTTATACTATGAATTTAACTCAAATTAGTAAAATCTTGCAATTTATTATTTTCATGTATCATTATATAATCCTAAATTAAAATTATTTTGTGAAGGAGGCTTTAAATATTTTATGGCAGATGAATATATTTTTAAGAACCCTTTATTCCCTATTGATGAAAGAGTAAAAAATCTTCTCTCTCTTCTTACCCTTGAAGAAAAGATTAAGTTGCTTCCTACCAGACAAGCACCAATACCCAGATTAGATATAAGAGAGTTTCATATAGGTGGGGAATCCGCTCATGGTGTAGCTTGGTTGGGAAAAGCCACTGTGTTTCCTCAACCTATTGGTCTTGTATCTTCCTTTGATAGAGATCTTATGAAAAAAATAGGAGAAGTGGTCTCATTAGAGGCTCGAGCTTACTACTATATGAGGGGAAAGATTGGGGGACTTATGCTTTGGGCTCCTACTGTAGATATGGAAAGAGATCCAAGATGGGGTAGGATGGAAGAAGGTTATGGTGAAGATCCTTATCTTGCTGGAGAAATGGCAAGTGCATATATACAAGGTATGCAAGGAGATGATGAAGTATATCTTAAAACCGCAATGACTCCTAAGCACTTCTTTGCTAATAATAATGAGAAGGATAGAGATAAATTTTCCGCCAATATTGATCCCAGAAATATGTATGAATATTACTTAGATGTTTTTAGGAGGGTTATAGAAAAGGGAAAAGCTATGGGAATAATGACTGCTTACAATGCTGTAAATGGTGTACCTTGTATAGTAAATCCAATAGTAAAGAAGGTTTTAAAAGAGAAATTTGGATTAAGTGGATATGTAGTAACTGATGCTGCAGATTTTAGTCAAACAGTTACCTCACATAAAACTTTTGATAATCATTACGAGACAATGGCTTATGCTCTGAAAGCTGGAATTGATGCCTTTACTGATGATCCTGATCTTGTTATAGAATCAGCATGGAAAGCTCTTGAAAGGGGATTAATAACTGAAGAGGATATTGATAGGGCTGTTTTTAATACCCTTCGTGTAAGATTTAGACTTGGTGAATTTGATGAAGAAATAAGTAAAAAATTTTATGTTTCTCCTAACAAAATATGTGATAAGGAGCATTCTCAGCTTGCATATCAATCTGCTCTTAAATCTATTGTACTTTTAAAGAATCAGAATAAATTCCTTCCTATAAATAAAGAAAAAATAAATAATATTGCGGTCATAGGTCCTTTAGCCAATAAAAACTATAATGATTGGTATAGTGGTACTTATCCATATAAAGTTTCTATTCTCCAAGGAATAGTAAACAGATTATATAATAAGGAAATAAAATATTATGATTCCTATGATATTATTGCAATAAAATCGGTAAAAAATAATAAATATTTGAGAGTTATAGAATCAGAGATCAGTCCTTTATGGGCTATAAGTGAAGAAATTGGCCCAAGGGAAAAATTTAGATTTATAGATTGGGGATGGGGCAATAAAAGCCTGCAATCTTTAGCAAATAACAAATACTTAACTTGTGATGACTCTAATTTTTCTATCCTGTCTGCATCAGAAGAAGTATTTGGGTGGTTTGTAAAGGAACTTTTCCAAATAGATTCCTTAGGAGATGGTACCTTCTATATTAAGACTTGGCATGGAAAATATCTTTATATAGATGAAGAGAATGGAAATTTGATTAAATTCAAAGATAGTTTTGAAAACCTTCCAGAGGAAAAATTTATAATTGAGAAATTAGAAGATGGTATAGAAAAATCTTGCAATATAGCAAAAGAATCCGATTTAGTAGTATTATGTGTAGGAAATAATCCTTTAGTAAATGGAAGAGAAGGAGAAGATAGAGTAGACATTGTTTTACCAGATCACCAAGAGAAACTTGTTAGAGAGATTTATAAAGTAAATCCTAACACAGTGCTTTTAATAATTAGTAGTTATCCTTACGCTATTAACTGGGCAAAGGAGCATATACCAGCCATTTTATGGTCTTCCCATGGGGGACAAGAAATGGGAAATGCTATAGCAGATGTATTAATTGGAAATTATTCTCCGGCAGGAAGATTATGTATTACATGGTATAAATCTGTAAATGATATACCTCCCATGACAGATTATGATGTAATAAGGGGAAAGAGAACCTATATGTATTTTGATAAAGAACCCCTCTTTCCTTTTGGACATGGACTTTCTTATACTGAATTTGAATATAGTAATTTATTTTTAAATTCTAAAAATTATGGAATAAAAGATGAAATAAGGCTTAGTTTTGAGATTAGAAATGTCGGAGATATGGATTCTGATGAGGTACCACAAGTTTATGTTAGAGCTATTAATTCAAAGATAAAAAGGCCAAAGCTTCAGTTAAAAGGTTTTCAAAGGATATTTATTCCAAAGGGAGAAAAGGTTAAGGTTGAATTTACAGTACCTGTTTCGGAGCTTTTTATATGGGATGTGAGAAAAGAGAAGTATTTAGTTGAGAA
Organism: Dictyoglomus sp. GBS; assembly: GCF_055179815.1. NCBI lineage: Bacteria > Pseudomonadati > Dictyoglomota > Dictyoglomia > Dictyoglomales > Dictyoglomaceae > Dictyoglomus > Dictyoglomus sp. GBS. Next base: position 555,800 of record NZ_CM143687.1, read on the forward strand.
AGGAGAATACGAGATTTTAGTTGGTGCTTCATCAGAGGATATAAGATTAAGAGGAAGAATTTATGTGGGGGGAGAGGAAATTGAAGATAGAGATCCTTTTGAGAGAATAAAAGCTTTTAATTTTGATGATGGATACAATTTAGTTTTCAATACAAAAAGAAATTGGGAAGAAACTTATGTAATCTTTCCTAAAGAAGATTCATGGATACTATTTCAGGATTTAAATTTTTATAGACCCTCTCAAAGGATAAGGATGGAAATATCTACTACCAAAAATTCCAAAATGTTTTTATATTTTAGCAAAATTGATAAAGAATTTTCTTTTGATGTAATAGATACTTTTAATGAATGGGAAGAAATTGTTTTTGTTTTAGATGAGAATATTTTAGGTAAACAAGATATGTATATAAGAGGAGAAAAGGAAGTAAAAATAAATTGGTTGAAATTTGAGTGAGGAGGATGATTTTATGAGATTTACTGATGGGCATTGGCGTATTAGAGAAGGTATAAGAATACATTATCCTTTCATGGTTTGGGATTACGAAGTTAAGGAAAAAGAAGTTATAGTATATGCACCTTGTACCTTTGTTAGAAATAGGGGAGAAACTCTATTTGGTCCTCTTTTAGAAATTCATTTTTCAGCTCCATTTCCTAATGTTATAGAGGTGATATCGTACCATTTTAAAGGGGTGGTAGAGAAAGGACCATCTTTCGAGTTAAATAAAGATAAAAATTTTAAACCTGAGATATTAGATAAAGAGGATGTGATCATATTAAAGTCTGGAAATCTTAGGGTGGAAATTAATAAAAAAGGAGTGTTTAAATATACCTTCTTCTGGAAAGATAAGAAATTGACGTCTTCTGGATTCAAGCATATGGCTTATGCTATTGATGAAAACAAGACTCCTTATATGGTAGAGCAATTAGATCTTTCTGTAGGGGAATTGGTATATGGCCTTGGAGAAAGATTTAGTCCTTTTATAAAAAATGGGCAACAGGTGGATATGTGGAATGCTGATGCAGGAACTATTTCAGATCAAACATATAAAAATATACCTTTTTATATAACAAATAGAGATTATGGAGTTTTTGTAAATCATCCAGAGAGGGTTTCTTTTGAGATAGCTACAGAGAATGTTGAAAGGGTGCAATTTAGTGTAAAGGGTGAAAAGATAAATTACTTTATAGTTGCAGGAGAAAATTTAAAGGAAGTAATTGAAAATTATACCCTTCTTACAGGAAGGCCTGCTCTTCCTCCTTCTTGGTCTTTTGGACTTTGGCTTACCACGTCTTTCACAACCAATTACGATGAAAAAACGGTAACAAGTTTTATTGATGGAATGAAGGAGAGAAATATACCTTTACATGTTTTCCATTTTGATTGTTTTTGGATGAAAGAATATCATTGGGTTGATTTTGAATGGGATCAAAGAGTGTTTCCTAATCCCGAAGATATGTTGAAAAGGTTAAAAGATAGAGGCTTGAAAATATGTGTATGGATTAATCCCTATATAGCTCAAAGATCAAAACTCTTTGAGGAAGGAAAAGAGAAGGGTTATCTCTTAAAGAAGCCTCACGGTGATGTATGGCAAACTGATGAATGGCAACCGGGCATGGGAATTGTGGACTTTACAAATCCATCTGCAAGAAAATGGTATGCTAATAAGTTAAAAGAGCTTATTAGAATGGGTGTTGATGTTTTTAAGACAGATTTTGGAGAAAGGATACCTACACATGTGGTTTATTATGATGGATCAGATCCTGAAAAGATGCATAATTTTTATACCTATCTATATAACAAAACTGTTTTTGAAGCATTAAAGGAGGAGCTTGGAGAGGAAAATGCTATAGTGTTTGCCAGATCAGCTACTGCAGGAAGTCAGAAATTTCCAGTACATTGGGGTGGAGATTGTTTATCTACTTATGAGTCCATGGCAGAGACATTAAGAGGAGGACTTTCCTTAGGTCTTTGTGGATTTGCCTTTTGGAGTCATGATATTGCAGGATTTGATAGTTCTGCTACTCCTGATCTTTATAAGAGATGGGTAGCATTTGGACTTCTTTCTTCCCATTCAAGACTTCATGGAAATCATGATTATAAGGTTCCATGGTTATATGACGAAGAAGCTGTAGATGTATTGAGATTTTTTGTAAATTTAAAATGCCAATTAATGCCTTATCTTTTTGCAAAGGCGGTAGAAGCAGTAAATAAAGGAATTCCAATGATGAGAGCTATGCTTCTTGAATTTGAAGAAGATCCTACTTGTCATTTCTTAGATAGACAATATATGCTTGGAGATTCTTTACTTGTAGCTCCCATATTTTCAGAAACGGGAGAAGTGGAATATTATCTTCCTAATGTAGGTATATGGACAAATCTTATAACAGGAGAGAGAAAAGAAGGGGGTAAGTGGTACAAAGAAAAGTATGATTATTTCTCTTTACCTCTTATGGCAAGACCTGGAAGCATAATTGCTATTGGGAATAATAAGGAAAGAACTGATTATGACTATGCAGATGGTGTGACTTTGTATGTTTTTGAACCTCAAGATGGGAAAGTATCAGTCTGTGAAATATATAATCAGCAAAGAGAAGTAGAATTAAAGGTGAATTTGTTAAAAGATAAAGATGAGATAGTAATAAATGTAGAAAAGGATTCTGGAAAGATGTTTTCTGTACTTTTATTTAATACATATGAGATAGAAAAGGTAGAAGGCGGTAGTTTAGAAAAGACAGATAAAGGTATATTAATTAAGCCAAATAAAGGTATAAAAGAAATAAAGATTAGGTTTTAGAGAAAAGCCCCCTAAATAGAATAGGGGGCTTTATTTTTTTATTGTTTCAAATAATCCTTTAAATAATCTATTGATGATTTTGCAGATTCCACATATTCACTATTAGGATAATTTTTAATTAATTTTTCATACTCTTCTATAGCCTTTTTGTAATCTTCAAGGAATTCATAGCTTAATGCAATTTCATATTGGGCATCGTCTGCGTATTCACTGTCAGGAAAGTCTTTTATAAACTTTCTATATGCTTCAATAGCTTCTTTATATTTAGCATCATAATATAATTCTCTTGCCTTTTCATACGCCTCTTCATCTGGTGTTTTTTCCTTTACAGTCTCCACAGGAGAAGTAACAGCAGGGGTCTCAGGAGTGGATCCTTGCTCAGGAGCCTTTTTCCCTGTGGTTGAGATAATCACTCCTATAATTATTACCATGATAATTACCACAATTACGTAAGGAAACCATTTTGGAAGATTCTTGTTCATATCTTCTCTACCTCCCTTTTTATGGATTAGATTCTTCCCATAATATGTTAGACATAAAAATTTTGTAATTATTCCTAATTTTAAAAAATAAAATTTAGTATTATAGAAATGAAATATAAAGAAAGAAGGATAAGCCCTGTTTTCTTTCCTATAATGTTATCCCTTTTAAGAGATATACTCAATGCAAGTAAGGTGATTAGTATTACTGGCATTATATAAGTGATAAATTTTTGATCAACTTTTATGGGATTTATTATAGATGCTATTCCTATCACCACTAATACATTTAGTATACTTGCACCTATTATATTTCCAACTCCTATATCTGGCACTTTTTTTATTGTTGAAATAACAGAATTAGCAAGTTCTGGAAGAGAAGTACCTAATGCTACTAATGTAAGGCCTATTATAAGTTCTGAAATATTGAGAAAGCGAGCAATATTTATACTACTCTCTACTAAAAATCTTGAACTAACAATAACTACTCCTATACTAAGTATCATAAGTATAAAAATTTTTATTGCTGAGTTTTGGTCTTGGTAATTTTCAGACTTGTTGTCTCCTTTAACCCTATAAATTATATAGATAAATATAGCATACAGGATTAATAAAATAAAGCCTTCAAATCTTGATATTTTCATATCAAACATTAATAAAAATAAGAGGAAATTAATAAATAATAAAAAAAATGAATTTTTCCACGCTAAATCATCCACTTTCATGGGAGATATGAGAGAACATATACCAAGAATTAAGGCGGTATTAACAATAACACTTCCTAAGGCATTACCAAGGGCTAAATTACTATTTCCCTTTAATGAGGAGATTATGGATACTATGATTTCAGGAAGTGTTGTGGCAATACTTGCTAGTATAAGGCTAATAACGAAATCTTTTACTCTTAGTTTTATCCCTATTATTTTTAAATATTCAGTAAATTTATCGGATCCTTTTATTAGAAAGAATAAGCTTATTATGAATATTATTACATCTTTTAACATTAAAATTTTCTCCTTTTTTCAGAAAGTATTATCTATAATAGATATTATCATAATAGAAGAAAGTTTGAAAATTGAAGAAAGTTTGAAAAAATTGTAGATTCTGAATTGAAATATTAATAAATGGTTTCGTAGCATCTCTTTTATTATGTAAAATTTTATTTAAAGGGTATAGTATCCATTTTACACTCCCTTAAGTCCCTTAATCTCTTTGAGTTTAATCTCCCATCTTAAAAAATCAAGTATAATAGCCTCTCAAAGTTGATCTGTTGTGTATATAAATTGTCTTATCTCCTTCGGATAATTCAAAAAGTTAATATTGCTTTCCAAGCATGAGGTTTTCCAAAAGGTGTTTAAGTAGCTTTTTGACCTCCTTGTGAAATAAATTTAAAATACCTCTCAAAGATTTGTACAACTAATGAGACAATACCAATGGTTAAGTATGTTTTTTAGTACATTATGCTTTATAATGTTGTAAAATAAATTTTGTCGGAGGCAGTTATGAAATATAACTTTGATAAAGTTATAAATAGACGAAATACAGCCTCATTAAAGTGGGATGCTGTTCATGATATATTTGGGGATAAAGATGTTCTTCCCATGTGGATTGCAGATATGGATTTTGAGGTTGCAAGGCCTATAACTGACGCAATTCTTAAAAGAGCTGAACATGCAATTTATGGATATACTACTATTCCTGAATCTCTTATAGATGCAGTGATTGAAAGAATTAAGTCAAAGTTTAACTGGGATGTTAAACCTGAGTGGCTTATTTTTACGCCTGGTACGGTTTCTGCTTTATATATAACAATAAAAGCAATTACCTCTATTGGGGATAGTGTACTTGTACAAGAACCAGTATATTATCCATTTTTCAGTGCAATAAGGGATAATGGGGCTCATATTGTAAGTAATGATTTAAAACTTGTAAACTATCATTATGAAATTGATTTTGATTATCTTGAGGATAAATTTTTAGGCAAGGATGGGATATTTACAGGCTCAAATCGTATTAAGGCAATGATTTTATGTAATCCACACAATCCTGTGGGACGAGTTTACACAAAAGAGGAGTTAACAAAGATTGGCGAGATTTTAATTAAAAATGAAGTTGTTGTCATTTCTGATGAAATTCATTGTGAAATTGTTTATACAGGTCATAGACATATTCCTTTTGCATCCATATCAGAAGAGTTTGCAGATAACTCTATTACCCTTATTTCAGGAAGTAAGACTTTTAATATTGCAGGATTAGAAACCTCTATCATAATTATTCCAAACAAAAAACTCCGTAGGAGATTTATTGAAGCAAAAGGTAAACTTTTATCAAATCCAAATCCTTTTGGACTTGTAGCAACAGAAGCTGCATTTCGTTATGGTGATGATTGGCTTTCACAGCTTCTTGAATATCTTGAAGGAAATCTCAAGTTTCTTATGGATTACGTGGAGAAGAGAATTCCAAAGGTCAAAGTTATAAAACCTGAAGGTACATACCTTGCATGGCTTGATTTTAGAGAACTTGGTATGGATAAGTATACTTTAAGCGAATTCCTCCGAAAAAATGCGAAGGTTGGTCTTGATGATGGCTATATCTTTGGTAAATCAGGGGAAGGGTTTGCCCGTCTTAACTTTGCTTGTCCCCGTAGTATTCTTGAAGAAGGCCTTAGAAGAATTGAAAAAGCAGTGAAAGAGATTATTTAAATAAATTATTAAGGAGGTCAACCTATGAGGTATAAAATGCCAGAAGGACCTTTTGAGCCTACTTGGGAATCCTTGAAAAATTATAGGATTCCGGATTGGTATAAGGATGCTAAATTTGGGATATTTATACATTTTGGTGTCTATGCAGTGCCTGCCTTTGGTAATGAATGGTATCCAAGAAACATGTACATAAAGGGTACAAAAGAATATGAACATCACTTGAAAACTTATGGAGACCATAAAAAGTTTGGATATAAAGATTTTATTCCTCTTTTTAAGGCAGAGAAGTTTGACCCATATGAATGGGCAGATCTTTTTAAAAAGGCAGGTGCTAAGTATGTAGTACCTGTTGCAGAACATCACGATGGTTTTGCTATGTATGATTGTAGCTATACCCGATGGTGTGCCAGTAAAATGGGACCTCAAAGAGATATTATTGGAGAACTTGCTAAAGCAGTGAGAGAAAATTATCTTACCTTTGGAGTTTCCTATCATAGGGCAGAACATTGGTGGTTTTTACATGAGGGAATGAAATTTGACTCTGATGTAAGAGATAGGAATTATTTTGACCTATATGGACCTGCCCAGCCTGAAAGTATGCAACCTACAGAAGAATTTTTAGAGGATTGGCTTTTAAGGCTTTTTGAGATTGTAGACAGATATCAGCCTCAGCTTATTTATTTTGATTGGTGGATAGAGCAACCTGCCTTCGAACCTTATTTAAAGAAATTTTTTGCCTATTATTACAATAGAGCCTATCAATGGGGAAGAGGAGTAGTAATAAATTATAAAAATTATGCGGTACCGAGAGAATGTGCAGTATGGGATATAGAAAGAGGAAAGCTTGGAGATATTGATCCCATATATTGGCAAACAGATACTTCTATTTCTCGTCTTTCTTGGGGATATATAGAAAATGATATCTATAAATCAGCTAAAGAACTTATTTGGGAACTCATAGATATTGTAAGTAAAAATGGGAATTTTCTTTTAAATGTAGGTCCTAAAGCTGATGGAACTATACCTGATATTGCTCGTGATATTCTTTTAGAGATAGGTAATTGGCTTCTTAAAAATGGTCCTGCTATTTATGGTACAAGACCATGGAAAATTTATGGTGAAGGTCCTACAAAAGAAGCTCATGGGCCTTTTAGTGAAAAGGAAATAAGTTATACAGGAGAAGATTTTAGATTTACTACAAAGGGAGATGATCTTTATGCTATTTTAATGGAAAAGCCTACAAAAGGAGAAGCCTTAATAAAGTCTCTTAGTACAAATCTAACTTTATATAATAAAGAAGTTAAGAAGGTAGAGATTTTGGGAATAGGAGAAATTGGATTTGAAAGAGATGAGAAGGGTCTTAGAATACATATTCCAGATTATGATAAATTAGATTATCCTTTAGTATTTAAAATTATGGGGTAAATAAAATAAGAAATTTATTCTTAATTCTCCTGTTTTCTATTATATTGATTATTATTATCTTTCAAATAAAAGATTATTATTATGGATTTAAATTAAAAAATGAACTTAAAGCTATGGAAAGGAGTGTATCATATAAAGAGAAAGAACTATTAAGTTTTATTAGAAGAGATTTTATTGATAACAGGGGATTTATCATATCAAAAATAGAAAATGGAAAGCCTTTGGAATATTCCCTTCTGGAATCCTATGGGGAATTAATGGAATATGCTTTATTAAGGGGAGACAAAAATCTTTTTGATATTCTTCTTTCAATAGTAGATAAATATTTTTATAGTAAAGAAGGATATCTATATTGGAGGATAAATAGGTTAAACTTGAGACCTGATAATAGTACTGCTTTAATAGACTCTATAAGGATCTTGTATGCTCTTTTATGTGTTTATGATACTTTTAAGGATAAAAAGTATATGGAAATGGGAGAAAAAGTAGCAGATGGAATATTGAAATTTAATTCATCAGGAGAATTTTTTGTAGATTATTATGATGGAAATATGAAAGAAAAAGCTAATAAAATTTCTCTATTCTATTTAGATCTTAGGAAATTGAAAAAGATAGCTGAAATATTGCCCTCCTTTAATAAATACTACATTACATCAAAAAAGATCCTTGAAAACTCCGTATCCATAAATAGTCCCTTTTTCCCTAAGGAATTTGACTTCTTTACTTTCTCCTATAAGACCTATTATCCTCTAAATATGTTGGAACAGGTAATTACTGCTATAAATTTTAATGATACGAATAAAATAAAAGGCTTTTTAGAGTTTGTAAAAAATGAAATAAATAACTATAACAAATTAAATACATTCTATATGGATCATAAAGTGCTAAAAGATGAAGAGAATGTAGCAATATATGCTATTTTAGCAAGGTTATTTATTTTTTGTAATGATAGAATAGGGGCTAAGAGGATATTAAATTTTGTTGAAAAATTTAGCGGTAGATCTTCTTCGGGTTACGGAGATTTTTTAGGGAAGGTCTATTATGCTTTTGATCAATTAGAAGTATTATTGACATTAAGTTATATGGAGGAGTAGATGGAAAGGAATTTTATGAAAGATAATCTTATTTTTAGCCTTTTGTTAATTTTTTGGCTTTTAATTCTAATAGTAATATTTAGTACTAGCTATAATGTAAATTTTATTAATTACTTATTGTTTTCTGCTCTTATTTTGAATATGTTGATAGCCTATAATCTTAGGATAGTAGCTGGCTTAATTACTTCTTTATTTTTAGTTTTTGGGTACGGATCCTATCTCTTATATTCCATTATAGTATTGAATACTATTTCTGAGTTTAAATTGGAATATGCTTTTTGGTTAGTTTCGTTTCCTGTAGGAGCTTTTCTTTCGGGAAGTTTGGAGAGGGAATTTAGGGTTTTGAAGGAAAGGCTTAGAGAATTTGAGGAAAGGGAAAAATTGGTTTTATTAGATGATGTTACTGGATTTTATAATCCTTTTGGGTTTTTTCAGAGATTAGAAGAAGAGATTAAGAGGGCACAAAGGTATAAGGAGACTTTTTCTATACTTTACATTAATATTGTGGATTGGAAGGAATTGAAGAATATATATGGAGAGGATGGATATAAGAGTATCTTAAGGGTAATTGCAAATGAAATCTTAAAGAATACAAGGACTACAGACATAAAAGGAAGAATAGAAGATGGAGTTTTGGGCATCATATTGCCAGATGCTGATATCAATTCCGTAAAAATAGTAAAGGAGAAACTTCATAGAGCTTTGGATAAGATCATTGTTGAAATAGGAGGAAAAAGAAGGGTTATATCATTAAAAATTAAAATTGGTGAGGCAGAATTCCAGGAAGGTGAAGATACACTGATTATTTGGGAAAGAGCAAAAGATAGTAGTAAATATGATGTATAAGTTTAAGATAATTCTTATCTTTCTTATCTTAATTATTTTAACCCTCTCCTTTGCAGAGGAGACTAAGAGAGTATTAGTAATCTATGACAGTTTTTCAAGAATAGGAGAAGACTATCCAATTGGGAATCAGTTGGAAGAATATTTGTCCCACTATGGAGTATATGTAGGATCTGTAAATAGTGAAGAGCTTTTACCTGATGTAACCCAATATGATCTTGTTATATATTTGGGGTTTCAAGAGAAGCTCTTAAAAAGGGATTTTTTAAAAGAGATTTCAAAGAGTAAAAAGATTGTTTGGATTGAGGAAAATATAGATCAGTTTGAAAATATATAGGATGTAGTGAATTCAAGGATGTAGGAAAAAGATACGGCTTTATAGAGTTAAGTTATAAGGGTTATAAACTTTCTTTTGATCCTCAAACTTTTATTCATATAGTTCTTCCTAAAAAAGCCAATGTATTGTCTTATGTATCTGATGATTTAAATAATTTTCCTTATGTATTTCGAGTGGACAATCTTTATTATTTTGGGAGATTAGATTTTAGAGATAGTACTGGAATAGTTTTTTTAGATCTTTTACATGATATTTTAGGAATTAAGCATCCTTCTTTTAAAAAAGCTCTTATAATTATTGATGAAATAAATCCTTTTACTGATGCATCTCTCCTTCAAGGAAAACTTCAAACGGTCTGTTGTCATCAGATTCCTTATTCTATAGTGGTGTATCCCACAGTAAAAAAGGATGGAAAATTATATTATCTTAGTGATAATGAAAAGCTTAGTAAGGTATTATTGGAAATAGAAAATAGTAATATTGGTATAATACAGGGAAGTTATTATGAGAAAAACTACGATTCAAAGATAAATAGTGATTTAAATCTTTTGGCAAGTTATGGAATACATCCCATTGCTTTTAAATTTTACGGTGTACCTTATAAAGAGAGATATATTGATGCTGCAAAATTCTTTAGGATCCTTCTCGGTGATGATCTGGTCTTTACAAAAAGATTGTATACACTTATCTATCCAATAAATGCAGGCTTTTATAATCCAAAGGATCCAAAGAATGTGAATTTAATTTTAAGAAAAGCAAAAGATTTTTTGGCTTTGAGGGATGCCATATTAGGAATTTCTATACCTATATATTTAGATAGGGAAGACATAGAAAGGCTTATACTGGGTTTGAAAGATTTGGGTTATGATTTTCTTGATCTTTTAAAAGAGCCATATCATGTGGAGAATAATAATTTAATAATTAATGAATAAAAATGGGAAAAAAGTTGTTGTAAGCAATGTATTGCCGTATTCAAAAAGTAGATTAGAAAGGTTTTTTGAAAAATTTGTTGAATATTTAAGAATTATATTGATATTCGTAGTAACAAGTTTTATTGTTATTATTCTTTATCTTGTGTTTTCCAGAATCAGATTATATGAGAGGGGAAAAAGGCAGTGAAAGTTCTGACTTTCTGGGATTATGCTTTTGTAATATCCATGGTAATGACTTGGTCTGTTCTTTTATATCATATCTTGCTAACCTATTTTGGATATCGCTATTTTCTTATAAGTTTAGACTTTGAAGAAGATGAAGAGATAAAAGAGTATCCTTTTATCTCTGTTTTGGTGCCTGCTCATAATGAGGAAAAGGTTATAGGCAATACAGTAGATGCTATAGCGAGGGCTTATTATCCTCGTGATAAATTTGAAATCATAGTGATTAATGATAATTCTACTGATGGGACAGGAGAAGTATTAAAAGAGAAACAAAAGTTATATCCAAATCTTAAAGTATTTGAGATTAAGCCCCCCTTAGGAGCTAAGGGTAAATCAAATGCTCTAAATCAAGGATTAAAGATAGCGAAGGGAGATTATATATTGGTTTATGATGCTGATAATACTCCAGAAAGAAAAGCAATTTATAATTTAGTGAGATTTATAATTAAGGATGATAATCTTGGAGCAGTGGTAGGAAAGTTTAGAACGAGAAATAAAGATAAAAATCTTCTTACAAGGTTTATAAATATAGAAACACTTAGTTTCCAGTGGCTTATTCAAGCTTCAAGAAACTATTTTTTAGGTCTTACTACTATTCCTGGTACCAATTTTATAATTAGGAAAGACCTTTTGGAAAAAATTGGAGGATGGAATATTCATTCCCTTACTGAGGACACAGAGCTTACTATAAGGATATATAAGGAGGGATATAGAATAAAATGGATACCACAAGCAGTAACTTGGGAGCAAGAGCCAGAAAGATTAAAGATTTGGATAAAACAAAGAACAAGATGGGCAAGAGGTAATATTTCTGTTATTGCTCAGTATTTGAAGAATATATTTAGTTTAAGAAGCAAAATTGCTTTTGATATTATTTATTTCTCTTACATCTATCTTGTGGCTTTTTCTGCCATTTTAATATCAGATATTATTTTTGGGTTGGGGCTTTTAAAAGTTATAAAACTTCATTTGGGAGGGCCTCTATTTACTATATGGATATTAGCATATTTACTTTTTATAACTGAGACTTTTATATCTTTGAGCTTGGAAAGGGGAGAAGGTAATTTAAAAAATCTTCTACTTATATGTCTTATGTATTTTACATACTGTCAATTATGGCTTTTTGTTGTTATCAGGGCAATCTATTTTACTCTTAAAGATAGAATAACAGGTAAAACTGTGAAATGGTATAAAACAGAAAGGAGTTCAGAATAATGAGGAGATGTTTGTTTCTTTTTCTCATAATATTAATGATGGTTCCTGTTTTTGGCTATGATAATATAAAAGTGTACAATTTACCTATAACCTCTCAAGATGTTCTTCTTAATTTACCTTTAAATAGGTACTCTTTTTGGTTTTATATTCCGGAAGGTGTAAATATATTGGACAAGTGTTATTTAAATCTAAATTACTTTTATTCAGAGACCATAAAGTCTAATGAGTCTTTTTTTACCATTTTAATAAATGGATATCCTATATCCAGTAGTTCTATTGTAAAAAAAGAAGGAAACTATGTGAAACTTACTGTTAAGATTCCTGTAAGGAGATTAAAGCACGGCTTCAATGAATTAACAATTTCTACAAGACAAAGAAATATTGAGGGACCTTGTAAGGATTTGGATAATGATGCTAATTGGTTCATCATTAACAATACTTCTATTTTACATCTTGAAACATCAGATAAGCCTTATAAAATTTCTTATTTCCCTTATCCCTTTATGGATTTATTATCTCTAAAAGTGATTAATTCCAATATCTATTTAAATGAGGTATCAAATCAAAATTTAGATATTCTCTTTAAGCTTGTAAATAATCTTTCGATAAAGGAGAGATATAAAAGGCTTTCTTTTAGGGTGTTTTTGGATGATCCTTATGTTAAAAAAGGAGAAAATCAAATATTAATTGGAAGTTTAGAAAGATGGAGAATTTTTAATGATAAAAGTTTTACTAACATAGATGAGGATTCAGGTTTATTATATTTAGCTAAATACAATGATAATTTGCAAATATATATTTCTGGTAAAGGAAAGGGTATTGAAAAGTCTATAAAATATCTATTGAATCCTGAGCAGGTAAAATTAACAGAGACAAATCCTGTTATCATAACCTCGGAGCCTTCTTTATCTGAAAGAGAAATTGAAAGTAAGAAGGTTTTGACTTTAAAGGATCTTAGTTATAGTAATGTGGTAATTTCAGGAGCCCATCATCAAAGTTTTTCTTTCTCCTTAAAATTACCTATAGGTTATCAATCAATACAGACAGGTTCTTATATAGAGCTAAAATTTTCCCATTCTCCTGTATTAGATCCCGAGAAATCAGGTATAACTCTGTATATTAACGGGATTCCTGTAAAAGCAGAAAGGTTATATGGTGGGAATATAGAAAGTGGAAGATTAAAAGCATATTTTCCTAAGGATCTTTTGAAAGAAAAGGAATGGAATATTGAAATAAAAGTTTATCATGCATTGAAAGATGGGGATTGTGATAAAAGGTATGATGAGATTGCATGGACAAAGATAGATGGTGATTCTGTTATTTACTTAAATAAAGGTTATGCGGAAGAATATCCTAATTTGAGGAACATATGGAGTGGAAATTACCAGGATATCTATATATGGTTTCCTCAAAATCCAACTCCTTACGAAATATCTTTAATGGCTACATTGATAGGAAAGATTTCGCAAAACACAGGTAATATTTATAACTTTAAAGTAATTTTAGGGAATGAATTGAAAGAGGAAATGAAGGATAAGGATATCTTCTTTATAGGTAGTTTCTATGATGATAGATTAAGGAAAATTGAGAAAAATCTATGGGTAAAACCAGAAGGTAATAAATTTATATTTAAAAAAGATTTAGGTATATTCTTCGATGGTTTTACAACAGATATAGTTATGCAATCTGATTATTCTCCTCTTGGAGGAAATGGGAAACTATATGTTATCTTATACAATGACGAAAGTTCTCTTATTAAGTTTAATAATTTTTTAGATGATATAAGGAATATAGGAAAGATTTATGGACAAGTTTTCATAATGACAAAACTTGGAAATACATCATCTTTTAATCTTGTGGAAAGAAAAGAAAGATTTATATCTATTTTTGAATTCCGACCTTCGATTCTATATCTTGCAGTATTTATAATAGTTTTAGCAGTAAATATTATTATATTAATCTTTTTGAGAAAAAGGGAGGTCATGAAATAAAAGAATGTGAAAAATTTATTACAAAATATCATTATAGATACTATAAGAAGTTTGAATCCAAAAGATGCAATTAAAAAATATGTTTCCTATGATCCAGAATATAAATTGTTAAAGGTAAAGGAGAGAAAGTTTGAAATAAAAAGCAAAGTATATCTTCTTGCTGTTGGTAAAGCATCTTTTACAATGACCGAGGGGATTATAGAAATCTTAGGAGATCTGATAAATAAAGGATATGTAGTAGTACCTTATGGATATGAGGGATCTTTTGAGGGAAATATTGAGGTTATACATTCCTCTCATCCTATACCCGATGAGAATGGGGTTAAAGCTGCCGAGAAAATTTATGATTTTGTAAAAAGTATGGAGGAAGGGGATATATTAGTATTCTTATTATCGGGTGGAGGATCAGCTCTTCTTCCATTACCAAGAGATGGGATATTGCTTGAGGATAAGATAGAGACCACTAAACTTTTGTTATCATGTTCTGCCAGAATACAAGAGATAAATGCTGTCAGAAAGCATTTAAGCAAGATAAAAGGTGGACAACTTGCTGATATATGTAAAGGAACAATTGTTACTTTAATAATATCTGATGTTCTTGGAAATCCATTGGATAGTATTGCTTCTGGTCCTACTGTTCCTGATCCTACCACATATCAAGATGTTTACAATATTTTTATTAAATATGATTTATGGGAAAAGATACCAGATAGGGTTAAAGAGCTTATAAAGAAGGGAATGGCAGGAGATATTCCAGAGACTCCAAAATCTATCGACAGTAGGCATTATGCTTTGATTATCCTTTCTAATAGGGATTATTTAGAGAAAGTGATGCAGAGGTTAAAGGAATTAGGTTTCAATACTATTCTTGTTTCAGGTTTTTTAGAGGGTGAGGCGAGAGAAGTAGCTAAGGTAATTGCAGGTATAGTTAGAGAGATAAAATATTCAGGAAATCCTATTTCTTCACCATGTGCTCTTATTTTTGGGGGTGAAACAACAGTTACTATAAAGGGCAGTGGCTTAGGGGGTAGGAATCAAGAACTTGCTTTATCTTTTGCTATTGAAATAGATGATTTAGAGAAGGTTTATATGATGGCTTTTGCCACAGATGGAAGAGATGGTCCTTGTGATGCAGCTGGAGCATATGCCGATACTACTACTCTTAAAAGGGCACGAGAATTAGGATTAGATCCAGTATTATATCTTCTAAATAATGATTCATATCATTTTTTCGATAAGTTGGGTGATTTAATCAAAGTTGGACCTACGCATACAAATGTGAATGATATAGTTATAGTGATTATTTCTGATAATGATACTTAGTTGAAATTAGTTATAATTTATTATATAAATTTTTAAGAAGTTAAATAATTAAGGGGTGAAGATTATATCTTCTGAAAAAGAAAAATCTTTTGAAAACTCAAAGGACAGTAGTGATTGGGTAAATCTTAGCAGATATTTAATAAAGGCTCAAGAAGAAGAGAGAAAAAAGATTGCAAGAGAGTTACATGATGAAATAGGGCAAATACTTACTGCTATAAAGATTAACCTGGAATTACTAAAGAGGAAAATAGGTAAAGATTTTGAAGGGCAAATAGAAGAAAATATAAATTTAATAAATAGAGCTATAGAAGAGGTAAGAGATATTTCTTTAAACTTAAGACCTTCCCTTATTGATGATTTAGGACTAATTTCGGCTATAAAATGGCTTGTAGATAAAATTAAGGAAAAAAGTAATCTAAATATAGAACTCTCCTTGAAACTTGAACAAAAGGATATTCCTAAAGATTTTTCTATAACTATCTTCAGAATAATTCAAGAAGGTCTAACTAATGTTGTGAGACATGCTGAAGCTACAGAGGTTTTATTAAGAGTAATACAAGAAGATGATGAAATTGAGATATTTATTAAAGATAATGGAAAAGGATTTGATATAAAACAGGTTTTTAAGGATATTAGTAAAGGGAGGGCTTTAGGGCTTCTTGGTATAAAGGAAAGGGTTGAACTACTTAACGGAAGAATTGAGATTAAAAGTGAAATCCAAAAGGGTACAGAAATAAAAATTAATATTCCTTTAGAGAGAAATATATGAGTATAAAAATTATAATTGCTGATGACCATACTTTGGTAAGAGAAGGGATTAAATCTCTTTTAAAGGATGTTGAGGGCATAGAGGTAATTGCAGAGACAGGAGATGGAGAAGAAACGTTATTAAAAACATCCGATCTTAAACCAGATGTTTTAATACTTGATATTTCAATGCCAAAGGTTTCTGGAATAAGATTTTGTGAGAAGATTAAAGAAATTTCACCTGAAACCAAGATAATTATTTTATCTATGCATTTTTCTAAAGAATATGTAAGAGAAGCCTTTAGATATGGGGCTAAAGGTTATATATTAAAAGATTCCTCCTTCATTGAATTGGAATTCGCAATTAAATCAGTATATGAAGGTAATATATACATTAGTCCTAAGATAGCTCAAATGTTAGTAAAGGATTATTTAGATCTCCTTGAAAACCCATTAGAGGTTCTTACAGAACGTCAAAAGGAGATTCTTAAGTTAATAGCAGAGGGATATTCTACTAAAGAAATAGCTAATAAACTAAACTTAAGTGTAAAGACCGTTGAAACTCATAAATCTCAAATTATGGATAAGTTAGGAATATATGATATACCCGGACTTGTAAAATATGCCATTAAACATGGATTAACTGATATTTAATTTATATGTACCCATAAGAACTTTCCCTAAAAAATCTTAAGGAAAATCCTTATAGATTTATATCCATATCTATTCTATCCTTTTACAAGGGGGATGAAGTAGAAAAATGTATAAAGTAGTGCTTATTGATGATAGTAAAGATTTTATAAATTCTGCAGTAAAGATTTTGGAAGAAGAGAATTTTGAAGTTGTAGGTTTTGCTAATTCAGGCCAAGAAGGAATAAGAATTGTGAGAGAAAAAAAACCTGATCTTGTTTTTGTGGATATAGTTATGCCAGATATGGATGGTTTTGCCACTATAAAGGAAATAAAAAAAATGGAGAATCCACCTAAAACAATTATTTTAACTTTATATGATAACGAGGAATACAGAAAGGCAAGTAATGAAGTAGGAGCAGATGGCTTTATTTCAAAGTCAGAGCTGTTTTCTCATATTGACGAAATAATAGAAAAAATTGGGGGAAAAGAATATATGAAGACAATATTATTAGTGGATGATTCTAAGACTATCCGTAAAATGCTTATGACTGTATTATCAAAGATTCCCAAGGTTCAGTTTGAGGAAGCTGAAAGTGGTTTATTTGCTCTTGAAAAACTTGCATTAAAAAAGATTGATTTAGTGATTCTTGATCTTAATATGCCAGATATGCATGGAATTGAGGTTTTGAAATTCATGAGAAAGCATGATTTATATAAAGATATTCCTGTAATTATATTAACTACTCGTGGAGACGAAGAAATGAAGGAAACAGCTATAAAAGAAGGAGCTAATTTGTATGTGGTAAAACCCTTTAATCCCCAGGAACTTTTGGATAATGTTAAGAGGTTTTTGTTTAAGGAGTGAAATTAGATGAAAGATGATAAGGAGTTTTTAGATTCTTTATTGCAAGATTATTTTGCTGAATGTGATGAACACCTATTATCAATAAAGAAAAATCTTATTGCTTTAGAAGATTATTTAGACAAAGAAGTAATTAATGAGGAGATAATAAATGAGCTTTTTAGAAGTTTTCATACCATAAAAGGTCTTTCTGCCATGGTAGGTATATTGCAAGCTGAAAAATTATCACATCAATTGGAAAGTTATCTTAAATTGCTGAGGACTGGAAAAAAGAGTTTTAAAGAAGAAGATCTTTTATTACTTAGAGATGGTGTAAAGCTATTGGAAGAAGTCATTTTGTGCAAAAAGGAGAATAAAGAAATTCCTGATATAGAAGAGGCACTTTCCAAGTTAAAGGTACTCACTACTCATGATGAGACTCCTAAGGAATTTAAGGAAGAGGTAGAAAAGAAAAAAGAAGAAAGGGTATATAAAATTGTTTTTTATCCTTCTCAAGAACTATCTGAAAAAGGTATAAATGTAGAATTTTTAAGAAAAAATCTTCAAGAGAAGACCAAATTACTTAAAGCCATACCACAAGTGGATAAGGATAAAAAGATATATTTTGAGTTTTTGTTCTCTTGTGATGATGAATCAAATTTAGAATTTCTTAAAGAGTTGAATATTCAATATTATCCTGAAGAAGAAAAAGGAAGATTAGAGGAAAAAGTAAAATCTGTTCCAACTACCCTTTCTCCTACCACATTTATAAGAGTGGATCTTTCCAAATTAGATGAACTTATGAGGATTGTGGGAGAATTGGTAATTACAAAGTCAAGATTACAAGAAGATTTTAAAGAAATAGAATCGGTAGTATCACCAATAATGCAAAGTAGACTTTCTGAGACCATAAGACTTTTAGATAAGAATTTAAGAAATTTAAGAGAAAGTCTTATGAAAGTCAGATTAGTACCCATAGGAGAAGCTTTTGAAAGAATGCAGTTTGTTATAAGAGATCTTATTAGAGAAAGCAAGAAAAAAATAAATCTACATATATTGGGAAAAGAAACGGAACTTGACAAGTATATCGTGGAAAGATTAATAGATCCTCTTTTACATCTTGTAAGGAATGCTGTAAGTCATGGAATTGAGGAAGAGAAAGATAGATTGGAAAAGGGTAAAGATCCTTATGGGAATATATATTTAAGAGCTTATACTTCTGGAGATAATGTGATTATTGAAGTAGAAGACGACGGTAAAGGAATAGATAGAGATAAAATAGCGGATAAGGCGTTAGAGCTTGGAATGATAAGAGGTAGAGATGAATTAAATTCGGATGAAAAGGTGTTAGAAATTATATGTTCTCCAGATTTTTCCACACGAGATTCGGCAGATAGAGAAAGCGGAAGAGGAGTAGGTATGTCTGTAGTGAAAAATACCATCCAGGAATTGGGTGGTAATCTTTATTTGAGTAGTGAGAAAGATAAAGGCACAAGATTTATTTTGAAACTTCCTTTAACTCTTGCTATTTTGGATTCAGTATTGGTAGAGGTAGGAAAAGAAAGATATGCTATTCCTCAATCCTATATAAAGGAGATCATAGAGGTAAAAAATGAGGATATTGTAAGGTTCAAAGGGATAAAAATGATTCCCTATAGAGCCAAAAGTATTCCTGTATTATTTATTTCTGAGATTTTTAACCTTCCTACAGAGAAGAAAGAGAAATATCATCTTCTTATTGTAACAAAGGAAAATCAAGATATTGGAATAGGAGTTGATAAGGTAATAAGTGTGAAAGAGGCAGTAGTAAGACCTATTACGGATCCTATTATACTTAAAAATCCTGCCATTATGGGGGGAACAGATTTTGGGGATGGAAAAGTTGTACTGATTTTAAATATAGATGGACTTCTAAAGGGAAGGAGTGAAAAAAGTGTTTTACATCATTGATGAAGAAAATTCTTATGTGGTTTTTAAAATAGGTGAAACCTTTTACGGTATAAAAAGTAAGTATATTCAGCAGATAGAGATGGTGGAGAATATTACCCTTGTGCCTAATGCAACACCTTATGTTGATGGTGTTACCCTTTCTCGGGGAAAAGTAATACCAGTAATTAATTTAAGGGCAAGAATGGGATTAGAGAGAATTCCGTATGATATAAAAACAAGAATGATTGTTATTAAAATAGAAGATAAAGAGGTAGGGCTTATTGTAGATTCTGCTCGTGAATATATCTCTATACCACCAGATAAGATTCAAGAATCTTTTGAAAATATTTTTGGTATATCGGAAAAATTTTTGGAGGGAATTGCTAATCTTGGAGATAGATTAATTTTGATATTAAATCCTAAAGAGATTCTAAAAGAAGGAGGCTTAGAAGATGAGAAGGAGAAAAAGTGAGGAGTTAGATTTGGATAAATTAGAAAAATTGACTGAAGATTTGAAGATAATAACAATTGAATCAGAAAATATAACTTCTTCAACAGAAAATATCATATCTTCTACTAATGAACTTTCTACTTCTATAGAGGAACTCAAAGAAAACCTTGAAAGTTTTTCTTCTGCAGTAGAGGAAATTTCAGCAAGTATAGAGGAATTGTCTAATTCGATCCAGAGTGTAAATCAGATGTCCCAAGAGATGGCTACATCATCTCAAGAGATTTCTGCAAGTATCACGGAAATGTCCCAATCTATAAAAGGGGTTACGGCTGATGTTGATTCTCTTGCCTCTGCAGTAACACAGACGGCATCCTCTATAGAGGAAATATCTCGTTCAATTCAGCAAGTAGCAGATAATGCAAAAGAACTTTTGCAGTCTGCAGAAATAACAACTTCTTCTATAAATGAGATGGCCTCCTCTATTGAAGAGGTAACAGCTTCAGTTGAAAATTTATCTTCATCAGTGGAACAAATAGCAACTGCTATAGAAGAGATGGCAAGATCTATAGAGAATGTGGCAAAGAGAGCTGAAGATATAACTTCAGCGGTACAAAATAGTGCCACAAGTGCTATACAGCTTGATAAGTCTATAAGATCGGTAGTGGATATTACAAAAAGAGCTGATGAAACCTCAAAGAGACTTGAGAGAGAGGCAAAAGAAGGGGGAATTACAATTGAAAAAGCTATTCAAGGTATCAATAAGATAAGAAATGTGATGGAACAAATATCATCGGTAATTAAAGAAATGGGAAAAAGGGCAGGAGAAATTAATGAAATAGTGGATACTATAGACCTTATAGCTGAAAGAACTAATCTTCTTTCCTTAAATGCTTCCATAGAGGCAGCAAGAGCTGGAGAAGCAGGCAGAGGTTTTGCTGTGGTTGCAGAGGAGATAAGAAATTTGGCAGAAAGAGCTACAAAGGCTACTTCTGATATTGGAAAGATTATAAGAAATTTGCAAGAAGTGGCCCAAGAAGCTGTGTCAGCTTCTAAGGAGGGACTAAGAGTAGTAGAGGAAAGCACAAATCTTTCAGAAGAAGGAGCTAATGCTTTAAAGAGAATTCTTTCTGGAATAGAGGAGACAACTCTTATGATTTCTCAAATAGCAAGAGCCAGTGAGGAAGAGTTGGTGGCAGGTCAAAATATGGTTAATACCGTAAATATTACCTCTAAACAATCAGAAGAGATTGCAAAGGCAACCTCAGAGCAAAATAAAACAGCCCATTCTATAGTACAAAATGTAAACAATATTAGGAGAATAACAAAACAAATAACTGAAGCTATGCAGGAACAATCAAAAGCTGCCAGGGAAATATTAAGATCAGGGCAAGCAACCTCGAGACTTGCAAGCTTAGTACAAAAGGCTACAGAGGAGCAAGCAAAAGGAGCTAACCAGATTGTACAAGCAGTGGATTCAATGAGAAAAATTTCATTAAACACTGCAAAAGCTATGCAAGAACAGTCTATTGCCAGTGATCAAATTGCGAAAGAAACTGAAAGATTAGGTAAATTAATTAATAGTATAAGTAAGGCAATATCTGAGCAAGCTATTGCATCATCTCAAATTGTGAAGGCTATAGAGATGATAAGGAAACAACTTAATAGTATAAAGAAAGGAATGGATGAACAAGTTATTGCCAATAAAAATGTGTTTGAAAATATAACCAAAATAGCAAAACAGATAAAAGAAATAGCAGAAGCTAATAAGAGAAATATTAGTAATTTAGAGGCTCTATCAAAGAGTATTTCTAAGATACAAGAAGGTATGGATAAAATGGAGGAAAGAGAAAATGGAGGATAAAGAAAATTATGGTATTCTTACTACTGATAGAAATCTTATAATTACTTACTGGAATAGTTGGTTAGAAGAAAAAACAAAAATTCCAAGAGAGGATATAGTTGGAAAATTAATCACTGAGATATATCCTGATTTGATAGATAGAGGTATCACTAAAATCTTTGAAGAAGTACTTCAAAATGGTGTGGTAAGAATTCTATCTACAAGATTTCACAAGTATCTTATACCTATTGAACTATCCTATCCTTCCAAGTATTTTGATAAAATGAGACAGAGAGTTACTATTGCCCCGCTAAAGACAGAGAAAGAGGTTGTAGGTTTGATAATAACTATTGAGGATGTTACTCAGATTTTAGAAGAAGAAATGGAGTTAAAAGAGAAACTGAAAAGCCCTGATGAAAAGGAGAGAATTTTGGCTTTAAAGAAGTTAAGTCAAATGGAAGATGAAGGAATAGTAGAAGCTATTAATGATGAAAGTTGGAAAGTAAGAAAGATTGCGGTGGAAGAGATAAAGAAAAAAAGTGGAAAATTTGCTTATGAACTTTTAAAGAGAATGAAAGAAGAATACCGAAATTTGAGTGTATTGAATAGTGTGATTCAAATTCTATCCT
The DNA here is from genome assembly GCF_055179815.1 of Dictyoglomus sp. GBS. NCBI lineage: Bacteria > Pseudomonadati > Dictyoglomota > Dictyoglomia > Dictyoglomales > Dictyoglomaceae > Dictyoglomus > Dictyoglomus sp. GBS. The sequence goes on from NZ_CM143687.1 coordinate 578,231, forward strand.
CCACTACTGATTTAGATATTTTATATGCCCTTTCTCAAATGTTGAAGGATAAAGATCCAGATTTAAGACTCTATACAGTTCAGATACTTTCAAATATTAATTTTGAAGAAGCAGAGGATCTTTTAATATCTGCCCTTTCAGATAGTAATCCTAATGTGGTGTTTTCAGCTATAGAAGGATTGGGGAATAAAAAATCTCAAAAAGCAGTACCTTATCTTTTGAAATTTCTTGAAAGTAAAGACTATTATTTAGGAGTAGCGATTTTAAATGCCTTAAAAGAAATAAATGATCCAACTATTATTGAGAAAATCTATCCTTATTTTGAAGATGAACTCTTTAAACCTCACGTAATAGAGATTTTAGGAGAATTGGGAGATAAAAATTCAGTAAAAATACTTGTAAATCATTTAAATCAATCGCCTGAATATATAGAAGATATTTTAGAGGCCTTAGGAAAAATATATAGAAGATATGAGAACATATACGAAGAGGGTGAATATATTGCTAAAGAGATAAAGGACAATTTAACACCCCAAGGGTTAAAAAATGTTTTAGATTTTATTTTTAAACTTAGAGAGGAAACTCTAAAAAACATCATACCTATTCTTGCCTACCTTAAGGATCCTACTGTGGAAAGATATTTAATAAAGTTTATTGGAAATCCAAACGTGAGAAATGAAATTATTGAGGTGCTTATTAAATATGGAAAAGAAATAGAGGATTTGCTTATAGAAAGCTTAAGGGATGAAGATATAGAGATAAAAACCTTAGCTATTATGGCCTTAGGAAGAATAGGAAGTAAAAAGGCAGTACCTTACATATTAGAACAATTAGAAGACGAAAATCTTACAATTGTTTGTGCAGGAGCGTTGGCCAAAATAGGAGATAGAAGGGCTTTTGATCCATTAATTAAGAAATTAGGACATCCTAATCCCTATATAAGACAGTCAATAATATCTGCCTTGAATTCTTTGGGGCATCCTGAAATGAGAGAAAGGGTAAAAGAACTCTTAGTAAGTAATAATTGTTATGAAAAGGAATCTGCTATAAAGATAATAGGATATTTTGGATATGAAGAGTATAAAGACGACTTAATAAAACTTTTGGAAGAGGATAATGAAGAAATAAGGAAAGCAGTATATGAGAATATAGTATTTTTTGATGATGAAAGAATTTTTGAGATTCTTAAAAGTGGTTTAGAAAAAGAGAAAAGAAAAATAAGGGAAGTGATAGCAAGAGCTTTAATATATATAGAAAAAGAAAAAGCATTACCATTAATAGAGATAGCATTAAAAGATTCCTCTCCTTGGGTAAGGTATTATGCAGTAAAATCCTTAGTTTTCCATAATCCTCCCTATATTATTGATTTGCTTGAAGATTTATTACACAGAGAGGAGTCAGAGTTAGTAAAGGCTATTATTATTGAATCCTTAGGAAAGATAGGAAATAAAAGAGCTATACCTTTAATCCAAAAATTTTTAGACTCTGATAACAAAGACTTAATATTAAATTCCATATCTGCTCTTGGTAACATAGATCATCCTGAGACCATACCTTTGCTTTTGCAATTTCTTAACTCCAGAGATAAAGATTTAAAAAAAGAAGCAATAAGAGCGTTAAAAAATAAGAAAAATCCTATAGTGATACAAAATATACTTTGGTGCACTATAACAGAAAATGATAAGGATATAATAAAAGAAGCTCTTTTGGCCTTTTTACAAATGGGTATCTTAGAAAGTTATAGGGCTATATTGTCTCTCAGTTTATATGCTGATAAGCGAGATATGGCTATTGATACTCTTTCTCAAATACCTTTAGAAGAAATCCCAAATTTATTGAAAGCATGTAACAATATAACAAAAATAGAAAAGAAAGCTTTGATTCTTGCTTTAGAGAGAAAAAGGAAAGGGGTTACAAAATATATTGCTCAATTTTTAAAAGACGATGATAGGGATGTAAAAATTCAAGCTATATTTTCTTTACACAATTTGGGTTCAATAGAAGAATATAAAATCCTTAAGGACTTCTTGTTAGAAGAGAAGGATTCTGAAATTATACAAATTGTAAAAAATATATTAGAAGGTAGGGAAATATGATTTTCTATCAAGAGACTTTAGATTTTCCTGGAAATTCTTTTTCTCTTCTCAGAGATTTAATCAAAGATAAAATTGGAATATATTACGATGATTCGAAGAAAGATATTTTAGCAGATAAACTTACTCCCCTTGCTTTAGAAAGGAATTTTACTAACTTTGTTGATTATTACTATTTCTTAAAATATGACCCTGAGGGAAAAGAGGAATGGGATAAAATAGCTGATGCTCTTTCTGTGCAAGAGACCTATTTCTTCAGAGAATATGAACATTTAAAAGTTTTATCTGAACATATTATTCCTGATCTTTATGAAAAAGGGGAAAGATATGTAAAGATATGGAGTAGTGCATGTGCTACAGGAGAGGAACCGTTGTCTATAGCTATTGTTTTAAATGAAAAGGGTTGGTTTGATAAGATGCGAATAGAAATATTTGCAAGCGATATAAGTAATTCTGCTTTAGAAAAGGCTAAAAAAGGAATTTATAAAGAAAGGTCTTTTAGAAATTTTCCAAATGATTTAATTGATAAATATTTTATAAAAGTAGAAAATGGGTATAAAATAATACCAGATATACATAAAAAGGTTATATGGAAAAAAGCAAATTTGGTAAGTAAGCAAGAGATAGTGGATTTATCGAAGTCAAAGATTATTTTTTGTAAAAATGTTTTTATATATTTTTCTGATGACATAATACAGAAAGTTATAAGGATATTTGAAGAGAATATGGAAAATCCTGGTTATCTCTTTATTGGATTATCAGAGTCCTTACTTAGATTTTCCCATTCCTTTGATTTACAAATTATTGGAGGTGCTTTTGTATATGTCAAAAAATAATCCAGATAGAATAATCCGAGTACTGGTTGTAGATGATTCTGCTTTTGTAAGAAAAGTATTAACTAATATTCTCTCTAAAAGTCCTTTTATTGAGGTAGTAGGGACTGCACGAGATGGAGAAGAAGCTCTTGAAAAGGTGGAAGAATTAAAACCTGATGTAGTAACCTTGGACCTTATTATGCCGAGACTTGATGGTATTGGCTTCTTAAAGGAACAAATGAAAAGAAGACCTCTTCCTGTTGTAATAGTAAGTATAGCAAGTGAGACAGGAGATTTAGCTATTGAGGCTCTTAATTTAGGTGCAGTAGATATTATACAGAAACCCACTGCATTAGCCTCTGAAAAGATCTACGAGATATCCAATGAGCTTATAGAAAAAGTGAAGAATGCAAGTATGATATCTCTTGAAAAAGTCAAAAAAGTTATCAGCTCACCCACACCTAAATTAGAGATTAAAAAAGAAATTAAAAAGACCAGAGTAGATGTTGTGGTTATTGGAATCTCTACTGGAGGCCCACAGGCTTTGAGGTATTTAATACCAAAATTTCCAAGGGATTTTCCAGTTCCAATAGCTATTGTTATTCATATGCCAATAGGATATACAGAAATTTTTGCAGAAAAATTAAATGAAATATCTGAATTAGAGGTCAAAGAAGCGGAAGATGGTGATATCTTACAGGGAGGAAAGGTGTATATTGCACCTGCAGGCAAACATATGTTCTTTGAAAAAATGGATGATAAGGTTTTGGTGAGACTGGATTTAAAACCTTTAGATACTCTTCATAGACCTTCAGCAGATGTTTTGTTTAAATCTGCAGGAGAAATATTTGGTAGTAGAACTCTTGGTATTATAATGACAGGGATGGGAAATGATGGACTCTTAGGGGTAGAAGTAATAAAATCAAAAGGGGGAATTGTATTTACCGAATCTGAGGAAACATGTATAATTTACGGCATGCCAAGAGCTGTCGAAGAGAGAGGATTAAGTGATAAAAGTATTCCTCTTTATAATATGGCGGAAGAGATAATAAATTTTGTTATGGGGGGAAGCAATAATGAAAATTCTTCTTATTGATGATTCAAGTCTTGCAAGAAGGATTTTGAAAAGAGTATTAGAAAAGGAAAATCATGAAATAATTGAGGCAGGAAGTGGTATAGAGGGGTTGGAAAAATTTTATCTTGAGAAGCCTGATGTGGTATTTTTGGATCTTACTATGGAGGGATTAAATGGGCTTGAGGTTCTTGAAAAAATTAAGGAAATAGATAACTCTGCGAAGGTTATAATAGTTTCAGCTGATATACAAAGACAAACGAAAGAGCTTGCCACGCAAAAAGGGGCTACTGCTTTTTTAAATAAGCCAGTTGTTGAGGAAGAGGTTTTAAACATTCTTAAGAAAATTTCGGGAGGATAAGATATGATCTTAAATGAGAATCAAAAAGATGCTCTTTCCGAGCTTATTAATATTGCTTTCTCAAGAGCTGCAGCCTCTTTATCAGAGATTACAGGAGACAGAGTTTTATTGGAACCACCTAAGGTAGATATAGTTCCTATTGGTGAATTGCAGGGTAGGCTCATGAAAGAGATTAATGGCGATGTGACTACAGTACACCAGATATTCTCAGGACCTGTAGCAGGAGATGCACTTCTTCTTCTAGACTATCAGGGTGCTGTAAAACTTACAAACCTATTATCTGGAGAAGATTTGGAAGTTGATTATTTGACCCCATCTTTAAAAGAAGTATTAATGGAGATAGGAAATATTCTACTTAATGCATGTCTTGGAATGTTTGGAAACTTATTGCAGCTTCATATTACCTTTTCTGTTCCTAAAATCCATCTAGAAGCTCTCAATGTGATGCTTGACACTCTTGTAATATCTCAAGAGGAGTTAAAATATGCCTTAATAGCTATAACTCAGTTTAAGGTGAGAGATAGTAGTATAAAGGGATATTTGGTAATAATCTTGGGAGTCTCTTCCTTAGAAAGACTTTTGGAAAGCCTTGAAAAGATTGGATAAATATGAATGAACTTTTTCTTAGTAGTCTCATTACATGGCTTGAAGAATACAGTATATGGGGTATCTTCATTACAGATACCAATTTTAAAGTTATATTTTGGAATAAGTGGCTTGAAGTAAATACAGGAATAAAAAAAGAAAATATCATTGGCCAAAATATTTTTGAGGTAGTTCCCCAGATTAAAAGATTTGAAAATTATTTTCAGCAGGTATTGCAAGGAAGTTCAGTTATTCTTTCTCAAAGATTTGATAAATACCTTATACCTATTGAAATAAAGGATGAAGAATATAAATATATGCAACAAACTGTACAGATGTTTCCTCTTTTAGAGGGAAATGTAGAAAAAGGCATAATAGCGATAATTGAAGACGTAACAGATAGGGTAAAAAGGGAAGAAAATTATAAAAAGCAAATAAGAAGTTTAAAGGTTTTAAATGATATTCAAAAATCTATTTTTACCTTAGATAGGGAAGAATTATTTGATAAACTTTTTGAAGGAGCTATAAAAATAAGTAATGCTCCCTTTGTTTATCTTTTTTTGATAAAAGATGGTAATTTTCTTCTGAAAAGATCTACAAAAAGTGTATTAGATTATTCAAAAGACTTAGAAAGCCCTTCTTGTATTTTAAAAAAAGTTCTTAGTGAAAGGAGAACTATTTATATACCTTATACTGGGGAAACAGATATAAAATGTGTTAATCCAGTATCAAATTCTGTCTTAGCTGTTCCTATATTAGGTAAAGAGAAGGTATTAGGCATATTAGTTTTAGAGTCTCTTGAAAGGAATTCTTTTAAACAGGATGATATTCTCAATTTAGAAACACTTACTATGCAAGCTGCCATAATCTTTGAGAATATTGAGCTATTAGAAGCGTTAAGGGAATCTGAGGCCAGGTATAGAGTTTTAGCAGAACAGTCTCTTACTGGTGTTTCTTTATTACAAGATAATAAATTCATATACACTAATTCAAGGTTTGTTGAGATCCTTGGTTATCCACCAAGACTTGAAACTCTAAATGATTTTACAAAATATGTTTATGAAGAGGACAAAAATAGATTTTTGGAAAGGTATAATCAGATATTAGAAAATACTTTTGAATATATAATAGATGAAATTAGAATAAGAAAAATAAATAACGAAATAGCATATTTAGAGATCTCTATGGTTAATGTTCTTTATAAAGGTAAAAAATCAATACTCCTATCAATTCTTGATATAACTTATAGGAAGAAGTTAGAAGAAGAATTAAAGTTACTCTCTATAACCGATGCTCTAACGGGCCTTTACAACCGACGTGGATTTATGACTCTGGCAGAGCATACCTTCTCTATAGCTAATAGATTAAATAAAAAGATAATTGTTATGTTTATTGATCTTGATCACATGAAAGAAATAAATGATAAATATGGACATCAGGTGGGAGATCAAGCCCTTATTGATTTAGCTAATATTTTGAGAGAAACCCTTAGACAGAACGACCTTATAGCAAGGTTTGGTGGAGATGAATTTGTAATTATGGGTATTATAGGGGAAGAAAATCATAAAGAAATAGTCCTTAAAAGGCTTTTAGAAAAGATAGAAGAATTCAATAGCAAGCAAGATAGACCCTATAAGATATCTATAAGTATAGGAATTGTGACCTATGATCCTAAGAATCCTGTTTCTTTAGAAGATCTTCTTCAAAAAGCCGATGAAATCATGTATGAACAAAAAAGAATTAAAAAAGAGAAACTAAAAGGATAAGAGGGGATAAGGATTAAAAAATTATCCCTATCCCCTCTTTATTTTCTTATTTCTTAATCGAATAAGATTTTCATACTTTCATCGTGATCAAGATCCATTACATAGGTTATACCTGTAACTTCCGCAGCTTCTTTTGTAAGAGCTACAATATCATCTCTTGAGATAAATTCAAGCTTAAATTTTCTTGCTCCTGCCATAAATTGTTTTAAGCCGACAGCTAATCTATCAAAATATCCATAAACTGCAAGGGCTGCTGGTGGAATCTTTTTCCAATCTTCTCCAAAGAGTTTTTTCATTTCTGCAACTGCTACAAAGATTTCTTCTACATCATTACCATACTCTGCATAATCTTTTGGTATATTTCCACTCTTAATTAAGTTTCCAAGAGTTTTTCCTACCATAGCTGCAGTAAGTGTGGCTCTTCCCATAGCCACAAGCTTTACATATGGAGCTCCTAATGCAAGACCTTTAAAGATGTGATCTTCTAAGGTAAATCCACCAGCTATTGCTATTGCAGGTACATGTTTCCCTTTTTCTGCTAACATCTTTGCATATTTGTAGGTTAAAGCTTCCAAGTAGACGGTAGGAATACCCCATTCATTCATCATTCTCCATGGACTCATTCCAGTTCCACCGCCAGCGCCATCTACAATTAGTAAATCTGCCTTACCTTCAGATGCTGCTCTCAAAGCAAGGGCAAGATCTTTTGGTCTATAAGCTCCTGTCTTTAATGATATATATTTGGCTCCTCTTTTTCTGAGTTCATCTGCTCTTTTTACAAATCCCTCTACTGATGCCATACCAAGTCTTGAATGTCTTTCAAACTCCTTAATTCCACCCTTTGCAAATAACTCTTGAATTACAGGATCATCTGGATCAGGGAAAACAATATATCCTCTATCTTTTAACTGTTTTGCTCTCTTAATATCAGAGAGTTTTATTTCTCCTCCTATATCTTTTGCTCCTTGTCCCCATTTTATCTCTACAAATTCTATTCCTAAACTTTCAATCACATATTCCAATGTACCAAGTCTTGAATCTTCTACATTTTCTTGAACTATAACTCCACCATAACCATCTTTTTGCCATTCTTTAAATAATTTAATTCTTCTTTCCATTTCAGGAGATCTTACAACTTTTCCATTCTTGAATTCAGCATCTGGATCTACACCACATACATTTTCACCGACTCCTACCATTGTACCGAAGAGGGCAGATCCAATAGCGACGCCTTCCCAGTTATCTCTTGCGATGAAGGTAGATCCGAGACCTGTAGTAAACCATGGACCTCTTAATTTAATGTTACCTATTTTTGTTTCTATGTCTACTGCAGGAAAAGTTGCTTTATCAGGATCTGGTTCTACTCCTTGAGCTCCGACACAGGTACCATTGATATTGAAGTGGGAAAAATCTATTGGGTAGTCTTTTTCGGAGGCTGATGTTACTTTACCGTAAGGCTTTGGATAAATATATTCTCTTCCTCTTACAGCTGATTTTGCAATTTCACAATATCCAGGACATCCATCCAAACAGGTGACACACATTCCACTAAATGGAGAATAATCTTTTAGACGAAGGCGGGTCAAAGTGGCTTCTGAGAAATTAGGTTTAGAAAAGGACATAAATTATGCACCTCCCTTAGTAATTTTCAAAAATTTATTTTAGGAATTCTAACATTTATATAATTATATTGTCAATACTAATTTTTAAAACATACAAAGGAAAGCTATTGCCTTATATTATGTTTATATTTTTTGTATAAGGATTTTAAAATTCTTTTATTGGTTTAGTAAGTTTAACTATCCATAATCTTGATCTTTTATCTACAGGAGAACCTTTTGTTATAGTGTATTTAATACTATTTTTATCATAATCATTTCTCTCAATAGTTTTTATTATTGGTGAATTGTTTGTAAACTCTAATCTTAATTTAGCAGGATCTAAGTAAATCTTTTCTCCGTTTAGAGTACAAAAGGAGATAGCTGATATCCCAAAATCATTATCGTTAGTTATTGCAAATGTTTTTTCATCAATTACTGTTAAACCTTCTGCTTTTAAAGGGAAGCCATATTCTGCTAAATTTACGATTATTTTGGTTTTAGCAGGAGTTATATTTTCAATCTCTCTTAATTGTTGCTTACTTTCGTACATATCTTTAGTGATTTTGGTTGCACAAGAGATGTCTACTTTTACAATGTATACAACTTTATCTCTCTCAATTATCAAAAATTGACCGTCACCTAAGGATACAATATCACCTATTTTAACTTGATTTGGTTTAAATATATTTTCAAAAGGAATTGCATAAAGATTGACTTCATCAGTGTTAGGATCAAGTTCTACTAAACAGATATAACTATCATTTCCTTTTAAGGGGGTTTGCATTATTGCATAAACTAAACCTGTATTAGGATCTATCGTAATACCTTCAAATCCTCTATTAGGAATTCTATTTGTTAGCATATGGGGTAAATTTAGTCCTGGAGAATATTTTTTAATAATTTTCCCGGATGAATCTACTTTTAAAATAAAAGGCCCATACTCATCAGCTATCCAGAAATTGCCATCTTTATCAATAGCGATTCCTTCTGGATCAATACCGTTTGAATCAAAATCTAATAATTTACTTAGATCAGTGCTTAAAGGTGCTTCAAGAGTAGAACCTATTTCTCCCGGAGGTATAGGTCTTCCAGAGGTATACTCTCCTTTAATATTCTTTATAGGAATGCTTTTTGTAATTTTAGCATGTTTGTCAGTAATCTCTATTTCTAATATTTGTGGTGTAAATTCTGGTACAGGAAAAACTACAGACTGAATGAAAGTATTATTGGTAGTTTTAACCGCAGGATCATTTTGTGTTCCACTTGGACCTGGGGTATTAGGGCCTCTATCGGTTAATGCATAGAATATGATTTTATTGTTATTGTAAAATTTTAAACAAAGTCCTGAACCGATGGAAATTGGAATATTATGTGTGTTTGTATCAATAGTGAATGGAATATCATAATCATTTGTGTTTACTATTTTTATATGAATTTCAGAAATAGGACCATCCGTGTATTTTACATTATATGTACCATAGATTTCTGACAAACTACTTAATAGATTTTCTAAAGCTATTTTTTGGTCTATAAGATCTATTTTTATATCCAATTTCTTAATTAAATCGTCTAAATCAGTATCATCGTTTATTTGAGTTTGTGTTATATTGTTAAATTTGTTTCTAAGCCATTCTGTTATTTGAATACCATTTGTAGGATCATTATCTTCATCTAATGAATAAAGGAGAATTGATGTTTTTATAGTTTTTATTGAGGGGTAATTATTTTTATCAATACTGTTTGGTATTAAGTCTAATAATGTTATATTGTCTTTTCCTATAGTCTCACCAATTATTAAGTTTCCAATTTTAAAAGTTATTTTTTCTCCTTGTATATATTTAAAATGTCCATATGTATCTGTGATGCCTTTTTGGGTTACAGACTCATATTCAATTCCAGATATATGGTTTAATGTTCCTATTAAGAAACTATTATTACAATAACCTGTTGAGGATAATAGAATTAATATAATGAGGATAAGAAATTTTTTCATTTTAAATTACCTCCTTAAGATATTTTTATAGATAATTATCTTTATATATGATTTAAAAGATGTTAAATTCTTTTGAAAAAGAGGTAAATAAGTGTTAAATAATGTTTAACAAGATTAAATTTAAACAATTCTTTAAATTGTCTAAAATAAATTTAATTAACTTTTAAATTTATATTAACACGGGTAAATTATAATAGTACTCGAAAACAATGAAAAAGGAGGGATGCTAAATGAAAGCAATCCTTAAACAGGTTAATATAATTCCAACATTAAGTGAAAAAGAGATAAAGACTATAAAGAAGGAAGAAAGAAATGTAAAAAATTTAGAAGTTGAGTATTTAATAATTGAATCTCCTGTAGTAAACTATTTAACATCAAGGATTGTATAGAGGTCACCTACCCCCATTACCGTATCAAAATAAGGGAAGCCTTCGGGCTTCCCTTATTTATTACTATTATAGGGAAGCTTTAAGAGTCGATATCTTATCTTTTAATTTGGGATTATTACTTACTTCAAATAAAGATAAAATATCATATGTAAACAATTTCACTTCTTCCTCTGAAATTAATGTAAGTTTATTTAAGATATACCTCCAATTGATGGGATAGTCTTCTATAATCTTTTCTACTATAAATCTTGTATCTCTTGAATCTTTATCTATAAACTCTCGCACTTTTTTGTAAATTTCTATATATTTACTATTATTTTTGTATTCATTTTTAATATCTTTCCAAAGTTCAATAAATTTATGTATAATTGTCGACTTTTCTTTTCCAAATATAGAAATAATTTTACCTTCATCTATTAGTTTGCTGAAAATAATTAGGTTCTTTTTCTCGTTAAAGATAAAATCTCTTACAAAAGTTTCTAAATTTCTATTACCATTCAAAAACCATGAAAGGATTTCTTCCTCCAAAGAAGATATCTCTCCATTATATATGTATAGGTCTCTTAGTTGATTGTCACTAAAGTTTTGATATAAGTGATTTGTATTTAAGTCAAGATATTTTTTGTATAAAGGTTCTTCTATGGAAAAGAGTTTTATCAGAAAGTCTTTTACAAAATCTTGTATGGCTTTGTGAGAAAAATCTTTTATAGTTTTATAGATATGGTCCCAAGGAATCTTTTCATCATAAATCAAGTTTTCATAAACATTTTCTATATCTTCTTGGTTGATAGTTTCCTCTTTAATGTATTTATAAAAATGAAGAGGGGAGATATTATAAGGTGAAATTATCTCCTTAAAAATCTCTTTAAGATATGATCCACTTCTATCTATAAATTTTCTGGCAAAATCTCTTAATTTTTGTTCATTAATTTTTAGTTTATTGGATTCTTTTATTAAATAATCCCATATACGCCAAAAGAGATAAAACCAGAAGATATTAGTATCATCAGTAATTCTTATGATCTTTTTGTCTTTAATGAGCTTTATTATGTTTTCTAATCCTTCTGTTTTTATTCCTTTGTATTCTCCTATAATTTCCTTAACGTTTTTTATTCCATCAAGAATAGAAACAATTTTGTATTCTTCTTCAGATAAATCCTCCATATTTATCGGTACTAAAATAAAATCAGAGAAATAATTCATTTTATCCACATATGTATCCAGTTGAAATAAAACTTCAAAAATATCTAATGTCATGGTAGATTTGGGTGGGTTGATGTTCTGTAAAAAATTAAAATTTCCTTTTGACCATAAGAATATATCTATTAGGGCATCTATACCTTCTAATTTTCCAGACTTTGCATAAACTATTTTTCCCTCTGAAAAATAAACTTCTGCCAGATTCTCATTGTATTCTAATTGAAGTTTGCCGTTTTTTTTGCTAATGGAGATTAACTGGAATATTTCCCACATGGACATTGTTGAGATATCTCCTTTAAGTCCCATAAGCTCACCTCCTTTTTTATTTATAAAAGAGGCTGGCATATGCCAGCCTCTTTAAATTTTCCATAATTTTCAATGGCTTTCTTTTATTGTTTTAAGACTTCTTCCCATGTTGTTACAGGCCATGTTGTTTTAAAGAGCTCTTCAACAGCTGGTTTTGCTTTTTCTCTTATTTGTTGCATTGTTTTAGAATCTAAATAGATCACTGTCATACCATTTTCTATAAGAGACTTTAGTATGTTATTTTCGTTTTCAAGGAGTTTTTTAGTGGCTTGGTCGCATACCTTTTCAACTGTTTCTCTAAATAATTGTTGATCTGAAGGGGTTAGCCTATCAAAGGTTGGTTTATACATGTGTACCCATCCGAAGGAAACAAGGTGATTTGTGATTATGAGATATTTTTGTACTTCGTATAATTTATATCCAGATATCTGAGTAAGATCACCTTCAGAAGCTTCAGCTGTCCCTTCTTTTAGGGCTTGATATAATCCTGTGAGAGGTACAGGGACTGGCTTAGTGCCAAGGGCTTCCCAAACTTTAATCCAAGTTGGTACTACAGGAAGTCTGAGTTTTAGCCCTTCTAAGTCTTTTAGTCCAAGTATTGGTTTGTTAGAGGTCATTTGTCTATAGCCTCGATATAGATATCCAAGAGTATACATTTTACCTTTTGTTAAGATCTCTGCTTTAGCTTTTTCTCCAATTGGTCCTTTCATTAGGCGGAAGAAATGTTCGTAATCTTTTAAAACAAAGGGAGCATTTATAAAGAAGTATTGTGGAGCAAATACTTCTAAGGCTCTGCCACCAGTGAATTGCATGTCGACTTCTCCTTTTGCACATTTGTCATTTACGCCTTCTTCTGTATCTTGGGCAATTTGTAGTTCTATTCTTATTCTTCCTTTTGTTTCTGCTTCAATTATAGACTTAAAGTTTTCCATAGCATCAGTTATGATATGTCCCTTGGGGAAAGGTGTAGCTGCTTTTATAGTAGTAATGTTTTGAGCATTGATATTGTTTATGGCAAATACTACACAAAGGGTTAAAATTAAGATAAAATATTTCTTCATATAGAACCCCCCTATTATTTATTTTAAGGCTGGGAAGAACATTCTTGATTTCTTCCCAGCCTTATTTTTTAAAGCTCTATTTTTCTTCCTTCTTCACTTGATAGATATCCTGCATATATTACTTTTATAGTTTCCTTAGCAAGTTCAAAATTTGATATAGGTTCTTTATCTTCTATTACTGATATAGCAAAGTCCTTTAATTCTTGAGGAAAGCCTCTGGTCCAGAAATCATCAGGGGATGGAAAATTCCAGCCTTCTTTTGTTTCTATTTTTTCAGCAATATATTCATCTTTCCAAATTTCCTTTTCAGGAGCGTAGGCTACCATCATATTGTTTGGATTTATATTTGCATATATCTGACCTTTGGATAGAGATACTTGAATCCAATTTTTTAGACCTCCCAAACTAATATCATTGGAGAATATAATTCCTTTTGTTCTATCCTCAAAATTGATTATAAGGATTGACCAGTCCTCTACATCTTCCCAGGCAGTTGCTACGTAGTGCTTTTCTTCTCTTATAAAAGGTTCTATCTTGGTAAGATTTCCTATCTCTGCTAACACAGATTTTGCTTTAATAGGTTTTCCATATCTTTGGATTCCCTCATAATATTTTAAATGAAGAACAACAGCTACAGGATGAGACCCAAGTCTCATCAGGCTTCCTCCGCCTGATGTTCTCCAGAGCTTAGCATAACTTGCATGAGAGCCAGAATGGCTACATTCTGCCCGAATTTCTAAGATAGTAGAGGAAGAAGCTGATATCATTCTTTTCATTTTCTCAATAGAGGGAGCGTATATTAAATTTTCACCGTACATAAACTTTATATTATTTTCTTTAATGGCTTTTTCTACTTTCTCTATTTTTTCTAATACCTTTTTATACATATGACTCTTTGGTACTTCTATGCCGACAAATTCCTTTTCACTGTCTTCTCCAAAATACCCAGTAAGAGGTTTTTCGCATATCACATTTTTTTTATTTTTAGCAGCACAAATTATTACTTCATCATGTAGGTTGGTAGGTGTGCATATATCAACTATATCTATATCAGGAGAAGTACATAATTCCTCAAAATTATCAAATACTTTAGGAATATTATGTTCTCTTGCAAAGTTCTCTGCGTTCTCTTTTTTTCTGGAACAAATCCCTGCTATTTGTGCATATGGAGCAATTTCTTTATATGCAGCTATATGAATTTTAGCTATAAAACCTGTACCTACAAGTCCTATCCTTGCCTTTTCCATAAGGCCCCTCCTTTACGATATTACCAGAATATCCGGTCTAACAAAATTTATTCCCTCTATTTCCAAATTTATAGTGGGGAAAATAATTGGTTTTGTAATCATTAATAGTCCTTTCTCTGTTACTATAAATCCATCTTCTGATTTAGTACCTGAAATAGAAGGATTCCAGCAAAAAGCCTGATTTTTTAAAATTCTATCTGGGGTAGATGGTGTTACTCTTATCTCTCTGGGATAATAACCTATGCATCCTCCTTGGTGATGTAGTTTCCATTCATCTTTGTATCCTCTTTTTTCATACTCTTCTATAGCTGCTAAAACTGAAACTCTCATTTCTTCTCCAATCTTAGTTTTAGCAATCATAATGCATTCGATTTCTACATTGTCTCTATATTGTTTCTTTAGACTTTCTGGTAAGTTCCCAAAATATACCATGCGGGTAATAGTGGCAATTAAACCTTTGTATCGAGCATTTACTGACGCCATAACATATTTTTCTATTTTTTTGTTTTTGGATATGGGATGTCTATAATTTTTAATTCTTTCGTCAGAGGAAACCATAAAAGCTGTAGGTTCTATTCCTTCTTTCCATAATTTGGCTGATATTTTTCCTGCTACTTCTAATTCTGTATCGCCAGGTTTTGTTTCATACATCAGCACTTCTTCTACTATTCTTGATAATTTTTCTCCTAAGAATATATACCTTTCTATTTCTCCCTCTGTAAGCTCAAAGCGAAGTTTTCTAAAGGAATTTTCTACAAATTGTGTGCCTGGAAGAACTATATCACATCCTATTTCTCCGTTTTTGACTATATTTCTTACTATTTCCATCTCTTTGTCTTCATACCATTCATATTCAAGAACTTCAAAGCCAATATCTCCTACTTCTTCATCTTTCATTCTTCGTGCCTCAATCTTATTAGCAATTACAAATTGATCATTACGAGTAATTAATACTGATGTGACTCCCATCTCTGTTGCTATTCCTACAAAATTTACTCCACCTGCTGTTATCCATGAGAAATTTGGTTGTTTCTTAATGAGCATAGCTGACAATTTATTTTCTTCCATAAATTTTCTAACTTTCTCTAACTTTATTTTTACTTCCTGTTTTCTTTCCATTTTTAACCTCCTTACCTTTTACTTCCTTTTCTTGTAGGAAATACTGCAAAAACTATTGAGAGTACTGATAATACAAGAAGAAGTAACGAAATGGGGCTTCTAAACATAATAGTCCAATCATTTCCGGATAGGATTAGTGCTCTGTTTAAGTTTTGCTCAGCCATAGGTCCTAATATCAATCCTAAGATTAAAGGGGTTGAAGGAAAGGCATGTTTTCTCATGAAATATCCAAAGAGTCCAAAGGCTATTGCTACTCCAACATCATATAAGCTATTTCTAATGGCAAAAGACCCAATAATTGCGAATATCAATATAATTGGCATTAGTATTTTCTTTGGAACTTCTAATATGTATGGAGCAATTAAAGTAGATATGAATCCTGTTATTAACATAAGAAATTGAATTATAAACCAACCTGCAAAAAAGGAGTACACAAGGTCAGGAGTAGATTGGAAAAGAAGTGGTCCAGGTCTAACTCCTATAAGGATCATGGCTCCGAGCATAACAGCAGTAACCACATCTCCTGGTACGCCTAGAGCGAGAGTAGGAACTAAAGCTCCACCTGTTACTGAGTTGTTAGCACATTCTACAACAGCTATACCTTCAATAGCCCCTTTTCCAAATTTTTCCTTTTTTCTTGACCAACTTCGTAATTGGTTATATGCTAAATAAGTAGCAATAGTTCCTCCTGTTCCTGGAATTATGCCTAAAGCTATGCCAATTATGGCTCCAACCAATATAGGTATTATTATAGATTTATATTCCTCTTTGGATAAAAATATGTTTGAGATTTTTTGTTTTGGTATTATTTCCTCTTTTTCTTTCTCAAGTTCCATCATAATCTCAGTTATAGCAAAAATACCTATTAACACTGGTAAAAGTTCAAATCCAGCAGAAAGAGATGGTATTCCAAAGATAAATCTTGTAGAGCCTCTTATATTTTCAATTCCTACTGTTGAGATAAAAAGACCCAATAATCCCGAAATAATTCCTTTTAGTAAATTTTTGCCAGAAACACTTGCAATGATTGATAATCCAAAGATTGCTAAAGCAAAATAGTCTATGGGAGAAAATTTAAGGGCAAAATTTGCAAGTTGAGGAGCTAATAAAGCTAAAATAATGCCACTTAAAATGCCCCCACTTACAGAAGCAATTAAAGCTGTAAATATAGCTTTCCCTGCCTTACCTTGTCTTCCTAAAGGATAGCCATCAATTAATGTAGCTGCTGCGGAGGGAGTCCCTGGTACTCCAAGAAGGATTGCTGAGATAGAACCTCCAAACATGGAGCCAGAATACATTCCTGCTAACATTAAAAGGGCTAATTTAGGATCTAAGTAATAAGTAAATGGAAGTAATAATATTATCCCCATAGATGATGTAACACCTGGGAGGGCGCCAACTATGATTCCTCCTACTGTTCCAATTAACATAAGGATTAAATTACCAGGTTGGATTGCAATTTTTAAGCCTTCTAACCAATAGTTAATCATTTTTCTTTCACCTCTAATCAAAATAAACTTGGAAGTGGTAAGGGTACTTTAAATATGCTAAAAAATACATAATAAACTAATATTGTAAATACAATACTAATGATTACCCCGAATATCCATTTTTTGTATCCAAAAAGATAAAGTGTAGCCATCATTAAAAATGGTGTAAGATACAGAAAACCTATATAGGATACAAGATAAACATATAAAAAACATAGAAGAGTTAATAAAAATATCTTTTTTAAATCTTTAAAAGAGTATAACTTTACTGTTTCTTCTGTCTTTTTAATTCCTTGATATACTAATAGAAGACCACATATGATAAGGCCATAGGATATAATCATAGGAAAATCTCCAGCTCCAAGTCCTAAGGGAGATTTTGGAAGTGAAAAAGAATTAATAAGAATGAAAATTCCTAAAATAATTATTCCCAATCCAATTCTGGTGTCCCAGCTAATTTTTAATTTCATAAAAGATAACCCTCCTAAATCTTAAATTCCCCCTACCCATAGAGGGTAGGGGGAAGGTTTTTAATATTTATATTTGGTTCCTAATTTATTTGTTTTAATCAGATTTTCATAATAAGCATTGTAATCTTGTATGAATTTTGAGAAAGAAGATGGTCCTCTATATTCTAAGGTTAAGGAAAGTTCTTTTGCCTTCTTTACGAAATCTGGATCTCTCATACATCTCAAGAAGATAGTATGGAGTCTATCTACAATCTCTTTTGGGGTACCTTTCTGGACAGCTACTCCTCTCCACATTCCAAATTTAAAATTGAATCCTTGTTCTTTTGCAGTAGGTACGTCAGGATATTTATCAAGTCTTTTATCTCCAAAAACCCCTAATATTCTTAATTGTCCAGCATCTACATTGTTAAGACCTTCTGGAGCAGCCCCCATGTAAGAGTTAATATGTCCGCCAACTAAAGCAGTCACGGCAGGACCTCCACCTTCAAAAGGAACATGGGTTAATTTAATCTTTGTAAAACTTTCAAAGGCAAGAGCTGCAAGATGTGTACCTCCACCTGCTCCTCCGTTACCTATGGTAATTTTTCCTGGATTCTGTTTTGCATACTCTACATACTCTTTTAAATCTTTCCAAGGAGCGTCTTTTCTTACTAATATGTAGCATGGGTCATTGACGATTAAAATTACAGGCTCAAAAGAATTTACATCAAAATTTACAGGATCCATATGAGATTTTATTAGTATAGGAGCTGCGAAGGAGAGTAAGGTATAGCCATCAGGTTTTGCTCGTAGGAACTCTATAGTACCAGGAACTGCTCCACCACCGGGAATATTATTCACTACTAATGGCTGTCCATTGGCATATTTAGGAAATACGGAGGCTATAGCTCTGAAGAGCACGTCTGTTGCTCCACCTGCAGACCATGGAACAATTATCTGTACTGGTCTTCTGGGATAATCTACGCTGGTTCCAATATTTAAAAGAAGAAGCAAAAATAAAGAGATAGCGATAAATGTTCTTAAACGCATAGGTATAACCCCCCCATTTATAGTTTTTGGCTTGCGATTTTGGGATATGTTATCACCTCCTTATTTTAAAATCTAATTTTTCATGCTATTTAAAAATACCAAATCTTCTATATTCATTTAAAATCGTATATTATAAAACTTTAGGCTTTAAAATAATTTTAATCTACCTTCAGTTTTTTTATAGCAAAAAATAAGAAAAATTTCAATAGATTTTTTGATTTGTTTTTATAGTAATATACAAAAAAATATTTACTACAATATTTTGGGGATTATCTTTATCTCTTATTTGTAGAAAATTTTCTTCTTAAAAAGTTTTTTTTCTATTTTTAATCGTAATTAAAAAATTTTCCCATGTCTATAAGTTTATATGTTCTTTTTGAAGGTTTAATATCTTTTTATATCTTTCTACTACTTTATCAACAATCTTTTCCCATGGTTTATAAAGGGTTTTTTGGGCATTCTCTCCAACAGATTTTAATCTTTCTCTATCAGAGATTATTTGAGAGATTTTCTCAGCATAAATATATGGATCATTCTGGGATAAGAAGCCATTATACCCATCTATAATCTCTTCTGCTATATTTGAATTCTCAATAACCAAGGAAGGACATTTGATAGCTGAAGCCTCTTGAAGAACAATCGCAGAGGTATCATAAAGGGATGGGAATGTAAATAAATCTGCTCTTGCATAGTATGCTTTTAGAAGTTCTCGATCTAAAATTTTTCCAGTAAATATTACAATTTCATCAAGATTAAGTTTATGTGTTAAGTCTTTGAAATATTTCTCATCCTTTCCTGTCCCTATAAGAATAGCTTTAAAGTGATAGCCTCTGTCTTTTAGTATTTTGAAAGATTTCAATAACAGCTCTATATTTTTTTGCTTTATTATTTGTCCTACAAAAAGAAATAAAATTTCGTCTTCTTTTAAATTATGGATTTTATTTATTTTTTCTCTATATTCTTGAGGATTTTCAGGAGGAATAAAATCAGTCCCATTAGGCATTATTTTTATATCTTTTTTGAAGCCATATGATCTTAAAGTTTCTGCGGTAGAATGATTTACTGTCCAAACCTCATCTACTTGGTTATAGAATTCTACTATTAGTTTTACTGCTATTTTGCTTATAAGATCAGATTTTGTTGCGGATTTAAAATCATCATAATATTTTGTATGAAAGGTAGCTACTATGGGTATTTTTTTCTTTCTTGCTATATATAACCCTAAGAGTCCTGTGGAGAAAGGAGAATGGGCATGTATTATGTCAAAAGGAATTTTCTCAATTTTTTTTATTGTATTAATGTCTAAAAAAGGAATTCCGAGTCTATATGGGGGTCTAAATATGAGAGGTAATGAAAAGTACCTAATAACTTCAAATTCTTCATTATCTTTATATTTAGGGTATGCAGGAGTAATTACATAGGATAAACCATGTTTTTTGTTTATCCAATATGCATAATTTTTAACTGTTATAGCTACTCCATCTATTACTGGAGGAAAGGAATCATTAAATAATCCTACAATCATATTCGGGATAGATTATATCATTTAAAGCTCTTGTCTTTCAAAAGATATTATTCCTGATATTAATAAGATGAAAGAATATATGAGGGTGAAAGTTATATTTTTTAATGCATCCTTCCATATTACACTTTTTAAGATCCATTCATTTTGTAAAGAAGAGAGAGACATAGGATTGTATGGATCCATATTGGGAAATATAGAAAGAAGATTAAAAATAATAAATATTCCTAAGAAAATACCTGCTGATTGAATGAAATTGTTGCCTAAGGAGCTTGAGAAGATAATAAGTGATAAAATAAAAAAGATATAGATAAAATATAGCAACATAGCTGAAAGTGAATTTTGTATGGGAAATTTTGAAAAAAGGAAATATGTATAATAGGTACAAGCTATAAAGGAGATTAGTAGAAAGGTATAGGTTATTATTATTTGAAAAAGGAATTTAGAAAGTATCCATTTTTTTCTGTCAATACCTAAAGCAATAAAGATGCTTGCAGTGTTTTTATTTTTCTCTTCAGAGATACTTCCAATGAAAAGTAAAACTATAATAAGAAATACTATCTGATTTAAATTTTTGAAAAACTGCATAAAAGCATCTTTCCAAGTAGGAGGAGGAAGTTGTATTATGAGACCTTGCATTTCTTGATTTTTGACAAGACTTTCTATAATTTCTGGTGTAAATTTAGCAATTATAGGACTTGAAATTCCAAAGAATAGGAGGGAAAAAAGAAGAACATAAATTTTTCCTGTTTTTAAAAACTCCTTTAATTCCTTTTTCATTAATTTCCATATCATGATATCACCTCAAAGAATATGTCTTCAATGGTAGGTTCAAGAAATTCAAAATGTATTAATGAGAGGTTATTCTCAGAAATAATTTTGGGAATTTCTTTCTGTGCCATAGATATATTATTGATATTTAATAATAAGCTTTTATTGTGAGTTGTAATATTTATAACCCAAGGTTTATCTTTAAGTTTTTCCAATAGTATATCTTTATTATCTACTTCAATAGTGATCAATCTTTTAGCATATCTCTTTTTAAGTTCCTCTACATTCTCATTAAGAAGAAGCTTTCCATCCTTTATTATAGCTACTCTATCACATATTTTTTCTACATCTGAGAGAATGTGTGTTGAGAAAAATATGGTTTTACTACCTTTTAGAGATTTAATAAGATCCAAGATTTCCTTTCTGCCTTGTGGATCAAGGGCTGATGTAGGTTCATCCAATATTAGAAGTTTAGGGTTATGGAGCAATGTTTGAGCAATACCAAGGCGTTGTTTCATACCTCTTGAAAATGTACCAATTCTTTTTTTCTCATTTTTCAAATCAACCAATTCGAGTACTTCATCTACTCTTTTTTTATCTACTCCTAATATTTCGGCTAATATTTTCAAGTATTCTTTAGCTGTAAAGTAATTGTAAAAATTTGGTACATCTGGTAGAAATCCAATTTTTCTTAAATAATTTTTACTTTTTAATATGTTTTCTCCCATAATAATAGCGTAACCTTTGGTTGGTTTTGCGAGATTCAATAATAGTCTTATAGTGGTTGTTTTTCCTGCACCGTTTGGTCCTAAGTATCCAAAGATTATTCCTTCTGGCACTTCTAAGTTAAGATTATCTAATGCCTTTTTGTTTTTGTAATATTTACAAAGGTTAAAAGTTTCAATTATATTCATGATTTTCTCCCAAAGATAAAATATAAAATTGGTCCTAGTATACCCAAGGCCAAGATTATAATTACCCAAGGAATCTTATTTTCCCATCTTATTTCTTCTTTGTTTCTCTTTATTAAATCAATTAATGCTGTAAACTGAAAGATTATCTGTATAATAATAAGAGGTAATAATAAGGGAAAATTTTTAGTTAAATATTCCATTTTAGTTTTTCTCCTTTCTTTCTAATTTCTGGTAAAGGATAAAGGAATAAAGAGTGGTACCTAAAACTATAAGAAGTATTGATAACATGAGAACTATCAAATTTATAAATGTAGGCAAAAAGCCGGCAATTATAATAAATATTCCACCAATAATAAATATATATCCTCCAAATCTATGAGTTTTTTTCCATACCTCTTCGTTGGATAAGGTCCAAGGTGTTCTTATTCCTACAAACCAATTAGGCTTTATTCTTGGCATGTAGTTTCCTAATATGATGAAAAGAAGTCCGACTAATGTTGGTGTTATTTTAGGTATTAAATCTTTAGGACCTCCTAAGGTGACTATAATGATCGCCATCTGTAGTGTAAATAAAAAAAAGATATAGGCATATTTTATTATCTGATATACTTTTTCGAATTTTTGATAATTTTCCTTTTTGGGATCTAAATAAGGAAGTACTAAAAATAATAAGTAGAAACCAAGACTCATTAAAGGTATGCCAAAAAGACCTTCAAATTTTGAGCCATATCTATCTATTTCTCCTTTAAAGTTCCAATGCATTGGGATTTTTTCAGGAAAATAAGGATAGAAAAAGATTCCAATAATAAACATAAGGGTAATTAGTATAATAATTGCTATATCCTTTTTTATAGAGCCTTTTAAACTATACATTTGTTTTTTTATCCTCCTTTATGAAATTGTTCATAAACCAAATAATAATCTCTTGAAACACAGTGGTATTTAGGGAATAGACAATATATTTTCCTCTCTTTTCTTCAGTTATAAGCTCTGCCTGTTTTAATATCTCGAGATGGTAGGAAATAGTGGGCCATGATTTTTGAAATCTCTCAGCAATCTCTCCTGCAGTCATGTCTCTTTCGGAGAGTATTTTTAATATCTCTCTTCTTGTCTCATCACTCAAGGCTTTGAATAAAAGATCAAACCTCATACTTTAATGTTTCTATTATTTAGATAAATATCTAAATGTATTTTAACACAAATCTTTTGAGTTGAAAAGTAAAGATAAAAAAGAGGGGGACCTTAGTCCCCCTACAAGATGAAAGTTTTATATATTTAGATACTATTGTTTTATGAAAAATTGTTCTGGGAATGCATTTAGAGGAGTGAAAAGAGGAGCATCACTGATTAGATCTTCTGGTACATTTCTAAAATTATTTTTAACTATAACTAATTGTGGGAGAGCCCCAACAGTACCAATAATCCATATATTTTTCTTATGTAGGCTTACAATCTGCCTAATAAGTTGATCTCTCTTTTTAGCATCTATGGTTTGGTTGACTTCGTCCCATAAATCATATAGTTTCTTTATATCTCCTGTTGGTTCTTCTCCTTCTTTTCCTTTTGTCCAATACCATCTAGCATAAAGAGGTGCCCAAGGACCATCGGTTATAGTACCTAAAATTCTTCCAGGACTGAGAATGAAGTTAGAACATCTATCCATAACCCAGACTCCAATTTCTATATCTCCAGAGTTACAATTAGTGGTATATAAGCTTCTGTCTATTTGTTTAATTATAGTTTTTATTCCGATAGCTTCCCAGTAGCTCTTTATTAATTCCATCACATTAATATTGGCATTTCCAGGATATGTTGTAAAGCTTATTATTAATTCTATAGGTTTTCCATCTGGCCCTATTCTAAACCCATCTTTTCCAACTTTAAGCCCCATAAGATCAAGAAGTTTTCTTGCTCTTTGAGGATCGTATTGAGCATAGGCTTTTTCCCATCCTGGATCGTAATAGGATGCTCCCTTAGGTATTGCAGCCTGCATTGGAGTTCCAAGTCCTAAGTAAAGGATTTTGTTTATTTCATCCCTGTTTATAGCAAGGGATAAGGCTTGTCTAAATCTTACATCTTGGAAAAGTTTTCTCTTTACAGGATCTTTTACATTTTGATTTAGGTATATAGCTGGATCAGCACCTACAGCTGATCTCCAACGAATTATTCTATAATTTCCCTTATCCTTGTTCTGCATGAATAAAGTATAATTGGAAAGTCTGGTATGTCTGTCCATCATGTCAAGTTCTCCTGCTACTGCCTTCATGTTTACCATTTCTGCGTCACTCACTAAATAATGTGCTATACGATCTATATATGGCAATTGATTTCCTTGAGGATCTATAGCAAAGTAGTATGGGTTTCTTTCCATTATAAATACTGGATCATTGGTAGATTTACTTACTACTTTCCATGGAGATGTCATCGGAAGATCAGGGTTTTGTAACCAGTCAGCCTTGAATTTGAAAAGATCATACCATTTATTAAAACCAGAAGCTTTTGCAAGCTTATCTAATTCATCTTGAGGAGTATATTTAGGATGGAATTGTTTTAAATAGTGCTTAGGAGCGTAATATGAAAGAGAACCATAAGTATTATCTATATACCATCCCTGAGCTGGAATATCATAAATAAATAGTGGTTTAGGTTCTGGAAATACGATTCTAAAAGTATATGTATCTATTTTTTCGAATTTTGCAATCTCTCCTTTGGAAGATATAAATTGAGCTGGCATAGTTGGTGTTAATTCTTTATTGCAGATAATATCTTCATACCAAAATATGACATCATCAGTTGTAAATGGGGTGCCATCAGACCATTTAATTCCTTCTCTTATATGGAAAGTATATACTCTTCCATCCGAAGATATAGTGTATTTATCTACAAGCCATGGTAATACTTTTTTACCATCGGAGCTAAATCTTAATAGGTTTGCAGCTGATATTGATAATCTTGCTATTCCCCATCTATCTCCAGGTCCAAGCCAAGCTCTTCTCCAAGTTCCTCCATATTGTCCAATTTCTTCATAAGGTTTTATTACAACAGGATTTTTAGGAAGTCTCTTTTCTATGGGTGGAAGTTTTCCTTGTTTTACAAGAGATTCAAGCATGGGTGATTCATTATATTTTTTCTGGGCAAGAAGCCCATTACTTAGTAAGGTTAACAAGATTAAAAGGAGTACAATCCATTGGATTTTCCTCATATATAACCCCCCTTATTGAAATGCTTATACAAACGTTTTAATAAAATTTTATGCATAAAAATTTTTTCTGTCAAATTAAAAAATAAACGTTAATCTATAATAAATAATAATTCTTAAGAGGAGGTTTAAAGATGGAAAAAAACGAATATGTTTCTACTCTCGTTGAACCAAAAGTTTGGCATATTTCGGATTATAGGAATGATAGCATGTACTTAATAGAGGGAGAAAAGGAAAGTGTACTTTTTGACACAGGTATGGGAGAAGGTGATCTTAGATTTTTTGTGGAAAATATTACTAAAAATCCATTAAAGGTTATTATATCTCATGCTCATTGGGACCATATTATGCAAATAGATCAATTTGATGAAGTATACATGAATCATAAAGACTTCAAAATATTAGAGATTTTTGGCATGAATATCAAGACAGATAGGATTAAAGATGTGAAAGATGGAGAAATCTTGGAATTAGGTGATAGAAAATTAGAGGTTATTGAAGTACCAGGACATACTCCAGGTTCAATTGTGGTATTAGATAAAGAAAATAAACTTCTTTTTAGTGGTGATGCTTTGGGAGCAGGACATACTTGGCTACAGCTTCCGGGATGTTTGCCATTAACTTCATATCTTCAGAGTTTATATAAATTACGTGAAAGAATTGATGAATTTGAGAAAATATATAATGGGCATCTTTCTCAGTGTAATATGACGCCTTATTCCAGTGATTACCTTCTCGATTTGATAAAGGCAGTAGAAAAAGTTGTATCAGGAGAACTTAAGGGTGAACCATACCCCTATGGTAATTTTGGAGGCTTTTATGTTACTTACGGTAAAGCAACTCTTGTGTATAATCCAGATAACATAAGGTAAAATTAAAGAGGGATTGACTGTAGAAGAGTTTTGTCATATAATTTCGGAAAAATGTTTATGCAAATGTTTTATTATAAAATAAAGGGGTAGTTTATGAAAAAGTTATTTATTTCATTAATCTTAATCACTTTAAGTCTCTTTTCTGTGAATTCTGCGGTACAAAATACTATTAAGATTTGTGCTCTTACCTTTGATGATGGACCTGATACAAAACTTACACCACGTGTACTTGATATGCTGGAAAAATATGGAGTACCAGCAACCTTTTTTGTTGTAGGATTTAGGATAAATGATACTACAAAATCAGTAATTGATAGAGCACTTTCCCTTGGTTGTGAATATGAGAATCATTCTTGGGACTATAATCCCCTTGATAAAGCTGATCCAAAAGAAATAATAGATAAAATTGCTCGTACAAATGAAGTAATAGAAAAGTATACAGGTAAGAAACCATCATTTTTTAGACCACCCAATTTAGCTATTAGTAAGACCATGTTTGATGTGATAGATATGCCTTTTGTAAGTGGAGTAATTGGATTTGATTGGTTTGGATGTGATAGAACTCCAGAGAATATAGCAAACAATGTCTTAAAAGGGATAAGAGATGGGGCAATTATTCTTCTTCACGATGTACAACCGGAACCCCATCCAACTCCAGAAGCCCTTGATATCATAATACCAGAACTTAAGAAGCAAGGGTATGAGTTTGTTACTTTAAGTGAATTATTTAGGAGGAAGGGTATAAATCCTAAAGATCCTAAGTATAAAAATAAACTTTGGGTTTATGTAGAACCATAAAATGAAGGTGGGAGGATTTTATCCTCCCACCTGAGAAGTTTTATTGAGATTCTAATTTGACATCTTTAAAATATATATTTCCAGTTGCTGGATTTTGCGTTTTTCCAAGCTCAAAGGATAGATTTGCTGCAGGATAATCAGCATTGAATGTAAATTGTAATTCAAAGGTTTGCCAATCATTGGTTAAATTGAAACTTTGATTTGCGTAAAGAGCATATGTTGTTGGATGGAGGAATTTTACATTTATGTCTCTTGCATTATCTGCCTTAGCTGTGAAAGTAAGTTTATAGGTTTTTCCTTTTGTAAGTCCTACCCATTGATTGAATTGTACATGCCAAGACTCCCATCCGTAATCTTCCACACTTATAGTGGCAATCTTATTAGTAGTATCAATATCTGCTGTTGCTGTACCTCCCATTCCATAAGGTGATCCATACCATAAGAACCAGTCATCTGGCCAATTTGCTTGATCATTAGTAAATGGGAAGCTAAAGTCACCGTTATTTATTTCTTCCATTGTTACACCTTTATATACCTTTATATAATCTACATACATTCTTTGAGGGAATTCTGTAGTTTCATCTGGATATCCGGGCCAATATCCACCAACTGCCACGTTCATTATGATAAAGAAAGGATGATCAAATACCCAATTTCCGTAAAGTTCTATTTCAGGTCTTGTTATGGTGAAGAATTTAGTATCATCAACATACCAGGATATTCCTATCGGATCCCATTCAACTGCAAATGTATGGAAATCTTGCGTAAAGTCTCCACTTGGTAGAGTATAGCTTCCTCCTTTACTACTTGCTCCAGAGTATCCAGGTCCATGTACTGTACCATATACTTTGTTTGGTTCATGACCCAAAAGCTCCATAACATCTATCTCTCCACAAGCAGGCCATCCAACTTGGGTAATATCTTCTCCAAGCATCCATAAAGCAGGCCATATTCCCTTTCCTTTTGGAAGCTTTGCTCTAAACTCAACTCTACCAAATTTGACATTGAATTTACCTTGAGTCTTCATTCTTGCAGATGTATAGTTATATGTACCGTGCTCATCAGAAACATCTTCTTCTCTCGCTTCTATTATTAAAACTCCATTTTCTACCCATGCATTTTCTTTCTTATAGTATTCAAGCTCAGCATTACCCCATCCAGGAATTCCTTGGGCATGTCCATTTCCAATTTCAAAGCTCCATACATTTTCATCAAGAGAATCAAAGTTTTCTTCCCATACTGTTTGATACCAATATTTTTGTCCTAATGCTGGTGGAGGAGCAGGAGGTTCAGCTGTGCCAACTTTGACAAGTCTTACATTATCAATATAAATTGTTCCATCATCTTGACCTAATTGAAATTCAAATCTTGCTCTCTCATCGGTTTCATATACCATCTTGAATTGGAAAGTGTAGGTTTGTTTTGTGGTAGTTATATTTATAGCATATCCTCCTGATTGATCTACCTGTCCAGATGGTCCTGGGTTATATGGTGTCCATCCTCTGTTTGCATTTCCTCCTACTTTAACACCTATTCTTCTATTTTTGCTTGCCCATGCCTCAAAGCTTACCTCATATATTCCTAAATATTCTATCTTTATTGGTGATTGTAGCACTTGTACTGACCAGGAATTTGGCCCTCCATTTATTATTTCTACTTTTAATACTCCATTTTCCACTGTGCCAGTTGCGGAAGCACCATCTCCTGTTCTGAATAGCCATGTTCCTTGTGTATCAAAATTTCCATCTGGCAGTTCAGGGTAGGATTCAGATATGTAGATTAGAGGATTTGAGAAATCTCCATTTGATAAAAGATTTTCAACTTGAGGTTGGGCTTGTGCCTTTGGAGCACAGCCAGCTACTAATACCATTAAGAGAATAATTAAGATGATTTTTAATAGATTCTTTTTCATACTTACTTCCCCCTAAATATTTCTTCTTGAAAGAAACTAAAAAATATAATTTATTTATATTATTTAAACCATCTTAAAGCTCACCTCCTCATTTTTAGTTTCTTTTTGGAATTATATAATATTAAAAGAATTTTGTCAACTATATTTCCTTTTTCTTTATTTTCACAGCTGTACCATAAGCAAGTATTTCTGCAATACCTTGCATGATTTGAGTTGTACCAAATCTAACTCCAATTATTGCATCTGCATTAAGTCTTTTTGCTTCTTCTTTCATTCTATCTATAGCTTGTTCTCTTGCTTCTCCGATTAATTTTGTATATTCTACTACTTCTCCACCTACAACATTTCTTAAACTTGCTAAAATATCTTTTCCTAAATGTCTTGCCCTTGCGGAACTCCCTTTAACAATTCCAAGTATTTCAGTGATCTCATATCCGGGAATAAAATCTGTGGTGGTTATAATCATAATATACACCTCCTACCATTTAATATCTTTATATTTTTCTTCTTTGCCTTTACTTGTAAATTTATCTTTTAATACTTTTATAAATAGAAGTCCCATAGCTATAATAACTAAAAGACCTATTATGCCAACAGGAAAAGCCATAATGAAACCTAAAATTATAGCTATTATATATGTGAGAACTATGATTAAAAGAATAATGTAGGATATTTTTTCTAACATCTTGATACCCCCTATTTTATTTGGTGCGGATGGGGGGACTTGAACCCCCACGGGGCATTTCCCCACAAGATCCTGAATCTTGCGCGTCTGCCATTCCGCCACATCCGCAAAAAATTTTGTAATTATTAATTATATTTTATCATAAACTCTAAATGATTTTAATTAAGACCATGTAAAATGGCATGATTACGATACTTAGAAGGGTGGTATAGGTTATCATGACTACAGCAAATTCATAGTCTCCTCCATATATTCTTGAGACTATGGCAGAATTTACCATTACAGGCATGGCAGACATTATGACAAAAACATCTCTCATGATTTTTGGAAGAGGAATAAAGTGGTTTAATATTATTACTAATAAGGGTGTTACTATAAATCTTCCTATGAATGTGATGATGGTATCTTTATCAAGATTAAATTTTTTAAAACCCATTTGATAAATAATAATACTTACGTAAAAGAGAGATAACGGAGTAGTAAGATTTCCTATCATTTTAAAGCTATTAAAGATAAAAGAAGGTATTTTTAAATTGGAAAAGATAAGAATTACACCTACAAGAAAACCAAGAAAAGGTGGATTAAATATTCTTTTTAATGTTTCCATATTAAAAATTCCTTTATCTATTTTTCCTTGAGTATCTAATATAATGCCATAAACGCCTATAGTCCACCATATAGTTGTATTTGCCATATAATAGAGAAGGGTATAAGGAGTGGCTATTTCTCCAAAAAGAGCCTGAGACATAGGAAGGCCTATAAATATGGAATTAGAAAGAGAAAACATTCCTGCTAATAGTCCTCTTCTATGTTTATTGGTTTTAAATATGAGGGCTAATATATATCCTATAATATAAGAAGTAACAATAGATAAAAATGGAATAATGAGTCCCTTAGCAGAATGGATCAAATCTTCTCTTTTAAAAAAAGTAGTAAGGTTAACAATCATATTTAGTGGTAGTGATAAGTTCAAAACCAGTTTAGCGAAAAGGTCTGCAGTATTTATATCAAACCAGCTCTTTTTAGATAAGAAATATCCAACTATTAAGATTATGACTATTTCTAAAACTCCTTGTATTGCTAATAAAAATGTCCTCATAATTCGTCCTTCTTTCTTTTGTTTTAAATAACTTATCACAGAAAAATTTTTAAATAAAGTGAAAATTTTCTAAGCAATTTTTAAGTTTTTTCTAATTTTTGTCTAAGTTTGTACTTTTAAAATTATTTTCAGTCTCAAGGATAACCTTGAGAAAAAAAATAAAAAATGGAGGTGCAGTATTATGAAATTCAAAAGTTTAGTAATTCTAAGTTTAGTGATTCATAGTGTTTTTTCATTAGCTTATGCCTATGGACCGAAGTTTGGTGGTTATATGGCTAATGTAAATATTCAACTTACAAAGATATCTGGTACAGTAAGCAAAATTACAAATACTCCAGCGCTTACAGTAACGATAAAAACAGTGTCTGGAGACAAAGAAGTAATTTTAGGTCCTGCTTGGCTGCAAATTAAGGATTTGAAAGTAGGAAGTAAAATAGAAGTGGAAGGTTTTGTATCTCCAGTTACTAATGTGTTTAAAGCAGTAAAAGCGAGTGTTGATGGAAAAGAAGTACTAAATTTACAAAATTCTCCTTGGAATAATAT
Source organism: Dictyoglomus sp. GBS (assembly GCF_055179815.1). Lineage (NCBI taxonomy): Bacteria > Pseudomonadati > Dictyoglomota > Dictyoglomia > Dictyoglomales > Dictyoglomaceae > Dictyoglomus > Dictyoglomus sp. GBS. Next base: position 609,143 of record NZ_CM143687.1, read on the forward strand.
TGTTAGAGGTGGTAGAAGAGGATTCCAAAATTATCAAAATTGTCCTTGTTTAAATCTTAAGACTAACTAATAAAGTTCGGTATTAATAAGATATGGATAAGGAGGAAGCCAGAAATGGCTTCCTCCTTTTTTATTCTCCTAAATATTCTTTTACTAATGCTACATTCTTTTCTATAAGATCAGGAATTGGAAGATTATAAGGACATCTTGTAGTACATATTCCACATTTTGTACAATTTTGAGCTTTTAAATAAGCATCATAAAACCATCCTTGCCTTATAGTAGATTCAGGAAGTCTTTTTAAAAAAGACTCAGATCTTATGATTGTAGATATTGGGATTCCTTGAGGACATGGCTGACAATAATCGCATTTTCTACAAAAAGTTGTCCCTATCTCTTTTCTTGTTCTCTCTATTTCTTCCCATTCCTCGTGAGTTAAAGGTGTAAGATTTAATGCTACTTCTACATCTTCTTCTAACTCTTCTATAGATTCTATTCCTGGATCTGGTAATATAAATTCTTTTTGGAGTACAAATTTCAATGATAGGCGAGGATTCGGGAGTACTCCTCCTGCCATAGGCTTCATGGCTATTATTCCTATATCTTTTTCAAGAGCTAAAGGAAATATTTTCTCTTCGGGTTCTATTTCTATAAAATTATAACTAACTTGTATAACATCAAATTTATCTGTCTTTATTAATTCTGCTAATATATCGTTGCTATGACTTGATACCGCTATAAAGTCAATTAATCCTTCCTCTTTCGCCTTTAATAGTCCAAAATAGGCCCCATCTGGTTCAAATATTTTTTTAAAAGTCTCCCAATCATTAACACCATGGATATGATAAATATCTATTTTGTTTATCCCTAAATTTTTAAGACTTATTTTTACATCTTCATATATACCATCTTTAGTTCTATTAGCAGATTTTGATGATAAATATACTTTTTTATCTATACCTTTTAGGGCTTTTCCAATTTTTATTTCGCTGTCGGTATAACCTCTTGCAGTATCAATTAAATTAATTCCAAGTTCTATGGCTCTTTTTACAATTTTCACAGCAGTTTCTTCATTTACTCTTTGGATAGGTATTCCTCCAAAGGCTATAGGAAAAACCTCAATATTTGTTCTTCCAAGTCTTCTAAGCTTCATACGCCAAATCCTCCCTCTTTTTTTACTTTGATGTTATTTTTTCTTTTTTAAACTCTCTCTCTAAGGATAAAAGAAGACTCTCGTAATATTCAATCTTAAAATTAAGTTTGTCTATTGCTTTTTGAATTGCCTCAATACGTGCTATAAGCTTTTCTCTTTGCTCTATCAGGATTTTCTTTCTTGCTTCTAAAGTAGAATCACCTTCTTGAAGAAGCTTTACATATTCTATGAGAGCTTCTATTTCTAAACCCTGCACTTCTCATATGTTTAATAAGTTCAATTAATTTGCAGTCTGCATCTGTATATTCTCTAACTTCATTTTTATTACGTTTTATACGAAGAATTAATCCTATCTTCTCGTAGTATCGCAATGTATCTTTAGGAATTCCATATTTTTCACTTACTTCTTTTATCTTCATAAAAATCCCTCCCAACTTTATTTTAATAGTCCAATCTTTTTAAGCCATTCTGCAACTTTATTTTCTAAATCCCTTGATTCACCACCATATATAGAAAAACAATCTAAAAATTTTGCATTATTGCAAAGCTTTGAGATATCTTCTACAATTCTTCCTTTTCCACCCCCACCATGAGTACAAAATGGTACAATAGTTTTACCCGAAAGATCATATTGTGATAAAAAGGTTGCAATAGGAGGTGCAATAGTACTCCACCAATTAGGTGTACCTATAAATATAACGTCATAATCATCTATATTATCAATTTTATTTTTTATAGGAGGTTTATATTCTTCTCTGATTTCTTTTTTAGCCTGGTGAACTGTATCATTGTAGGACTTTGGATAGGGTTTCTCTGGGATGATCTCAATTAGAGTGCCATCTACATATTTATGTATAATCTCAGCTATCTTACGAGTATTTCCAGACCAGCTATAATATACAATAAGAATTTTTTGATTCATATTATCACTTCTCCTTTTTAAGTTTGATTTAATTATAAACATTAGAGCAAACTCTAAGTAAAGAGGAATGATATAAAAAATAAAACCCCCCTTTTTAAGGGAGGGTTTTAAAAGATTTTCAGTAAACTTGTATTTTATGATTCTTTTATTAGTTTTCTTATAGCCTCAAGAGCTTCTTCTGTATTCATATTTCTTATATCTACTCCTATATGTTTTGTCCTATCAAACCCTGCTCTTTCAAATGCATCTCTAAACATTTTTGTTTGCATCTTTGGGTCACATCCTGCTACATAGAGTTTTTCAATAAGCTCGTTACTTTCGGTAAGGGTAGTTAAAAAATTGTCACCATCATCTGCACAAAGTTGAGGATGAATAGCCACAAAATCTACAAGTCCCTCTCTTCTTATAGTATTGAGAATTTCAAATATATTCATATTTTGGAAGGATGGACAGGTACCCTGACATACACAAAGAAGTAATCCCTTCATTGAGTTTCACCTCCATCAGTCATAATTTTTACTTTATCTCCTACAAAGCTAATAGCTCCAACTGGGCAGGCTCCTTTTAAACAGCCTTTGCAAAAGTCTATGCACTCTTCTGGGTGTACTACATATGGTTTTCTATCTTTTTCTTCATACACCCCATGAGGACAGAAATTTACACAAGCAAGACATCCAATACATTTTTCATAATCTATTACAGGATACCAAATTTTGGACATATCTCTTTACCTCCATCTTTTCATTATCAATCTCTGAAGTGGTCTCTTTCTCTATTTTTATTTCAATCCTTTTGCTATTTCTAACCAACGCGGGTCATTAACTCCTATTACACATTTATTTTCTTGTCTTAGAGAAACTCTCAAGTTTAGAAGTTCCATATTTCTTAGTAAAAAAGAGTCGGGAATACTTAATATAGCCTTATATATGTTTTTCATGAATTCGTCTTCTGCCTCTTTTACAGAATATAAGACTCCTCTTCCAATTCTCCTTTCCTTAACTAAACCTTCTCTTTTAAGTTCATTCAAATATTTAGAAATATTGTAATGGGATTCTTCAAGAGCATCTGCTATTTCACAAACATAATATTCTTTTCCCATCTTTAAAAGAAGGGTAAAAACCTTTAGCCTTTTATTATCAGAAAGGACCTTAAAAATTCTTTCGTATCTTTCCATAGGAGAAATTCACCTTGTTTAGTTTCAATAAAGAAGCTTTCATTATAGTCAATAATTACTTAAGATAGATCTTCATATAAATCTTGGTTTATGAAAAATCTTTATTCCATCTTTTTCTATAACTTTATCTTCTAACTCTCCTTCTTCTATAATCTCAAGTATGAGAGATCCTCCACAGTAAGAAGATCTACCCAATATATTCTTATTCAAGCTCCTTCTTTATTATTTTCAGAAAGAATTCTTTTAAACTCTTCGATAGTCCTATCAGTTGTATTTATCATTGTTTCACCTCCTTAATTTTCCCATTTGCCCATATTAGCATATGAAAAATTAAAATGCAAGTTAAGATTATGTTAAATAAATAAATGAGATTATTTTATAGAATTTCTTTTAGATATTCTCTGACTTCTATTAAGGAGTTAAAAACCTTGTAAGCAAGATTCATAATTTCTTTTTTGGGGTGCTTAAAATCCAATACTAAAAAGGGGATCATATTAGCTCTGTAAGCTCCTAAAATGCCATTTTCTGAATCTTCTAAAACTATACATTCAGAAGGATTTACATTAAGTTTTTTAGCAACTTCTAGAAAGATATCAGGTTCTGGTTTACTTTTTGTTATCTCATCACCACAAATTATGGTGTCAAATTTTTCTATAATACTTGCTTTTTTTAGTAGATAAAAGGCTTTAGCCTTTTCGGTAGATGTGGCGATACCTTTTGGGATTTTTCTTTCTTCTAACAAAGATATTAATTCAAATAGTCCCTCTTTAATTGGTACACCATTATTTTCTATGTGATCTTGGGTTAATGCTAAAACTTTTTGATAGATGTCTGTAAAAGGTAGATTATTGGCATAATATTTTTTAAGGATTTTTTCTGTTTCTCTAATATTTACTCCTATAGTCTCTTTATAAATTTCTTCTGTTAGGTCATATCCATAGTTATTTAAAACAGTTTTCCAAAATTGATAGTACAATCTTTCTGTGTCAAAAATTATTCCATCCATATCAAAGATAACTGCTGAAATTTTCATCTTATCATCTCCTTTTTATAGTAGAATAAAACATGTATATATTTTATTTCCAATTTTTTAAAATTATATTTAAAGAAGGATGATTTTAATGTGAAGGATTATATATCTCAGAGTACAAAGAGTCTAACAAGGAAAGAAAGAGAAGATCGTTATAAATGTCCTGGGCTTGATTCTGTAGCAGGATTTTATGGAATTTCCCATGCAATATGTGATGATTGGAAGGATGGAAGAATAGATACAAAGACAGATCTAAGAAGGTTTTCTTTCTTTATTAAAACTTTTGAGTTTTAAGGGTAAGAATAATAAGATACAAGATATTGATGATGTGAGGCAAGTAATTAAAAATAAAGGGAGAAGGAGAGAAGAATTTAGACCAAGAATAAAATTTTTTAAAAACATATTGACAAAATTTAAAATTGTGTTAAAATTATAATTGCCACAGGCATCAAGGGGTCCGTAGGGAATCCCAAGATGCGCTTGGCTGGGACGGAGTAAGTCTCAGGGGCTGGGGAAAGGTTTGGAGCAAGCCTCCTTACCGAGTACTCAGGTGGTGCCAGAGAGTAATGAGAGTATTGGTAAAGCCTGGTACTCTCATGAAACCTGGAGCTAAAGCCTGAGACTGAAAGTTCTCAGTAAAGTGCAGATGGGAAGTACTGAGGGGTCCGTTGAGCCTGTGGCACCTTTTTATGTACTCTTTATATATTTCTATTTTTCTTTGTTTGGGGGTTTTATTGATGGAAGTAAATATTTCAAGAATAGGTGCTAAAGGAGATGGAAAAACAGATAATACGAAGATAATTCAAGAGGCAATAGATTATTGTTATGATCATGGAGGGGGAAATGTTATAATTCCTAAAGGTATATACTTATGTAAACCCTTGAGGTTAAGATCCAATGTAACTCTTTATTTGGAGGAAGGTTCTATTTTAAAGGCTTTATCAAATATTAATGATTATTACAATATAGGTTATTATCATAATGAATGGGGTGAAGTTACATCATTTTTATATGCTTTATCAGAGAAAAACATATCTGTAGAAGGAAAGGGGATTATAGATCTTTCTGGTGAAAGTTTCATGGATTTTTCAAAAACTCATAATAATTTCCCTGAATTATCTTCATTGAATGAGGAACAGATTGAAGAAACGGAATGTAAAACCAAAGATCGTCCAAAACAACCTATTTTCTTTTATAATTGTAAGAACATTACTATAAGAGATATTGTTATAAAAGATTCTCCTTGTTGGACAGTATCAATAAATTCATCAGAAGATATAAGAGTGGATGGTATACAGATAATAAATAATTTGAGGGTGCCTAATAGTGATGGTTTACATTTTTGCTCATCAAGAAATATAAAGGTCTCAAATAGCAATTTTGTATGCGGTGATGACTGTATAGCTATAACTGGAATTACTAATTGGGATATACCTTGTGAGAATGTAATAGTGAGTAATTGTGTTATGGAAACAAGATCAGCAGGAATAAGAATTGGTCATCTTGATAGTAAAGTGAGGAATGTTATTTTGTCTAATTCAATCATAAGGAATTCAAATAGGGGGATAGGAATTTTTGCAAATGGTAGATCTGGTTATGTAAGTTCTATCATAATAAATAATATAATTATGGAAACCAAGATCTTCGCAGGAACTTGGTGGGGTAAAGGAGAACCCATTGCAATATTAGCTCCTGAATATGGTAATACTATAGAGGATGTGAGTATAAGTAATATAAAATCTCGATCAGAAAATGGTATATTGATATATGGCAAGAATAAGAATATAAAAAATGTGGTTTTAAAAGATATGGATATAAGTATTAATTTAGGTAAAAACAGAGAAATCTTTGGTAAGTATTTAGATCTATCTCCAAGTGCTAATATACCATTTCCAGATTATATGAGAAAAGTACCCTGGATAATTGGAAAAGATATCTTTTCTTTAAAAATTGAAAATATTACTTATGGAATTTCAAAAGATTTAGAAAATAAGGTTAATACCGAAGGAATTTTAGAAGATATAAAAGAGTTGTCTATTTTTAATGTGGTTAGTAAAAGTACTCTTTAAAAGTAATCCCAGCAAAAGGTAGGATGTTCGGGAAATAGGTTTTCCATCTTTTCAAGGATAGGAATATTTTTTATTTCTATAAGACCTAACTCATAGGCAGTTTTTGGTGATAAAATGCCTGAGATTATTTGGGAAAGAGTATTAATACTTAAGGATAAGTCATAATCTGAATCTTCTTTTTTCAAAACTTTTACCTCATCATTGATCTCTATTTCCCATACGCCGTTATTCCATTCTGCATATTCATCTTTAACCTTTATGGAAATCTTATCTTTCACATTATATTTTATTTTTGACAAGGCTTTTTCTACATCAACAATTCTTATCATAAATGTAGGCTCAATATTACATTCTACGCTTGGATTAGGAAGAATAAAGGGAAGTATATCGTTTAATGGGGTTGTGATCTCTATTTCCTCTATATTCATAGCTTGTCTTGAGAATAGTGATAGAAATCCCTTATATGCGGAATTATTTAAACAGATCATTTCTCTAACTATAATTTTATTTATATTGGTTTTTTCAACATTATATAGTAGATATCCTTCTATTTTTTGATCTTCATATATATAAAGGTAGGTAAGGTTCTTTGTCCTAAAGATAATACTTTCCCATTGTTCATCGGATCTTTTTATTGCTCCAGAAAAGCCCTTAGCATAGGTTTCATAAATAGGTTTTATTATCTTCCATTCACTTAGTGGTATTCTTTTGACTTTCTCTATTTCTTGGTATCTTGGTATGAGAGAAGTTTTTATTTTATATCTTTTTTTAAATCCGCCAAGTTCCCATCCAAAATTTCTATAAAATTCGAAAGAAAAGGGGTATAAAGAAGAGAAAATCTTTTTCTCATCTTTTGATATTCTTATTGCTTCTTTTAATAAACAATGAACATGTTTTTTTCCTCTTTTTTCTGGAAATGTAGCGACACCACCTATACCTGAAAAAGAAAAAATTTCATTTCTAATATAACCTTCTAATGCATTTATGCTTAATGCAGATACTAACTTCCCGTTTTCGATAGCACCTATGCAATTTCTGATGTTTTTTTCATTTACCCAAGTGCTTACCTGTTCATAAGGAAGTATAAAGGATTGACTCCAAAGCTCGATGAGTTCATCTATATATGAAGAATTTAATCTTACTATTTCCATAATTTATTCCCCCTTAAAGTTTTCATGTATGATCTTTAATAAAGTATTACCTTTATAAGGGTAATCCTCAGTTATCTCCCATATCATAATTCCTCCTAGACCATTTTTTAAAACATATTTGCATTTTTCTTTTATAGATATTTCATCATCATAAGTATAAAAGATTTTTTCCTTTGGATTCCAAAGCCAAGGTACCCTTGCATATTCATCTCTAAACTTGAGATAATTAGGATTGTTTTCTAAGACTCCTTTTATGAAGAAGAAAGGATTGCTACCTGAAGGATGATCTTCAGAGTCATAAATACCTATAGGTATCCCTATAACTTTTGCAAATAATCCATTATCTCCGTCATCTTCACATATCCATCCCTTCCCATAGAATGGAACCCCAAGAATTATTTTTTCCGATGGTACACCATATTTAAAATATTCTTTAACTGCAAAATCGCAATTAGCTTTTTCTCTGCTTAGAGGATTAGGATCCTTAGGATTGGAAAACAAGGGGGAGTGATGATTGGTATATTTATCCCAAACACCATGGAAATCGTAAGTCATTAAATTTATAAAGTCTAAATAGATATGATATTTATCTGGTTCTGTGTTATGAATTATTTGAAAACTTGCAGGGGCTGCTATGGTTAATAAATAATGTTTATTATCTTTTTCTTCTGCTTTTAAAAGTTCCTCTCTTATATCTTTAAGAAGGTATGTAAAATTTTGTTTATCCTCAGGTCTTGTCTTATTGGTAGGTAAGCCTCCTTCTACTGGAAATTCCCAATCTATGTCAATACCATCCAAGCTGAATTCTCTTATAATTTCTAATGCACTTTTAGCAAAATTTAATCTGCTCTCACGAGTAAGGGCTACATCTGAAAATTCTCCTGAATCAGTCCATCCTCCTATGGATATTAAAACTTTTACATTTTTATGCTTTTCTTTCAACTCTTTAAATGTTTTCATGTTTTTTGCGAATAGATTTTCATCGATGGGAGAGACCCTTCCATCTTTTATTTTCATGAAGGCATAATTTATATGAGTAAGTAGGTTCCAGGGAAGTTCTTCTATAGAGTAATTTAAATATTCCTCTTTTACTTTCCATTCAGGGAAGTATCCTACTATTATTTTCTTATGCATTAGTAAACCCCCTTAATAAAATATGTTAATTTTATTTTAACACATAGTTATCAATATTTTATAATTCCTTAACTAATATTTAAAACCAGTGATTTAAATTATAAACTGAGAAATTTTTGAATAAGGGGGTGCTTCATATGAGTAAAATGGATAGGATTCTCTCAAAGATTCTGCTATTTTCCTTTCTTCTTTTTACTTTTCTGTTCTTTTCTTCTAATGTGGTAGATGCCTTGTCCAACAGTGTTACCCTTTATTCAGGTAGGCCAGTTAAGTATGTTTTTTGGTTTATTGGAGATGGTATGGGAATGAATCATGTTTATGCTACAGAAATGTTTTTAGAAAGAGGAAGTAAAGAGCCATCTATTAAAAATCTTGATTTTACCAGATTTCCTAATATAGGATGGATGACTACTTATGCTGCAGACAGTTATATCACTGATTCTGCTTCTGCTATTACTGCAATGGCTACTGGAAAGAAAACTTACGATGGTGTATTAAATATGGATCCATCCCTCAAGACAAAATATAAGTCTATTGCAGAAATGGCAAGAGATATGGGATATAAAGTAGGAGTTTTGACAAGTGTATCTATAGATCACGCAACTCCTGCTGGTATGTATGCTCACCAACCCAGCAGAAACAATTATTATGAGATAGCTTTGGAACTTTTGGACAGTAATTTTAATTATTTTGCGGGTGGAGGATTCTTACAGCCTAAAGGAAAAGATGGAAAACAAAAGGATATATATGAAATAGCTAAGGAAAAAGGATATAAAATTGTTGATAATATTGAAAATATCAGATTAATTGGAAAAGGGGATGATAAGGTTATAGCTATTAATCCTATATTGGATAATAGCAAAGCTTTACCTTTTGCAATAAATAGACTTAGAGGAGCAAATATAGGACTTTCTCTTGCTGACTTTACAAGAAAGGCTATTGAGGTATTAGATAATCCAAAAGGCTTTTTTATAATGGTTGAGGGTGGAAAGATTGACTGGGCAGCTCATGCTAATGATGCTGCGAGTGTTATATATGATGTTTTAGATTTCAATGAGGCCATAAAAGTTGCTTTAGATTTCTACAAGAAGCATCCTTTTGAGACTGTTATCATAGTTACTGCAGATCATGAAACTGGAGGTATGAGTATTGGTTTTGCAGGTACAAAATATGAAGTATTTCCAGAACTTCTTTCTTATCAAAAAATCTCCTATGACGAATTTTCAAAAATAGTACAAGACTACAGAGTAAAAGCAGGAGATCAAGCTAAATTGGAAGATTTGTTGCCACTTATTGAAAAATATTATGGACTTTCCATTCTTGATGAGAGCACTAAGAAGGCTTTAGAAGAAAAGGCAAAGTCAGGAGATAAGGAGGCAAAAATTAAGCTTCAACTATCCCTTAATGATTATGAAATAGAAGAAATCAGAAAAGCCTTTAGTGTATCTATGATGGATTCTCAAAAAAGACCTAAGGACTATAGATCATATATATTATATGGAGGATATGATCCATTGACAGTTGTGGTTACACGTATTTTGAATCAAAAAGCGGGTATTGGTTTTACATCTTATTCCCATACTGGAGCTCCTGTACCCGTATATGCAATAGGTGCTGGTTCTCATATATTTAGAGGATATTATGATAACACAGATTTATATAAAAAGCTTTGCAGTTTGATTGGTATAGATCCTTTCAAAGAATATATTCTATCATCTGAAAGTAAAGAACTTTCTGTATCTATATCAAAGTAAAAAATTTAGGGGGGATAGAGTATCTATCCCCCCATGAGATTAAAAGGGGGTAAGTAAGCTATGTTTTTAGAAGGTAAATTGGAAGCCCTTGATTTTATAACCCTAATTTCATTTCTTACCTACTCTAATAAAACAGGAATATTAGAGATTTCTATAAACCATAATGAGGGATTAATTTTCATATATAATGGAGAAGTTTATAATGTGTATTATAATAAAAGATGGGGGAAAGACGCTCTTTTTGAGATAGTACTTTATGAATATATAGATTTTTGCTTTATCGAAGGAAATTATAAGGTGGAAAGAAAAATATGGGATAGATCTGAAAAGATTATTTTAGAACTACTTAAAGATTATGACGAAAGAAAAGCATTAGAATTATGCTCTGTAAATGTATAGGAGGGTATTCTTTATGATAAAAGAAAGAATTAAAAAGTTGAATGAAACCTTAGAAGTTTTAGAATACATGAAGAAAAACTTTGATATAAATGAATTAAAATTGGATAAAATTAAACAATATGCTTTAAAGTACGGAATATATTTAAGTATTACTGGAATAGGTGAAATTGCCTGTGCATATTTAAATGAGAAAGGTATTGAAAGTGTTTCAAATTTTAAAGAATGTATTGCCATGTTAGGAGATATGAAAATATTGGATAGAATTATAGTTGAAAAACTTATGGAACTTATGAAGTATAGGGATCTTCTGAAACGACCATATATAGAAATAGATATTCTTAAGCTTTACTCCCTCTTAGAAAGGTTAGATCTTGTTAAAGAATTTATAGATAGGATTACAATAGGAATAAGGGTTTAATATCTACTATTAATATGGAAATCATGCTAAAATACTATAAATTGTTATTTAGGGGGGAGTATCATGACAAAAGAAAAAGGGCTCAAAATAGGTGAGTTGGCTCCAGATTTTTTATTAAAAGATCAAGAAGAAAAAGAATTTAAATTATCTGATTTTAGGGGACAAAAGGTACTTCTTTCTTTTCATCCTTTGGCATGGACTTCTGTATGTGCAAAACAAATGCAATCTCTTGAAGAGAATTATGCAAGATTTCTTGAACTTAATGTAATACCAGTAGGTATAAGCGTGGATCCTGTACCATCTAAAAAGGCTTGGGCTGACAGTTTGGGAATAAAAAAGTTGAGAATATTATCGGATTTTTGGCCGCACGGGGAAGTAGCCAAAAAATATAACATATTCATAGAAGAATATGGATTTTCGGAAAGAGCGAATGTAGTTGTAGATGAGGATGGAGAGATTATCTTTTTTAAAATATATCCTCTTAAAGAGCTTCCTGATATAGAAGAAATATTTCTTTTTTTAAAAGATTAATTTTGATTTAGCCTCATTAAAAGGTAATAAAATCTACCCCACTATCTATATTTCCAATTTTAATTTTTAACTATTGACATTTATATTTTTTAGGTTTATATATGTATGTAGCATATATATGGAGGTGAATATATTTGAAAGGATTTAGACAAGGAATGGGAAAAAGAGATGTAGGTTTTGCCCCAGGATTTTGGCTCAGAGTCTTTGTCCTTTCTGCTCTATCTAAGAAGGATCTTCATGGATATGAGCTTTTAAACATGCTTGATGAGTATTTTCCTGAATTCTGCTTTTGCAGAGGACCTTCTGGGATGGGTACAGGCTATAGAATTCTTAGAATACTTGAGATGGAAGGCCTTATAAGATCTCGTTGGGAAACTGGAGAAGGTCCTGCAAAGAGAGTTTATTCAATTACACCTGAAGGGTTGATGGTAAAAAAAGAGTTAATAAATTACATAAAGGAAATGAGAGATAGAATTGATAAATTTTTGGAATTTGTTGAAGGAAAGGAGGTGTAAAATATGTGGAGATGGTGGAGAGGTCATGGATGGGGTTTCGGAGGTTATGGAGCTCCTTGGTGCCCATGGTCTTTTTGGGGTCGTAGATGGTGGTGGAGAGGTGCTGGATATTATCCTTACTCTGGGCTTACCAAGGAGGAAGAAAAGGAACTTTTGGAAGCTTGGAAAAAAGATCTTGAGGCTGATCTTGAGGATATAAAGAGACACTTGGAAGAACTTAAGTAAAAGAAAGGGGCGGGGATTATCCCGCCCCTTATAAAAGGTAAAAAACATTTAACTTATTTAAGGAAGGAGTTTAGAAATGGATGTTGGGGATATTTATCTTATAATTGCCTTATTTCTTCATAGTTGAATATTTTGTAAATCTAAAATGAAGAGAGGTGATTTATGCATGAAGAAGCATATGATCATAGTGGCTTAGGTTCTGAGGGTTTTTGTATATGTCCTAAATGCGGGTATAGAAAGATACATACCCAGGGGATTCCCTGCAGAGATGAGAGATGTCCCAATTGTGGCTCTGCTCTTATAAGAGAAGGATCCTATCATCATAGATTAATAGAGGAGAAGGAAGAATGAAAAGTGAGGATTTTAATAAAGAAAAAGAAAAGATGAAAGAAAAAATGAGTAAAATTCAACATAAAATTGTAATAATGAGTGGGAAAGGTGGAGTAGGAAAAAGTACATTTTCTGCAAATCTCTCTATAGCTTTTGCTATGAAGAGATCTGAAGGAAAAGTGGGGATATTAGACGCTGATATACACGGATACAGTATCCCATAATTATTTAATATTACAGCAGAGAGATTATATCAATCTGATGAAGGAATTCTTCCTGTGGAAGGCCCCTTAGGGATTAAAGTAGCTTCTGCTGGATTTGTAGTGCAAGATGAAGATTCTCCAATTATCTGGAGAGGACCATTAAAAGCTCAACTAATTAGGCAATTTTTATCAGATATTATCTGGGGAGAACTTGAATATTTGATAATTGATCTCCCCCCAGGTACAGGAGACGAACCATTAAGTATAGCTCAAGAACTTCCAGATCTAGATGGTGCTATTATTGTAACCATACCTTCAGGGGTTTCAGAAAGGGTAGTTAGAAGATCAGTAAACTTTGCAAAGGCTCTTAATTTGCCAGTAATAGGAATAGTAGAGAATATGAGTGGTTTTGTCTGTCCTCATTGTGGAACAAGGGTGGATATTCTTGGAAGTGGGGCTGGAGAGAAAATTGCAAGAGATTTAAAAGTCCCTTTTTTGGGTAAGATACCTTTAGATCCAAGGATTAGTGAGAGTGGTGATAAAGGAGTGCCTTTTATTTTAGAAGATAAAAATTCTGAAATTACAAGGATATTTTTGGATATTACTGATAAGATTGAATATTTTTTAAAAGGGAGGTAGATATTATGAAGATTGCAGTTGCTTCCGACGATGGAAAGACTATTTCCTCTCATTTTGGTAGAACAAGGGGTTTTGTGATTTTTGAGATAGAAAATGGTGAGGTAAAAAGCAGAGAATATATTCCAAATACTTTCACTGGACATGCAAGAGGTTTACGTGAAAGGGGACTTCATCATCAATATGACACTCATGTAGCTATTATTGAAAATTTAAGAGATTGTAAAGCTGTAATATCTCATGGAATGGGTAGAAGACTTTATGATGATTTAACTTCTGCTGGAATAGAAGTTTATGTGACTGATGAGACTGATGTAGATAAAGCTATAGAGCTCTATTTAAAGGGTCAACTTAGAAATGTTTCAGAGCTCCTTGACTAAAATAACAGTCTTATGTGATGATAGGCTTTCTTCTCCTCTCTTTTCAGAGCATGGATTCTCCGTATTAATTGAATGGGAGGGGAAAGCCCTCCTTTTTGATACAGGTGCAAGTGATATATTTATTAGGAATGCAAATATATTAGGGAAAGACTTATCAAAAGTTGAAAGTATAGTTATAAGTCATGGGCATTATGACCATTCAGAAGGCCTAAAACATCTTTTGCCTTTTAATAAGAAATATAAAGTTATTCTTAGAGAAGAAGCTTTTTTCCCAAAATATAGTAATGATAGATTTACGGGAATAAATTGGGAAAATTTAAAAGAATTTTTAGATTTTGTTATCGTTAAAGATGAAGTTATGGAGATTTTTGATAATGTTTTTGTATTTGGTCCTGTACCTTTTAGAAATAATTTTGAAGAACCAGATCCTTATTTTTATGTGTTAAAAGGAGACAAAAAAGAGAGGGATTTTTTTGAAGAAGAATTGAACTTAGTTATAAATGAGGGTGATGGTATAATATTAGTTACGGGATGTGCTCATAGAGGAATTGTTAATATAGTAGAATATGCAATAAAGAAATTTAATAAGAGAATAAAGATTCTTATGGGAGGTTTTCACCTTTATAAATCTACCTTTCCTAAAATAGAAAAAGTAATAAATAGCCTTCAAAAATTTGACATTGAGAATATAATCCCATATCATTGTACGGGAGAGGAGGCTATAAAAATCTTGAACAAGAGGTGATTCAATGGATAAAAAGCGTGTTCTTTTTATATGTACCCATAACTCCGCAAGATCACAGATGGCAGAAGGTATTATGAATGCTTTGTATGGAGATAGGTTTCAAGCTTTTTCTGCAGGAACTAATCCCTCTAAGGTAAATCCTCTGGCTATAGAAGTACTAAAGGAGATAGGAGTAGATATTTCTCATCATAAAAGCAAAAGTATAGATGAATTTAAAGGAGAAAACTTTGATTATGTAGTTACAGTTTGTGATAATGCAAAGGAAAATTGTCCCTATTTTCCTGGTGGAAAAAAATATGTTCACAGAGGTTTTATGGATCCAGCAAGTGTAGAAGGTACATATGAAGAGAAGCTTTCAGCCTTTAGAAAAGTTAGAGATGAAATATTAGAATGGATAAAGGAATTTTTTATAGAGAATAAAGAAGAGAAAGAGCAATTTTTCTTACCTTAAATTATGAAAGAAGAAATTTTACAAAAACTAAAAGATTATTTTAATAAAAAAGAAAATGTGATAATGGCTTTTCTTTTTGGGTCTTTATCCAAGGGAAAGGTTCATAGACATTCTGATATAGATATTGCTATTTATCTAAAGGAATATGACATAAAAGAAGTAGAAAAAATATGGGATGAACTTGAGGATTTATTAAAAAAAAGATATAGACCTTATTGTATTAAATAATGCAAAACCTCTTGTTGCCTTTGAGGCTATCAGAGGAGAAAAAATAATAATAAGAAATTACGATTTTTATACTGATTATATGTTAGAGGTATCCTCTGAAGCTATAGACTTAAAGGAATTTATTTTAGATCTATACAAGATGAGAAGAGAGAATGAAAGATATAAATAAGATTAAAATAATTAAGAGAATAGATTTTATTAATACGGAAATGCAAGATTTAAAAAGATATGAGAATATAACTTATGAGGATTACAAAAGTGATAGAAATACTCAAAGGATAATAGAGAGAATTATAGAAAATATTGCCAATGCATTAATAGATATAATTAAAATAATTCTTTCTGAATTTAACATTACCCTTCCAGATACCTACAGGGAGATAATTCTTTCTCTAAAAGAGATAGAGTTTTTTAAAAAATATAAATTTTGTTACTCTCTCAGATATCACAAAGATGAGAAATATATTAGCATATTTAATATCTTGATCTTAGATGGGAGTTAATTGAAAAATTTATAAAATATGAGAAAGGAGAAATTGAGAATTTTATTAAAGACCTTGAAATCATGTTAGAAGGTAGTTAACAAATACAAACAAGATTATTGAGATAATTGTATTAAGAGCTAAAACACCTGCTATAAATTCTGCATCTTCTTTATCCTCATCTCTCATATATAATGGAATTATAAAGGGAGCTGGTAATATAAACATAGTAAATAAGGCAGATTGAAAAATTTTATCCAAGTGAAGGAGTCTTATTATAAGTATCTCATTAAGAATAAAGGCTAAGATCAAAAGTATGATATGCCTTAATACTACTGTAGAGATGGTAAGGGTGAGATTTTTCTTTTTGAATCCTAACTCATATCCTATTACTAAAGCAATCATAGGTACTGTAATATTTGATAAAAGCTTTAAAGTTTCTATGAACGAAGAGAGAAGTATATTTTCTTGAAAAATATTTATTAATCCAGTTTTTTGAAATATAATTCCTAAGATAATAGCAATTATTACAGGTGTTTTTATAAAAGAAGAGAGCATGTTCTTAAAACTTTGTTTTTGAGTATCTTTAAAGCTTGTAAGTATACCAACCATAACAAAAAATACAAAGGTAACTTGTCCCAAGTCTATAAGGGCAAATTTGAATACATTTTCTGGGCCATAGAATAATGTAAAAATTGAGTAACCAAGCATTCCTGCCTCAAATCCTGTAAATAATAGAGGATAATACTTTGAATTAATATTAAGAACCCTTTTAATCCCATAACCCATAAAAAGAAGAACTCCACATGTAACAAATATAGTAAATGCAATTAAAAGATGCTTATATTCTACATTTGTTTGGGAAAAAGAGAGAAAAATTAAAGAGGGTAAAAATAAGTTAACAACTAACGTTTTAATTTCTCTTAATGTATTAGGACTTAAGTATCCACTTCTTTTAAAATATTGTCCAAGGGTAAATAAAATTAATACAGGAAATATTTTGCTAATTATTGATAAAAGCATGGTAAAGCTCCTTTTTATATATTTTTATAATATTTTCATCTTGAATTTTATTTTAGCATATTTTAACATAAATGTTTAATATTAGATATAATTTTTATTGCAAAATTAATTTATTTATCAAATAATTATATCTATGGTAAACTATTTAAAAAATAATATAGGATGGAGGTTAAAGTTATGGAAAAAAGAACAGATGTATTAATAATTGGTGGTGGTCCTGCAGGTATTGTATGTGCTTCTACTGCTAAAAAATACTATCCTGATAAGCAGATTAAAATTATAAAAAATGTTAAGAACAGTGTAGTTCCATGCGGTATTCCCTATATGTTTTATAGTTTGAAAAATCCAGAAGATAATAAAATGGGGTTTACTTCTCTTGAAAATGCTGGAATAGAAGTAATTGTGGATGAGGTAGTAAAGGCTGATAGAGAAGGGAAATATGTGGAGACAAAAAATGGTGATAAGTATTATTATGAAAAATTAGTGCTTGCTATGGGTTCACTTCCTATCATTCCTAAAATTCCTGGTATTGAGAAGAAAAATATTTTCCCTATTTATAAGGATTTAGATTATCTTAAAACAGTAGTAGAAGAGGTAAGAAAAGCTAAAAATGTTCTTATTGTTGGTGGTGGATTTATAGGCGTAGAAGTAGCTGATGAGATATCTAAATTAGAAGGGATTACTGTATATTTGGTTGAATTACTCCCCCGTCTTTTAGCTCAATCCTTTGATGAAGAATTTTCAATATTAGCTGAGGAAAAATTAAAGTCCAAGGGAGTAAATATTCTCACTAATGCTAAGGTAGTGGAATTTCTGGGTGATGACAAAGTAAGAAAGGTAAAACTTGAAGATGGAAAAGAGATTGAGGTAGATGTTGTAATTCTTGGAATAGGTGCAGTACCGAATTCTTCATTAGCAAAAGAGATGGGCTTAGAGACTATAAATAATGGAGCTATCTGGGTAGATGAATATATGAGAACTTCAGATCCTGATATATTTGCTATAGGTGATTGTGCTTTAAAAAGAGATTTCTATACCCGTAGGAATACACCTGTGATGCTTGCTTCTACTGCTACTGCAGAGGCAAGGATAGCAGGAGCAAATCTATACAAGATTAAACTGATAAGAGAAAATAAAGGTACTATTGCTGTTTATTCAACTTATATAGACGGTTTAGTATTAGCCTCTGCTGGACTAACTGAGAGCAGTGCCAAAAGAGAAGGATTTGAAGTAGTAGTGGGTTCGGTAGATGGTATTGATAAGCATCCAGGGACACTTCTTGGTGTTAATAAAACGAAGGTTAAGCTTATCTTTTCAAAATATTCTGGAGTACTTTTAGGTGGACAAGTAGCTGGCGGAACATCATTTGCTGAGTTAATTAATCTAATAGGTGTTGCTATTCAGCAAAGAATGACTGCCTCCGAACTTGAGACATTACAAATGGCCACTCATCCATATTTGACTTGTGCTCCCACTGTATACCATGTGGTTATGTCAGCCCAAGAAGCGATAAATAAAATATTTCTATCTAAATAGATATGGGGATATTTAACGAGTTTTTTAAAGAGTATGATCAATGGTATGAAGATAATAAGTGGGTCTATCTCTCAGAGGTAGAAGCTTTGAAGAAGGTTATTCCAAAAGGTAAAAAAGGGCTTGAAATAGGAGTTGGAACAAGAAGATTTGCAGAAATCTTAGGTATAGAATATGGGATAGACCCATCTGAAAATATGCTAAGTATTGCAAAAGAGAGGGGAATAAAGGCTTTTGTAGGGAGGGGGGAGAATTTACCCTTTTCTGATGAGAAATTTGATTATGTAGCTCTTATTATTACCATATGTTTCGTGGAAAATCCCCATGAGGTGATAAAGGAAACAAGAAGAGTTCTCAAAGATGGAGGAAAGATAATTATAGGAATTATTGATAAAAATAGCTATCTTGGAAAAATCTACCAAGAAAAAAAGGAAAAGGGACATAAATTTTATAAATATGCTAATTTTTATTCAGTAGAAGAAATTGTAGATTTGTTAAAGAAATATAATTTTAAGAATTTTACTTTTTATCAAACTCTCTTCAGGCATTTAGAGGATATTAAAGAGGTAGAAAAACCAAAGGAGGGTTTTGGAGAGGGAAGTTTTGTGGTTATTTCTGCGGAAAAATCTGTTTAATCACTATTAACCTATTTATAATCTTAACTTAATCTTTTGTAATAAACTATACCTTTTATAAACAACGAAAGTGCTTTTTTTCATCCCTACAAAATTTAAAAGTCATATAGTTTTTGATATATTTATAATAAAGAAGGCCCTAAATTATGTTAACATCAATGTAAGAGGGGTGTAATGATGAATAAAAAGGATTCAGATATTCCTTTTTTATCTCAGGAAAAGATAAATTACTCAAAGCTTAAGATCCTTTTTCCTTATATTAAGGAGCATATAAGAACTTTTATTATTGCAAGTTTGTTTCTTTTAATTACATCTTTAATTGCGACTCCCATTCCTTATATTTCTAAAATTATTTTTGACAATGTATTCTTAGGAAATAAAGATATTAGATTTTTTGGTTATCTTGTAGTAATTTCTGCGATATTACACATAGGAAGGACCATTTTTTCAGGGATATCAAGTTATTATTTTGCAAAGGTAAGCCAAGAAGTATTATCAAGTCTAAAGAGTGATTTATTTAGAAAGATTTTAAAGCTACCTTTTAGATTTTATGATGAAGCTCAGACAGGATATATATTAGCAAGAATAGGAGAAGTGGAAGGTCTTGGTCTTTTCTTTTCATCTACAGTGATAAATCAGATGATAAGATTTTTTGAGTTTGTATTTGCCCTTTTAATGCTAATGTATCTTAATTTAAAATTGACTTTTTATGCTATTTCCATACTTCCAGCTTATTATGTAGTTATAAGGGCATTTTCCTTAGGATTAGTATCAGCGACAAAGGATGTTCTTGAGGGATCAGCAAATATTATGGGAAAGATACAAGAGAAAGTTTCAGGAGTAGAGGTTGTGAGGCTATTTGGGACTGAGGAAAGGGAAGCTGAAGAGGTAAAAAAGGAATTTAAAGGTCTTGCCAGGAAGAATTTATTACAAAGTATATTTTTTACCATTTTTGGAGAGTTAAATTTTGTTATTATCGCTTTAGGTGGTCTTTTAATTTTATGGGTAGGAGGGATGGATATAATAAAGGGTTCTTTTACGATTGGAAGCTATTTAGCTTTTGTAGGATACCTGCAAAAGCTTTATGGTCCAATTCAAAGTATGGCTACATTTAGTTTATCTTTGTATCCAGCTTTTGTTTCTCTTCAAAGAGTATCAGAGATATTAGAAGCAGAGAAAGAGAAGGAAGGGAATATAGAGCTTAAAAATTTAATAGGAGACATACAATTTAAGAATATTTCTTTTTCTTACGATGGAGAGAAGAAAGTTTTAGAAGGGATAGATTTACACATAAAACCAGGGGAGAAGGTAGTGATTTTAGGGCCTAATGGATCTGGAAAAAGTACCTTAATAAAGTTACTTTTAGGGATGTATGACCCTTTAGAGGGAGAAATTGTAATAGACGGAATAGATATAAAGGACATAAAACTGTCATCTCTTAGAGAAAAAATTGGTATTGTTTCTCAAAATGTATTTTTATTTAACGACAGTGTGAGAAACAATGTAGCCTATGCGATACCACAAGTGAAGGATGAAGAAATCATTAATCTTTTAAAGACAGCAGAGCTTTATGATATTTTTATGGAAGGATTTAAAGATGGACTTAACACGATAATAGGAGAGAGAGGAGCAAAGATATCAGGTGGACAAAAGAAAATAATAGCCTTTTTAAGGGCTGTACTAAAGAAGCCAAATGTTTTAATACTTGATGAAGCCACATCGGAAGTTGATATGACAGTTGAGAGAAAGATTTATGAATATATAGAGAAGTTTATGAGAGATAAGACATGCATAATCATATCCCATAGAGAGATTCCTTGGGAAATAATTGATAAAGTGGTTTATCTTGAGAAGGGGAGAATAATTAAAGTGGAGTTAATCAACAAAAATTGCTAATTTTGTTCATCCTAATAATTATTTTTTGAAATTTTTTTCTTTCCTTTTTATCAAAAGAAAAGAAAGAGAGATAGGAAGGAATTTTCGGTAGTTTATAAGTTTCGATGAAGTTATTCAAACCATTTGATATTAGTGGAATATCAAATTCCCATTTTCTATTGTATCTAACATAATTTCTTACAAAGATATCAATAATTTCTCTATCTTTCTCAGGGAGGGATAAGTAGAAATTAATAAATTTACTTCTATTTTTTGGAGAAAGGTTATTAATAAAACTTTCAGCAAGGTTTCTTCTTGCTAAGAAGAAAGGATGAATGTCCTTTCCCATAAAAGAGATAAATCTTTTAATTTCCCATTTATTTTTGAATTCTGAGAAGAAGTTCTTCCAATTTTTTGAAAAAAGTTCAAAGAGTATTAAAACATTTTTGGTAAGATATGGAAAAATTTTCTTTCTATTAAAAAGTGCCATAAAGGATGAGATGAACAAAATAATTTTAGTTTCATCTGGAAATTCATAGAAATGAAATTGGAAAGTCATATTAATAGAGGTTAATATACAAAAAATATATGGAAAGAGTAATTAAAATTTTTAAAAATATTTTTGGTTCTATGAGCTTAAAGAAGCATCCAATATTATTTCTTATTCAATTTATTGTTTTAATTATTGTTGCATATACTTTAATTCCCATTTTTGTAAAGATTATAGCTTATTTTATAAATTTTCTTAGTTCATTTGTAAAGATATATTAAAAGGCTTATAATAATTGGTTTTTCTAAGTTTATTCTCCCCTATCCATAAAATAAGATAATTTTTATTGGGTAGGGGAGAGTAATACAGTAAAAACCCAAAAAGTAATTAGTTCATGTTTTTTTTTAATTTTTTTGGAGATACATTGGGAGTTA
The DNA here is from genome assembly GCF_055179815.1 of Dictyoglomus sp. GBS. Lineage (NCBI taxonomy): Bacteria > Pseudomonadati > Dictyoglomota > Dictyoglomia > Dictyoglomales > Dictyoglomaceae > Dictyoglomus > Dictyoglomus sp. GBS. The sequence continues at coordinate 631,063 of NZ_CM143687.1, forward strand.
TAATTAATTTCAGAACTTATAATATAAGGAGGAGATCTAATATGAATTATAAAGAGATTCCTATGGGTATTCAAAAAGGAATTGCTCTTATTGCCCATGATAATAAGAAAAATGAGCTTTTAGAATGGGTAAGATTTAATCAAGGTACATTATCCAGACACATACTATATGCAACGGGAACAACAGGTGAAATTTTAGAAAAGGAATTGGGGTTAAAAATAATTAGATTTTTTAGTGGACCATTAGGGGGAGATCAACAAATAGGAGCAAAGATTGCAGAAGGGGAAATAGATTTCCTCATATTTTTCTGGGATCCTTTAGAACCTTTACCTCATGATCCAGATGTTAAAGCTCTTTTAAGAATAGCTGTAGTATGGAATATTCCTATAGCATCTAACAGATCCACAGCTGATTTTTTGATTTCATCTCCTCTTAGGGATAGAGAATATAAAAGATTAGTAATTGATTATTCAGATTATCTTAGACGTAAAATATAATTAATAAGGAGATATGTTAATTTTAGAAAGGAAATCCTAAAAAGCTAAATTAAAAGAGTCTTTCTTTTATTATTTCAATAGGATGATTTGCCCAAGAAATTTTTTAGATGTTTATAATCACTAAATTCTATTTAAATCAATTTAAGAGTCTCTTTAGAGATTTCTGGAATTATTTCTAAGAAACTTTTGTAATTTTTATAGACTTTCTTTGGGTCAATCTTTATATATTCATGGACAAGAATATTTCTAAAGCTTCCCATACCTTTAATTTTTGAATAAACTTCTTGAGATATTATACCTTTCCCAAAAATTTCCTTTAATATATCCTTCATAGGTATTAGGGTATATTTTATATTGTGAAGCTAAAATATGATTACCAATGTCTAATATTATGTTTATCCCTGCTAAAAGTCCTCTTTCAAGGGTCCATCTAATTGATAGATTATTTATGAACTCTTCTTCTTCAATATCTTTGTATTTAAGAAGTTCTCCATAAATATTATTTAGCTCTATTAAGTTTTCTTTTATCAGGTTTTTATCAAATGTCATATGCTTTTTTAATAAATTCTAACTGTTTTCTTCTAAAAGCTTCGAGATCTTGGCATTTTTTGAGAATATTCATTTCGTATTCGTTTTCTATTTTTGTATTTTCTTTAAAAATGATTTCTCCATTCTTTATAATGTGTAGAGCAATAAATGGAGAGACTTGGGATAAGTCTATAAGATCTATTCTTTGGGTGTTAAGGAATTCCTTTATATCTTCAAGTAATCTAAAATAATCTCCCTCAAGAATTACTGCTATATCTATATCTTCAGGATTTTCTTCTTTCAAAATAGATCCAAAAAGATATGCAATCTTTACTTTATTCTTAATAAATACTTCTTTTAGATTATTTATTTTTTCTTTTATATCCTTTGACAAAGTGGGAAAATTTTTATACTTCTCCTTAACACCCATTTTTCTCTCTACTTAATTTTATTTTATTTTAACATATTTTATTTACTTACTAAAAACATACTTACATAGAGCCCTTCTCCTTGTGGTATAGTAGCATTTAATAAAAGTCCTGTGTTAGGTTCATATTCGTATTGAGCAATTGGATATTCTCTCATGTTGACCTGAGTTAATATTCCTCCATATTGCCCTCTTCCTACTATATCCCAAGATAATCCAATTTGGGATATGCTAATAATTGAATTTTGTCTAAGAAGTTGAGGGTTTATATAATATGGTCCTAAGTAGTAATTTCCTATTGCTTGCTTTCTTACTTGTCCTTGAACATCAATCAAAAATAAAGTACCTGAAGAAGATAATGCTGCAAATCTACCCATTCCAAGGGGAGTACTCATACCGTGATAACCTTGGAACAAACTTACAGATGAATAAAATTGATAAGTAGGGGAGAATTTAACAGCTGGGGGAGGACTGGTAATTTGTGGAATGTTAGTATTATATACTCTTACTAACTGGAGCTCTACAGCTGTAGATGAGCTTAATCTTTGCTTTTCTAATATAGATATTTTTTGTACTATTCCTTTGTTATCAAGAATAAATAAAATTCTTTCCATAGATTGATAATCAGAAGCCTCTATAAGGAAATAGTATAGATTATTTCCATAAGGTCCAAATTCGTATTTTAGACCAGGAGGAAGACCAGCTACTTTTACTTTTTTAACATAATCTTCCGCTTCTTGTGGATCAATAAAAATTTTACCATTAAGAAGTTCTGTTGATAAATTTAAAGATGGGTATCCAGAAGATATGCTTTGAGTAATTAGAAGGCTTATGCTGTAGACATTTAACTTATCAATATTAGTGACAACATAGATATAGTATCCTTGAGCTGCTCCTCCAGAAAAATCATCTCCTATTCTGGTACCTGAACCCATATTTGTTTGATACACAAAGGTAACTCCAGGCTTTACTCATGAAGGTATTTTTGTAAAATTAGGTTGAGGATTTTCAAACTGTCCCCATGATAAAGAGAATATTACAAGATAGAATAATAGAAGAATAAATAATAATTTAAGTCTCATATTTATCCTCCTTTTCTATCTTTCTAATTTTTAACTTAAATAATTATAAAACAATTAAATATGAATTCAAATGACTTATATCACATTTTGTAATATTAGTTATTTTCTATCTTTAGATGATCAGAAAAATAAAGATGCTGTTACAAGAGGATATAGTAGTATTTTCTTACGAACTATCCTTTTATTACCCCTGAAAGAGTTCCTCTTTTCATAAAATTGAGAGTGTAAGAGTAGAAAATTATCATAGGAATAGTAGATAGCATAGATATAGCAGAGATTTTTCTCCATTCTACTTTAAACTAAGAAAGGTAGCCTGCCATAAGCACAGGAAGAGTAGCAGTATGAGTTCGAGTTAGAATTAATGAGTATAAATATTCAGTATAGCTTGACATAAAGGCTAATATTGAAACAGCAATAAGTCCTGGCAATACATTAGGAAGAACAACTTTTAGGAAGATCTGAAAGGGAGAAGCTCCATCAACAAGGGCTGATTCTTATATTTCTAAAGGAACCATATCAAAAAAAACCTTTTAAATACCAGATACTTGTAGGGATTATCCCCACAGAATGACTAATTCCTACTCCCAAATAGGTATCCACTAATTTTGATTTTGCCATTAAATAAAATATAGGGAAGGCAAGCGCAAACCAAGGAAATAATCTAAATAATAAGAATAAATAATATAAAAATTTAGAAAGTTTATTTTGTGATCTGGAAAAAGCATAAGCAGAAGGAATAGATGTAAAAATAGAGAGAAAAGTTGCAAAAAATGCAATGATAAGAGAATTTAAAGTAGCATTCCAGATCTCTTTGTCCTTTAAGGCATCTATATGGTTGTTTAAAGTTATTTCTTTGGGAAATCCAAACTTAGTAGGAAGTTCAAAAACCAGAAAGAGAGATATTTAAGGAGTAAAATATAGGAAATAATGCCCATCCTAAGAGAAAAAGAACAATAAGAAAAATAAAAAATGTTCTAAAAGGACTCATCCTTTTTGTCTCCTTAATATGAGGAGAGTAATTACAAATGTTACTATAACATTAATAACTCCCCATGCGGATCCCATACCATAATCATATTGTAAGAAAGAAACTTTAAAAGTAGCAACTGGAAGAGTAGTAGAAGAAGTTCCAGGTCCTCCTTGAGTCATTATCCAAATTAAAGAAAAACTTCTGATAACATCAATAAGTCTTAAAAGTGCTACTAATAATATTATAGGATAGACCATAGGAAAAATAATATGCCTTACTTTTTGCCAATAGGTAGCTCCGTCTACCTCTGATGCTTCCAATGGTTCTGTATCTAAACTTTCCAATCCTGCTAATATCATCAAATAAGACATAGGGGTTCCATACCATGCATTTGCGATAGATACTGCAGGAAGAACAGTTTTAGGATTAGCAAGCCAAATTTCTCTTGGTAAACGTAGAAATTCCATTATATGATTAATTAAACCAAAAGGTTCACTATACATTAAAGCCCAGAGAATTGCAGTCGAAGAGGGGATAAAAATCATGGGTAAACTGAAAGGACTTCTGAAAACTTTATATCCTAAAAAACTTTTATAGGTAAGGAGGGCCGCCAGTTTTGCTAAAAATAGAGGGATAAAAGTAGATATTATAACCCATATAAAAGTATTATAAGCAGTTTGAATAAAAATATTACTTTTAAAATTTTTATATAGATTGCAAGCCCAATAAATTTATTGGTATGTCTTATAATGGAATAGTCAAGAAAACTAAAATATAAAGTTAAAAGTATAGGATATACAAAAAATATAACCATAACTAAGAGAGCAGGAAGAATAAAAAGATTATATTGCCAACGAAAGATTTTCACTGGCTACCCTCCTTATTTTAGCATCTTTACTTCATAATCTCATTAAATCTTTCAATTAACCTGTCTACCATTTGTTTGGGAGCATAGGTTCCAACAACCATATTTTGGGCTTCATCTATAAAGGCGGTAATTAATTGAGGACCTTGTTTTACAAATCCTAATCTTGGAGGTGCACTATAAGGGAGACTTTCGACTAATCTCAGAAATAAGATTTGACAAATAATTTTAAAGGAGTATAATTAAAGGATAAAATTTTTTAGGAGGTACGTGAAATTGGTTAAGACACTGTATGTAGGAAACCTATCATGGCAGACCACAGAGGATGATCTGCGAGGACTTTTTGCAAAAGAAGGGGATATACAAAGTATTAGGTTGATAACTGACCGTAATACTGGAAGATCCAAAGGATTTGCTTTTGTAGAAACATCAGAAGATGTGGCTCAAAAGTTAATTGAATCTTACAATGGTCTTGAGTTTGATGGAAGAAAGATCATTGTAAGTGAAGCAAAGCCAAGAGAAGATCGTAGAACTTCCAATAGGTCTCACAATCGTAGATTTTAAATTATTAGCTGATAATTTAAAAAAGAACAAAACCCCTGCTATTTATGGCAGGGGTTTTTGTTTTATAGTATAATTAACATTATGAATACTAAGAAAATCTTTTATAATGATCCAAATATTGTAAATTGGGAAAACAAAGTTATTGATATTAAAAAGGAAAACAACTTTTTTATTCTTTCCCTCTCTGAAACCATTTTTTATCCAGAAGGTGGAGGACAACCTTGTGATAAGGGAGAAATTAGATCAGATAATTGGATTCTTTTAGTTTCCCACGTATGGGAAGAAGATGGTAAAATTTGGCACAAAGGCATTTTAAATGGTTGTAGAGAACCTTTAATTGATGAAAAGGTTGAGTTATATGTAGATATTGATCTTCGTAGAGAATACATGGAGCAACATACAGCTCAACATCTTCTTTCTGCTTTAATAGAAAAGAATTATTCATTGGAGACTACTGGTTTTCAAATTTTAGAAGACCACACAAAAATAGAGATACCATATAGAGGCTTTGATCCTAAGGGTTTTGTGAATGAGATAGAGAGTACAGTGAATAGGTACATAAAAGAAGATATTTCTGTGAAGGTATATTGGAAGGATGAAGATATTCGCATAGTAGAAATAGTAGGCCTTGATGTGAATCCTTGTGGAGGACTCCATGTGAATAGATTAGGAGAAATAGGATTGTTTAAAATAGTAGATTTTTACAAAAAGAATAATGATTTATGGAGGGTGGAATTTGTGGCTGGTTCAAGGATCTTGAAAAGATTAAGTATGAGGGAAGAAGAATATAAGTACATTAAAGAAAAATTAGGAAATCCTGATATTTATGATGGTATTAGTAAGTTGTTTACAAAATTGGAAACCTTAGAAAAAGATAATAAAAGATTGAGGGAAAGGATAAACAAGTATGTAGCAAAAGAACTTATAGGTTTAGCTGTAAATAAAGAGAATATAAGAATAGTCTTAAATATTTTAGAAGAAGATATAAATACAATCAAGTTTGTTGTTCAGGAGATAATGAAAGAAAATGGTATTTTGGGTATAATTTTAAATTCACAAGGACAAGCGATAATCTTTAGAAGCTATGATGTGTCAACAGGGCTTTTTAATAAAATTTTGGAAAAGTTAACAGAAATAGGATGGAAAGGAAGTAAAGGAGAATACTTTTTGCAAGGAAAGGTTGAAGATCCAGAAAAAGCAATTAATTATATTAAATCTTTATTGTAATCTTTACTATAAATAAATACTTTATCTCTTTCTTCTTTGGCCATATATAGTGCGTCATCTGCAAGTATCAATAATTCTTTGGGATTTTCTGTGTGTACAGGGAAATTTGCTATACCTATACTTAATGTTCCTATTCTTTTTTCTATATCTATTGGGATTATGTGTTTTTCAGTATTCCATTTTACTCTCATTTTTTCTCCTACGTTATAGGCTGATGCTAAATCAGTTTCAGGTAATATACAGGCAAATTCTTCTCCTCCTAATCTTCCTATGCTATCAATAGAACGAGTATTTCTTAGGAGAAAAAGGGCAACTTCTTTTAAAAATGAATCTCCCACTATATGACCATATAGGTCATTTATGTTTTTAAAATGGTCTATATCAATAAAAAGTATACTTAAAGGATGTTTAAATCTTTGAGCTCTTTTTATTTCATTTTCAAGGATTTCGTCAAATTTTCTTTTATTGAAGACACCTGTTAAAGGATCAATTGTTGATAATTTTTCAGTGTATTCATATAAAAGGGTATTTTCTAAAGCTATTGTAAGATGGTATAAGATGGAAATGAAGGTATCTTGTAAATCTTCAAAAGTTATCATAGAGATACTTATAAAACCATAAAGTCTTTCACTTGTTCTTAATGGAATTAATACATAGTCTTCAGGTATATTTTTACAAAAGAATTTAAGGTCATGATATGTAAATAATTTGTTGTCTTTTAGGAATATTAGCATATCAAATATTTCTTTTGCCTCATCCTTATTCAAGATTTGCAAATTTTGATATAGATCTTCTCTTGTTAAGGAGTTTTCAAGATATATATCATAAATTTTTACTGGAAACTCAGGATTATAAAATTTAAGTATGACGTTAATCACATCTATAGATTTTTTAGAGAGATTAAATTCAGAGATAAATTTAAGTAGTAAATTTAGATATTTCTCTTGATTTTTAATTGTTTCCTCTTGAGTAATTATGATATTCCTTAAAGAGCTTTCAAAATCAAAGATTTTTCTTGAGAGATCACCTATTTCATCATTTTTATTAAAAAATTTGTCCCTATTTAGGTTTAAGAGATTATCTTGAGAAAGGCTTTGGGCTAATTCTTCTAATGGTTTTACATATGTATGTTTCATGGAGTAATAAAATAACAAGAGGAAAAAAATTTGTAGTGCTATAAGGGGAATTGAGAAGGAAATAGTAGATTTTAAAAATCTTTCTTCAAAGGGATGAGTATTAAAGCTGAGAATTAGCTTTAAATTTTTGCTCTTACTTGAATATATATAGTAATACTTATGGTTTTTCAAATCAAGAATCGAACCTTTATCTTTAATTAATATCTCTTCAGGTAATCTTTCAAAGTCAGTGTTTAGTCTAAGTTTTATACTATTAGGGTTTTCTTGAATTAAAATTCCCTCAATTTTGCCAAGGTAAAAACTTTTTTCAAAAACTCTTCCATTAAGAATATCTTTTGGATCCTTTTCAATTCTATCCATATATGTAGTTACATAGTTTTCTATCTCTTTATTAAAAATCAATAAATATTCGTGTTTTATAATGCTTATAAATATTATCTCTATAAGAATAAAAAATATGAGAGATATTCCCGCGTAGAATAAAAAGATTTTATTTTTTAATTTCATTCCCTCTTTAAAATATCCCCTTCCCTTTAATTGTCACGCTTTAATTTCAAAAATATAATTTTCAATACTAGTTTATATCATAAGTATTATGTATTTTTCAATAAATTATTTTCAAGGTTTTTATTTCAAAAGGTTTAACTTTTATTTCTAAGATCTGATTTTTCAAGTTTAATTCACTATATTCTTTCTCTAAAAGATTTGTTTCATATATCTTTTTTACTGGAAAATTAAATTTGAAATTAATGATTTCTTCTTTGCCTAAATATTCTGCAAATCTTAATATCAATCCTTTGTGATCTTCTGATTGTTTTAAAGCACCAATAATTATGTTATTTTTATCCCAGCTTAAAATAGACACATCTTCAATTGAAAAATTACCTATTATAGGGATAAGGGTTTTATTCAATTCTTCAGCTTCTTTTAAAGTCTTTTCTCCCAGGGTTCCTTTGTGGGGTAGAATGGAATAAGTAAAGTTATGGTTTCCAAGATCAGCTGTATAGTCAGGAGAAAAGGGCGATCGCAATAAGGTTATTCCTATAATATTTTCATTAACGCTATGTCCATATTTTCCATTGTTTAAAATACTTACACCAAAATCTCCTTGCGATAAATCTATAAATCTGTGTACTGGTATTTCAAATTGGGCTTTTTCCCATGAAGTATTTTTATGAGTAGGTTTTGTATATGTCCCATAGGGAACTTCATAGGTTACAAATGGTGATAGTAGATCAAATGGGAAATATGCTCTTAACATTACTCTTTTTTCATTCCATTTTATTTCTGTTTCTATGTCTATTCTTTGTGAGAATGAATGGAGGGTATAGTATTGAATTATTTCCGAATTTCTATACTTTCTTATTACTTTAATTTTTCCTCTTAATGGGCCTCTTTCAGTTAATTCAATTTTTTCAGCCCTGAGCTCCTCGCCATATTTCTCATACTCTAATGGGATATCCCAGGCTTCCCAATATCTTGGTCTATCAGAGTAGGCAATAATTATATTACCTTTATCAACAAAGAGATTTTTATTTTTCTCTTTATATAGTACCTGGAAAGAGCCATCTTCATATACTTTCAGTCTTATTAATGAGTTTTCTAAGACATTATTATAAGCTTGAAGATCAGTATTATATGGTAAATTATTATTTTCTTTTTTAATATTTAAAGTAATTAAACTTAAGGGTGGTATGGTTATATTTTTTGAATAAAGGAATACTCCTTTATCTGTTTTTTGAATTGGTATCTCTGTATCTTTATAATGAAATCCTTCCATATCTTTCATTTCTAATTCTGTTTTTAATTCTTGAGGGAAAGAGGTAGGATTATAGATAATAATTTTCTTTTGAGAACTATCTTCTTTAATATCTAATTTAGCATCTAATATTTCTTTTAGCTCTTTTTCAGTATCCTCATAAACTTCTTTTATTGAAGATCCGGGTAGTATATCATGAAATTCATTTCTTAATAGCTTTTCCCAGAGTTGAGTGAGCTTTTCATAAGGGTATGGTAGATCTTTCACAATGTTTAAGATAACAGATAGACTTTCGAGGGTGAAAAGGTAATTTTCTGCTAATCTGTGAAGTTTTTTGGTTCTTCCTTGGGTTGTAAAGGTCCCCCTGTGGAGTTCAAGATATAGATCTCCATAATATACAGGAAGTTTTTCTTTAGATATCTCTTCAAGAAATTTTATAGGATTTTCAAATTTTATATCTGGAATAAATGGTAAATCTTTCATTATATTTAATCTTTCTATCATTTCATAAGTAGGTCCACCACCACCATCACCATATCCAAAAGTATAGATCATTCTTTCTGATAAATTTCTCTGTTGATAATTTCTATAATTTTCTATAATTTCTTTTATTTCTGTTGATCCATTATAGCCACCATATCTGGCATATATATGAGCAATTATTCTAGTTCCATCAATCCCTTTCCAAAGGAATAAATCATAAGGAAATAGATTAGTTTCGTTCCATGAAAGTTTTGTGGTTACAAAATATTCAATATCTGATTTTTTAAGAATTTGAGGTAAATTAGGATTGAAACCAAAGGTATCTGGAAGCCATGCTATTTTACATGTTTTTTGAAATTCTTTTTCAAAGAATTTTTGGGCATATAAAAACTGTCTTACTAAGGCTTCTCCTGATGGGAGTTGAGAGTCGCATTCTACCCACATTCCTCCTTCTACTATCCATTGTTCTTTCATAACTTTTTCTTTTATTTTTTGGAAAAGGAAAATGTTATTTTCTTTTATATCTTTATAGATTTGGGCACTACTCTGTAAGAATTTGAAATCTGGATAAAGATCCATAAGTTGAAGGATAGTGGAAAAAGTTCTTTGGGCTTTTCTTATAGTTTCTTCTCTTGGCCAGAGCCAAGCATAATCTATATGAGAATGTCCTACAGCATAATATTCTCCTATATTTGGATATTTCTTTTTTAGGTTTCTGACTTTTTTGAGAGCTTCGTAAGCTTGTGATATTATTTCTTCTTTTAGTTTATAAGGTATAGGTGTTTCTGTCTTTGGAAATTCTGGCATACTCCATAAATTTTTCAAAATATCCATGGTAAATTTTGTGTTTTGAATTTTTTCCAAGAATTTTTCATTACTACTTATCAGTTTTATCTTTCCAAGGGTTTCTTCAAGTATAATCTCTATTTTTTGTTGTAGATCTTGGTTTATATTCTCTAAATAAAGGGCAAATTCTCTTATAATACTGAAGATAAGCCATGCTTTATAGATTTCTTCATCTTTTTGAAATATGAAGGCTTCATTGAGTACTGGATTATATTGGTGTTGGCCAAATAATCCCTTAGGTACAGCTTCAATAATAATATCCAACTCCTCGAAATAGGGTATTTTATGTTCCTTATGATATTGGTTTATACCAGCATATGGTGTACCATTTATAAATAGAAAGGCTTCTCCACCTACATCTAAGAAGATGTAAAGGGAGGATTTTTCAAAATCTTTTGGAAGACTTATCTTCTTTCTGAAATAAACAGGGAGAGATATTTTTTTCCATCTCTCCCCTAATTTAATAATCTCTAAATCTTTATCATTTAGTTTTTCTTTAGAATCAGTAAAATACCATTCATCAAGTATGAACTTGTTAATTATTGAATAGGCATATATTTCATCAAGCCAAAAATTCCATTGCTCTAAGAGGTATTTTCTCATAGTTCTAATTTAATAGTAATTTCTGATGGATAGCCTTGTTTTATAAGTTCTTCTCTTATCTCATTGACTGCTTTTACCATATTTTCCATTTTTGCTCTTGCTTCTTCCCAGGTTCTTGTCTTTAATCCACAATCAGGATCTATGAATACTTGTTCAGGGCGAAAATGCTTAAGAGCTTCCCTTATTCTTTGCTTTATCTCATCTACACTCTCTATTTTATGGGTATGGACATCTATAACTCCTACTGCAATATATTTATCGGGTGGAAATCCTGCATTTTCTATTAGCGGATAAAGTTTGTCTGCATTATTTGTAAATTCTAAGTCAAATTGGTGTACAGGGAAATTTATTATTTCTTTCCATATTGGTCTGAAATCTCCATAACATATGTGAGTAATTATAAAGCTTCTTAAACCTCTGGTAGAAACTTGAAAGGCTTCTTTTGCTATATGGATTTCTTCAGGATGGGTAGGGACAGCAGGTTCATCAATCTGTACAAATAATGCTCCAGCCTTCTCTAAATCTAATGCTTCTTGATTTATTACTTCTGCAAGATCTAAAACTAAATCTCTCTTATTTTCATAATATTCATTAAAGGACCAATCTGCTATTGTATATGGACCTGTTAACATTCCTTTTACAGGCTTTTTAGTTAGACTTTGGGCAAACTTAAACATATCTACTGTTATGGGTTTTGTTCTTTTAATTTTACCTATTACAATTGGTTTTTTGTAGTATCTGTTTCCGTATGATCTGACAAGACCACTTATAGTAAAGCCTTCTAAATTTTCTGCAAAATATGTAGCCATATCTCCTCTTTCCATTTCTCCATGTACTAATATGTCTACGCCTATTTCTTCTTGCATTTTAATAACCTCTTCTGTAGCCTTGAGCTCCAACTCGTGAAGAGTAGAGTAGGGAATTTGACCTTTTGAGTATTGATTTCTTGCTTTGACGAGATAGTCTGGTTTGGGAAAACTACCAACACTTGTTGTAGGAAGTATGGGAAGTTTTACTTCTTTCATTTTTTCTCACCTCTTACTAAGTTTACTCCTTTAGCTAAATTTACCAATTTTTCATATGCTCTTTCTCTTGGTAAATATTCAAGCCCAGCGCTTGGGCTAATATAGAGATTTTTATCTTCTACGTAGTTTAGAGCTTGTTTTATTAATTGGGCGATTTGATCAGGTGTTTCTAATTTTGTATTTCTTGCATCAACTATGCCATAGCCTAAGCCAATATTTTTGGGAAAATCTTTTAGTATCTCAAAATTCTCTTTTCTTGATACAAAATCTATTCCAAATATATCAATTGGTAAATCTTTTATTCTGTCTTTTAAAGATAAGACTGTATGAAAGTATGTATATATAGCTAATTTTCCTGAAAAATATTTTCTAATTTCCTTGTATATTTCTAGGAGAAGATCAAAATCTTCTGGATAGTATTGAATAGAAGGTTCGTTAAACTGGAGATATTTAACCTTATTTTCTTCTAATAACTTTACTTCTTCAATTAATGCTTTTACATATGCTTTTGTTAATTTCTCTAAATCCTTATAATACTCATCTCTACTTAATCTTGCAATAGTATATGGGCCTGTTAGAACTGCCTTAACAGGAATATTACCTGCCCACTCTTGAGCTTTTTTCCAATCATTAAGTATGATAGGTTCTCTCCATTTTATTTCGTCTTTTATGATTGGTTGTCTATAGTAGGTATTATTATCAAAATATCTAAATAATCCTCCTATTTCGATACCATCAAGTTTTTTGGCTATATAACTTTGACCATCCTCCCATCTTATCTGACCATCTGTAATAAGCTCTACTCCTGCACTTATTTGTTCTTCAATTACTTCTTTTGTTACTTCATCAAAAATTTTCTCTAATTCTTCCTTTGTAATCTTTCCTTGATCATAAGCATGAATTGCTTTCCTTAATTTTGGTTCTCTTGGGGGATTTGGTATTTTAGGATAATGATCTACAACCGTAATTATCATCTTTAAACCTCCTTACTATTAATTGTCTCCATATATATCTTTTAATACTGCTCCTTGGCTTGCAGATGTTACTAAAGCAGCATAACGTCTTAAGTAGCTAAACTCAATCTCTCTTTTAATAGGTTTCCATTCTTTCTTTCTTTCTTCTAATTCTTCTTGAGATAATTTCACATTTATTTTTCTATTCGGTATATCTATTTCAATAATATCTCCATCTTTAAGGAGAGCTATAGGTCCACCCTCAGCAGCTTCAGGAGATACATGTCCTATGGCTGCTCCTCTGCTTCCTCCTGAGAATCTACCGTCGGTTATTAATGCCACATCTTCATCAAGTCCCATTCCTGCTAATGCAGAAGTGGGACTTAACATTTCTCTCATTCCAGGCCCTCCTTTTGGGCCCTCATATCTTATAATTACCACATCTCCTTTATTGATTTTGCCCGCGTAAATCTCTTTTATGGCTTCTTCCTCACTATTAAATACCCTTGCAGGCCCTGTATGTTTTAACATCTTAGGGCTTACCGCAGATTTTTTAACTACTGCACCTTCTGGGGCTAAATTTCCATATAGTATAGAAAGTCCACCATCAGAGGCATATGGATTTTCTAAGGATCTTATCACATTTCTATCTCTAATAACTGCAGATTCTGCAATTTCTCCAATGGTTTTACCTGAAACTGTTATGGCATTGGGATGTAATAGATTACCCTTCAAAAGTTCTTTCATTACTGCTGGTATTCCTCCTGCCTCATGTAAATCTTGAATATGTTGAGAGGATGCAGGACTTAACTTACATATATTGGGTGTCTTTTCACTAATTTTTTGGAAAGTATCAAGAGGTAAATCTATTTTTGCCTCTTTTGCAATTGCTAATAGATGTAAAACTGTATTGGTGGAACCTCCCAAAGCCATATCTACAGCAATAGCATTTTCAAAGGCTTCTTTTGTTAATATATCTCTTGCTTTTATTCCTGCTTTTACTAATTCCACTATTCTCTTCCCAGCTTCTTTTGATAATCTTTTTCTTAATCCATCAAAAGCAGCAGGTAAAGTACCATTAAAAGGTAAAGCTATGCCAAGAGCTTCAGATAGACAATTCATAGTGTTTGCAGTAAACATTCCAGAGCAGGAACCACATCCTGGACAGGCATATTGTTCTAAATCAAGCAAGTCTTCTTCTTTTAAGTTTCCTGCCTTTACTTGTCCTATACCTTCAAAAATACTAATTAAATCTACATCTTTACCTTGCCATCTTCCAGCAAGCATAGGTCCACCACTTAAAATAATAGAAGGTAGGTTTAATCTTGCTGCAGCCATAAGCATTCCGGGTACAATCTTGTCACAGTTGGTTATAAGTATAATTCCATCTAACTGGTAGGCTTCTACCATAGCTTCTATTGAATCTGCTATTAATTCTCTGCTAGCGAGAGAATATTTCATTCCTTTATGTCCCATTGCAATACCATCGCATATACCAATGACTCTGAATTCCATTGGGGTTCCGCCAGCTTCTAAAATTCCATATTTTACTGCTTGGGTAATCATATCTAAATGGATATGTCCTGGTATCATTTCATTTCCTGAGTTAACAACTCCAATAAGAGGTTTTTCTAATTCATCCTTAGTATATCCCATTGCGTAGAAAAGAGATCTATGAGGAGCTCTTTCTATACCTTTCTTTACTGCATCACTTCTCATTTTTTCTACCTCCTAAAGTAACCTTTTGATAATGCTAACAATAGAAAGTTAAGATTGTCAATAGTTTATAGACACATTTGTAAAATTTTATAAACATCTTCTTTTGTTAATTTTTTTGTATTACCAATAGGTCCAAATTGAGTTGCTTTTTCTGCCATTTCTTCAAGTTTTTCATCATTTATTCCTACTTTTGAAAGTTTTGTGGGTACACCTATACTTTCGTAGAAATCAATTAATCTTTCAATCCCTTTTAACCCTACTTCAAAATCATCATCTCCTGTTATACCCCAAACATTTCTTGCAAAATTAGCGAATTTGTGAGGTATCACATCTAATACATATTTCATCCAATGAGGAAAGACAATAGCAAGACCTAAGCCGTGGGGTATATCATATATGGCAGATATAGCATGTTCAATAGCATGGGTTGCCCAGTCTTGTTCCTTTCCAGCACCGATTATTCCATTTAGGGCATTTGTACCGCACCATAGTATGGTTGCCCTTGCGTTGAGATCTTCTGGATTTTCAATAATTTTGGGGGTTGTTTCTATTACAGTTTTCATTATTGCTTCTGCAAATCTATCTTGTAAAATAGCATCATCAACCCTATCAAAATATTGTTCAAATACATGAGAGAGGATATCTACAATACCATAAAGGGTATGGTTAAGAGGAACGGAAGCAGTATTTTTAGGATCTAATATAGAGAATTTGGGATAAATATAAGGGCTTGAAATAGCTAATTTTTCTTGAGTTTCTAAATTGGATATTACTGCATTTCCATTCATTTCTGATCCTGTAGCTGCAAGGGTAAGTACTACACCAATAGGTATTGTAGGTTTTATAGGCTTCCTATACTTAAATAGATCCCAAACATCTCCTTCATAGGTTAAACCTGCAGCTATAGCTTTAGCAGTGTCGATAACACTACCACCACCAACAGCTAAGAGTAGATCAATATTATTCTCTCTTACCATATTTATTCCTTTTCTTACTAAGTCTACTCTTGGATTTGGTTTAACTCCCTCCAACTCAAAAATTTCTAAGCCCTCTTCCTTTAGGCGTTTGACAACTCTATCATAAAGTCCTATTTTTTTTACACTTCCTTGTCCTATTACAAGAAGAATTCTTTTTCCATAATTTTTTGCTTCTTTTCCTACATCCTCAGTGGTATCTACTCCAAATATAATTTTTGTAGGATTATGAAAAACAAAATTTCTCATTTTTAGTCCTCCTTTCGGTTTAAGATTTTAGAAAATTATATTGCTTAAAGATAAAATTTACAATCTAAAATAATTTTCAAATATTTAATCTATTTCGCCTTTTTCAAGAAGATCAACAAAGATCTCTGCAATCTCGGGATCAAATTGTCTTCCAGCATTCTTTTTAATCTCTTTTATAATTTCTTTTTTAGAAAGAGCCTTTCTATATGGTCTATCTGATTTCATAGCGGAATAAGCATCAACAACTGCTAAAATCCTTGCTAAGAGGGGAATATCTTTTCCTTGAAGACTTTGGGGATATCCTTTACCATCATATCTTTCATGATGATAAAGAATTGCTTGTAGAAGTTTCTCCATTTTTGGTAATTGATTGAGTATTAGATAACCAAGTCTTGGATGTTCTTTTATAATTTTCCATTCTTCCTCTGTTAACGGTCCAGGCTTTTTGAGTATCTCAGAGGGTATACCTATTTTGCCTATATCATGTAATTTACCTGCAATTTCAAGAATTTCAAGATCTTCTTTAGAAAGCCCTAATTTTTCACCAATTTTTTTAGCATATTTTGAAACATCTATAGAATGCGTAAAAGTATAGTTATCTTTATTATCAATTGCATTTACAAGACCTAAGAAAATATCAAATTTAGGTATTTCTTCTTTTAGAGGAGTAATATCAGAGGAAGAAAGTAGAGCAAATCTTCCACCTCCGGAAGTTTTAGCCTTATACATGGCAGTATCTGCTAATGTAAGGAGTTTTTCGGGTTCCAATGTATCAAAGGGGTATGATGCTATACCAATACTTATATTTAATGGTATTTTATTATTTTGTGGAGTTAATAGTGGTATATTTTTAAGATTATTTAGTATTCTTTCTGCCAACCTTTTTGCACCTTCTATGGGGGTTTCGGGTAGAATAATAGCGAATTCGTCTCCTCCATATCTCCCTAAAATATCTACTTTTCTACAGGATTTTTTCAATATACTCGCTACCGTTTTTAGTACTTCATCTCCAAAGGTATGTCCATATGTGTCATTAAAGAGTTTAAAGTTATCAATGTCTAATATCATCACAGAAAGAGGACGATTATATCTTCGAGCCCTTGTTAATTCTTTCTGGAATGTTTCTTCTAAAGCTCTTCTGTTTAATATACCTGTTAGAGGATCTGTGGTTGCAAGTTTTTTAGTTTCCTCAAATAGTTTAGCATTTTCTAAGGCTATTGCAATAAAACTTGACAATGTAGAAAGTAGTCTAATAGTATGTTCGTTATATGCATCTATTTGGTGATGTTTTAAAATAACGACTCCTATTACTCTATCTCCTATGGTTATAGGTATTCCTAAGAAAACTTTATTCTTTTTGGTTTTGCTTTTCTTTAAAAGATACTTTTTGGTTTCTATAATTTTTAAAATTCTCTTTCTATCATTAGCTGTTATCTGATCTCCTTCTTTTGTGTTTATTTTTTTTGCTACAATCTCAAAATTGCAGTTAGAATCTTCTTGTTTGCAGTTTACTATATAAAGAGCGTCAAAATCAGTAAGTTTCGATATTTCTTTTATGATTAGATCCCAAAGGAGTTCAACTTCAAGGGCAGATGTTATTTTTTTACCAATGTCGTTAAGTATTGAAAGTTCTTTTATGTGACTTTCTAATCTTTTTTCATACTCTTCTCTTTCTTTAAATATGATTGCACCTTGTAATGCTGCACTAAGCTGTGCTCTTAAAAGTTCATAAACTATACCTTCTGAGGGCCCTATTTCAAAAAGGGCATAACCTATAGAGTTCTCTTTGTAAAATAGAGGAGATACAATATAATTTGCTCTGTAAGAAGGTAAAAATTTATCAGGAATAATTTGATATATATCAAAAGATTCATTAGTTATGATTTCTTTTCCATCCTTATATCCTAAGGCTAAAATTCCCTCTTTTAAAGGAGTTTTTGAATCCTTATACTCAACAATATAAAAACTTCTTATTCCTAAGTTGATGATACTATTTTTTGCTTGCTCTAATATTTCTCTCTTTTCAAAACTTGATGTTAAGCTTATTCCTATTTGAGTAAGGTAATTCATCCTTTCTTCCGTTTTATAACTTCTGTAACCTTGGAATCTTTCGGAAAAATCACTTATTAACACTCTTGCTTGATGCAAGAGATTTTCTGCATAGTGAAGAGTTTCATCATCTAAATAGTAGAACAAAAACTTTCTTAATAAAGATATGTAATCTTGAAATATACCTGTATTTCTTCCTTCTTGTTCTTCCTCTTTTAAAATCCAGTTTAAAGTTGATATAAATATTTTAAAACTTCTTTCTTTTAGATTTTCAATAAAAGCATAGTATATTTTTTCTAATCTTTCTAATGTTTTTGAATCTAATTGGGATAAGTTTCTTAATAAGTATTCTGTAAATTTATCTTTTAAATTTTCAAGGTTTATATAATCTAATTTTGTAAATTCTTTATCTATATCAACTTTTGCCTTTTCTATAGCAGAATATGTACATCCACATGAGTCTCTTATAATGAGTTTTGTAGGTAGATAAATTTGGTCAAGTATTGTTTCTCCAGAGATAAGATTAACAAGACTTTCTACACTTTTCCATCCCATCTCATATAGTGGTTGAGAGACTGTTGTTAATGGTGGAGTAATAAATTTTGCCCCTTCTGTATCATCAAATCCTGTTACTTTTATATCTTCTGGGACAAGAATTCCTCTTTCTTTAAGCTCTTCAACTGCTCCTATAGCCATCTCATCATTTGAGCTTACAATAACCTCTATATCTATTTTTCTTTCATCAAGGAAAGTTTTAACAGCTCCTCTTCCTGAATTATATAAGAAGTCTCCATGATATATATTTTGGGGATTAATAGAGATTCCATATTCCTTTAAGACATTTATGAAGGTTTCGTATCTTATTTTAGCCTCTTCATTATTTAAAGGACCGGTAATAAATGCAAATTTTTTATAGCCATGATCTTCTATGAGATGTACCAAAAGCTCTTTAAAACCTAAAATGTTATCAATAATTATACTTGGAATTTTTTCTATGGTTGTTCCAATACTTATAGTTGGAATATCCTTTGAATAGTTATGACAAAAATTTACCAATTCCTTATGAGTTATATAAGGACATATGGCTGAAGAAAATATTATCAGGCCATCAACGTTTTTCTTAGAAATAAGATTATATATAAGATTTCCCTTTTTATCATTTTCATTGGGCGTATTTAGATGTTTTCCTGTAAAGCACAGGATATCTAAATTGTAGTTTTCTCCAGCTGAAAATACTCCTTCTAAGATACTCCATTGATAATTATAGAGATTATCTACTATTACTCCTATTTTCATTCTGCTCATCAAAGTTCCCCCTTAAAACTAATTATAGAATATTGCTTACCCCCTAAACTTTTTGCCTCATACATAGCCAAATCTGCAAAATTTATAAGTTTTTCAAGCTCTATTGTAGTATCTGGATATACCGCAATGCCTATACTTATACTAAGATAAATTCTAGCCTTATTAGGAGAAAAAAGCTCTATTTTATCCACATTTTTGATTAGTTTATTTGCCACTTTAATTGTATTTTTTAAATTTGTCTCAGGAAGAATAATGATAAATTCATCCCCACCATATCTTCCCACAATATCCACTTTTCTACAAGATTCTCTTAATATTTTGCCCACTGTTTTTAATACTTCATCTCCAAAGCTATGTCCAAAGGTATCATTTACCATTTTGAAATTGTCCAAATCTATAACCATAACAGATAAAGGACGATTATATCTTTTAGATCTTTCAATTTCTCTTTGTAGGATCTCATCTAATGCTCTCCTATTAGGTAGGCTAGTTAATGGGTCAGTAATAGCTAATTTTTTTAATTCTTCAATTATTAAAGCACCTTTAATACCGCCACTTATTTCTGCTCTGAGTATCTCATAGATTACTCCCTTTTTAGGCCCATATTCAAATACTATATATCCCAAATGGTCATTTTCAACAAAGAGAGGTTCGAGGACAAGATTTAATCTCCTTTTAGGTAGTAAAGATTCTGGTATAATTTCTTCTATATCAAATATGCCTTTTTCTTTTGTTTTTATATTTCCATCTACTACCGATAGAATATTTTTGACTTTTTTATAGTTTGAATCTTTTTGATACATAAATATATAGAAAGTATTTAAATCTATTTCTGGTAATCTATAGCTTACCCTATTTAAAATTTCATCCATTTGAAGAGTAGATAGAAGGTCAGCTCCAATATATCCTAAATGATCAATTAAATCATTGGTTTTGAAAATCTCATGTTTTAATTTTTTTTCTTTATAATCTTTTAAAACATTAATTGATTGTAAAATAAGGTTTTTGGCTTTTTGATGAAGAGAATTTTCAAAATGCATATCAATAAAAGAATTAATATTATTAAAAGTTTCTTCCAATAACTCAGTATCTACATTATTATTTAACAATAAACTTTCTATTTCGGTAATAAAGTTTTCTTCAGTTCCGATGACACTATTATAAAATTTTTTTATTATATTTTTTATCCATTTAATATTTCGAGGGCTTTTTGTTTCTATATTTGAAATCAAATATTCATTTAATAGAGAATAAAAATCCTCTTTATCCTTTTTGAGATCAAAAATTTTCGACCAAACTTTTTCTTCTTTTTTTGATAGTCTAATATAAAATCTTGTACAACCACAAGACTCACGGATTGTCATTTTTGTGGGTATTTCTATCTTTTTAGGAATTTCTTTTCCTAAAATAAGAGAATGACACATTTCTAAAGCTTTTTTTCCTAATTCTGATAAATTTTGTTCCACCGTAGATAAAGATGGTTCTACAAAAGTGGACTCCAATATATTATCAAATCCTGTAATGGCAATTTCATTTGGTACTTTTATCTTTCTTCTTTTAAGTTCTTCAAGACCTGCTATTGCCATGTTATCATTGGAAAAAACAATGACATCAGGTTTTATTTTCCTTTCATCTAAGAAGGTTCTTATAGCATATATACCTTGAGGGGTGGTGAAATCACTTTCATATATATATTCTGGTTTTATTTCTATATCGTATTCTCTAAGTGTTTCGTAGAAAGTGTTGTTTCTGATTTGAGCTTCTTCGTTATTTATAGGTCCAGCCACATATGCAATACTTCTATATCGGTGATCTTCTATCAAATGAATGAGAAGTTCTTGGAAACCTTTTCTGTTGTCGCTTATTACACATGGTATTTCTTCTGTTTCTAATCCTAAACTTACGACGGGTAATTGAGGATAAAATCTTTTGTAAAATTTAATTATTTCTTCTTTTGGTAAATTGAATCCAACTACAAGTCCTAATATTATTAGTCCATCCATATTCTTCTTAGATATTAAATCATAAATCCTATTTCTTCTTTGGCTTTCAATATTGTTTGGATTTAGATCTCCCCCTACAAAGACATAAATATCAGTATTAAGTTTTTCTGCTTCAGAGAAAATTCCTGATAGAATTTTCATCTGATAGCCTTCATATAAATAGTTTACAATTACCCCTATCTTTTTTCGCATTAGCTTCTCCTATAGTTAATATTGTTAACAATTTATTATACTACTTTTATAAAATCTTTTAAAAGACCTAAAAAATAATATAATGTAAGAATAGTAAATCTATCTCTGATAAATAGGGAATAAAGAATAGCTTTTTTTAAATCTTCTTTTTTTATGTTCCAATCTTCTATATCCAATGAGAATCTGATTTTTTTAAATCCATCTATTATTTCTCGTTTCTTTTTAGAAAGGTTTTCAGCAAGAGATTTAATATCATCTTGATGGAGTTTTATTTTTTCAATGAGGCTTTTTCTGAACTCAATGTTATTAAACATTTCTATTCTTTCTATATTTTCTTCTATTATTCTATTATGTATTTTGGGAAAATTTTCTTCTATCTCTTTTCTCCATTCCTTTATATCTATTTCATAATCTACATATTGATCCATTTTTTCAAAGTCAAATTCTAATATGAATTCATATAATTTAATCACGTAAAAGGTAGCTATTCCTACTTTTATTCCATGAAATAGATCATATCCCAAAAACTCTAAATAATGGGCAATATGATGCTCTGCTCCTGAAGCTGGACGAGAGTTTCCTACCTTTGTCATTAATTCTCCTGATTTTACAAGACCCTCAAACAATGGTTTAATAAAATCATTTTTGTCTATACTTTTTAGCGTATCTTCACAAGCTTTTAACATTTCTTCTGCTACATTTGTATCTAAAGGTTCATCTAAAAGAATGTGAGCAAGCTTCCAATCTGAAAGAGCTGTATATTTCCCCATTAAGTCTCCAAAACCTGCTTTTATAAGTAAATGGGGGGCATTTTTAAGTATTTCTAAATTTGCAAATATAAGCTCAGGGGGTTTTGCTGGTAAAGTGGTTTTGATTCCATCTATGGTTAGTGCGGCAACTGAAGATGCATATCCATCCATAGATGGGGCTGTTGGTACAGATATAAATTTTAGATGTTGTTTATAACTTACGAATCTTGCTATATCTGTTATACTTCCCGAACCTACTGAGATGATTACATTGTCGTCATTGGTGTTTATGATTAATTTACAAATGTGTTTTTCGTCTGCATGAGTATTATATGGTAAAACAAGCAGTTTTGAGTTGTCACCAAGATTTCTATAGATGTCTTTCCCGCATACTTCATAAGTATTTTCGTCACAAAGAATTAATGGGATTTCCTTTTGTTTTTTTATATAATCTAAGAGATTGGAAAAATCATTGTCCCATATAAGCATTTTCTCCTTACCTCCTTTTATTATAAATGGTATAATTCTTTTAATATTTAGTCAAAATAGTATTAAGATATGACAGAAAATATAATAACAAACATATTTATCATATTTCTGGGATATTTTATAAAGAAAATAAAAATACTTCCTTCCGAGGCAGGATCAACTTTAAGTAGATTCGTAATATATATTACACTTCCCGCTACTATTCTTAAAGTATTTTTAACATCTTATATAAGCCATGATATCTTTTTTTTGCCTTTTATTTCATTTTCTTTTGGAATAGTCGTATTTATAATTGGTTTTATTTTTTTAAGAAATAAGAAATTAGATAATAATCTGAGATGGACTTTGCTTATTGGTATCTGTGGGTATAATGTGGGGCTTTTTTCTTATCCTTTTATAAGAAGTTTTTACGGAGATGAGGGACTTTTATATATGGCCATGTTTGATATAGGAAACTCTTTTATAGTTTTTGGATTATCATATGCTTTGTCTATTCTCTCAGAGGGAAATTGGTCTCTTTCTGAAGTTAAAAATGTGATTAAGAAGGTGTTATTATTTTTTCCATTGGATGTATATTTTGTATCTCTCATTTTAAATCTATTGAAAGTAAATTTTCCTTCAATTTTTATTTCCATATTAAATTATTTATCTTTATCTAATTTTACGCTTGCTCTTTTTACAATCGGTTATTTTCTTGATTTTAAATTGGATAAGAAAGAGATAGAGGCTTTATTTTATGGCCTTGTTATAAGATTTATACCTGGAATATTATTTGCTATTTTTTTGAGGAGATTTTTAGAGGATTCTCTATTTATTAGGATTATTTCCTTGGGAGTTTTATTACCAGCACCTTTAGTAGTTGTAATTTATTCAAATGAAATGGGATTAAATTCAAGATTTGCCTCTTTATATGTTTCTTTAACCATATTAATTGGAACTTTCTTCCTTATAATTTTTAAATAAAAAAATAGCTCAAAGGGGGATGTCTATATGAAATTTACAATTATAGGTTCAGGAAGTATAAGATTTTCAATGCAGATTATAGGTGATATTGCAAAGACCCCAAATTTTCATGGTTCTACCATATCATTGGTTGATATTCACGAGGAAAGATTAAAAGCCTCTTATATTTTAGCAAAGAAATATGTAGAAGAGCTTGGAGTGGATTTAAATTTTGAGAAGACAGCAAAGCTTGAAGAGGGTATAGAAGGAGCAGATTTTGTTATAAATACAGCAAATCCTTTTCCAAAAGAACATGATGATGGTTTTGTAAAGTACGATATTGTTACAAAGATTGGCGAGAAGCATGGTTATTATAGGGGTATTGATAGTCAGGAATTGAATATGGTATCTACTTACACTTATGTTTTAATTTCTTATTACGATATGAAATTGGCCCTTGACATAGCTAATAATATAAAGAAATATGCACCATCTGCTTGGCTTTTGCAGACAGCAAAT
The DNA here is from genome assembly GCF_055179815.1 of Dictyoglomus sp. GBS. Lineage (NCBI taxonomy): Bacteria > Pseudomonadati > Dictyoglomota > Dictyoglomia > Dictyoglomales > Dictyoglomaceae > Dictyoglomus > Dictyoglomus sp. GBS. The sequence continues at coordinate 655,218 of NZ_CM143687.1, forward strand.
CCAGTATTTGAAATAACACAGCTTTTAACACGCGTTACAGATATAAAGGTTGTAGGTATATGTCACGGTTTTAATGGAGTTTTTGAAGTATTCAATACTCTTGGTCTTGATACTAAGGATGTAGAATGGCAGGTTGCTGGTGTGAATCATGGTATATTTTTGAATAGATTTTTATATAAGGGAGAGAATGCTTATCATCTTCTTGATAAATGGATGGAAGAAAAATTATCGAAATGGGAACCTAAGAATCCTTGGGATTTACAGATGAGTCCAGCGTCTCTTGATATGTATAAGTTTTATGGGATGCTGCCCATTGGTGATACATGTAGAAATGGTACTTGGAAATACAATTATAATCTTGAAACTAAAAAAAGATGGTATGGTAAATTTGGAGGCATAGATAATGAGGTTGAAAGGCCTAAATTTCATGAACAATTGAGATTTGGGAGAAGAAGAATGATTGAATTGGCCAATGAAGTTGAGAAAAGTAGAGATATTAAACTTCTTAAACTTTGGCCTGAAATATTTAATAAAGATAAATTAAGTGGTGAACAACATATTCACTTTATGAATGGTATAACTTTTGGAGATAAAAAGAGGTTAATTTTAAATGTTCCAAATAATGGGACTATCTCAGGAATACCTGATGATGTGATAGTAGAGGTGCCTGTATGGGTGGATAAAGAGGGAATACACTATGAAAAAATAGATCCGGATTTGACTCAAAGAATAAAAATATTTTATTTATTACCAAGAATTCTACGAATGGAATGGGTCCTTGAAGGTTTTTTATCAAGAGATATTAAAGTTCTTGAGGAGATATTAGTGAGAGATCCAAGAACAAAATCTTATGAGCAGGTAAAAAAGGTTTTAAATGAAATATTGGATCAATCTTTTAATTATGAATTAAAAGAATATTTAAACTATTGAGGTATTTTGTTTATTAATTTTTTTTAGTAAAATTATTAGTAAAAATATAGAAGGAGGTGTGTTTTATGGGAAAATATGCTATAGGGCTTGATTATGGTACTAACTCTGTTAGAGCTTTAGTGGTTGATATCAATACAGGAGAAGAATTAGGGTCTTACGTTTTTAATTATGAACATGGAGAGGCAGGAATTATTCTCGATCCTAAAAATCCCAATGTGGCAAGACAGCACCCAGCGGATTATATAAAGGGCTTGGAGGTTTCTATAGAGGGGGCTCTCATAGAGGCTGAAAAAAATAATAAAGAATTCAAAAGAGAAGATGTTATAGGAATAGGAATTGATACCACTGGTAGTACACCACTTCCAGTAGATAGAGAGGGAATACCATTAGCTTTTTACGATGAGTTTAAAGATAATATTAACGCTTTAGCATGGCTTTGGAAGGACCATTCCAGTTATGAAGAGGCTGAGGAAATCACGAGATTAGCTAACGAGGGAGGATATCCTTACCTGAGAAAGTATGGAGGAGTATATTCATCGGAATGGTTCTTTTCAAAGATTCTTCACTGTTTACGGGTAGACCCTAAGGTTTTTGATTCTGCTTATACATGGGTAGAGATATGTGATTTTATCCCAGGAGTGCTTACAGGTAAACAGAAACCAGAGGAAATAAAGAGGAGCGTATGTGCAGCAGGTCATAAGGCTATGTATAATCCTGAATGGGGTGGACTTCCAAGCAAAGAGTTTTTAGGAAAATTACACCCAAAGCTTGCTGATTTAAGAGACAGACTTTATGATAAAGCTTATACTTCTGATATACCATTTGGTACTATTTCTCCCTATTATGCAGAAAAATTTAGACTAAGGGGAGATGTGGTAGTAGCAGTTGGTGCTTTTGATGCACACATGGGAGGAGTTGGAGCAGGTATAAAGCCAGGTATTCTTGTAAAGGTTATAGGTACTTCTACATGTGATATGATGGTTGTTCCTAACACTGAGAAAATTCCTGATATACCAGGTCTATGTGGTATTGTAGATGGATCTATACTTCCTGGATATTATGGATTGGAGGCTGGACAATCGGCAGTAGGTGATATATTTAACTGGTTTGTTAAATACTTAACTCCAAGAGAATATTTTGGAGAGGAAGCCCGAAATAAGGATCTTCATCAATTGTTGACTGAGCGTGCTCAAAGATTAAAGACTGGAGAAAGTGGGCTTTTAGCCCTTGATTGGAATAATGGTAATAGGACTGTTCTTGTGGATGCAAAACTAACAGGGCTTCTTATAGGACAGACTTTACATACCCGTCCTGAAGAAATATATAGAGCATTGATTGAAGCTACAGCTTTTGGGGCGAGAGTGATTATGGAAAGATTTGAAGAATATGGAGTAAAAGTAAATGAAGTTATAGCTTGTGGGGGAATTCCTGAAAAGAATCCTTTTATAATGCAGATTTATGCTGATGTTTTAGGTAAAACTATAAAAATATCTTACTCTTCTCAGACTCCGGCTCTTGGGGCTGCCATATTTGGGACAGTTGCAGCGGGGTATGAGAGAAGTGGCTATAGAAATGTGGAAGAAGCCCAGAAAGCCATTTGTAGAGTGAAGGACGTAGTTTATAATCCAAGGAAAGAAGATAGAGAGATATATAATAGATTATATAATCTCTATAAAGAATTACATGACATATTTGGTACAAAAGAAGCATCCTATAACCTATATCATGTTATGAAAGACCTTATTGAAATAAGAGATAAAGTTAAAGGAGTAAAGTAATACTTGATGATATAATACCATTTAATGGGAGATATATATGGATATAATGAATTTTTGAAAAATGAGATTAAAAGAGGGGGATATGTGGGGTATATGTGCTCATATATCCCCCCTGAGATTATTCACGCTTCAGGTTTCAAACCACTATTATTAACTTATGATTCTTTGTATCCAGAGAGAGTAGATTCTTATTTTCCTAAATACTTTTGTCCATATCTTAAAAATATAAGTGAATTTCTTTTTAGGGAAGATATAACCCTTGAAAAAGTAGTTGTTACAGATAGCTGTGATTCTTCAAAGAGAATTTATGAATGTTGGAAAGAATTGGGAATAGTTAAAGATGCATATTTTTTAAAAATTCCCTTTGATAGGAGAGAAGAAGATGTATTATATTTCTCTAAAGAATTGAGAGATCTTTATAAGAATTTTTTAAATGGAAAATCTGAAGATAAAATATTAGAAAGTGTTTCTTATTTTAATAATTTAAGAGAAAAAATAATTTGCCACTCAAATAGTTATTCATTCTTATCTTACTTCTATATTTCTTCTGGAGAGGCTTATATAGAAAAGGAAAAAGATTATGAATATAGAATAAAAGTTTACCTATTAGCTTCTATGATTCCAGTTAGTTTTATCGATTACTTAGAACAATTTGGGATTAAGGTGGAATATATTGACTCATGTTTTGGTAATAAAAATCTGGAAAGGATAGAATCTTATAAAGATGATCCTTATTATAATATTTCTTTTCATTATCTTAATAAAATGTCTTGTATAAGAGATCTGAGTTTAAATAAAAGGTTAGAAAAAATTTTTGTTATAAAGGATAAAATAGATGGTGTAATAATTTACACTCTAAAATATTGTGATCCTATCATATATCATGGAGGTTTATTGAAGAAATTACTAAAAGAGAATAATATACCGACTCTTATCATTGACGATGATTATACCCTTTCTTCCAAAGAACAAATTAGGACACGCATAGAAGCTTTTATGGAGATGTTATATGAACATAGAGAAAATAATATATGAAAAAAATGACCTATTAAAAAAGCTATTAAATTTTAGTCCAGTATTTTGGGGAGCAAAAGCATTTGTACTTAAAAGATATAAAAACGAGCATGTTACAAAGGTTTCTTATCTTTATGCTATAGATTTGGTACGTTCTATCTATAGTAATAAGAAAAAAGTAGTAATGGTAAATATTTTCACACCAACAGAAATTTTCTATGCTTTAGATTTGTATCCATTACTTCCTGAGGTAGCATCTGGTTTTCTAGGGGCTATGGGTTTAATAAGGAGGCCCCTTCAAGAGAGCGAAGAAGTTGTGAGTGCAGCAGATGTATGTAGTGTGCACAGGGGAATTATAGGTTTGGCAAAACTTAATATTTTCCCTAATCCTGATTATCTTGTAACTTATACTAAACCATGTCATTCTCCTATATATTCTTTTAATATTATTAGCAGATTAAAAGGAGGAGAGTACTTTGTCTTAGATTCTTACGATAAAGTAGATCATTTAGCTGAAAATCTTGAGGAATTATATTATTACATGTCTAAAAGGTTGAATATAAAAGATGCAAATGATAAATTAAAAAAGACTATACACCTTTCTAATGAAGCATATAAATATTTTGAAGAGGTTAAAGAACTAAGGAGAGATCATACTGTTATGGATGGCAAAGATTTTCTTGATTTTGCAGCTATGATTTTTTCATCCTTTGGTTCTAAGCATGGGGTTCTATTTTTTAAAACTTTAAGAGACGAGATAAAGAGGAGAATAAAAGAAGGTAAAGAATTAAAACCTAAAATTAGATTATATTGGATGCATCTTGGCCCTTATTTTAAAACCGATTTCTTTTTGTGGATGAGAGAAAAAGGAGCTTATATTGTATTTGAAGAATCCACATCTATATCTTGGGAGATTTTAGATGAAAATAATCCCTTTGAATCGTTAGCCAAAAAAATGCTTAATCTTAAGGCTTTTTCTACTTTAGAGGAGAGATTTAAATTGGGTACAGAGAATGTAAATAAATATAAGGCTGATGGCATAATAATTTTTAATCAATGGGGTTGTAGACAAGGATCAGTACCCTCTTATTTATTAAGAAGAAAATTTATGGAAGAGGGTATTCCTACAATAGTTATAGACGGAGATCTAATTGATGAAACTAATTTTCCGAAAGAGCAAATAAAAACACGTTTGGAGGCTTTTTTTGAGGTGATATCATGAATTACTACTTAGGTGTTGATATTGGATCTACAACTACTAAGATTGTTTTAATATCTGATAGGGGTTTTGATAAAACTGAGATTATTGATTATGGTATACAGGAGACTGGTCCAGATGGAAATAAAACGGCATTGGGGCTTATAAATGATATATTGGATAAGCATGGTATAAGAATGGAAGAGATAAAAAGTATTGTGGCAACAGGATATGGAAGGGTAAAGGTTAATTTTACGGATAAGACTAAGACAGAGATATCTTGTCATGCTAAAGGAGTAAGTTTTATTTTCCCAAATGCAAGAACAATAATAGATATTGGAGGACAAGATTCTAAAGTTATAAAAGTAGGAAAAAATGGGGCAGTTGTTGATTTTGTTATGAATGATAAATGTGCTGCAGGAACTGGGAGATTTTTAGAGATTATGGCAGAAGTTCTTCAGGAAGATCTAAAAAATTTTGGACATATTCACAATATGGTTCCTGATTATGTTGAGATAACTAATATATGTACTGTTTTTGCTGAGTCGGAAGTAATAACACTGATTACAGAAGGTATTGAAAAAGAAAAAATAATAAAAGGCTTAAATTATTCAGTGGCCAAAAGGGCATTATCATTAGCAAAAAGAGTAGGTATAGATAAAGATATAGTTATGAGTGGTGGTGTAGCTAAAAACAAGGGTGTAGTTCAAACTCTTGAAAATTTACTTGGGTTAAATGTGTATGTTCCTGAAGAACCACAAATAATGGGAGCATTAGGAGCTGCACTTTTTGCCAGAGAAATGTAATTTCCTTTATCTTATAGGGGCTGGTCCAGTAGATTTTCTCACTACAAGGTATGTGTGAATATAAGATACTACTTTTTCTCCCTTTTCAATGAGTCTCAATATTAGTTCAGCTGCTTTAGAGCCTACTTCTTGTTGAGGAAAAACCACAGTAGTAAGAGGAGGGTTTACATAGGAAGCCATCATAATATCATCTAATCCTACAATGGATATATCATCTGGTATTTTTAAACCTTGATTTTGAGCTTCTCTTAAAGCTCCTATTGCCATCATATCGTTGGAAGCAAAGACTGCTGTTGGTCTTGGATCAAGCTTTAGTATTTTCCTCATAGCTTCTTCTCCACTTCTCATTTTAAAATCTCCCTCAAATATTCTATCCTCTGGTAAATCAATATGGTATCTTTTAAGAGCCATTTTAAAAGCCCTAAGCCTCGCTTGAGCAGTTTCTAAATCTAATGGTCCTGTTATTATAGCAATATCTGTATGGCCTAGATTAATTAAGTGTGTTACTGCTTCAGATATTCCTGACTGAAAATCTACTAAAAGTCCGCTTACATCTAATCCCTCAATATTTCTATCAAAAACTACTACCGGAATTCTATTAAGCTTGAGAAGTTCTATAACTGAATCATCTAATCTATTTGTCATTATAATTACACCATCAACATTTCTATCAATAAATCTTTTTATAGAAGTACATCCAAGGTCTGGATCATAGTCTGTATTACATAAAAATAAGCTGTATCCATGCTTTAAGAGTACATTTTCTACTCCAATCACTACAGCAGGATAAAAAGGATTTGTTACATCACTTATAACTAAACCTATTGTATATGTTTTTTTACATTCTCTTTCTGGAGCATAACCTAATTCTTGTGCTATTTTTAATATCTTCATTTTGGTTTCTGGATTTAATGAACCCTTATTATTAAGGGCAAAAGACACAGCTGAAATAGACACTCCAGCTGCTTTAGCTATATCTTTAAGTTTTACTTTCTTTTTTATCTCCTCTTGTTTCATGGTAATCCCTTTTGTTGAATTAATAAAATTTTATTATAAACTATACTATTTTTTTTCTTTTTAGTCAACATTTACTCTTGACTTTAAGAAATTTTAAGTTTATATTATTTAGTAAAAGTATTAGTGAAAAATAAAGATGTATAGTAAGATGAATGTAAAGTTAAAATTTTTTAAGGGTAAGATTTTTGATGCAATTAACGTTAATATGAATATAGATATTTTTAAAATTTTGGTGGTTTCTTTGTTCAAGTTTAATTTTATAAGAGTATGGATGTTTAAATTACAATAATAGCATATATAGACAATGTAAAATTATTAATATACTTTATTCCGGAAAGGTTTCCATAAATTAGTATAAAAGGAGGTAAAAAATGAGACTTAAAAGAACACTATTGTTACTTTCTATATGTATGCTTTTAATGTTGAGTATAGAATTAGGGTCTGAAAATATCGATACATTAGAAGTTGATACTTCAAAAAGAGGAATAGAAATTAGTCCTATATTATATGGAGTTTTTTTTGAAGACATTAATTACGCTGGTGACGGAGGATTATATGCGGAGCTAATTCAAAATAGATCATTTGAATTTCCTACCCCTTTACATAGTTGGTCTATAAATTCGTTGGGTAAAGATAAAGCTGGATATATTATTGAAAAGAATAATCCTATAAGCTCTAAAAACCCCACATATTTACGAATTGTTATAAGTAGTATTGATAAAGGAGTACTTATTTCTAACCAAGGATATCATGGTATTACTGTAAAAAAGGGAGAAAATTATAGAGTTGCTCTTTATGCCAGAAGTCCAGATGATAGTATAAAAAATATTTTATTTGAAGTATCGGATAGGAAAGGTAATATTGGATTTAGAGGAATTATAGAAGGAATCGGAAAAAATTGGCAAAAATATGAAAAAACAGTAACTTGTGAGAATGAGATAGAAGATGGAAGGTTTGTAATTACTGTTAATCACAAAGGAATATTAGATTTGGATTTTATATCTTTATTCCCTCAAAACACATGGAAAGGTAGAAAAAACGGTCTTAGATATGATTTAGCAAAGTTAGTTGCAGATCTGAAGCCTTCCTTTGTTAGATTTCCAGGTGGATGTTTAGTACAAGGAAGAACAATGGCTGATGCTTATCGTTGGAAGAAGACTATTGGTGATCCATCTGAGAGACCTACAATACCAAACTTTTGGGGATATTACCAGAGTTTAGGTTTAGGATTTTATGAATATTTTTTATTTTGTGAAGATATAGGAGCGGAACCTGTGCCTGTTATAAATTGTGGTATGGCTTTTCAAGGAAGTGGCCCAAATGATATGGTTCCTTTGGATAAACTTGATGAGTATATACAAGATGCTTTAGATTTAATAGAATTTGCCAATGGTTCGGTAAATACAAAATGGGGAGCTATAAGAGCTCAACTTGGGCATCCTGAACCTTTTAATATGAAATTTATAGAGATAGGAAATGAGCAGTGGGGATACGATTATTATGTGAGATATGAGAAGTTTTATGATGCTATAAAGAGAAAATACCCCAATATAAATGTAATTTTTGGGGTAGGTCCTTCTCCAAGTGGTAAAATTTTTGATGATGGGTGGAATTGGGTTAAGAGTAAAGGAAAAGCAGATTTAGTGGATGAGCATTATTATATGGCACCTGATTGGTTCTTATCTAATACTGATAGATATGCCAACTATGATAAAAATTATAAAGTGTTTGTAGGAGAATATGCTGCCCATGGGAAAGGAAGAAGAAATAATTTAGAGTCTGCATTATCAGAAGCCGCATATCTTATAAATATTGAGAAATATTCGGATGTAGTAAAAATGATTTCTTATGCACCTCTATTTGGAAAAGAAGGAGCAAGTCAATGGCAACCAAATCTTATATGGTTTGATAATAAATCTTCGTATGCTACACCTAATTATTATGTAATTAAGATGCTAAATGAGAATAGAGGGAAATATATCTTACCTATGAATTTAAATATTCAAGCAGATCCTTCTAAAATGAATATTACAGGAATGATAGGATTAGGATCTTGGCAAACAGCAGTTGAATATAAAGATTTAACAATAATAGATAATATTACTCGAAGCGTACTTCATGAGGATAATTTTAAAGATACTATGAAAAATTGGATTGTTTTTAGAGGTATATGGACACAAAGGAATGGTGTATTCTCTCAATCTACTCTTTCTGAGAATTGTTTCACTATAACAGGAAATAAAGAATGGAAAAATTATACTATTCATGTAAAGGCAAAGAAAAATTCTGGGAGAGAAGGATTCCTTATAATGTTTGGTGTAAAAGATTTTGATAATTTCTACTGGTGGAATATAGGAGGTTGGGGAAATTCTTATACTGCAATAGAAAAATCTGTAAATGGTATAAAAAGTATAGTAGGAAATTCAGCTAATATTAGAGTGATAGAAGATAAATGGTATGATATCAAGATCGAAGTAAATGGGAATAGAATTCGTTGTTACCTTGACGGAGTATTGGTTCACGATGTAGAGGACAAAATGGAAAAGAAAGAAATTTATGCTAGTGCTGTGGAGGATACAAATGGAGATGTAGTATTAAAGGTGGTTAATATTTCAGAAGAAAATAAAAAGCTTAATATTTCTTTAAAAGGAATTTCTAAAAAGGCTATATTACCTGTTGCAGAGGTAATTGTTTTAACTTCTAATGATTTAAAAGATGAAAATTCTATGGATAATCCTAAAAAGATTTTCCCTCAAATTATGAGCTTTAGTGGAGTTGGAGATAATTTTGTTTACGAATTTCCTAAGTATTCTTTGACTATTATTAGGATAAAGAAAAAATAAGTTTGTTAATTCATATTGAGGGGGATGTTGTAATCCCCCTTATCTTCCTATTGACTATTTAAAAGTATGGGGTTAAAATTTAAATAAAAATTTTATTAACTAAGATTATAAAATGATATAGTTTTTATTGAAAATTTTATTTTTATATGTATATGGAAACCTTTCCAGAAATTGAATAACAGGGGGAGGTGATATTTGAAAGATTTTTCAATTCTATGGTGTTTATAAAAGATATAGTTTTAAAATTAAATATTAATTTAAAGGGGGTTTAAAAGATGAAAAAAGCAATAAGTGTATTAGGAGTTTTAGTTATGTTGTTGCTGATTGCAGGATGTAATAAAACAGGAGAAACATCTTTACAACAAATTCAACAGATACCACAAAGGCTTGAACTTCCCAAAGGATTAGTGGCTTATTATCCTTTTGATGGAGATTTAAGAGACGCTAATGGTTTGTTAGGAGAGGGTAAAGTTATTGGTCCTAAAGTTGATCAAACAGGTGGACAAGTAAGTTTTGGAGATGGAGTTGTTGGTAAGGCATTAGTTTTAGATGGAAATTCTGGAGTTTTACTTTATGAAGGGTCTATAGAAACATATGAATATTCTATAGCTCTTTGGATTTACCCTGAGGAATTAAACTATTACACTACCGCTTTTTTTGCAGCTGTAAATCCTGATACTTGGATAAGTATTGTCCCCGGAGGTCATTCATTATTTGAAGGTAGAGCTGGTTTTTGGTCTGGAAGTGCATGGTTTGATGGTTGGACAGATGTTAAATTTGAGGTTGGGAAATGGTATCACTTTGTCGTTACAGTAGATAATGGATTAGTTAGAGTATATATAAATGGAGAAAAAAGATTTGAAGGTAAGAAGGTACAAGATTTATTTAGAGGAGATAAAGTTGTAATAACCTTAGGAGTAAATTGGTGGGATCTACCCTTTAAAGGTAAAATTGATGAACTAAGAATTTATAATAAGGTTCTAACTGATGAAGAGGTAAGAGAGCTTGCAAGTTTAGGAAAGTAGATTTTTGTAGATGAAGGGGGAATTAAGTGTATGAGAAAGATAGTTAGCTTAATAATTATAACTTTATTAATAGTTTTTTTATCAGGTTGTAGTAAACCCATAACAACATCTTCTGCAGTATTGTTGGCCCATTATAAATTTGAGGAAGATTTAAGTGACTCTGTAGGAAACTATGGTGAAGGACAAGTTTGTGGAGGTAAAATAGGTGAACCTGGAGGTAATATTACTTACACTGTAGGAATTGATGGAAAAGCGGTTTATTTAGATGGGGCTTCTGGAATACTATTGCCTAATAATTTAATATCTACTTATCAATATAGTATATCGCTTTGGTTAAATGCAGAGACCCTTTCCTATTTTACCCCAGTCTTTTTTGGTGCAGTTAAGAAAGATGTACCAAGTGAGTGGTTAAGTATAATTCCAGGTGGACATGATTTATATGATCCTCCAAGTCAACTTGCGGTATGGTCAAATTATAATAATGGACAGGGATGGTATGATGGTAAGACAGGATACACATTAGAAACAGATAGATGGTACCATATTGCAGTAACAGTAAACAATGGTAATATTAAGATATATATAAATGGTGAAAAGAAATTTGATAATGGTGGTTTTCCAGATCTTTTCACAGGAAAAGATGCTCTTTTTGCTTTAGGAGTAAACTACTGGGATTCACCTTTTAAAGGAGTAATTGACGATTTAAGAGTTTACAATGGTGTTCTGACTGATTCTGAGGTTTTGTCTCTTGCCACAAAACAATAAATATGTTTTTTACATGAGGTAGGAGGGGTTACTAAGCTTCTCCTACCTCATTTTTATATTGAAAAATTTTTAAAAATATAGTATAAATTTTACTAAAAAAAGAGGGAGATTAAAGTGAGACATGTTACAATAAGAGATGTTGCAAAATTAGCTGGTGTTGGAATTGCTACAGCTTCCAGGGCCCTTAATAATAGAGGGGAGGTTAGTCCAGCTACAAGAAAAAGGGTTCTGGAGGCTGCACAAAAATTAGGGTATGTACCTAATTCTCTTGCAAGAGGTCTTTTATCTGGAAAAACAAAAAAAATTGGAGTAATTATTACTACTATATTAAATCCATTTTATGCTAATTTAGTAAGTGGTATAGAAAGCATTCTGGTATCAAGAGGGTATAATTTAATTTTATATAACTCCAACGAGGATCCCAAAAAAGAGAAAGAAGCAATTCTTTCATTAATAGGACAGAGAGTAGATGGCATTATATTAGCTCCTATTGAATATGAATCTCAAAATGTAAAATATCTTTGTGAGAATCAGATACCCTTTGTATTAGTGGCAAGAAGAACAGCTGATGAAAATACAAACTATGTAGTTTGTGATGATTTCTTAGTGGGAAAAATGGCCACAGAACATTTGATAGAAAGAGGGTATAGAAAGATTTTTTTTCTTAACTCATGGAGAAACTCGAGTGCAAAATTAAGGTTAGAAGGATATAAAACTGCTTTAAGAGAGGCAGGTTTATTGATTAATCCGAAACTTATTTATTCTTTACATCCAAATTCAGATTTAAAAGCTATTATAGAGAATATTTTTTCTATGAAAACAAGACCAACTGCTATTTTCTGCTTTTGTGATTCTATAGCTGTAGAAGTTATGAAAATTTTAAAAAATATGAAACTTAGAATACCTGATGATGTTGCTATAGTGGGATGTGATAATTTAGATTATACGGAGTTATTAAATCCGTCTCTTACAACTATTGATATATCAAAGTATGATATGGGTGTAAAAGCAGCAGAAGCTCTTTTAGAGATCTTAAATACTGAAAATGCTGAGAAACATTTATTTCAAAAGGTTTTTACACCTAAGTTGGTGGTAAGAGAATCTACTTAAAATATAAGGAGGTTGTAATGTTATGAAAAAAGCTAAGGTTATACTGGATAAAGATTTTACGATTTCAGAAGTAGATAAAAGGATTTATGGGTCTTTTATTGAACATTTAGGAAGAGCTATATATACAGGGATTTATGAGCCTGGTCATCCTCAGGCCGATGAACAAGGATTTAGAAAAGATGTTATTGAGTTAGTAAAGGTCCTTAAAACTCCAATTATAAGATATCCTGGAGGCAACTTTGTTTCAGGATACAATTGGGAAGATGGTGTGGGACCAAAAGAGCGAAGACCTAAAAGACTTGAGCTTGCTTGGAGAAGTATAGAACCAAATGAGGTTGGGATAAATGAATTTGTAGATTGGACTAAGAAGGTTGGCTCTGAAGTAATGATGGCGGTAAATTTAGGGACTCGTGGTATTGATGAAGCACGAAATTTAGTAGAATATTGTAATTTTCCTGGAGGTACATTTTATAGTGATTTAAGGAAGAAGCATGGTTATCCAGAACCTCATAAAATAAAAGTTTGGAATCTTGGGAATGAAATGGATGGGGAATGGCAGATAGGACACAAATTACCTCATGAATATGGAAGATTGGCAAGAGAAGTAGCAAAAGTTATGAGGCAGGTTGATCCAAACATAGAACTTGTTGTATGTGGAAGTTCTGGTCCTGGTATGCCTACTTTCCCAGAATGGGAGAGACTCGTCCTTGAACATACATATGATGTGGTGGATTATGTATCTTTACATTACTATGCTAATTTTCCAAGTGGTCCTGAGTTTATTGAGTTACCTAATAATCCAGATTTAGCAAGTTTTATGGCAAAGAATTTAGATATGGATAGATTTATTAAGACTGTAGTATCCACAATAGATTATGTAAAGGCTGTTAAAAGAGCTAAGAAAGATATTTATATATCTTTTGATGAATGGAATGTGTGGTATCATTCATTTAATAAAGATAGAAAAATTGAACCATGGCAGATAGCACCGCCTCTTCTTGAGGAAGATTATAATTTTGCTGATGCTATACTTGTGGGATGTATGATCATAACACTTTTAAGACATGCTGATAGAGTTAAAATTGCATGTTTAGCTCAATTGGTTAATGTGTTGGCTCCTATAATGACAGTTAAAGGTGGTATAGCATATAGACAGACTATTTATTATCCTTTCTTGCATGCTTCAAATTATGGACATGGAATAGTTCTAAATCCCAAGATAGATTCTCCTAAGTATGATTCAAGGCTTTACACAGATGTGCCTGTTATAGAAACTATTGCAACATACGATGAAGAAGAAGATACGATAAATATATTTGCAGTTAATAGAGATGCAAAGGAAGATTTGTTGGTAGAGTATAACTTGAAGGGGTTTGAAAAATTTATAGTACTTGAGAATATAGTATATGAAAACAATGATCCTTTTGAAGGAAATACCCCTGAAAATCCTGATAAGGTTGTACCTCATTTAGCAGATAATGCCAAGGTTAACAATAATATTCTTGAGGTTTTACTTCCAAGATTGTCTTGGAACGTTATTAGATTGAAAAAGATAAATTGATGAAAAGGGGTAGTTAATATGCTGTTACCCAAGTTAAGAAAAGAAGTATATGAGATGAATATGGAACTTCCTAAGAATGGTCTTGTTGTTATGACAAGTGGAAATGTAAGTGGAAGAGATTTTGAGACAGGATATATAGTCATAAAACCAAGCGGAGTAAAATATGAAGATTTAACACCAGAAAAGATGGTAGTGTTAGATATTGAAGGAAATATTGTGGAAGGAGATTTAAAACCTTCAGTAGATACTCTTTCACATCTTGTGGTTTATAAAGGCCGTAAAGATATAGGTGGTATTGTTCATACTCATTCACCCTATGCTACAAGCTTTGCATTATTAGGTAAACCTATTCCTGTTTATCTTACTTCTCATGCAGATTATTTTGGTGAAGAAATACCTGTTGCGAGATATGCTTCTCCATTACCATTAGAAGATGTAGGTAATGCGTTATTAGAAGTAATAAATAAAGAGGATAGACCAGAATGGGTAAAGAAGCACTTACCTTTTGTACCAGTAGTGCTTTTAAAAAGTCATGGTGTTTTTACTTTTGGAAGGACACCATCGGAAGCCCTGAAATATGCTGTGATGGTGGAAGAAATTGCTAAGACTTGTTATTTGGCTTTAACAATAGGTAAACTTGATCTTCTTCCTAAGGAAGAGATTGAAAAATGGTTTAAAAGGTTTCATGAGGTTTATGGACAAAAATAAAATAAGGAGGTGATTTTTTTGAAAAATGTTCCTGAAGTGAAACTTGGTATAGTAGCTGTAAGTAGAGATTGTTTTCCTATTGAGCTTTCTCGTAATAGAAAAAATAAAGTAATTGAGGAATGTAATAAAAAAGAAATACCGATAATAAATGTGGAAACAATAATAGAAAACGAAAATGATACTGTTAAAGTATTAAATGAAATTAAAGAAAAAGGGATAAATGCTTTGGTAATTTATCTTGGAAATTTTGGTCCTGAAGGTCCTACATCTCTGCTTGCTCAAAATTTTGATGGGCCTGTTATGGTATGTGCAGCTGGAGAGGAAACGGGTAAAGATTTATTCAATGGTAGAGGAGATGCTTACTGTGGTTTTCTAAGTTTATGTTATAACCTTGGTCTAAGAAATGTAAAAGCTTATATACCACATTATCCTGTGGGTTTACCTTCAGAAATTGCAGAAATGATAAAGGATTTTATACCAATAGCAAGAACTATTCTTGCTTTAAAGAAATTAAAGATTTTCTCTTTTGGTCCAAGACCTCAAGATTTTGTTACAATGCACACACCTATAAAACCCCTATATGATATAGGTATATCTATAATGGAGAATAGTGAATTAGATCTCTACGATGTATATAAGCGAGCTGAAAATGATCCAAGAATTCCTGAAGTGATGGAAGATATGGCTAAAGAACTTGGAACTGGAAATAAATATCCAGAATTGCTAAGAAAATTAGCTCAATATGAAATTGCATTAATTGATTTTATGGAGAAAAACTTAGGTGCTTCTGAATTTGGTATATTTGCAAATAAGTGTTGGCCGGCCTTTGAGAAATATTTTGGTTTTGTTCCTTGTTATATAAATTCAAGACTTGCAACAAGAGGAATCCCTGTTGCTTGCGAGGTTGATGTTTATGGTGCACTTAGTGAATATATTATTTATACTACCAGTGAGATGCCAGCTACTCTTTTAGATGTAAATAATACTGTACCTTATGATCTTATGGAAGAGCAAAAAGATAAAATGAAAGATTATAAACCTACAGATCTATTCATGGGATTTCATTGTGGAAACACTCCTTCTTGTTGTCTTATTGATTATTCTATGAGATATCAATTGATTATGCATAGATTAATGGAGCCAGATAAGGAGCCTAATATTACCAGAGGTACTTTAGAGGGAAGATTAAGACCTGGTGAAATGCTCCTATTTAGGTTACATGCAACTCCTGATGCAAGATTAATCTCATATGTTGCTGAAGGAGAAATTCTTGATATGGATCCAAGATCTTTTGGTAGCATAGGTGTTTTTGCAATTAGAGAGATGGGGAGATTCTATAGATATGTGATGTTAGAAAAGAAATTTCCTCATCACACTGCAGTTGGTTTTAAGCATGTTGCAAGATATATTTATGAGGTGCTGAAACTACTTGGTATAGAGGAAATTTATTATAATTTGGGACCCAATGAAAGATATCCTCATGAAAATCCTTTTTTAAAATAGAGTGAGATAAGGTTCTAAAGGGGAGCATCAATATGTGCTCCCCTTTTTGATGAGTTATATGAAAACCTTTTCGGGTAGGATTAATGTGTTAAATATAAGAAAGAAATTTAGATAAATAAAGGATTTTAAAATTTATACTTGACATTTATGTTTTTGGTTGATAAAATTTTTAATGAAAATTTTATTAAAGTAGGGGAGGTGACCTCTGTGAAAAAGATTCTTCCACTAAGTATCCTTTTGATTCTTCTTCTGTTTATTCTCAATATTTCTTCATCGCAAACCAAAGTTCAAATTACTTTTATGACCCCATTAAGTGGTGCTGATGGAGCATATATGGACCAAATAATACAGAATTTCAACAAGGAAAATCCTGATGTAAATGTGGTCCACATGGTTGTAGGTAGTTCAGTTGAATATAAGCAAAAGTTATCGACTGGTTTAGCTACAAAGTCTGCCCCACAGGTTCTTCTTATTAGAAAGTTTGATTTACCAATGTATCTTAATCAAATGAAGGGATTCACATTAGGAGAATTAGCAAAATACGGAGTGAATATAAAAGATGTATACCCTAATTTATTGGAAGGTTTAGTTAAAGATAACAAGTATTATGGAATACCACTTGATGTATGGATTTTTTACATGGCATACAACAAAGCAAATTTCAAAAAAGCAGGGCTTGACCCTGAGAGGCCTCCAAGAACAAGGGATGAGTTTATTAAGGCAATGGAGGCTTTAAAGAAAATAACACCAAAAGGATTAACACCTTACTATGAAAATCCTACATGGGCTTGGATATTTGTTCATTTTCTCTGGCAATTTGGTGGAGATCTTTTGACTCCTGATTTTAAGAAGCCAGCATTTAAAGATGCAGCTGTTCAAACCCTTAAATTCCTTATGGATCTCCAAGAAAGAGGTATTTTCCCAAAAGCTGCTGTAGATCCTGGTCCACCATTCCAATCAGGTCAAACTTCTGTCTTAATTACTGGAATATGGACTATAAACCCATGGTTGCAGGCTCTTGGAAAGGATTTTGGGTATGCCCCATGTCCACAAGTGGGTACTAAAAAAGCAGTATTTGGTGGTTCCCATATTATAGCTTTGCCTGAAGTTATGGTTCAAGATTCTAAGATATATCAAGCTTCAATGAGATGGGTAAAATATTTATGGGATCATGCTCTTGATTGGTATGCAGCAGGGCAAACTCCTTCAAGAAGGTCTATAGCTACTTCTGATGAATTAAAGAAGAAACTACCCCATATATATGTGGTTGCACAGCAATTACCATATGTAAAAACATTTCAATTCTTCCCTTACATTTCTGAAGTATTAGATGAAATAGCAGTCTATTTAGAGGATGTTCTTATAACAAGAAAATTAACTCCTGAGCAAGCAATGGAAAGAGCTGAAAAAGCTGTGCAGAGAATTCTTGATGATTATTGGTCAACAGCAAGGTAAATATATAAGGGAGAGATATGAAATGGCTACTATGAAACTGAAAATTTTTTCTAATAAAGTGTGGTGGGAGCTTGGGAACTGGGGGTTCCTGCTCCCCCACTTTTTCTTTTTTGTTTTGTTTATTATTATTCCACTTATCTCAAATATACAGATAAGTTTTTATAATTGGAATCTTTTAGGACAAAAAACTTTTGTGGGGTTTCAGAATTTTGTGCGTATTTGGACAGATGATAGATTTTGGCTTGCAGTAAAAAATACAGTAATTTTTGCAGTTGTTAGTATACCGTTAGTAATTATAGTTGCTATGATTATTGCCTTAATACTTAACCAAAAGATTTATGGTAAATTATGGTTATTAATAGCTTTTGTTTCTCCCACATTCTTTGGTTCTGTTGGTATCCTTACAACTTGGAAATGGATATATGCATCTTATCCAACAGGTCTTCTAAATTATTATCTTACAAAATTTGGTATTCTTAGTGAAGCTATTTCTTGGTTTGAGACTCCTGCCAGAGCATGGCTTTGTATAATTATAACCACTGTATGGTGGATTGTTGGATTCAGTGTTTTACTATATCTTGGTGCTTTACAAAGAATACCTCCTGAGCAATATGAGGCTGCAAAAATTGACGGGGCTGGTCCTTGGAGAATTTTCTGGAATGTAACTCTTCCTTGGATGAGAAATGTACTCTTTTTTGATGTTGTAAGACAAGTACTTTTAGCGTTCGGATTATTTGACCAGGTTTATTTCTTTACTGGAGGAGGACCTGCAGGAAGTACAAGGACAATGGTTTATTATCTCTATTTAATTGGTTTTACTCGTCAAGAATTAGGACAGGCTGCTGCTATTTCATGGTATATATTTGCAATTGTGTTAATTTTTGCTTTGATTCAACTTTTTATGCTTACTAAGACAATTAGAAGTGCAGAGGAGTGAAATTATGCAAGAAAAAAACTGGCTGAAACTCTTAAAGAGTAATAAAGAACTACAAAGAATAGTATTATCAATTATACTTTGGATAATTGCTGCTATTTGGTATATTCCTATTTTTTGGATGTTATCTACATCCTTGAAATCTTCGCAAGTTGCTATAACTGAGAATCCTCCAAGATGGATCCCTCAAGAACCTACCCTTGAAAATTATAAGATCGTATTTTCACCTGCCAGTGGTATAAGTGTAATGAGGGGGATAATAAACAGCTTCTTTGTGGCAATTATTTCAACCTTTTTGGGTCTTGTTATAGCTACTCCAGCTGCTTATGCTTTATCAAGATTAAGATTTAGAGGAAAAAATGTAATTTTTTGGAGCTATGTAGCTATTCTTGCTTTTCCTGGGGTATTATTTTTGGTGCCTCAATATTTTATTATTCATAGATTAGGGCTTATGGATAATTATTTGGCATTGATATTGCCTGGTCTTGGAAGTACTTTTGGAGTATTTTTGTTAAGACAGTATATGTTAGGTATTCCAAGAGAATTGGAGGATGCAGCTTGGATTGATGGTTGTTCCAGATTAAGATTTTTAGTTACTGTTGTTTTGCCTTATGTTAAGCCAGCTTTAACTACTTTAGCCTTAATGTCCTTTTTAGGATCTTGGAATAGTTTCTTATGGCCTTTACTTGTATTGAACTCTCCTGAAAAATTAACTCTTCCCATAGCATTGGTAAGGTTTAGTGCGGGTTGGGGAGATCCTTTTAGAGGAATTGGACCTTTAATGGCAGGAGCTTTTGTATCAGTAGCTCCAACTTTAATTATATTTATTGTTTTCCATAAGTATCTAATGCAAGGAATCTCTTTAAGTGCAGGTGAGAAATGATATGATAAAGAAGATAATATTGATAGCTATTTTGTTATTAATTATATCCTGTAAAAATGTTTATACTCAGAGTATTTTATATCCTCCTGAACCACCAAAAATAGAGTTATTTGATGCTTCTATTGTAAATGATGAAAAGAAATGGTCTATTAATAATGTTCATGACCCTTCCATAATTAAGGCTCATAATGGTTGGTACTATATTTACTCTACTGATGTAAAAGCTTATGGAATTCCAAGACCTGGAATTCAGATAAGAAAATCAAAAGATCTTATAAATTGGCAGTTTGTAGGATATGTTTTTGACAATGATAAATATGTTTTTAAAGGTATTCCTCAAGAAGCCTTTGAATGGAGCAGAGCTTCTACTTTATGGGCTCCTGATGTAAAATTCTTTAATAATAAGTACTATCTTTATTATTCTGCATCTACTTTTGGAAAGAATCAATCATATATTGGATTAGCAACATCTCCTAATCCAGAAGGACCATGGAAGGATGAAGGCTTAGTTATAAAATCTAAGCAAGGTGATCCTGTTAATGCTATTGACCCATGTCTAATTTTTGATGAAAATGGAGATACATGGCTTTCTTATGGATCTTTTTGGACAGGTATATATTTGATTAAAATTGATAAAAGAAATGGAAAACCAGCAGAAAAGGGCTTTGGTGTAAATATAGCAAGGAGAAAAGGAACAGTTTCTGGTGCAATTGAAGGTTCTTATATAATTTATAATCCTAAATTCAAGAAATATTATCTATTTGTGTCTTACGATTCTTTATCTTTAGATTATAATGTGAGGGTTGCAAGATCTGATAGAATTACAGGACCTTATGTGGATTATAATGGTAATGTTATGACCGATTTAACACTTCCTCCTAATGAGGTGGGTACTAAGATACTTGGTGGTTATAAATTTAAGAATGATGATGGTTGGATAGCACCAGGTCATAATTCGGTACTTGTGGATGGTGATGACTGGTATATAGTACATCATGCCAGGCCGGCTTTAAATAAGAATTGGATGTATTTGCATATTAGGAGAATTATATGGACAGATGATGGATGGCCGGTAGTATTACCTGAAAGGTATGCAGGAGAGAAAATTCAAGAAATTCCTCAAAGTTTAATAATAGGTGTCTGGGAGAGAATTGTATTGGATCCTTATGTAAAAATACAAGCAGAATCACAAGAGATAAATCTTTTAAATAATGGATATGTAGAAGGTGATAATAAAAGAGGAATTTGGGAATTTTTGTCTCCTAATACTTTAAAAATTAAATGGGTAGTAGATGAAAGACAACAAAAATATGAATCAGAGACTGTAAAAATTTTACCAGCATGGGATTTTGAAAATTGGAAACCTACTCTTGTTTTTACTGGTTTAAGTGGAAAAGGTATAGCAATTTGGGGAAAAAAGATTAAATAGCTTTTTGAAATAAACTATCTAAGGGACTATCCTTTATTTTTAATTTATGAATAAGGATAGTCCCTTTTTTGTTTAAAAAGATTTTTATTGTTATAATATAAGTAAATTGGGTGAATAAATAAGGAAAATTAGGAGGATTTTAGAGATATGAAACTAAAAGAAATATACGAGCTTTTTGTTAAACTTGGTATGGAGAATGATCCGAGAGGATGGGATAAGGTTCAAGAGATTTTAGAGAGAGCAAAAAAAGACTATGAGAAAATGGATGAAAAAAGTAAAAATAAATTTGACAAAGAAAAGTTATTTAACCCTTATGCAGATACAAGAATCTTAAATGGGAATATTGAAAGGGAAGTAAAGAGAGTCCTTGTAGGAATTGATATTGATACTTCAGAAATTCTTTTAGCAAAAGAGCTTGAAAGAAATGGTATTAAGATAGATTTAGTGATTTCTCATCATCCTGCTGGTCCAGCTTATGCAAATTTTTATGAGGTTATGCATTTACAAGAGGATTTACTCTCTAAAATTGGAGTACCTATTAACTATGCAGAAGGTGTCATGTATCCCAGAATATTAGAAGTAGAAAGAAAAGTTATGCCAGCTAACCATAATAAAAGTGTAGATGCAGCAAGATTGCTAAATATCCCTTTCATGTGTTGTCATACTCCTGCAGATAATTGTGTAGCTACTTATCTTCAGAAAATATTTGATTTGAGAACTCCGTATGATTTACAAGAAGTTTTAGATATACTTGAGGAAATACCAGAATATCGAGAGGCAGGAAGAAGAAATAATCCTCCTAAAATCCTTGTTGGTAATCCTAAAAATAGAGCAGGAAAGATTTTTGTGGATATGACTGGAGGAACGGAAGGTCCTGTAGATATAATTTCTAAACTATCAGAGGTAGGAGTAGGAACGATAGTAGGGATGCATATGAGTGATGAACATAGGAAAGAGGCTGAAAAATATCATATAAATGTGGTTATTGCAGGGCATATGGCTTCTGATTCATTAGGTATGAATATTCTTATGGATTACTTAGAGAGAAATGGTATTGAGATTTTAAATTGTGCAGGTTTTATTAGAGTTTCGAGGGTGAATGGTAATGAAGGAAAAAATTAAAGTTAATATAGTTTCAGAAGCTCAAGCTTGGAAGGTAGAAGGTCAAGGGGTTTATACAGCTACTCTTGTTCTTATGGAAGCTTTGAAAAAAAGAAATGATGTGGAAGTATATTTAAATGGAAGTGGATTATATGATATAGCTCATTTACATACTCCGGGCCCATATGCAGTAAGTAAGGGACTTCTTACTGGTAAAAGGCTTGTAATATCAGCTCATGTAGTTCCTGAATCAGTTTTAGGAAGTTTAGTTTTAGCTAATGTTTGGCTTCCCTTTTTTACCCTCTACCTTAAAAATTACTATAATTTAGCTGATGTGGTTGTAGCAGTAGCTCCAAGAGTAAAAAGGGATTTAGAGGAGATAGGAGTAAAGGCTCCTATTGTTTTTGTACCAAATCCTGTAAATTTAGAAAGATTTTATCCAGATTTAAAATTAAGAGAAGAGGGTAGAAAAAGATTAGGTATTAATAACAAAGATTTTATGGCTATTTGTTCTGGTCAGTTACAACCTCGAAAAGGTGTAGATACTTTTATTGAGGTGGCCAAAAGTTTGCCATATATAAAATTTGTATGGGTAGGAGGACAGCCCTTCTCAGTTTTAACAGCTGGTTACATGGAGATGAATGAAAAGATAAAGACTGCTCCTTCTAATGTTATCTTTACTGGACTTGTACCCTATGAAGATATGCCTTTGTATTTGAATGCAGCTGATATATTCTTTTTCCCATCTTTTCAAGAGAATTTTCCAATGGCTGTCTTGGAAGCTGCATCTTGTGGTTTACCCTTACTTCTTAGGGACAATGTGGAATATAAAGAACCGTATAAAGATAAGTATATTCCAGCCAAAAATGATGAAGAGTTTAGAAATTATATTGTAAAATTATTTGAAGATAATAGCTTTAGAGAAGAATATAAGAAGAAAGCTTTAATGCTTGCTCATGAATATAGTACAGATAATGTAGCCCAAATGATGATGGATGTTTACAGAGAAGTTTTAAAAAATCCTCCAAGAATGCGTAGAGATTACATTACCTTAGAACCTTTTAGGGAGGAATGGAGGAAAATATTTCGTAATGTAAAATATAAAGATATTTCCCATTCCTCCCTACGTAGGAGATCAATCTTGAAGAAGACCGAAGATAAAATTTACTAATAATTTCTTTTCTTCTGAAGCCAACTGATTTATGGATGTTATATAATCATCAATACTTTTTTTAACACTACTTTCTGGAATTAATTTATATAGATTCTTTGTATAACTCATTAGTAAGAAAGGTATTACAAGGAGAATCAATTCCCAATTAGATTGATAATTTGATAATAGAAAAGCTAAGAAAGATTTTAATTCCTTAGAAAGCTTTATTTCACTAAGTAGTAACGTTATAAAGGATATTACTATAAGCAATGGTTTAGAATACTTTTCTAAATTATTATTCTCTTTATTTATGTTTTGTTGAATCCCATCTTTTATCTCTTTTGGTAGAAAGAATACTTTGCCTCTACCCTTTTTACTATTTTGGAAATCTTTTAGATATACCATATCTATATAACCATCTTTAGATAAAGTTTGGAGAATATCGTACGCTGTAGCTGGACTTACTGATAGTCTCTGAGCTACTTCTTCATAGTGAATTGGCCTATTGTATGTTTTATATAAACTTCTTAATGTCTCTAAAAATTGTATTCTCCTTTTTGTAAGGCTCACCTTTTATTTCACTCCTATCTTTTCTTCAGTATTTTCTTCTTGTATATTTCCATAGAATTCCTCTTTCCATATAGGATTAAGTACTCTTCTCAAATTCTTGGCATATTCATCCAGGATATTGGAGAATTTAGTTATCACATCATCTGCACCCTCATGAGTAGGATGTGCTCCTGTTTTAGCAACAATTTCCCTAAGAATCCAAGGAGAATCAATAATCATACAAGGTAGCAAAAGATTTTCATGGAATGGTTGTCTTTTTCTTATTTCTTTGAAGAAATCTGAATTTAATACTTCTATAAGAGATTTTTCCTTAATATTGTCTACTGCAAAATGGGTAAATATGCAAGGTTCTACTTCTCCTTTATTGTTTATATGGAGATATTTTCTGCCACCTGCTATACAGCCACCCACATAGGGTGCATCATTCCAAAAGTCCATTGGGAATATGGGTAAATGACCTCTAATTTTTCTTATAAACTTTCCATATTCTGCCCTTTGTTCAGGAGTAGGCATTAATGACGGATCGTCATCCTTTCCAACAGGCATATAGAGGAAAGTCCAACCAAAGAAAGCACCTTTATCAGCTAACCATTGATAAAATTCTGGTTTAGTTACTGCATCATAGTTGTATCTTGTAAGAGTTATAGAATAACCAAAAGGAATACCTGCTTCTTTTAAAAGATCCATAGCCTTTATAACTTTTTCATATACACCATTACCTCTTCTTTTATCTGTTTCTTCTTGACCACCTTCAATTGAGAGAACTGGAACTACATTTTTACTTTTCCAAAATCTTTCTATTTTATCTTCATCTAAAAGAGTTGCATTTGTAAAAATTTGAAATACAGATCTTTTATGTCTATTAACAATATCCAATAATTCTGGATAAACAAAAGGCTCTCCTCCTAATATGGTATAAAAATATGTACCAATATCTTCTCCCTCTTTTATTATTCTTTCAAGAACCTCGGGAGGAAGATCATCTTCTTTTCTGTAATTTCCTGCATAGCATCCTATACATCTGAGATTACATCTCATAGTAGGACTGATAAGGATAGTATAGGGGGTAGGTATGTTCTTTTTTTGGTTATTTTTGTCAAAATATACCCAGAAAAACCCTACGTTTAGTATTACATTTGTGAAAATTCTACTTGCATAATTAGGATCGTAATCGGTAAATGCCCTGTGAATTAAGCGCTTCACTGCAGGTTCATTACATAAATATTCCTCTACAGTATCAAGTATTTTGTCGGTACCTTCATCAGGGCTAAATTTTCTTGCCAAATTTATAAGTTTAGGGATTCTTTTTTCATGATTCTTTGAAACATATTTAAATAGGTTTTCAAAGAGTATGTCACCTATGTACATTTTAATTTTTAATCCTGTATTCATCCTCTCACCTCCAAAAAATCCAAAATAACCAAAATTTTATATAATTATAGATCTCAATTTTCTAAAGGTCAATAATGTAACTTTGTTGTTTTTAATATGTCCTTCTTAAATGTTTATTGACAAAACTATGATGAGGTTTATAATATAAAACAAAACGATTGCTTTAATGGTTTCCTATAAATAAAAGGAGGTGAAAAAGTTTTATTTTGTTTTTATCCTTTATAGAATAAAGTTTTTGGGGTAGGTGATTTTATGAAGAAATTAGTTTTCATGAGTTTAGTATTATTAATGGTAATCACATTATCTCAAACAGCCTTTTCACAGTTAGGACCAAATGTACCAAGAAATGAAACTTTGATTGCTAATATTCTTACAGGTAGAGTGGTTACTCCGGATAATTTTAATGTTTGGGCTGCCACTTGGCGTACTCCAGATAGAGGTATTCAGCAGCTTATGTTAGAACCGCTATGGATTGTAGATCCTGCCACAGGCAAAGCAATTAACGCATTAGCTGCCGCTTCTCCTCTGTATAGTAAGGATTTCAAAACCCTAACTGTAAAACTAAGACCTGCTTGTTATTGGAGTGATGGTGTCGAAATTACTGCGGATGATCTAATCTATACAATAGAGCTTGCTAAAAGTAATTCAGGAATGAGTTATTATGCTTCTTTCCAGGAAGTTGTTAAATTAACTAAGATTGATAAATACACTGTTAGGATTGACCTGAAAGAGCCTAATGCAAGATTTCATACTTATTTCTTAGATAGATGGGGAGCTTGTAGGCCATTACCAAAACATGTTTTTGAAAAAGTAAAAGATCCAGTATCTTTTGATTTCAAACCACCAATAAGCTCAGGGCCATATGTATTACATAGCTATGATCCAGGTGGATACTGGGTACTCTGGCAGAGGAGAGAAGATTGGCAAAGAACACCAACAGGAAAACTCTTTGGAATGCCACAACCTAAATATGTACTCTTCTACTACTATGGACCAACTGAGAAACAAGTCCTTGCCCAAAACAACCATCAATTAGACATGGCAGATCTAACTATGGAAGGGTTGAGATCAGTATTATCTACAAATAAATATGCAAGGGCATATATGAAGAACTTCCCATACATCGTTAATGTAGACCCATGTATTACAGGAATATATTTTAATACTTCAAAAGCTCCATATAATAATAAGGAAGTTAGATGGGCATTAGCTTTATCAATTGATATAGTTGAATACTTAGCAACTGCTTTTGATGGTGCAGCTACTATGGGAGCACTTCTTGTACCTCCTACACCTGCATATTTGAAATGGTATTATGAACCTTTGGAAAATTGGATGAAAAACTTTACTATTACGGTGGATGGTCAAAAAGTTAAAATTTATGATCCAGATGCACCTATGAGACTGGCTGAATATGCTAAGAGAAGAGGATATACAGTTCCAAATGATCCGAAAGAAATTAGGGCAATATTTGGTTATGGATGGTTCAAGTATGCACCTGATATAGCTGAAAAATTATTGATAAAGAATGGATTTAAGAGAGATAAAGATGGAAAATGGCTAACACCAGATGGTAAACCGTGGAAAATAACAATTCTAGCTCACACTAATCCTGCCCATCCTGATTTTAGAAATAGTTTTGCAGCATCCCAGCAATGGAAAAAATTTGGAATAGATGTAGAGGTAGTGACAACAGAGCAAAGAGCCACGATGCTACAAGTAGGAGATTTTGAGGCTTCTTCTGATTGGCCAGCTACAGAACCATGGGGTGGACATCCTGATATGTATAGAAGTTTTAATGCATGGAGATCCGAATATGTAAGACCAATAGGTGAACGTACATTTGGTCATGCTAGTAGATGGTCTGATCCAAGGATGGATAAAGTGATAGAAGAGTTGGCAAATACTGATTGGAACAGTGTAAAAGTTAAAACTTTGGGATTGCAAGGATTAAAAATTGCATTTGAAGAAATGGCTGGAATTCCAACTTGTGCTTATCCAGGTATAGCAAGCTATGATGAATATTACTGGACCAATTATCCAACAGTAGAAAATCCATATTGTATACCATATCATCATTGGCCCAATTTCAAGTACATGTTACCATTCTTGAAGCCAACAGGAAGAAAATGAAAAATAAGCCCCCCGAAAGGGGGGCTAAAAAATGGAAGGAGGTATGGAATGTTTAAAAGATATCTGATACCAAGGTTAATACAATATCTGTTAGTAATTTTTGTTGGTGTAACCATTGTTTTTTTTGTTCCCCGCCTTACTCCCGTGGATCCTGTACAACAGATGATCAATACAATTACAAGAATGGGAACCTATCTTGATCCAAAGGCAGTAGAAAAAATGACAGAGACCTTGAAAGAGTTATATGGATTGAAAGGAAATTTATTTGAGCAATATTTTGCTTTTTGGGGAAGACTTTTAAATGGAGATTTTGGGCCATCACTTTTTAGATTTCCTATTCCAGTTATAAAACTTATAGGGGATTCTTTGCCATGGACCTTGGGACTTCTTACGATAAGTACTTTTTTATCTTGGTTTATAGGAAACATATTAGGTGGAATTGTAGGTTTTTATTATGATAAAAGGTGGGCAAGGGTTATGGAAAGTATAGCTATGGTTATAAGGCCAATTCCCTATTATATATTTGCTCTTATAATTCTCATCGTTTTTTCGTACCTTCTTAAATGGTTTCCTTTGGGTGGTGGTATGCCTGTTGGTGTTGTACCAAGTTTTAGTATTAAATTTATATTTGAATTGTTTAGGTATGCTTTCTTACCTTTAATTTCAATGATGGTATTAGGGATTGCAGTAACATTACAAACTATGAGGCTTATAGTTTCTAATATTGTAAAAGAGGATTTTGTAACTTATGCAAGGGCTGGAGGAGTAAAAAGAAGAATAATCGCTTTTAAATATGTGATTAGAAATGCTATGCTTCCTCAGGTTACTAATTTGGCTTTATCTATGGGGCAAATATTTAGTGGGGCTCTTATTACCGAAATTGTGTTTTCTTATCCAGGAATGGGAACTTTACTATATAACGCAATTGCTACGGGAGATTTTAACTTAATTATGGGAATTGCCACTATATCTATTTTTGGTATTTCAACCTTTATCTTGCTTATAGATCTATTGTATCCATTATTTGACCCTCGTGTTAGATATAGATAAAAATTTTTGAAGGGAATGAGGTAATAATATGGTGGGTATCTTTAAAGATTTATTGAGAGATGGAAAATTCAGGGTAGGATTTATAATTATATGTTTGATTCTCTTTTTAGCTTTGCTTTCTTTTGTATCTCCCTATGATCCTACAAGATGGAATGTAGCTCCAAGAGATTTACCTCCATCATTGCAACATATTTTGGGTACTAATTCTCAAGGGCAAGATGTATTTTGGCAACTTACCTTTGCCATAAGGAACTCTTTAACTATAGCTATAATAGCTGCGTTTTTCTCTAGAATAATAGCTATTATTGTTGGGCTCGTAGCTGGATATAGAGGAGGAAGGCTGGATAGATTTTTAATGGGAATAAATGATAGCTTCTTGGTTTTGCCACTATTGCCAATTTTGATATTAATTTCATCTCTTATCAAAGGGAGGCTAAGCTTTGTAGGCTTAGGTCTTATTTTGAGTGTTTTTGGATGGAGTTGGGATGCTCGAGTAATTAGATCCCAGATATTAAGTTTAAGAGAAAGAGATTTTACATATACTGCTCTATTATCTGGCACAAATACTATTCAATTAGTATTCAAAGAATATTTTCCCTTCGTTATTCCAATTGTTTTTTCAACATTGATAAACAATATGTCATGGGCTATTGGAATGGAGATAACTCTTGCTATTTTAGGTTTGACTAATCTTGAAATTCCAACCTTAGGTACAGTTTTACAGTGGGCTATAAGTTATCAAGCAATGCTTTTAGGTTTGTGGTGGTGGTTGTTAACTCCTGTCGTAACATCAGTATTGCTTTTTGTAAGTTTATATCTACTTTCTGTGAGTATAAGTGAGTATTTAGATCCTCGAACAAGAATACAAAGAATTAGAGTTATAAGGGAGTGATGAAATGGAGATCTTAAAGGCAGAAAATTTAAAGGCTTATTATCTATTAGATATAGGGGGTAAGCTTCATTCTGTAAGAGCAGTTGATAATATAAATATATCTATTAAAGAGAATGAAATTTATGGCATTGCTGGCGAATCAGGGTGTGGAAAGAGTACTCTTATTAAAACTCTTTATGGTATGGTAGAGCCACCACTAAATGTAGTAGGTGGAAAAGTCTATTATAGAATAGATAATGAATATAAAAATATTTTTTCTACGAATGGGTCCTTAGAGAGTATAAGGTGGAATTATATTTCATATATTCCTCAAGGATCAATGAGTGTATTAAATCCAGTGGTAAAAATAATTGAATCTTTTTGGGATTTTATTGGCTCTCATGTTGATATTTCTGATAAAAGTGCTTGGAGAAAAAATATAGAAGAGCATTTTGCTTTACTAGGATTGCCCACGA
This sequence comes from Dictyoglomus sp. GBS, assembly GCF_055179815.1. Classification (NCBI taxonomy): domain Bacteria; kingdom Pseudomonadati; phylum Dictyoglomota; class Dictyoglomia; order Dictyoglomales; family Dictyoglomaceae; genus Dictyoglomus; species Dictyoglomus sp. GBS. The sequence continues at coordinate 684,923 of NZ_CM143687.1, forward strand.
AGGTTTTGGATGCTTATCCTCACCAATTGTCTGGGGGTATGCGACAAAGGGTTACAATAGCTCTTGCTACTATTCTTAGTCCGAAGATCATAGTAGCTGATGAACCTTCTACTGCTTTGGATGTAGTGGCTCAAAGAGCAGTGATTCAATTATTAAAAGAAATACAAAAGAATTTGAAGAACACTGTTATTCTTGTTACTCATGATATGGGTGTACATGCAAGTATATCTGATAGGATTGCTATAATGTATGCTGGAAAGATTGTAGAGGAGGCTCCTACATCCGAGATTTTTGAGAGCCCACTACATCCTTATACTAAATATCTTATAGGAGCTTTGCCCAAGATTGGAGATAAATCATATAGGGTAAGTGCTCCAGGTGCACCACCATCCCTTTTAAACCCACCATCTGGTTGTAGATTTCACCCAAGGTGTGGTCAAGCTATGGAAGAATGTAAAGTTAATGTACCTGAATTTGTAAGTGTAAATTCAGAACATAGAGTAGCATGCTTTTTATATTCAAAGGAGAGAGAGCTATGAATAAAGAGATACTATTAAGGGTTGAGAATTTAACAAAAATTTTTACATTGGGTTCTATGTTTTCTCGAGTGAAGATAAGTGCTGTTAATAATGTCTCCTTTAATATTAAAGAATCTGAAATTTTTACGCTTGCTGGAGAAAGTGGTAGTGGTAAGACTACAGTTGCCAAGATTATTTTGGGATTTCTTGAACCTACATCTGGAAAGATAATATACAAAGGAAAAAATATAATAGAATCTCAAAAGGAAGATAAGAAGTCTATAAGAAAAGAAGTACAAGCGGTTTTTCAGAATCCATTTGAAACTTTTAATCCATTAAGAATGGTCCATAATTATCTTGTAGAAACTGCTAAAAATCTTGGTGCAAATAGTAATTATCAGGAAGTGATAGAAAATGCATTAAATTTGGTAGGACTTACTTGGAATGACGTGGTAAATAAATATCCAAGTGAGTTTTCTGGAGGACAGCTTCAAAGAATATCTATTGCCAGGTCTTTACTTACTAATCCTACTCTTCTTGTGGCTGATGAGCCTGTATCAATGGTTGATGCTTCTTTGAGAATGTCCATTGTAAATCTCTTTGCAAAACTTAAAAAAGAAATAGGGTTAAGTGTTTTATATATTACTCATGATCTTGCCACAGCATATTATGTTAGTGATAGGATCGCCATAATGTTTAGAGGTGAAATAGTGGAAATGGGATCTGTTGATAAAGTACTAACAGATCCTAAGCATCCATATACAATGTTACTTAAAGAATCTATTCCAGAACCAGATCCAAAGAAAAAATGGACTAAGGATATTAAGATTCTTACTTTAGAGGAAGAAGAATATCAAATGAAAGGTTGTAAATTTATAAGTAGATGTCCATATAGAATGGATAAATGTAAAAATCCAGTACCAGATGTGGAGGTAGATGGAAGAATTGTTAAATGTTGTCTTTATACCTAATATTTAGATAATAATTTTTTCATGCCCTTTTGCTTCTCTTTTCGGTTTATAATAACAAGAAATAAACTGAGAGGGAGGTGAAAGGGCATGGAAATTTTATTTGAAAAAGATATAAATGATGTTAAGTTAAAGGTTGTTAAAGGAGATATAACTCAAGAAAATTTAGATGCTATAGTTAATCCAGCGAACTCCTATTTAAAACATGGAGGTGGGGTAGCAGGAGCTATAGTTAAAGCAGGTGGTGAAACAATACAAAGGGAAAGCGATGAGTATGTTTCCAAATATGGACCTCTTCCAGTAGGATCAGCTATGGTTACATCTGGTGGAAGTTTGAAGACAAAATATGTTATCCATACTGTAGGTCCTCGATGGGGAGAAGGAAATGAACAAGAAAAGCTTCGAAAAGCAGTAAGAAGTGTCTTAGAGATTGCAAAAGAAAGGGGTATTAAATCTATAAGTATCCCTGCAATAAGTTGCGGAATTTTTGGTTTTCCACCAGAGCTTGGCACCAAAATTATTGTAAATACTGTTCTTGATTTTATAAAGCATAATCCAAATGTTTTCGATGAGATTCATTTCATTGGTATAGATAATGAAATTCCAAATCTTTTTATTAAGGCATTAAAGGAGGAAAATTTATGAAGTCACCTGTATATTTTTTATCACTAAGAGCAAAGAATGAAAATCAATCTGTTCTGAGAAGATTAAAAAGACTTGCTAAAAAGCTTTTAGAAGAAAGAATGTCAAAGGGAGATATAGTAGCTATAAAACTTCATTTTGGAGAGCCAGGAAATCATGCCTTTTTAAGACCTATATTTGTTAGACAGGTGGTGGAAGCTGTAAGAGAGCTTGGAGGAAAACCTTTTCTTACTGATGCTAATACTTTATATAAAGGTGGTAGAGCTAATGCTGTGGATCATTTAGAATCAGCCATTTACAATGGTTTTGGATATTCCTCTGTAGGAGCCCCCATAATAATAGCTGATGGAATTTATGGGGATTATTATAAGGAAGTAGAGGTAAATTTAAAACATTTTAAGAAGATAAAAGTGGCAGGAGCTATACATGATGCAGATTTTCTCTTAGTTTTAACTCATGTTAAGGGTCATATGAGTGCTGGATTGGGTGGAGCAATAAAAAATGTAGGTATGGGGTGTGCACCAAGATCAGGAAAACAAATGCAACATGCCCAATTTAAACCTGATCCTAACCCCAACCTTTGTATTGGCTGTAAGAGATGTGTAAATCACTGTCCTACTGGAGCCTTAGAACTTGTTAATAAGAAATCTAAGCTAACAAGGCCTGATTTGTGTATAGGTTGTGGCGAATGTGCAGTTGTTTGTCCTACATCCGCTATAAAAATTTTATGGAATGAATCTGCTATAGGATTACAAGAGAAAATGGCAGAATTTACTTATGGAATGCTGAAACAAAAAGAACCAAAATATGCCTTTATAAATTTTGTAATGGATGTATCTCCAGATTGTGATTGTGCAAGTTGGCATGATGCTAATATTGTTCCTGATGTGGGAATTTTAGGTAGTTGGGATATAGTTGCAATAGATCAGGCATCTTGTGACCTAATCAATTCACAGATTGGTCTAAAAGATACAGCTTTAACAGATAATTTTAATCCTGGAGAAGATAAAATTAAAGCTATACATCCTAATATAGATTGGAGTTTGCAAATAAAATATGCAGAAGAAATAGGACTTGGAAGTAGAGATTATGAATTAATTAGAATGTAAAAAGGGAGAGGTAACAGCCTCTCCCTTTCTTAATGGCAAGAGCTACAATTTCCTCCTGAACAGGAAGAACAACCTGATGATCCTTGTTCAATTCCAGATGTGGCAAACAAAGATATAAGTTTTTTTAGATTTTTACTTCCACACTTAGGACATCGTATCTCTTCATTAGAATATACAAGTTTTTCAAATTTTTCTCCACATTCTTCACATTTAAACTCAAATATAGGCATTGATATCACCTCTGGAATATTTTAAAGATTCTTCTAAATGGATTTTCAGAAACTCTTTGTCTTTCATATAATATACCTTCAGGGATGTCAAGATTATATTTTCTAAGAGTTTTAATTATATCAATTCTTAAGCTTTCTCTTTCTTCTCGTTGGGCATCCTCGCTAAATTTATCATAAAGCAATTCAATGGCTGTTTCTGGTTGGATTCTAAATTCTGTTGCTACTCCATTTTCAAAATGTATTAATTCTGGGAAAAATGGAGAAGAGTTAATCTCCTTCAGTTTTTGCATTAATTTTTCTTTATCTGAATAGTTATTCTTTAAATTTTGTAAAATCTCATTAAAGGCATAGAGGTAAAATTGTTGTTGGGATTCATATTTCTTAATATAATCTAAACCTACTTCTAAATCGTTGAGTTTAGCTAAAAAATCAACAATTAAATTTTTTCTTATTATGTCACCATGTTGTGGAAGTATAATATCGGGAAGAGGAGTTAACCTACCTATTTTATCTATTGCAAGTCTCAAGGCTTCTTTTGATGGCATATATATTTCATGAAAAAGTTTGATTCCCTCCCAGGAATCTTCAGTAGCAAATACCCCATTAACTTCTCTGGAAGATAGACCTCCTAAAAGGTCACCTGAAAAGAGGGCTTTTTTCTCTGGAATAAATAGCATCCAAGCCCCTCTAAAGTGGCAGAAGGGTGTATGTATAAATTCTAAGGTGTCATTGGTTTTAAGTACTACTTTTCTATTTGGGAAATATTCTATGGCTTGAAATCTTTCTCTAGGAATACCATAAAATCTTATTAATCTCCATGTATCTTCAGATGTAATAAGAAGAGCATTTTTATTCATATCCATTATAGGTGCTAAGGATGATGTAACATCTGGATCCTGATGATTTACGTAGATTAAATCTAAATTTTCTACTCCTCCTATAAGATCGTTTAATGTAAAGATTAAGTCTTTAAAATATTCTTGGGGTGTTGGGTCAACTAGAAGGTACACTCTTTCTTTTCCATTTAAAGAAACAAGATATGAATTAGATAAAAAGGGCTGTTCCGGTGTCTGTATCACAGTAATATTATCATTTATCTTTGTGACTTTTAATGGCATATATAAACTCACCTCTTACATTTAAATTTTACATTTATTTTACTACTTTTTTAAAAATATGTATAGGGTCTAATTTTTAGTAAAATAAACTAATAAAATCTCTTATCTAGAAAACCATTGTGCAAACATTTTTTATGGTATAATTTTTAAAAAAGATAGGGGAGTTAAATAATGAGTAGTGTTAAGCCATATGATATGTGTTGGTTGGATTACAGAACTTTAAAAATAAAAGATTTTGATTTATTTAGAACTATTTGTATTGTAGATAATGACAAATCTCTTGAGGTCCCTATCAAGGAACTTAAACACTTTATAAAATATTCCTTTAAAATTAATCCGAGAGTAATAAAAGGAAGCTTTGATTTTTCTAAGTATATTTTGATTGGCAAAATCGATCAAATGAAAGATATTATAAAAGAAGCTAAAATGTGGGAAAGAAAATTAAATAATGAGGGTTTTATACTTAAGAGGATAAAGGAAAATGATAAAGACATATTAATTATAACTGCTAAAAATGAAAGGGCTTTGGTTTATGCAGTTTTTAAATTAATAGAAAATCTCAGAATAGGTGAGAAATTAGATGATTTAAATCATGTAGATAATCCTGCATCTTATTTTAGGATAATTAATCATTGGGATAATTTGGATGGAACAGTAGAAAGAGGGTATGCAGGAAATTCCATTTTTTTTAAAGATAACAAAATCATTATAAATGAGAGGACAAGGGACTATGCTAGACTTTTATCCTCCATTGGTATAAATGGTGTTGTAATAAATAATGTAAATGTGAAGAAAAAAGAAGTAGAGCTTATAACCCATAAATATTTGAAGATTCTTTCAAGACTTGCCAATATATTCTGGGATTACGGAATAAAAATTTATCTTTCAATTAATTTTGCTTCTCCTATTTATCTTGGCGGTCTTTCTACTGCTGATCCTTTAGACAAAAGAGTTTCCATTTGGTGGAAGACAAAAGCAGAAGAAATTTATGATTATATACCTTATTTTGGAGGCTTTTTAGTGAAAGCTGATTCTGAATTTAACCCTGGTCCCCACATGTATGGGAGAACTCATGCAGATGGGGCGAATATGCTTGCAGAAGCCTTAGAACCATATGGGGGATATGTGATATGGAGAACCTTTGTATATAATTGTATGCAAGACTGGAGAGATTATAAAACAGATAGAGCTAGAGCAGCTTATGATAACTTTAAGCCCTTAGATGGAAATTTTTATGAAAATGTGGTACTTCAGATAAAATATGGACCTATGGATTTTCAAGTTAGGGAACCTGTATCACCGCTTTTTGGGGGGATGGAAAAAACTAATCAAATCTTAGAATTGCAAATAACACAAGAGTATACTGGGCAACAAATTCATCTATGTTATTTAGGTACATTGTGGAAGGAAATTTTAGAATTTGATACTTATGCCAAAGGTGAAGGCTCAAAAGTTAAAGAGATTTTGAAAGGAAAAATTTTTGAGACTAAATATAATGGTTTTGCAGGAGTATCAAATGTGGGAGATAGTTCAAATTGGACTGGACATGATCTTGCTCAGGCGAATCTTTATACTTTTGGAGTATTAGCATGGAATCCAGATAGAGATATAGCTAAGGTGGTAGATGATTGGATAAAATTGACATTTGGGGATGATAGCAAAGTAAGAGAAAATATTTCTTATATGTTGTTAAATTCTCATAGAATTTATGAAAAGTATACAACCCCTTTTGGACTTGGTTGGATGGTGAATCCTGGGTATCATTATGGACCCAATCCTGAAGGTTATGAGTATTCTCGTTGGGGTACATATCATAGGGCAAATTATGAGGCTATAGGAATTGATAGAACTTCAAAAGGAACAGGTTATACTCTTCAATATCATTCTCCTTGGAGAGAGATTTATGATGATATAAATAAATGTCCAGAAGACTTACTTCTTTTCTTCCACAGGGTTCCATATAAATTTATTTTGAAATCTGGAAAAACTCTTATACAGCAAATATATGACCTCCATTTTGAGGGGGTAGAAGAAGTAGAAGTTCTTAAGGAAAAATGGTATGAATTGAAAGAAAGAATTGATGATAAAATATTTGAAAGAGTTTCTAAAAGATTGGAAATGCAGTTGGAACATGCGAAGGAATGGAGAGATGTTATAAATACTTATTTCTTTAGAAAGACTGGAATTCCCGACGATAAGGGAAGGAAAATATATCCATAAGGGGGAGAATGAGATGAAAGAAAAAGATTGGGATATTTTATTAAAAGCGGTTCAGTTTAAGGAACAAGATGATATTCCTATAGCACTGATTGTGGATAGTCCATGGATTCCTGGATATTTGGGAATTTCTCATCTACAGTTTTATGTTGTTCCTGAGATTTGGATTGAGGCTTATAAGGAGATAAAAAAACAGTTTTCCGAAGTTATTTTTATACCCGATTTTTGGGTTGAATATGGTATGGCACAAGAGCCTTCAGGATTTGGATCAAAAATAATTTTCTATGAAAATTCTACACCAAGTATAGAACCAATTATATATTCTGCAGATGATCTTCCAGAATTTTTAAAGAGAGTAAAAAAACCAAATCCTAAAACTGATGGTCTAATGCCTCTTGTACTTGAATTATATAAATATGTAGAACCTAAAATAAATAGTATGGGTGAATCAATAAAAATTGTAGCTGCAAGAGGACCTTTTGCAGTAGCGTCTCATTTAATGGGGGTTACTGAGTTCTTAGTATCTATAAAATTATATCCAGAAGAGGCTAAAAAGCTAATTGATATTACAACAGAACTTGTAATTGATTTTCTTACTGCTCAGATAGAAATATTGCATGAGGTAGAGGGGATATTGGTGTTAGATGATATAGTGGGTTTCTTCTCTGAACGTGATTATTTAGAATTTGTACATCCATCTTTGAAAAAGATATTCTCTACTTTTGATTTCCCAGTTAAGATTTATCATAATGATACAAATAATAATGTTTTTTACAAGTATTTACCAGATTTAGGAATTAATATTTTTAATTTTACTCATCTTCAAAATATAAAAGATGTTTATGAAATGACTCAAGGGAAAATATGTCTTATGGGAAATGTTCCACCTCTTGATATCCTTGTTAAAGGAAAAGAAGAAGATGTAAAAAGAAGTGTTGAAAATATATTAAAAGATTATGGTCAAAAAAAGGGTATTATATTATCAGCTGGAGGAGGTGTGTCTCCAGGGACACCAGGAGAAAATATTAGAGCCTTAATAGAAGCAGTTAAGAAATTCAAATTTTAATTGTTTTTTGACTTTTAAAAATTTATCTTATATAATCCTTTTAAGGAAGATCAGGCCATAAAGCCGGGCCTTGTAATCTAAAGGCAGCAAGCTTTGTTAATATGCTTGCGGGACTTCCTGCGAAATGCAGGAATTTTTGTTTTTAGGAGGATAAACAATGAAGAAATTCAATGCCTGGCTTTTTGAAAAAATATTTTCTAAAAAAGAAGTTGATAGAAGGTATGTAGGATATTTAGAAGGTTGGATAAGTGTGGTAGGTAATTTGATTTTTTTTCTCTTTAAATACTTTTCTGGTGTATATTTAAGAAGTATTGCTCTTATAGCTGATGCTTTTCATTCTCTTTCTGATGTTTTAACTTCTATCATCGTTATCCTTGGCTTTAGATTAGGGAATAAACCTGCTGATAAGGAACATCCTTTTGGCCATGGTAGGATAGAAGAGATAGCCACTCTTGTAATAGCTATTCTTCTTATCATAGTAGCAATTGAGCTTGCTAAAGAATCTTTTGAAAGAATTTTACATTCTCAAAAAGTTAGTTTTAATCTTATGGTTTTTCTATTACTCATAATTTTTGCAATTTTTAAAGAATGGATGGCTAGATTTTCTATTTTTCTTGGAGAAAAGATTGATTCATCAACCCTAATTGCTGATGCATGGCATCACCGAAGTGATGCTATTGCTACTATTCTTGTGGCTCTTAGTCTTGTCTTTGCAATGTTTGAATGGTATATCTTAGATGGTATTTTAGGATTGATTGTTTCGTTATTAATTTTTTTAGTTGGTTTTGATTTGATTAAATCTTCTACTAATTTTCTTATAGGAGAAGCCCCTAAATTGGAGTTTATAAAGAAAATAGAAAGTATTGTATGTTCTATACCAGGTGTTTTAAACTATCACGATATATTAGTGCATGATTATAAAAATCAAAAGGTAATAACTATACATATCGAGGTAGAAAATAATCTTACCGCAAAAGAAGCTCATGAAATTGCTTTGAGGGTTCAAGATTCTATAAAGAAAAATATTGAAAATTCAGATGTTGTGGTTCATATTGACCCAAAAGGAGAAAGGGAGGATTAAATCCTCCCTATTTATACAAAGAAATGAATCTTCTTATAGATCTGTCATAAGTTCTTTCTACTTCGGGAGGAAAATAACATGCTGGAAGCTCTCCATGACTTCTGTGATATGCTAAACACTCACAACAAATACCTTTTCTTGGGCAAGGCTCGTAAGTACAATTACATTTATTTAAATTATTCTGTATTTTACATTCAGCCATCAGAAATCACCTCCTTTTATACATATTATATCAAAATATAGAGATTTATTTATGGGTAAAGAATTTTCTTTCCAATGGCATTTAACAGATCTTTGTAATCTTAGATGTAAGCATTGTTATCAAGATAGTTATGATAATAGAAAAGATAAGTCTTTTGATGATATTAAAAAGATCCTTTATAATTTGGTGAATTACTTTGAGAAGCAAAACTTTGAGACTGTTAGCATCAATTTAACGGGTGGTGAACCTTTTTTATTCCCCCATTTAATTCCTCTTTTAGAAGAAATTGAAAAGATTCAGGTAATTAAGGATGTTAATATAATAACTAATGGTGTAAATTTTAAGGATGAAAATCATCTTAAAAAGTTTAAAAGATTAAAATACTTAAAAGTTTCTTTGGAAGGAGCGACAGAAAAAACTAATGACCTTATAAGAGGAGAAGGGGTTTTTAAAAGAGTTATAAGTAATCTTGAAAATATCTCATATCCTTTTCTGTTAATGTTCACTCTAGCAAAATATAATTACAAAGAATTGGATCTGATGTACAGGCTTGCAGAAAAAGTAGGAGCAAAGGGCTTTATACTTGAAAGATTTATTCCGTTAGGCGAAGGAAATAAGATTAAAGAAATGGTTCTTTCTTATAAGGAATGGTATGATGTAGTAGAAAGAATTTCATTTTGGAGTGATGGTGAAGTTGAAGATCTCTTACCCTATAAAGCTTTTTATGTTGATTTTGAGAAAAATACTATCTGGGGAGCCTTGTGCAATTTAGGAGAGTCATGTGCTATTATGCCGAATGGAGACATTTACCCTTGTAGGAGATTACCTTTGATTTTGGGAAATGCTTTATATGATGATTTCAGTATAATTTATGAAAAGATTGTAAAATTTAGGGATAATTTTAGTAGAAATAAATTAAAGGGAAAGTGCCGTTTATGTTCTGAGGCTGATTGTATAGGTTGTAGGGCCTTGACTTATTCCTTTTTTGATGATATATATGCTGAGGATTTCCAGTGTTGGAAATTACAAATTTAATGGTAGTAATTTTTCCTTCAATATTTTAAGGTTTATCACATCTTCACGATTGTATTCTAATAATAATCTTAAAGCGTAGATGTCTCCATATTCTATATAATGATTCCATAAGATTACAGCCATCTTACTATCTATATTTTTTAATTTTCTTGTGATACCTAATTTTTCCTCAATTCTTTTTAAGCCTCCGTATAAACCCCTTTTCCAGCATGAATACATTAAATCCTGATGGTATATATGTTCTTCAAGATCAAGACCTAATTTTTCCTTTATGAAAGGTAAATCAAAACGAGATCCATTATAAGTATACAATGTATGAGCTTTTTCCAATAAAATTATGATATTATAAGCTGTTATTTCAGGACCTATTAGTTGGTGAAAATATTCTTCATAATCGTTTTCCAAAAGTATACCTACAACTGTAATATAAGATGATGCAGGATTTAGCCCTGTGGTTTCAATATCTAAATAAGCATTATATATTTTAATCATATTTTTTTAGGGGGAGCACATGATTCTCTTATTACTAATTTGGTGGGTAGTATAACCTCTTTTTTCTTTTTTCTGCCTCTTTTAAGCCTTTCAAATAAAAGTTTTACAGCTGTTTCACCAAGTTCATATGCTGGTTGATATACAGCTGTTAGGGGGGGTGAAAAATATGGGAACCATTCCATATCATCAAAAGATATTAATGATAGATCAGAAGGAATTTTTACTCCTATTTCAGTAATCCTTTTTAGTGATCCTAACACCATTAAGTTATTACTTGAGAAAATAGCTGTTGGTGGATTTTTTAAGTTTAAAAGATAGCTTGTTCCTTCATAACCTCCCTTTTCTTTAAAGTCTCCTTCATAAATTAAATTGTTATCTTTTTTAATATTATTATCTTCTAAAGCTTTAAGATATCCCTCCAATCTTTCATACCCTGTTGTAGTGTCTAATGGTCCTGTAATTATACCAATTCTCTTATGTCCTAAACTTATTAAATAATTTATAGCATCATAAGTACCTTTCACATTATCTACTAAAACCACATCTTCATCTAATCCTTCTATTTTCCTATCTACTAAAACAATTGGTATATTTTTTTCCCTAAATAAATCCAGATTTTCTCTTGTTTCACTACTTTTACTTGGAGTAATTATTAATCCATCTACTCTTCTACTAAATAGCACTTCTATATAGTTTTTTTCCTTTTCTACATCTTCATCAGAGTTACATAATATTAGATTATAGTTAAATTTTGTGAGATAATCCTCTACGCCCCTAACAACCTCTGGATAGAATAGGTTTGTAATATTAGATATTATTAATCCTATGGTATTAGTTATTTTTTTTCGTAAACTACTAGCTAAAATGTTAGGTCTATATCCTAAGGTTTTTATAGCTTCATATACTCTTTCTCTTGTTTCTTTTTCTACATATCTTGTTTTATTTATCACATGAGAAACAGTACTAATGGAAACTCCCGCTAATTTAGCCACATCTTTCATTGTTGGAGATTTTTTTTCTTGTCTTCTCATATGCTTCCTTCTCTCCTTTAAATTTTTTATTTTTTTGTAATCAGTTTGTTTTATTCTAAATTTTTTTAAGAATTCTTTCAAGAAGAAATATAAAACTGGAACCATTTATTAGTTTTTTTATGAAACCTTTCTTTAATATTGACATAAAATAAAATTTAATTTATATTATAAGCAAACGATTGCAAAGCGTTTTCTTATAAAGTGGATAATAATTTTTAGGGGACCAAAAAATTATCCTTGGAATAGATTAAAGGGGGGAAAAGAAGTGAAAGAATATATCATCAAAAGACTTCTATATATGATATTAACTTTGTTCTTTATATCTATAATTGTTTTTATAGTGATACAACTTCCTCCAGGGGATTTTCTTACTTCTTATATAGCTCAACTTGCTACAAGTGGTGAGTCTGTAAATCTTGAAACAATTGAAGCTTTAAAAAAACAATATGGTCTTGATAAACCCATATGGGAGCAATATTTATTATGGATATGGAATGTGTTACATGGGGATTTTGGTAGATCTCTTTTATATAATAGACCAGTAAGTGAACTCATAGGAGAAAGGCTTGCAATAACCTTCGTTATTTCTTTATTTACACTTATCTTTATATGGGTTGTAGGATTTTTAATTGGTACCTACTCTGCCACTCACCAATACTCTTTTGGAGATTATTTATTTACCTTTTTAGGATATATTGGTCTTTCTGTACCTGCTTTTATGGTTGCTTTAATATTGCTATGGGTAGCTTATGCTTATTTTGGACAAAATCTTACAGGACTTTTTTCTCCTGAATATTTAGAAGCTCCTTGGAGTTTAGCAAAATTTTTAGATATGTTGAAACATATATGGGTTCCAGTAGTGATTATTGGACTTGCAAACACAGCAGGAATGATAAGAACTCTAAGAGCTAATCTTTTAGATGAATTGAATAAGCCATATGTATTAACAGCAAGAGCAAAAGGACTTCAAGAATGGAAAGTAGTATTTAAATATCCTCTTAGAATAGCTTTAATTCCTTTTATAAGTACTGTTGGTTGGTCACTTCCGTTTTTGGTTTCAGGAGCTGAGATTACAGCTATCGTATTAAATTTACCTACATCAGGACCTTTGCTCTTAGAATCTTTAAGAAATCAGGATATGTATTTAGCTGGTGCATTCCTCCTTATGTTAAGTTGTTTAACCTTATTGGGTACATTGATCTCAGATATTCTTCTTGCATGGGTAGATCCAAGGGTAAGGTATGAATAGGAGGGATAATATGTCAAAGATGGAAAAGAGAGAAGAAATAATAGAAGAAAGTTATATAGAGAAGGAGGAAAAAATTTATGTGGCTTCTCAATGGAAACTTATGTGGTGGAGATTCAAAAGAAACAAATTGGCTATTTTAGGAGGTATAATATTAATAATCTTTTATATAATTGCAGTCTTTTGTGAATTTTTTGCTCCAAGTGATCCCTACAAATACGATGTTCGTTATGTACTTGCACCACCTCAAAAAATTCATTTTATTGATGAAACTGGCTTTCATTTGAGGCCTTTTGTATATGCATATAAAATGGAGGTTGATCCTAATACCTTAAAAAGGATCTATACAGAAGATAAATCCAAAAAGTATCCTATTAAATTTTTTGTTAGGGGCCATGAGTATAAAGTATTAGGTTTATTTAAAAGTAATATTCATCTATTTGGAGTAGAGGGAGATGGACACATATTTTTATTTGGTACTGATAGCTTAGGCAGAGATGTATTTTCTAGGGTAATATATGGTACGAGAATTTCTACCACTGTGGGTCTTGTAGGTATTTTTTTAAGTTTTATTTTTGGAATAGTGATTGGGGGTATTTCAGGATATTTTGGTGGTCCTTTTGACTTGCTTATTCAAAGAGTTATAGAAATTTTAAGAAGTATACCAACATTACCTCTATGGATGGCACTTTCCGCAGCTGTACCTGCTAATTGGTCTCCTGTAAAGGTTTATTTTGCAATATCCATAATACTTTCTTTTATTGGTTGGACGGGTCTTGCTCGTGAGGTAAGAAGTAAGTTTTTGTCTTTAAGAGAGGAAGATTTTGTTACAGCTGCAAAATTAGCTGGAGCCAGTGAAAGAAGAGTTATATTTAGACACTTATTACCATCTTTCTTAAGCCATATTATAGCTTCTTTAACCCTGTCAATACCTAGCATGATTATTGGAGAGACATCTCTTAGTTTCTTGGGCTTAGGTATAAGACCACCTGCTCTTAGTTGGGGGGTTTTAATACAGGATGCTCAAAACTTTAGAACTGTGGCATTGGCTCCTTGGTTACTCCTTCCTGTTTTGTTTGTAATATTAGTTGTTCTTTCTTTTAATTTTGTAGGAGATGGTTTGAGGGATGCGGCAGATCCTTATGCGAGATAAGGAGGAATAAATGATGGATAAATTATTGGAAGTAAAAGATTTAAGAACGTATTTTGTGTTAGAAGAGGGAGTGGTAAAGGCAGTTGATGGAATTAGCTTTGATATTAAGCAAGGAAAAACTCTTGGGATTGTTGGAGAATCGGGTTGTGGTAAAAGCGTTACCGCCCTTTCCATATTAAAGTTAACTGGTCCAAGAAGTAAAATTCAAGGAGAAATCTTTTTATATAGAGATGGAGAAATTATTGATCTGGTAAAGTTAGATCCTAAGGGGAACGAAATTAGAAGTATAAGAGGGAAAGAGATTGCTATGATATTCCAAGAACCTGGAGCCTCTTTTTCTCCTGTACATACTGTGGGGGAACAGATTATAGAGGCTATTATGTTACATCAAAAGCTTGACAAAAAGTCTGCGAGAGAAGCAGCAATTGAGTTAATGAGGATTGCAGGAATTCCAAGACCAGAATTGAGAATAGATGAATATCCTCATCAATTCAGTGGTGGAATGTTACAAAGGGCAATGATTGCTATGGCTTTATCTTGTAGACCAAGATTATTGATAGCGGATGAACCTACAACTAACTTAGATGTGACAATTCAAGCTCAAATATTAGAGCTTATGAAGGAATTACAGAAACAATTTGGCATGGCAGTTATGATGATAACCCATAACTTAGGAGTTATAGCAGAAATGGCAGAAGAGGTTATAGTAATGTATCTTGGAAAGATAGTGGAGAGTGGTTCGGTGGAAGATATATTCTATGACCCCTTACATCCTTACACGAAAGCCTTATTGGAATCTATTCCTAAAATAGGAAAGAAAGTTAGGGGAAGATTAAAAGCTATAAAAGGAATTGTTCCTGATCCTTACAATATGCCAACTGGTTGTACATTTCATCCAAGATGTCCACAATTTGTAAATGGTTTATGTAATGTAAGAGTTCCAGAATTAAAAGAAGTAAAACCAGGACATAAAGTGAGCTGTTTACTTTATGGAGAGGTAGAAAAGTCATGAATGGTATCCTTTTGGAAGTAAAAAATTTGAAGAAATATTTTCCTGTGACAAAAGGCTTCTTTAAAAAACAGATTGCAACGGTTAAAGCTGTAGATGATATTAGCTTTTTTGTAAGGGAGGGAGAAACCTTAGGGCTTGTTGGTGAGTCTGGTTGTGGAAAAACTACGACTGGTAAAGTAATATTGAGGGCATATGACCCAACAGGAGGAGATGTTATTCTTCATGTTGATGGAATATCTATTAATGTGGCTAAGCTACCCAATAATGAATTAAATAAAGTTAGAAAATATATGCAGATGGTCTTTCAGGATCCTTTTAGATCTTTGAACCCAAGAATGACTGTTAAAGAGATTATTGGAGAGCCGCTTCTTGTAAATGGGATTGCAAAGGGTAAGGAGTTAGAGGAACGGGTAGCAGATTTAATGAGGAAAGTTGGATTAAGACCTGAATATATGAGAAGATATCCTCATGCTTTTTCTGGTGGACAGAGACAAAGAATAAGTATTGCAAGGGCTTTGGCTCTTAATCCTAAATTAGTGGTTTGTGATGAACCAGTTTCTGCTCTTGATGTTTCAATTCAGGCCCAAGTGTTGAATCTTCTTAAAGATTTACAAGAAGAATTTCATTTAACCTATCTTTTTATATCTCATGATTTAGGAGTAGTAGAACATATTTGTGATAGGGTGGCTGTTATGTATGTAGGTAAGATTGTAGAATTGGCAAGGACAGAGGAAATCTTTGAAAAACCAAGACATCCATATACAGAAGCTTTACTTTCTGCTGTTCCGAAACCTGATCCGAAGATGCGAACTCGTAGAATTTTATTAAAGGGAGAAGTACCTGATGCTTCAAACCCTCCTTCTGGATGTTATTTTCATCCAAGGTGTAATTATGCTAAGGAAATATGTAAGGAGGTGATGCCAGATTTAATTGATATAGGTAATGAACATTACGTGGCTTGTCATTTTGCTAAAGAACTTGACTTGAAGGGTATTCCAATTGTATAGATGAGAGGGGGTTAAAAGATGAGATCCATAAAAATATTATCTCTCTTGTTAATATTCTTGTTAATCTTCGGAAATACTATTGTAGGACAAAAGAAATACAATGAATCACCTATGCTTTCGGCTCTTGTAAAAGAAGGAAAACTTCCACCAGTAGAGCAAAGATTACCAAAAAATCCAATTGTTGTAAAACCTCTTGAAGAAGTTGGTAGATATGGAGGTACTCTAAGAAGAGCTTGGACAGGACCTGGTGATAGATGGGGTATTGCTAAAATATGCTATGATGCTAACAATTTAATGAGATGGGCTTCTGATAGTAAGACGATTCTTCCATGGCTTGTAGAGAAATATACTATTTCTAAGGATGGTAGGATATTTACTTTTAAGTTAAGAGAAGGATTAAAATGGTCAGATGGCCATCCACTTACAACTGATGATGTAATTTTCTGGTATGAAGATGTAATAGGTAATGAGGAGCTTACTCCTACATTCCCATCTGCTTTTGTACAGGATGGGGTTAGAGCAAAATTTGTTAAGGTTGATGATTATACTTTTAGAATAGAATTTAAAAATCCAAATCCGATGTTTATTTATACCTTCCCAACCCAAGGATGGTTTATTGATAATTCAAAAGGATCTTTTAGCTTTTATGCACCAAAGCATTATCTCTCTCAATTTCATCCTAAATATACACCAAAAGACAAGTTGGAGGCTATGGCCAAACAAAAAGGTTTTAATAAATGGTATGAGCTATTCCAATTTATGATTGATTATATACAGAATCCAGATTTACCTACCATGTCACCTTGGAAGATTGTGAGCAAGAGTCCTAATGAGCCAGTATTCGTTATGGAAAGAAACCCTTATTATCCAGTAGTAGATACCGAAGGGAACCAATTACCATATATTGATAGAGTAGTACACTACCTTGTTAGTGATGCAGAAATGATAAATATGAAGGCTATAGCTGGAGAGATAGACTTTCAAGCAAGACATATGAGGCTTCCCAATTATACTTTATTCATGCAAAATAAAGATAAAGGAAATTACAGGGTACTTGTTTGGAGGACTGGTACAGGGGCAGATCCTGCTATATATCTAAATCAAAATATAAAAGATCCTGTAAAGAGAAAACTATTCCAAGATGTAAGATTTAGACAAGCTTTATCTCTTGCTATTAACAGAGAAGAAATTAATAAGATTCTTTACTTTGGTTTAGGAGTACCAATGCAAGCAGCTATTCCACCTGGAGCTGCATATTATGATGAGACTTGGGCAAAAGCTTATGCTCAATATGATCCTGGGAGAGCTAAAATATTGTTAGATGCAATGGGCTTAAAAGTTGGGAAAGATGGATTTAGATTAGGTCCAGATGGAAAACCAATTGAGCTAATAGTAAGTTTTACTACATATCCAGGAAGTGCTAATATGAGCACAATGGAGCTTATTAAGAGCTATTGGGAGGCTATAGGTATAAAAACTATAGTTAAACAGGTTGATAGAAGTTTATATACCACAAATTGTAATTCAGGTGATATAGAAATTGGTGTTTGGGTTATGGATCGTATGAGTAATGTGGCTATAAATGCAGGAAGATTACTTGGAACATGGACAGATGGTCCTTGGGCACCTCTTTATGCCAGATGGTATTGGACTAAAGGACAAGAAGGAGAAGAACCTTCTGGAGATATTAGAAAAATATATGATCTATGGGATGAATTTAATAGAACTGTGGATGCAAGAAAGAGAGATACAATAATAAAGCAAATCATAGCTTTACATAGAAAAAATATTTGGATTATTGGAACAGTGGGAGGATTGCCTCAGCTTGTAATAGTAAAGAACAATTTAAGAAATGTCCCATCTGGAATACTATGGGATGATCCTTATAGATCTGAACTTAACTCATTCCCAGAACAATTTTTCTTTAAACAATAGAATTTTGAGGGAGAAGGGAATTATATCCCTTCTCCCCCTTTTTATATTTTTCTAAAACGTTTATACAAACTTTTTTAAATAAAGGGGAGGTGCAAAGTAATGTTTAAAAAGTTATTGGTCCTTTGTTTATTATTCTGTATCTTTATTCTAATTGGGGGCTGTACTCCAAAGACATCATTAGAGGGACTACCTGAAGCACCTTCTAATTTAATTGCTGAATTAGTAGATCCCATATTAACTGAGGTAAGAGTTAAACTTGTATGGAAGGATAATTCTAATAATGAAGATGGGTTTATAGTAGAAAGAAAAACAAGTAGTGGTCAATATGAATCAATAGCGCAATTAGAACCTAACACGACCTCTTATATTGATGATAGTGTTTCCCGTAATAGTGTATATTCTTATAGAATAAAAGCTTATAATGATAAGGGTAATAGGATATCGAATGAGTTTCAAATTGAAGTTCCAATTGTTAGCACAAGTTTTGAGGACGAAACCATTCAATCTTGGCAACCAAGGGGATCAGGGGTATCTATAAATATAAATTCTGATGTGGCAAAATATGGAAATTATTCTTTATTCGTATCTGGTAGAAGCAGTAATTGGCATGGAGCTCAAATACCTTTACTTTCTCAAGATGGAGTACAGTATTTGCAACCTGGTAATACTTATAGTATAAAGGTATGGGTTTATCAAAATTCTGGATCAGAGCAAAAAATAACTTTGACTATGCAAAGAACGAATAATGATAGAAGTACAAACTATGATACTATTGTCTGGCAAAAGAATGTACCTAATGAGACATGGGTAGAGCTTTCAGGTTCTTATAATGTACCTACTGATGCAATAGAACTTTTACTTTATGTTGAATCGCCAGATCAATCTTTGTCCTATTACATAGATGGTTTAATGGTAAAGTAGGAGAGAGGAAAAACAATTTCCACCATTTCTAAAAATTTATAAACAAGGGAGGTACCGAGTATGAAAAGGGTCTTTAGTATCTGTTCTTTATTGATAGTATTGTTTTTTATTGCTGGCTGTGCTAAGGCTCCTATGTCTAACACAGAACAAAATCAAATTTTAGAAGAGATTAAGAAAGAGGTTGCTTCAGTACCAAATATTCCTAACGCTTTAATTATCACAACTTTTGAAAGTTCCAAAGAAGAAGGATGGACAGCAAGAGGGGATAATGTGAAGATCTTAGTAACCGATAAAGAGGCACATACAGGTAAGTATAGTTTATATGTCTCTGGAAGAAGTGCAGGATGGCATGGCGCTCAGATTCAGTTGAAGGATATATTAAAGCCAGGTAAGGTTTATAGCATATCTGTATGGGTAATGCAAAAATCTGGATCAAGTCAGTATTTAGGCCTTACTATGCAGAGAAAATATGATACCGATTCTAACACTCAATATGATTGGATAAAGCATGAAAATAACGTACCTAATGGAAAATGGGTAGAGCTTTCTGGTACTTACGAGATTCCTGCTAATGTTTCTATTCTTGATCTTAGCTTATATGTGGAGGCTCCATCAAATACTTCTCTCGATTTTTATATTGATGACCTTGTGATTGTAGAAGGGAAGAGTGCCTTTAGAATTACTCCTAAATTATTCGAATTGGTAGCAAAGGTTATTAAATAATTTATAAAAAGGGAAATTTTAAATTTATCTTAAAACTATGTTATAATATATAGGGGAAAGCTGAGAATGCTTTCCCCTTTAAAAAAATAAGGGAAGAGGAGAGGAATATGAGTTTAAATGGAGATTTGAAAAGCGTTTCATTATGGGAAGTTCTTGAGATTTTATCCTTTAGTAGAAAAACAGGAAGACTACAGTTAACGCATGGTACTAAAAAGACTGATGTCTATTTTGAAGAAGGTAGAATTAAGCATATTAAAGCAGATAACTGTGAAGATAATGATGCTATATTAGGACTTGCTTTATGGAAAGAAGGAAATTTTACTTTCTTTCAAGATGAAAAAGCTCCTAAAGCAAACTTAAGTTTAGATCCTCTCCATATACTTGTAGATGTGTCCAAGGATATTGATCTTATTGAATATTTAGGTGATCTTATCTTTCTACTTATTAATATTACTAACCTCAATGAAGAAGAAAAGTATGTAGGAATGTTATTTGATGGACTTAGACCTGCAAAGGAAATTATTTTGAACTCTCCTTATGGTGAAGCAAGGACTTTAAGAATTATTGAAAAGCTTAGAAAAAATAGAAATCTTTTAAGAATAGACGAAAACTTAAATCTGTTTTGGGTTTATACTTTCTGGAGATATTTTATTTATACTCTTGAAAAGGAAAATGAAAGAGATTTTCGTAAAAAATGGACAGATACATTAAATAGAATGCCATCTGCCTATAAACTTACTTTTGAAATTCTAACTCGTGATAGAAAAGTAGAATGGTTTAATATATTTCCTTTAATTAGGGATATTCCAAATTCTGAATTTTTTTCAGTAATAAAGGATGTTTTCCATTTTATAGAAAGTTATAGAAAGCTTGAGATTAACAATGTTATTGATACGGGAAAAATCTTGTTTCTTAGCCAAGAATTAGAACCTTATATGGAGAAGGTGTATGTACCTATAAAACATAGTGAAATTATTGAAGAAAATATTGTTCTTTGGTCTTTTGATGGTAAGAGAGTTTTAAGAGAAATGCTTGATATTTTACCTTTTGGTGAACTAAGAAAATTACAACTTGTAAAATCAGTAATTGATAAAAAATTAGTTCTACCTTTAGGAGATAATTTAAAACTTGATTTTTTGAATTATTTCTTTAATTTCTGGCAAGATATACTTATAAATTTAGAAAAGAAGGGAAAGGCTGAGGAATTTAAAAAAGATTGGGATAAGTTCATATATGAAAGTCTTTCAGATGTAAAGCATCTTTTCTCTCATCTAACTTTTGAAGCTAAGCCTAATTTCCCCTATTTTTATAAAAATGTAGCCAAATCGCAAGAAGATGAATTAAGAGCGTTTTTAAGAGAAGCTCTTAAGGTAGTGTATGATTTTGCAATTAAAGTACTTTCTAGGGAAGAAATAGAGGAGGTAATTAATAACGTGCTTAAGAACGTTGAGAGATTTTCTTCTCAACAGGTAAAACTTGCTGTTGCTAATTTATTAAATGAGACATATATAAAATAATTTTTTTTAACAGCAAGAAATGGTAAAATTACATTATTGTGAAAATAATAAATGTAGGTTTATTTATAAGGATTATTGCTCTTATTAGCTTGGGAGGTATTAGTTTTTCTTTTTTCCAAGCTTTTAGGAGTTTTTCATTAGTATTTTTTGTAAATAAATTTGTTTCATCAAAGACAGAGATTGGTATTTTGCTTTCTCTTGGAAGCTTTATAGGGATAGTTGTACCCCCATTAATTGGATATTTATCAGATAAACTTAGGAATTTTCTTAAAGGAAGAAAAATTTTAATAATATTTTTTCTAATTTTATTTCTTTTTTCTGTTTGTGGCCTTGAAAAAGTAAAAGACATATCCAGTTTGTATCTTTATATAACTTTCTCTTTTATGTTTTTTTATTCTGGTTTTTCCATTTATCAAGCTCTAATTCCTGATCTGATAGCTAAAGATACATATGCTCGTGCAACAGGTATAATAAATTTTACATCTCAATTTTTTCAAGGTTTATATATATTCATCGTGGTAATTGCCCATGCATCTAATTTAGTATTTAAACTCCTTAAATATGGGACGTTAGTTTCTGCATTTTTTCTATTATTTTTACCTGAAAAACCAGGTGATAGTAAAAAAGAAAATCTAAAATTAGATTTAGAATTCTTTAAAGGAAGATTATGGTTTTTATTATTTTTTCTTCAATTTTCAATTTGGTATGGTGTTTCGTCGGTTAGTTCATTTATTCTTTTATTCTTTCAAGATGCTCTTTCAGCTTCTATTAATGATTATATGGTAGTACTTGCTATTTTTGGAATTTTAACTGCCATTTCTACGTTTGTATCTGGTTTCCTTGCTGATAAGTATTCTAAAGAAAAACTTTCTGTTTTTTCTTTATTTCTTTTTGGATTGAGCAGTTTTATATTTTCTCAAACCTACAGGATTTTTCATGCTTTTATTGCATCTATAATTTATGGCATTAGTTTAGGGTCTTTAATGGTTATTCCTTATAGTCTTGTTCTTGAATATATACCTAAGGGAAAAGCAGGAAGTTTTGTGGGTGTTAATACTCTTATGATTTCTATGGCACAGGTTTTGGCATATTTTACTTCTGGAATGACTATTGATCTGGGTGGATATAGGATTAATTTCTTGCAGGGATTAATTTCTTCTATTCTTGGGCTTTTAATTCTAAAAGAGATTAAAAATAGTAGATTAAAAAATTTATCTTAAATTTCCTTTTGACAATATACTGAGCTCCTTTAAATATTCTTTGGAGTAAGGAGATAGTTTTCTGTAATTATGATCTAAAGTTTTTTCAGGTTTGAAGGTTTGTAAATAGTAAGGCACATCTTCAATAATATTTTTTATCTCTATAATATCTTCTTTTTCTACAATGTTTGGTACTACAGTGGTTCTAATCTCGAAGTTAATGTTACTTTCTTTTAATATTCTTAAAGATTCTTTTATCTTATTTAAATATTTTTGAACTAATTCTTCTGAAAGTCCTATTGCCATAGCATATTTTGAGGGTGATGTTTTAAAGTCCATAGCCACATAATCAACTAATTTGCCTTTGATTAGTTCTATAAGCATTTTAGGATTTGATCCATTTGTATCTAATTTTATGGAATATCTTTTTCTTTTTAATTTAAATAAAAAGGAGGGAAGATCCTCATTTAGTGTAGGCTCCCCTCCTGTTATTACAATCCCCTTTATTATTTTTTTTCTCCTATCAATTTCCTCTATTATAAAATCTTCAGAATAAATACCTTTTTTCCTTGTAGATATAAGCTCAGGATTGTGACAGAAGGGGCAACGAAAGTTACAACCCTGAGTAAATATAACAAAGCTTGGTTTACCAGGATAATCTACGAGACTAAATCCCAGGTAACCTGAGATTTTCATGTTTTCTCCTCTCCTTTAATGTCAACGTGAAGGTTTTTCTTAATTTAAACTCTTCTTGTTTTCCTTTATTCCAACTTTTAACAGGTCTGTAATATCCTACTACTCTTGAATAAATTTCTGTTTCTTTTCCACAAGTAGGGCATTTTTCGTAATTTCCTCTAAGATAACCATGTTCAGGACATATGCTAAAGGTGGGAGTTAATGTGAAATATGGCAATCTATAGTTATTTGTGATAAGTTTTACTGCCTCTTTTACCATTTCTATATCTTCCAATGCTTCACCTAAGAATATATGCAATACAGTACCACCTGTATAGAGACTTTGGAGCTCATCTTGATGTTCCAATACTTCAAAAGGATCTGCTGAATAATCAACAGGAAGTTGAGTAGAATTGGTATAGAAGGGTTCTTTATCTCCCGAGGTATAAATGTCTGGATATTTTGACTTATCTATTCTTGCTAATCTGTAGGATGTACCTTCTCCAGGAGTAGCTTCTAAGTTGTAAAGATTATTAGTTTCTTTTTGATATTCTAAAAGTTTCTCTCTCATAAATTTAAGAACTTTTATGGCAAATTCCCTTCCAGCTGATGTATCTATACCTTCTCCAAGTAAATTTACACATGCCTCATGCATACCTATAAGTCCAATGGTGGCAAAATGATTTCCCCAATATTGTCCTGTTAACTCATAAACTCCAGAAAGATAATATTTGGAATAAGGATATAAATTTTTATGTGTGAGATCTTCTATTACATTCCTTTTTATTTCAAGGCTTTCTTTTGCAAGATCCATTAGATAATATAGTCTTTCAAAAAATTCTTCTTCATTCTTAGATAAATAACCAAGTCTGGGCATATTTATTGTTACCACACCAATACTTCCTGTAAGAGGATTTGCTCCAAATAATCCGCCGCCTCTATGTTTCAACTCATCCACATTTTTATTATTTACATTTAAAGAAAAACTTAAAGCTCTTTGTCTTACCAGAGAATTGTCTAATCTTAATCTACAGCACATAGATCTTACATCTGAAGGATCCATTTCTGAGTTAACAAAGTTTGAGAAGTAAGGAGTACCATATTTAGCTGTCATTTCCCAAATTTTAGTTAAGTTTGACTTTTCCCATGGAAAATCTTTTGTTATGCTATAAGTTGGTATAGGGAAGGTAAAGATTCTTCCATTTGCGTCACCCTCTATCATTACTTCTGCAAAAGCTTCATTTAAAAGGTCCATTTCTCTTTGAAATTCTCCATATGTGGCTTCTTTTCTTTCTCCTCCTATTATTACTTTTTTATCTTTTAAATCATCTGGTACTACTAAATCAAAACTTAAATTAGTAAACGGAGTTTGAAATCCCGTTCGAGTAGGAATATTAAGATTGAAAACAAATTCTTGCATAGCTTGTTTTACTTCTTTATAAGTAAGATTATCGTAAGCTATAAATGGAGCCAGCAGTGTATCGAAATTTGAAAAGGCAATAGCTCCTGCTGCTTCACCTTGTAGTGTAAACATGAAATTTACAATTTGTCCTAAAGCGGTTCTGAAATGTTTGGCTGGTTTACTGGCAACTTTTCCTTCTACCCCTCCAAATCCTTTTAAAAGTAGATCTTCTAAATCCCAACCCACACAATATACTGAAAGAGATCCAAGGTCATGTATATGAAAATCTCCATTTTGATGAGCCCTTGCTATCTCTTGAGGATAGATTTCTTCTAACCAATATCTTGCTATAAGAGAAGAATAAAGATAATAGTTTAAGCCTTGGAGAGAATATCCCATATTTGAATTTTCGTTTACTCTCCAGTCTTCTCTGTTTAAGTATTCTTTTATAAGATCATTCAGATTACTAATCATTTTTCATACCTCCTTGCTTAGTTTATGCTTTTTTCATCTGAGAAAGAAGTTTTGCAAATTCTTCTAAGGAACTAAACTCTTGATATACAGAAGCAAATCTTACATATGCAACTGCATCTAAATCTTTTAATTTTTCTAATACCATTTTTCCTATTTCCTTTGAGGAAATTTCACTTACTCCTTGTTTCTTTATATCCCCTATAATTTCATCAATAATAGCTTCTAATTTTTCGCTATCAATATTTCTTTTAACTACTGCTCTTTGTAAACCTGCTAAAAGCTTATTTCTATCGAAAGGTTCTCTTCTACCATCTTTTTTGATTACCATAATAGGTTTTTCTTCTATTCTTTCGTAGGTGGTGAATCTTCCCTTACATCTTGGACATACTCTTCTTCTTCTTATTACTCTTTGATCTTCTATTTCTCTGGTATCAATAACAGAAGTATTTTCATAATTACAAAATGGACATCTCATTTCTATACCCCCACTAAATATTGTGGTTATATTTATATCACAACTCAATATATAGTTCAAAGGGGAAAAAACTGAGATATGAGGATTTTTTTACCAAAAAATTTTAAATTATGAGTTATTTTATAATTTTTTGACCATAAGTTAAAAAAGGTTAAAAAAGAGAGGGAGATATATTTCTCCCCCTCTTAATGAAGATCTTCTTATTTGTGGTTTTCTGCTAAGATTAACTCTAATTCTCCTCTGTGATTTTCTGGATCAAAATAGCACTCAATGATTCTTTCGTGAGGTAGTCTTTCAATTCTCTCATTCATAATGTTGAGGACTTTTGTATTGATTTCTATTGCTTTTTGTACAGACATTCTTTCAGGATTTATATCAATTCCAAAATATCCTTGATAACCTATCATCTTTAGTGTATAAAGTAATGCTTCTGTAGAATCCCAGTCAACTACTCCCACATTTAGGTCTTGGTCATAGTTTCCGAGAGGTTGGCTGTTCCAGTGAGTGTGGAATAGTCTACCTTCTCTTGCAACTCTGGCATAAGCATAAGGAAGATCCTCAAATCCCATTCTGACATGACCCACCTCTGGATTTAAGCCTACTAATGCATGTCCTTCATTTATTAGTTTGAGATTTTCGGGGTTTTTGAGTCTTGACTCTATGTCTCTCGCAGCTAATATTCCATCAGCAGTAGTTCTGTATATATTGTTTGGTGCTGGTTCATAAGGTTTTGGTTCAATAGCAACTTGTACTCCTGGTACTTCGTCCATAGCTTGGGCTACTAATTCTTCAAAGGTATCCCACATATGATAGTAAAGGTGTCCATAAGAATAAGTATATCCATCAATTCCAGGCCATATTATACAAATATCTGCGTTAGCTTCTTTTACCAATTTTAAACCGTTTACTAATCTTTCATAGGCTACCTTACGATATTTTTCATAAGGATTAGAAAGAGAGCCAAATTCAAATATTTTATCGTAAAAAAGGCTTAAAGGAACAGCAACAAGTCTTATTCCAGCTTCTTTTTCGAGTTTTTTATAAAGATGAAGATTCTCTTCATTGACTTCTGCAGGATAGTGAGCTTCTATTCCCTTCACTCCATATTTAGCCATTTCAGCAGCCATTTCTATTCTTTCTGGAATACTTTTTTGTTCTACGTAAGGTTCATGGAATCTGCCACCTCCAGGAGTGAAGTACCAGATACCCACTGAAAATTTAAGATCTAATTTGAAGGTTTGAAGATGTTTAAGAAGTTCCTCTTTATTCCTCCTAATCTTTTGAGAACGATGATCTACAAAGGGCATAATTTATACCTCCTTATTATTAGTTTTTAAAATATTTTACAATAAGAGATCTATTTAGGCAATCGTTTTAATGGTAATTAAAAAAATATGGCGGAGAGGGTGGGATTCGAACCCACGAGGCTTTGTCAGCCTACTCGCTTTCGAGGCGAGCGCCTTCGTCCACTCGGCCACCTCTCCTTCATGAATATTTTAGCAAAAACTTATGATATAATCTATTCAATATGGAAAAGGAGGTCAAGAAAAGATAAGTCTAAGAACCAAAATAACTTTGATTTTAGTGATTACTAATATTTTTATTTCCTTTGTTTTTATTCTCGGGGGTATACTCCTTGTAAAAAACGTTTTCAGAGAAAATATAAACAAAGAAGTTAGAAATACTCAAAGCTTATTTAGTAAATTATTGGAAAAAGAAAAGAGTATTTTAATTGTTAATCTATCAGATTATATTTATTGGATGGATTTGGGAGAAAAAGGAGTTAAGAGAAGAGACAAGGAGTTTTTAGAGGCAAATATTAATCCATGGGTTAAGAAAACCCTTAAATATGATGTGATTCTTTTTACAAAAGATGGAGAAATTATCACTTCTTCATTCCGTAATATCCCAAAAGATTTTCTAAAAGAGAAAATAAAAGAGGTAGAAGTTTTCTTCTATTCTTATAGAGAAAAGGTATTTCTATGTGCTGTAGGTCCAGTAATGAGCGATGATAAAAGATATTTTTATGATGCCTATTTGTTGTTTGCAAAACCTATAGATGAAGAGATAATTAGAGAATGGGAGAATTTTTTAGATGCTAAAATAACGATTTTAAATATAGGAGATGTTAGAGAAGAAAAGTTAAGAAATTATTATGAGTATCCATCCTATCATATTGAGATTCCTTTAAGTGAAAACATATTGGTTCATATAGAAAAAGAGAGCAAGATTATATATTTAATATATAGATCATCTTTAATAATGCTTATATCATTTACTCTTTTTATATTAATATCATCTCTTTTGATTTCCCAATTTCTAATTTCCTATATAATGAGACCTTTTGAGAAGTTAGTACTAATAGCAAGGGAAATAGAAAGAGGAAATTATGATGTGGATTTTGATATTCATAGAAAAGACGAAATTGGCGATTTTATGAGAGCTTTTAAAAATATGATAGATAAGATCAAGATAAGAGAAGAAAAGTTGTTAATAGAAAGAGATATTATGAAAGAGATAGCTTATTTGGATGTTTTAACTCAAACCTACAACAGAAGATATTTAGATGTTATTTTCAAAGAATTAGTGGATAAAAATATTTATTTTTCTCTTGTCTTTGTTGATATAGACAATTTTAAGGATGTTAATGATAAATTTGGTCATGATGTAGGGGATCAAATACTAAAAGAAGTAGTAGAATTTTTTAAAAAGAATTTTAGATCTGGGGATGTAATTATAAGGTTTGGAGGAGATGAGTTTTGTATTATTCTTATAAATACAACAAGAGAAATGGCAGAGAAAATAATGAAGAGAACCCTTTGTGATTTTAAAGAAAGATTTTCAAATATTGATGGCATTAGTTTAGGGTTTAGCTTTGGTATAGCCTCTTACCCTGAAGATAGCAAGTCCTTAGATGAATTAATAAAGATTGCTGATGAAAGAATGTATAAAGATAAAGAAAAGAAATAAAAATTATTTATTAAGGATTGTGGCTTTTTTGATTCTTGGTCCTTGGGGTGTATCCTCTATTATATAACCTCTTTGTTTTATTTCTTCCCTAATTTTGTCAGCTTTTTCCCAATTTTTTTCCTTTCTCGCTTTTTCTCTTTCTTCTAAAAGTTGCCAAATTTCTTCAGGTACTTCAATTTTAACTTCTGGAGGGTTATCTAAGGATAATCCGAATACTTTATCAAATTGAATAATTGTAGCTCTCTTAACCTCGGATGCTATTTTATCATCTTTCACAAGTTCCCATAAAATGGCAAGTGCTTTTGGCATATCTAAATCATCATTTATGGCTTGATGAAATCTTTCTTCATACTCTTTATCAAAATCAGCTTTTATCTTGGGATATCTTTTCATATTTTCATAAAGTCTATTTAAAGCTCTTTGTGCTCCTTCAATAGCTGACCATGTAAATCTTAATGGACTTCTATAATGAGCGGTAAGACAAAAATATCTATATGCTAATGAATGATAACTCTTTTCTTCCAGATCTGATAATGTAAGAAAATTTCCTTCGGATTTTGCCATTTTCTTTTCTCCCATAATGAGGAATTCTCCGTGCAACCAATATTTAGCCATCGGCTTTTCATATGCAGCTTCAGACTGGGCTATTTCATTTGTATGATGAATAGGAATATGATCCACACCACCACAGTGGATATCAAAGGGTTGTCCTAAATATTTTGTAGACATAACTGAGCATTCAATATGCCATCCAGGAAAACCTACTCCCCATGGAGAATCCCATTCCATCTGCCTTTTTACATCCTTAGGAGAGAATTTCCATAGAGCAAAATCAGTAGGATTTCTTTTTTCAGGGTTAAATTCCACCCTTGCTCCTGGTAGAAGCTCTTCTAAATCTTGTCCTGCTAATTTACCATAGTCAGGCACCTTTGAGGTATCAAAATATATTCCATCAGATGTCCTGTAGGTGTAGCCTTTTTGTTCAAGGATTTTTATAAGTTCTATAAAGTCAGGTATATGATCTGTTGCCTTACACCAGATAGTTGGTTCCAAAATATTTAATTTTTTCAAATCTCTTTTGAAAGCCTCGGTGTAAAACTCTGCAATTTCCCATGCACTTCTTCTTTCCTTTTTTGCTTCCTTTTCAATCTTATCTTCTCCCTCATCAGCATCAGAAGTAAGATGTCCCACATCAGTTATATTCATTACATGAGTAACTATATATCCATTATAAATTAATACTCTTTTTAAAATGTCCTCAAAAATATAGGTTCTTAAGTTTCCTATGTGGGCGTAGTTATAAACTGTAGGGCCACAAGTATACATTCCCACATAGGGTGGATTTATTGGTTCAAACTTTTCTTTTTTCTTTGTTAAAGTATTATAAAGGTATAAGTCCATAGTGGTAAGATTATATCATAAAATGATATTCTTTTTCAAAGGAGGTTTCTATGAAAATTTATGTTAGGTATCCATTAAAAAAAGAGTATATTAATAAAATCTTAGCTCTTAGTCAAAATGTTGAAATAACTGATAATATTGAAGAGGCGGATATATTTTTGGGTTGGGGATTAAACAAAGAAGAGTTCAAGAAAGCTAAAAGTTTAAAGTGGATACAATTAACATCTGCGGGTGTGGATCATATGCTTTATGATGATATTATTAACTCTGATGTAATCTTGACTTCTGCTAGTGGAGTTCATCCGAAATCTATTGCTGAACATGTTTTTGGTTTAATTCTTTCATGGACTCGTAGGATAAATGTGGCAATAAAAGGAAAAATAGAGAAAAGGTGGAATAAAGATGAGATAGAGTGGTGTGATGAACTTACTGGAAAAACTATGGGTATAATAGGTTACGGTAATATAGGACAAGAGATAGGAAGAATTGCTAAATGTTTTGATATAAGGGTTATAGGGCTTAAAAAGAAAAAAGAGAATATAAAAATACAACCTGATGAGTTATTGACTTTTCAAGATTTAGATAAGCTTTTGAACGATTCAGATATTATTGTGATAGTACTGCCTCTTACTAAGGAAACAGAAAATTTTATTTCTGAAGAAGAATTTAATAAAATGAAAAATAATGTTATTTTTGTTAATGTGGGAAGAGGTAGAACAGTAGATGAAAAGGCTTTAATAAAGGCTTTACAGGAAAATAAAATACAATGTGCACTACTTGATGTATTTTATAATGAACCTTTACCTAATGATAGCCCATTATGGGATATGGAGAATGTAATTATAACACCGCATATTGCAGGAATGACTCCTTATTATGATGAAAGGGTAGTGGAGATTTTTTTGAAGAATCTGAAAGAGTATCCTAATGTAGAAAGGATGATCAATGTGGTAGATAAAGAAGCTGGTTATTAGTAAAAAAAAGAGGGGGCATTAAGTCCCCCTCTTTTTAATATATTATTCTTTTTTCTCTCTTTTTTCCGAAAGTATAGTTTTTAATTCTGTATATCCAAAGATAAGCAAAATTATTCCTAAGAAAA
This sequence comes from Dictyoglomus sp. GBS, assembly GCF_055179815.1. Lineage (NCBI taxonomy): Bacteria > Pseudomonadati > Dictyoglomota > Dictyoglomia > Dictyoglomales > Dictyoglomaceae > Dictyoglomus > Dictyoglomus sp. GBS. The sequence goes on from NZ_CM143687.1 coordinate 715,841, forward strand.
TTAAAAATATTGGTACCCCAGCCATTAAAGCCTTCAGAAAATAGGACCACCAAACTATGAGCCCCCATAGGCCTAATCCAATACAGATAATACCAAATAGAATGATTAATATCTTGCTTAACAAAATTGTCACCTCCCTTATTTTGTGAGAAAACAAATACAAAAATATTATAAAACAAAAGGCCTTATTTAGAAAGTAGAGGAAGAATCTCTAAAAGATCCTCCATTTTTCCTATAATGTCAGGAGTATACTTTGGTTTATCTCCGTTTAATATTTGTCCATCCTTGGTTAGAAAAGTAATAATACCTAAGGAGCTGGCAGAAAGATCTTCTTGTAAATCATTTCCAACCATTATGGTTTTTTCTGGCTTTTCTCCTATTTTTTCCAAGATTTCCTTATAGTATTCAGGAAATGGTTTGCAAGCATGCATAATTTCCATAGAGGTTATCAAGTCATAATTAAAATTATCTATTTCTGCCCATCTTAATCTCTCCCTTATGGCTATGAGTGGAAAAACTGCATTAGTGGCTATTACTACTTTGAGACCTAAATCAAATGCTTTCTCAATAACTTCTTTTGCGTATGGATTTGGTCTGGCTTTTACCGTATCTTTTAATTTTGGAAATTTTTCAATATAAAAGTTATAAAAGAAATCTTCCATAATATTTCTATCTATGCTTACTAATTTTTCGAATTCTTCCCAAAATACCTCGTTATTAGATTTAGGTCCTCTATTTTGCATCATTTTCGTTACCGCAATATTTAAACTTTTAAATAAAGAATCTGCATCTCCTATTTTCTTAAATTCTTCTCTTAACATAGAGAAATAATGTTTGGTAAATAATTCTAAATCACTATATAGTAAGGTGCCATCAAGATCAAAGAGTATTGCTTTAATCATATTTACTTTCCTCCCCTTTTTCATTTATAATCAGCGTTTGTCCTCTTTTCCATATCCACCTTCCCACTATATATACAATTGGTAGAATAAGGATGGAAAGATACCATATATTTGTCAAAATTAAAAAGTCGTAAAGTGCGTGCCAAAAAACTGGGTAGAATAATGCTTGTGTTAGATGTTTTTCAGGCTTAACACCAAACTTTGCAAGTCCAAATGCATATCCCATAAAAAGAGCCATAACAAAATGGGCAGGTACAGCCAAAAAAGCTCTTGTAAAACCTACCACATATCCTTCCGGTAGGACGTAGAATATGTTTTCTACTGTGGCAAATCCCATACCAACCATTACCGAATAAACAATACCATCAAAGGGTTCATCAAATTCTTCTTTGGGATAGATAAATTTATAAATGACGTAGTACTTTGCTCCTTCTTCTATAAGTGCAATTCCGAAAAATGTATATATAAAAAGGGAGGCTAAATCTCTGTGTGGTTTAAATAAATTAAGTAAATCTATAACAACTTCTAAAAATGCAGATGGAAAAGATACGAGGGCTCCTAATATAAATGCATAAATTATAGTTTTTGATGGTTCTTTATTCCATCTATCTTTATGATACACATACCAAGAGATGGCAATTCCTGGAGCTATAGATATTAGCAGTAAATTCATATTTTTATGGTAAAATTATAGCATAAAACATGATAAAATTAAGATTAATATGAAGTTAAAATTTTTTAGATGTCTTCTTACATTATTAATATTTTGTCTTATTGCACCCCCTATATCTTCTAATAATTCTATAAAAATTATTACAGATAAAGATTATCCTCCCTTTACATACATCGATGAGAAAGGAAATCTAGTAGGAATATCAGTAGAATTTTGGAAGATATGGAGTGAGAAGACAGGAATAAAAATAGAGCTTATTCCAGAAGAATGGAGTAAAGCCCAAAATATACTTTTTGAAGGAAAAGTTGATGCTATAGATACCATATTTAAAACGCCTGAAAGAGAAAAGTATTTAATTTTTTCTAAACCGATTTTTAAGGTTACATCAAGTATTTATTATCATAAAAGTATACCAAAAATAAATTATCCAAAGGATGTTACACCCTTTATTGTGGGGGCAAAAAGAGGCGATGCTTTAATAGAGATTTTTCTCTTACAGAATCCGCAGGTTAATTTTAAGTTTTATAGTAATTATTCTGATATAATACTTTCTGCTAAAAAGGATGAAATAAAAGTATTTATCATGGATGATCCACCTGCTTTCTATTATTTGACCAAATATGATTTGATTTATGAATTTTTTAAAGGGCCTGTAATATATACAAACTATCTTTATGTGGCTTCTCTTAAAAATAAAGCCCATATTGTATCTGTTATTAATGAGGGATTGTCTAAAATACCGCAAGAAGATATGGATAGATTATTAGAAAAATATTCATTTAAAGAAGAAGTTCCTTCAATTCTTCCTAAAATTGTTCTATATATTGTGATTATTGGACTTTCCATATTAATCATTGTTCTTTCGTATAATAGAATTCTCTCTATTAGAGTAAGAGAAGCTACAAAAGAATTGAAAAGAGTTCATGATAAACTCAGAGAACAAATTGACAAATTTGAATTCTTTATAAGAAATGTATCTTATATTTCAAGCATAGATTTGAAGGATTATGACTTTGTGAAGAGAGTATTACAGATTATTGTTAAAATCTTGGGTAAAGATACTTATGGTGTATTTTTTTATAGACATATGGATTCTTTAAGGATTTTAGCCATGAATGGATATGATAATAATTTGGAAGGATTATTAATTTCAAAAGAAGAAAGTAATAACATTTTGAATATACAAAATATTACATTAGTAAGAGAGCCAAGTTTTTTAAAGGATATAAATATGAAAGAGATGCTTTTATACCCTCTTAAATGGCAAGAAAAAATATATGGTTATTTGGCTTGTGTTATTCCAAAGGAAAGTATATATTCCTTTGATGAAAAGGATGTGGAAATACTTGAAAAGTTTGGAAATATTATTTCAGCATTTTATGGTATAAGAGTACATATTAGGGAAAGAGAAGTTTATTTAAGCAAAATGGTAACTCTTCTTATTAAGACTCTTGAATACTATGATAAGTATACTCAGGGGCATTCTGAAAGGGTTGCTAAATATGCTGTAAAGGTTGCAGAAAAGCTTGCTTTATCTCCGGAAAGAATTAAGAAGATATATTGGGCATCATTATTACATGATATAGGTAAAATTTATATTCCTCAAAGTATTTTAAATAAAAATGGAAGATTAACGCAGGAGGAATTTGAAATTGTAAAAATCCATCCTATTAAAAGTGAGGAGATATTAAAACAGGTAGATGAATTTAGAGATTTAGCAGAAATTGTTAGATATCATCATGAGAGGTGGGATGGGTTAGGATATCCTGATGGATTATCCTCATATGAAATTCCATTGGAGTCGAGAATTATTGCAACATCTGATGCTTTTGATGCTATGACCAGTGAAAGACCTTATAAAAGAGCGATGACTTTTGAGGAGGCTATTTTAGAGATAGAGAAAAATAAGGGAAAACAGTTTGATCCTCAAATAGCCGAAATTATGATAGAGGTTATAAAAGAGGAAATGATAGAGGAAAATTATTGACAGATTAAATCGTTATATTTTACACTATTTAAAAGGAAACATAAAATTTGGGGGTTGTAAAATATGAAGACAAAAGAGGAGATTCTTAAAAGTTTTCCCAAAAATCCGGATTATATTATTGAGATTCTCCATGCCCTTCAAGATAGCAACCCTTATAATTATTTAACTCCAGAAGATATAAAACTATGTGCAGAATATTTAGATCTTCCTGTGAGCTATGTGGAAGGTGTGGCATCTTTTTACTCCATGTTTAGTTTAAAACCAAGGGGAAGATATGTGATAAGATTGTGCGATTCACCTCCATGTCATTTAGTTGGATCTGAGTCCCTTTTAGAATATTTAGAAAGAAAATTGAAGATAAAGGTTGGAGAAACTACTCCTGATAGACTTTTTACTTTGGAACTTACAAGCTGTCTTGGGGTATGTGCGGTAGCTCCTGCTATGATGATTAATGATGATGTTTATGGAAATCTTACCTTTGAGAAGATTGATAAAATCTTGGAGGAAAAGAGGGGGAATTTATGAGTATAGTAAGAAGTCATGTTTTGATATCCATAGATGCAAACACTTTGTTGGCAGGAGCAAAAGCTGTAGAAGAAGCTTTGATAAATGAATTAAGAAAAAGGGGTATTGATAAGGAAGTAGGAGTAATTGAAACAGGTCCTCTTGGAATTATTGGGAAAGGTGTAGTAATGGTGGTTTATCCTGAAGGAGTTTATTATGGCAATGTAAAACCGGAAGATATTCCAGAATTGGTAGAGGAACATTTTGTAAAAGGAAGACCTTTAAAAAGACTTATGATAGAAGAAATTACTACCCCATCAGTAGTAGTAAAGGAAGAGGTTGGGTTAACCAAGAGACAAGTAAGGATTGTACTTAAAAATAGTGGAGTGATAAATCCCGAGAGTATAGAAGAATATATAGCTTCTGATGGATTTGATGGCCTAACTAAGGCTATTTTTGAAATGAAACCTGAAGATGTAATAAAAGTGGTTAAAGATTCAGGACTTAGAGGTAGAGGAGGAGCAGGTTTTCCCACAGGTTTGAAATGGGAATTTACTTATAAAATTCCTGCAGATGAAAAATATGTTATATGTAATGCTGATGAAGGAGAGCCGGGAACCTTCAAAGATAGATTAATTTTAGAAGGTGATCCTTATAGAATAGTTGAAGCCATGACTATTGCTGGTTATGCGGTAGGAGCTAAGAAGGGATATATTTATATTAGAGGGGAATATAAATTGTCCATAGATCGTATGCAGAAAGCTATCCAAACAGCAAAAGATTATGGACTTCTTGGAGATAATATTCTTGGTAGTAATTTTTCCTTTGATATAGAGGTGAGGAAGGGAGCAGGTGCTTATATCTGTGGAGAAGAAACAGCTTTAATAGAATCTTTGGAGGGTAAAAGAGGAGTACCAAGAATAAAGCCTCCTTATCCTGTTTCTCAGGGATTGAGAAATAAGCCAACTGTAGTGAACAATGTGGAAACATTGGCTAATATTCCTGATATTGTAAGAAATGGAGCTGAATGGTTTAGGCAATTTGGAACAGAAAAATGTCCAGGCACTAAGGTCTATACCATTTTAGGAGATGTGATAAATGCAGGCCTTATAGAAGTAGAGATGGGTACTCCTTTGAGAGAGATAATTTTCCAATATGGTGGCGGGATAAAGGATGGGAAAAAGTTTAAGTGTGCATTAGTAGGGGGAGCAGCTGGTGCCTTTTTAGGAGAGGAAATGCTTGATGTTAAGATGGATTTTGAAAACTTAAAAGAATATAAAGCAGTCCTTGGATCTGGGGCTATATTAGTTATGAATGAAACAGCATGTATTGTAGATATGTTGAAGAGTATTTTAAGATTTTTTGAGCATGAATCTTGTGGTAGGTGTACTCCTTGTAGAGTTGGTACTAAGAGATTGGTAGAAATAATAAATAGGTTTGCTAATTTAGAGGGTTCTAAAGAGGATATAGATGAAATGGTAAATATTAGTCTTGTAATGAAGGATACATCCTTCTGTCCATTAGGACAATCGGTACATCTTCCTGTGGTTTCTGCAATTAGATATTTTAAGGATGAATTTATAAACCATTTTAAGGAAAAATATTGTGTGGCAAATAGATGTGGGAGAAAAGTAGTGGTTTTATCTTAAGGGGAAGCTTATAGCTTCCCCTTCTTAATCTATATTGATTCCTAAAACCTTTTTGACAAAAACCCCTATTAAGAAACTTATAAAGGATACAGAAAAGATAATAATTGTCATTTCTAAAAATCTTTTATTAAACTCATAGTCCTTTGCAACTGATATATAAAAATTGAAGATTACAACTAAAATGACTGCAAAAAGAAGAGTTAAAATTAAAGCAAGGATATAATTTTGTGTTATTAAGTAGGGAAGGATTAGAATTAAAACTGTCATAATATATGTTATTCCAGTGGTTATTGCAGATTTCAAAGGATTTCTTTCAGAAGATTCTGCTTTCGAAGAGAGATACTCTGATCCTGCCATTGATAATGCAGCTGAGATTCCTGTTATTAATCCAGATATGGATATAAGCTTTGTATTTTGGAAGGCAAAGGTTAAACCTGCTAAGGTACCTGTAAGTTCCACTAAGGCATCTGACAATCCAAGAACCATTGATCCAATATAGTTTAATCTCTCTTCATCTAAGGTATTTAATAATTTCTGTTCATGTTCTTTTTCATCATCAAGGATTTCATTAATTTGTGGATACTTATTAATAATTTTTCTATAGCTTTCTATTGCTTTATCCTCTCCTTTTTCCATAAGTTTGAGTACAAAGGTAAAACCAAAAATCTTTGTAAGAAAGAGATACAAGTAAAGCTTAAATTTATTAGGATTTAAATCTTTTTGGGTTATTTTCCTTAGTACGTTGTAGTGGGCAAACTCATCTTGAGAAATTTTTAAAAGTATTTCCCTATTTTTTTTATCTTTTAACCCTTTTGAAAGAATTTTATATATATTGTGTTCGGTTATTTCGTTTCTCTGAAGTTTCAATAAAATCTTTTCTTCCATTTTTTACCTCCTTTCTTCCTTATATATTATCACAATGGATAATTTTTACGCTTAGGTTAAATAATACAGATGTAAAAAGATATTCTTTTATTATCCTCTTATAATTCTTGAATTGTATTTATTTTATTGACTTTAATTTATAAAAAATAATATAATTTTTTATGGTAAAAAAAATTTTTGATTGGAGGTCAATAGAAGTTGAAACCTGTAAATATAAAAAGTATGAGAATTGCTAATATATCTTTGGTACTTGATACCATAAGAAGAATGGGGCCTATATCTCGTTATGACATTTCTAAGATTACAAAATTAAGTCCTTCTGCAGTATCTAGTATTGTGGAAAATCTAATAAGTGTGGGGATAATAAAGGAAAGTCCTGCCCAGGTAACAAAAGTTGGCAGGCGTCCTATAGAACTTACTCTTAATGAGGTAGGTTATTATCCTATAGGAATAGAGATAGAGAAGGATAAGATTACAGGCATATTAATGGCTCTTTCTGGGAGAGTTTTGAGAAAAGAGAGTATTGTCTTATATAACAATGATGTAGATATGGTTTTGAATGGAGTAGTTAATATATATCGTTCTTTGATTGATGGAGTAAATAAGGAGGATATTATTGGAGTTGGGTTAGCTGTACCTGGTACAATAAATAGAAAGGAAGGAGTGTGTTTGTTTTCGCCGAATCTTGGATGGAGAAATGTAAAAATAAAGGAATATCTTTCTAAATACATAGAGGGAGTACCTATTTTTATTGAACATATAGTAAAAGCTGTCACTTATGGAGAGCTTTGGTATGGTGCTGGTATTGGTAAGGATAATCTCATATGTGTAAGGGTAGGAAGTGGTGTGAGTGCAGGCTTAGTGCTTGATGGTAAAATTTATAGGGGACCTGATGATAGAGCTGGGGAGTTTGGACATACAATTATAGAGAAAAATGGAAATAAATGTAAATGTGGAAGTTATGGATGTTTAGAGAGTTATGTTTCAACGCAGGTGCTCTATGAAAAAATATTAGAAGGTATTCGCAAGAATGCATATACGAAGGTGAATTTGGAAAATAAGAGTAGAGATGAGATTTTAGATGAGATTATTGAGGCTGGGAAATCTGGAGATAGATTTGTTCTTAATATTTTTGAAGAGCTTGGAACTTATTTAGGCATAGGTATTGCTAATCTTATAAATATACTAAATCCTGAAATTGTTATTATTGCTGGAGGACTTTCCAAAGCAGAGGAGCTTCTTTTGGATCCTGTAAAGAGAGTAGTAAATCTTCATGCCTTTCCTCCTATACCAGAGATTATTACTACTAAATTAGGTGGTTTAACAGGACCTATAGGAGCTGCAGCAGAGGTAATAGAAGAGACTTTGCTTAAAAAAATATTTGAGAAGGCGGAAGAAGAAACTTATAGGTAATTTTATTTTTTTGAAAAAAATAGGGAGATAAAGAAAACAAGAGTTCCAAGCATAACGATAGTGGAGCCAGAAGGTGTATCAAAGTGGTAGGAAATTATTAATCCCAATAAGATATTTAAAAAGGTAAATAATATGGTATAGATTGCTAATTTTTTTATGTCTTTTATAAAAGGTATTAAAGTAGCTACAGGAATAATAATTAAAGCTGAAGATAAGATGATGCCAACAAGTTTACTTATAAGTACAATGGCTATACCAGTGAGGATTAATATATAGGTTTCTAAACGGGATGTGTTTATTCCAGAGGCTTTGGCAGATTCTTCATCGAAGATAATAAATAAAATCTTCCAATAATTTTTATAAGAAAAGAACAAAAGAAAAATTGTAAATGTAATTGTTAGAAAAAGATCCTGGTCTCCTATAGAGAGAATACTTCCAAAAAGGAAACTAAAAAGATTAGTTGTGTAACCTTTATGAAAACTTAAAAGCAATGCTCCTAAAGCCATAGAGGAGGAAAAGTAAATACCTATTGGTACGTCTGCTTTTAATTTTGATTTTTTAGTTATATATGGCATACTTAATAATATTATTATAGTAAATATTATAGATGTTAAAGTCATGTTTATATTGAGTAGATAACCAAAAGCTAACCCCCCAAATACCGCATGACTTATTCCTGCCCCCATGAAGGTTATCCCTCTTAAGAGAATATAGATGCCTATAATACTTGAAATTATACTTATAAATATACCAGCTAAAATACTTTTTTGCATAAAAGAATATTGAAAAATATCCAAAATTAATCCTCCTTATGAGTTAAATATATAAATTCTTCACCATATATTTCTCTTAATGCCCCGTGTATTTTAATTTCTTCAGGGCATCCATGAATATACAACTTTCTATTTAGACATGCAAGTTTATCCACCTTATTAGTGATAGCTCCGATATCGTGGGTTACTAAAATAATAGAGATCTTTTGATTTTTTAGCTCTTCAAGAATTCTATAAAAGTTATATTGAGTTTTTATATCCACACCTACTGTTGGTTCATCTAAAAGGAGAATTTTGGGGTTTTGAACTAAGGCTCTTGCAATTAATACTCTTTGTTGTTGTCCACCCGAAAGTTCACTAAATATTTTATCTGCATATTCTTTGATCTCTAACTTTTCCATTATTTTATTAATTATTTCATGGTCTTCTTTGTTAAGTGCTTTCCAATCTCTAACGATTCTTCTTCCAAAGGCAACAATATCTTTTACTTTTAATGGTAGATACTTTTCCATATCAGGTTTTTGAGGTACATATCCAACAAATTTTTTTTCATAAGTGATATTATCTATTTCTTTTCCAAATAAAATTATTTTACCCTGTTGAGGTTTTAATATGCCAACTATTAGTTTTAAAAGGGTAGATTTTCCAGCCCCATTAGGGCCTATAATACCCAAAAATTCTCCTTCATCTACCTCTAAATTTATGTTGTCTAATATCTTATCATTATTGTAATAAAAAGTTAGATTCTTTATTTCAATGATTTTGTTCATAAAATATACTTCTCAAAATATTAGTATTTTCTTTTATTAAGGAAAAATAATCTTTATTGAAACCTATAGGATCCATGTCTACTACTTTTACTCCTGTTTCTTTTTGTATTGTTCTTATCACTGGTGGATTAATAAAAGGTTCTTTTACAATATATTTAATCTTATGTTTTTTAATAATATTTATGATCTCTTGAATCTTCTTCAAGGATGGCTCTTTTCCCTCTCCTTCCTCTATATAGCTCAATACTTTGATATCATATCTTTTATAAAAGTAATACCAAGAAGGATGATATGCTATGATCTCCCTTTTCTTATAGGGAGATAGACTTCTCCTTATATAATTATCAATTTCTTGGATATTCTTCTCCACAATTTTTAAATTATTTTGATAATAAGCTTGATTTTGGGGATCAATGCTTCTTAATTTTTCGTAAATGGCTTGTGCTATCTCTTTTACCATGAGAGGATCAAGCCAATAATGGGGGTTATCGTCTTTGTTTTTAATCCTATCCGCTATTATGAGAAGATCTTTTTGTTTAGTATTAATAAGTTTCATTGCCCATAGATCTACATCTCCCCCATTTATTATTATAAGTTTAGAGTTTTCTATGGCTTTCATGGTGTTTGGGGTTGGCTCAAAAAGATGAGGATTTGTATTTTGGGGTAAAAGTACTTCTATCCTCCATTTTTCACCTGCAATATATCTTAAGATGCTACCTATGGGAGGAATGGATACTGATATGGTTTGAATTCCATAAATGCTGTTTAAAAGAGTTATTATTGATAGTATGATAAAAATAACTATCTTTTTCATTTTAATTGACACCACCTTTTTGGTTTTTAGTAGGATATTATATCACAATTGGAAAAAAAATTTTTTATGTTAAAATTTTAATGAATTTAATATTAAGTTTAACAAAAAGGAGAGAAGTAGTATGAAGAAAGGGAGAACTCCTGAATATATAGGAACATATAACAAAAATCTTATTCTTGAAATATTAATGAGAACAGGACCAAGATCACGAGCTGAACTTGCTCGAATATCTAATCTTACAAAGACTGCTATTTCAGAGATAGTAGATGATCTTATTAAAAAGAAAATAATAATAGAAGTAGGAAAAGTGGAGACAGAGAGAGGAAGAAGGCCTACTAAGTTAATTATTAATCCAGATTTGAAGGTACTTTCAGTAGATCTTAGTGGTATGGAAGGAAGATCTGCTATTTTTAATGCAAAAGGAGAAATTGAGGAGAGTATATCATACAAGATAGATGCTAAAGAAGATTTATTAAAGCTTATAGATCCTCTTTATAGGAAATACAGTGAAAAAATAATTGCTATTTTTCTCTCAGTACCAGGAATAATTGATAGGGAAAATGGAAAGGTTATTCTTTCTGTAAGTTTAAATTGGGAAAATTTCGAGATTATATCATTTTTAGAAAAATATTATAAGAAACCTATATATATAGAAAAGGATACTAATGTGGGATTAATAGCTGAAAATTGGTATGGGGATGCTGGTAGATATAATACATTTTTTTATCTATTATTAGAGAAAGGTATTGGACTTGGAATATTTTATAAAGGAGAGATCTTGGAAGGTTTTCAGGGTATCGAAGGTGAAATTGGTCATACTACTATTAAAGAAAATGGTGAGAAGTGTTGGTGTGGTAATTCTGGTTGTTTGGAAATTTATGCCTCCCTTTCTAAAATAGTTAAGGATTTTGGTTATGAAAACGATTTTGAAAACGTTCTGAAGGAATTTTTGTATAAAAGGGAAAATGAAATTCTGGAGAGAACTTTTAATTATTTAGGGATTTCGTTAGCAAATGCTATACATCTTTTGGCTCCTGAAGCTGTATGTATTTCTGGTAATATGTTTATAAATCAAAATATTCTTGATATGATCACAAAAATTTTAAAAGAAAAAGTAGAAAAACATATATTTAATAATTTGAGGGGTAAGATTTTCTTTTATTCATCAAAATTAGGTAGAGATAGTCTGTTAATAGGAGCTGGTATATTAGGGTTTTTAGGGTATTTTAAAGAGGTTTAAAATAAGTTATAATAATTACAAAAAAGGGGTAGAGAAAAAATGGATTGTAAAATATTAATAGGGGGAGAGGCTGGCCAAGGAATACAAACCATATCTAATATCCTTTCTAAATTTTTTTACCGAATAGGCTATTTTATTTTTACTATTGAAAGTTATCAATCCCGCATAAGAGGTGGCCATAATTATAGCTTAATAAGAATTTCGGATAATCCTATTTATGCTATAGATAGTGAGAAAATAGATATTCTTGTTGCCTTAAATAGTGAAACTATTGAGCTTCATAAGGGACATGTTAAAAAAGGTGGACATATTATTTGTGATGAAAATATAAAAGGAGATTTTAGTTTTGATGGGATGTATAAAGTCCCAGTTAGAAAAATTGCCCAAGAGGTAGCTAAGACGAAGTTAGTAGAAAATACTGTTATTTGTGGGGTTCTTTTGGGATTAGTATCTGGTGACTTAGAAGAGATGAAAAAAGTGATTTCTGAATCCTTTAAAGATGAATACATAGATATGAACATTAAAGCATTAGAGGCAGGATATATTTATGCATTGAATATAAATAGAAGATGTGGAGAATTTCCAAAAAGAGAAAGAGAAGGAAGATTAATAATAAATGGAGGAGAGGCTGTAGGATTTGGTGCTATTGTAGCAGGTTGTAAATTCCTTGCTTCTTATCCTATGACTCCAGGTACTGCAGTAATGAATTTTTTAGCAGAACATGAAATTGATTTTGATATTGTAGTAGAACAAGCTGAAGATGAAATCGCTGCAATAAATATGGCAGTTGGAGGTTTTTTTGCAGGAGCAAGATCTATGGTAACCACCTCTGGAGGAGGATTTGCTTTAATGGTGGAGGGCTTGAGCTTGGCTGGTATGACAGAAACTCCTGTGGTTATTCATGTAGCTCAACGTCCTGGACCAGCTACAGGTCTTCCTACAAGAACAGAACAAGCTGATCTTAATTTTGTTATTCATGCGGGTCATGGAGAATTTCCCAAATATGTCACTGCACCAAGAGATCAGAAGGATGCTTATTATAAAACTATAAAGGCTTTTGAGATAGCTGAAAAATATCAGGTGCCATCTATTATTCTTACTGATCAGTATCTTATTGATTCTAAGGCTGTTATAGATGGTCTTCATGTTCCTGGGATTAAGAATTATAGGATATTGGGAGATAAAAACTATTTAAGGCATAAGATTACTGAGGATGGAATTTCTCCTTTGGCTATCCCAGGAGAATTTGAGGGTTTTGTGATTACTGATAGTGATGAACATGATGAAGAGGGACATATTACAGAAGATTTAAATATAAGAAAAAAGATGGTAGAAAAGAGGTTGAGAAAGAAATTAGCTATTATGAGAGATGTGGAAGAACCTGTTTATTTTGGTGTAGATAAGTCCAAGGTAGTTTTTATCGGTTGGGGATCAACATACGGGGTAATAAGAGAAGCTATTTCTAATTTGTTGAAGGAAGGATATGAGATAGGACATTTACATTTTTCTGATGTCTACCCTTTACCAACAAAAATTCTTAATGATTTTAAAGATAAAAAACTATATACCATAGAAGGAAATTATGAAGGACAATTAGCTGCTTTAATAAGAAAAGAATTATGCATAAAAGTAGATAGAGGTATTGTTAAATATAATGGTATGCCATTTTTTGTAGAAGAAATTATGGAGGGAGTGAGGGAGATAATGGGATGAGAATAGAGGACTTTGATAATAATCAAATACCTGCATGGTGTCCAGGATGTGGAAACTGGTCTATTTTGAATTGTATAAAAAGAGCATTGGCAGAACTTGAGATTCCACCTTATAGATTACTAATGGTTTCTGGTATTGGTCAAGCTGCAAAAGCGCCTCACTATTTTAAATGCAACCTCTTTAATGGACTTCATGGAAGAGATATACCAGTAGCCTGTGGAGCTAAGATAGCTAATAAAGAGCTTCTTGTGATATGTGAATCAGGAGATGGAAATACCTATGGAGAAGGAGGTAATCATTTGATTCATAATATGAGAAGAAATTTAAATATAAAAGTTTTTGTACATAATAACCAAATATACGGTCTAACAAAAGGTCAGGCATCACCCACAAGCGATATGGGAATGAAGACTAAGGTTCAGCCGTTGGGGGTACCTTATCCGTCCTTGAATCCCATATCCTTAGCTATTGCAAGTGGTGCATCTTTTGCAGCAAGGTCCTTTTCTGGAGATCCAGATCATCTTACAGAAATGATGAAACTTGCTATACTTCACAATGGGTTTGCTCTATTAGATATTCTTCAACCATGTGTAACTTTTAATAAGGTAAATACTTTTCAATGGTATAAAGAAAGAGTATATAAACTTGGTCCAGATTATGATCCTTCAGATATACACTTGGCTTTTGAGAAATCTCTTGAATGGAGTGAAAGGATACCTATAGGAGTTATTTATAAAAAAGAGAGACCAACCTTTGAAGAGGTTATTCCTCAATTACAAGGCGAACCTCTATATAAAAAGAAGAGAGATCCTAATGATATGTTTGATAAAATAGTAAAAAAATTTATGTAAAGAATGTAATAAAATAGTAAACATGGTTTACAAAACCATAAAGTATGTTATAATTAGAAGAAACAAAATAATTCTTGGAGGTATTCCAAAATGAAAGTAGTAGTTATTGGTGGAGGTAGTACATATGCTCCAGAATTAATTGAAGGGTTTTTAAATATTTGGCAAGAGGTTCATCCTTTAAAAATTGTTCTTATTGATATTAATACTGAAAGATTAAATATTGTATATGATTTTCTATTAAGGATGGCCAGAAAAGCTGGAGCTGAAATAGAATTTTTAAAAAGTACAAATTTGGAAGAAAATTTAGAGGGAGCTGATTTTATAATAAATCAAATAAGGGTTGGAGGTAATAAATCGCGACTCTTAGATGAAACTATTCCTTTAGAATTTAATCTTTTAGGACAAGAGACTACTGGGGCAGGCGGATTTGCAAATGCTCTTAGAACTATACCAGTGGTTTATGATATAGCAAAAAAGGTAGAAAGATATGCTCCTAATGCTTGGTTTATTAATTTTACTAATCCTTCCGGAATAATCACAGAAATGCTTCTCAGATATACTAAAGTAAAGGCTATAGGTTTATGTAATGTGCCTATAAATTTTCAAAAATTTTTTGCTGATTTATCAGGTGTAAGCTTAGAAGAGGTCTTTTTAGACTATTTTGGTCTTAATCATTTGAGTTTTGTAAGAAGAATATTTATAAAGGGAGAAGATAAAACTCAATATTTATTAGATAAGGCAAAAGAAAAATTGTCGGAAGAGGAAAAAAGAATTATAGACATTTTAGGTTTATTCCCCAATTATTATCTCAGATATTACTTTTTTAGAGAGGAAAAAGTTGAAGAGTTAAAACATAAACCAAAAAGAGCAGAAGAAGTGATGAAAGTAGAAGAAGAGTTATTAAAAATATATAGTGACCCTAAGGTAGATAATAAACCAGTGGAACTTTCCAAAAGAGGGGGAGCATATTATTCAATATCTGCTGTTAATCTGATTATGCATCTTTTAGGTATGAAAGATGGGTTTCAGATAATAAACGTTATGAATAATGGGGCTATAAGAGATCTTCCGGATGATTCAGTGGTGGAGATACCGGTTTACGTAAAACATGATATGTTTCAAAGGTATATTATAGGTAATTTACCTCTCGAAGTAAAAGGAATCATACAGGCTGTAAAAGTATATGAGAGATTGACAATAGAGTCTGCTATGGAAGGTTCGTATAAAAAGGCTGTTTTTGCTCTTGCACAACATCCATTAATCTCTTCATTTACTCTTGCGGAAAAAGTTCTTAATAGATTAATAGAGGAAAATAAAGAATATTTCCCAAAATTAAGTTAAGGAGTAATATATGAGATACTTTCTTGGTTTAGATGCTGGAGGTACAAAAACAGAGGCTATTATTTTAAATGAAAAAGGAGAAATTGTAGGCTTTGGTAGATCTGGCCCTGGAAATTATGAGGGTATAGGTATTGAAAGGGCAAAGAAAAATTGGATGTTAGCTATAGATAAGGCTAAAGAAAAAATAGGGGATATTATATTTGATTTTGCATGTTTTGGGCTTGCAGGTGCAGATTTCCCAGAGGATTTTGAGATGTTGGAGAAAGATGCAAGATCCTTAAACATAGCTAAGGATTTAGTTATTGAAAATGATGCCCCCATTGCTTTAAGGGCTGGGAATATGGAGTTCTGGGGTGTAATCATAATAATGGGTACTGGCAATAATGGATATGGAAGATCAAAGGATGGAAGATCATATAGATATTTTGGGGAAGGCTATGTTTTTGGAGATTGGGGAGGTGCTTCATCTGTAGTACAAGAGATGTTATTCTACGCTTTTAGATCTTATGATGGTAGAGGGGAGAAAACCCTCCTTGAAAGTGAAGTACTGAAGTATTTTTCTGCAAAGGACTATAATGAACTTGCCAAAAGATTATATTATAACTCTGAGGAATATCATAAGGTTTTAGGACTTGCTCCTTTACTTTTTGAGTGTGTGAGAAAGGGAGATAAAGTGGCAAGGAGAATTGTAGAGAAAATAGTAGATGAAACTGTAATTTCTGCTTATAATTTGATGCAAAAATTAGATTTATTAGAAGATGAAACACCAGTTGTTTTAGCCGGAAGTATATATAAGGGAGCAAGTTGGCTTCCTGAGTATATTCATTCCAAGATGAAAATGTTCGCAGAAAAAAGTAAGGTTGTACCTCTTAGAATACCTCCAGCGGTAGGAGCTGCCTTAATTGCTTATGAAAAAGCAGGTTATATGGTAGATAGTAAAATCTGGGAAAAATTATTGAACTTCGATTATGATACTGCTAAAGGGACCTAATATTATTTTATTATCTTTTATGTTAGTGTTTCTTGAATAGAGAATATTCTTAAAAGTAAAGTTTAGACTTATCATCTTTTCTACCCTATTAAGATTATGTATTACTAATATTTCTTCATTATCTATTTCTCTTAGGTATGCCAATAAACTTTTATCATTTAGATTAATTTTTTTCATTTCTCCCAAGGATAAAGCTTTATATTCTTTCCTTAGTTTAAGGAGTAGTTTATAATGGTTTAATATACTATTCTTATCCTCTTTTTCTGTAGTATAGGATATGCCATTGTTAGGAATATTATATTTAGGCTTTATCCAGTAGGTTTGTTCTTTGGAATTCATTTGATCTGTCCATTTAAAAGGTTCTCTTATGTATTCGTCTGGTTTTGCTCCTTCCATCCCTATTTCTTCACCATAATATATAAAGGGAGTTCCAGGAAGAGTTAGGTATATGGAACCTGCAAGTAGACTTTTATCAATACTCCCCCCAAAAGATGTTCTTACTCTAACCTGATCATGATTTCTTAAGAAGGTAGCATCAGTAAAATCGGAATAATTTTCTTTAAACATTTCTCTTTCCATATCTAAAAAATCGCATATTCCTAAATCTCTTTGATTTGCTACTGAACTCATAATTTTGTCTGAAAGGGGAAAGTTAAAAAGCGAAGGAAGTGACTTATAATATTCTGCTATTACATATTCGTTGTCCCAGACTTCTCCCACAAGATATACATCTGGTTTGATTTTTTTTAAATAATCATAAAACTCTTTCCACCATAATATGTTTTTATTATCGTCATCATATATATGCTTTACAGCGTCAAGTCTAAATCCATCTACACCTTTTTCGAGCCAATATTTAGCTATCTTTTTGATTTCTTCTCTAACCTTTGTATTATCAAAGTTTAGATCAGGCATTTCAGACCAAAAGAAGGCATAGTAATAACCCGTATTTTTATAATACCAAAAATTGGAGTTCTGAGTTGGTTTTGTATTGTTCCAAATATAATAATCTCTGTATAGGGAAGTATAAGAGTTTGATGCACTTATGAACCAAGGATGTCGGGATGAGGTGTGATTTACAACTAAATCAAGAATTATTTTTATCTTTTTTCTATGGGCTTCTTTAATTAATTCTTCAAAATCTTCCATATTTCCATATGCTGGATGAATGTCATAAAAGTCAGTTACATCGTATCCATGATAACTTACAGACATAAATATGGGCATTAACCATATGCCATCTATATTAAGTTCTTTTAGATAATCTAATTTATTAGTTAATCCTTTTAAATCTCCCACTTTATCACCATCACTATCTGCAAAAGATCTAACGAAAATCTCATAAAAAGTTGCATTTTTGTACCAAGGTAAATTATATCCATGGGCATAAAATAAAAATAAAAGGGTAATAAATAAAAAGATTATAATAAATTTCAATTTTTTATTCATGTTTTCCTCCTCATTAACATGTGTTAATAAAGATAAATTTTAGAAGCCCGGAGAGCGTATTGTTTACACTCGCCCGGGCTTTTTACCTACCCTACGCTTCTTGGGATAAAGATTATCACAAATTAATTTTCTATGTCAAATGGTCATGGTATTAGTTACATTATTGTTTTCTTAATATTTATTTAAGCTGAGATTTATAGTTCTTTTAAAAATTCATTTTTTAAAAATTGATTCCAATTTTTTGACAAATTTTTTTTAAGATTGTAAACTTTAAATACTCAAAAAATAAAATAATTTAAATCTTAAAAAGGGAGGTTGATATCTTCTTTACTGAAATAATTTGGATTTTAGATATTAAATGTAATTTGAATTGTCCACATTGTTATGTACATGCTAGAAATTGGGAGAAAAAAATATCAAAAGAAAGAGTATTAAAATTAATAGGAGAAGCAAAAAAATTAAATTTTACTCATATTGATTTTACAGGAGGAGAGACTCTCTTAATCCCCGAATTATTTGATTACATTGTTGAGGCTAAGAACTTAGATTTAAATGTCTCCATAAATACAAATCTCCTTCTTTTAGACTATGAAAAAGCGAAATTTATAAAAGAAAATGATGTCTATCTTTATGTGTCTGTTGATGGAAGTGATAAAGAAATTTATGAAAAATTGAGGGGAAAAGGAACCTTTGATATTTTATTAAAAAAATTAGAAATACTTAACAATTTGGATATACCTTATTCCGTAATTTTTTCGGTTTCCACATTTAATTATAAAGATTTACCTAACATGGTAGATTTTGCAAAGAAAAATCTTGCTAAGGAACTCTGTATTATTCCTGTTATCCCTTCAGGTGAGGCTAAGAAATCTCATATTTATCTTGATTCCTCAAGAATATTAGAGAGCATAAAGGAATTATCCGTTAAAGCAATGGAAGAAAACTATAAAATAAATATTTGGTGTGCCCCTTTTCTTAAACTTTTAGACCTTCCTCAAAATATTTATGTGGATAAATGTCATGCTTTTGATTTTATTGATCTTGCACCTACAGGAGATATATTAATTTGTGATGTTATTGATATTCCTATAGCAGAAATTAGGACAAAATCATTGAAAGAGGCAATCAATGATATATTAAAGAATCCTTTATATAAAGAACTTAAGGAGAGAACTAATTATTGTTACAATTGTGAGATATTGGATTTTTGTGGGGGTGGCTGTTATGCGAGATCTTGGATAATTAATGGGGATTTGAGAAAGCCTGATCCTTATTGTCCTAATGTTTTGACTGCAATGGGTAAATAGATGAGAATAATCTTAAAAAAAGATCAGTTAAAGTTTGTAATTAATCATGCTATTGATGAGTATCCAAAAGAAGCTTGTGGTATTTTTGGGGGAAATACAAAGGAGGAAAAATTTATCATTGAGAAGGTTTATAAAGTCAAGAATGCTTCTTTATCACCTTATAATAGCTATTTAATAGATCCCTTAGATGAGCTTTATGTATTTAGAGATATTGAGAAAAATGGCTTAAAAATGTTAGGAGTTTATCATTCCCATCCAGAGAAGGGGGTAGAGCCCTCTCTGGATGATATTAATCATATGTTGAAGGATATTTTTTATTTGATATTAGCTATTAAATTAAAGGATAACTTATCCTTAGATATAAAAGGCTATATTAGGAATAATAGTATACTTAATGAAATAACTATTGTTGTAATTTAATCCTTTTTATGGCATTTTTTATATCTAAGGAATTTAGGTGGGCTTTTTCCATTTGCTTACAGAATACACATATATCCTTAGTTGTAGGTTCTCCACAGATTTGACAATTTTTTAATTCTAATTTTTTTTCTTGGCTTTTGATATATTTAATACCCTTTTCTAAAAATCCATAATAAAAATGTTCTTTTGTCCCAGGAGATTTGTTTTCTAATATATTAAGGACTTCTTTAAACATAAGAGATCTTGCATCATAAGACATAGGGCATTCATCTATTATGTAATCTATCTTTTTTATTAAGCAGTACGAAGATGTTTCCATTTCTGTTAGTCTGTATAGAGGTTTTACTTTTCTTACAAAATATTTCTCCTCTTTATGAATAGGTTCTTGGACCTCTAAATAATCTATTTGCCAGTGTAGGATATTACCAAGAAGTGTAGCAGCCTCATCATCTAAATTATGGCCAGTGGTTATTACACTATAACCTAATTCTCTTGCAGTTAAATTCATTATATATCTTTTAATTACTCCACAAGTAGAGCAGGGGACTTTTTTATTTCTTTTGGCTATTTCTTCAATTCCGATCCCATAAATCTCTTTTAGAGAAATTATATGTAATTTTTGATCTTTGGTATTGGCGTATTTTTTAACCTTTTCTTTAGATTTTTCAGAATATTCGCCGATACCAAGATCTATATACATGCCATCTGCTTTATATCCTAAGGATATAAGAATATCCCATAAAGCTAAACTATCCTTTCCTCCTGAGACGGCAACTAAAATTTTTTCCTCTTGGGTAAACATTTTATATTGCTTTATTGCCTTTTCTGTTTGATGAAATACATATTCAATAAAATGATCTTTACAGAAGGCACTATTATGGCGCCTTATGTATATGTTTGCTTCATTTTTGCATTTTATGCATTTCATTATATACTTCCTCCAGATATAACGGGTATGATTTCTATTTCTTCATCATCTTTTATTAATTTGTCAGGTGTAACAATTTCATCTCCCTTTACTACAATGACGGTTTCTGGATTTATATTTAAAATTTTAAGTATTTCATTTACTTTGTAATTTCCTTTTATTTCTTTTATTTCATTTTCTCTTCTAAATATTACTTTCATATTAGGTTTATCCTCCTTTATTCTTTTGATTTTAGTATGAATGCAAAAGATTCAAAATCTTTCATTGGGGGTATATTAATTCCTATATTCATTAATTCATCACCATAAAATTCTCTATTGGTTCCCTCTATTTTATATATTTTGTTAGGATCAAGTCCGTCCAATTTGAGCTTTAAAAAGGGTGGATTAGGAAAAGCTAAGATATTTACATATATTACAAAGGCCTCTTTTTTATCCGGAGTAACAAACATCCAAGACGCAGCATTTTCTTCGAATGGGCTTATTAATCTATATAGATCTCCTTCAAAAACTATATGCCATATCTTTTTATAGAATTCTATTTGATCTTTTATTATTTCTTCCTCTTCCTTTGTTAATTTAGTAAGGTCCATTTCATATCCAAAAACACCTGACATTGCTACATATCCTCTTGTCTTAAGAGGTGTAATTCTCCCAACTTGGTGATTAGGTACCGCAGACACGTGGGCACCCATAGTGGATGCAGGATACACAATACTTGTTCCCCACTGAATCTTTAATCTTTCTATAGCATCAGTATTATCACTAGTCCATATTTGAGGCATATAATATAGGATTCCAGGATCAAATCTTCCTCCTCCACCTGAACAACCTTCAAAAAGAATATGTGGAAATTCTGCTGTTAACTCTTCCATCATTTCGTATAATGCTAAAACATATCTATGAAATACTTCTTTTTGTTTTTCTGGAGGAAGGGCAAGAGAGCCTACTTCTGTTAGAGGTCTATTCATATCCCATTTTATATATTCAATAGGGGTGTTTCTTATAATTTCCTTCATCATTTTAAGAATTTCCTTTCTTACTTCTTCTCGTGTTATGTCGAGAACATACTGATTTCTACATTGAGATAATGTCCTTCCTTGGACTTGTATGCACCAATCAGGATGTTTTTTATAAAGCTCACTGTTTGGTGAAACCATTTCTGGTTCAAACCATAGTCCAAATTTTAACCCCATTTCATTTAATTTTTTACTAAGACCATCAAGCCCGTTTGGTAATTTTCTTCTATCCACATACCAATCCCCAAGAGAGCTAGTGTCATCATCCCTTTTGCCAAACCATCCATCATCTAAGACAAAAAGTTCTATTCCTAACTCTTTTGCCTTTTGAGCAAGAGCTAAGAGTTTATCTTCATTAATATTGAAATAAACTGCTTCCCATGTATTCACAAGAATAGGTCTTCTTTTGTCTCTATATTCACCTCTACAAAGTCTTTTACGATATAGCCTATGATAGGTTCTTGACATTTCTCCCAAACCTTCAGAAGAATAGACCATTACTACTTCTGGTGTTTGAAAGGTCTCTCCTTTTTTTAATATCCAAGTAAATTCAAATGGATTTATCCCCATGGTTACTCTTGTAGTATTAAATTGATCTACTTCTATATTAGCTGAAAAGTTTCCACTATATACTAGACTAAAGCCATATACGTCTCCGTGTTTTTCATCTGCGTCTTTAGAAAGTAGAGCAATAAATGGATTATGTTGGTGAGAGCTTTCTCCTCGTGAACTTTCAATGGTCTTTATACCCTGCATTAAAGGAGTTCTTTCTATATATCTTTCTCTTGCCCATGATCCCCAAAGATGTAAAAGGTCAAACTTACAGTGATCAAAATCTACACAAGTACTTAAAGCTCTTAATATTTTTAATTTTTGATTCCCATCATTTATAAACTTAGCACTTCTTGTAATAACATTGTAGTCTCTAAATGCTGTATATAGGAGAATAACTCTTAGATTAATAAGATCATCTATGAGCTCTATTTCAAGGGTTTCTGCTTCATTTTCGTCTTCCACATAAGTTGCTGGTAGTCCTTGAAGCTTTGGTTTTCCTTTATAAATCTTGTAATCTTTAAATATAAGGTTTGTAATTCTTGATCCATCTTCTTGTTCTATTTGATATGCAGGATGTCTAAAATCTGAATTTCCATAGGCTGGATATTCTAATAGCATTCTATCTAAAGTGTAAGTTTTATCATTAGGATCAGGATTTGCTCCAAAGGGAGAAGTTATAAAAGCTTCAGAAAAGTCTGAATGATTTAATTTTTTTCCCCAATATAAGTGGACTAAATATTTGTTCTTAAAATTTTTCATTATATAACTGGAATTTCCAGAAATTAGATGAAAGATTTTGTTATTCTCATCGTATATTATAGGCATATTATCACCTCACGATTTTTTTAATAAATATAGCATAAAAAGGATATAAATGATACAAAACATTAGTTGAATTATCCCTAATGGTAGGGGAGGTAAATTCTTTTATGGAAAAAGAGAGTATATTTTAAAAACTGTAGTTCTTAATAAATCTACTAAAGGTATAACAGGAAAAGTTAACGCATGATGTTTATAAAATGAAGTACCAAAATGAAGTCTTATCAAATTGCCTATTCTTTACTATATCGATTTTTAATTTAAATTGAAAAATTATTAGACTGATGTTATAATGTTTTCTGAAAATAATTATATGGGAAGGGGATGAGAGAGGATATAAGAGGGTAGATAAAAATCTAATGTAGGGTAAACGTTTTCCTTTTGTATATTTTGTTCACAAAATATTATTAATAGGGGGTGCTTTATATGAAGAGGTTGTTGATGATTGTGTTTATTGTTTTTGTATTTCTTTTAATGGCTACAACGGCTCAAACTCCTAAAAAACTTGTTTTTGCATGGATTCCAAAGGCATTAAACAATCCGGTTTTTGAACTTGGAAGAGATGGTGCTTTCAAGAGAGCAGAGGAACTTTCAAAGAAGGGGCCATATAAGGTAGAAATTCTTTATGTGGCTTCTGTAGCATCTGATGCTACAGAACAAGCAAGAGTAGTGGAAGATGTTGTAGCAAGGAAAGTGGATGGAATAGCTATTTCTTGTAATGATCCCACAGCATTAATAGATGTCATTAATAAAGCGGTAGAAGCAGGTATACCTGTTATGACCTTTGATGCTGATTCGCCAGAGAGTAAGAGATTTACTTACCTTGGTGTAAACAATTATGAGGGTGGAAAATGGGCAGCAAAATTATTAGTTAAAGCTATGGGAACAAGTGGAGATGTGGCGATGCTTACTGGAGTACCTGGTGCTCTTAATTTGGAAGAGAGAATGAGAGGATTTAGAGATGAAATAAAGAAATATCCTAAGATTAAGATAGTAACTACTGTAGCATGTTATGATGACATTAATAGGGGAGTTCAAGTAGTAGAAGAGACTATGCAGAAATATCCTAAGTTAAAGGGATGGTTCTTTGTAGGACTTTGGCCTCTCTTTGCAGAGAGAGGATCTATGCCACTTTGGGAAAAAGCTGCAAAGGCAAAGAAAGTATTTACTGTTGCTTTTGACACATTACCAGTAGAGTTACAACTTTTGAAAGAGGGATATCTTGTAGGTCTTGTTGGTCAAAAATATTGGGGATGGGGTTATGATGCTATAGATATCCTTTATAGAAAAGTTGTAAATAACGAAAAATTCCCTGAATGGATAGATACTGGTTTTGATATTGTTACTAAAAAGAATGTAGATGCGATGATAAGAGCATGGCTATTGAAAGATTTCAAAACTCCACTTCCACCTGCATTTTAATAAAAAGTGAGTTAGTTTTTTAGATTAATAAAGAGTGGGGGTACAAAGATATTCTTTGTACCCCCTATTGGTTTAGAGGAGGTGACAAAATTTGGAACCAATACTTAGAATGGAAGGAATATCTAAAACATTTCCAGGAGTTCAAGCATTAGATAGGGTAGATTTTGAGGCTTATAGTGGTGAGGTTATGGCTCTTGTTGGGGAAAATGGTGCTGGAAAATCTACATTAATGAAAATCCTTAGTGGTGCTTATAGAAAGGATGCAGGAAGGATTTATGTAGATGGAAAAAGGGTAGAAATTCAGGATCCATATCATGCTCAACTTTTGGGTATCAGTACTATATATCAGGAATTAAATGTCACCCCGAATCAAACTGTAGCTCAGAATATCTTTTTGGGAAGAGAAATTAAAAGAAAAGGAATATTAGGGAAATTAGGTTTTGTAGATAAGAAGGAAATGGAAAAGAGAGCAAAAGAGATTCTTGATAGAGTAGGAGCTAATATTGATCCTAAGGAATTGGTAAAAAATCTTTCGGTGGCTCAAAGACAAATGGTAGAAATAGCTAAGGCTCTATCTCTTGATGCAAAGATAATCATTATGGACGAACCAACCTCTGCTTTAGGTCCTGAGGAAGTTGAAAAACTATTTGAAATTATTAGACAGCTGAAAGAGCACGGTATTGCTATTATATTTATCTCTCACAGGCTAGAAGAAATATTTAAAATAGCAGATAGAATAACAATCCTCAGAGATGGAAAAATGGTTGGATTAATGAGTAGGGATGAGGCTACTTTTGATAAAGTCATATATCTTATGGTAAACAGGCCCCTTGGAGATATGTTTAAAAAGGAAGAGGTTTCTAAAGGTAAACCTCTTCTTGACGTTAAGAACTTAAAAAGTGAGATAATAAAGGATGTAAGTTTTACTCTATATGAGGGTGAAATTCTTGGTATAGCAGGATTGGTGGGTTCTGGTAGAACGGAACTCGTAAGATTAATTTTTGGTGCAGATCCTAAGATTTCAGGTGAAATATACTTAAATGGAGAAAAAGTTGAGATTCAATCACCGGAAGACGCAGTAAAACATGGTATTGGCTTAGTTCCAGAAGATAGACAAAATCAAGGTTTGATATTAAAGATGTCTGTAAGAGAAAATATTGGAGTTACAATCATTAGGAAGATCTTGAAATTTTTGGGTTTTATAGATAAGAATAAACTTACCGAGATAGCAGAAAATTTCGTAAAGAGATTGAATATTAAAACTCCAAGTATTTTTGAAAAAGTTTTATATCTGTCAGGTGGAAATCAACAAAAAGTTGTTCTTGCAAAATGGCTCGCATCAAATCCTAAGGTATTGATATTAGATGAACCAACAAGGGGTATAGATGTAGGTGCAAAAGCTGAAATTCACGCAATAATGAGTCAGCTTGCTAAAACTGGAATAGGAATTATTATGATATCTTCAGAGATTCCAGAGATTCTTGCTATGAGTGATAGAATTCTTGTTATGAGTGAGGGAAAGATTGTAGCAGAGCTACCAAGAAGTGAAGCAACACAGGAAAAAATAATGGCTTATGCATCTGGTAGTTACTAATTTTCTATATCGGAGGGAGGTATTACAATGAAGGAAGCCTCTAAAGATAAAAGAGGGATATTAAAAACGATAAGAATGCAAGAGATTGGCATATTAATCATTCTTTTTGTTTTATGTCTTTTTTTAAGTTTAACTACTGAAACCTTCTTAACTTCAACAAATATTTTTAATATATTGCGTGCCTTTTCATGGATTGCGATAAGTGGTTTTGGAATTTTAATGGTTATTATAACTGGTGGTATTGATTTATCGGTTGGATCGGTTATGGCTATGTCTGGTTTAATAACTGCAATGATGCTAAAGGCTAATTTTGGTGTATTTCTATCGATTATAGGAGGTATATTGATAGGAGCATTTATTGGTTTTATTAATGGTCTCCTTATAAGTAAAACAAATTTGCCTCCATTTATAGCAACCCTGGGTACCATGAATATAGCAAGGGGATTCTGTTATGGGATTACTGGAGGATGGCCTGTTAGAGATTTACCAAGGAGTTTTAATATTTTAGGTCAGTATGATATACCCTTTTTAGGTGTTGGTATTCCTCTTCCTGTTGTTTTTATGATAATTTTAGGTATAATAACCTCAATTTTTCTTAATAGGACCTCATGGGGATACAGAATCTATGCAGTGGGTGGAAATGAGCAAGCAGCAAGGCTTTCTGGTATTAATACAGGAAGAGTGAAAATACTCGTTTATACTCTATGTGGAATTCTAACGGCAATTGGTGGAATATTAATGACTGCAAGGTTAGGTGTGGCAGCACCTACTGCAGCTAGTGGTTATGAGTTAGATGTTATTGCTGCAGCTGTTATAGGAGGAGCTTCTCTTACTGGAGGTGAGGGTACTGTTTTAGGAGTAATTATTGGTGCAGCAATAATGCAAGTTTTGAGAACTGGAATGGTACTTTTAGGTTTTCCAGCCTATTGGCAACCATCAGCTATTGGTGCAATTATAATTGCTGCTATTATATTTGATCAATATAGAAAGAAAAAAATGGGAATAATAAGATAAGAATGTTATAAAAATCTCTGGGAGGGGGGTAGAGGGAGAAAGAAAATTTTAGAAGGAGGGAAAATTTGTGGGACTTAAAGGTAATTTACAAAGTATTCCTTTATGGGAGATTCTACAGACTATATCTATAGGGAAAAAAACGGGTAAATTGGAAATAGATAATGGAATTAAAAAAGCAGAAATCTTTATAGAAAATGGAAAGATTGTAGATGTAAGATCAGGGTTTATTGAAGGATATGATGCCTTGTTAGGTATTGTATTATGGGATAAGGGGGATTTTGTTTTTCATCCTGAAGAAAAAATTTCCCAAAAGCTTTTAAATTTAGATCCTTTAGAAGTGCTTATTAATGTGTCAGTTTATATAGACTTAGTAAATTATCTTGGCGACTTTATGCTATTACCAGTAAGAGTAGATGGTTTAGCTTTAGAAGAAGAAGTGGTGGCTTCATCTTTTGATGGTATCTTAAATGTTAGAGAGGTGCTTTTGAATTCTCCCTTAGGAGAGTATAGGAGCTTAGAGATAATTAAAAAGCTTATAAAAGAGAAAAAGTTAATATATCCTGAAGAGGATAGTAGGGTCTTCCTTCTGTATACTTTTTGGAGACGTTGGAGATATCTCTTAGAAGAAGGAAACAAAATAGGGATAAATGAAAGGACTCTTAGAAAGGTTATTAAAGATTTTATTTCAGATATGCAAGAAGAGCTTGCTTTTATCGTAGAAGATATAACGTCTTCAGAGAAGATTTCTTGGCATTACTTTTTTAGAAATATTGTGAAGTTTCCTGAGAGTAAGATAGAGGTATTTTTTAGGGAGGCTTTTGAAGTTTTAAACAAGCAGATAAAGATGCCATCTGACAGGAAAAAATTGGAACAATTTTCCATTTTATTGGGTGAGAAAGGTGATAATATATATGTTCCTGCTAATAGAAAACTAAATTCTAATGAGTTGATAGTTTCATTATTTTTTAATGGGGAGAGATCCTTAAAACAAGTATTTCATTATTCTTTACTTGATAAAATAGAGACGCAATCTATAATTGTGGACTTAATCACAGATAAACATATAATTGACATATCAGAAGATAAAAAGTTAGATTTAATTCATTCCTTTTATATATTCTGGAGAAGGTTTTTAAGAGAAATGAAAGAGAAAGATTTAGATAATGAGTTAATAAAAATTTATAGGAACTACATTGATAGTTCTTTTTTGGATGTCAGATTTATGTTTTCCCATATAATTGAAGGGGATATACCAAACTTTGCTTATTTTAATAGAGAAAAGGAAAAATATTCAGAAGAAGAAATAGTAGGATTCATTAAGGACGGAATTGACCTAATTTTTGATGAAATGAGAAAGAAAATTGGAGAAATTGAATTAAAAGTATTATTGCAAAAAGTCTTAGATGAAATTAAACTATTAAATCCAAGAAATGTGGAAAAATTTGCTATGGTAGTTTAAGGGTTAAATAATTAGGAAAGTAAGGTTTTAGTATAGTTTTTCCCTTTAATTTTGCTATTATTGGAGATAAAGCTTGATTTTATATAATTTGGGGTTAGGATATTCTTGGGTAGAGTAGCGATAAGGAATATGAATACAGTAATTTTCTTCCCTTTTCATATGATATATATAATTTCTGAAATAGGTGCGGGAAGGTCTTGCGTTTCATGCAATTTATATGAAGATAACCTCACTTTATTTTAATGGAGGTAAAGGATTCAGGAATTAGAGAAGAAGTAATAAGGATGGAGTGGTAAAATCTATATATTAAATACCTTTTGTCCGTGACCTATTTGTATTATATTGTTTATGATCTTATCAAATGTATATTCAGTATTATAAAAGGCATCTTCTATATTTTTTTCTTTAGATAAATAATAAGCAAAGATTGAAGAGAAAACACAACCTGTACCATGTACATTTAGGTTTTGTCTAAGAATTTTGGGGTAAAAGATATATTTATCCTTTGTATAAAGAATGTCATATACCTTGTTATTTATGGGAAGATGTCCGCCTTTCAATACAATATTTTTTATATTAAATTGTTTATTTAAATTGAAAATGGTTGTTTTAATATCTTCTAAAGTCTCTATCTTGATGTTTAAAAGTGCCTCTGCTTCGGGAATATTTGGGGTTATTATAGTACATAAGGACATTAGTTGAACTAATTTTTGTAAACTATTTTTCTTTAGTAGTTTGGTACCTTTTGTTGGTTTAATTATTGGATCAAGAACAATATTAGTTAATCTATATTTTATTATAATATCTATCACAGTATTAATAATTTTCTCTGAGTACAAAGCTCCTATTTTTACTGCATCAATCTCTTTCACATCATTTATTAAGTACTCGAGAGATTTTATAAAATATTTGGAATCTATTTCGTAAACTTTATATACTCTTTGAGTATCTTGAATAGTAAGGCATGTGGGTACTCCTAAAGCATAACCATTAAGAAGATGAATAGTTTTTGTATCCAATAAAATACCTGCTCCACCTGTTGGATCATACCCAGATATTATGAGAATCTTCTTTTTATGAGCTATTCTTGATTGCACAAAGATCACCACACATAGTACATGTGGTTATTGATAAATCCTTTCTATATTCTTTTGCTTTATCAGGATCTATAGATGTATTTATGATTTTTTCCCAATCTAAATTTTTTCTTGCTAAAGCCATAGTATAATCCCTTTCTATACTCTTTTTAAATCCTTTCACCAAGTTAACACTATGAGCTGCTATTTTAAAGGCGATGATTCCTTCTTTCACGTCTTCTATATTTGGTAATCTTAGATGCTCTGCTGGTGTTACATAACATATAAAATCAGCTCCATTCAAACCTGCAATTAATGCTCCCATGCTTCCTGATATATGATCATATCCTGCTGCAATATCAGTGGTTAGAGGTCCAAGGACATACAAAGGAAAATCATGACATATCTTTTTTATGGTCTTTATGGTATAGGGTATTTCATCTGCTTTCATATGACCAGGACCCTCAATGATTACTTGTACACCATAATCATGGGCTATTTTGGCTAATTTACTTACTTCTAATATTTCCTCAAACTGTAAATTATTACCTGAATCAAAAATACATCCTGGCCTAAATGCGTCACCTATGCTTATGGTTACATCGTATTTTTTTAGTATCTTTAGTACTTCATCAAAGTATTCATAGTAAGGATTTTCAGATTGATTTTCTATCATCCATTTATATATCATAGAACCTCCGCGGGATACTATATTTAAAATTCTTTGTGATTTTTCTAATTCTTTTGCCAATCTTAAGTTTATTCCTGCATGTATAGTTACAAAATCTACTCCTGAGTCTGCATGTTCTTCTAAAACCTCAAGAAAATCTTTTGGCTTTGTTTTAATAAAATTCTTTGCACGGACTGCTATATCATAAACTGGTACACTCCCTACCAAAAAACTGAATTCTCTTACTAATTTTTCTCTAAAGGATTTTGCATATTTGCCACAAGAAAGATCCATTACCGATTCCACATTATATTTTTCACAAATTTCAGCCTTCTTTAATTCCAGATCAAAACTTGAAAAATCCGATGTTACCCCAATATTAGCGTTTATTTTTATGCTACAGCCATCTCCTATAGCATAATATTTATTTCTTTTTCTTTTTTTATTAGCTGGAACTACAATTTTCCCTTCTTTTGTTTTTCTAATAAACTCCTCTATAGATGGAAATTCTTCATTTTTATATGCTATTTCTATTTCTTGAGGGACTTGATTTATTCTTAGTTTTTCAAGAATTGTTTGTTCCATTTTTGTAAACCTCCATTATCTTCATGAGATTTTTTATTTTTTCTTTAATATCAGCTGAAGCTACAATCTCACTTACCATAGCTATACATTTTCCTCCATTTTCAAAAACTTGTTTTAAATTGTTTTCTTTAATACCTCCTATCGCTACTACTGGAATTTTTATATTTGCGGTAGCCCATTTTAGAATCTCTAATCCAATTGGAGGATGGGGGTTTTCTTTTGTAAAACTTTCAAAAATTGGTCCAAGACCAATATAATCAGCCCCCTCTTTTTCAGCTTTTTTGGCTTGTTCTTTATTATGGGTAGTAACTCCTATAATAAATTCTTCTCCTAATAATTCCCTTGCTACTTCTATAGGATAATCGTCTTGACCAATATGTACCCCATCTGCCCCAACAATTTTTGCAAGGTCCAAATGATCATTAACTATTAAAATGGCATTATATTGTAGAGTAAGTTCTCTTAAAATTAATGCTTCCTTATATTTTTCTTTTAATGTTTTTTTCTTTTCTCTGTATTGTATGATTTTTACACCTGAAGATAGCATTTCTTTTACTACTTCTATATTGTTTCTACCTAAAGATAAATTTTCGGCTGTAATGCAGTAAAGATTGTAATTCTTTAGTAGATCTAATTTCTTAGATTTCATATAGCACCATCCTTAAAATTTCATCACATTGCATACTTGAAATAGCAATTACTTTAGGAGCATAAGGTTGAAAGTTTTTATTATCACTTTGAAAATCTCCAATAAGGGTTATGTTTTTAAATTTTTTAATCTTTATTTTCTCAATGTCACCAAATCCACAAACTCCTATAGCTGAGACGATCTTTTTACCTAAACTAACAGCAGTGTTAATTAATAGGGCTTTTGTTTCTGCAGTGTCTACTGCTTCTAAAATGATGTCTCCTTGAGATAATAGATCTATTACATTCTCAGATGTGATCTTCACCTCAAAAGTGATAATGTTACAATGAGAATTTATAGAAAGAATATTTTCTTTAAGAGCAATAACTTTTGGTTTACCTATTTGATTGTAGAAATAGGCTTGCCTATTTAAATTTGATGTTTCTACTTTATCATGATCTATGAGAATAAAATTTTCAAAACCTGTTCTTGTGAGAGTTATAGCAGCATTTGAGCCTAATCCCCCACAACCTGCTATTACTATTTTTGTCTTACGAATTTTATTTAATTCTTCTTGAGTAAAATAATTTATAAGCATGTCTCTAAAGTCATTCATGCTATGCCTCCTTTAATCCAATTTGTAAATTCTGGCCTATATCCTTTGCTTTTAATTATCTCAATTATTTCTTTTATGCTTCTTTTATCTTCTACCTCAAATTGTGTTTCTGATTCTCTATCTTTTGCGTATCCACCGACGGATGTTTTAGAACCTGCCGACATTTTTGTAACGCCATAACCTATAATAAGATCTCTAAGTTTTGGAGATTCACGAGTTGAAATGGTGATTCCGATTGGAGGTAAATAAATTCGAGAGGTAAAAATGAGACGTAATAGGGTCTTTGAATTCACAATATATTGGGGAACAAAATTTGTTCCAGCAGGGCGATATCTTGGAAAAGAGATATTTATTTCTGCCTTAGGATATTTTTGCATGAGATATTTAGCATGAAGTAGCATTTTGAATGTATCTTCAATGGGATTATTTAGCCCAAGTAGAATACCTAAGGTAACTTCAAAAACTCCTGCTTTTATTGCTCTTTCTTGAGTTTTTATTCGGTACCAGAAATCTTTTTTAGGGCCATAAGGATGTAATTCTTCATATATTTTTAAGTTATATGTCTCTTGATATTGTGTTACTCCTGTTAGACCTCTATTAACAAGGATTTTATATTCTTCTTCATCCATTGGATATACCTCTATTATGATTTCAGAAAAGTAATTTTTTGCTTCTTCTACAGCAGAGAGTATATATTCAAAAGGTGTATTGATTCTATCACATCCTGTTAATAATAAAATACTATCAATTCCAAAATTTTTTATGTGTTTATATTCTTCGATTAATTCTTCTTTTTTTAATTTTATTCTTTTTATTTTGTTTTCTATAGAAAAACCACAATATTTACATGATGAAAGACAATAATTAGAAAGGTAAAGAGGGGTAAATAGAGTGATAACTTTTCCATAGTATCTTTCTGTAAGTTTTTTTGACTTTTCTGCCATAAGTACAAGATTATTGTCGTCTGTATCAGATAGTAGAATATAAAGTTCTTCTTCGTTTATTTCTTCCTTTTTTAAAATTTTCCTTATATCATACTTTTTCTTTTCTTTTCTAATTTGTTCTAAAAAATTATCAGCCCAATTTAGAACTTTTTCTAACATTGGCTCACCTATTAATCCAAACTTTTAATGAGATCATAAAGTGGAGAGCTTGCACTTGCGTAATCTTTTTCTTCTGGAAGTCCTATTTCATATGCCAATCTTCCAGCTTTTACAGCGTAATTAAAAGCCCTTGCCATATTTAAGGGATCTTTTGAAGTAGCTATGGCTGTATTTATAAGTACAGCATCAGCTCCTAACTCCATAGCTTTTGCGGCGTGAGAAGGTTTACCAATTCCTGCATCTATTATTACAGGAATAGAAATTTCATTAATTATTGCTTTAATTAGTATTTCTGAATCAATGCCCTTATTACTACCTATGAGAGATCCTAAAGGCATTACTGCTGAAACTCCCTTTTCTTCAAGTTTTTTGGCAATTATAAGATCAGGTGATATATATGGAAATACTTTGAAGCCTTCTTTTACTAAAATTTCTGATGCTTTAATTGTCTCTTCATTATCGGGCAGAAGATATTTCATTTCTCCTGTGATTTCGATCTTAATCCAGTTTGATCCTGTAATTTCTCTACCGATAAGAGCTATTTTTACAGCTTCTTTATGATTTCTTGCCCCAGAGGTATTTATCATGATGGTAGCATCTCTTGGGATAAAATCTAATATAGAGTTGCCTTTATTTATATCTGTATTTATTCTTCTCACTGCTACGACAAATACTTCTATTTTGAGTTCTTCATACATATTTTTGATAATGCTATAATCTGGTAATTTTCCAGTTCCCACAAATAACCTATTGTTTATTATTTTTCCACCAATTTCAAACTGCATATTCTTCTTAACCCCCTCCTACTAAGGATACTATTTCCACATAATCTTCATCTTTAAGATAATATTTTTCCCAATCTTCTTTTTTAATAATTTCTCCGTTAACAAGAACGGCTATTTTTTCTAAAGGGTATTTAAGTTTTAAAAGAAGTCCTTTAATGTTTCCCTTGTACTTTATTTCTATATCGTTTACTAACATATAAATTTCACCTCCATATAAAACTTAAAGGACCGCCCGGATATTACCAAGCGGTCCTTTAAATTCCAATAATTTTCACTCCCTCCGCCGGTATTACCCGGGTCAGGTTCTAAGGGTCGAGGTCGGGATTATAGACCTCCTCTCAGCCGAGCTTTTCCCCTCAGCTCCCCTGGAAACCCTATCTTCAATTTTTAGTAATTATACCACAAAATGAAGTTATTTTACTCGATAGTTAAATAATCAAGGTAAATAGCAGATCTTCCTGATGATCCACTGCCAGATAAAAATTGAACTCCTAATTCTCTTACGTCATTTAGTCCTGAAATTCCCGATAGATTTAAAGTTAATACAGTCCCTGATGTATTTGAGCTAATATTAACAGTGCCTCCATCATACCATTTCCAATTACTTCCCACCTTTATATATAATTTGGCTTGCATGCCTGTTCCTTGATCACCCCGGCTGCATGTCTTACTACTGCTTTAAGTTTTGATTTTCCAGAAAAATTATGATTTGAAATTATACAAAGGTAAAATTGCTTACCTGTACCTAAGTCTACATCAGCTTTTAAAGAATAACTTCCATTGTAGGCCCATTCATTTACGGACCATGGTCCTCCAACTACATTTGTACCTGTCCAATTTTGAGTACTACCTTCAAAATTATATAATACTGACGAATTTCCAGCATTTGGGTCTTTTTCGTACACTACCATTTTGCCCCAATAAGTTAGAGTCTTCCAATCTGAAGGGGAAGTCATATCAAGCCATGCATTTTCACTGTTATTGCCTGTCCATGACCATGCAATAAAGCCTATTCCAAGATTTCTACAGGTTTGCATTAGGTATAAAGCATCAACTTTACATCCAAGATTGTTGTTACCGTTATTGTAGTTATATCCAAATTCACCTACAATGATAGGAATACCACGGTTCTTACAAGTAGACAAAAAATTATAAATTTTGCTATTATCATTCCATTCTCCATACATGTGTATGCTAAAGACAATATTCTTTAATGGATCAGAATTTAGTACCTCTAAGGCATAGTTTAAAATATCTTGGTCATCTTGTCCCCATCCACCCGAGTCGATTACTAATACATTATTTATTCCAGCATTTCTCATTCTACTTACAGCGTTTTTGTAAGCATCTCTCCAAATAGTACTGTTTCTTGGTCCCCACTCATTTGCAATATTTATCCAGACATCACTGGCGATATATGATTTATTATTTATCCACCAAGATACCATTCTATCTAAGTCACTAGTAGATGTACTACCTGTAACATCATGCAATTCAGGAATGGGTTTAAGACCTAAGCTTTTACATCTATCAATTATCTGTTTCAATCTTGAGGCTGATCCATTTGTTTGCCAAACAATTCTAACTGTATTAAAACCATAGCTTTTTATGGTATCAAGGGCGGAATATGCTTGTGAATCAAACCAAATGTGGGGATTATTAACCCCCTTTATGCCAGATGTACTGGGTGCCTTATTTATATTTTCTTTAGTTATTATTACGGTATTATCTTCTGTTAATGTATTATTGTAAATATCAGTTGTTTTAGTACAGCCAGAAATTAGACTTATAAAGATTAAAAATAGAAGTAATGTGTTTAGGAGTTTTAGTTTTTTCATATATTTATGTACCCCCTTCGTTTTAACTTTCTTTAAAAAGTATATCAAATAGTAAAAAATTTGTAAATAATTACATATTTTTTGTAACAAATGCAAGAGAAAAACGTGTGAAATATTAGAATAATGCTTGAGTAAATTATTTACAATTTTTTTAAAATTTTGACTTTATTTTGCTATTTCAATTATTACCTTTAGATATTTTTCTTTCTCATTAATGATATCTTCAAAAGCTTTATTTACCTCCTCAAATGGGTAGATATGGGAGATTAATCTTTCGTAATCTACTTGATTTTTCCTTAGTAAATCTATAGCAATTAGGTAATCGTCTTTTGTATACATAAGAGAGCCTTTTAAGTTTAGTTCTCTGTCTTGGATATAAATAAGCTTAGCTAAAGATATCTCCTTAGGAACACCAATAAGGATTATATCTGTTCCTTTTTTTGCATTTTCAATAGCCATATTTATTGTTTGATCTATACCTACACATTCAAAGGTCACGTCAGGGCCTTCTTGGGTAAAGAGGGAATTTGTTAACTCATCTGGCTTTATAGGTATAATGTTGGGGCATAAATCTTTTACAAGTTTTAATCTTTTATCAATAGGATCTACAACTACTATCTTTTTAGGCAATGATAGATATAGAAATATGGTAGTAAGAAGACCGATAGGACCACTACCTATAACTAATACTTCATCTCCTGGTTTGAAACTCGATCTTCTAACCCCATGAACAGCTACTGCTAAAGGTTCTGTTAAGACAGCCCTTTTTAAAGGAATATCGTTTATTGAATATACCTTGTGAGAGGGAATTGATATGTATCTTTGGAATCCACCGTTAGTTTTTGTACATCCAATTACATCCAAATTTTTACAAATATTATATCTTCCATGAACACAATTGTAACAATTCCCACATGTTAGACTTGGTTCAATTACAACATAATCTCCTAAATTCATATTTTTAACTTTTTCTCCTTTATCAATTACTTTTCCAACAAATTCGTGGCCTAAAACAATGCCTGGTTTTACAAAGGGATGTTCTCCCAGGTAGGCATGAAGATCAGATCCACAAATTCCTGCATAGATTACTTCTAATAATACTTCATCATCCTTTATTGACGGATAAGGTGTTTCAATGAGTTCTAACCTTTTTATTTCTTTAAGAAGCCAACCTTGATTTTTCATAAGACTGTCCCCCTTAGTATTTATTAAGATTCTTCAAGATCTTCAGGATAAGGTTCTAAATAAGTTTGATTCATAATATATTGATCGTCAAATCTATAAGCCCAGGATTTGATTATTTCACGAAGTACCTTTATTTCTATCTTTCCCATTCTGTATTTTTCAATTAAAGAGAGAAAATGAGATTTTTCTCCTTCTTTTAATTTTTTAGAAAAATGTCCAAAAATATGGAGTAAGACATTGGCTTGATTTCCCCTCTTTAATGCTGAGGATAAGGCCTCTTTAAATAGATTAGAATACGTTTTTTTTATATCTTCCAACGGTTTTTCTTTATTAAAATTTCCTATTAAGTTTCCCATAATTTTCGAATGTTTTTGTGAAAAGGCCATTAATAGATATTTATATCTTTGATGAAAATCTATAAGTTGGGATATATTTTTTAGTTGATTTTCAAGATTTCTCAATTCAGATAGACTAAAAATTCTTATCAAATATTTTTCTCTTATTTCTCTATTTCTTAACCTTCCTTCATCTTCTATAGGTAGATTTGGTAATTTTTCTAATATTATTTGAGCAAATATTCCTTTCCCTTTGAAGTAAAATTCCTTACCATGTTTATCTGCATATACAAGTGTATTGGAAACTCCACAAGAAGGTGATTTACTTTTTAATAAAAAGCCATCAACTTGTGGAAGATTTGATAAAAGATTATATGTAAAACTTAACATATCTTGAGTTAAATCTAAATCTTTGCTGGGTTGATAAATACCGTAATTGTCTTTTTCTTTATAAACTATGATCTTGTCTCTTGGAACTCCGAGGCCAATGGATACTTCAGGACATACAGAAATTATCTCACAATATTCTCTAAGTTTTATAACAAAGGGATCTTTAATGATTTCTCCATTATACCTTACGGGTTCTAAATTTAGACATGAACTTAAAACTATTTTAGGCTTAATGAACTTTCTCATATTTAAATTATATCTTTTTAAAATTTTTAAATAAAGATCTAAAACTAATCTTCTGTTATACTAAACTAAGGGAGTAAATCTTTTAAGGAGGTAAATTTTTATGCTTATGACTGTAAAGGGTGCTATAGATGGGGAAAGTTTAGGGCTCACTTTAGTACATGAACACCTTCTTGTAGATTTTTCTTCTGCAGAAGATCAGATAGAGATAACAAATTCTATAAGGTCCGATATTATCAATACCATGTTGCCTTATTTATTAGAAATAAAGAATTTGGGTGTTAAAACTTTTTTTGAATGCACCCCTAAATATGTAGGAAGGGATGTTAAAACATTAAAAATTCTTTCTGAACTTTCAAGTTTAAATATTGTTACAAATACGGGATTTTATGGGGCAGGTAATGGAAAACATGTTCCAAAAAAATATTATGGGGAAACTGCAGAAAAAATAGCAGAAATGTTTATTAAAGAGTGGAAAGAAGGTATTGAAGATACGGATATAAAACCAGGATTTATTAAGACTGCAGTAAATCCTGGACCTCTCAGCGATTTAGATAAAAAACTTATAATAGCTACTGCTATAACACATCTTGAAACAGGACTTACTATAGCATGTCATACTGGAGAAGCTGTTTGTGCCATTGAAGTTACAGATATTATTAAGAAAGTGGGTATAGATCTCTCTTCTCTTATAATAGTACATGCTGATAATATAGAGGATTTTGATGTACATTTAATGTTATTAAAAAGAGGAATATGGCTTGAGTACGATTCAATTGGGGCAAGACCTATTGATTACCATGTTAGGCTGATAGAAAGGGTTATAAAAGAAGGATTTGAAGATAGGATACTTCTCTCTCATGATGCAGGTTGGTATGCTGTAGGAGAAAAGAATGGGGGAAGACAAAAAATAAGAGGTTATACTGATATTTTTTACAAACTGATACCTGAGTTAATCAAGAGAAATATTTCTCAGGAGATAATAAACGAGTTTCTAATAGAAAATCCAAAAAGAGCTTTTGAGATCAGAATAAGAAAAAAATAGTTAAAGTAAGTTTTGAGAATTAGAAAAAAATTGTTATAATTATAAATAAAGAAATAGATAAAGGGGGTTAAAAATATGAGAAAGATGACCGAAAAATTTCTTCATGAGGCTTTTGCAGGAGAAAGTATGGCTCATATGAAGTATATGATTTTTGCTGAAGAGGCTGAGAAGAATGGTTTAGTTAAGCTTGCAAATCTTTTTAAAGCAATAGCCTATGCAGAGTATATCCATGCAAGAAACCATTATAGAGAACTTGGGCTTATAAGTGGACAGATGGCAGAAAATGTTATGCAATGTATAGAAGGGGAAACTTTTGAAATAGAAGAAATGTACCCAGTGTATAACAATACAGCTTTGTTCCAAAACGAAAAAGGGGCAGAAAGAAGCACCAGATTTGCTTGGGAAGCAGAAAAGATACATGCTGAAATGTATAAAAAGGCAAAGGAATTAGTGGAGAAAAATGAAGATTATACAGCAGAAAAAATTTATATATGCCCAGTCTGTGGACATACTGTAGAAGGTGAGCCACCAGAGAAATGTCCTGTTTGTGGGGCTCCTAAAAGCTCATATAAAGAGTTTTCTGTGTAAAAAAATGATGGGGAGAGGAGTTTTTCCTCCCCCTCTTTATTTTTTAATCAAACTCATTTTTTACTCCATAATTCCATTAATTGAGATAAAATTATTCTGATGATATAATATTTAAAGATTTTGCGTTTAGCTGGAGGTTAGTATAGAAAATGAATTTAGGTAACATATATTTAAACGTTTTCTTTTCCATATTAATATTATTTATAACATTCTTTGGACATAGATTTATCATGAAAGGCATATATAGGGCTGTTTCAAGGACAGGAAAAGAGATAAAGGCCCCTAAAACAGTTTCCATGATTATTGGTTTCCTTTTATATGGTTTTGGGTTAGCAATTGTTTTGTCTATATGGAATATTAATTTAACTCCGTATCTTGCCGGTCTTGGTATATCAGGTGTTGTTTTAGGACTCGCCTTTCAAGAACCTCTTACTAATTTCCTTTCTGGAATACTTGTTCTAGTTACAAGAAAAGTATTTGAAGGAGAGGCAGTAGAAA
Source organism: Dictyoglomus sp. GBS (assembly GCF_055179815.1). Lineage (NCBI taxonomy): Bacteria > Pseudomonadati > Dictyoglomota > Dictyoglomia > Dictyoglomales > Dictyoglomaceae > Dictyoglomus > Dictyoglomus sp. GBS. The sequence goes on from NZ_CM143687.1 coordinate 755,917, forward strand.
TTGATGGAATAAGTGGAATGGTAGATATTGTGGAGATGAATCATACCAGATTAAAAACCTTTGATGGAAAGATGGTTTACATACCTAATAGAAAAGTATGGTCTGGAATGGTTACTAAATATTGGCCAGGCCCTTATCGCAGAATAAATTTTGATGTAACTGTTGATTATTCTTCGGATCTTAATAAAGTTATTGGGTTAATAAAAGAAGCCTTAGAGGAGGAACCATTAGTAGTAAAAGATCCTTCTGTAACAAATATTGTTGCATTTAAAGAATATGGTAGTTCTGGTGTTACATATACAATATATTTTTGGGTAGATAGAGATAATTATTTCAACGCTGCAAACTCATTAAGTATTAGAATAAAGAAAAAGTTTGATGATAATGGAATTGCTATTCCATTTATGGTGGTTGATTTAAGAATTAATCAAAAAGTATAAGAGGGGGTAATTTATTGTGAAAAAGGGGGTTAGAGGATTTGCCTTATCCTTAATAGTTTTAATGATGGTTTTTCTAAATGCTGATCAGTTGGTGATGTCTCCTTTTATGGATCAGATTATGAAAGAGTTTAATGTAAATTTTAACCATCTTGGAGAATTAGGTCTTGTTTTTACTATTTTTGGAGCTTTCATATCACTTTTTTGGGGATATTTTGGAGACAAAATAAATAGAAAGATACTTTTTGTGACTGGGATTCTCATAGGAGAAATACCATGTTTTTTAACTGCTTTTGCCCAAAATTGGACTCAATTTTTTATATTAAGAGTTCTCACGGGTATAGGTGTAGGTGTGGTTTTTCCACTTGCTTTCTCTATTGTTAGCGATTTGTATAAAGAGGAAGAAAGAGGTAAAGCAACCTCTATTGTTGCTTCTTCGCTATCATTGGGAGTTCTTATTGGGGTAATTCTTTCAAGCCTTGTATATGAATATACAGGAAATTTCAGATTACCTTTTATAGTTGTATCAGTACCAAACTGGATTCTTGCTTTACTTTATTTATTTTTCATTCCTAATGTAGAAAGAGGATATTCTGAAAAGGGTATAGAAGATTTAATTAAGGCAGGTTATGTTTATCCAAGGACGATAAATATTAGAGACTACGCAAATCTTGTTAAAATAAAAACCAATCTTCTTCTTTTTTTGCAGGGTATAGCAGGTACTATACCATGGGGAGCTATTCCTTATTTTCTTATAGCTTTCCTCGTAGGAAAAAGAGATTTATCGCAGGGGCAGGCTACCTTTATATACTTCTTATTTGGTTTAGGAAATCTTTTAGGAATTCTTTTGGGAGGTTTTATAGGTGGAGCTCTTTATAAAAAGAGACCTAAGTATACTCCTTTATTTTGTAGTGTAAGTACTATCCTTGGAGCAACTCTTGCATATATTGTCTTTGCTTATATACCCTCAAAAGCTTTTTTGAATTTTGCCCTTTTGGGGACCTTGGCAAGTTTCTTTTCTTCTTTAACAGGACCTAATGTAAAGATGATGCTTATGAATGTTAATGTACCAGAAAATAGAACTTCAATTTTTTCCATTTTTAATCTGACAGATTCGGTAGGTACTGGAATTGGAAGATATATAGGAGGAGTCTTAGCCAATGTAAGTATAAATGTTCCTCCTGAAAGAGCTATAGATCTTATTAAATTTTCGAAACTTGATTTTTCTTTATCAATTTCTTCTATTTTCTGGTATCCATGTGGTATTTTGCTTTTTCTCTTGGTATTCTTCTTTGAGAAAGAATTGAAAGATCTATATTTAAAGCTTGAAAATATAAAAAATTCAATGAAAAAACAGAAAGGAGGTTAATTCTTATGAGGTTCAGTTTAAAAATTTTTGTTTTGTTTCTTTTAGTACTTTCTATAATGACCCCTTTAAGGGAGGTGAAAGCTATGGAGATACCATCGCTTAAGGAAGTTTATAAAGATTATTTTTTAATTGGTGCTGCTGTAAGTAATTTAAATATTTATAATTATGAAGAACTTCTTAAAAAGCATTTCGACAGTTTGACTCCTGAAAACCAGATGAAATGGGAAGTTATTCATCCTAGACCTTATGTTTATAATTTTGATCCTGCTGATGAAATTGTAGAATTTGCCATGAAAAATGGTATGAAAGTAAGGGGACATACTTTGGTTTGGCACAATCAGACTCCACCATGGGTTTTTGCTGGAAAAGAGGGAGGAACAGGTACTAAAGAGGAAATATTAGAAAGATTAAAGGAACATATAAGGGAAGTAGTAGGCCATTATAAGGGAAAGGTTTATGCTTGGGATGTGGTAAATGAAGCATTATCAGATAATCCGTATGAATTTTTAAGGAAAGCCCCATGGTACGATATTTGTGGAGAAGAAGTTATAGAAAAAGCTTTTATATGGGCACATGAGGTAGATCCGAATGCAAAGTTGTTCTATAACGATTACAATTTGGAGGATCCGGTAAAGAGAGAGAAAGCATATCAATTGGTGAAAAGATTGAAAGAAAAAGGGGTTCCAATTCATGGTATTGGTATTCAAGGACATTGGACTTTGAGTTGGCCGACTCCTAAGATGCTTGAAGATTCAATAAAGAGATTTTTAGAGCTTGGTGTAGAAGTGCAGATTACAGAATTCGATATATCGATTTATTATGATAGAAATGAAAATAATAACTTTAAAGTTCCACCTGAGGATAGACTTGAAAGACAAGCTCAACTTTATAAAGAAGCTTTTGCAATATTAAGAAAATACAAAGGAAAAGTTACAGGAGTTACTTTTTGGGGAGTCGCTGATGATTATACATGGCTTTTCTTTTGGCCTGTAAGAGGGAGAGAAGATTATCCACTTCTTTTTGATAAGAATCACAATCCTAAGAAGGCTTTTTGGGAAATTGTAAATTTTTAAAAATGGGGGGAATTTAAGCTAATGTTTTATAAAAGAATTTTTAGATTTTTAATAGTCTCTTTAGTTTTGCTTACTATTAACATCAATCTTATTTTAGCAGATACAGAAAGGTATATAAATGAAAAATATGGATTTTCAATAATTCCACCTATAGATTGGGAATTTAAGGATGGTGCTCCTTATAATTTGGCTGCTATTTTTGTTGGTCCTGCTGATTTGGGTTTTAGAGTTAACTTTAATATTAACATACTAAATATTCCAGAAGATGAGGAAGCTGTTATAAACGATGAGTTAATATCATCAATCAAAAAAGAATTAAGCTATGTTTCAGAGGAATTAGGGGAAATAGAATTCCAAAGTGAGGGTAAAAGGGATGTGGCGGGATTTGAAGGATATGAATTAGTTTATCTAATTAAGGTGGTAGGAGATATAGCTATAAAACAAAAGCAAGTTTACTTTATTAAAGATCATAAATTCTATGTTTTTACCTTCTCTGCTCTTAAGGATACTTTTGATAAATACTTGCCTCTTTTTGAAAATAGCTTAAAAACATTTCAAATATTGTAAAAAAAGGGAGGGACTAATTTAAGTCCCTCCCACAAAGTATAATTCATAAATCTACCACGTCATAAGATTTCCATTATAATCCATATAGATGTTTTTATCATTAATGTCCCATTCTTTCATAGATAAATTATAAATTCCTTCTGCTGCTTCTTCTGGGGGAATATCAGCATTAGGACCACCCATATCGGTTCTCATCCATCCAGGATGAATTGCAAGCACTTTTATACCTTTGTTTCTGCTATAATTTTGTAATATAGCAGAAAGCATATTTAAGGCTGATTTTGACATACAATAGGCATATTCTCTATCTCTCCAACAATTTGATATGCTACCCGCTTCAGAAGATACATTAATTATTAATTTCTTGTTCCCTCTTTCAACTAAAGAGAAGAAGTATTTTAATACTCTTAAGGGGCCTATAGAGTTTATATTCAGTGTTTGTATGGCTTTTTCTATATCTACATTTTCGATTGTTTTTGTTTTGTCTTCCAAATAGACTGCTGCATTGTTAATTAATATATCAATATGGGGAACTTTGCCTTTTATAAATTCAAAAGCATCTTTTACAGAATTTTCATCTGCTACATCCATTTTGTATAATAGGAGATTAGGGTTATCTTTGATCTTCTCTAAGTTTTCTAAATTCTTTCGATAGGTAGCAATTACATAATCACCCTTTGAAAGATAAAGCTCAGATAACGAATAACCTAAACCTTTTGACGCTCCTGTTATTAATACAATATAGGACATACAATTTCCTCCTTTAAGTATATATTTTGCAAATTATTTTATCCTATTTTTTAGAGATGTTAAATTACTGCATATTGCATTATAGTTTCTTGAGATATATTTTCCTTAGGTAATTCTGCTGTTATTCTCCCCTTTGAGATTATCAATACTCTGTCAGATAAGGCTAAAATCTCTGGAAGTTCTGAAGAAATAAGTATAATTCCGATACCTTGTTTTGCTAATTCACCTATTAGAGAGTGTATTTCTGCTTTTGCTCCTACATCTATACCTCTTGTTGGTTCGTCCAATATTAAGACCTTAGGATTTAAGGCAAGCCACTTTGATAAAACAACCTTTTGTTGGTTTCCTCCTGATAGATTTAATACCTTTTGAAAAATACTTGGGGTTCTAATCTTTAACTTTTCTACAAAGTGATTTGCTAATTTATATTCTTTTTCTGCCTTTATAATATAGTTTGGGAATAAAAAGGGTAAGGAAGCAAGAGATATATTCTCATGTATAGCCATATTTAAAATAAGTCCTTGTAACTTTCTATCCTCTGGCACTAATCCTATACCCAATTTTACCGCATCTTTAGGAGTCCTAATATCTACTTTTTTACCTTCTAAATATATCTCCCCTTTGGTTTTTGGATCTGCTCCAAAAATTGCTCTGACAATCTCTGTTCTTCCTGCTCCTACAAGTCCAGCAATACCTAAAACTTCACCCTTTTTTAAATAAAAAGATATATTGTGGATTTTATTTGATGAAAGGTTCTTTACCTCTAATACTATATCTCCTTTTTCAGTTTCAGGTTTTGGAATAACTCTTAGGTCTCTTCCTACCATTAATCTTATAACTTCATTATATCTTTCTTTGTCTGCAGGCAATTCTCCTACCTTTTTCCCATCTCTTAAAACAATTATTCTTTCAGCAATTTGGAAGACTTCTTCTAAACGATGGGTTATAAATATGATGGAAACTCCTTGATTCTTAAGATTCCTTGCAATTTCAAATAGTTTTTCTACTTCTTTTCCTGCTAATGCTGATGTAGGTTCATCCATAATTATTATCTCTGATTTTGATGCAAGAGCTTTAGCGATTTCTACAATTTGTTGTTGGGCAACTGTAAGATTCCTTACTAATGTATCAGAAGGTAAATCTAAACCTATTATTTCTAATAATTTTTGGGATTCATAGAATGCTTTTTTATAATCAAAAATTTTTATTAATTTCCCCTTTTTGGGTTCTTTTCCCAAAAAGATGTTGGTTGCAATATCTAAATTGGGTGCTAAATTAAATTCTTGATGTATCATAGATATTCCAAGACTTTGGGCTTCGTGAGGTGTTTGAGGATTAATTTCTTTACCTTTAAATATTATTTTACCACTATCCTTTTGATATATACCAGCAAGAATCTTCATTAGGGTAGACTTTCCTGCTCCATTTTCACCTACAATTGCTAAAATTTCTCCTTTATATACTGTTATGTTGACATCTGACAGGGCTTGAACTCCTGGAAAACTTTTATATATATTTCTCATCTCTATCAATATCTCTTGGTTCATTTTATAATCTACACCTCCATTTTATTTTAAAGGAGAGGGGTAATAAAACCCCTCTCCTTTAATAAATTTACCAGCCTTGTACAGGAATTCCTAACTCTTGGAGCTTCTTTCTATATTGTTCTACTGTAAGAGCTTGTACGCTCTTTATGCTCTTTACATATTTATCTCCTGCTACCACATCAACTCCAGTGTCAATAATTCTATTAGCAGGTAATTCTTTAAGGGTTGCATCTACACCCTTTTGAGCCATCTTAGTAAGTACCTCTACACTCTTATAACCCATCATATATGGTCTCTGTCCTACGGTTGCAGCAATAACTCCTTCTTTTATAAGTTGCATATGCTCAGCTGTGGTATCAAAACATACTATGATTACTTGGCCTACTTTTCCAGCTGATTTTACAGCTTTTGCTGCAGCTGGCCCATTAAATGCATATACCCCGAAGAAACCTCTCAGATCTGGGTAGGTAAGTAAGGCTTGTTCAGCAAGAGTTACTGCTCTTCCTGTATCCTCAAAGTCACAGAGTGCAGGTTTTGTAACTACTGTGATTCTTTTGTTATTAGCTATACCATCCATGAATCCTCTCATTCTTTCTAAGGAATTCATAGCAGTAAGTGATCCTGTACCTATTGCTACTTTTCCGCCACGTACTCCTAAAAGATCAGACATTACCAAACCAGCAATTTTTCCAGCTGAGTAGTTATCAGTTCCAATGTATATTAGTCTCTTGCTTTGAGGAGCATCAGTATCTAAGGTTATTACTGGAATACCTTTTGCCATAGCCTTTTCAATAGTAGGGGCAATGGCTGTAGGATCGGATGGTGCTATAGCTATACCACTTACTCCCATAGCAATGAAAGATTCCATTTGAGAAATCTGTGCTGGAATATCTTCTTTTTGAGGTACAAAGAATGTGGCTTTAACTCCTAAATCTTGGGCAGCTTTCTTTACCCCTAATTCTACTTCTGCCCAATAGGGATGTACAGATTTTCCTATAACCGCTACATGTATATCTTTTGAAAATCCAGTAGAGAATATGAAAGGAAATACTAAAATCAATAAGATAACAAGTAATTTACGCATTTTTTTATTCCCCCCTGTTAATTTTTTTAATTTAAGGTTCAGAAATTTTGTTTAGATTAACAAATTAAGAAAAATTTTCACCTCCTTTCCAACTTATGGCTTTTTCTTTTTCCTCCAGATATCTAAGGTTACTGCTGTAACAATGACAAGTCCCATTACCACATCATGCCAATAAGAAGATATCTCCAATAGAATTAGTCCATTGTAAATAACTGACATTATGGTGGCACCTATAATCGTACCAAGAATAGTACCTTCACCGCCTGATAAGGATGTTCCACCTATAACAGCTGCAGCAATAGCACTTAGTTCATATCCTCCACCTACTCCTGCCTGTCCCTGACTTAGTCTTGATGCAATTATTATTCCTGTTACTCCTGCAAGAAAGGATCCAAAGATGTAAGTATATATTCTAATTTTATCCACATCTATTCCAGAAAGTCTTGCCGCTTCAATATTTCCGCCAATGGCATATAAATTTCTTCCGAGAACAGTATATTTAGTGATGAAAAAGGAAAGAAGAGTGAAAAAAATAAGAATTATTAATGGAAAGGGTATTCCTAAAATTTCACCTTGACCTATAAAAAAGAACTTTTCTGGAAGGCCTATTATAGGCCAACCCTTTGTTATTACTGAAGCAAGTCCTCTTGCAGCTGTTAATGTTCCCAGAGTTATTATGAAAGGTGGTACATTAAGCTTAGTAACAAAAAATCCATGCCATAAACCTATTGTAGAGGAAAATAGAAGAACTAATAATATGGAAATGTACATATCAATTCCATTTTTCATGAAAAGAGCTACTAAAACTCCAGTTAAAGCTACCAAAGACCCTACAGAAAGATCAATACCTCCTCCAATAATAATAAGAGTTTCACCTATAGCTAAAAGACCATATATTGCTACTTGTCTTGCTATTACTTGTAAGTTAAAGGGAGTTATGAATTTTGGGTTGAGAATGGTTATAAATACACAAAGTACAATAAGGGCAATAAGAATGTTAAATTCCTTGAAGAATCCTCTTTTTCTTTGTTTTTCTGGTTTAATGCTTTATCACCCCTTTTTAAAAAGATTACGTTAACGTTTTTATTATATCATTAAAAAATTTTTAATCAAAACTTTTCTCAAGATTACAATAGATATTGACCTAATAAGATTTTATCTTATAGAATTTATAAAAATTTATAGATTTAAAAGAGGTTAGTTATGGAAAAATTAAATGAATTAAGGGGATTGATAGATGAGATTGACAAAAAGATTTTGAATCTTTTAAATGAGAGAGCAAAGATAGTGTTAGAAATTAAAAACTGGAAAAAAGAAAAAGACTATCCTGTTTTTGACCCTAAAAGGGAAAAGGAAATATTGGAAAGACTTATAAAGGAAAATGAGGGGCCTCTACCTCCAGAGGCGGTTTATGGAATTTTTAAAAGTATAATGAGTTATTTGAGGAGTCTTGAAAAAGATTTAACTGTAGTCTATCTTGGCCCTGAAGGAAGTTTTACACATCAGGCTGCTGTTAAATTTTTTGGGGAAGGAGTTAGATTTGTTCCTTTACCTTCTGTGGAAGATATTTTTAAGGTTTTAGAGGAAGGATCAGATTTTGGAGTAGTACCTATTGAGAATTCTTTAGAAGGAACAGTAGGGGTTACTATGGATTTTTTAGCAATTACTACAAATAAGGTAATAGGTGAGGTATATTTGGACATTAGACATTCCTTATTATCCACAGAGAAGGATATTAAAAAGATTAAAAAAGTTTATTCTCATCCTCAAGCATTAGCCCAATGTAGGAGATGGATGAGGCAAAATTTACCTGATGTAGAAGAAATACCAACTTCTAGTACTAGTTATGCTGCCATGTTAGTGTTAAAAGAAAAAAATAGTGCAGCAATAGCAAGTAATTTTGCAGCTGAAATTTTTGGCTTAAATATAATGGCTGAAAATATACAAGATGCATGGAATAATAAGACGAGATTCTTAGTGCTTGGTAAAAATATTCCAAAACCGACAGGTAAGGATAAAACCTCCATAATTTTTTCAGTGAAACATCAAGCGGGAGCTCTTTATAGGGCTTTACGGCCTCTTCATGATTTTGGATTAAATATGACTTTAATTCAATCAAGACCAGTACCTTCTAAACCTTTTGAGTATAGATTTTTTGTTGATTTTCAGGGACATGTTGAAGATGATAAAGTAAAGGGAGCATTGGATAAGATAAAGGAAGAATGTTTAGATTTTAAAATACTTGGTTCTTATCCAGAAGCTAATGATTTCTGAGGTAGATGTTTAATTATAAATTCTTTACTATAGATTAGATCTTCTATCTTATCGTTAAATACAGTCTCTACTGTTAGGATACTGTCATAGTTTATCTCAAAAAGTTTTTCGAAGAGTTTTTTGAAGTTTATAAAGCCTTCACCAAGTTTTAGGTATCTTCTATTTCCTTCTTCGTCAAAACTTTTTCCATCATAATCTCTTATATGAATATTCTTCAGATATTTGGAGAGAAGGTCTTTAGGGTATTTGTCTAAGGAATAGGGAGTGGAATAAAGATATTCTATATCAATGGTTATTCCAAAACCATCCTTATATTTTTCACAAATGTTTTTAAAAAACTCTGGAGGATCTAAAAGGTATGGTACATTTTCTATTGTAAGTGTAACATTGTTTCTTTTAGCAAAAAGTAAAATATTGTCCAAAATGTAGAATATTGTTCTTATTAAGGATTTGAAGTTTTTTTGGAATGGTGGATGTAAAACTATATAATTTACCTCTAATTCTGATGCCTTTTTGATTAATTTAGTTAAAGGAGTAAAAATTTCTTTTAAGGGTCGATGAAGAGTATTTTTAGGGGCATGAATCGTAAGTATTTTTCCTTTTATTTTTGAAGCTTCTTGGAATAGGATTTCTTTTTGTTCATCAGAGAATACATTTGGTATAAAAAGTTCTATACCATCATAGCCATGTTTAACTATATTGTTGATAGCTTCTATAGAATCTTTTAATTTTTGTTCTGTAGATGAGGATGGATCAATAAAAGCTGCTGTAGAACACGATATTTTCATTTTTCTGTATATTTATTTATAAATACAAATTTTTCTATAGGAAGCCTTTCTGGTCTTTTTAATTCTCTTTCTTTTTGTTCATCAGATAATAAAGTACTTAGCTTTTCAGCTTTTTTCCCAAATATAATAAGGGCTATTACTTGCATATCCTCAGGTATGTTTAAAATCTTTTTAACCTTTTCTTCATCATAACCTGCTATTGGATGAGCTATCATTCCGAGCTCAGTTGCCCTTAATAACATAAAGCCTACTGCTATTCCAGTATCAAATAGAGCATAATCTCTCCCTTTTATTTGGCAATCTAATTCATATTTTGTAAATATAGTTACTATTAATGATGATACAAAAGCCCAATTATTTCTTGGTGTTAGAGCAGTATATAGTTCTTTTAAGAGTTCTTTGTCATATGTAAATATAAATCTCCATGGTTGATTATTAAAACATGAAGGTGCAAGGGATGCAGATTCAGCAAGATCTAAAATTAATTCTTCGGTAACTTCAAAAGGTTCTAATGATCTTAAAGATCTTCTTTCTTGAATTGCTTTTTTAACATCCATTTTATAAAATTTCCTTCCTTTTTCTTAGATTATATCACAAGATTTTAAACAAAATTAAAAATTTTTATGGTATAATTTTCTTGGACATCGGGGAGGTGTCCGAATTGGCTAAGGGGCCGGTCTTGAAAACCGGTAAGGCCTTCGCGGCCATGTGGGTTCGAGTCCCACCCTCCCCGCCAATTTTTTATTATATATTTTAAAAATGTTTCTCTAACGTTGGAGGAACGAATGTTAAAAATTGGAGTAATTTCTGATACACATCTTCCTTCTCGTTTTCCGTATCTTCCTAAAATTATTTTAGAAAAATTAGTAGGAGTTGATCTTATATTGCATGCTGGTGATTGGGAAGAGCTTTTCTTTCTTCCTGAACTTAAAAAAATAGCTGATGTTATTGGTGTACATGGAAATATGGATTCATGGGAAGTGAAAAAAGTTTTACCTTCTAAAAGGATTATTACTCTTGAAAGAGTAAAGGTTGGAATCACTCATGGTAGCGGTGCTCCATGGGGAATTAAAGACAGGGTCAAGAAGGTTTTTGAAGAAGATTTAGAGAATATTAATGTTATTGTCTTTGGGCATACTCATCATGCTCTTATGGAATGGGATGATAAAATTTTCTTTTTCAATCCAGGATCTCCAACAGATAGATTTTTTACTGATAAAAATACTATAGGTTATCTTTATATAGATGGAGATAAGGTCTGGGGAGAAATAATTACTATAGACCTGAATCTTGGAGGTATAGAGTGAAGAAGATTTTTGATCTTGTATCAGAATTGGGACTTTCCGAAAAAGATATCTTGCCTTATGGATGGTATATAGGAAAAGTTAATTGGAGGGTTTTAAGTAGACTTAAAGATAAAGAAAAGGGGAAATTGATTCTTGTAAGTGCTATGAATCCTACCCCTTTAGGTGAGGGAAAAACCACAACAACTATAGGACTTGGTGATGCTTTAAATTTTTTATCTTATAAAACCATTATATGTATAAGAGAGCCTTCTATGGGTCCTATTTTTGGAGTTAAGGGGGGAGCTGTTGGGGGTGGTAAGGCCAAGGTTATTCCAGAGGAAAATATAAATTTACATTTCACAGGTGATATTCATGCAGTAACTTCTGCTAATAATTTGTTGTCTGCTATGTTAGATAATCACATATATCAAGGAAATGGACTTGGAATAGACATTAATCAAATTTTCTGGAAAAGATGTTTAGATATGAATGATCGCCAACTAAGATTTATAGTAAGTGGACTTGGAGGAAAAGGCAATGGCATACCAAGGGAAGATGGATTTGATATAACTGCTGCTTCTGAGGTTATGGCTATTCTTTCTCTTTCAAGAGATATTCAGGAACTAAAGGAGAGACTTAGCAATATTGTTGTTGGTATAAACAAAAAAGGAGATCCTGTTTTTAGTAGGGATTTAGAAGCTCATAAATCTATGGCAGTACTTTTAAAAGATGCCTTATCTCCCAATTTGGTACAAACCTTAGAAGGATCTCCTGCCTTTGTACATGGGGGTCCTTTTGCTAATATTGCTCATGGTTGTAATTCTCTTATATCTACGGAGATGGCCTTGAGGCTTGCTGATTTTGTGGTTACTGAGGCTGGTTTTGGGGCGGATCTGGGAGCTGAAAAGTTTTTTAATATAAAATGTAGAATAGGTGATATAAAACCCAATGTGGTAGTTTTAGTTGCAACAATAAGAGCTTTGAAGTATCATGGTGGATTAAAAAAAGATTGGGATAAGGAAAATATAGATGCTTTAGAAAAAGGACTTCCTAATCTTCTCCACCATGTTTATATTGTCAAGGAAGTATTTGGTTTGCCAGTTGTTGTAGCGATAAACAGGTTTCCTACAGATACAGAAAAAGAGATAAATTTTGTAATGAAGATGTTAAAGGAAAAAGGTATAAGGGTTGCTGTTTCTGAAGTATATGAAAAGGGTGGAAAAGGTGGATTAGAATTAGCAAAAGAAGTTCTTTTTGCTATTGAAAATGATCCAAATAACTTTGCTTTTCTTTATGATCTTGATGAACCTTATGAGGATAAAATCCGTAAGATTGCAGTAAATGTCTATGGAGCAAAAGATGTTGTGTTTTTAGACGAGGCAAAAGAAGATCTTAAAAAAATAGAAAAATGGGGATTTAAAAGATTACCTGTTTGTATGGCAAAAACCCAATTTTCTCTCTCAGATAATCCTAAGCTTATTGGAAAGCCAGAGAATTTTGTAATAAATGTGCAAAGAATAAAGATTTCTGGAGGGGCAGGATTTATAGTTGTATATACTGGAAATATAATGACAATGCCAGGATTACCTAAGATACCATCAGCTTGTAAAATGGATATTGATGATAATGGGGATATTAAGGGAGTGATTTAGGAGGGTAAAATGGCGAAGATTTTATATGGAAAGAGTGTGGCAGAAAATTTGGAAGGAAAAATTATAGAAAAGGTAAGAAAATATATAGAAAAGGGAATTACTCCAACTCTTTGTGTAGTTAGAGTGGGTAATAATCCTGAAGCAGAGGCTTATGCAAATAGTATAGAAAAGATCTTTAAAAAATTTGGAATAAAAATAAATAATATAAATCTTGATGAAAATATCTCTATAGATAATTTTATTAACGAAATAAATTTGCTTGGTATAAATAAAGATATTCATGGGATTTTGCTTCTCAGACCTCTTTCTCAAAATTTAGAAAAATTGAAGGCTTTCCAGTATATTCCGCCTTCAAAAGATGTGGAAGGAATAACTTATGAGAACTTAGGTAAATTGATGGCTGGTGAAGATACATTTTTTCCTTGTACACCACAGGCGGTTATCGAACTTCTTGACTTTTATAATATTCCTATAGAGGGTAAAAATGTAGTAGTTGTAGGTAGAAGTATTTCTGTGGGAAGACCTTTATCCCTTCTTCTTTTGCAAAGAAATGCAACTGTAACAATATGTCACTCAAAAACAATAGATCTAAAGTTTTATACTAAGATGGCAGATATCTTGATGGTAGCTGTAGGTAAACCTGGTATAATTACAGATGATATGGTAAAAGAGAATGAGATTGTAATTGATATAGGAACTAATGTGTTAGATGGAAAATTAGTAGGTGATGTTGATTTTGAGAGCGTGAAGAATAAGGTTGAAGCTATAACTCCTGTTCCAGGTGGAGTAGGGGTAATAACCACGAGAATATTGGCGTTAAATTTATTAAAGGCTATAGAAAAGAATGAAGATCGAAATTAAAAAGATAGAAGAAATAAAAAATTTAGTATCAGGAGAAAAAATATTTATTTTCTCTTGTGATAATTGTGGTTTTGAAAGTATTGAGAAAAAGAATAAAGAGATATTTTCTTATTTGTCTGAGTTAGAAATAGATATAGTGAGAGTTTATGATCTTACTAAGGATAAGTGTAATGTGGGTAGTTTAAAGAGGATAATAGATGAGATTGGGATTGATATAAGTAGAGCTGATAATATTTTGACATTTACTTGTGGGGGATTACCTCAAATATTACCAAATTATATTAAGAAACCTGTTATCCCAGCTACTAATACCCTGAAGATCGAACCTGGTAGATCATTGGGTAGTTTTGCAAGATTATGTTCTGCTTGTGGAGAATGTTGGATTTATTATACAGGGAATCTTTGTATGGAAAAGTTATGTCCTAAAAAGATGAGAAATGGACCTTGTGGTGGAGCAGAAGATGGGATATGTGAGGTTTACGAGAGATTATGTCCTTGGGTAATTTTGTTTAGAACAAATAGAATATCTGAAGAAGATTTCCTCAAGATTGTTCCACCAAAAGATTTTAGTAAAATACTTTTACAAGAATGAATTTTGAGGAAAAATTAAAATCGGGAAAATTCATAATTACAGCAGAAGTCAGTCCTCCGAGAGGAGTGGATGTTTCTTCTTTTGTTAGCAAGACTTTAATGTTAAAAGATAGAGTAGATGCAGTAAATGTTACTGATTTCCAAAATGTAGGTGTTAGAATCACCTCTTTAGTAGGAAGCTATTTGTTGTTAAAAGAGGGAATAGAGCCTATCTTTCAAATTACAGCCAGGGATAGGAATAGGGTTGCCATTTCGGGTGAGCTATTAAGTGCGTATACCCTTGGTATAAAAAATGTTTTAGTTTTAACAGGGGATTATACAACCACTGGTATATCTAAAAGTGCTAAACCTGTGTTTGATTTAGACGCAGTAAATATATTAAAGATAGCAAAGATGTTAGAATCAGGGGAAGATTTTGCAGGAAAAAAATTAAATAAAAGTCCTAATTTTTTCTTGGGAGCAGTCTTTAATCCTAATCTTACTCCTTTAGATATTGAGATTTTAAAGATGAAAAAGAAAATTTTAGCAGGAGCTGAGTTTTTTCAAACCCAATTGGTATTTGATCTATCAATAATGGAAAGGGTAAGAGAAAAGGTAGGTAGTGGGGTAAAGATAATCGTTGGAGTTACTATTTTTAAATCCTTGGAGATGATTGACTATATGATAAATAATGTGCCAGGCATAAAAATACCAAGGTATATTTTAGAAAAATTTGAGAGAAAAGATAACATAAAAAATATTGGTATTGAACTTTGTGTAGATTTATGTAGTAAAATTAAAGAAAGTAAGTTGGTTAATGGTGTTCATTTTCTTGCGTCTAAGCCATCAGATATTATAGAAGTTATGAATATATTAAGATGGTAAAGGAGGATATGTCTATGTGGGCACCAGAAGATTTTTTTGAAATTGATGGAATAGAGGAAAATCTCTTTAAAAATGTTGAATATGTTTGGGAAGCCTTAAAAAATCTAAAAACTTTTCTTGAAAAGTATATAAAGCCAGATATAGAGGGTATTATTCAGGGAGGAGTTTTCATAGAGGGTCCAGTATATATAGGTGAAGGTACAGTCGTGGAACCATTTGTATATATAAAGGGTCCTGCCTATATAGGAAAAAATTGTGAGATAAGACAAGGTGCATATATACGAGGAAATGTTTATATAGGGGATAATTGTGTAGTGGGGCATTGTACAGAGGTTAAAAATAGCATATTACTAAATGGTGCAAAAGCCCCTCATTTCAATTATGTTGGTGATAGTATTTTAGGTCATAAGGTTAATTTAGGGGCTGGGACAAAAATATCTAATTTAAAGATGGGACCTTCCTCTACAGTAAAAATAAGCGTAAATGGTGAAGTTTATGATACCGGATTAAGGAAATTGGGAGCAATTGTAGGAGATGAGAGTGAGACAGGTTGTAATTCTGTTTTAAATCCTGGCACCATATTAGGTAAAAAAGTACTAGTTTATCCTAATGCTTCTGTAAGAGGGTATTTCCCTTCTAATTCAATAGTAAAATTTAAACCTGATTTAGATATAGTTAGCTTAAAATAGGATTTACCAAGCTTTTTTGAGAATTTCTAAGATTACTTCATAGTTTAGGGCTCGAGGATTCGTTTTGTAAGAGCCTGTCTTTGGAGCTTCTTTAGCAATAATTGATAGCTGTTCCTTTGATATTCCGTAATTTCTGAGCCCTAATTTTATATCTAAAGTTTTTAAAAATTCTTCTATTTTTTTCAAAATTTTCTCCTTTGCAGATCTCAAAGAATAGACCCCTACAGCTCTGCCAAGGGTTGAGATTTTCTCTCTTGGTAAAATATCCAAATTATATTCTAGCATTGGAAGGGCAACGAGAGCACATGCAAGACCATGAGGTATATTAGCATATACTCCTATAGGATGGGCTAAGGCATGAATGCCTCCAAGTCCTGTTTGAGAGAAAGCCACTCCACTAATAGTGCTTGCATAAAGTAATTTTTCCCTTAAGTCTATTCTTTCTAAATTTTCAATTACTCTTGGCAAATATTTATAAACAATTTTAAGAGAATTAATGGAAATGGGATCAGTTAAAATGTTGCTATTTAGTGATAAAAAAGATTCTAATGAATGAATAAAGGCATCTAAGCCACTATAGATAGTATTTTCTCTTGGCATGGATAAAGTAAGTAAAGGATCCACAATAGCAATTTTTCCATATAAACTATCATGCCTTATACTTAGTTTTTCTTTAGTGTCTGGGTTAATAAGTACTGATACCTTAGTTACTTCGCTTGCTGTACCCGCTGTAGTAGGGACTAATATACATGGTATACTTTGTGTAGAGATTTTTTCACTTTTTTCACCTATATAGTCCCATATAGAACCTGGAAGATTTATCTTTAAAGCTATAGCTTTTGCAACATCTAAGACACTTCCACCTCCTATTCCTACAATTAAATCTACTTCTTTTGATTTTGCAATCTCAGCACCATTATCTACTACATAATATGGTGGTTCTGGAGGTACATCATCAAAAACGATTACTTCTACTTGATAATTATTAAAAAGATGAAGTAATTTATCTAAAATTCCTGTATTTTTTAGATGCTTTCTACCAGTTACTAAGAGTATCTTTTTGGCTCCCAAAGCATAGGACTCTTCGGGAATTCTTTCCCAGAGTCCTATACCGAATTTAATCTTTACAGGTAGATAAAAAGAAAAATTCTGCATTTATATTTTAAAATCTCCCTCTTTTTTAAGGTACTCTACTAATCCTCCTGCTTGTAATATTTTTACCATGATATCTGGAAATGTACTCTTAGATAATATGGTTATGTTTTTAGTCTTATTATAAATTTTTCCCTGAAATAAATCTACCTCTAGTTCATCTCCATTATCTATTTCATCAGTATTAGCTTCTATGAGGGGAAGACCAATATTAATTGAATTCCTGTAAAATATTCTTGCAAAACTTTTGGCAATTACTAAACTTATTCCTGCATATTTTATAACTAAAGGGGCTTGTTCTCTTGAGGAGCCACATCCGAAATTCTTTCCAGCCACTATTATATCCCCTGGGTTTATCTTTTTATAAAATTCTGGATCTAAATCTTCAAAGAGATGTTTTGACATCTCATTAAAGTCTAAGGATTTAAATTTGTATTTTCCAGATATAATATAATCAGTATTTATATCGTCTCCGAATTTATGAGCTTTACCTTTTAATATCATTTTTATTCTTTCCTCCTAATTTAAAAATTCACGAGGATCAGTAATTTCTCCCTTTATCGCTGAGGCAGCTACTGTTAAAGGAGATGCAAGGTAAATTAAGGCTTTATTGTTTCCCATTCTTCCTTTAAAATTTCTATTTGCAGTAGATATAACATTCTCTCCATCAGCTGGTACTCCTTGATGTGTTCCTACACATGGACCACAACCAGGATTTGTAACTATAGCTCCTGCATTTAAAAATATTTCAATAAGTCCTTCTTTTAAGGCTTGCGTATATATTCGCTTAGATGCTGGAGTGATTATAAGTTTAACATTTTTATCTACCTTTTTCCCCTTTAATATCTGAGCTGCATATCTTAAATCTTCCAATCTACCATTAGTACATGTTCCTATAAAAGCTTCATGAATTTTTATTTTCTCTATTTGAGATATGGGATATACATTGTCCACAGTATGGGGTAAGGCTACTTGTGGCTCTAAATTAGAAATATCAAAATTATAAACAGCCTCATATTCTGCGTCTTTGTCTGCTTCAATACCACTATTTATATCCATTCCTATGTTTTTAAAAAATTCCCTTGTTTTTTCATCAAATGGCATAATACCAGCTTTTGCACCCATTTCTACGACCATATTAGTTATTGTAGCTCTTCCATCTATAGAAAGGTCTCTAATAGTTTCTCCATCAAATTCAATTGCTTTGTATGTTAATCCATCAGCTTTAAAGTATCCTACTAAGTATAATATGATATCCTTTGAAACAACCCACTTAGGAAGTTTGCCATTGAGATTGATTTTAACAGTATTTGGAACTTTAAACCACAATTTACCCGTATACATTGCTGCTGCAAGCTCACTGGATCCTACCCCAGTGGAAAAGCAGTTTAATGCCCCATAAGTGCATGTATGGGAGTCCGCCCCAATTACCAGACTTCCTGGAATAGCTAAACCTCTTTCCATAAAAACTTGGTGACATACCCCTTCTCCAAATTCCGTAATCTGAGTTCCATATTTTTCTGCAAATTCTCTCATTAACTTGTGAAGGTTAGCCACTCCTTCGTTAGGGGGAGGAACAGAGTGGTCCATAACAATAAGTACTTTTTCTGCATTTACAACTCTTGTTCCTCCTAATTCCTCAAAGACTTTTATTGCTAATGGGGATGTGCCATCTTGTCCCATTAAAGCATCTAATTTAGCAATAACAATATCTCCTGCTCTAACATCTTTACCAGCATGCTTAGAAAAAATTTTTTCTACTATGGTTTTTCCCATCTTTACACTCCTTCTTTTTCTAATTTTTCTTTTAGATAGTCATTATAAAGATACATTAATTCTTTATCAAATAAAGGTCTTTTAAGTTCTACAGCAAGAGCTCTTACCTTTTTAAGTAATTCTTGGGCATCCTCTTCAGATAAAGTGATTCCATATTCTTGGAATTTTCTTATAAGAGCATGAGTACCTGAATGTTTACCAATTACTATCTGTCTTTCTCCTCCTACCTCTTCTGGAGAGAATACTTCATATGTTTTAGGATATTTAATTACACCATCTGCATGTATGCCAGATTCATGAGCAAATATATTTTTACCTACTATAGCTTTATTTACAGGTAATTCTCTTGCAGAAGCTTTTGCTACATACTCACATAATTCTTTCAATTTATAAGTTTTAATTCCTACATCTATGTTATAAATATACTTCAAGGCCATGACCACTTCTTCCAATGCTGCATTTCCAGCTCTTTCACCAAGTCCATTTACAGTTACGCCTACATAGGTTGCCCCAGCTCTTACTCCTGCTAAAGCATTGGCAGTAGCCATACCAAAATCATTATGGGTATGCATTTCTACAGGAATTCCTACCTTTTCTATAATGGTCTTAACAATCTCGTATATTGTGAAAGGTTCCATTATTCCAACAGTATCACAAAATCGCAATCTGTCTGCGCCTGCTTCTTTGGCTGCTTTTGCAAACTGGAGTAGGAATTCTAAGTCTGTTCTTGAGGCATCTTCTGCGTTTACCGATATATATACTCCATGTTTCTTGGCAAATTCTGTAGCTTTAACCATATTTTCCAAAACCCATTCTCTTGTCTTTTTAAGTTTATATTTTATATGGATATCGGAAGTAGAAATAGAAATAGCTACTGCATCCACACCACATCTCAATGATGCCTCAATATCACTTATAACAGCTCTATTCCATCCCATAATACTGGCTTTGAGGCCAGCCTTTACTATAGCCTTTATTGCTTCCTCCTCATCTCCTCCCATGACAGGGATACCAGCCTCGATCTGATGTACTCCTATTTCGTCAAGCATTCTTGCTATTTGGAGTTTTTCAGCTTTTGAGAATACTACTCCAGCTGTTTGTTCTCCATCTCTCAATGTTGTATCTACTATCTTTATTTCTGTATCCTTCATATTTTATACGCCTCCTTGTTTAAATATTTATCTTTCACTAAAAACTAAAAAAGGTGCTTTGGCCCCTTTCGTCCAAAGCACCTTTGCGATTTTTATCAGCTTTTCCATTTAATTTTAGCACAAAATTGTAATTAAAAAAAGTTGCTTAAATAATCTTTAATGTATAGAATAATTAGAGGTTTGTTAAACTTTTTGGGGAGGAATGATATGTTTAGAAAATTTTCACTTTCTGAAGGGAATTTGGAAGATTATAAAAAAGGTAATTTTATGGTTAGGTTTTTAAACTTTTCTCCAACTTTTATAAGTGATACAGAGGTTCATAAAAGAGTCAATGATATGTATATCGTATTTAAAGGGAGAGGGAAAGTATTATTAAGTGAAAAATATAGTGGGGGTACAGAGATTGAGGAAGGAGAAATAAGAAAATGTGAAATTATAGAACCAGAGGAGATAAATATAAAAGATGGTGATGTCTTAATAATTCCCGCTGGGATTTGTCATCAGCTTAGAGTAGAAAATGAGAGTTTAACTTTAGTTATAGTTAAAATTCCTGAAAATTAGAGGAGGAACTCAAAGATGAGTATTAAGAAAGCTGTTTTTCCTGCTGCTGGTCTTGGTACCAGATTTTTACCTGCTACAAAGGCTCAGCCTAAAGAGATGCTTCCAGTAGTTGATAAACCTATAATACAATATGCTGTAGAAGAGGCTGTAAATTCAGGAATTGAAGAAATCATAATAGTAACTGGTAGGAATAAAAGGGCTATTGAGGATCATTTTGATATATCTTTTGAGTTGGAATATTTTCTTCAAAAGAAAGGTGATTTAGATCTTTTAAGACAAGTTAGGGAAATATCAGAGCTTGGTACAGTTTATTATATAAGACAGAAGGAACCTTTGGGTCTTGGTCATGCTGTGCTTGTAACAAAGGCATTAGTGAAAGATGAACCTTTTGCTGTTATTTTGAGTGATGATTTAATAGTCAGTAATATTCCATGTATAAAGCAAATGATAGAGATTTACGAGAGATATAAGTGTTCTATTGTTGCAGTGGAAAGGGTGCCAAGGAATGAGGTTAAAAACTATGGTATTATTTCTGGAAGAGAGATTGAAGAAGGGATTTATCAAGTAACAGATCTGGTAGAGAAACCCTCCGTGGAAGAAGCTCCTTCTAATTTAGCTATTGTTGGGAGATACATATTAACTCCTGAAATCTTTAATATGCTTGAGAAGGTAAGGCCAGGAAGGGGGGGAGAGATACAACTTACTGATGGACTTAAATTATTATTAGAGAAGGAAGCTATATATGCTTATGAATTTAAGGGAAAGAGATATGATACTGGAAGTAAACTTGGTTTTTTAAAGGCTTCAGTAGAACTTGCTCTTCAGAGAGAAGATTTAGGAGAACAA
Source organism: Dictyoglomus sp. GBS (assembly GCF_055179815.1). NCBI lineage: Bacteria > Pseudomonadati > Dictyoglomota > Dictyoglomia > Dictyoglomales > Dictyoglomaceae > Dictyoglomus > Dictyoglomus sp. GBS. The sequence continues at coordinate 777,235 of NZ_CM143687.1, forward strand.
TTTAAGAATTATCTTCGTAATCTAAAGATTGAGTAGTGTTTTCCTGTACTTTTGTTATTTTACCATTTTCTACATAGTAGATTTCATCAAAAATAGATTCATCGATAGGAACATGTGTTATAAGAAAGATTTGATCAAAATGCTCTGCTACTTCTCCTTCAGTGAGAAGGTATAATAAGCCTTTTGCTCTGTCCTCATCAAAAGATCCAAGAGGTTCATCTAAGAATATAAATTTGGGCTGTATACCCTTATCTTGAGGTAACGTGGCCATAGCAAAAGCAAGTCTTAAAGCTAAGGAAAGTTGATCTTGTGTTCCTCCGCTAAAAATGTTTTTTTCTAAGGGTTCCTTTTTGAAACTTGTGTAAACTTTTAATTTGTAATCGTCCCCAATCTCTACATAATGATATCTATCTGAGGTTAAAATGGGTAATATTTTTTGCATGAAGGATTCTGTTCTTGGTCTAATTGCTTTTAATATAGTTTCTCTTGTGGTATCTGCAATCTTCATTGCATAGTTCATTTTAATAATTTCTTTTTCTAATTTAATATATTCTTGATTTATCCTTTCTGGGTCTAAATCTTCTCTTTTACTTCCTGTTTTTAGCTCATATTCTTTTAGTATTCCTTCTTTTTCACCTTTTTGTTGAAGGAGTTCTTTTTCTTTTATTATTAATTTCTCTTTTAAATTTTCATCAAATACTTCATTTATGTAGTTTCTCCAATCCTCTACAAATCTTTTGGAAAATTCAGTTATTAGATCCTGATAATTTTTCTCTATAGAGTTTTTTTCGCCCTTTTTCTTGTTTAGTTCTTGAGCAATTTTTTCATATTCTTCTTTTACTCTATCATTTTCCAGCTGTCTTATTAATTCTTCTATTTCTGACATATACTTATCATCACTTCTTCTTAATTCGTTTATCTTTGCTTCTAAATTTGCCTGTTCTTTTGATATTTCGTTTTCAATATTTTTGTGGTCTCTTTTTTTCCTTTCTAATTCCTCTTTTAATCTCCTTATATTTTCAAGCTCGTTTTCTATAGAGCCTTTTTGAGAAATGAGATAAGATAGTTCCTTTTCAGGCATAGTATCCTTTTCTCTTAAGGAGATTAATTCTTCTTCCTTCTTTTTAAGGGTGTCTGATAACTTTTTTAACTTCTCTTCTATTTTGTCCAAGTTACTTTCTTTTAATTTTTCTTGGAATTCTAAGGATAATTTATGGATTTCATTTTTGTAAGAATCAATATTTTTAAGTTCACTTTCTATGTGAGCTTTCTTTTGTACTATTTCTGTAATTAAATTATTAGTTTGATTAAGTTTCATTTTAAGTTTTTCTTCTAATCTTTCTATTTGTTCCTTTTTATATGTTTTTTTCTCTTTAATTTTATTTAATATTAAGGCTAACTCTTCTTGATTCTTTTCTTTGAGTTCGAGAGGAATGTCTTTCTCAATATATTCTTGAAGATTTTTTTCTTTGGTAAACTCTTTATTGATCTTTGCATAATTCTGATAAAAGTAGATGGATAAAATGGTTAATATTCCTGTAGTGATAAAAAATATTTTTGATAAAAGGATAGCTAATGTTAAAGATAGTAGTGTAATGAATGATGAGGTAACAAAGTATTTTTTAGTTTTTTGTACTTTATAAATTAATTCATAAACCTTATTCTTTTGTTGATGATATTCTAAAGCCCTTTTATATGTATCTTCTATTTGAGGTATTTCTTGTATTTTTCCTAATATATCTCTTAGTTTCTTAATTCTTAATTCTAACAGATTTTTCTTAAGAAGTGAGTTTCTCTCTTCTTTTTGGAGCTTATCTTTCTCCTCCTGTAATTCTTTTTCTTTTGATGTTTTGTTTTCTAATTCCTTATATTTTGTGAATTTTTCTTGAAGGTTTGATATTAAATTATTTCCATCACTTAATACTTTTTCTAATTTTTCAATTTCTTGCTTTATCTTAATAACATTATTAAGCCCTTCAAGTTGAGTTGAAAGTTCCTTTTCTTTAGTTATTCTTTCTTCTAAATTAGTTATTTCTTTTTGAAGCTTTTCTCTCTGATTTTCTAATATTTGAAGTTTTTCTTTAATGCTTGTTATTTCTTCTATTTTTCTTTTTTCTTCTCTTAAGAATTCTAAGGTTTCTACTTTATTTTTTAGGTTTTCAAGATTTTGTTCCAAGCCTCTAATTTCTTCTTTAAGATTATTTAAAGTTAATTCCAAATTGTATATATTTTTAGATTTTTCGATTTTTTCAATCCTTCCTATTTCTATATGGATTTTATCTAATTCCTCTTCAATTTCTGGTAAAACTCTTTTAGCCTCAGCTGCTTTCTTCAAAAGTTCATATTGGGGTTTTTGTTTCTCAAGTTCATTTTTGATCTGTTTTGCCTTCTCAGAAATATTCAAAAGATAATCCAAGTTAAATAATTTGGATATTATTTCTCTTCTGTCTCCAGCCTTTAAAGTTTCTAAGGCATCTAATTTTTTTTGTGCTACAAGACATGTGTTTAATAATATATCTCCATCAAGACCTATCTCTTTAACTATTCTACTGTTTACAATTCTTGGTCCTTTTACTATTTCTTGTTTTGTAGTTTGCTCATTTATATTTTTTATAACCAAAGAGGCGTCTTGGTTTTTATTAAGAGGAAGGACTCTTCTTATGGTTATTAATTTATCATTAGTTTTTACAGTAAGCTCTACTGTTGTTTCGTTAGTTCCAAATCTTATAAGATCACTATTATTGTGCTCGAGTCCTTCCCCAAAAAGTGCAAAATAAATTGCCTCAAATATACTACTTTTTCCTGCCTCATTCCTCCCTTTTATAAGTATTCTTCCCTGATCTGGAAAATTTAGAGATGCTATTTCATATTGTTTAAAATTTCTAAGTTTTAAGCTCACAAGTTTTATCATAAGAACTCTCCTCTAATTTTTAACTCTTCTCTTATCCATTTAACTGCTTCTATTATAGCTTCTTGATCTTCTTTGTTTTCTTCCAAGTATTTTTCTGTTATTTTAGACAGATTCTTTTCAAAACTGAAATCTTCTGATGGTATTATTGATATCTCTTTCCCTTTTATTCTCAAATTTTGCGTATCTAAGTCAAATAAGAAATTAGCTTTAAGTCCTTCGTCTAGTATCTTGCTAAAATTTATGGAACTATATATAGATATAGGAATTTCTCCTACAATTTTGCATTTTAACATAAGATCTTTTTGAGATTCTCTTAATATTTTTTCAATAATAGCATTGGTATAATCTTTTTCTGTAATTTCTGAAAGTTTTATTTCCATGATTTTCATAGGTTGTGGTTCTATTTTTTCGTGAATTATGTCAATCTTTTTTCCTTCTATTTTTAATAGGTAAAAACCTGGAGTAAGATCTATTTCTCCAAAATCAAATCTTTCAGTACTTCCTGGTATTATTAGTATTTTATCTCCAAATTTATAAATATTCTTCTCATGGAGGTGTCCCAATATATAAATATTAAAGGGGAGGCTATATAAAGTATGTAGTGATACTTGAGGCTCAGAAGATTTTGGATGAGCATATTTTTCAAAGGAGTAATGGAGAATTAGGATTTTCCATATATTATTATCTTGAGGTATAGAATCTGATAATTTTATATTTTCTAAGGGATCAATTCTTCCCTTTTTTCTTGGATCATGGGATAAACCAGATATAATTAATTTCTGATCCTTCTCAAATATATCTACGTTAATATTAGATTGAGATAAAAAAGATTTTATTAAACCTACTTCTTCATAAATTTTCATGGGAAAGGCATCACTATCTATCATATTTGGAGCATCGTGGTTTCCACCAATAGTATAAATTTGAATATAGTTTCTTTTTAATCTTGAAAACTCTCGAGCAACAAAGGCCAAATCTTGATTCCTGGGATTTGTAGAATCAAATAAATCTCCAGCTTGTATAAATATATCTACCTTTTCTTCAATGGCATAATCTACTGTTTTTTTAAATGCTTCTCTTATCTTTCTTCTTCTTTCGTTTAGTCTTTCTGGTACTAACTTTTTGTAGTATTTACCTAAATGGTTATCAGCAGTTATAAGAATTTTTATCATGTTTAGATTTCACTCCCAATGTCAGGGAGATCGGTTATAATATCTTCGAATATATCTCTATTTTGAGCATCTTTTAGAGCTTTTTCAAATTCTTCATCTATGTCTATATCAAAACCTCCTTCTGCAGTTTCTCTTTCCCCAATCTTTACCATTACAGGAATACGGGTTAATCTTCCTAAGATAATAGCTTCTCCAATGTTTAATCCAGGAAGATCATTAAATAAGTTTTCTGAAAGAGCTTCTGATGCTTCTTTTACTGCGTTTTGATCTGTAGGATTGGTTAATCTCATTATTATCTGGCTTCCACATTGGGATAAAGTATTACTGCTTATTTTATAGGGCCTTTGTGTGACCACAATAAGAAATACTTTAAATTTTCGTCCTTCCGCTGCAATTGAATTTATTATCTTAGCACTTCTTAATTTCTCTGCTTTCTCTTTTGGCACTAAATTATGGGCTTCTTCTAATACAATAAATAAGGGATATGTAAGTCCTTCTGATTTTGCTTTAGTCCATATATCATTTAACAATTTACTTACTACTAAATCTTGTAGGTTCTTCTCTATACCTGCCAAATCTATGACAGATATCTGAGCAGGTTTTAGAATTTCCTCAATCTTTATATCTTTAAATCCCCATATTGGATAATCTTTTATCCATTTTACATATTTTAATGCTTTTCTTGCTCCAATCATTGTTTCTTCAGAGTATTTTTTATTCTTTTTCTCTATTTTTTTTACATATTTTTTTTCATAGTCGTCAAAATCTAATATTTCTTCTTTTTCCTCTTCCTCGTCTATACCTGCCATAGATTGTAATTTTTCATAAAGTTCCTTTGGGGTAAAATCAACACCTTCTTTTCTAAGTTCCTCTATAGCTGTTTCAACTGCATCTCTTATGTTACTATATTCTGAGATTCCTAATATTTCTGCTATTTGTTCGTTTTCTAACTCACTAAATCTGATTGAATAGGGTATTACACCCCCAATGATATCATCCGTAAATCTCCCTTTTACTTGAGGTATTCTATAAATGTTAACTTGTTGGGCAATAGATGAAAATTCTTTTAAATTATTTCTTTTCCTTCTTAGTAAGACATAGTCACTATTAGGATCAAATACTAAAATAGTAGCACCAAGTTTTACAAGTTTCTCTAAAAGTAATCCTGTAAGATAAGATTTACCTGCTCCTGTTTGAGCAATTATGGCCAGATGTCTCCTAAGTCCATTGGGATCAAGAGTTACTTTGACATTAGGCCTATAAAGTAAGGTTCCAATTTCTATAGCGGTGGCCTTTTTATGAGTGAAGAATCTTCTAAGAAGATCATCAGGAGCTAAAAAAACCGGAGAACCTGGTAAAGAAACTGATCTTGGAAGCTGAATGTTATCATCAATATCTAAATAGCCTAAAACTCTGGCTGTAGCAATGAGCTTTAGTGGTATTTTGTAATTTAATTCTAAAAGTCTTGTGGTTGCATCATATTCCTGATCTTCTGTTAATATATCTGAAAAAGCTTTTAGACTTTCTACTTGAGCTAATACGTCTACCTCTTCATCCGATGCAGCAGTTCCTTTAATTATGACATATTCCAATCTTTTAGGGGCTAATTCTTCATTAGTAATAAATTGAAAACTATCGCAAAAACTTTCACCCACCAAGTATCCTACACATTTTAAGTCCATGATTATTTAGAAAAACCTCCTTTGAGATCTATCTAATTCTAAGATGTCAGGAAATTCTTTTTTAAGAATCATTATATACCTTTCTAAATCGGGGGTTTTTTTAATTCTGACAATGTTATCTACTAAATACAAAGGAGTTTGATATATTTGAGAGTTTATACAATTTTCTCTAAGTATAGCAAGGATATTATCTATATTTACATCTTTTTCCCAATGAAAGTTTACTTCTAAAAGTGTGGTTGAATCCTCTATTAAGTAGTTTGGTATATCAATTCTTAAAATTTGGTCTCTTGGAATGAGTCTTACATAGAAAGTAATAAAAGCTGGTATATCTTTTAGCAAGGTTTGAAGATTAGGATCTTTCTCTATGAGCTCTATTTGATTATGACCAAGTCCCATTTCTGCTCCTATTAGTAGGGGAGTACTATATCCTGGCTCCCAGGAAAGGATATTTAAAAATTCTGCGTCAATAGGGGTGTAGGGAAGTTCTTCTTTTAATTCAGGATGGTCTATTGATAAAATTTGAAAGAAAAAGGTGTTTCTACTTGATTTTGATATAGATATTAATTCTATATTTTTATTTTTGGATTTTAGAATGAGTTCTATGGTGGTATTTAAAACATTAAGAGCCAAGTCTTTGTAAGGCTCTTCCTCTATAAGATTTATATATCTTAATAGATATGAAAGTCGTGAGATGATAGAGCCATCAATAAATAAGATGAAGGGGGGTTTAATTTCTTCTATAATTTTAAGGGCAAGTTCAGTTTCTATTTTTTGCATTATTAAATCCCGTATCCATGCCAATTGATTTTCAGAAATTGATGCGGGTATTGGATCTAATGAGATGGTAGCTTTCTCATAACCTTCAGTACCTATAGCTAAACCTTGAGTTAAAAGAAGATACGGACCAAGAGAAAAGGATAGGGTTCTTTGTGAGGCATCAATAGCAAAGATTTTATGACCATTACTTTGTAAATTTTCTGGTATTTTATGCCATAGAGTTTCTACAAAGTTTACAAAAAAAGACCTATCTTTTATATCTTTTTTGAAAAAAAGATTATTTATTTTTTCTTTTTTTCTGTTTAACTCTTCTATAAAAAGAGAAATAAATTCAGGCATTTTTAAATATTATATTCTTTGATAAGGTTGTTATACAAGTCAAGGAGTTTTTTATTAATCTTTTGAACACTGAAATTTTGGGCACTACTTATGGCATTTTCTGATAATTTTTTATATAAGTTATAGTTTTCTAATAATTCTATAACTTTATTTGAAAATAAGATAATACTTTCCTCTATGTTAGAAGTTTTGAAGGGTATTAGAAAACCATTTGTTTCATCTTTTACAAAATCTGCAATAGCCTCATCTTCTAAAGCAATTACAGGAAGCCCAGCTGTAAGAGCTTCTAACACTACTAAACCTTGGGTCTCGGACAAAGACGAGAAGACAAATATATCTGAAGAATAGTAGGCCTCTATTACTTTATCGTAATCAAGATAGCCAGTAAATATTACCCTATCTTCAATATTAAGGTTTTTAGCTTCTTCTTTTAGATTATTTATTACTCTCTTGTCAGGGTTATCTCCTACAATGAGAAGGTAGATTTTGGGATAATTTTTTAATTTATTCATAACTTTCAATAAAAATTCTATGTTCTTTTCTTTTCCTAACCTTCCCACAAATAGTAAAATATATGCATCAGTAGGAAGATGTAATCTATCTCTTGCTACTTTTTTATCAATGGGATGAAAATTCCTCAAATCTAAACCATTAGGAATTATTTCTATAGGTTTCTTAACTCCAAAATCAATAAGTAGTTTTTTAATCTTTGTGGAAGGGGCGATTACAGTATCACAGAGGTTGCAATAAGATCTACTAATCCATATTGCTATATCTTTTGCTCTTTCCTCAGTTATTATATGTTTTTTGACCATATCTGGAAAATGATCCCATATGTAGTAGGCGTATTCAGTAAGCAAGGTGTGGTAGGTATGTATAAGAGGGATTTTTCTTTTTTTAGCTTCATAAGCTCCAAAAATTCCTAAGGAAAAAGGAGTATGGGTATGAATTACATCCAATTTAAGATTGTTAAGATATAGATCATAATTTGCAGAAAAAGGAGTTGCTATTCTATGTTCTTTTTGAAATGGAAAAGTAATAGAAAAAAGCTGATAGACATGTTTTTCTGGTAAGATTTTAGGTATATAAGGAATAAATAGATGTACTTCATGACCTTCTTCTTCTAAGGTTTTCTTCTGAAAAAATAGGGCGGTAGCTACACCGTTCTTTTGAGGTTTATAGGTATCACTAAAGAAGCCTATTTTCATCTATGAAATATCCCGTAATATAGAAGATGTCCTAAGATTAAACCGATTATTCCTCCGACTATAGCTTCTATAGGGGTATGTCCAATAGATTCTTTTAGATTTATCTCTTTTAATTCTGGATCTTTTAACTCCCTTTGAATTATCTTATTTATTACTTTTGCTTGCTCTTCTGTAGCAAGTCTTACTCCAATTGCATCTGCAATTACTATTCCAGCTAAGAACATAGATAATATAAAAATGGTAGAATTAAAACCTTCCTTTATACCTATTATTAATGATAAAGATACAACAAGGGCTGAGTGAGAACTTGGCATTCCTCCCCACTCAAAGAAGGCTATCCATAAAAACTTTTTTTCTTGAATAATTTTTATAATACCCTTCAGCCCTTGAGTAATTATTACTACGAGGAAAGGAATAATGAAAATTGGATTGTTAATTAGATCAATAACTATTTTTATCATATCTACCGTGTTATGGTCACCTTTCTTATATTTCTTGGATTATCCGGATCTCTACCTTTTAATTCAGCTAAATAATAAGCAAAGAATTGAGCTGGATATATTAACAATATAGGAGACACATCTTCAGGAATATCACAGTCAATAAAGAAGCCTTGGTAATCTTTATGAAGATTAGGTTCGTTACTGAATAAATATATGTCGGTACCCTTTTCTTTTAATATAGATAGTATTTCTAAGGAATGGTTTAAGCTCTCCCCTTTTGGGGCAAAGAAGAATACAGGAAAACCTTCAGTGGCGAGAGCTAAGGGGCCGTGCATAAAATCAGCGGAAGAATATGGTTGGGCTATAATATAGGAAGTCTCCTTGAATTTTAATGCTGTTTCTAATGCTGTGGAAAGGTTAAAACCTCTTCCTAACACAGCGCAATGTTCCATATATTTAAAGGGTTTTACCTCTTCTTTTATTTTCTCTTCCATACCCAAAATTGTATTCATAGCCTTTAATATTTTATCAAATTCATCCATATAAATTCTACCCTTTATAGAATTTATAAGAAAATACAGAGAAACAAGTTGAGATAGATATGTTTTTGTGGCTGCCACACTTTTTTCTTGTCCAGCATTGGTAAATATATTGATTTTGGCAAGTTTTGCTAATTTGCCTTCTGGATTATTTGTTATTCCAATAGTTAATGTACCTTGTTCATTAGCGGTTCTTATTACTTCACATATATCATCACTTTCTCCCGATTGAGATATGGCTATAACTAAGGAATTTTTTAGGTTTGGGGGTCTTTTGTAGATGGTGAAGAGGGAAGGGGCACATAATGAAACAGGTATTCCTATATGAGACTCTATATAATATTTTCCCCATATAGCAGCGTTATCAGATGAACCTCTTGCTACGAAGACCACATGATTAAAATTATACTTCTTGAGTTCGTCGGATATATTTTTAAATTCTTCTACCCTTTCCTTGTATCCCTTAATAATTTGAAAACTTTCTCTAATCTCTTTAATCATAAATTTATTCATTATTATTCACCCTCCTAATACTCTTTTTGGATAAGTCTAACACATCTTAGCTTATTTTATCAACTATGTTTACTAAATCTTTCCAATAGGCAGTAAATATAGAGGAAACTCATTTTTAGGAAGATGTATTATTCTTTTTACATCTTCATCATTAAAGGCTCCTACTGCTACAGTTCCCAAGTTCAGAGATACACATTGTAAATAAATATTTTGGGCACAATGTCCTGCTTCCATAAATACATATCTTATTCCTCTTTCCCCATATCTTGCAGTGGTTTTATAGTAATTAGCTGATATTATGATAATAACTGGGGCTCTCCTAATCCATTCTTGTCTTAAACATGCGATAAAAAGATCTTCTCTCTTATCACCTTTTAAATGGAGATTTAATTCATGGCTCTCAGGAATATACTTGTAAATTCCTATATCTAAATCATGAACTTTATAAGCAAAGACATATATTTCTAATGGAAAAGTAGCACCTGCAGAAGGACATGTCCTAAATTTGTAATTCTTTTCTGTTATTCCTTGGGCAGACCATAATATTTGAGATAAATCTTGTAAATTAATGGGGTTCTCTTTATATGTTCTTACCGACCTTCTTAAAAGTAATGCTTCTTCTATGGATAAATGACCTTTACAAATAGGTGTTGGTAGCTTGATATTTTTATTCTGAAAATTATTTAGCTTTACCATGATTATAAATTATATCAAAGAAATAAAATTTCTGAAGTACTCTTTGTGATATGATGATGTGGTATAATTTTTATGATGAATATGAAAAAAGCAAATTTGTTAATTTTTATTCTTTTAATTTCTTCTATTATAAGTATTATATATTTATTTCTACCGAAAGGCGAAACCAAATTTTTAGTTATACAAGTAGAAAATAGAGAAGTATTAAGAATACCCCTAACAAAACTTAAAAGTGGTGATAAATATAAAGTAAAAGGCCCCTTAGGAGATAGTATTTTTGAATATATAGAAGGAAAAGGAGTACATATGATCTCATCCCCTTGCCCTGATAAAATATGCATAAAACAAGGATTTATAAATAAAACGGGAGAAAGCATTGTTTGCTTACCTAATAGAGTTATAATAACTCTTGAGAGGTAGAATATGAAAATTGTAAATTCTGAAGATATAAGAAATTTGGAGAAAATTTTAGAAGAGCAATATAAGATTCCAACTCTTATGTTGATGGAGAATGCCTCGATCTTTCTTTTTAATTTCTTAAAAGATAATATCCCAGATTTAAAAAGCAAGAATGTGGCTATTCTTTGTGGTCCTGGGAATAATGGGGGAGATGGTGTTGCTTTAGTTAGGCACCTTCTAAATTATGGTGTGAAAAATGTATACGTGTTTTCTTATTTTTGGGATAAAAAAATATCAGATCTTTTAAAAATTCAACTGAGCCTTATAAATGATGTTCTTATATTAGATTTAAAGGCTAATTATAAAGATCTAAGCTTGTTTGATATTATTGTAGATGGAATATTTGGAATTGGGTTAAAAAGAGATATCGAAGATAATCTTAAAAATATTTTCGAATATATAAATGAATTAAAAAAATTTGTAATTTCTATAGATGTCCCTTCTGGAATTGACTCTGATACTGGTGAAATTAGGGGTTCTGCTATAAAGTCCTCATATACTTTAACTATGTTTTATCCTAAAAAGGGATTTTTTGAATATCCTGCTATAGAGTATATTGGAAATTTAGTAGTAGGTAGACTTAACTTTGGGGATATGTTTTTGGATTCTATAGTAAAAAGTAATATGGAGCTTGTGGATGAAAATATGGTACAAAAGTTAATTCCTGTTCATACTAAGATGGTTTATAAAGGAAAAAAAGGAAAAGTATTAATTATTGGGGGATCTTTGAAATATACAGGAGCACCGATTCTTTCTGCTTTATCCGCTTTAAGAAGTGGGGCAGGTATGGTCTATCTTTCTGTACCAGAAAGTATTCATATGATTTACAGGGCTTTATATCCCGAAATAATATATATTCCTCTTAAAGAAATTGATGGTTATATTTCTTCGGAAAATTTAGATTATATTATTGAGTTTATAAATAGCTATGAAATTGATGCTATAGGTTTAGGACCTGGTATCGGATTATATTCAGACACTAGTTTTTTTGTCAAAGGACTTATTACGAAAGTAGATATTCCTATAGTGGTAGATGCTGATGCTTTAGTATATATCAAGGATATTTTGGAAGAGATAAAAGGAAAAAAGATAATTATTACACCTCATTATGGAGAGATGTCGAAAATTTTAAATCTTCCCGTTGGTTATATACAGAAAAATAGATTCTTGATTGGTGAAGACTTTGTAAGAAAATACAAAATAAACTTAATACTTAAAGGTCCTTATTCTTTAACCTTTACCAAAGAAGGACAAATTTATGTAAATCCTTTTGCAGATTCTTTACTTGCTACTGCAGGATCTGGTGATGTTCTTACTGGTATTTTAGCAAGTCTTTTAGCCCAAGGCCTTAGTGAGAATAATGCATGTATTTTAGGGAACTATATTCATGGATTTTCTGTTAATTTTTGGAAGAGAAATAGAGGAAATTACGGTATGATTTCGTCAGATATTATAGATTTTCTTCCAGATATTTTTATGGAAACCTTTAAAGGAAAAAGTATTTAAAAATCTCTATTAGACCTAAAACATCTTCTTCTTTTGCCACATAATTTGCTATTTCTTTTAATTGTGGATGTCCATTATATGGTGTTGCTTTATATTTTAATTTACTTAAAAAGGAGAGATCTCCTAAACTATCTCCTATACCTAATACCTCATCATAGTCTAATCCTTTTATTTCCAAAAGGAGATCCATTCCTGCTCCTTTATCTATTCCTTTAGGAGTAATATCTACTGCAATAGAGGAATAAACTAATTGAAAGTTTGGAAAATTTGTTTCGATTAATTCTTGAGACATTTTTGCTAATTCTGGTACAGGAATATCTTTTTCTGGAAATATGGATACACAAACTTCTTTACCTGGCTCTATATGTCCATAGCCTTTTAATTTCTCTTTTAAAAATTTTTTGAGTTCTTCTCTCTGCCTTAAAAATTCTTCTTTTATTTTGGGATGCAAAATTATATCATCTTTATCAATTAGATATATAATGCATCCATTTTCTCCTATAGAATCCTCAAATTGGCCTATTGCTTGAAGCATTGCTTCTATATATGGTTTTGATCTTCCTGTGTTTAAAGATATAGGAGGAAGAAGTTTAAGATGGTCTCTAATCCATTTTAGCCCATCTAAGTCTAAGGGATATCCTTTATCTTTGGTTATACATCCTTCTATATCTGTTAATATCAATTTTATGTCCATGGTATGAAAGTTTATCGAAAATTATGATTCTTGTCAAACTTTATAAAATATTGTAGAATGCCATTGAAAACACTAATATTCAAGTCTTTAAACTAAGGAGGCGAAGATTATGTCAGGACATTCTAAGTGGGCAAATATTAAACACAGAAAAGCTGCAGCAGATGCTAAAAAAGGAAAACTTTTTTCAGCTTTAAGTAAGGAGATTATTATTGCAGCTAAACAAGGCGGAGGAAATCCAGAAACTAACCCCCGTTTAAGAGCTGCAATTGAGAGAGCAAGAGAAGCTAATATGCCAAAGGAGAATATTGAAAGGGCTATAAAGAGAGGTACAGGAGAGATTCCTGGTGTAACATATGAAGAGGTTACCTATGAAGGATATGGACCAGGCGGTGTAGCTGTAATGGTAGAAGTAGTTACAGACAATAAAAATAGAACTGCTTCGGAAATAAGAAGAATATTTACGAAACACGGTGGAAGTTTAGGAGAGGCAGGATGTGTGGCATGGATATTTGAAGATAAAGGTAGCATTTTTATTGATAAGGAATGTGTTAAGGATGAGGATCAATTAATTAGTGATGCTTTAGAAGCTGGCGCAGAAGATGTTCAAATAAGTAGTGATAGTGTTGAAATAATAACAGACCCCCAAAACTTTTCTGAAGTTAAAGCTAAATTACAAGAAAAAGGATATGTAATAACTCAAGCTGAAGTAACAAAAGTTCCGAAGAATTTAGTTCCAGTAGAAGGTCCAGATGCAGAAAAACTTCTTAAGCTTATGGAAGAGCTTGAGGATCATGATGATGTACAAAAGACTTATGCTAATTTTGATATACCTGACGAGATCTTACAAGCTCTATCTTAGATGAAAGTTTTAGGACTTGATCCTGGAACAGCTATAACTGGTTTTGGCATTTTAAATAAGGAAGAAGACTATATTAATGTTATAGATTATGGGGCTCTAATAACTCCTTCTAATTGGAGTTTAGGAAGGAGATTAAATTATTTATATGATCAAATCTCAGCTCTATTAGAGAGTTATGATCCTGACATTGTTGTGATGGAGAATATATTTTTTAATAAAAATGTAAAAACTGCTATAAGTATTGGGCAATCCCAAGGTATAATTTTGCTTGCTGCTTACCAACACCAAAAAGAGATATTTATGTTTAGTCCTTTAGAGGTTAAATTATCAATAGTTGGATATGGAAGGGCATCCAAAAGCCAAATCCAATATATGGTCAAAGAAGTCTTAAATTTGAAAGATATTCCTAAACCAGATGATACTGCTGATGCTTTAGCTATTGCATTAGCATATATTTATAGCAGAGGGGAGAATATTTAATTGTCATTTTTTCATTCAATAGAAGGGAAATTAGATAAGATATATGATAATTTTGTGGTAGTGAGTTTGGATTTTTTTAGTTTTAGGATTATTTTGGGAGAAAAGGACCTGATCCTTTTGGGTAATAATATAGGTCAAAAAGTAAAGATTTATATCTCTGAAAGTATCGATAAGGAAGAGATTAAGATCTTTGGTTTTTTGGATGAGAATAAAAGAGATCTTTTTGAAGATCTTAAACGTATAAAAGGGGTAGGGGAGAAAATAGCATTAAGGATTGTAAATTATTTCTCTCCAGAGGAATTTAATGAAATCTTAGAAAATGAAGATATAAATGCTCTACTAAGAGTTCCAGGAATTGGCAAAAAAGTGGCTCAAAAAATATTCTTGGAAAAGAATGGGTTATTGCCCAAGGAGAAAAAGGAGGAAAGTACTATAAGGAAAGCTTTATATAACTTAGGTTATAATAAAGAAGAGGTTAATGAGGTTATGAAAGAGATTAGAAAAAAATTTAAAGATTTTGAGAATATAGAAGAGATTATTAAATTTGCTCTACAAAGATTATCTAAGGAATTATGAAAATGAGAAAGATTCCAGCCTCTTCTTTAACTCAGAGGGAACCTCTCTTAGATAATATTTTAAGACCTAAAAATCTTTCTGAGTTTATTGGACAAAAAAAGATAAAAGAAAGACTTAGTTTGATAATAAACGGTGCTAAAAAAAGAAAAGAACCTATAGATCATATACTATTTGTAGGTCCTCCTGGTGTTGGTAAAACTACTCTTGCTTTTATTTTAGCAGAAGAGCAAAAGGTTTCAATAAAAGCTATTTCGGCTCCTTCTTTACAAAAAATAGGGGATCTTGTAGCTCTTTTGACAAATGCTCCAGAAAATGGAATTGTTTTTATAGATGAAATCCATAGATTATCTTCATCTTTGGAAGAGATATTGTATTCTGCCATGGAAGATAGAAGTATAAGTTTTATTGCTGGCAAGGGACCTGGAGCAAGAGTACTTAATTTTAAGCTTCCTCCTTTTACCTTAGTAGGTGCTACTACAAGACCTGCGCTTCTTAGTAATCCTTTGAGGGATCGCTTTGGTTTTATTGCCTCTCTTGATTATTATTCTCATGATGAGATGGTAGAAATTATTAAGAGGTCTCAAAAATTACTTGGTATAGAGCTTTCTGAGGAAGGCGTACATGAGGTTGCTAAAAGATCAAGAGGAGTACCAAGAATTGCAAATCGTCTTTTAAAAAGAATAAGAGATTATATAGAAGTGGAGGAAATGGGAATTATAGATAAAGAAGAAGTGAAAAAAATTCTTGACCTTATGGGGATAGATGATAAGGGTTTAGATGATTTAGATAGAAAGATCCTTTTTACCCTTAGAGATAAGTTTTCTGGTGGACCTGTAGGTATAAAAACCTTAGCTGCTGTTCTTAATGAGTCTCCTGAAACTATTGAGGTAGTTTATGAGCCATATCTTTTAAGAATAGGTTTTATTCAAAGGACACCAAGAGGAAGAATAATAACTCCCCTTGGACTTTCTCATTTAATGAGGTGCTCTGATGGAGGATAAAAGAATATTTCTTCATATATGTTGTGCTCCTTGTCTTACTTATCCTTTGAAAGTTCTTAGAGAGGAAGGTTATGAAATTACTGGTTTTTGGTATAATCCCAATATTCATCCTTATACCGAATATTCTCTCAGACTTTCTACTCTTAAATCCTTTGCAGAAAGTCAGAATTTACAAGTAGTGTATGAGGATGATTACGCTTTAGAGGAATTTATAAGACAAGTAGTTTATAGAGAAGATAATAGATGCCCTGTTTGTTATTACATGAGGCTTAAAAGGACAGCCCAAAAAGCAAAAGAACTTGGATATAAGCTCTTTTCTACCACTTTATTGGTAAGCCCTTATCAAAAACATGATTTAATAAAAGATATAGGCTATCTTTTAGCAAAGGACTTTGGTTTAGAATTTTATTATAAAGATTTTAGAGTGGGATATAGTGAGGGAGTCAAGCTTTCTAAGGAGTATGGTCTTTATAGACAGAAATATTGCGGATGTATATATAGTGAAAAAGACAGATATTGGAGGGAAGGAAAAAAATGAAATATCATATTTTGTTTAATCCTACTTCTAATAGAGGAAAGGCTGAAAAAATATATCCAAGACTTATAGATATTTTAGATAGAGAGGGATTAGATTATTCAATAGAATATACTATTGGTGGTAAAAAAACTTTTGAACAGGTGGAGAAGGCATTGGATAAAGGAGTAGATGTGGTAGTTGCAGCTGGGGGTGATGGTACTATAAATGAGGTGGTTAATGGGCTTAAGGGTAGAGGAATTTTAGGAATAATCCCTCTTGGAAGAGGTAATGATATAGCTATATCCTATGGTATCCCAAGAAATATAGAAAAATCTATAAAACTTTTAAAATCCCAGAATATAAGAGAAGTGGATATTGGAGTATTAGATGGAAGATATTTTGTGGGTATAGCAGGAACTGGTTTTGTAGGAGATGTAAATTATAATTCGAATAAGCTGAATTTGACAGGATTTAAAGGGTATGTTATTTCTGTTTTTACCACATTAAAGGGGTTCAAATATCCAGAGTGCGAGATTTTTTTTGACTCTATAACTTGGAAAGGTAGAATTACGTTGGTGGCTTTGGGAAATACGATGTATTATGGTGGTGGTATGAAATTACTTCCTAATTCTAAGGTGGATGATGGTTTTCTTGATATAGCTATTGCTCAAAAGATTCATACTGCGGAGTTGATTGCTACTTTTCCTCTTGTATATATAGGAAAACATACCATTAATCCTCATGTAAAATTTTATAGGAGTAAAGAAGTAACAATAAAATCAGATAGTGAACTTATAATTAGTTATGATGGTGAGCTTATAACAAGAAACGAGATTACCTTTAAAACAATGCATAAATTTCAAAAGATTATAGGGGGTATGTAACTATGGACTTTATGGGTAAAGTACTTATTTTTTTGGGAATTTTACTTATAATTTTAGGATTAGTTTTTCTCTTTGTAGATAAAATTCCTTTATTAGGTAAACTTCCTGGAGATATTAGAATAGAGAGGAAGAATTTTGTTTTTTATTTTCCATTGACTACCTCTATTCTTTTGAGTCTTTTCCTTACCATAATCATAAATATCATATTGAGACTCAAAAAGTAAAGTTATGTTAAAATGAGGATACTTTTACTATTGTTTATTCTTTTTTCTTTATCCCTTTTTAGTTTATCCTATTCTCAAGAGGTTCCAACTTTAAGAATTGGTATTGAAAAGATTGATGGTGAGGTTTTCTTCTCAAATATAGGTGAGATTATTACAGACTATCTTAACATTAAGGTTGAAGGTAAGGGGATTATAAAGATTATAGTTAAGGATGGTAGTGCTATTATAGAAGCAGAAAATGGTATACTTACAACTACTTTGCCAATTAAAATCTACCCGGATGGGTATTATTTAAATTATAATAACGATTTTTATCGTGGATATATGGAGATATCAAAAAGTGGATGGTTAATAAATGTGATAAATACGGAAGATTATTTGTTGTCAGTAGTACCATCAGAGATGCCTGCTTACTATCCCTTGGAAGCTTTAAAAGCACAAGCAGTTGCTTCACGAACTTATGCTTTAGCTAATATAGGTAGACATGGAGAATTTGATCTTTGCAATACTACTCATTGTCAAGTCTATAAAGGGATGAAAAAAGAGAATGAGAAATCTACAAAAGCAGTAATGGACACCAAGGGAGAGGTAATTGTATATAATGGTACTCCTATAAAAGCTTTTTTCCATTCATCTTCAGGTGGTTGTACCGAAGCTTGTAAATATGTTTGGGGACAAGATTTACCATATTTGCAAAGTGTTAAAGACGTGGATGAACTTTTATTAGACGCATGGACAAGAGAGGTAACTTTAGGAGATCTTTTGGTCAAAATAAGATCTTTAGGAATTTCTTTGAGTAATGAATTTTCTATAGAAGTAGAGAAAACGCCATCAAATAGAGTATATAATATAATTTTTAAGGATGACTACGGAGTATATTATGTTAAAGGTACGACTTTTAGATATTTATTTAATCTACCAAGTACTTTATTTAATTTTTCCTTGAATAGTTGCGGTCAAATCTTAATTGTGGGTAGAGGGAATGGACATGGGGTAGGTCTTTCTCAGAAAGGCGCAAAATTTTTGGCAGAAAAAGGTTATAATTATAGAGAGATTTTAAAATACTATTATCAAGGAGTGGATGTTGTTAAATGGTATTGAAATTGTCAGATTATGATTATTATCTTCCTGAAGAACTTATTGCTCAAGAGCCGGCTGAACCAAGGGATTCTTCTAAACTTATGGTGGTAGATAGGAGTACAGGAGATATCTCTATCCATATTTTTAGAGATATAAAGAATTTTTTAAAAAAAGGAGATGTATTAGTACTTAATAATACAAAAGTCGTTCCTGCAAGGATATATGGAAAAAAGGAAACTGGTGCTAAGATTGAAATACTCCTTTTAAAGAAAACAGCTGATAAGGAATATGAGGCATTAATAAAGCCTGGAAAAAGAGCCAAAATTGGTTCAAAGATATTTTTTGAAAAGGATATTTATGCTGAGGTAATTGAAAGAAATATGGAAGGAATCTTTGTTTTACGCTTTTCACAGGATAATATAGAAAGCATTCTTCCAGAGATCGGAGAAGTACCTTTACCTCCATACATTAAAAAGCCAATAAAAGATCCAAATCGTTATCAGACTGTTTATGCTGAAAAAGAGGGTGCTGTTGCTGCTCCAACAGCTGGATTACATTTTACACCTGAACTTTTGGAAAATTTGAAAAACATGGGAGTAGAGATATTATATGTCACTCTTCATGTAGGGCTTGGTACCTTTAAACCCGTAGTGGTTGAAGATATTACCCAACATAAATTAGAACCTGAATATTTTGAGTTATCAGAGGATGTAGCCTATAGGATAAACAAAGCAAAGGAAGAAGGAAGAAGAGTTATCGCTGTTGGTACTACAGTAACGAGGGTTCTTGAAGCTCAAGGAAGATCTGGGAGAGTAGAATCTGGAAAGGGTTTGGTTTCCTTGTTTATATATCCTGGTTTTGAATTTAGAATTCTTGAGGGCCTTATAACCAATTTTCATCTTCCAAAATCTACTCTTCTTATGCTTGTTGCAGCATTTATGGGGTATGATCTTATGAAAAAGGCATATCAGAAAGCTATAGATGAAAGATTAAGATTTTATAGTTTTGGGGATGCCATGTTTATATATTAGGAGATATAAATATGATTTTTGAGAAAATATTAGATGATAACATAACAAAAGCAAGATTAGGAAAATTAAGAACCTACCATGGAGAGATTAATACTCCTGTTTTTATGCCTGTTGGTACGCAAGGTGCTATAAAAACTGTTACTCCAGAAGAAGTAAAAGAGTTAGGAGCTGAAATAATTCTTTCTAATACTTATCATTTGTTTTTGAGACCTGGTCACGAATTGATAGAAAAAGCTGGGGGGCTTCATGTTTTTATGGGATGGGATAGGCCAATATTAACTGATAGTGGGGGTTATCAAGTTTTTAGCCTTGCCAGATTAAGGAAAATAGACGAAGAAGGTGTTTACTTTAATTCTCATATTGATGGTACTCAATATTTTTTTACTCCAGAACTTGTTATGGATATACAGAAAGCTTTAGGTTCAGATATTATAATGCCTCTTGATATATGTTTAGGATATGGTGCTTCATACTGGGAAACTAAAGATGCATTAAAAACTACTATTTCCTGGCTAAAAAGAACTATAGACTATAAAGAAAAGATAGGGAATTCTAATCAGATTCTTTTTGGTATTGTACAAGGTGGTTTTTACAAAGAACTTAGAAAAGAGGCTGTTGAAAAGCTTTTAGAATTTGATTTAAAAGGTATAGCTATCGGGGGTATAAGTGTAGGTGAGCCTAAGGAAGCCATGTATGAGATAATGGGGTATACCTTAGATTTACTTCCCAAAGATAAACCAAGATACCTTATGGGAGTTGGGGCTCCAGAGGATTTGATAATTGGAGTTTCCATGGGAGTAGATATGTTTGATTGTGTTTTACCTACGAGGCTTGCAAGACATGGTGTTTTTTATACAAAAGAGGGAAGAAAAAATGTTAAAAATGCAAAATATAAAGAGGATTTTACACCTTTGGAGGAAGATTGTGATTGTTATTCATGTAAAAAATTTACCAAGGCTTATATAAGACATTTATTTTTACAGCATGAGACCCTTTCTTATAGACTTCTCACAATTCATAATTTAAGATTTCTATTTAGACTTATGGAAGAAATAAGAAAAAGTATACAGGAAGGGAGGTTTGGTGAGTTCAAAAGAGAATTTCTTTATAAGTATTTGATCTCTGATAAAGAAAATAGATTGGAGAAGGAGGATATATGGAACAAGCTGTTAATTTATTAGGTTTAATAGTTGTTTGGGGAGTTTTCTTAGCTATTTTTTACTTTATCCTTGTAATTCCCCAAAAAAAAGAAGCTAAAAAGAGAGAAGAAATGTTAAATTCTCTAAAAGTAGGGGATAAAATAGTAACAAAAGGGGGATTGATAGGGCAGATAGTAGCTATAAACAAACAGAAAAGGACAATACAAGTTTCTTTTGCAAAAGGTATAGTTTTTGAGATGCTGCTTGATGGAGTTGCTTATCCTTTAAAAGATTAGCAGAGAAAGGGGAGATATGAAATAATGAATATAAGGACAGAATATAAAACAGCTTTTATTGTACTTCTTTTGGGTGTAGCCATCTGGATTCTCCTTACTTTTCCATTTAGATTTGGATTAGATATTAGGGGCGGTATTAGGGTTACATTACAATGTCAAAAGGCAGAAGGAGTTGAGATTACAGATGATGCTGTGAGAAGAACTATCGAGGTCATTAGAAATCGTATAGATCAATTAGGAGTTACAGAACCTTCTATCTATAAAGAGGGTACAGATAAGATTGTAGTAGAGCTTCCTGGTATAAAAGATCCAGAAAGAGCACTGGAAATTATTGGTCAGACTGCTTTACTTGAATTCAAAGATGAAAAAGGAAATACTATACTGACTGGTTCTGCGTTAAAGAGTGCAAAAGTGGAATTTGATCAAGTTGGACAACCTATGGTCAGGGTAGAGATGAACCCTGAGGGTGCTAAGATATTCGCAGATTTTACTGCTAAAAATGTAGGAAAGCAGGTTTTTATTGTACTTGATGGTAAGGTAATATCCAATCCTGTAATAAAAGAGCCTATAACTGAAGGAGTGGGAGTGATAACAGGAAGATTTACTTTTGATGAGGCACAAAAACTTGCAATACTTCTTAGGGCTGGAGCTTTACCTGTACCTGTAAAGGTTATTGAAAATAGAACTATCGATCCAACCTTAGGAAAGGATACTATGGAGTCTGCTTATAGGAATGGAATTATAGGTGGAATCCTTGTTATCTTGTTTATGATTCTTGTTTTTAGAATGATGGGACTTGTAGCAGATATTGCTCTTTTAGTCTATATAGTATTAGATCTTGCTGCTCTTAAGCTTTTAAATGCCACTTTAACTTTACCAGGTATTGCAGGTATTATTCTCTCTATAGGTATGGCTGTAGATGCTAATTGTTTAATTTTTGCAAGAATGAGAGAAGAATATGCAAAGGGTAAAACTCCTATAGCAGCTTTAGATTCTGGCTTTAGGAATGCCTTAAGGGCTATTATTGATAGTAATGTTACCACTATCCTTGCAGCATTAATACTTTTCTATTTTGGGACAGGACCTATAAGAGGATTTGCAGTAACATTGTCATTAGGTGTGGCTCTTAGTATGTTTACATCTATTGTAGTGACAAGAACTCTTCTTGAGAATTTGTTATCGCTTCCTATATTTAAAAAAGCATCAAAGTTACTTGGATTTTAGGGAAGGGAGGAAAAATCGTGAAAAGGGAAATAAATTTTTTGGGGAAAAATGTGAGAAGATTTTTTCTTATCATGTCTCTCATTTTTATAATAGTTGGAATGGTGTTCTTTTTTACAAAGGGGTTGAATTATAGTATTGATTTTCAAAGCGGAAGTGTTATTTATTATAAATTGTCTTCTCCTCTATCTTCTGATCAGATTTCAAAGATAAGAAATATAGCGAAAAGCCTTTATGACAAAGCCACAGTACAGACAGGATCGGAGGGTAAAGAGATTTGGATAAGAACGAAATTTTTAAATGAAGAAGATGTTAAAAAACTTTCTTCAGAGATTGAGAAAGTTTTGGGGAAATATGAGGGTAGAGAACTAACTACTATTGAGCCAACTATAAGCAAAGAACTCAGAGAAAAGGCTATTCTTGCATCTATTTTAGCAATAATCATAATGCTTGTGTATATAACTATAAGATTTAGATTTGATTTTGCAATTTCTGCTATTGTAAGTGAAGCTTTTGTTCTTTTGGCTACTATCTCTCTATTTTCTATTTTCCAATGGGAAGTTAGTCCATCCTTTATAGCAGCTATATTAACTCTTTTAGGTTATGCTATTAATGATAATATAATAATATTCGATAGAATAAGGGAGAATATGAAACAGAATCCAAAAGAAAATTTTACAACTCTTGCTAACAAAAGTATTAATCAAACCCTGGCAAGAACTATATATACAGTTTTAACTACTTTATTAGCAATAACACCTTTTCTTATATGGGGTGGATCAGTTTTAAGATCTTTTATAATTGCTTTGTATTTTGGAATAATAATAGGTACTTATAGTACTATATACATAGCTACATCTTTACTTTGTGAGTGGAAAGATATACATAGTTCATAGATGATGAGAAAATGGATTCTTCTTTTTGAAGAAAATAAAGGGCAGGAAGAGGATCTTGCAAGAAAACTTGGAGTTTCATCTCTTCTTGCCCGTCTTCTTATAAATAGAGGAATTAATGAGGTAAACAAAGCAAAAAAGTTTCTTTACCCCAAAATGGAAGACTTATATGATCCTTCTTTCTTTTTTTCAGATTTTGAAAAGGCTATTAAATATTTATTAAAGCTTCGGGAAATAAATGGCAAAATTCTTATCTTTGGAGATTATGATGTTGATGGTATTACAGCTACAACTATTCTTTATAGTGTATTATCCAATTGGGGTTTTAATGTTTCTTATTATATTCCTCATAGATTAGAAGAGGGATATGGACTTAAAGAAAAAAGTATTAAGAGAGCTTTAACTCAAAATGAATTTGTAAGGCTTATATTGACTGCAGATTGTGGTATTAAGAATAAAAAAGAAATAGATTATTTAAGAAAGAATGGTATTGAGGTAATTGTGACGGATCACCATATTCCAGATGAAACATGTATTCCAGATGCTTTATTGGTTTTTGATCCTTATTTAAATAATTATCCATACCCATATATGGCGGGTGTAGGAGTAGCATTTAAGTTTTTAAAGGTTTTAGGGGATGCTATAGGTAAAAATATTTATAATGAAAAAGGTGTATTAGAACTTGTAACCTTAGGCACCCTGGGAGATATGATGGAATTAAAGGATGAAAACAGAATACTTGTGAAATATGGATTAGAAAAGATCTTAAATTCGGATATTTTAGGTTTGAGAGCTCTAATTAGGAAGGCTGGCTTGGATCGCAATACCCTGATAAGTACTAAAGATATAATCTTTAGCATTACTCCCAGAATAAATGCAGTAGGAAGATTTAAGGAAGTAGAGGAAGCAGTAAGACTTTTTCTAACCGAAGATGCAGATGAAGCAGAGTCTTTGGCAGATAAGCTTGATGAATTTAATAGGAAACGAAAAGAGGAAGTAGAAAGAGTCTATGAGATGGCAAAAGAATTAGTAAAGTATGAGGATTTAGAGAAAAATCGTGTAGTTTTTTTGTATAGTGAAAATTGGGGAAAAGAGGTAGGAGGAGTTATAGGGGTTGTTGCCTCAATGTTAAGTGAGGAATATAACCTTCCATTCTTTCTTGGAAGAAAAGAGGGTGAAATGATTGTCTTCTCAGGTAGAGGAGTGGAAGAGGTAGATTTGTTTGATTATATATCTAGGCTATCCTCATACTTAATAAATTATGGTGGGCATAAAGGTGCGGTTGGGTTCTCTATTCTAAATAAAGATTATGTAGATTTTAAATTAGAGGCAATAAATACTGCAAACAATCTTTGGAAAGACTTGGATTTTACACCTAAAGTAAAAATAGATGCTGAAATATCTTTAGATAAGGTCAGCAAAGAATTTTTATCCAAATTTCTTTCTGAGCTTGATTTATTACCGCCTTTTGGCCCTGGTAATGAGGAGCCAAGATTTAAGATAAATTCTACAACTTTTACAAATTTTGAAAAGATGGGTAATGGTGCAAGATATAAAATAAAGATAGGAGATATAACAGGAAGAGTTTTTTCGGCTCCCATCTTTTCCCTCAGTATAGGAGAAGAGACTTTTAAGGATATTCCTAAGACAGTAGATATTGTTTTAAAAATAGAGAAAGAAGGGTATCAAGGGAGAGAATATTTTAATTTCTATCTTGAGGAGTGGAAAGAATCTGAAGAATCCTTAAAGAGTATTAAAAGAGACAAAATTAAGTATATATTATATTTTGTTGATAATATATTTGAAGTGTTAAATCTTATAGATGAGATAAAGAAAAGAGAAAGAGATTATATCATAGTATCTCCTAATTGGAATGAAAATTTTGGGGAATTAAATTTGTGTTCTCCATGGAGTTTAGAATCAATTCAAATTAACAAAGATACAATTTTATTATGGGATGATTCAGAGTTATTTTTGAAGGAACAAGTTTTTCAAAAATTTTTAGAAACTGTTAAGAATTTAAAAAATCCTATTATTTTTATTTCTTACCTTAAAAATGAGGAAAAAAGATTAATGCTTTCAGATCTTTTAGGAATAAAAAATCTTCGTTTACCTAATAAGGTATATACGCCTTCTTTTACAGATGCAAGGTTTTCTAAAACAAGAGATAAAGATATTAGATCTTTTGAAGGAAGAGATGTATATTTTTATCCTAACAAGATACCAAACAAAATATATAAATGTTTGGTATTTTTAAAACCTCCTCTCACAGACTTAGAGTTTATCAAGTGGTCAAGGTTTGGTCGACATATTATTTTGCTTTTCGGAAAAGATGAGTTTATTGAAGGTTATAAGAGGATGCAAGAAAAATTACCATATTTAGAAAAAGAAGAAAGGGAAATATTTACCAATTTGGTTCAAAATTTTCTTCAGTTTCTACAGAAGGCAAAGCCTTCTGAAATATATTCTCTTCTTTTATAAGTACTTTCCTTGCTATAGTTAGAAAAGCAGTATGTGCTACCATTCTATGATAAGGTCTTACAGATAGACTCTCTATCTGCCATGGTCTAAGAAGGGTTTCTATTGTTTCAATAAGGGTGAAAGATTTAAAGCTTTCTAAGCATTCTACTGTTTTTTGAACTTGTAATATGGTAGGTGTATAAATTACAAGTATTCCACCTGGTCTTAAAACTTTATCAATATGTTTAATAGCTCTCCATGGTTCTGGGAGATCAAGAATAACTCTATCTATATCTTTATCTTCTTCGTCTATTTCTTGATATATATCCTTTAATCTTAATATATGATTATCTCTTCTTCCTAAGAAATTTTCTATATTTATAAGTGCTCTCTTTGCAAAATCCTCTCTTATCTCGTAGGATATAACTACTCCTGTTTCTCCTACTGCTTGTAAAAGTGCTATGGTAAGAGCTCCAGATCCTATACCAGCCTCTAATACTCTTGCTCCAGGATAGATGTCTCCCCATACTAATATAGTGCCTATATCCTTAGGATATATAATTTGGGCACCTCTTGGCATTTCAAGGATATAGTCTGCATAGGTTGGTCTTAAAACTAATAGATTTCCACCATGGGATGATTTTATGATACTTCCTTCTTCGAGTCCTATTATGTCATTATGTCGTACATAACCCTTGTGGTAATGGAAGGTCTTGTCTTTTTCTAATTGAATAAGATACCGTCTTTTACTTTCCCAAAGGATAACCCATTCGCCTTCGGAGAGTTTTCCTTTTCTTCTTATTTTCATCTTTTCTCTTTATATCTTTTAAGTTTAAGTTTTGCTTCTTCCCAAGGATATGTATTTATAACATCTTCTTTTTTAAGCCAAGCCCTTCTTGCTACATAGATTCCATAATTTATAAGTGAATAACTACGAATATCATGACTATCTGTTCCTATAGATAAATAAATGCCATATTTCTCACGAGCTATCCTAGCATCTATATCGCATAAATCAAGTCTATCGGGTTGAGCATTTATTTCTAGTACGGTACCTGTTTCTTTAGCCCAATAAAGAATAGCAGGAAAATCCACTTCATAGGCTGGTCTCTTATTTATTAATCTTCCTGTAGGATGGCTTATTATATCTACCCATGGATTTTTGATAGCAGAAATCAATCTCTCAGTTATTTTCTCTTTTGGCTGTTTAAAGCCAGAATGTAATCCTGCAATGACAAGATCAAAGTTCTTTAAAACTTCCTCTGGTAAATCTATGCTACCATCGCTTAATATGTTAGCTTCGATACTATGTAAAATTTTAAAATCCTTATATTTTCTATTTAATTCATTGATTCTTTGTCTCTGCTTTTCAATTTGTTCTGGAGTTAAGCCACCTGCAACTCCAAGTGCTTGACTATGATCTGATATTACTACATATTTGTATCCTAATCTATATGCTGTCTCTACCATTTCTTCCAAGGTATTTGCTCCATCACTCCAGTCTGT
Source organism: Dictyoglomus sp. GBS (assembly GCF_055179815.1). Classification (NCBI taxonomy): domain Bacteria; kingdom Pseudomonadati; phylum Dictyoglomota; class Dictyoglomia; order Dictyoglomales; family Dictyoglomaceae; genus Dictyoglomus; species Dictyoglomus sp. GBS. Next base: position 804,344 of record NZ_CM143687.1, read on the forward strand.
ATGTACATGCATATCTCCTAAAATATCTTTTTCCTCAATTAACTCTGGTAGTTTACCTTCCATTGCTGATTCTATCTCGCCTTGATCTTCTCTGAGTTCAGGGGGTATAAACTGTAGACCTAATAACTCGTAAATTTCCTCTTCTTTTTCTCCACATAACTTTTTGTTATCGCTAATTCTAAAAACTCCATATTCATTGATTTTTAATCCCTTCTTTATAGCTATTTCTCTTAGTTTTATATTATGAGCTTTAGATCCTGTGAAATATTGGAGGGCAGATCCAAAGGAGCCTTTGTCTACAACTCTAAAATCTACTTGGATTCCGGGTTCTACAATGATACTTGTTTTAGTTGTTCCGGCTGCAAGTATGTTTCTTAATATAGGTAAACTTTTTAAAACTTGGTTTACTTTTTCCATATCATTAGTGGTTATAAGAATATCAATGTCTCCTATGGTTTCTTTTCTTCTTCTTATACTTCCTGCTGGTACTATGTCTGTTACAAAGGGATATTGAGATAGGTAATTTACGATTTCTTCCACTAAGGGTAAGGCTACTCCTAAAGGTATTCTTTCTGATACTTGTTGTTTCTCTTTGTATTCTTTTATGGCTTCTAATATATTTTGCTCAACTTTTGGTCCAAGTCTTGGTAACAGCCTTATTTTACCTTCTTTTGCTGCCTTCTCTAAGGATTCTAAATCTTTTATTCCAAGTTCTGTGTAAAGTCTATAAGCGAGTTTGGGACCGATTCCTGGTATTTTTAGAAGTTCAAGGATTTCTGGAGGTATTTCTTTTCGTAATTCTTCTAAATAAGTTACTTTTCCTGTAGTTAAATATTCTTTTATCTTTTGCCCAATACTTTCTCCAATCCCCTTTATTTGATACAATTTCCCTTCTTTAAATAATTTTTCTATGTCTTCTGGTAAATTCTCTATTCTTCTTGCAGCCTCTTGATAAGCTGCAACTTTATATCTATTTTCTCCCTTTATCTCTAAAAGGGTGGCTATCTCATCTAATATTTGAGCTACATCTCTGTTCTTCATATTCTTATTATATCATTAATAGTTTTTGTATAGGATACTCAAATTTGTTAAATAAGATTTAAGTATTTTCTTTTTGATACTTTATATCTTGTAAGTAGTTTTTAGATATTGTAAAATATCTAAAATGGTGATGGGTAGAGGGAGGGAAATTTTATGAAGACTTTTAAAATTAGGGCTGATAAATTTTTGATTTATGCTCAAGAGATTGCATTAGCTTATAGTTCTCCTTGTGTTGATGTAGAGCATTTACTTTTAGGATTAATAAAAGAAGAAAATAGCATCGTTGGTGGAATTCTTAAAAGGGTAGGAGTAGATTTAAAGAGAATAAAAACAGAACTAGAAAAAGAAATTAAGAATCTCAAAACTGAAAAGTATGAAATGTATCCGATAAGCCCAAGATTGTCAAAAATTTTAGATTATGCTCAGGATTTTGCAAAAAAATTTGGTGATGATGCTATAGATTCTGAGCATTTACTTTTAGGAATATTAAAAGAAAATACATCTTTTGCTAGTAAAATTCTTAGTTCACAAGGAGTAAATTTAGATAAAATAATTAAGGAACTTCAAAGATAGTTAACTCAAATTAAGGGCTTTTCATTAATATTGCTTTTTGTTAATACCCTATGGTATAATCTTCAATGCTTGGAGAGGTGGCCGAGTCGGTTTAAGGCAGCCGCCTGCTAAGCGGTTGTACGGGCAAAAACCCGTACCGAGGGTTCGAATCCCTCCCTCTCCGCCATTTAAAAATCTTTAGAACCTAAATCTCAAAGATTTCGTGTGGGAATAAATAGTTTAACCTAGTAAGAATAAATTTGCCTTTATTTATTTTAAAATGAGTGACTGAGCAAGAGCTAACAGTAACTCTTCCAAAACCTAAGTAAGGAATTTCTAAAAAAACATATAAAGCTGCTCTTATTATTGCTCCATGAGTAAATATTGCTATTTTATGTTCTTGATGCTCTTCTAAGATAAATTCTTTTTCTAATTTTAATCTTTCATAGGCATTTTTAAAACTTTCACCTTTAGGAATTCTTCCTCTCTCAGTATGATATAACCATAAATCTCTCTCTATAGGATATTTTTCATGTACTTCTTTTACAGTAAGTCCTTCCCATTCACCAAAATCAAACTCTATCCAATTTTTTCTTATGATAATCTCCTTATTTAACTTTTGCGATAGAGGAAGAGCTGTTTCATAAGCTCTTTTTAAGGGACTTGAATAAATAAAATCAATATTTTCCCTAATTAAATATTCAGACAATATTTGGGCTTGTTTTTTGCCCTTTTCATTTAAGGGAACATCTGTTCTTCCCTGAAATCTTCCATCCCTATTCCAATCTGTTTCTCCGTGTCTTATCAGATATATTTCTCCCATACTAAAATGAAATTTTAACCGAATTTGTGCTTATAGTCTATAATAAATAATAAGAATTTTAATTAAATGTAATGAGGTAGATATGGGTCATAGGAAAGCAGATTTAATAGAAGACATTGACCATGGAACACCAGATTTTCATCTTTTTGTACATGAGGATATATTTGTCTATAAAAATGGTAAGATAGATCCTCATTGGCATAATGAATTTGAAATACTTTATATAAAAAAAGGTATAGGTAGATTTTATATTGATAGCTATGAGTATAAAATAAAGGAAGGAGAGTATCTCTTTGTCAATGGTGGTGCAATTCATTCTGGAGAGGAACTTATAAGAAGAACAATAGGATATGCAATTGTATTTGATCTTGGAATTCTTTATTCGGAGGAACCAGATTATTGTAAATATGAGTACTTTATGCCTCTTGTTAATAAAAAAATATATATACCAAATTTGATAAACGATGACAAAATAAGAAGAGATGTGGAAGATATTATTGAAGTTTTTATAGAAAAACCCTATGGCTATGAACTTTTTATTAAAGGCTTGCTTTTTAATATTTTTGGAAGACTTTTTAGATATTATGTACAACCTATTAAAACTGATGGTAGATTAGGTTATAAATTAGAGAGGATAAAAGATGTATTAAATTATATAAACAAAAATTATAACAAAGATCTTACATTGGAAGAGTTAAGTAAAGAAGTAGATATGAGTAAATTTTATCTTTGTAGATTATTTAAAGATAATCTTAAAATGAGTCCGGTGGAATATATAAATAAAGTAAGAGTAGAGAAAGCTATAGAATTACTTAGAAACACTGATTTGAGCGTATCTGAAATAGCTTTAGAATGTGGTTTTAATAACATAAGTTATTTTATTAAGGTATTCAAGAGATATATGCAGATAACGCCCCTCAAATTTAGAAAGCAAAATTATTAAATTTATAAAGGTATTTATAAATACTCAAAATCATTATAAACATTTAATTTTCAATCTATAATTAATCCATTCATGTTTTTAATGGAATTTTAATATAAAGCAAAATATTTTTATTTTTTACCAAAATTGTAGTAGAAGGTAAAATTTTATTAAAGATAAAATTAACTTGAAAGGTATGATTTTTTTAGGTGGGAGGTTTAAGCCATGAAAAAATTTTTTCTCTTTTGTTTAATTTTTATGTTTTTATCTGTAACTGCTATAGTTCCGTCTTTTGGTCAAAAGGTATATACAGTAAAGGTTGGGAATTATACATTAAATATTGATACGCAAAAGTACAGGGGTAAGACTATTTATGTCTGGCAATTTTGGCCAGAAGAAGAAAAAAGTAGTATTCCAGGTATTCGATCAGCAAAGCAAGTAAGAGAAGAATTTGAAAAAATAACTGGTGCTAAAGTACAGATCGTATATACGACATGGGAAAACTACACACCTAAATTAAGTGCAGCCATATTGTCGGGAGCAGGAGCAGATGTAGTGTATATTGGTGCAGGTGAAAAACCTACTTGGATGATGAAGAAGATGCTCCTTCCTCTTAATAGATATATTGACTTTAAAGACAAAAATCTTTGGAATGCTGTAGGTTTTAGGAAAAGTACTGTAGACTTCTTCACATGGAGAGGGCAAGTTTATGCAGTAGCAAATATATATAGTGACAACGTATTCCCTTTTATTCTTTATTATAACAAAGAGAAATTTGAGATGGCAGGGTTACCAGATCCATTAGAGTTATATAAGCAGGGTAAATGGACATGGGAGGCTTTTTTTAATGCAGGGAAGCAACTTACACAAGACACCAATGGTGATGGAAAAATAGATCAGTATGCTTATGCTACATGGGCAGTTATACAACCATTCCTTTTTACTAATGATGTGGAAGTTGTGAAATATATTGGAGGAAGGCCTGTTTTTGCAATGGATGATCAAAAGGCATATAGGGCATTTCAAGCTATATATGAAATGGATGCAAAATATAAGATGAGACCTGCTGACTGGTGGACAGATCCACAGGGAAGATTTCAAAAGGGGATAACTTGTATGGATTATTGGGGTCCATGGGAACTTAGTGGAATGAGAAATGCTCTTGGTAAAAAGCTTGGAATAGTTCCATTCCCAAAGGGACCTAATAGTAAGAAAAAGAGTGCAGATATGGCAGATGGTGGCGCAATGGGCTATTGCTTCTTCTTCTAAATATCCAGAGCTTGCAGCCCTATACTTAATATGGATGCTAATGCCAACAGACAGAGAGAAGGAATTAATAGTGAAAGATCAGATAGAAAGGGTTGGCGGAAAGGAGATTTATGATTTGCTTTTAGATGCTTCTACGAGAGCAGTTATTGATCCTATATCTGGAATTCCTGGTTTTTGGGATCTAATTAATCAAATTGATGTGGCTAATCCTGCTAAATCTATAAAGGCCTTGAAACCTAAATTCCAAGCTGCTATTGATGCTATTTTAGAAGGGTTGAAGTAGTTTAGTCTTAGGGAGAGAAGACAATAAAATACTTGTCTTCTCTCCCAAAAAGATATAAAATTGTTTACAAAAAAGTGGAGGAATGTAAATTGGAAAAGGTGATGAAAACTTTTCTGAAAGTGGTTACCTTCATATTTATTGTTAATTTCTTGCTTTCATTTTCTTTTGCTCAAAATCAGAATTATAAATTAAATGTTATTTTTGAACTTATAAGTAGAGAAAATTCTTATGAAACTTACATATCGAAATATGTAGATAAACCAAGACCTAAATCAGTTATTATTATTCCTGGTGTGAAATATTCTAGTTTTTCTAAAGATTTAAATTTAAAAGTCTTAACTGATCTAACCTCTGACAAACATCCAGTTATACTTACTGGAGAGAATGGATATATAGAGTGGACTTTTAATATAAAAGAGGAAGGTTTATATAACATAGCAGTTAAATATTTCCCTATAAAAGGTAAAAATTCAAGTATTGAAAGAGAACTTCTTATTGATGGAAAAAGACCTTTTAATGAAGCCAGGATTTTGAGATTTGAAAGAATATGGAAAGATGGAGGACCTGCTTTAAAAGACAACAGGGGTAATGAACTTAGACCTATACAGGTGGAAAATCCTATTTGGGTAGAAAAGATTTTAGAGGATCCTGATGGTTTATATGCTGATCCTTTCCTTTTTTATTTTTCACCAGGAAAACATACTATAAGATTTGTATCAGTGAAAGAACCTATGGTTATTGATTATATAAAGATTTTTAACGAAGAAAAAAAACTAAAATATGAAGAAGTTTCACAAAAAAATAGGGAAGATAAGAAACTAAGCGGTATTTTTATAAAGGTACAAGGTGAAAATGCTACCTTAAAATCGGAGCCTACTCTTTATCCAATCTCTGATAGGTCTAATCCCCTTAACGAACCTTATGATTCTAGAAGAAAAGTATTAAATATCATAGGGGGATATAATTGGAGATCTGCAGGTCAGTGGATTGAGTGGAAGTTTAATGTACCTGAAGATGGTTTATATAAAATAGGAATTAAATATAGACAGAATGCTAATCCAGGAATACCATCAGAAAGAACTCTTTATATAGATGGAAAAATTCCTTTTGAAGAGGTTAAAAATATTAAGTTTAAATATAATACTCACTGGCAATTTTCATATTTGGGAAATGATAAAGATCCGTATTTATTTTATTTAAAAAAGGGTGAACATACCCTGCGTCTTAAAGTTACTTATGAAAGCATTGCAGATATAATAAGAAATGTACTTCAATGTTCTATTGATTTATCTCAATTATATACAAAAATTGTTATGATTACTTCTCCTAATCCAGACCCTTACAGGGATTATCTGTTAGAGCAAAATATTCCTGATCTTATAGATACTCTCCTTAAAAATGCAAAATTATTGAGAGAAAATGCAGAAAAGATAAGGAAAATTGGTGGTGAAAAGGCAAGTGAAGCAGCTACCTTGGAAACTGTGGCAATTCAATTGGAAGGAATGGCAAGAGAGCCAGAAACAATTGCTCAAAGATTGCAAAGATATAGAGATAACTTATCTTCATTATCTGCGTGGGTTCTTACAATTAGAGAACAGCCATTAGATATTGATTATATTGTAATAGCCTCACAAGATGCACAAGTACCAAGGATAAATCCCAATATATTTGAAAGGGTTATTGATGCAACTAAAAAGTTTTTCATATCTTTTATTGAAGATTATAACTTAATTGGTACTGTATATGAAAAGGATAAGGCTATTAATGTGTGGGTACAAATGGGTAGAGATCAAGCTGAAACCTTGAAGATGTTAATAGATACTGAGTTTACTCCAAAAACAGGAATAGGTGTAAACATTAATATTATAACTACTGAGGCTGCACTACTTTTCTCGGTTGCATCAAAAGAGAATCCTCCAGATGTGGCTCTTAATGTATCTCGAGGTCTTGCTGTAGATTATGGAATACGTGGGGCATTGGTAGATGTTTCAAAATTACCCGGTTTTGAAGAAGTAAAAAGTAGATTTGCTAAGTATGCTCTTGTTCCATATGGTTTCGGAGGAAAAGTATACGGTTTGCCAATGACTCAAGATTTTCCAATAATGTTTTATAGGGCAGATATCCTTGGTCGTCTAAACATTGAGATTCCAGATACATGGGATGAGCTTTACAAAACTATCGCAAAGCTTCAGAGTTATAATTTACAATTTGCTGCAGGAACAGGTGGTACAAGTTTTGATATTTTCAACATGTTGCTTCTACAAAGGGGAGGAAAATATTATACAGAAGATGGTAAAAGGTGTGTACTAAATAATGAGGAAGGTGTAGATGCATTTAGAGAGTGGACAAATTTATATGTTCTCTATGGAATACCGCTTTATTATGATTTCTTTAACAGATTTAGAACAGGAGAGATGCCCTTAGGTATTGGTCCTTATACTATGTATAATCAATTTAAAGTAGCAGCTCCGGAAATAAGTGGATTATGGGGAATAGCACCTGTTCCAGGAAGAAGAAAATCAGATGGTAGTATAGATAGAAGTGTTGCTGGTAGTGGTAACGCAGTATTAATATTTGCTCAATCCAAAAAAATCCTTGAGGCATGGGAATTTGTTAAGTGGTGGTTATCATCTGATGTACAAGCAAGGTTTGGTAGGGAATTAGAAGCTGTTTTAGGGGCAGGTGCAAGATATAACACTGCTAATGTAGAAGCTATGAGTTATTTACCATGGCCTTCTTCAGACTATAAGGTCCTTTCTGAGCAATGGAAATATCTTAAGGAGATTCCTAATGTTCCTGGTAGCTACTATACATATAGACATTTAGATAATGCTTTTAGGGAAGTAGTTATGCTTGGAGAGATACCAAGAGAAGCCATAGAGAAATATACTAAAGAGATTAATAAGGAAATTGATAGAAAACGAGAAGAGTTTGGACTTGAATTAGCAAAAGAATAATTAGAGGGAGAATTTAAAATGAGAGGAAAATTTAAAGATTTATGGAAGGAAATTAAAAAGAATAAAGAATCTTATTATTTAGTTCTTCCTTATTTTATATTATTTTTTACTTTCACTGTAATTCCTGTTATTGTAGGAGCTATCCTTAGTTTTACCAATTATAATGTAATACAGATGCCTAGATTCGTTGGATGGAATAACTACAAAAGACTCTTTTTAGAGGATGACGTTTTTCTAATTGCTTTACAAAATACCTTTAAGTTTGCTTTAATTACTGGACCATTGAGTTATCTTGCTTGCTTATTTTTTGCTTGGCTTATAAATGAACTACCCCCAAAAATTAGAGCTTTTTTAACTTTACTTTTTTATGCTCCTGCTCTATCTTCTGCAATTTTCTTCATATGGACTTACATCTTTTCTGGTGATGTATATGGATTGCTAAATGGTATTCTAATGAATTTAGGCATAATAAAGGAACCAATATATTGGTTACAGGATTCTCGTATTAATCTATACGTGCTTATGGTGATTCAACTTTGGATGAGTTTGGGGACAAGCTTTTTAGCCTTTATTGCAGGATTTCAAACTATAGACAGAAGTCTGTATGAGGCAGGAGCAGTAGATGGGATCAGAAATAGATGGCAAGAATTGTGGTATATAACTTTACCTTCTATGAAACCTCAACTTATTTTCGGAGCTATAATGCAAGTTACTGCGTCCTTTGCTGTGGCTGACATATCTGCTCAATTGATTGGCTTTCCAAGTCCTTTATATTCGGCTCATACTATAGTTCTTCATATGTGGGATTATGGAAGTATTAGATATGAAATGGGATATGCATCAGCAATAGCAGTAATTTTATTCTTAATAACAGTGAGTATTAACCAAGGAGTTAGAAAATTAATTAGGCCTGATTAATATTCATAAGGAGGTTTTACTTTTAAAATGAAATCAAGAATTAATAGATCTTGGTGGGGAAATTTGATACTAATAATTGTACTTGGAATTGTAGCAGTATTTATGGCTCTACCCCTTGTGTATTCTATAATGAATGCTTTTAAACCATTGGATGAATTATTTCTTTTTCCACCCAGATTATTTGTTAGAAGACCAACCTTAAAGAATTTTTCTGATCTCTTTTATCTCATGAGTAATTCTTTTGTGCCTTTTTCAAGATATCTTTTTAATAGTATTTTTATCAGTTTTATGAGCACATTAGGACATGTGCTTATTGCTTCTATGGCTGCCTACCCTTTGGCTAAACATAAATTTCCAGGAAGTAAGTTTTTGTTCAATCTTGTGATATTTTCTTTAATGTTTTCAGGTTATGTTACCAATATTCCAAGGTTTATTATAATGGCTAAATTGCGACTTTTAGATACATATTTTTCTCTTATTCTCCCCTATATAGGGGCTACCTTAGGTTTGTTCTTGATGAAACAGTTTATGGAACAGATTCCAGATTCCTATATTGAATCTGCTAGGATTGATGGGGCAAATGAGTTTAAGATATGGTGGTATGTGGTTATGCCTAATGTGAAGCCTGCATGGCTTACTCTTATATTATTTGCTTTTAGAGATACATGGAATGATACATACACTCCTTCATTATATATACATAATGAGGCTATGAAGCCTTTTTCCTTAGCACTTACCTATATTCAACAAGGAGGCTTTGTAAGAGCCGGAGCGGCAGCAGCTGCTGCTATTCTTATGATGTTACCTTCTTTAATTATTTTTATAGTGACCCAAAGCAATGTAGTAGAAACTATGAAATCTGCAGGTATTAAGGAGTAATTGTTTATGAGAAAAGAAAGAAGATTTTTCATTAGATTAATAGTTTTTCTTTTTCTGATTATTTGTGTAACTTACGCAGGTATACCTTATCACACTTATATTTATAATGAGCGACGTAGGCCAGTTCCTTCTTTACCTGCTTATGAGCCGGAAAAGATCTATACGGGTGAAACTATAGGATTAGACAAAGATTTTTCTTCACCAGAAGATCTTTTCGTAGATAAAAGGAATGGAGATGTATATGTGGCAGATACAGGAAATAATAGAATTGTTGTTATAGATAAAGATTTTAAACTTAAGAAAATTATTGATGGTTTTATCAATAATGGTAAAAGAGAAGGATTTAAAGCACCGACAGGTTTATTTTTAACCGATGAGGGCAAACTATATATAGCAGACTCTCAGAATGCGAGAATTGTGATTTTAAATCCAGATGGTTCTCTTTTTAAAATTGTAGGCAAACCTGTGGGAGAGGTTATACATAAGGATTTTGTATATATTCCTAAAAAAGTGGCTGTGGATAAATTGGGAAGAATATATGTGGTAGCAGAGAATGTGGTTGAAGGTTTAATACAGTTTAGTCCAAATGGAAATTTTGAAAGATTTTTTGGAAGTAATAGGGTTGAGGTAAATCCAGTAGAACTTTTCTGGAGAAGAGTACTTACAAGAGAACAAAGATCTCAACTTGTACTTTTTATTCCGATTGAGTATAGAAATGTAACAGCTGATAAAGATGGATTTATATATGGATGTGTAAGGGCTTGGTATGACCAAATTAAAAGATTAAATGCCTTAGGAGACAATATTATTAAACAGGAAGGTCGCACGGGCGGTATGTATGGTGATCTATATTTTGGTTTTACTGTTAGAGGAGAAATTGTGGATATTGCTGTAGATGATTCTGAGAATCTTTATGTTTTGGATGGTAGAGTAGGTAGGGTTTTTGTTTATAACAATCTTGGTGATTATCTTTTTGTTTTTGGTGATATTGGAAATCAAAAGGGGACCTTCCAATATCCAACCGCTATAGATATAGATAAAGGAAAAGTTTTTGTTTTAGATGAGAATAAGGGTACAATAACTACTTTTAAACCTACCACTTTTGGAGATTTAGTATTAAAAGCGAATTCTTATTATGTTCAAGGTTATTATGGAAAAGCTGCTAATATATGGGACAAAGTTGTTAAGATGGATGCCAATTATGATCTTGCTTATATTGGTATAGGCAAAAACTATCTCCATGAAGAAAAATATAAAGAAGCAATGGAAAGTTTTAGACTTGGTTTTTATCCTACAGGATATTCAAAAGCCTTAAGAGGATACAGAATAGAGTATATGAGAAGGAATTTTACATTAATAATGAACACTATACTTTTGTTGATCTTAGCTTTATATTTGATAAACAGATTTTTGGGAAATACTATTAGAAGTCATTATCATAATTTTCTCAGAAATCATGAACTTTTTTATACTGTAATGTATGTTTTTTATGTGATTAGGCATCCTTTTGATGGATTCTACGAGTTAAGAAGGAAACCTAAAGCTTTTAGAGGAGCTCTTATCTTATTAATTTTTATAATTCTCTCTTTTATAATACAAAGGTTAATGACTGCTTTTCATTTTAATCCATATCGACCTGAAGAATTGAATATTCTCTGGGAGATAGGCAGAGTGTTAATTCCTATTTTAGTATGGGTGATTATAAATTGGGCGGTTACCACCATAATGGAAGGAAAGGCAAAAATGAGAGAGATTTTTATTATGACAGTATATGGTATTTTCCCACTGGCTCTTTTGATTTTGCCTCAAACTTTATTGAGTCATGTTTTTACCTTAGATGAGGCAGCATTTTACTATTTCATAGGTACTATAGGAACTCTTTGGTCAATATGGATCATTCTTTCTGGCATGATGGAACTCCAAGAATATACCCTAAGTAAAGCTATAGGAACGTCTTTAGTAACCTTAGGTGGAATAATATTTGCTATGTTTATAGGTATGGTTTTCTTTGCTACTTTTCAACAATTTATTAGATTTGTCTATACAGTTTATTTAGAAATTAAATATATGATTGGTTAAGAGGTGAAAAGATGAAAAGATACTTCTTGAAATACAGTAATTTTTTTGTAGTTATAATAATCCTTTTATTAATTATCCCTCTATATAGCCAAGATAATGGTTTAAAAGTTGTAGCTCAAAATGAGAAATTCTCTATGTTGCTTAATAGACAAACAGCTGAAGTTATGATTAAGGAGAATAAAACAGGAAAAATTTTTAGACAATTTCCAGAAAATTGGGAAAACGATCCTTCTATGGGGGTTACTAAGTTTAGTATTCCGTCTCATTTAGTGGTAGAGATGGCAGATCAAGAAGGGAAAATTACTGTTTATAATACCTATGCTTTAGGAGTTATGAGAGGAAACTATAAAGTGAAGAATATTAAGGATGGAATAAGATTTGATTATGAATTTTCTACTCAGGGCTTATCTATTTCTATAGAGTTTTATTTGACCTCGTATGGATTAAAAGTTAGAGTACCTATGGATTCTGTAAAGGAAGAAGGAGATTTAAAGTTAAATAGAATTTGGGTTTTACCTTATTTTATATATGGTGAAAAAAGAGATAATGGTTATCTTGTTTTGCCTGATGGTTCTGGAGCTTTAGTAAGATTTGATCATAAGGCTGGAAATGAGAGAGGATTTGAAATTCCAATATATGGTTTAGATTATGGACTCCCTTTATATAATATGCCTCCAAAAACAGAGAATATAAATTTACCTATATATGGAGTGAAAAGAAACGATTTAGGAATCTTGGGAATTATTGAGAGTGGGGATGCTGATGCAAGTTTGGCTTGTTATATGGCGGGTAATGCTACTTCATATTATAGGGTTTATCCAATCTTTAATTATCGTAGGATTCATAAGTTCTTACTTTATGAAAGGGAGGCATCAACAGGACAGCCAGGAGAAGTGGTAGATGTATTGGTAAGTAAGTTTTCTCCTTATACTCTTAAGAGTGATATTGTTATAAATTATTATCTTTTTACCGGTAAAGATGTTGATTATTCTTTAATGGCAAGAACATATAGGAATTATCTTCTCAATAATGGATATCTTTATAAAAAATCTGTAAAAGTAGATAAAGTACCTTTTAATTTGACAATTATTAATAGCATAAAAATAAAAACTACTAAGGCTGGAATTCCTGTTGTTGATCTTTTTCCACTTACCACTTTTGATGAGACTATTAAGATATTACAGGAATTAAAATCTAAAGGTATTGATAATATAAACCTTATTTTGAAAGGGTATCAATCAGGGGGATATATGAGTAAAATCACAAATGGAGTAAAAGTAGAAGCAAGAATTGGAGGAGACAATGGATTAAGAAGGCTTTTAGATTATTGTAAGAAGAACAATATACCTTTATATTTAACTGCAGAAATTATAGAAATACACGAATCTGGTAATGGTTTTTCACCTTCAAGAGATGGAAATAGATATTTAAATAATGGTCTTGCTTTTCTATATAAATGGGATCCTGTTATTAAGAAGAAGAATAGAGATTATGATCCATGGTTTATTGTGCTTCCAAGTAAGGTTCCAAGTTATCTAAATAATTTCTTGAAGGGTATATCTAAATATGGAATAAATAATGCTTTAATCGAGAAGATGGGAGAGTATGTCTATTCTCAAAATAAATTTCCAAGATTGCTCTCCAGAGAAGAGGTAATTTCATTGTGGAGAGAGGCTTTATCTAGTAATATAGATAAATATAACTTTATATTTACCTCTGGTAATCTTTATATTCTTCCTTATACTTCTATGCTCCTTGATGTTTCTCTTGATTGTAGTAATTTTTCAATAGAATCAGAAGCTATTCCTTTTTATCCAATGATTATTCATGGATATATTCCTTTTAGTGGAAGACCAGGAAATTTAAGAGAGAGTCAAAAGAAAGAATTTTTAAGAATGGTAGAGTATGGTGCTATACCATATTATATGTTCATTTATAAAGATTCATCATATTTTAAAAAGAGTTTTTATAACGAAATGTTAAGTTCCAATTATAAGGATTGGATTGAACAGGCAGTAGAAGAATACAATAAAGTTAAGAATTTGTATCTGAATATATATGATGTTCCTATAAAGTCCCATAATAAGCTTACAGATGGGGTTTATCGAGTTGAGTATGAGAATGGGGCTGAAATAGTAGTTAATTATAATAAAGCATCTTATCTATATAAAGGTAAAATGGTTAGAGGAGAAGACTTTTTATTCTCCTTAGGAAAGAAATAAGGGGGAAATAATCTATGAAAAAACAAAAAAGATTTAAAACTTTGGCTCAAAGACAAGCAAGAATAGGTAGATTATTTGTTTACCCATGGCTTGTTGGATTTGTGATCTTTTTTGCATGGCCTTTTATTCAATCTATAATTTTTGCCTTTAGTCAATTAGATGTTTCTCCAGAAGGATATAAATTGACTTTTGTGGGATTGAGTAATTTTATAAAGGCTTTAAGGGAAGATCCTAATTTTATAAGATATCTGACCACTGAAATTGGAAATATTGTGGTAAATATTCCTTTAATAATAATGTTTTCTTTATTTATTGCTATACTTTTGAACCAAAGATTTAAAGGAAGAACTATAGTAAGAGCTATTTTTTTCTTACCTGTTGTCGTTATGTCGGGAGCATTACTTTATGTTTTTGAATCTAATTCTTTGGAGCAATTTAATATTGGTGCCCAAGCAGGAATGGCTATGTCTAACTCACCCTTTTTGAGAGGTATAGATTTTAGAATGTTTTTAGTAAGGATAACAGGTAATATTCCATTTTTAATGCCCGTTATTAATGCCATTGATAGGATATATGAAATTATTTGGAAATCAGGTGTGCAGATACTTATATTTTTAGCTGGATTACAATCTATTCCTTCATCGTTATATGAGGTAGCCCAAGTAGAAGGAGCAACTTCTTGGGAAGTATTTTGGAAGATTACATTACCTATGATTTCTCCTATTATTCTTGTGAATGTCATATATACGGTTATAGATTCTTTCACTGATTATAGTAATGATGTGCTTAGATATATTCTTGAAGTGGCCTTTAGACAATTAAATCACGGTTATAGTGCAGCTATTGCATGGCTCTATTTCTTGATTGTAGGTGCTATTTTACTTATTTTAATTTGGATTATATCTAAACGGGTATTTTACATGAATGAGTAAGGAGGAAAATATATGTTTAAACAATATAAAAAAGAAGAATTAATTCTTATATGGAAGCATAAAATAAGTGTCTGGACATATAATATTTTAAAAATCTTACTTTTTATAGGTCTTTCTTACGTATTATTAAGACCGGTTCTTTTTATGTTTAGTACAGCACTTAAAAGTAGAGAAGATCTTATTGATCCTACTGTAGTATGGATTCCAAAGCATCCAACTCTTGAAAATTTTATATTGGCATTTAAATCTTTAAATTATTTTAATGCTTTTAAAAATAGTCTTATTATTTCTATTATTCCTGCTATTTTTAACGTTATTGCTTGTTCCATGATAGGATACGGACTTGCCAGATTTAAATTTAAAGAAAGGGAAATTATATTTGCACTTATTATATTTACCCTTATAGTTCCACCCCAGGTTTTGCTTATTCCTTTATATGTGTTTTATCAAAGGTTTGACATCTTAAATATTATCGGATTAATAAGGGGTGAACCTCTAAATCTATTAAATTCCTATTATCCTATTATTCTTCCTACCATCTTAGGTGGTGGTTTAAGAAGTGGTCTATTTATATATATTTTTAGACAGTTTTTCAGAGGTATGTCTAAGGAGTTAGAAGAGGCAGCTTATGTGGATGGTGCTTCTCCTTTTCAAACCTATCTTAGAATTTTTATTCCTAATTCTATACCAGCAATAGTGGCTGTTTTCTTATTTTCGGTGGTTTGGCATTGGAATGATGTTTTTGAGCCATCTGTTTTTATTGGTGATTTTGATAAGTATACTCTTTCTTTAAACTTAGCAAATATAAGATCCATTATTACTGGTGGTACACAAATATTTGATCCTTTACTAATATTGCCACCGCAGTATGCTGGAGCTGTATTAGTTATGTTACCTATGCTAATATTCTATATATTTACCCAAAGGTTTTTTGTTGAGAGTGTGGAAAGAACAGGAATAATTGGTTAAAAAAAATTAAAAGGGGGTATTTATATGAAGAGATTCTTAAAGATTTCTATTCTTTTTTTAATGGTCGTAACATTGATTTTTTCTCAAATAGGTAATGTATTATTAATCTACGATGGAGAGAGTGACAATTCTAATTTGTCTTCGTTGGGTTTTTGGGTTGCTCCTGAAGGTTGTAAGGCTGAAGAATTAGAGGGTATTGCATATTCTGGTAAGAGAAGTCTTAAAATCAGCTTTGTTTGGGAAAGCTGGTGGGCTGGGATGGGAATTAATTTTGCAAAGTGGAATTTTGATAATAAAGATAAAATATTTGATCTATCTCAATATAAAACTTTAGAGTTTTATATTAAATCTGAGAAAACTGATAATTACAATCTTTTAATAACTCTTGCAGAAGCACCAAGTGAAAAAGGAGGAAAAGAGGTTTATTCTGAAAAATATACCATTTCAGGTGGAGTGCCTACTTCTTGGACAAAAATTTCAATTCCTTTAAAGTCTTTCGTTACTGTAGATCTAAAAAGAATATGGGGGATGAGCATAGAGGTTTCTGGGGTTCCGTCTGGAAAGACTATTTTGTATGTGGATGACATCAAATTTGTAAAATAAGGTGATGTATTATGAAAATCACTGGGGTAATAGTTTTGCTAAATTTACTATTCTTCTTAATAATCTTTTGTAATCAAGGATATGCAAGTTCATATAAGGGAAGTTTTAGTTATATTGATCCTCATAAAGCAGTAGAAGAAATGGATCCTGGATGGAATCTTGGAAATTCTCTGGATGCCATACCTGATGAAACTTCTTGGGGAAATCCTAAAACTGAAGGATACATCTTTGATGATATTAAGAAAACAGGATTTAAAAGTGTGAGAATTCCTGTTACATGGGTTGATCATATGGGGCCTGCTCCTGATTATAATGTGGATGAGGCTTGGATGAACAGGGTAGAAGAGGTTGTGAATATGGCTCTTGAAAGGGATCTTTTTGTAATAATAAATGTTCATCATGATTCTTGGAGATGGTTAAGTAAGGAAATGAAGCAGGATAAGGAAGAAACAATGAGAAAATTAGAGAAATTGTGGGAGCAGATAGCTAAAAGATTTAAGGATTATTCAGAGAAACTGATTTTTGAGATAATAAATGAACCTACTTATGAGGGGTTCTCCGAAGAAGAGGCTGGAAAAATTCAAAATGAAGTAAATGAAAGAATTCTAAAACTTATAAGAAATTCAGGAGGATTTAATGATAAAAGATTATTAGTAATACCTCCACTCTTGACAGATACATATAAGGCTGAGAAATACCTAATACCTCCAAAGGATGAAAATATAATCATTGGTATCCATTATTATTCGCCATGGGATTTTGTGGCTAATTGGTGGGGAAGGAAAACATGGGGAAGCAATAAAGATAAAGCACAGATGGATAATGATATTCGTATTGTTAGAGAAAAATTTCCAAATCATGCTTTTATAATTGGTGAGTTTGGAGTATCTAATGGGAATAAACCAGCAGAGTGGTATTTTATTGATAACCTTATAAGAACAGCTAAAAAATATAAGATGGCAACCTTTTATTGGGATAATGGTTTTGATAATTATGATAGGAGAAATAGGATGTGGAGGGATGAAGTACTTGTGAAAATCATTATTAATGCTTCAATGGGGAATCCTAATGCCTTTTTAAATCCTGGGATACTTTATTTAAAAGAGAAACAAGAGATTAAAGATATAGTAATCTCTTTAGAATTGAATGAGAATAAATTGGAAGGTATATATTTAGGGGAAAGGAAATTAGATTTAAATAAAGATTATATTTTGCTTAAGAATGATCAAGTTTTACTGAAATCCAGTTTAATAAAAACAATAATTAAACCTGGTGTATATGGAAGAAATGGAATTCTCATGTTTAAATTCACAAAAGGAGTAGACTATCCTTTAGAGATTATTCAATACAAAGACCCAGTTTTATTAGATAAACCATTTAATATTATTAGTGGAGTGCCAATGGATGCAAAATTTCTTATTAATTTTAATGGTACAAAATTATGTGCGATAAAGATTTTTGATGCCAAAACTGGTAGACCTATTAGAGATTCATGGACTCCTTATCTTAGAGGTTGGGATGACTTTAATGTTGTTGAATCACAAGTGGTTATAAGAAAGCAAGTTTTTGAAAATCTTCAGAGTGGAACAAATCTAAAAATAATTTTTGAATTTTTCCCGGAAGGTGTGATATTGGATACTACTGTACCAGTATTATGAGAGCAAATTTTTGCAATTTCAGGTCAATATAATGTTAGTTATTATTTTCAAATGATGTACTATGTAAACAAACACGATGGAAACTATTTACAAAAGAAAGGGGGTATACGGAAAGAATTAAAACTTTTTAAACTTAAATATCTTTTAATTTAAATTTATTAAAGGGGAGGTTAAAGAATGAGTAAAAAATCTCTGTTTATTTTGTTCTTTATAGTTTTCTTTTCTTTTGTGACTTTTGTCCCGGGCTTTGGGCAAAGAGTATATACAGTAAAAGTTGGGAATTATACATTGAATATTGATACACAAAAGTATAGAGGTAAAACTATTTATGTTTGGCAACATTGGCCTGAGGTGGAAAAAAGTGACATCCCTGGTGTAAGATCTCCTAAACAATCAAGGGAAGAGTTTGAAAAAATAACTGGAGCAAAGGTGAAAATTGTATATGTAACATGGGAAACCAAGGTGGAAAAACAAACTGCTGCTATTTTGTCTGGATCTGGAGCCGATATTGTATACATAGATAGTAGACAGAAACCTACTTGGATGATGAAGAAGATGCTTCTTCCTCTTGATAGGTATATTAATTTTAAGGATAAAAATCTTTGGAACGCTGTAGGTTTTAGGAAAAATATTTTAGATTATTTCACATGGAGAGGACAAATTTATGCAGTAACAAATATATATAATGATAATGTATTTCCATATATTCTTTACTATAATAAAGAGAAATTTGAGATGGCAGGGTTACCAGATCCATTAGAGTTGTATAAGCAGGGTAAATGGACATGGGATACCTTCTTTGAATTAGGGAAGCAACTTACACAAGATACCAATGGTGATGGAAAAATAGATCAGTATGCCTATGCAAGTTGGAGAACTTATCATCCTTTCTTATGGACTAACGATGTTTTACCTATAAAGTATATAGGTGGTAGGCCTGTATTTAATTTAGATGATCCTAAGGCATATAGAGCATTCCAAGCCTTGTATGATATGGATGCAAAATATAAGATGAGACCTGCTGACTGGTGGACAGATCCACAAGGAAGATTTCAAAAAGGGATAACCTGTATGGATTATTGGGGTCCATGGGATTTAACTAATATGAGGAATGCCCTTGGTAAGAAGCTTGGAATAGTTCCATTCCCAAAGGGGCCTGATAGTAAGAAGAAAAGTGCTGATGAAGGTGATGATGCAGCATGGGCTATTGCTTCTTCTTCTAAGGATCCAGAACTTGCAGCATTATACTTAATATGGATGCTAATGCCAACAGACAAAGAGAAGGAATTAATAGTAAAAGATCAAATAGAGAGAGTTGGTGGAAAAGAGATTTATGACTTACTTATAGACGCATCTACAAGAACAGTTATTAATCCTGCTGCCGGTATTCCTGGATTCAATGAGCTTATGGATCAGATTGACCCAGCAAATCCTGCCAAGTCTATAAAATCATTAAAACCTAAGTTTGAAGCAACAATTAATGCAATTCTTGAAGGTTTGAAATAATCTAAAGAGAGGGGCTTCTGGCTATACTCCCAGGAGCCCCCTGATTTTTTTGTATCTTATATAATTATCCTCAAAAATCTTTGAAGATGTTGGTGATATAATATCAAAGGGAGAATCCTTAAAATTTTTTGTATTTTCCACATTTGAATTTTCAGCAATAAGAAGTGCTAAACCTTTTGAGGTAGATTCCTTTTCTTTTGAAATATATATAGGTTTGTTTAATATATTTGCTTTTAATTTAATGATTTTTTTAAATCTACTCATACCTCCACTTAAATAGATTCTCTCTATTGGTATTTCCAAATTTTCAATGTTTTCTAATATATATCTACTTTCATAAAAAACTCCTTCCCATACTGCCTTGATAAGGTCTTTTATCTGAGTATTTAAATCTATCCCATAAAAAATTGCCTTAATGTTTTCCTTATATTTTCTTGAATCTTTACCTAACAAGAATGGAAAAAATAGGACATTAGTTGGAGTGTATTCTTCAATGATTAATTTCCATTTCATATTATCTTTTAACCATTTTAATATTCCTCCCGAAAAGTGTATTCCTGCTATTAAATAATAGAAGTTTTTTATGCATCCCACCGAGAACCCTAATTCTCTTACTGCTTCTTTTAGTAAAGGTTTTTCAGTGTGTAGTATAAAGGCCTCAGCTGTTCCCCAGGAATCAAATATTGAGTTTTGAAGATTATAAATAAGGCTTCCTATGGGATGATCATGCCCGCCTAATATAATGGGAAATGTATTTAATGAGAATTTATTTTTAATAAAGATATCAATTTCACCAATTATAGATCCTGTAGGTTTAATATCAGGTAATTTTTCAGGTGATATGTTACATAATCCTAAAATTTCTTCAGACCAAGTTTTTTTATTTATGTCAAAGAGAAGCATTCTGCTAGCAAGAGAATAATCTGTAACTAATTTTTTACTTAAATAAAAGTTAATAAAGTCCACAGCATTTATCCATTTGTATGCTTTCATCCAAATATCTTTTTCCTTTTTTTGAAGCCATAAAATCTTTGCCAATGAATATTTATGATGAACTTTAAGTCCAGTGATATAAAATACATCTTTTTTGCCGATACTTTCGAGGATTTTTATTTCTTCTTTTCCCTTATCATTTAACCATGAAAAGATTGGAGTTAATGGATTTCCATATTTATCTATAAGTAAACCTGCTTCGCCCATTCCTCCAACAGCTATACCCTGTATATCCTTTTTGTATTTTCTTTCTAAATTAGAGAAGAAATCATTGAGGTGATGGATGATCTTTAAGGGATCAATTGTATAGTCAGATGAGATTGGAGTAGGAAAAATTGTCTTTTTTTCTATTTTTCCTTTATGGTTCCACAAAATTATTTTTAAATTTGTGGTTCCAAGATCTATTGTAATATACATTTAACTCTTTTATGTTATAATACAAAAACTTATGAGATTCAATGGTGAATCAAGGATGAAAATTTTTGTGACAGGACAGCCTGGAGTTGGAAAGACTACTTTACTTAAGAGGGTTGATGCCTTTTGTAGGGAAAGGAATATAAGTACTTGTGGTTTTGTTACGGAAGAGGTTAGAGATGGAAAATTTAGAATTGGATTTGATATGATTTTACTGAAAACAAATGAGAGAGTCAATTTTGCATCTGTATATAATGTTACTCTTTATAGGTATGGGAAATACTTTGTAGATATAGATTGTTTTGAGAAAATAATAGAGGATATATTTAGTCAAAAAGGAGATATATTTATTATAGATGAAATAGGGAAAATGGAGTTTTTATCTCGTAAATTTAGAGATAAGATTTTTGAAATCTTAAATAGTGATCAAAATATAATTGCATCTTTACATAGGGACTTTATAACTGCATTTAAGAAATATGGTAAAACATATTATCTTACTCCTGAAACTAGAGATCTGGTTTTTAAGGAAATAAAAGAAGAAATTATATCTACCTTTTTATAATGTCTCTTTAAACCATTTTAAGGTACTGTCTATGACTTTTCTTTCCCATTCAATGGAGTTAAAAGTATGATCTGCCCCTTCTATTATTTCTAGTTTGGCTTTATGAGTTTTCTTAATTCCTTCGTAATAATCATAGGCATGTTGTACTGGTACTACAGGATCACTACTTCCATGAATAATTAATACAGGCAATATTCTTTTTTTTAATTCTTCTAATGGTTTTATTCCTACTATTTCAGCTAAAAATTTTTTACCTACAGAATTTCCTCCAAGATCGATAAAATCCCCGTAATCTTTAATTTTTTGCATTTCTTCTGGGGATCTGTTAAAGAATATATCAAAATGACATACAGCGGACCACAAAACACAGGATTTTACAATAGAACTTCTTCCAGAAGCGATACTGGCCACTGCTCCACCCATAGATAGACCTAATATACCTATTCTTTCCTTGTCTACTAAATTATTTTGTCTAAGAAAATCAAGAGCTATGAGAGCATCTGAGACTTCACCTTCCACAGTCATATCTTTGAAAGAACCCTCACTGTCTCCAGAACCACGAAAATCAATTCTCAATACACCAATTCCCTCTTTTGAAAGAGCTTCTGCTGTATTTACAAAAATTCTATGAGGTTCTACTTTTGTACCTGTAAAACCATGACAAAAGAGCACAAAAGGAGCAGGTGTTTTTTCGGGTATATGAAGGACTCCAAAAATTTTTTGTCCGAAATTCTCTAATACTATCGGCTCTCTTTTTTCTTTCATTTTAACCTCCTTTTCACAAATTATAAATTAGTATATCATAACATTTAATATGGAGAGTTTATTATTAAAAGAGAAAGATTTAGGATTTTTTCCAGATTGGGAAAGTATATTTGGAAAGAGAGCTCCTCTCTACTTGGAAATTGGAATGGGGAATGGGGAGTTTTCTATATGGCTTGCTCAAAATAATCCACATATTAACGTTATTGGTATAGATGTATCCAAAGAAATTCTTAAAAAAGCTGAAAGGAAAGTAAATAAAGCCAATTTAGAAAATCTGAGAATTGTAAGAATAGAAGGAGCTAAAGCTCTCTGCAAACTATTTAACTCCCAATCTTTAAAGGCTGTCTATATGAATTTTCCTGATCCTTGGCCAAAAAAATCCCATAAAGAAAGAAGAATTATAAACGATGCTTTTATTTATCTCTTAGGAGATAGGTTAGAAATAGAAGGGCATTTTATTATGGCGACAGATAGTTTAGATTATGCTAATTATACTGTAGATATTTTTGAAAAAATAGGAGTTTTTAAACCTTTATGGGAAAAAAGCATAATAAGCGATTTTCCTGAATATTATAAAACGAAATATGCAAGAAAATGGATATCTATTGGGCTTCCCATCTATTATATAGGCTATAAAAAATTGGAAACAATAGAGATGCCGTTATGGATTAAGGATTTTTATCCTCTTTTGAAGTTAAAGAAGGAGGAGATTATTATGCCTTATATAATTATGGAATTAAAAAAAGATCTTAAAATAGAAGAAGTTCTAAACATTCTTCCTAAGGGTATATATGAAAAGGATAACAAGATAATTAATTATATAAGTTTCTATTCAAGGAAAAATGAAATATTGATTGATACTGTCGTAGTAGAAGGTTCCCTAAAACAAAGGTTTTTTATCTCTCTTTATCTTAATGACCATAAATTAAAGATATCAATACATGAAGCAACAGATCCAGATCCTACTTATGGTGTACATGAGTCAATAGCTATTATTTTTTCTTGTTTGTATAAGAGATTTAATGAACTGAAAATATTACAAAATACATGTAAAAAAGAGATTGTTGAGGAATTTATAAATCATTAGTTTTAATTGACACTTAGTTTTTTATTTTTTATAATACATTGGTCCTTTAATTTAGCCCAGTGAGGCTAAAAAGGGAGGAAAATTGAAAAAAATATTAAAAATAAATGATTATAAAGCGGACATATCCATAATAAAAATGTGGGTATGTCCGTTTTTTTATCTCATATAAAAGAAAGGGGGTTCAAACATATATGTATTTTCAGGAAAAGGCACGAATAATGGATAAGGAAGCTATACAGCGAGCTCTTAAAAGAATCGCTCATGAAATTGTAGAAAGGAATAAAGGCGTAGATAACGTAGTACTTATCGGAATAAGAAGAAGAGGTGTACCATTAGCTAAAAGGTTACAAAAATTTCTTGCTGAGATAGAGAGAAAAGAAGTTCCTGTTGGTAGTTTAGATATTACCTTATATAGAGATGATCTGAATTTAAGATTGGATCAACCAAAGGTGGGTAAAACGGAAATTAATTTTTCCATTGAAGGTAAAGATGTGATTTTAGTGGATGATGTACTTTACACAGGAAGGACGGTAAGATCTGCTTTAGATGCTCTTATGGATATAGGTAGACCAAGAACAGTACAACTTTCTGTTTTAGTTGATAGAGGTCATAGAGAACTTCCTATTAGAGCTGATTATGTTGGAAAAAACGTACCTACTTCTCGAAAAGAACAAATTGAGGTTAGATTGGAAGAGATAGATGGGGTAGATGAAGTTGTAATTGGAGAATGGAAGGAGGAATAATAATGTGGGATAGAAAAGATTTAATAGGTATTGAAGAACTTAAAAAGGAGGAGATTGAACTAATTATTGAAACAGCAAAGTCTATGAAAGATATATTGAATAGAAGGATTAAAAAAGTACCAACTTTGAGAGGAAGAACCATATGTACTCTTTTTTATGAACCAAGCACAAGAACTCGTTCCTCTTTTGAACTTGCTGCAAAATATTTAAGTGCTGATACTATAAGTATTGCAACATCTACAAGTAGTATACAGAAAGGTGAAACTCTTCTTGATACTGTTAAGACTATAGAGGCTATGGGGGTAGAATTATTTGTTATTAGACATAGTTCTTCTGGGGTACCCCTTTTTATTGCTAAAAACATAAAGTCAAAAGTTATAAATGCAGGTGATGGAATGCATGAACATCCCACCCAGGCTCTCTTGGATGTTTTTACCGTTTATGAAAAAAAGAATAGAGTTGATGGATTAAAGATAGCTATAGTTGGGGATATATTCCATAGTAGAGTTGCAAGATCTAATATATATGCTTGGAGTAAGCTGGGAAGCTCTGTTATAGTATGTGGCCCTCCTACTTTAATTCCTAAGGATATTCATTATTTAAATGCTAAAGTCACATATAATTTAGATGAGGCTATTGAAGATGCCGATATTGTATATATTTTAAGACTTCAGTTAGAAAGGCAAAAGAAAGGGCTTTTCCCAAGCTTAAGGGAATATCATGCTTTATTTGGAGTTACAGAAGAGCGTTTAAAAAAGGCTAAAAAAGATGTTTTAATTATGCATCCTGGTCCTATGAATAGGGGTGTAGAGATATCTTCAGAAGTTGCCGATAGTACGTTATCTTTGATTAATGAACAGGTAACGAATGGTGTAGCAGTAAGAATGGCGCTTCTTTATCTTATGTTGGGAGGTAGGTCAGATGAAAATATTAATTAAGAATGCTATTTTGTTACATACAGATAAAAATAAAGAGGAGATTGGAGATCTATACATAGAAGACGGTCATATTAGAGGTATTGGAAAAGAGTTAAATTTGGACCAAAATGTGGAGATTGTGGATGGTAAGAATAAAGTTGTTGTGCCTACTTTAATAGATATGCATGTACATTTTAGAGAACCAGGTTATGAATGGAAAGAAACACTGGAGACAGGTTCAATGGCAGCTGTAGCTGGTGGATTTACTGCTGTGGCTTGTATGCCTAATACAAATCCCCCTATAGATAACAGAATGATTGTGAGGTATATATATGAAAAATCTAATATTATAGGTTTAGCAAGAATATATCCAATTGGAACTATAACTAAAGGGAGAGAAGGTATAGAGATTTCAGAGATAGGAGATATGTTTTTAGCAGGTGCTAAAGCTTTTTCAGATGATGGAAAATGTGTATTGAATAGTGAAGTATTAAGATGTGCTTTAGAATATGCAAAGGCCTTTGATGTTCCTATCATAGAACATGCGGAAGATACTAACTTAACCTCCGAAGGCAGTATGAATTGGGGAAAAACTGCTATAGTCCTTGGATTAAAAGGGATGCCATGGGTAGCAGAGGCTAGTATAGTAGCAAGAGATATTTTTCTTGCATCATTGACAGAGGGAAAATTACATTTGGCCCACATATCTTGTTGGCAAAGTGTTGAAATGATCAGATGGGGAAAGGAAAAAGGTATAAATGTAACATGTGAGGTTACTCCTCATCATTTAGTTCTTACCGAGGATTATGTTAAAGAAAGTGGATATGATACAAATACTAAAATGAATCCTCCTTTAAGAACAGAGAAAGATCAGGAAGTGCTTTGGGAAGCATTAGAGTCAGATATTATAGATGTTATTGCTACAGATCATGCCCCACATCATATAGATGAGAAAATGATAGAGTACAATTTGGCAGAGTTTGGAATCAGTGGTATTGAAACAGCTATTCCTCTTATGGTTACCTATGGATTTCATCAAAGAAAAATTCCATTATTAAAAATCTTTAAGAAGATGTCATATAATCCAGCAAAAATTCTTAATCTACCATTTATTCCTTTAGAAGAAGGAGTGCCAGCTAATCTTACAATAATTGATATAGAAGCAGAGAAAGAAGTTGATAAAGATAAGTTTTTTTCTAAAGGCAAGAATACTCCTTTTCATGGATGGAGATTGAAAGGATGGCCTATTATGACCTTTGTAGAGGGAAGGTTAGTATATAGGGAAGGGAAGATATTTAGATGAAAGAGATAGTAGGAGAAATAGTAGAAAATGAGAAAGTAGCGGAAAGGATTTATCTTTTGAAAGTAAGACTTCCAAAAGATACCTTTGAAATTTTACCTGGCCAATTTGCAATGTTGCAAGTTGAGGAAAGTTATGATCCTTTTTTAAGAAGACCTATGAGTTTTTATAATGTGGAAGATAATTTTATATATTTTCTTTATCAGAAAATAGGAAGAGGAACAGAGATTTTATCAAAAAAGAAGATTGGTGAAAAAATTTCTATGCTTTTACCTCTTGGAAATTCTTTTCCTTCTTTAAATCAAGGAGAGAAGGTTCTTATTGTTGGAGGAGGGGTAGGCATAGCACCATTGAATTTTCTTGTTAATTTTTTTAAGGAAAATGTGATTTTCTATTCCTACATTGGTTTTTCTTCGTATGTGGAAGAGAAAATTTATAGAGATATCCAAAAATATAGCTATAATTTTGTGATTTCTACCGAGGATGGAAGTGTAGGTAATAAAGGAAAGATATTAGAATTTTTACCCTCCTTATTAGAATTTGACAAGATAATTGCTTGTGGTCCCTATCCAATGCTCGAAAGTTTATATCATTTAGTAGATCAAAAGGATAAGCTTTATATTTCTTTTGAAGAAAGAATGGGATGTGGAGTAGGAATATGTTTATCTTGTTTTTTGAAAGGAAGAAGTCGCAATTTTCATGTATGTAGGGATGGACCTATCATTGTAGGATCGGAGGTTGAATTCGGTGGATAATTTAAAAATTAAAGTTGGTAGCATAATTTTTAAGAATCCAATTCTACTTGCATCAGGTACATGTGGTTTTGGAAGAGAAATAGCAAAGTTTTATGATGTAAATATTTTAGGTGGTATTGTAACAAAAAGTATTACATTAAAACCAAGAGAAGGAAATCCTACACCGAGGATATGGGAATGTTATGCCGGAATATTAAATTCTATAGGACTTGAAAATCCTGGATTAGAAAAATTTATCGAAGAAGAAATGCCCTACTTAGAAAGATTGGATACTCATGTAATCATAAGTATAGCAGGGGAAAGGGAACAAGAATATTATCAGATTGCTAAAGAACTTAGAGATTATAATTTCTCAGTTTTGGAATTAAATCTTTCTTGCCCTAATGTAGATGGTGGTGGTATGCTCTTCGGAATTGATATAGATATGGTAAAGGTTATAACAAAAAAGGTTGTGGAGATAATTAACAAGCCTGTTTGGGTTAAATTAACCCCTCAGGCTCCAAATATTTTGGATATAGTAAGGGTAGTAAAAGACTCAGGTGGCGAAGCTGTTGTAGCTTTTAATACTTTCTTAGGGCTTGCGATAGATACAAAAAAAAGAAGTCCTGTTTTTAAACGTGTTTTTGCTGGATATTCTGGACCTGCTGTTAAACCATTGGTTTTGAGGCATATTTGGGAAATCTACGAGTTAAAATTGCTTCCTATAGTAGGATGTGGAGGAATAGTAAATTTCTCGGATGTTTTAGAGTATCTTTTTTCAGGAGCTTCTTTGGTTGAGATAGGGAGTGCTAATTTTAGAGACCCATGGATTGGGAGTAA
The DNA here is from genome assembly GCF_055179815.1 of Dictyoglomus sp. GBS. Classification (NCBI taxonomy): domain Bacteria; kingdom Pseudomonadati; phylum Dictyoglomota; class Dictyoglomia; order Dictyoglomales; family Dictyoglomaceae; genus Dictyoglomus; species Dictyoglomus sp. GBS. The sequence goes on from NZ_CM143687.1 coordinate 832,315, forward strand.
GCTGGTTAAAGAGGCTAAAGATTATTTTAAGTATGAGAGAATTCAGGATGTTATAGGAATAGCTCATCATTTTAATAGGGAGGTTGATTAAATGATTAAGAAATTTGATCCTATTATTGTAGCTCTTGATTTTCCTGAAGAGAAAAAAGCCTTAGAAATAGCTGAAAATTTGGTACCACATGTAAGAAATTTTAAGGTTGGGCTTGAACTTTTTTCCGTAGCGGGTCCTCATGTGGTAAAGGCCTTGAAAGAGATGGGTACTAATGTTTTTATTGATTTAAAGTTATTTGATATTCCTAACACGGTCGTAAGAACTATTGAAAGACTTCTTACATTGGATCCTTTTATGATAACTCTTCATATTCTTGGTGGAGAAAATATGTTAAAAGAATCAGTTAAAGTTGTATCTCAATTTAAGGAGAGTAATAAAACACAATATCCTTATCTTCTTGGTGTAACTGTATTAACCAGTTTCAATGAAGAAACCCTTAGGAGAAGTTGGGGAATATCCAGATCTTTACCAGAACAGGTATTATTTTTAGCTCAACTTGCACAAGAGACAGGTCTTGATGGCGTTATAGCTTCCCCTTGGGAGATAGAATTACTTAGGAAAAACTTTAGGCGTCCTATGCTTATTGTTACACCAGGAATAAGGCTTACAAAGGAGAAAACTGATGATCAGCAAAGAATAATGACTCCAAGAGAAGCAATAGAGAAAGGAGCTGATTATTTGGTTATTGGACGTCCTATTACTCAGAGTCCTAATCCTTATGAGGTTTTACAAAATATAAGATCCCAGATTGAAGACATCCTTGAGAGCAAGATTTAGCAAAGGGACAGGAGGAACATTTTATACTCTCTGATAAAGATTCCTTTTTTATATAACCAAGATCTTTAAGCTGAAGAAGGATCAATTCCCATTCTTCATCAGATAAATGAAGATCCTTCTTCAGCTTGTCAATATTTATAATTCTTTTGTCTTTAATGTATTCGAGCACTTTTTCTATCATAAAATGCTTGATAAGAATACTAATATATGATGGAGAATAAAAGTGAAGATATAGGCATAGATAAAAGAGTAAAAAACAGCAAATACTGTCCATTTTATGGAATTTGTTTCTTTATAGATTGTAGCAGCTGTGGCTGCACATGGTATATATAAGAGTTGAAATACTACAAAACTATAAGCTGTTATGGGATTTAATTCTCTTAACAATATATTACCAAGTTCATTTCCACTTTGACCATAGATAGCACTTAAAGTGGAAAGTGAAGCTTCTTTAGCTACAAATCCTGAAAGAAGGGCTGTAGTAAGTTGCCAATTGAAACCTAAGGGATAGACTAAAGGTAAAAATAATTTGCCTATTTGAGAGAATAATGAGTTCTCTATATTTCCAGAGGGAATGTTGGTAAGAATCCAAGTTAGTCCTGAAAGTAAAGCCATAACAGTTCCTGCTCTTATGAAAAAAGATTTTAGTTTATCCCATATATATAAAAATACTATTTTAGGGCTTGGAATTTTATATATTGGTAGTTCCATAAGAAGAGGATTCATGGAAGTTTTAAGTACCTTTTTCCTTAGTAATTTGCCACTTATATATATGGAAGTGAAACTAATAATATAAAGCGTTAATAGAAGTAAAAAGGCATATTGGGGAAAGAATATTCCAAGGAAGAATGAGGCAACTAATATTCTTGGTACACAAGGGATAAAGGAATCAATAATTATTAAAAGTATCCGGTCTTTTTCATCTTCAAGGGTTCTTGTGGCCATTACTCCAGGTACATTACAACCAAAGCTTATCACTAATGGAAGGAAAGATTTACCATGAAGTCCTAAACTATGCATTATTCTATCAGTTATGAAAGCAAGTCTTGCAAGATAGCCTGTATCTTCTAAAAGAGCTAAAAACAAGAAGAATATAGTAATTAAAGGGGTAAAAGAAAGAATAGTTGCAATACCTTGCCAAATGCCTTTAGTTATCAAGTTTCTTAGAAATTCTGGTAAAAAAGTCAAAAGGATTGATATCTTTTCTCCTATAATGTCAAGTAGATTTTCCAAAGGAATAGATATTATATTATTTATGGAGAAAGTAAGATAGAAAATTGTTACTACTATAAAAAGGGCTATAACAAATCCCCAAATGGGATGAGTAACATATTCATCTATTTTATCAGTCCAGAGAATTGCTTGTTTTTTGGGTTTTTCTATAACTTCCTTTAACATTTCTTTAATCCATTCATATCTTGCAGTTGCAACTCTTATAGGGTTATCTTCTCTTTCTTCTATGATTTTTTGAATTTTTTCCCAATCTTTTAAATTCTTTTTACATAAATCTATCATAATTGGATCATTTTCTAATAATTTTACTGCTACCCATCTTTTTGGGTATTCTTGAATTTTGTCAGGTAACAGATCTTCTATTCTTTTGATAGTCTCTTCTAATTTTGAATATTTTACTTTTGTAGGTTGAATATTATCTTTCTCATAAATCTCAATAACCTTTTCTATAAGTTCATTTAAGCCTTTACCCTTACTTGCTACCATGGGAATCACAGGTAGTCCTAACTTTTCTTCAAACTTTTTTACATCTAATTTATATTTTTTGCTTTCTAAAATATCCATCATATTAAGAGCAATAATTACATTATTGTGTAATTCTAAAATTTGAGACAACAAATATAAATTCCTTTCCAAAAGGGAAGCATCTAAAACCAGTACTAAGATATCAGGCTTTTCTTCTACTATAAATTCCCTTGCTATAAGTTCTTCTAGGGATTGAGCAGTAAGACTATAAGTTCCTGGAAGATCTACCACCTCTATTAGATAATCTTCTTTTTCTATATATCCGATCTTTTTCTCTACTGTTTTCCCTGGCCAGTTACCTGTATGTTGATTTAATCCTGTAAGTTGATTAAATACAGTACTTTTTCCTACATTGGGATTACCAGTTAAACCTACTTTAATTTTCTTTTTCATGGTTCTCTACCTCTACAAGAATACTTTCTGCTAAACCTCTACCTAAAGCTAAATTAGTATCCTTGACTTTTACTATCACAGGTCCTAGAGATTTTTGAAAAAGAACAATTTCTTCTCCTGGGATTACTCCCAATTCTGCAAGTCTTAAAATTTTTCCTTTGCCACCTATAATACTAACTACTTTTCCTTTTTCTCCCTTTTCTAATTCTATAAGTTTTTTGATCATAATTCCCTCCTTTGTTTCTTTTGGCACTCTTCACATACTCCTAATGCTTGAATCTTTATTGATGTAACTATAAAATTATCATCTTCTGTTTTTATTATCTTAGATATCTCCGAGGGATTTGTTAATTCCTTTTCCTCTACTTTCCCACATGATACACATTGGAAATGTATATGAGGATTTAAATTACTTTCATAATGAATATGTCTTTCTTCAAAGCTTATAGGCCTTATATATCCTAAACGCTCTAAAAGTTTACAACTCCTATAGACAGAGGTGAAAGATATTTTTTTATTTTGGTTTTTTAATTCTTCATAAATTTCATAAATAGAAAAATGTCCTTTTTTGTTTTGTTCAAAAAACTCAAGGACCATAAGTCTTGGTTTGCTCAATCTTATGCCTTTATTTTTCAAATTTTCTTTAAAATTCATTTGAAGTCTCTCCTTATGCTAACAGCTTAGTTCTAGTAAAAATTGTATTCTAAATGAAAAATTTTTGCAAGTGAGATGTGTATTAACGTATTTTTAATAGATTTTTTAAAATTTGATTGATATAATTCCCATAGTAAACAAATTTAGTTTGGGGGTGATATTTTTGGACAATATTCTCCAAGTAGAGAATCTTAGAAAGGTTTATGGTAAGTTAGAAGCCCTTAAAGGTATTAGTTTTGAGGTTAAAAAGGGTGAGATTTTTGCTTTGATAGGACCAAATGGTGCTGGTAAAACAACTACTCTAAGAATAATCGCAACTCTTCTTACTCCATCAGATGGAAAAGTCACATTTATGGGTAAAGATTTAAGAAAAAATCCTGATTTTGTAAGGGAAAATATTAGTTATCTACCAGAGGAGGCAGGAGCTTACAAGAATATGAAAGGTATTGATTATTTAAAATTTATGGCAACTTTTTATGCTAAGGATCAAAGAGAATTAGAAGAATTTTTAAATAGAGCAAAAGAAATAAGTGGACTTGGAGATAGATTAAATGATAAAGTTGGAACATACAGTAAAGGAATGACTAGAAAACTTTTGCTTGCAAGAGCTCTCATGACGAAGCCTACTCTAGCGATCTTGGATGAGCCTACATCTGGTTTAGATGTTATTAATGCTTTAGAAATAAGAGAGATTATAAGAGAATATGTTAAAGAAGGGACATCTGTTTTGCTTTCTTCTCATAATATGTTGGAGATAGAGTTTCTTTCTGATAGAGTTGCTCTTATTGACAAGGGAAAAATATTAGAGATAGGTGGATCAGAAGAGTTGAAGGAAAATACAATGCTAAAAATTTAGAGGAAGTATTTAGGAGGGTGGTACAATGAATAAATTTTTAAATCTTTTGAGAAAGGAAATAAAGGAACTTGTAACTTTTCAATTAATAATATCTCTTATATTTACAATATTACTTTTTAATTTTATGGGTAGTATTACAAAAAGTGAAATTAAGAAGGCTGTTGAGACAAGAAACATTTATGTATTGGATCTTGATAAATCAGAAATATCAAGGGAACTTTTGAGTAATCTTTCTTTGGCAAATTTCAAGGTTAAGTTATTAAATGAAGTTCTTTCAAAGGAAGATAAAGATTTAGCTTTTGATTTTGCAAGAAGAGAAAAAATAAATTTTTTTATTTTGATTCCTGAGAATTTTGGATCATTAGTGTCCAGATTTAAACCAGTAGAGATTGAGATATATTCTTTCATAAGGAGTTTCTCATTGGGCAGTAATGTGGGATCTGCCGTTTTGGATCAGGTTATTAACGCAATGAATAGGTATATGTCTGACCAATTTATTAGAGCTAAATTTCCAGGGATAGATCCTGATAATTTGAAAAACCCTATAAAGAAAAAAGAGTTTGTTATTGTTAAAGACAGGATTGCAGAAGGTACTACATCAGAAGTTCTTAACTCAGTTTATTCTCAATCAATATTTATTCCTATTATTCTAATGATAGTAATCATGTATACATCCCAGATGGTTCTTTCTGCTATAGCTATGGAGAAGCAGGATAAAACCCTTGAGACTCTCCTTACAGTACCTATAGGTAGAAAACATATAGTGATTGCTAAAATGATGGGAGCTGGTATAGTTGGAATAATTTCATCTTTAATTTATATGTATGGATATAGATCTTTTATGGGTGGAATAAGTGGAAATGTGGATGTAAGTAGTACATCTGATATTATTCAAAAATTAGGTGTGAGCTTTACACCTTACGGTTATACCTTGTTTGGAATTTCATTGTTTTTAGCAATTCTTTGTGGCTTAGCCTTGTCTACCATTTTAGGGGTTTTAGCTGAAGATTTAAAAAGTGCTCAAAGTATGTCTTTACCTTTAGTTTTTTTGGTTATTGTACCTTATTTTGTTTCTCTCTTTTCTGATATCAATAATCTTTCTTTGCCAGTAAGGCTTATTATAATGGCTATACCTTTTAGTCATCCTTTTATTGCATCAAGGGAAATTTTACTTGGAAATTATAATATTGTATTTTTTGGGATATTATATATGGTAGTTGTTTTTATAGCCCTTATAGTAATTGCAGCAAAAATATTTTCTACTGATAGAATTTTAACAATGAAGATAGGATTTCTAAGAAGGAAGTCTTCCTAATTTTATTAGTTTAATTATTGTCCTCAAAGATTTACTTTTATATAATTGGAGATAAAGAAAAATTTGTAAAAGGAGAGAGGGATTTAAAAAATGAAGAGGTATAATCCACAGGAAATAGAACCTAAATGGCAGAGAAAATGGCAAGAGGACAAATTGTATCATGTAACTGAAAGAAAGGATAAACCAAAGTACTATACTTTGGTTATGTTCCCGTATCCATCTGGAGATCTACATATGGGACATATGAGAAATTATACTATTGGTGATGTGGTAGCAAGATACTATACTATGCGTGGTTACAATGTTTTAAATCCTATGGGTTGGGATGCTTTTGGTCAGCCTGCAGAGAATGCAGCTATAAAGCATAAGGTACATCCAAAGGAATGGACTTATAGAAATATAGCAAGGATGAAAGAACAGCTTTTCAAAATGGGTGTGGTTTATGATTGGGATAGGGAGGTTACAGCTTGTGCTCCAGACTATTATAAGTGGACTCAGTGGATCTTTTTAAAACTTTATGAAAGAGGACTTGCATATAGAAAAAAAGCTCCTGCTAACTGGTGCCCTACTTGTAAGACAGTACTTGCTAATGAGGAAGTAATTGATGGTAAATGTTGGAGATGTAAATCAGAGGTTGAGAAGAGAGAATTTGAACAATGGTTCTTTAAAATTACTGCTTATGCTGAAGATTTATTGAATGATTTAGATACTCTGGAGTATTGGCCAGAGAAAGTTAAACTAATGCAAAAGAACTGGATAGGTAAATCTGAAGGACTTGAATTCTACTTTGATATTCAGGATTCTGATGAGAAGATATATGTTTATACTACAAGACCTGACACTATCTATGGAGTAACTTTTGTAGTACTAGCTCCAGAGCATCCATTGGTAGAAAAAATAACTAAAAAGGAATATTTAGATGAAGTGAGAGAATATGTAAAAATTGCTAAAAATAAAAGTGAGTTAGAAAGGATTGTTTCAGAAAAGGATAAAACTGGAGTATTCACAGGAAGTTATGCAATACATCCTCTTAATAAAAAACCTGTACCGATATATGTGGCTGATTATGTACTTGCAACCTACGGAACAGGGGCAATAATGGCTGTACCTGCCCATGACTCCCGAGATTATGAATTTGCAGTAAAATATAATCTTCCAATAATCCCTGTAATTACTCCGGAAATTGGCAAAGAACCTCCGCTTCCCTATGAAGAAGAAGGAATAATGATTAATTCAGAGGAATACAATGGTTTAAAAAGTTCAGAATTTTGGAAAATTATTGTTGAGAAGTTTGAAAATTTAGGGATTGGAAAGAAAAAAGTACAATATAGATTAAGAGATTGGTTAATATCTCGTCAAAGATACTGGGGAGCCCCTATTCCCATTATTTATTGCCCCAATTGTGGAATAGTACCTGTGCCTTACGAGGATTTGCCAGTAGAGCTTCCTGATCTTTCTGATTTTGAGCCCACAGGAACGGGTGAAAGTCCTTTAGCGAAAGTTCCTGAATTTGTAAATACAAAGTGTCCAAAATGTGGAAGTCATGCAAAGAGGGAAACCGATACTCTTGCCACATTTGTTGATTCTTCATGGTATTATTTTCGTTATGCTGACCCACTCAATGATAAAGAGCCATTCTCAAGAGAAAAGGCAGAGTATTGGATGCCTGTTGATCAATATACAGGTGGTATAGAACATGCTGTATTACATTTACTTTATTCTCGATTTATAACGAAGGTTCTTTATGATGCAGGATATAGCCCAGTAAAAGAACCATTTAAGAGACTTTTTACTCAAGGAATGGTTTATAAAGATGGACAGATAATGTCTAAATCCTTAGGGAATATTGTTTCTGTAGATTATATGGTGGAGAATTATGGTGCTGATACAGCCCGTTTATTTATATTGTTTGTTGCTCCTCCTGAAGTGGATATTGAGTGGAGCGATGAAGGAGTAGAAGGAGCAAATAGGTTCTTGAATAGGTTTTGGAGATTAGTTTTAGAAAGTGCAAATGAACAAAAAATTGATGATGAGGAAGAAAAGCTTGTAAGAAGAAAGTTACATAAGACTATTAAGAAGGTTACGGAGGATATAGAGAATTTTAAATTTAATACTGCTATTGCATCTATTATGGAATTAACTAATCTTCTCACAGAGCACAAGAGGGTTTATGGAAGGACTCCTGCCTTTGAAGAAGCAGTAAGGACTTCATTGTTACTTCTTTCACCCTTTGTTCCCCATATCACTGAAGAGCTGTGGAAAGAGTTAGGAAATGAATATAGTATTCATGTGCAACCCTGGCCTTCTTATGATCCAGAGTTAATAAAGGAGGAAATTGTAACCGTAGTTATTCAAATTAATGGAAAGGTAAGAGACCGAATAGATGTAAGTGCTGATGCAACTCAAGAAGAAGTTATGAATTTAGCATTACAAAGAGAAAATGTTAAAAAGTATTTGGATAATAAAGAGATTAAGAAAGTAGTTTATATTCCTGGTAAAATATTAAGTTTCAATATTTAGTTTTAAAAACATTTTAACAATTTTTGTAAAAAGTAAATGGTATAATGAAGAGGATGAAATAAAGAAAAATTTAACGATTTAGGAGGTGTTTTTATGGCTGTTAAAGTAGGTATTAATGGTTTTGGGAGAATTGGGAGACAAGTACTTAAAGCACTTTTAGAAAGGTATCCTGATAAGGTTGAAGTGGTGGCTGTTAATGATATTACTGATACAAAAACTTTAGCTCATCTATTTAAATATGATTCCAACTATGGAACCTATAAGGGTGATGTAAAATATACAGATAAGTCCATAATTATAGATGGAAAAGAGATAAGGGTTTTTGCTGAAAAGGATCCAGCAAATCTTCCTTGGAAAGATTTAGGAGTTGATGTGGTTATAGAATCAACAGGACTTTTTACTGATGCTGATAAGGCAAAAGTACATATTACCTCTGGTGGAGCAAAGAAAGTAATTATCTCTGCCCCTGCAAAAGGCGAAGATATAACAATAGTTATGGGTGTTAATGAGGAAAAATATGATCCTTCAAAGCATCATATTATTTCTAATGCTTCTTGTACCACCAACAGTTTAGCTCCAGTTGCAAAAGTTTTATTAGATAACTTTGGTATTGAGAAAGGTCTTATGACTACTGTACATTCCTATACAAATGATCAAAGAATTTTAGACCTTCCTCATAAAGATCTTAGGAGAGCAAGAGCTGCAGCATTAAATATTATTCCTACATCTACAGGTGCAGCAAAAGCTATTGGTAGAGTCATCCCTGAACTTGATGGAAAGATGCATGGGGTAGCATTGAGAGTGCCAACTCCAACTGTATCTGTAACTGATTTGGTATGTGTATTACAAAAAGATGTGACAGTAGAAGAAGTGAATGATGCATTTAGAAAGGCAGCGGAAGGAAGGATGAAGGGAATTCTTGGAGTCACTGATGAGGAGCTTGTTTCAATGGATTTCAAAGGAACCACTTATTCTACAGTAGTAGATCTACCATCTACAATTGTAATTGGTAAGAATATGGTAAAGGTTTTTGCTTGGTATGATAATGAGTGGGGTTATGCTTGCAGACTAGCAGACTTAACAGGATATGTAGCAGAGAGGCTATAAAATTTAAGAATCAAGAAGATAATATAAAGAGGGGAGAATCTTTCTCCCCTCTTTTTTAATATCTCAAGAAAGCACCTATGTTATTTATCTTTTTTGCAAGTTCTTTATTTTCAATATATTTTAATTCTGCCCCTTCTATAATTGCATCTTCTACAATTTCATCTACTATATCTGATCTTTTGATCATCTTTATATTACAATAAGGACAAGTTTCTAAATAAGTACTTCTAAAATAACATGATGGGCATTCATATCCTTCTTGTTCATAATTTTCTTCTACTAATATTTTCTGTACTCTCTTCTGATATACCTCGTGGGCAACATTTTCTAATCCCATGACTGCTTCCTTTCCTTTTGCATTGGCCACAATTAGACTTTCTACTAAGTCTTTAGCCTCTTTTTCTTCATAGTCCTTAATAAGTCCATGTGTCTTCTCAAGAATATCCTTTATTGGAGAGTCCAATTCTAAAGATATTTCTCCAATTATTGAATTATGGAGCCTTTTAGGAAGAAGTTCTAGAAATTCAGAGATATTTTTAGGAGAAGTACTTCCTATTATTATCTTTTCATTTGTATTTATTATTTTGTCTAAAAACTCAGCTACTTCTTTAAAATACCATATAACATGTGTTTCATGCCATCTTTGCCAATCAGATGCTTCCCATCCTCCTTGTTTATGTTTTTTTGGTATTTCTTCTCTTATCTCTCCTTCCTCATGAATTTCTCCCAAAAAATATTTGAAAACTCTGGCATCTCCTTTTGACAAAATTACTAAATAATAAGGTCTATTGGCAACTATAAGATGGGATAGGGGTTTTGTATAGGGGTCTTTATCTACTACTAATTTATTCTTAAGGGGAGGATAAAGAGGTATATAATATTCCCAATCTTTGGCACTACAGCTCATTAATATAATGGTATTGGCAGAACCAAAAGAGCCCTGATCTAAGATAGTCTCTATTTTTTCTAAATCTGAAAATACTGACTTTTTGATCTCTACCTCTAAATTTTGATTATTTAGATTATCTAAAACTGATTTTTTTAAATCTTTCCATATTATCTTATATTCCCCCTTGGGGTTTATCAAGGGGGATACATTTATGTAAAGAGTTGTTATCAAATACGGATAAAAATTAAGATTACCCAGTTCTTTCAGGATCTCTTTGCTCAGCATATTCCTTCACCCCCAAAAGAGCAAGATTTAAGACCTCATCAGCATGTTCCACAAAGTAAAAAGTTAGCTCATTTTTAACTTCTTCTGGTATTTCTTCCAAGTCTTTTTGATTTTCCTTAGGCATTATTACTGCTGTAAGACCTGCCCTGTGAGCTGCAAGAACCTTTTCTCGTATTCCACCTACCGGAAGAACTTTGCCACGCAAAGTGATTTCTCCTGTCATTCCAATATCTTTTTTGACAGGTCTCTTGGTAAGAGCTGAAGCTATAGCTGTTGCTATTGTTACACCCGCTGATGGGCCATCCTTAGGAATAGCACCTGATGGTACATGTACATGGATATCTGATTTTTCAAGAATTTCGTAACTTACATTTAGATCTTTTAACTTTGATCTCACATAAGAAAGGGCTGTTTTTGCTGACTCCTGCATTACTTCTCCAAGTTTACCAGTAAGTATAAGATTTCCTTTCCCTTCAACTACTAAAGCTTCAACAAAAAGAATATCACCACCTGCTTCTGTCCATGCAAGACCAGTAGCTACTCCTACCTCATCCTTTTCTCCTTTCATACCAAAGGTATATTTCTCTGGACCTAAGTATTTAGGTATATCTTCCTTATCAACAATTACCTTATCAGTAATACTTCCTTCTGCAATACCTTTTGCAATCTTTCTAATAATAGAAGCAATTTCTCTTTCTAAATTTCTTACCCCTGCCTCTCGTGTATATTCTCTTATAATTTTTTTTATGGCTTCATCAGTAAATTCAATTTGGTAATTTTCTAACCCATGTTCCTTTAATTGTCTTGGAATTAAGAAACCTTTTGCTATTCCAAGTTTTTGGTATTCTGTATATCCAGGAATTTCTAGTACTTCCATTCTATCAAGTAAAGCTGGAGGTATAGTGTATAGTACGTTTGCCGTTGCTATAAACATAACCTTAGAAAGGTCAAAAGGTACTCCTAAGTAATTGTCTACAAAAGAGTTATTTTGTTCTGGGTCAAGAACCTCTAATAATGCTGCTGCTGGATCACCTCTAAAATCTGCCCCTAATTTGTCTATCTCATCAAGCATAAATATAGGGTTATTAGACTCAGCCTTTCTCATTCCTTGAATAATTCTTCCCGGCAATGCTCCTACATAGGTTCTTCTGTGTCCTCTTATTTCAGCTTCATCCCTTATACCACCCAATGATATTCTTACAAACTTTCTTCCAAGAGCTCTTGCTATGGATTTTCCAAGGGATGTCTTACCAACACCTGGGGGTCCTACAAAACATAATATTGGACCTTTCATGTCACTTTTTAACTTCCTAACAGCTAAGTATTCTAAGATTCTTTCTTTAACCTTCTCTAAGTCATAATGGTCTTCGTTTAAAATTTCTTCAGCTCTTTTTATATCAAGGTTATCTTCTGTAGACTTTGCCCATGGCAAGCTAATTAGCCAATCTAAATAGGTCCTTGTAACAGTATATTCGGCAGAGCCGGGTGGCATTAAAGCAAGTCTTTCTAACTCTCTTTCTGCTTCTTTCATTGCTTCGGGAGGGAGTTTTGCTTCTTGAAGTTTTTGTCTTAATTCATTTATTTCCATCTCTCTAGGATCAATCTCACCAAGCTCTTTTTGTATTGCTTTCATTTGTTGTCTTAAGAAATATTCTTTTTGGCTTTTTTCTATTTCATTTTTGACTTCGTTTTGGATTTTATTTGCAATCTCAAGGATCTCTAACTCCCTTGTAAGATAATAGGTTACTTTTTGTAATCTTTCCTTTATATCAATAGTTTCTAATATTTCTTGCTTCTCGTTAATATTTAGATTAGTATTAAAGGCTATAAAATCTGCTAATTTACCTGGTTCCTGTATATTCATTGCATTAATTATTAGTTCTTCTGGAAATTGTGGTATTAAAGACGCCATCTTTTGGAATAGATTTAAAAGATTTCTCATTAATCCTTCTATTTCAACAGTTTTTTCTACCTTTTCTTCTATTACCTCTACCTTAGCTTTAAAATATGGTTCTGTCTGTGTAAATTCTATTATTCTTATTCTTTGTAATCCCTGTACAAATAGTCTAAGAGTATTGTCAGGAAATCTTAAGCTTCTTACTATTATTCCTACAGTACCAATCCTATGAATATCATCCGGTGTTGGTTCTTCCACAGGAGTTTTCTGCATGCACATTCCAATTATTTTATTACCAGCAAGGGCATCTTCTACTAATTTAATGCTCTTTTCTCTTCCCACAACAAGTGGAATAAGCATTTGAGGATATACTACTGTTTCTCTTAGTGGAAGAATTGGTAGTTCTTCTGGGATATCTGGCATTTGGTTCATTTCTTTTTCTTCCATTTTTACATCCCTCCTTTCTTTACTTTTTGGGAAGAACAATCTCCAAAAACCCATCATTATATGATGCCTCAGCATTTTGAGCATCAACTTCTACGGGTAAAGGTATTACCCTTTCAAAAGGTCCGAAGTTTATCTCCATTCTGTGGTATATCTCAGGCTCTGATATATAGTTTTCCTGTCTTGTGCCTCTTAGGATTAATTTACCTTCATGAAAGGTAATATCAATGTCTTGAATTTTCACTCCTGCAATCTCTACTAGGACTACTACTTTATCATTGGTTTCATATACGTCTACTCTTGGCACCCATGCTCCCCATTGCATAGAGAATCGAGAACTTTCTCTATAGAAACAGTCAACAATTCTAAATATTTCCCCACCAAAAGGATCATCTCTTTGTGTAAATATTCTTTTTCTCTCCATGGTTTTTATCCTCCAGAGATATAGACATTTTTTTATTTATCTTTATTTCCATTATACCATATATAAAAGTGTGATTTTAATCACTTTATTAGTTATTATTTAAGTGATACAATGTAGTTGAAAGAAATCTTTAAGAGAGGTGAGAGGAACATGAAAAGTAAGTTAATTTTGAGCTCCTTTTTGATTCTAATCTTTCTTTTTACAGTATCTTACGGAGTGACTACAAGTTATAATCTTAAGGATCTACTTTATGATCCAAGGGCTATGGGTGTGGCAGGTGCTATGACAGCTCTTGCTGATTCGCCAACCTCTGCCATATATAATCCAGCTCTAATAGGTGAATATTCAAGGCTAACTCTTAAAGCAGGTCTTGGATTAGCACCTATTTCTAATGTGCAATCTTTTATAGATCTTTACAACACATTAAATAGTAATACAGAACCTCCAAATGGTGATATTAATACCTATCTTTCTTTTGCAGGATATCTACATCTTGGTATAAGTAAAATAGGAATCACACTATTTGGAGATAGTGATGTGAACTTTAATTTCTACAAATATACCTCAGATGATCCTTCTCAAGATCTACAAGCTTATGTAAATGTTGATGTAACTGCCACTCCAAATCTTAATGGTGCCTTAACCATTGCTATACCTGCCATAGATTTATTAGGCTTGAAACTAAATCTCGGTACTAATATAAGATTAAATAATACTATGTATTACCATTACAATGAAAGTGTAAAAATAACTCAGAGTGGAGTATTATTAGCTGAAGGTTCAAATCAGCCCAATGAGAATGATTTTCATAAAAAAGTATATAATTCTATAGATGAAAAATATATTTCTATTGACCTTGGTGCTTATATGAGATTTTCTCCATTCTTAGCGGCTGGAATTTTTGCAAAGGATGTATATAGTGTGCCTCTTGAAGGTAAAGAAACTAATGGATATGAGGAAGGATATTATGATAGTAATGGCAATTATAACGAATACACACCATATTCTGAAACTACTAATCCTATTGAGGTAGCCCTTCCACCTATGTCTCTTAAGGCGGGTGTATTTGTAAAAGTACCAGTTCTTAGCACAAGAATTGCGGTTGGAGCAGATCTTGATAGCAATCTTTCTCCTACATTATACAGGATTGGTTTTGAACAGCCTATAATGATGGTTGCTATATTAAGAGGAGGAGCTATTTTAGATACTCAATTTAATCCACAACTTTATACAGCAGGTTTCGGTTTGAATTTGCTTCTTCTTCAAGCGGATTTAGGAGTTGCCTTTGATCCTCAGGATCTTACAATGCCACAAGCCCTTAGTTTATCTGGATCTATAAAGTTCTAAGAGATGAATTTTTAAGGAGGGGAGAGAAATTCTCCCCTCCTTTTTTAGCTTTTTACTGCACGAAATCTGAGTTTATAAACTAAATTTAAAAGTTCCAATACTGAGTCATCTGCTAAAGAATAATAAACGAATTGACCTACGCGTCTTTTCTTTAAAAGACCTAAGTTATAGAGATCTTTAAGATTTTGTGATGTATTAGCGAAGGATGCATTTATAATTTTTGCTATTTCTCCTGCACTTTTTTCTCCATCTTTTAACGCACATAAGATATGAATTCTTACATGGCTTGATAAAGATTTAAATACATCTGCCAAGGCTTCACATTCTTCTATAGTAAGATTCTTTTTGTTTTCCATTTCTATTACTCCCTTTCTTAAATTTTATAAGTTCTATATAAGTATAAGAAAAATCTTAATAATGTCAATATTCTTATCAAAAAGCTTTTCTTTTTCACCTCCTTTTACTGTATTTTCTTTTTAAATATTACAAACTTTTTATATAAAATTCCACCAACACCTTCTGCCTCTCTGCACATTTTAGTGTTATTAGTATTTATGGTAGAACCCTCTGCAAAAGTATAACTTCTTTTTCTTGCATGTCTGAGGAGCTCAATAAAAAGAGCTGCGGGAACACCTTTTGATTGGTACTCAGGAATTACAAAAAGTAAGAATACTCTTGCTTTATTTATTTTATTTTTATACATAAGGAATTTTAACCACCCAATCGGAAAAAGCCTACCATTAAGCTTCTTTAATATTTGATTATAATCTGGTATTGCAACAGCAAAACCAATTGGGTTTTCATTAGAAAATGCTAATTGTACGAATTCTGATGGAATAAATTTTACTAAATCTTTTGCCAGAATTAACATCTCTTCTTCAGAAGGAGGTATAAGATAATCATATTCTAAGGGTGTAAGCGATCTTTCTATTATTTTTTGTAAAGTTTTTGCTTCTTCAGGAATTCTTGAATAATCTGCAGGCCTAGTGTAAAATTTATATTTTCTCTTAGCATATTCAATTACCTTTATATGGTCGTCTAAGGGTAATTTATTTAAATCATATTTATAAGCTACAAATGTATGTTCTCTTTCAAAACCATAGCTTTCAAAGAAGTCTACATAATATGGGGGATTATAAGTTGTGTATATAACTGGTGGATCCTCAAAATTTTCAACTAACATTCCTCTATAATCATCTCCATTTGTAGGAGATACAGGACCAACCATATCTTCCATTTCTCTTTCTTTTAACCATTCTTCTGCTTTATTTAATAGAGAAAAGGCTACTTCTTTATCATTTATACATTCAAAAAGGGTAACATAACCCTCCTTTTTATTTCTCCACTTATTCATTTTTTCATCGATACCTACCGCAATTCTTCCAACTATTTCCCCAGATTTATATGCATTAAAAAAAGTATGAGGCCCACTTTGAAATAACAAGCTTCCAGGGCTTTCTATAATTCTTTTCATCTCATAGATTAAAGGTGGCACCCAAAGAGGATCATTCTTATAAAGTTTAAATGGAAACATTATAAAGTCTTTTTTATCCTTTTTACTTTTTACCTCTTTAATCTCAATGGTCATTTTTGTTCCTCCCATTTTCTAAATTAGTGGTTTTTTTTCAGGGATTCCAGGCCTTCGTGGAAATTTATCAGGAGTTGGAGAGATTTTTCTAATAATTAATAGCTTTCGAGAAATGGTGGAATCTATAGAAATTGAGATTTCCTTTTCCAGGTTTCCACCAAGGATTGATATTACATTCTTAGCCATATACCATTCATTTATATTTTTTTCGGTGGCTTGACCGAGAAATAATCCAGAGATTTTTACAAAAGGTAAAGCATATTCCAAAACAATATTGGGTTTTGCTACTCCTCTTGCTAATGCCAAATCATAAGTTTCTCTGTATTGAGGATTCTTTCCTAATTTTTCTGCTCGGTCCCATATAATTTCAACTTTATCAAGATTTAATATCTTAATAAGTTCTTCCAAAAAAGAAACTTTCTTTTTTTGGGATTCGAGAAGGGTGATATAAAGGGTAGGGATAATAATTTTGATTGGAATGCCGGGAAATCCTGCCCCAGTTCCTATATCAATAATCCTTTCTATTTTTTCATCTTTTATTGGTATAATACATGTAAGGGAATCTACAAAATGTTTTAAGATAATCTCTTCCTCCCCCTCAAGAGAAGTTAAGTTTATCTTTCTATTCCAATCCTTTAACACTTTATAGTACAGAAAAAAATTCTCCTCTTGAGAGGGAGAAAGCTCAATACCTATATTCTTTACCTTTTCTCTAAGGATTTCTTTAAAACTTTCTTCCATTTAAACATATTATAACCCAGCTTTTTCTAATTGGGCTACAGCATAATTAATTTGTTCTTTGGCTACCTTTGGAAGCCCTGGTATTTCTAAACTTAAAAATCCTCTTGTTATAGTTGACATGGCCTCATCTTTATCAAAACCTCTTGTTGTAAGGTATTCTATTTCTTCTTCATTAATTGGACCTATGGCTGCTTCATGAGACAATTCACTTTCTGGATGTTGAGCGTCTAAGATAGGCACAGCTACTATTTGAGAGGACTTACTAAGTAGTATTCCTCTACAATCTAAGAATCCTTTTGTCCCTTTTGCCTTGCCAATAATTTCACTTCTACTATATATCTTGGATGAGTCATTTGCTATGATTCTTGAGACAATTTCTCCCTTGGCATCTTCCTCTTCAAAAACCAATCTTCCTCCGAGATCTATGTAGGAATCTTTTCTCCCATAGATGATACTATAGAGACGAGCAATAGCTCCTTTTCTCACATATACAGTTGGGTAGCTTTGGATTGATTTAACAGGTTTTAAGGTTACGTAATTATTTATAAAGACACCTCCCTCTTCAACTAATACAGCAGTTCTTGGTCTTACATGAAATTCTTCTGACCAGTTATGTATCATTGTAAAGTAAAGTTTTCCACCTTTTTTTACATAAAATTCTGAGATACCTATATGGATTCCTGGTTGATCCTTAAGATGTGTAAGACAACCTGTAGTTACAAATATTTCTGCACCTTCTTCTACAATAATTATATTATGGACATTTTGACTTATATTCCCTTCCTTTATATATAGACAGGATTGAACAGGATGTTCTACTTTTTGACCTTTAAATACTCTGATAAAGTAGCCTCCTGTAGGTTTTATTTCTGCCCAAGCAGTGTACTTATCTGTGTCTGGCGGAATTAATCTACTATAATAATTTTCCAACCAATCATATTTCTCAAGAGCTTCTTGGATAGACATTATTTCAAGTTTTCCTTTATATATTTCTTGTAATTTCTCATAAACCACACTATGGTTAATTTGAAAGTAGGTACCCGCTCTATCATTTTCTGAGGGGGTTATGCCAGAATATAAGATGTTCTCTTTTATTTCATCCGGTAGTTTTTCCAGATCACCTATTGGAGTTTCTTCTATTGTTCTCATATAGGGTTCTAAATCTATATCTGGTCCTAAAATAGCAGGCTTATCTTTAGCTTTAAAAGCTTTTTCTCTAATTTCTTTAAGATAAGTTTTGAGCATAGACCAACCTCCTTACATAATCATATCCTCTTTCTTCAATTTGATGGATTATTTCTAAACCATCTTTATACACAAATTTACCATCTAATAAGACAATTACAGAATCAGGCACTACATAATCTAAGATCTTTAGATTATGGGTTACTATCAGTAAATTACTTTCTTTAGCTATTTTTCTTAGAGCTTCACCAATAAGCTTTAAGGAATCTATATCTACTCCAGAATCAGGCTCATCTAATAAGGCTAGTTTTGGTTTTGCCAGAAGTAGTTGAAGTATTTCACTTTTTTTCCTTTCTCCTCCTGAGAAGCCATAATTGATTTCTCTTTCCAAGAAACTCTCATCTAAATCTAAAGATTTTAGATAGTTATAAATCTCAACTGGTAAGTCTTTTTTGGGATCTATATCTAAGATTTTCTTTAATATATCCTTTAATCTTACTCCTCTTACAGCGGGTGGAAGTTGATATGCAAGAAAAATTCCTTTATTAAATCTTTGATCGGGAGTTAAATCAGTAATATCTTCACCATAAAAGTAAATCTTTCCTGATAACTTATACTTATGAAGGCCCATAATGGCACCGAGAAGGGTTGATTTACCAGTACCATTAGGTCCTAAGAGAACATGTACACCTTCCTCTAAGGAAAAATTTAATCTCTCTAGAATTGTTTCCTCTTTGATTTCTACCCTTAAATTCTCCACTCTTAACATTTCTGTCATAATGAAATATTTGCCTCCTTTCTTATATTTCCTGTAATTAAATCTTGTAAGGTAATATTGTTGAATAAATCTAAAATTTTAATCTCTATGAATTCCCAAATATTTTTTGTCACACAAAGATTTTGTTTATCACATAAGTTGTTTTCATGTATACACTCTATAATTTGAATTGGTCCTACTAAAGCTTCTAATATTTCTTTTAATGTTATTTCTCTGGGATGTCTTGTTAACGAATATCCTCCTGTTATACCTTTGTAACTTTCTACTAAATTTGCTTTTCTTAAATCTAACATCAACTGGGCTAAAAATTCTTTGGAAATTTTTTCGCTATTTGCTATCTCAGATAAAGAAAGTCTTCCAATATTGTAATTTAGGCCAAGAAGAATCATAGCTCTTAACCCATATTCAATTTTTGCTGATACTTTAAACATCATTTCTCCTCTCCATAAATGTTTAGTGATTCACTCAACATATACATTTTAAGTCGGAATTATAATTTTGTCAA
Source organism: Dictyoglomus sp. GBS (assembly GCF_055179815.1). Lineage (NCBI taxonomy): Bacteria > Pseudomonadati > Dictyoglomota > Dictyoglomia > Dictyoglomales > Dictyoglomaceae > Dictyoglomus > Dictyoglomus sp. GBS. Next base: position 851,830 of record NZ_CM143687.1, read on the forward strand.
ATGTAACTTTTTATTTTTTAGGCCTCAAGGTATAATTGTTTTATATAGAATAATTCATGAAAAGGAGGAAGGAAGGATGAAATTTATAACTCAAAGAGAAGATTTATATCAATCTTTACTGTTTGTTAAAAGTGCTGTAGCCACAAAAACTACTGTCCCTATATTAACTTATGTTTATATGAAGGCTGAAAATGATACTTTATATCTTCAAGGAAATAATCTTGAGATAGGTCTTGCTCTAAGTATGCCTGTAATAGTTGAGGAGCCCGGAGAAGTATGTCTTCCAGCTAGTATTTTTATTGAAGTTGTGGGAAAACTTCCCGATGTTACCTTAGAAATTCATGTAAATGAGAGAAATAGAGCAATAATTCATGCGGGTTATTCAGATATAGAGATACAGGGTGAAAGTACTGAAGAATTTCCAAAAGTAGAAATAGGCGATATAGGAGATAAATATAACATATCCTTAGATAGAATAGAGCTTGGAAGAGCTATTAAAGAAACTATTTTTGCTGCAGCTGAAGATGAGATTAAACAGGTTCTTACAGGTGTTCTTTTTGAGGGGAAAGATGGAAAACTTAATGTGGTAGCAGTAGATGGGCATAGATTAGCATTAAAAACATTATACGTAGATAATGATTTTCCACCTACCATAATTCCAGCTAAAAGTTTAAAAGAATGGCATAAGATTCTAACAAAGGCTAAGGATGATAGGGTAAACATGGCAAGCCTTGATAGTCAAGTGGTTTTTAATTGTGGGGAGATATATTTTATTTCCAGACTGCTACAAGGACAATTTCCTGCTTATGATAAAATAATTCCCACTGATTTTACAGCATCCTTTAAGGCAAATAGAAAAGATTTTCTTGATCTTTTAGAAAGAATGGAAGTTTTTGCTGAAATTGATCAGACAAATACTGTGAAAATTACTATTAATTCCAATGAGGTAGTTGTATCTACTTTACCTTCTGAAAGAGGGTTTGCTAAAGAAGTACTTCCTGCAGAGATTGATATAAATGGAAGTTTGGAGATTGGTTTTAATGTGGAATATTTGATGGATCCCTTAGATAATATGAGTGTGGATGAGATAATAATGAAATTTACAACTGATTTAGGACCAGCATTGATAACTTCTCCAGAAGATGAAAATTATATGTATATATTAATGCCAGTAAGATTATGAAAGAGATAAAAATTTACACAGATACTATCACCTTAGGTCAATTTTTGAAGTGGGCTAAGATTGTGGATACAGGTGGACAGGCTAAAAATCTAATCCTTTCTGGTGTAGTAAAGGTAAATGGTGAGATAGAACTTCATAGAGGAAGAAAACTTAAGAAAGGGGACGTAGTAGAAGTAGGGGGAGAAAAATATTTATTAATAGGGGATGATTAGTGTTTTTAGAGGATTTGAGGGTAGTAAACTTTAGAAATCTTAAAAATGTACAATTAAGATTTTTCGATAAAAACATATTTTATGGGGAGAATGCTCAGGGAAAGACTAATCTCCTGGAGAGTATTTATTTTCTTTTTACAGGAAAATCCTTTAGAACACCATATGAAAAGGAATTAATAAATTGGAATGAGGAAAGCTTTTATATAAAGGGTAATGTATTATGGCAAAATCAAAAATTGATTTTAGAAACAGCCTTATCTAAGGCAGATAAAAAAATTAAGATAAACCAAAAATTATTAAAGAAGCAAAAAGATATGATATTTCTATTTCCTGCGGTTGTTTTTTCACAAGAAGAGATTGAAGGTTTCAAAGAAGGCCCATCTGAAAGAAGATATATTTTGGATAGATTTATTTCGACTCTTTCTTACAAATATCATAAATCACTTTCTGAGTATTATAAGGTTTTATATCAGAGAAATCTTACGTTAAAAAGTGGTGGTAATGTAGAGATATGGAACGGTTCCTTAGTAAAAAGTGGAACTTATATACTGGTAGAAAGATTGAAGATAATTAATAAATTAAGACAACTTATTCATAATATTTCTCTTGATTTTTTGGGAAGAGACTTTTTGGAAATAGAATACTACTCAATTGTTAATTTAGAAAATATGAATGAAGAAAGTTTAATGGAAAATTTTGAACTAAAGCTAAAGGAATCATTTGAGGATGAGAATAAAAAAGGTTACACATTGGTGGGACCTCACAGAGATGATCTTAGATTTTACATAAAGAAAGATTCTCTTAGATATGATATGAGAAAATATGCATCTGCTGGTGAAAGAAAACTTGCCTTTATAATCTTTAAATTAGCTACTATAAAACTTCTTTCCGAATTCAGAAGAGAAAAGCCAATTCTTATTATAGATGATCTTTTTGGAGATTTAGATGAAGAAAAACAGAAACTTGTTTGGAACGGTATAAGTATGTTTCAGATTTTTATGAGTTTGCCAATGAGAATAGATTTTTTAAAGGATTATCCACATTTTTTAGTGAAAAACGGAGAAGTATTCTATAATGAGTGATTCTTTATATTCAAAGCTTTGGGAAGTCTTTATAAGACTCAATTTAGAAAAGAAATTATGTGAATATTTAGCCATGGAGAAATGGGAAGAAGTGGTAGGTGAGACCTTATCATCTCATACTAGACCAGCATATGTGAAAAATGGGATTCTCTATGTATATGTAGATAGCAGTGTATGGGTACAAGAACTTATGCTTTTTAAGAACAAATTAATAGAAAAAATAAATAATAAACTTGTTATTCCAAATATTATAAAAGATATCGTCTTCATTGATAAAGGTAGGAATTTTAAAGCAAAGAGAAAAACTACTATTAGTCAAAAACCTATACTTTCTTTGCGTGAAGAAGAAAGAATTGCTAAAATAGTTGAGGAAGTAAAAGATGAGGAGTTAAGAGAAATTCTTAGAAATTATTATAGAAACTTAGCCATTATGCAAAAAGGAGGTATAAAAGATGACCGTAACAAAAAAGGATAAATACACTGCAGACAGTATTCAAATATTGGAAGGTACAGAGGCAGTAAGGAAAAGACCAGGTATGTATATAGGAGATGTGGGAGTAAGAGGACTCCATCATCTTGTTTTTGAATTAGTAGATAACAGTATTGATGAAGTTATGGCAGGATATTGTGATTATATATATGTAGAATTGCGTAAAGATGGTGGGGTTGTAGTGTTGGATAATGGAAGAGGTATTCCAGTAGACTTACATCCTCAAGCAAAAAAACCTGCTTTAGAGATTGTTTTAACTACACTTCATGCAGGGGGGAAGTTCTCTAATTCTATTTATAAGATAAGTGGTGGACTACATGGGGTTGGACTTTCTGTTGTTAATGCTCTTTCAAGGAGATTAGAAGTAGAGGTAATGAGAGATGGTAAATTATATTATCAGGCTTATGAGAAAGGAAAGCCTGTTACCCCTGTGATAGAAAAAGGTAGCACTGATAAAACAGGAACAAAGATACTTTTTTATCCAGATCCTGAGATTTTTGAGACTACGAAATTTGATTATGAAATTATTGCAAATAGATTGAGAGAGTTAGCCTTTCTAAATCCTGGTGTTACTATCGAATTAAAAGATGAAAACACCAGTAAGAGTAACGTATATAAATATGAGGGCGGTTTAATACAATTTATGGAATATCTCTCAAAGGGTAAAGAAGTATTACATGAACCCTTTTATTTTAAGAGAGAAGAGGAGAATTTAGTTATAGAAGTAGTTCTCCAATACAATACTGGATATGACGAATTAATATTGTCTTACGTGAACAATATACATACTATTGAGGGTGGAACTCATGTAACAGGGTTTCGTTCAGCTCTGACAAAAGTAGTAAACAGTTTTGCTAGAAGTTGGGGACTTTGGAAGGAGGCTGAATCATTATCTGGTGAAGATGTAAGGGAAGGATTAACTGCTATTATAAGTACTAAGGTTCCTAATCCTCAATTTGAAGGGCAAACTAAGACAAAACTTGGTAATTCAGAGGTTAAAAAATTTGTAGAAAAGGTTGTAGAGGAAGAGTTAACAGAGTACTTTAGTAAAAATTCGGATATTGGAAAATTAATAATTGGTAAGATTATTGAGGCTTATAGGGCAAGACAGGCAGCAAGAAAGGCAAGAGAGCTTGTTAGAAGAAAGAGTCTACTGGAGTCTACCTTACTCCCTGGAAAATTAGCAGATTGTTCTGAAAAAGATCCCACGAAGTGTGAACTCTTTATAGTTGAGGGAGAATCAGCAGGAGGTTCTGCAAAACAAGCAAGAGATAGAAGATATCAAGCTATTTTGCCTCTAAGGGGTAAAATACTAAATGTGGAGAAAGCTCAGCATCTTACCAAAATTCTGTCTAGTGAAGAGATAAAGACTATAATTGCATCCTTAGGAACAGGTATAGGTCAAGATTTCGATTTATCTAAACTTAGATATCATAAAATTATTATTATGACTGATGCTGATGTGGATGGGGCTCATATAAGAACTCTTTTACTTACATTCTTTTATAGGCATTTTAGGCCTCTGATTGAGGGAGGATATGTTTATATAGCTCAACCACCATTATACCTTTTAAGAAAAGGTAAAGAAGAAAGATATGCTTATTCCGAAGAGGAAAAGGAGGAGATTTTGAAGAAATGGGACTATCCTGATAATGTATATATACAGAGATACAAAGGTTTGGGGGAAATGGACCCAGATCAATTAAGAGAAACCACTATGGATCCTCAAAAAAGAATTCTTTTGCAGGTTACCATAGAGGATGCATTAGAAGCAGAAAGACTTTTTTCTATCCTAATGGGAAATAATGTAGAGGAGAGAAGAAATTTCATTGAGCAGAAAGCAAAATTTGTGAGAAATTTAGACATATAGGGATTTAAGATGGGAGTGGTTTGTAGAGAAATAATAAGAGAAGATGAAAATTTCTATATTCTTAGGATTAACTGTACATCAGATTTATCTAAAAAGCTTATTGATTTAGGAATAAAGTGGGTTTATAAGGGTGATCAAAATTTATTATGGGATGCTCTTATTACTGATTTAGTAATTTATAATAATTTAAAAGAGAATTTACCTTTTGTTCCTTTTATACATGATGAGAAACTTGGTACAGGGGATTATAGACTGATTCCTTTTTATAAAGATCTAGGAAGATATACTCTTACTGAGGATTATGCAGGAAAATTGACGGGAGCGGTATATATAAATCAAGATATATCTTATGGCCTTTTGTATGGGGTTCCAATTGAGCCTTCTGAATATAATGATTTAAATTTCAAACTATTGTGGTTGGCAAAGGATTGGGGGAAATTTAGGGATATAATAAAGCGAGATGACAATTTTTCAAAAAGCTTGGCTGACTTTGGTTTTTCTTTAGACTATGAAAATTATTCTGTTTTTACAGGATCTGGAATAATGGCAAATAAAGAGACATTAACTTCATATTTCCAAAGGAATCCTAAGGCAGAAATATATTATTTGTTTTCAAAATCCATAGGATGGTATGGAATTGTACCTCGTTATCCTGAAGAAATAAGTCTTTCAAGTATATATTTTGATGATGAGCTATTAAGATATTTGAAAACTCTTTTTATCTTAGGATTAAGAGGAACTTTAAAACAAGTAAAAAATAGGGAAGAAAGGAAAGGAATTTTAAAGAGAGCAAGAAAAATATATAACTGGGCCAAGGAGATCTTAGAGGAGCAAAACGTATCAATAGCTGATTTTCAAATAAGGCTTGCAGAAAAGATAATTAAGGATATATCAGAAGATTATAATTTTAATTTTCAGAGAACATCAGATATACTTAAAATTGCATCGTATGAAGATTTAAAAAATAAAAGCTTCTATTATTTCTTTGATTTATTATTGAAATATCCTATTATATTTTCTAACGCCTACAATTCAGCTCTAAATAAGGCAAGGTTACCTCTGAAAAGAGTAGTAATGAGAGAAAATACTTTACAACTGCCATATTTTTTAGAGATCTTTAATTTCCAGGGTAATAGGAAGGTATTAATAAGATGTAATTTAGAAATAATTAATCAAGACAAGCCTTATATTAGATTATCTTCTCCTCATTGTAAATCTTTTGTTCTGGTGTCTAAGGAAAATCTTGATAGTGCAGAAACTTTTCTCAAAACTTTATATGATTCTGGTAAGTTTCCTTATGGATTTGCTCTTATTGGTAAGGCAGGTCCATTTATGGCAGAAATGAGAAAGCATCCCAGAGTGTTAGCGGTTCCTGAGGAGGGATCAAAATATGCTCCAATGGTAGATTATTTTTTAGGAGAATTGAATTCTTATCTAAAAAGTATTCCTGATAGTCATCTTATTAGGGTAAGGCTTAATCTTTTAGATAATTTAGATAAAATGGATTTAGATATACAAGTTCCTAAATTTATAGAGATATATTTAGGCAAGAAAGTTATTAATTCTAAAGAATTTTCTAAGATTTGGAGAAATAAGGTTGAACAAGTTTCAAAATTTTTGGAGATTATAAAAGGTTTAGAATTAGGAGAGTATTTTCATCTTGCCAGTTTTATATTATATGAGAAGGGGTATTCGGTTGATTTAGGAAGAAGTATTAAATTAGTTAAAAAGTTAGAGTCCAAAGGATATGATGGAATATTTAAAAATTTCACATTTCCTGAAAGTTTCTTATTGATGCTCTACAATCTTTCAAATGAACGAAAAGAAGTTATTAAAAGAATAAAAGAAAAGAAGTTGGAGGCTCCTCGTGAGCTTTTTGAGTTAAGGGATTTTATTGAGTATAAAATCCTATTTCTTTTTGGTGTTCTTATAAGGAGCCTCCTAATTTTTAAAAAATCATTACATTACCTTAACTATAGACCTTATTCAATTATCTTGTATCTAATTTCCCCAGAGTTTATTAAACATCTGATAAGGAATTCAGAATTATATTTAGAAAGAGTGGAATTTAAGACTTAGCTATAAATTGAGGACAGCAGTTTTCAGCTTTTACAGGTATACCAAAGCAAGTGCCACGAGATGGATCATTAGGATTGGGTTGATAGAATTTACAATTTTTGCATTTACGATCCTCTGCCATACTCAACACCCCCATCTTTTTTTATTAATTATTATTTTATCACTAAACCCTTTTAAAAAAGAAGAAATTAATGTATAAATATTACTTAAAAATTCTTATCTAAGGAGACAGAGAATGAAAGAGAAAGTTAGAGAAATATTAGACAAGGTAAAGAGAGGAGAATTATCTGTTGAGGATGCTATGGATAGATTAAAAATTCTACCTTACGAAGATGTACAGTTTGCTAAAATCGATCACTTAAGAGCTCTTATTAGAGGATTTCCTGAAGTTGTATTCGCAGAAAGAAAGACTCCTGAGCAAGTCATGGAAATAATGGAAAGATTAGTAAAAGTGAATAATAGGGTTATCGCTACAAGGGCAAGTAAAGAGATTTTTGATAAGGTAAAGAGCAAGATTGAAGATGCTATTTATTTTGAAAAAGCAAGGATTGTTGCAGTATTGAGGGAAGAAATAGAGAGGAAAGGCAAAGTTATTGTTTCTTGTGCAGGAACTGCTGATCTTCCTGTGGCTGAGGAAGCAGCAGTAACATGTGAGATAATGGGAAGTAATGTTGAGAGAATTTATGATGTAGGGGTAGCTGGAATTCATAGATTATTTGATAGACTAGCTGAATTTCATAAAGCAAATGTTATTGTTGTAGTGGCAGGAATGGAAGGAGCACTCCCTTCTGTGGTAGGAGGATTAGTAGCAAGACCTATAATAGCTGTACCTACCAGTGTAGGATATGGCGCTAATTTTAATGGCCTTTCAGCTTTGCTTACTATGTTAAATAGTTGTGTTCCTGGGATAGCGGTGGTTAATATTGATAACGGATTTGGTGCAGGATATTTAGCAAATATGATAAATTTGATGGTGGAGGAGAAAAAATGAAGATATTATATTTTGATTGTTTTTCAGGAATAAGTGGAGATATGATTTTAGGAGCCCTTTTGGATTTGGGATTAGATGAAGAATTATGGAAAAGTGAGCTTAAAAAGATTCCTATTGAAGATTATGAAATTGAAGTAACAAAGAAGAAAAAAGGAGCACTTTATGGTACAGATGTAAACATAAGGATAAAAGATACTAAAACCCATAGACATCTTCGGGATTTAATTGATATTGTGAAAAAAAGTAGTCTATCCTCGGATATCAAAGAGAAAGCTAAAAAAATTTTCTATAAAATTGCTGAGGCAGAATCAAAAATTCATAATAAATCCATAGAAGAAGTACATTTTCATGAAGTGGGAGCTTTAGATACTATTATAGATGTTTTAGGATCTTTGATTGCTATAGAAATTTTAAATGTGGATGAAATTTATTCTTCTTCTCTTCCCTTAGGCGGAGGTTTTGTTGATACAGAGCATGGAAAAATTCCTGTTCCAGCCCCTGCAACCTTGGAGATCCTTAAAGGTGTTCCTGTTTATACTGATGGGAGAGAAGGGGAATTAGTGACACCAACAGGAGCTGCTATTATAACTACTGTTGCAAAATCTTTTGATAATATGCCTGAGATGAAAATTGAGAAAATAGGATACGGATGCGGAAAAAAGGATTTTCAGTTTCCTAATCTTCTTAGAGTAGTTTTAGGAGAAAAGGACGAAAATATGGTATTGGATGAAAAAAATATAGTTTTGGAGACTAATATTGATGATATGAATCCACAGATTTATGGATATTTAACTGAAAAGTTGTTTAATGAAGGGGCTCTTGATGTTTTCTTAACTCCTGTATATATGAAAAAGGGTAGGCCTGGAGTTCTACTTACAGTCATAGCAAATCCTATATATGAAGGAAAATTATCTGAAATTATTTTTAGAGAGACAACCACTTTAGGAATAAGAAAATATTATGTAGATAAGAGATTTATGATAAGGGAGATTAAAGAGATAGTTACACCTTGGGGTAAAGTTAGGGTTAAATTTTCTAAATATGGAGATATTGAAAAAACATATCCTGAGTATGAGGATTGCCGAAAAATCGCCGAAAAAGAGGGTATACCATTGAGAGTTGTTATTTCAGAGATTGAAAAAATTTTAGAAAGGGAGTTTGGTAATCTATGATCGGTGTTATAGATTTTGGCTCTCAATATACTCAGCTTATAGCCCGTAGATTTAGAGAAATGGGAGTATATTCAGAGATCTTTCCGCCAACAGTGAAATTTTCAGAACTAAAAAACAAAGATGTAGAAGGTATAGTACTTTCAGGAGGACCTAACAGTGTATACGATTTTAACTTAAATTTTGATATGGATATTTTTTCTGAAAAGATTCCTGTATTGGGCATATGTTTTGGCTTTCAATTAATGGCTCAAATTCTTGGTGGGAAGGTAGAAAAAGGCGAAAAAGGTGAATTTGGTTTAACTAAAATAAGAATTGTTAAAAACTCATTATTATTTAAAGGGTTAGCTGAAGAGGAAAAGGTATGGATGAGTCATTATGATGTGGTGAAAGAATTACCACCTTCTTTTGAGGTTTTGGCTTATTCTGAAAATAATTATATTGCTGCAGCTCAGTCCCAAACAAATCCTCTATTTGCGGTGCAGTTTCATCCAGAAGTTACCCATACAGAAAATGGGAAAAAGGTATTGGAGAATTTTGCTTTTGAAATTTGCAAGGCTAAGAAAAATTGGGATTTAGGAAGGTTTGTTGAAGAAAAGATCAAGGAGATAAAAGAGAGAGTGGGAGAAGATAGAGTTTTGCTCGCTGTCAGTGGAGGAGTAGATTCTTCAACTTTGGCGGTATTATTACAGAAAGCTATAGGAGATAAGTTAACTGCTATTTTTGTGGATCATGGTTTATTGAGGAAAGGTGAAAAAGAAGAGGTAAGTAATGCGTTGAGATCCTTAGGAGTGAATTTAATAGTCGTTAATGCGGAAGATAGATTTTTAAATAGATTAAAAGGAGTAACAGATCCTGAAGAGAAGAGAAAAATTATTGGACATGAGTTTATAGAAGTCTTTCTTGAGGAAGCAAAGAAAAGAGGTCCTTTTAAATATCTGGCTCAGGGAACTCTATATCCTGATGTTATAGAAAGTGCTGCTTCATCTACAGGTATGGCTGCTAAGATAAAGACACATCATAATGTGGGGGGCCTTCCTGAAAATTTAAAATTTGAATTAATAGAACCCTTTAGATATCTTTTTAAAGATGAGGTACGAAAAATTGCTGAGATTTTAAATATCCCTGATTTTATTATTAAGCGACAACCATTTCCAGGCCCAGGGCTTGCTGTAAGAATCTTAGGAGAGGTAACAAAGGATAAATTAGAGATTCTTAGAATGGCTGAAAATATATTACAGGAAGAGTTACAAAAGTGGAGTGAATATGAAAAAATTTGGCAATCATTTGCTGTACTTCTACCTATTAGAACAGTGGGAGTTAAAGGAGATTTTAGATCTTATGAGTATGTTATAGCTTTAAGGATTGTAGAGAGTGAAGATGGGATGACAGCTAATTTTGTAGAAGTACCTTATGATATACTTGGTAAGATATCAAGAAGAATTACTAATGAGGTGAAAGGTATTAATAGGGTGGTTTATGATTTAACGGATAAACCGCCAGCAACTATAGAATGGGAGTAAGGAGGTTTATCTATGGGGGATCTTAAGGGATGGTTAGAAGAGAAACAACTTAAAAGAACAGCAAATCTTTTAAAAGAAAGGGGTTTTGAAGTTTTTTTAGTAAATGATAGACATGAAGCAAGAGATTTAGTTCTTAAAATGATACCTGAAAATGCTAAAGTAGGAGTAGGTGGGAGTGTTACTATTAGAGAAATAGGGGTTATTGAAGAGTTAGAGAGAAGAGGTAACAAGGTTATTCATCATTGGAAGGAAGGATTATCTCCTGAGGAGGATTTAGAAATAAGAAGACAAGAGTTGTTATCTGATATTTTCCTTTCCAGTGTTAATGCTTTGACTTTTTCAGGGGAGATTGTAAATATGGAAGCAATTGGAAATAGGATAGCAGCACAAATTTTTGGTCCTAAAAAAGTAATTGTAGTAGTAGGTAAGAATAAGTTAGTTATTAATCTGGAAACCGCTATATGGAGAATTAAGAACGTAGTAACACCCCTTAATGCAAAAAGATTAAAACTTGAACTTCCTTGTGCAGAAGAGGGTTATTGCATTGATTGTAATCACCCTAAAAAAATATGTAGAATTACTACTATTATCGAAGCTCCTCCGGCTAAAACACCTTTTTCAATTGTATTAGTAAATGAAGAATTAGGATTTTAAGGAAAAATATGTATAAAAATTGGAATAAGAAATAGGGCAGGTAATAAATTAGCAACTTTAATTTGCTTAATATTTAACAGATTTAATGCAATACCTAATATTAATACTCCACCTACTGCTGTCATTTCTTGTACTATTATGTCTGTGAAAAATGTACTGATGAATTTTGCGAATAAAGTGATACTCCCTTGGACTACTAATACAGATATGGCTGAAAATATAACACCTAGACCTAAGGCTGAAGCTAAAGCTATGGAAGCAGTTCCATCTAGTAGGGACTTAGTATAGAGAATTTGAGGAGATTGTCCTAATCCATCTTGTAATGATCCCATTATGGTCATGGGTCCTATACAATAGAGAAGTGTTGCAGTCAGAAATCCCTTTGCAAATGTATTTTTCTCTTTTGTAAACCTTCTTTCTATCATATTTGAAAATTTTTCTAAACCCTCATGAATTCCTATTAATTCACCTATTATACCTCCTATTACTATACTAAAAACCAATGCTAAAAATTTTTCTCCTTTTATAGCCATCTCCATACCTAAAGGTAAACATATTAATCCTAATACATCCATAAGTAACTTCTGTAAACTTGAAGGAATTCTCTCTTTAAAAATTGTTCCTATGGTTCCCCCAATTATTACAGCAATAGCATTGAAGATTGTTCCCATCTTTTTCTCCTTATTTTGCTATTTTTTCTGATAACTCTTTTACTTTCCTTATAATATCCTGGATTTCTGGATGAGCTATATAGTAATATACAGACTTACCTTCTCTCTTTGTCTTCAATATTTTGATCCTTTTTAATAAAGTAAGATGTTGAGAAAGATTAGGTTGTCTTAAATCTAAAATCTTAAGTAGTTCAGAGACAGTATTAGGTTCTTTAGAAAGCAGAAGTAATAATTTGATTCTTATAGGATGAGCTAATATTTTTAGAAGGTCGCTCATATTTTGTAATGTTTCATAAGAATAAATTTCTTTGTTTTCCATATTTTATACCCTCCTTTCTTGAAAAATGTTAATGATATTTTAACATAAAAAACTTAAAACTTTTAAATTTTTGGTATAATTTTAAAATAGATTTTAATATTTATGGAGGGAGATTTAATGCTTTATCCTATAGAAACGGAGACAAGAGAAGTAAAGGACCTTTCAGGGATTTGGGATTTTAAGCGTGATGGGGAAGATAGTTTTATTCTCATGCCTGTTCCTGCAAGTTACAATGATGTAACTCAAGATATAACTCTTAGAGATTATGTTGGGAAGGTTTGGTATAGAAAGAGGACTTTTATACCGATTAGTTGGAGAGAAAATAGGGTCTTCCTAAGAATAGGATCTGCAACCCATTTTTCAGAAGTGTATGTAAATAATGTAAAAGTTATGGAGCACAAAGGTGGATTTTTGCCTTTTGAGGGTGAAATTTCATCTCTACTAAAATATGGAGGAGAAAATGAGATACTAATATCTGTTGATAATACTTTAAGCTGGGATATTCTTCCACCTGGAGAGTTGAAAATAATAAATGATGAGATGCATCCAAAAGAATGTAAAGTATTGGAATACTATTTTGATTTCTTTAATTATTCGGGGATTCATAGGCCTGTTTTGTTATATACAACCCCGATGACTTATATAAAAGATATAAAGTTAGAAACAGATATTAAAGGAAAGGACGGATTGGTAAAATACAAAGTAAGTTTAGAGGGAGAAATAGATAATATCATAATAAATTTAAGGGATGTAAATGGAAATTTAGTAGCTTCATCTAATTCTTTTAATGGTATGTTAGAGGTTAGAAATGCTAATTTATGGGAACCAGGAAATCCTTATTTATATACACTTGAAGTGAAAATTTTTTTAGATAAGAAACTTATAGATTGCTATAGATTAGATATAGGAATAAGAACTATAAGGATTGATGGCAAAAGATTTCTAATTAATAATAAACCTTTTTATTTTAAGGGTTTTGGTAAACATGAGGATTCTGATATAAGAGGAAAAGGGTTAGACCACGTAATAAATATAAAAGATTTCAATTTATTGAAATGGATAGGTGCTAATTCTTTTAGAACATCACATTATCCCTACAGCGACGAAGTGCTTTTTTTAGCTGATAAGTATGGTATAGCGGTTATAGAGGAAGCACCTGCAGTTGGTATGAATTTATGGAATCCAGAGAATAAGGTTTTTAGGAAAGGGCGAATTGATGAAAGGACTTTAGAACACCATCTGCAAGTCATAAAAGAAATGATAGATAGGGATAAAAATCATCCTTCTGTTGTTATGTGGAGTGTGGCAAACGAAGCTGCAACTTTTGAGGAAGAATCTGAGGAATATTTTAGAAAGGTTATAGAGGAGATAAAAAAGCTTGATCCAACAAGACCGGTAACAATTGTGGAAAGTACTTCTTATAAAGATACAAAAGTAAGTAAATATGTGGATATTATTTGTGTTAATCGCTATTATTCCTGGTATACTGATTCTGGAAATTTAGATATTATAGAATATCAATTAGAAAAAGAATTGAAAAATTGGTATGATAAATTTGGAAAACCTATTATACTTTCAGAATTTGGTGCTGATACTATTACTGGATTTCATAGTGATCCTCCTTTAATGTTTACTGAAGAATACCAATGGGAGATGTTAAGGCGCTTTATGGAAACCTTAGATAGATTAGACTTTGTAATAGGTGAGCATATTTGGAATTTTGCTGATTTTATGACAAAACAAGAAGTAAGAAGGGTTCTTGGTAATAGGAAAGGAATATTTACTAGGCAAAGACAACCTAAAATGGCAGCTCATTTCGTGAAAGAAAGATGGAAAAAGATTCCAGATTTTTGGGAAAAATAGAGATTATTGACAATAAATTCTATATTGTCTATAGTATGCTAAGTGTGAAAATTTAAATTTATGGGGAAGAAAGATAAAGATGTTTGAGAATTTAACAGGTAGATTGCAGGATATTTTTAGAAGACTGAGAGGAAAAGGAAGGCTCTCAGAGAAAGATATTGAAGAGGCTCTAAGAGAGATAAGACAAGCTCTCTTAGAGGCAGATGCTCATTACAAAGTAGTTAAAGAGCTTCTTAATAATGTAAAGGCTAAAGCATTACAGGAAGAAGTTTTTAGAAGTGTTACACCTGCTGAGCAAATTATCAAAATTCTTTATTATGAATTAATAAACATTCTTGGAGGAGATAGGGCTAATATTAATCTTGGGGGTAGAAAACCAGGGATTATTTTCTTAGTAGGACTTCAAGGATCTGGTAAGACTACTACAGCTGCAAAGCTTGCATATAGGCTTTTGCAGGAACAAAGAAGAGTGGTACTTGTAGGCGCAGATACTTTTAGACCAGCAGCTGGAAAACAGCTACAGGTTTTAGGGGAAAAAATAAAGGTACCGGTTTATATAGATGGTAAAACCCCACAAGAAGTAATTGAAGGAGCGATAAAATTTTCACAAGAAAGATTGGCAGACGTGATGATTGTAGATACTACTGGTAGGCTACATATTGATGAGGAGATGATGAAGGAATTAGGGGATTTAAATAAAAACTTTGAACCCTCAGAGATTCTCTTAGTAGTAGATGGGATGACAGGGCAGGATGCTGTGAATATAGCAGAAAAATTTAATGAACTTTTACCAATTACAGGTGTAATTCTTACTAAATTAGATGGTGATGCAAGAGGTGGTGCAGCTTTATCTATAAAAGCTGTAACAGGTAAACCTATAAAGTTTATTGGAGTAGGAGAAAAGGTTGAAGATTTAGAATATTTCTATCCTGATAGATTTGCGTCAAGAATCCTTGGAATGGGCGACCTCACATCCTTAGTTGAGCGTATAGAAAAAAATATTGAAATGGAAAAAATGGCAAAATTAGAAGAAAAGCTTAAAAAGTCAAAATTTGATCTTGAAGATTTCTATATACAACTTAAAGAACTCAAAAAAGTAGGATCATTTGATCAGATTTTAGATATGTTACCTTATGTACCAAAAGATAAAATTAAACCAGAAGTAGGAGAAAAGGAAATTAAAAAATTTCTTGCTATAATAGAATCGATGACTCCAGAAGAGAGAAGAAATCCTTCCATAATAAATGGAAGTAGAAGATTAAGAATTGCCAAAGGTAGTGGTACTACAGTACAAGATGTAAATAGATTATTAAAACAGTATTTTCAAACTTTAGATTTGATAAAACAATTAAATAAAGGTAAAAAATCTTTCTTTCCATTTTTAAGATAAAATAAATCTAAGAAGGAGGTGAAGAATTTTGGTAAAGATTCGTTTAACAAGGATTGGAGCAAAAAATAGTCCAGCATATCGAATAGTGGCTATGGATAGTAGAGAACCAAGAGATGGTAAACATTTAGAGATCTTAGGATATTATGATCCTAAGACTGATCCAGCCACTGTACAGTTAAAAGAAGAAAGAATATTATATTGGCTAAGTCAAGGAGCTCAACCTACCGATACTGTTCTTAGTTTGCTCAAGAAGTATGGTGTTTGGGATAAGTTCCTTGCCTTAAAGAGAACTGTTAAAAGTTCTGCATAAAGGGGGCTTTTGTTAATGAAAGAGTTATTAGAGTATATTGTTAAAGCTATTGTTCAGAAACCTGAAGAGGTTGAGGTCAGAGAAGTAGAAGGAACTAAGTCAGTAATACTTGAAGTAAAAGTAGCCCCAGAGGATAGGGGTAGAGTTATTGGAAAACAGGGACAAACTGTTAAGGCTTTACAGACGATAATAAGAGTAGCGGGTCTTAAGAAGGGTAAAAAGGTGGTCATAGAAGTACTACAATGAGGGATGGCTTCTCGTTTGGTAAGAATAGCTAAGATAGGAGAGCCTTTTGGAATAAAAGGTGGATTAAAGATATGGCCCTTCTACGACTATCTTTTAGATTTAAAGAAGGGACAAAGGATATATTTGTCTTGGGGAGATACCCTTATTGTAAAGAAGGAACTATCATTGGAATATATAAGAAAACATAACAAAGGGTTTGTTGTTTATTTTACTGAAATAACAAATAGAACAGATGCAGAAAAACTAAAAGGAAACTGGCTTCTATTAGAAGAAGAAGATTTACCGGTTCTTCCAGAAGGTTATTTTTATTCTTACCAAATAATGGGGCTTCCTGTATATGAATTGGAAGGAAAATATTTGGGAACTGTGAGGGAGATTTTAGAAACAGGAAGCAATGATGTTTTCGTGGTGGAGGGAGAAGAAGAGATTTGTATTCCTGCTATTAAGGATGTAGTAGTAAAAGTAGATCTAAAGGAAGGAAAAATTATTATTAAAAAAATGCAAGAGTATTAGTTATGATAAAGATCGATATTATTACCATATTTCCAGAGATGTTTGAAGGCCCTTTTAATGTAAGCATAATAAAAAGAGCCAAGGAAAAAGGGTTGGTGGATATTTCTATCCACAATTTAAGGGATTATACTACTGATAAGCATAGATCAGTTGATGATTACCCTTATGGTGGTGGCTCTGGAATGGTAATGAAACCAGAGCCTATATTTAGAGCTGTGAGAGCCTTAAAGAAAGAGGATTCAGAAGTAATACTTCTTTCGCCATCAGGAGATCTTTTTAATCAAAAATTGGCAGAAGAATTTGCACAAAAAAGTCATCTAATAATCATATGTGGAAGATATGAAGGCATAGATGAAAGAGTAAAAACTATAATAACCAGGGAAGTTTCCATAGGAGACTATGTTTTAAGTGGTGGAGAAATTCCTGCTATGGTTATAGTTGATGCAGTAGTAAGACTTATTCCTGGGGCTATAGGAGATCCTAATTCTTTAAGAGAAGAATCATTTCAATGGGGAATTTTGGAATATCCTCATTATACTCATCCCAGAGACTTTGAAGGCTTAAAAGTACCAGAAGTATTGTTATCTGGGGATCATGAAAAGATTAGGAGATGGAGAAGAAAAGAAGCCTTAAGAAGAACACTACTTAGAAGGCCTGATTTACTCCAGAAAACAAGACTTTCTGAAGAAGATTTTTCATTGTTAGAAGAAATTAAAAGAGAACTAAGAGAGGAGGTAAAAAATGGATCTTATAATTCAAAATCTTGAAAAAGAATTTATGAAAAAGGATTTACCACAAATATGGCCTGGTGATACTGTTAGGGTTCATTATCGTATTGTAGAAGGAGATAAAGAAAGAATTCAGGTGTATGAAGGGGTTGTTATTGCTAAAAAGCATGGTGGTATTAGAGAAACTATTACTGTAAGAAAGGTTGTACAAGGAATAGGTGTGGAAAGAATTTTTCCAATTCATTCACCTTTTGTGGAAAAGATTGAAGTAGTAAAGAGAGGAAAGGTTAGAAGAGCTAAGCTTTATTACTTAAGAGAAAGAAAAGGTAAGAGTGCCAAGATTGCTGAGAGGGTAGAAAATGAAGGATAAATTACTGGAATTTTGGAATCTTATACTTAGTAAGAGACAAGAATTGAAGAAGCATGAATGGTACGATCTTCTTGAAACTATTATATTTGCTTTTATATTAGCCTTTTTAATAAAGACATTTATATTGCAGATATCTTACATTCCTACTGGTTCTATGATACCTACTTTAAATGAAAAAGAAGCAGTTTTGGTTATAAGAATCCCTTATTATTTTAGAGAGCCAAGAAGGGGAGAGGTTATAGTTTTTAAATACCCCCAAGATCCTACTAAGGAGTATGTAAAAAGGTTAATAGGTCTTCCTGGGGATACCATAGAGATAAAAAATGGAATAGTATATGTGAATGGTAGAGCTTTAGATGAATATTATGTAAAAAATAAAAGTAGTGATAATTATGGACCAATACAAGTACCAAAGGATAGTTATTTTGTATTAGGGGATAACAGGCCTGTGAGTGTGGATAGTAGATATTGGGGATTTGTACCTAAGAAAAATTTAGTGGGAAAAGCGGTGTTACTTTTATGGCCACCCCAAAGAATAGGGTTGGTGAAATAGGAGACATAGAGAGAAGACTTTGGAGTTATTTCAAATATATAGCGGGAGTAGATGAGGCAGGTAGGGGAGCCCTAGCAGGTCCTGTATATGCTGGAGCTGTAATCTTACCTCCTTTTTCTAATATTACCGTTAAAGATTCCAAAATGTTAAAGCCAGAAGAAAGGGAAATTCTTTTTGAAAAGATTAAAGAAGAGGCTGTTTGTTGGAGTTACGGTTTTGCTAATGTGGAAGAGATAGAAAGGTTTGGCATTTTGAAAGCCACTCTTCTTGCAATGAAAAGAGCTATAGACAGCCTTAGGGTAAAGCCTGAGTATATCTTAGTAGATGGTAATATTAGTATTCCAGATTTAGATATACCACAAGAAACGGTGATTAAAGGAGATAGGTATTGTTTGAATGTGGCTTCTGCTTCTATCGTGGCTAAGGTCTTGAGAGATAGATATATGAGGACTCTTGATGAAAAATATCCTGATTATGGATTTGGAAAACATAAAGGTTATGCAACTAAGGAACATAGAGAAAAGATAAAATCGTTAGGAGTGCTTGATATCCACAGAAGGAGATTTAGACTTTTGTGAGTAATCAAGATATTGGAAAATTAGGAGAAGATTTTGCTGTAAATCTTTTAGAGAAGGAAGGATATTCTATATTATATAGAAATTTAAGAATGTCTTTAGGAGAGATAGATATTGTAGCTGAAAGAAATGGAATTTTAGTTTTTGTGGAGGTTAAAACAAGAAGATCAAATAAGTATGGTTTACCTATTGAAGCAGTAGATTTGAAAAAACAAGAGAGGATAAGGATGATAGCTGAAGTTTTTATGGCAAAATTTAAGAATAGATTTCAGAAAATGAAAGGTGTAAGGTTTGATGTTATAAGTATTTATATTTCTCCTTTAGGGAAAGTAGATAAATGGGAGCATATAACAAATGCTTTCTAAGGTTAAATCTGCTACTTTATGGGGATTGAAATGTTATGATATTGAAATTGAGGTAGATATTACTTCTGGAGTTCCAAGCTTTAACATAGTAGGATTGGCTGAACAAGAAGTGCAAGAATCTAAGGAGAGGGTAAGATCTGCATTAAAAAATTCTGGTTTTGAATTTCCTTTAAAAAGAGTGACTATAAATTTAGCCCCTGCGGATTTAAAAAAAGATACACCCTTATTTGATTTACCAATTGCTATAGGAATCCTTTCCACATTTATGAATTTTCACTTTGATAATGAAAAGACTGCTTTCTTAGGTGAACTTGCTTTTGATGGAAGGATAAGAAAAGGAAAAGGGATTTTATCTATTGTATATGGTTTGAAAAATAATGGATACAATAAAGTATTTGTACCAAAGGAAAATGAATTTGAATGTAGTTTAATAGATGGGATTGAAATTTATCATGTTTCTCATCTTTCCCAAATTGTGAGATTTCTTTTAGGGGAAATAAATTTATCTCCTGTTAAATTTCAATATCCTGAATATAATCCAGTTTATGAAGAAGATTTCTCTTTTATAAAAGGGCATTATTTACCTAAAAGAGCATTAGAAGTAGCGGCATCTGGTGGACATAATGTTCTTTTAGTAGGTCCACCGGGTACAGGTAAGACTCTTTTGGCAAAGGCCTTTTCTTCCATTTTTCCCCCATTGACTTATGAAGAGGCTTTTGAAGTTACTCAAATATATAGTGCTGCAGGTTTATTAGTAGAAGATTCTTTAATACAAAAACGGCCTTTTAGGAATCCTCATCATACTATATCTTATGCTGGACTTTTAGGGGGAGGGGTCTCTCCTCAAATCGGGGAAATTACTCTTGCCCATAAAGGAATCTTATTTTTAGATGAACTACCAGAATTTAGAAGAGATGTTTTGGAGGGATTAAGACAGCCATTAGAAGAGGGGAAGATTGTAATTTCAAGATCTAAGTATACTGTTACATATCCAGCTCAATTTGTTTTAGTGGCTGGTATGAATCCTTGTAAATGTGGATATTTTGGTGATAAAGAGAAAGAATGTACTTGTACTCCTTATGATGTAAAAAAATATTGGAGTAAGGTATCAGGTCCACTTTTAGACAGAATTGATATAAGGGTTTATGTGAATAGAGTAGAGAAAGAAAAGATCTTTAATGATAATCTTGAGGAATCATCAGAAAGGATTAGAGAAAGAGTAAAAAAAGCAAGAGAGATTCAATATGAAAGATATAAATCCGAGAAAATATATTTAAATTCCCAATTAACTCCAAAACTTATCAAAAAATATGTTAGCCTAAATCCAAGAATTAGGGATTTATTATTAAATACAGCTGAAAGAATGAAATTATCTATGAGATCTATTGATAGAATTATAAAGGTTTCAAGAACTATAGCAGATTTAGAAAGTAGTGAAGAGATTAAAGAAAGTCATTTGATTGAGGCTCTAACCTTTCGAGGTTTAGAGGATTTTGTTTCCAATCTTTAAAATTAATGAAAGGGGGTTTTTGTATTGATTAAAGCTTTGGAGAGATATTTTGGCTTTGAGAAATTTAAGACTAATTGGTCTAACGAGATCATTGCAGGGCTTACTACTTTTATTACCATGGCTTATATTTTGTTTGTAAACCCCAACATATTAGGAGATGCAGGAATGCCAAAAGGTGCTGTTTTGATGGCAACCGCTATTGGGGCTGGAATTGCTACTTTGACTATGGGATTGTATGCAAAACTTCCTTTTGCTTTGGCTCCTGGTATGGGACTTAATGCATATTTTGCTTATTCTGTATGTAAAGGAATAGGTCTTCCTTGGCAAGTTGCATTAGGAGCAGTATTTATAGATGGGATCATTTTTTTAATTTTATCGATTCTTCCAGTAAGAAGATGGATTGTACAAGCTATACCACTTAATATTAAGATGGCAACCTCAGTAGGTATAGGACTTTTTATAGCTCTTATAGGATTAAAATCTGCAGGGATTGTAGTAAAGAATGATGCTACTTTAATATCCTTAGGCAATTTAGGATCTCCAGAAACCTTGCTTTCTATTTTTGGGATTATTATTATTGCTTTACTTATGGCATTGAACGTTAAAGGAAATATATTATTAGGGATATTAATTACTACATTTATAGGCATTTTTGTAAAAGGTTCCAATGGTCAACCTATCACCTATTTTACAGGAAATATAATAGCCCTTCCTAATTGGGAAGAGTTTTCTAAAACCTTTTTAGCATTAGATATTTTAGGGGCTCTAAAATGGGGATTATTTTCTATAATCTTTACATTTACTTTTGTAGATATGTTTGATACTGTAGGTACTATTTCGGGACTTGCAGCTAAGCTTAATATGCTTAGGGAGGATGGAAGTTTTGAGGGTTCTGATAGAGCTTTAGTTTCTGATGCGGTAGGAACTGTAGCTGGAGCATTGTGTGGAACCTCAACTATAACTACATATATTGAATCTGCAGCAGGAATAGCAGAAGGAGGTAAAACAGGAGCTGTCTCATTAGTAGTAGGATTGCTTTTCCTCTTATCTGTAATTTTTTGGCCTCTTGCTGGGATTATACCATCTTCCGCTACTGCTCCTGCCTTAGTTATTGTCGGTTTCCTTATGATGGAACCTATATTAAAAGTCAATTTAAAGGAAATAGGGGAAGCTCTTCCTGCTTTTATTACTATAGTGGCTATGCCTTTTACCTATTCGGTAGCGAATGGGTTAATATTTGGTATTCTTTCTTATGTAATATTAAACCTTCTTACAGGGAAAATTAAAAAATTAAATCCAGTGTTAATAATATTGGCTGTATTATTTATTCTTTACTTTATTCTTTAAAAGAAATATTAGGGGGGATTATTTAGTCCCCCTAATATTTTGATAATTAATGTATAATTATAATCCCAAGGATAAACCATTTATATATTCTTTAAGTTATTTTCCTCCTTTATATAGAAGATGGAGGGAATGGATAGATTTTATTTCGCCACCAGAACTTTTCCTTTTATCAGATAAGGAAATTCTTGAAAGATTCTCGTATTCTTCCTTGATCCAAGAATTTATAATTTTTAAAAGAAAGATTTCTTGGGAAGACTTGTGGGAAAAACTTGTTAAAAAAGACTATAAACTTACAACTTTATGGGACGAAGAATATCCACCTTTACTCAAAGAGATAAAAAATCCTCCGTTATTTCTCACATATAGAGGAAATATTATTGGTAAAAGATATATAGCTATTGTAGGAACAAGAAGACCCACCCAATATGGAATTAAAATCTCTGAGTATTTCTCAAGAGAATTAGTAAAATATGGATTTATAATAGTAAGTGGTCTTGCTTATGGGATAGATACATATGCTCATAAAGGAGCTTTAGAGGGTGGAGGAAGAACATATGGGATTCTTGGTAGTTCTTTAGATTTTATATATCCTTCTGGAAATAGAATTTTAGCAGAAAGAATAGTAGAAAATGGAGCCTTAATAAGTGAGTATCCTTTAGGTACAAGACCTACAAGATATACCTTTCCACAAAGAAATAGGATTATTAGCGGAATATCTGAGGGAGTATTTGTAATTGAAGCAGGAGAGAAAAGTGGGGCTCTAATAACAGCAAGTTTTGCATTGAATGAAGGGAGAGAGGTTTTTGCTGTTCCAGGGAGAATAATAGATGAAAGAAGTAAAGGAACAAATAAGTTAATTCAAGAAGGAGCAAAAATGGTGTTAGATATAATAGATATATTAGAAGAATTTCACATACCTTTTATTTATAAACCTAAAAGAGATGTTATTTTAACAGAAGATGAAAAAAAGGTATTGCAATTTTTAAATTTTAATCCTATATTTATTGAGGATTTAATGATCAAATTAAACATGGATATATCAAGATTAATGTTTATAATAGTTTCTTTACAAGCCAAAGGCCTTGTAGAAGAATTTCCAGGGAATAGATATGGGAGAAGGAGTGATAATTTATAGTGAAAAATAAAAAGATTGTAATAGTTGAATCTCCAGCTAAAGCAAAAACAATTGAAAAAATACTTGGTAAAGAATTCAAAGTAGTTGCTTCTTATGGTCATGTAAGAGATCTACCCGAGAAGGAACTTGGGGTAGACATAAAGGATAATTTTAAGCCTAAATATGTAATCATCCCTTCAAGAAAAGAAGTTGTTAAGAATCTAAAGGAACTATTAAAAGAAGCAGATCATTTTTACTTAGCTACAGACCCTGATAGAGAAGGAGAAGCTATTGCATGGCACCTTGTTAATGTATTAAATATTCCAAAAGATAAATTCTCAAGAGTAGAATTTCATGAGATAACTCCAAGGGTAGTACAAGAAGCAATAAATAATCCAAGGGATCTTGATATCAGTAAAGTAGAAGCCCAACAAGCAAGAAGAATTTTGGATAGATTAGTTGGGTATGAACTTAGTCCTCTTTTATGGAAAAAGGTTAAAAGAGGACTTTCTGCCGGGAGAGTACAATCAGTAGCTCTGAGGCTTATTTGTGAAAGAGAAAAGGAGATTGAGCAATTTATACCCCAAGAATATTGGTATATATGGGGAGAGTTTTCAGATAAAACAAATAAGAAAATATATGGAAGACTCATATCATATGAAGGTAAAGAAGTCAATTTAAAAAATGAAGAAGAAGTGAATAAGATATTAGAAGAGTTAAAAGGAATAAATTATATAGTAAAAGATGTAATTAAAAAGGAAGAGAAAAAGTCCTCGCCTCAACCTTTTATAACAAGTACTTTACAACAAGAGGCCTCAAGAAGATATGCCTTTCCTGTTGGAAAGACTATGAAAATTGCTCAAACTCTTTATGAGGGTATAGATATTGGAGAAGAGAGAATAGGACTTATAACTTATATGCGAACCGATTCTACAAGAATAGCTCCTGAAGCAAGAATGGAGGCTATTAAATATATAGAAGAGAATTTTGGAAAAGAATTTATCGGAGGGGAGAAAAAGACGAAGAAGAAACTTGGTGTTCAAGATGCTCATGAGGCTATAAGGCCAACTTCAGTCTTTAGATTACCAGAAATGGTGAGGCCTTATCTTTCAGAAGATCAATTTAAGCTTTATAAACTTATATGGGAAAGATTTATCGCAAGTCAAATGGCTCCAGCTTTCTATGATGTGGTAGAAATATATGTGGAAGGAAATAAGTATCTATTTTTGTCAAAAGGAAGGAAACTTAAATTTCCTGGTTTTATGTCAGTTTATCATGAAGAGGAGGAAGAATCTGAAACTGATAAACAAGTAGAATATATTCCAGAAAAAGGTAATCTTTTAAATCTTCTTAATCTATATCCGGAACAGCATTTTACAAAACCTCCATCTCGATATTCTGAGGCTACTTTGGTGAGAACCTTAGAAAGATTTGGAGTAGGAAGGCCAAGCACCTATGCTACTATCATAGAAACGTTAAAAGAAAGAGAATATGTGGTTGTTAAGGACAGATTTTTAGTACCTACTACCTTAGGAAAAGTTGTTAATGAGTTTTTAGTCGAGAAATTCCCTAATCTAATTGATGTGAAATTTACAGCAAAGATGGAAGAAGATCTAGATAAAATTGAGACAGGAAAAGTCGAAGCCATAGATGTTTTGAAGAGGTTTTATCCAAAATTTAAAGAAGAGTTAGAGGAAGTTTATAAAAATTCAGATAGGGTACAAATTGCTGAAAAAACTGATGAAAAATGTCCCATTTGTGAAAGTGATTTGCAACTTAGAGAAAATAAAAATGGTAAATATTATGCTTGTTCACGATATCCAGACTGCAAGTATACGAAACCAATATATGATGAAGCAAAAGGCAAATGTCCTCTCTGTGGAGGTACTGTTGTTAAAAAAAGATCTAAAAAAGGAAAGACTTTTTGGGGATGCTTAAATTATCCTAAATGTACTTTTGCATCGCCCTATGAGCCTACTCACGAAAAGTGTCCAATATGTGGTAGTACTCTTTTAGAGAGCAACAGATTTAAAAAATGTAGTAATAATGATTGTAACTACATATTATGGAAGAAAGGGAGGAATAGAAAATGGAAAAAGTCAAAATCATAGGTGGAGGACTTGCAGGAGCTGAGGCTGCTTGGCAACTTGCTAAAAGAAAAATTCCTGTAGAGATATACGAAATGAGACCACAAGTTATGACTCCTGTTCATAAAACGGAATATTTAGCTGAACTTGTCTGTAGTAATTCCTTTAAATCTACAGAGATTACAAATGCCTCAGGACTTTTAAAAGAGGAAATGAGGAGGCTTGATTCCTTAGTTCTTAAAGTTGCTGAAGAAACGAAGGTTCCAGCCGGTGTTGCTTTGGCCGTTGATCGAGAACTCTTTGCTAAAAAGGTGCAACAGATATTAATGGAAAATCCTTATGTAACTATAATAAGAGAGGAAGTCAAAAAAATTCCTTCTGATGGAGTTGTTGTTGTGGCTACGGGACCTCTAACTTCTTCTGATTTTGCTCAATATTTAACTGAAATATTAGATACGGATTCTCTGTATTTTTATGATGCAGTATCACCTATTATTTATGCTGATAGTATAAATTTTGAGAAGGTTTATAGTGCTTCAAGATATGGTAAAGGGGAAGAGGCATATTTAAACTGTCCTATGAATGAGGAAGAATATAAAAGGTTTGTGAATGAATTGATAAATGCCGATGTAGTGGAATCACATTTCCCTGGTGAAGAAAAATATTTTGAGGGATGTCTTCCTATAGAAATTTTGGCAAGAAGAGGTATAGATACATTACGTTATGGTCCTATGAAACCTGTTGGTCTTCCAGATCCAAAAACAGGCAAAGAGCCTTATGCTGTGGTTCAATTGAGACCAGAAAATATACAAAAAACCCTTTATAGCATGGTGGGTTTTCAGACAAGACTTAAATTTCAAGAGCAAAGGAGGGTTTTTAGATTAATTCCTGGACTTGAAAATGCTGAATTTGCAAGATATGGGGTAATGCATAGAAATACCTATTTCTATGCCCCTAAATTTTTAAAACCAACCTTACAATTTGCTAAAGACGAGAGAATATTTTTTGCTGGTCAGGTTATTGGTGTAGAAGGATATATGGAATCTGCGAGTATGGGAATAATAGCTGGAATAAATGCAGCTCGTTTATATAAAGGAAAACCACTTATAATATTACCTCATACTACAATGATAGGGGCTCTTATTGGTTATGTGACTACTAAAGTACCTGTAAAGAATTTTCAGCCTATGAATGCTAATTTTGGAATTTTGACTCCCTTAGATATGCCTGTTAAAGATAGGAAGATGAGAAATAGATTATATGCCGAGAGAGCATTAAGGGATCTTGAGGATATGATAAGGAGGTTTGCGATCAATATATAGAAATGACAAAATTGGATTTAAAAAAAGAAATAGAAGGATATCTTAATTATTTGAGATTTGAACGTAATTATTCTCCAAATACTTTGAGAGGTTATAATATTGATCTTTTGGATTTCTATAATTATTGTAAAGAGAGAGATTTGGATTTTACGAATAAAAGAGTGATCAGGTCTTACATACAAAATATTGCTCAAAAAAACTATAAGAAGAGTACTATTGCAAGAAAATTAACTTCTTTAAGAAGTTTTTTTGAATATCTTCTTACCTATGATAAAATTAAAGAAGATCTTACTGTTTTCATTCCTATACCTAAAATAGAGAAAAGATTGCCTCAGTTTTTATCTATTGATGAGGTATATAAACTTCTCGATGCTCCATCCTTAGATAATCTTTTGGGTATAAGAGATAGAGCTATTTTAGAGACTCTATATGCTACAGGGATAAGAGTAAGTGAGCTTGTAGGTATAAATGAGGAAGATATTAATTGGAATTATGGAGAGATAAGAGTTTTTGGAAAAAGGGCTAAAGAAAGAGTAGTGATAATTGAAGAAAATACTTTAAAGATATTACAGCTTTATAATGATCATGTAAGGTCTAAACTATTGAAGAAACCTGAAAAGGCATTTTTTCTAAATGCTAAAGGAGAAAGAATTACAGATCGTGGAGTAAGGTTAATTTTGAAAAGATATACTAAATTTTTAGAAAAAAAGGTTTCTCCTCATATTTTAAGACATACCTTTGCCACACACCTTTTAGAAGGAGGAGCTGATCTTAGGTATGTACAAGAGCTTCTGGGTCATGTAAGAATTTCTACAACTCAGATTTATACTCATCTTACTTCAGAACAGATAAGAAATATTTACACAAAGGCTCATCCAAGAGCTAAAAAAGAAGAATAAAAGGAGGTTTAAGCATGAAAAGATATATGTCTCTTTTTATAATGCTTTTATTTTTACTAAATATAGGACTTGCAAAACAAAGTTTTACCATTGATTTCTCTAAAAATCCTCCCAAGGGAAATTTAGTTTTTGAGATGGGAAAAGGAGTAGTATTAGAAAGAAGTAATGGGGAATATCATTTGGCTATGTTAAGGGCAGAAGGACAGTTGAAGTTATATACTCCAGTAACTCCTCTTTTTAATCCCAAAAGAGTAGTTTTAAAGATTACAGGTATGAGTTCTTCTTTTATGACTGAAGAAACATGGGCTCCTATTTCCATATATGTAAACTCAAAAAATGTGATTTCAGGTTTTGATTTTGGCAGTGAATATTATATTACTCCTTCTTTTGATGTTACAAAGTACTGGATAGTAGGTCAAACAAATATTATAGAGATAATTCTTGAGAAGGATGCAAGTGGGGAATTTTGGTTAAAGAAATTGGAATTGATTATTTATGAAAGATAAATATTTTGTTTTTTATTGTAAAATATTCAAGTCCATCTTCTAACTTTATATCTTTTGGAAGATAAAATTCTTTTATATAGTTTTGAGAAGGTATTCCCGACCAAGATAGAATTAAGTCTTGAAGATATACTTTTTCATCTATTAACTTGTAAGAATGTTCGGGAAAATATCTTCTGTTGTTATAAAGAATTATTTCTTCAGATATTTGGGGATAATTAAAAAAATTGATAGAGAATGTAATAAACCTTATAGACTTGATATAAAAAGAGAGAACTTCCCATGTAAAATTTTCAGGACCTAATATGTTAATATCTGGTATATAGATATCTTGAGGTAAAGGTATGCTATTTTTTTCAATAAATATTCTGATATCGTCTATAATATTGTATAAATCTCTAATTAAATCTTTAAGAGAAGAACGTTTAAAGCTTAAAAAATCACTCCTTATATCTCTAATGCTTTTTAGTTTTTCTATAAAATCAGAGAGAATAATGTTATGTGAATTCATCCATTTCTGAAAGATTTTATAATTTTTGAAACTTTCTTCTATTATTCGTTCTTCTCCTTTTTCATAAAAATATAATTGATATAAACTTTCTCTTCCCCACTCAAAAGGAAAATTTAATTTATAAAAAAGATCTTTCATAGTATATTCAATTATTTTTTTAGCTATTGGTTTCATTTTTCAATATTTCTTTAAGGTATCTTATGGCTTCATCTCTTGTAGATATTTTATTATTCATCTGTGCTTCTATAAGCTTTTCTTTTAATTTACCTATTAGGGGAGACGGGGTTAGATTAAATATTTCCATGATTTCATTACCTGTTAATAAGGGTTTAGGAATATTTTTTATTTTGAAAAATTCATTTAATATTTTCCTATACCAATTCAAGTTTTCTATTTTACCTTTAATAGATATTTGATCAGCCATAAAGAGTAGTATCAAAGCAGGCACATCATCTTTTACTCTTAAAATGAGTTTATAAATAGGGTCTGATACTGGATTTTGTATGAAGCTTAAAGGGTACATATGAGTCCCAATAAGTTTTTTTAAAAAAATTATTTCTTTTTTACTTAACTTCAATCTTTCTCCTATATTATCTAAAAGTTCAACTCCTTTTTGTGAATGTCCATAGTAATGAACTAAAGAGGCTTCATCGATAGAAAAAGTTTCAGATTTACCTATATCATGAAGTAATACTGCTAATTTTAGAGTTTCAAGCTTTGTATAGTTTGAAAAGAATTTTTCATTTAAGTATGCTAAGATTTGTTGATATGAGTCTGGAAAAATAGATTCTATATTGTATATTAAATCTTCAAGAACAGATAAAGAAGTTATAGAATGCCTCAATGGATCTTCATGGTGGGGATTACTCCATGGAATATCTTTTAATACAAAAAGCTCTGGTAAAATAACCTCTAAAACTTTTGTTTCTACCATTTTAATCCATAGATAACTTGAGAATGACGAAATTAGTATTTTGTAAATTTCGTCGTGTATCCTTTCTGCTTTCACTGATTTTAATTTTTCTCTATCTTCTATAATCTTCTTATAAGTATTTTTTTCTATTTTAAAACCATATCCTAAAAATCTAAAAGCTCTTAGAATCCTTAAAGGATCTTCCTTAAAGGAGTTAGGTGAAGATATTCTTAGTATTCCTCTTTCTAAATCTTTTAAGCCATTTAAAGGATCAATTATTTTAAAGCTGAAAAGATTTAATGCAATAGAATTTATAGTAAAATCACGCCTTAGAAGTTCTAATAGTAAATTGTTTTCATATATGGGGGTAAAATCTAAAATGATGTCTCCATCATTATTATTTATAATTATTCTGTAATACTCTCGCTCCTCATCTAATTTGATAAGTTTACCGTTAAAAAGGTTAGTTAGATCAAATAAAAAATTATAATTTAAAGGGTAAACTAAAAAGTCTACGTCCTTTAATTCTTTTCCAATAAGGTAATCCCTTACAAAACCACCTACTATATAGATTTTTAAATGATTAGCTTTGGCATAATCACGTACTATTTTTAACGTTTTATAAATTAATTCTTGCCCTTCCATTTCTTAGTAGATATTTTATCTCTTCAATCTCTATATCTTTTAAATTTCTTGGGAAGTTATAAGGTACTATTCTTGGGCTTTCATTATAATAAGGTCTATTGCAATTAGGGCATCCGGTCGTTTTAAAAATTATTTCAAAAAAAGGCTCTGCTAATGATAAAATATCCTCCGTAATTAATAAATTGTCATTTTTATCAAATGACAATTCATCAAAAGAGATTAAATTTCTCTGTAAAAGAAAAGTGATAAGTTGTATTTTTCTGTATTTGTAATAATTAGGAGGGTTCATGTTTTCAAGACGAGTTCCACTTAAAGGTGTAAATGCAAATAAAGCTACTGTTACCTTCCATTTTGATAACTTATCTATAATGTAAACTAACTCCTTTTCCTCTTCTCCTAATCCTACAATTATATGAGATGTGATTTGGGAAGGAAACTTTATACTTGCTTCTTTAATAAACTCTAATCTTTCTTCAAATTCTCCATATTTTATTTTTCTAAAAAGATCTTTTCCTACCGCATCAATAGATATGTTTATTCTATCAATTTCTAATTCGAAGAATTTTTCTATATGAGATATGTTATTGAAGGGGGCAGAAATAGAAATAGGTAAATTGAAGATTTTAAATAGTTTTATTGTTTCAACTAATTCTTTTTCCCAACTTAGATGATTTGTCACTTGAAAACATAATCTTTTAAAAGGATTATATTCCTCTAATAGGTTTATTAAATCTTCTATTTCTATGAAAGGCCATGTAATTCTTGAAAGCATAAAAACATCAACGTGACTTCCTCTTGCTTGAGTGCAGAAGGCACAATTATTGAGACATTTTTGTAGTGTCATAAGATATAAAGTTGTTGGTGAATCTTCTTTTATATATTTTCTTTTAAGTACTTCCAAACTACCCGAAGAAATTCCAAATCTCATAATAGGGCACAGCATTCTTCAAAGATTTTTATATTATTCTGGGATTTTATAGCTTCAGGGTGAGGATTAACAATAGCATGAAAGTTAAGGTCTATGGCTAGAGAGTCTAATTCATATCTATAATTACCATTTGGGCGTACACATCCAAGATAAAACTTAGTATTAGGTAATTTTTTCTTAGCATAATTCCAAAGTTCTTCAACTTCTTTTATAGAAGGTAAAGATATTTCTTGGAAAGACGTGTTTTGAATGGGAGTAATCACAATGAATATAATTTTCTCAGGAGTAGGATCTTTAGATAAAAAATCTATTTCTTCATATTCTTTTTCTATCTTTCCATAATTAGCTCCCATTAAGATATGAGGACTTATTGGAAAATATTCTTTTATCATAAAGTATTCTTCTTTAAAATCGTTACTATTCTTATCCTTAAGATGAAAAATATTTTTAATAACAAAGTCATCTAACATCAAATCATATGAAACCATATCTGGTAGTGATATTAAATGTTTAATTGTTTTTTCATCTATAAGACCCATATGAAAGTTTAGTTTATATCCTGATTCTTTTAATTTTTTCATAAGATTTATAGAGGATTTTGAGAGGGGAAGATAGCCTTTTTTATTATATCCGCCACTAACCAAAATACTTTTAAAATAATTTAACTCAAGCTTTTTTGAAAGATGATCTATATTTGTCATATTTTTTAAAAAGTGAGCCTTACAATGATCACATTGCAAAGCACACCATTCCCCTGTGATACTTAGTGGAAGGGTTCTAATAGGTTTTACTGATATCATCTCCAGTTTACCTTTAGCATTTTAGCTGCATATACTTCATCTAATCTACCTACAGGTGTATTATGAGGGGCTGATTTTAATATATCAGGATTTTCCTCACTCTCTTTAATAATAGTTTTTAAAATTTCTACAAATTGATCTAAGGTATATTTGGTTTCAGTTTCTGTAGGCTCAATCATTAAAGCTTCTTCTACTATAAGAGGGAAATATATTGTAGGAGAATGTACTCCATAATCAAGTAGTCTTTTAGCTATATCAAGTACTTTAATTCCTTTTTCTTTTTGTTTTTTACCAGAGAGAACAAATTCATGCTTACAGAGATCAGGGTAAGGTAGATGGAAAAGATCTTTTAATTTTTCTTTTAAATAATTGGCATTTAATACAGCTATTTCGGTAACATTCTTCAAACCTTCAGATCCAAGAAGTCTAATATAGCAATAAGCTTTTAGAAGTACTAAAAAATTTCCATAAAACGTTCTTACTCTTCCTATACTTTTTTTGATATCATAATTAAGATAATACCTTTCTCCATCAAATTCTACTGTTGGTTTTGGTAAATAATCTTTTAAAAATGATTTTACACCTACAGGACCTGCTCCTGGGCCTCCACCTCCATGGGGAGTGGAAAAAGTTTTATGAAGGTTTATATGGACAGCATCAAATCCCATATCACCAGGTCTTGCATATCCCATGATACCATTTAAATTTGCTCCATCATAATATAAAAGAGCTCCTGTCTCATGTACCATTTGGGAAATCTTCAATATATCTTTTTCAAAAAGACCAAGAGTGTTTGGATTAGTTAGCATTAAAACAGCCACATCTTTATTTAGATATTTTGCTAATATATTAGGATTTACAAGTCCTCTTTCATCAGATGGTATTTCTATAGTTTCAAATCCTGCCATTGTTGCACTTGCAGGATTTGTTCCATGGGCTGAATCTGGAGCTAATACAATTTTTCTTTTCTCTCCTTTGTCTTTAAAATATGCTTTAATAATTAACAATGCTGTAAGTTCTCCATGAGCTCCTGCAGAAGGTTGAAAAGTAAATTTATCCATGCCTGTTATATTAGATAGATATTCTCCAAGTTTATAGATAATTTCTAAACTTCCCTGGGATAAATCTTCTGGAGTATAGGGATGTAAATTAGCAAATAATGGAAAGCTTGCTATTTCTTCATTTATTTTGGGATTATA
The DNA here is from genome assembly GCF_055179815.1 of Dictyoglomus sp. GBS. Classification (NCBI taxonomy): domain Bacteria; kingdom Pseudomonadati; phylum Dictyoglomota; class Dictyoglomia; order Dictyoglomales; family Dictyoglomaceae; genus Dictyoglomus; species Dictyoglomus sp. GBS. The sequence goes on from NZ_CM143687.1 coordinate 884,764, forward strand.
TTTCATGGTACATGAACCTAAAGGGTAGAAACCTGTATCAACCCCATAACCTCTTTGAGAAAGATTGGTAAAATGTCTCACTACTTCTGGCTCACTTATTTGAGGAATAGGTATGTCTTTTCTTATTAATTTTTCAGGTAAGATCCTCTCTGGAAGATAATCTTCTAAAGGATCTGGAAGATTGATTGTAGGTCTGTTATTATCATGTAAATCTTTTAGGAGAGGTATTTCTTTATTCAATTTTTATATATGACCTCCTTTAAAGAAGTTACTAAAAAGCTAATATCATCTAATGAATTCATCTCAGTAACTGCAATGAGGATTTCTTTTTCTCTTTCAGGATAGAACCTTTTAAGAGGAATTCCTGCTATAATATTTTTTTTCTTGAGTGCATCTATAACTATATTACTATCTATTGGAGTTTTTAAAACAAATTCGTTAAAATTATAGGAATTAGGATAGGTTAATTCAAAACCTTCTTTAGTTAAAAAATCCTTTAAATAATGAGTTCTAGAGAAACAAATTTCGGCAATTTTTCTAATACCCTTCTTGCCTAAAAGAGACATATATACTGCAGCCATTATTGCTGTGAGAGCTTCGTTTGTGCATATATTAGATGTGGCTTTTGCTCTTCTTATATGTTGTTCACGGGTTTGAAGAGTATTTACAAATCCTCTCTTATTATTTATATCCCTTGTCTCTCCTACAATTCTCCCAGGCATTTGCCTTATATATTCTCTTTTTGTAGCCAAGATACCTAAATATGGCCCACCAAAGCCTAATGGTATACCTAAGGATTGGCCTTCTCCGACTACAATATCCACATTGTACTCTCCTGGAGCTTTTAAAATTCCTAAGGATATAGGATATATGGAAAGTATTAGTAAAGAATCATGTTGGTGGGTTATTTTTTCTATTTCTTCTAATTCCTTTTCTATAACTCCAAAAAAATTAGGGTTTTGAATAATTACAGAGGAAGTATTATTGGATACTTTTTCTTTTAGAAAATCAATATCTGTTTCACCATTTTTATTAAGTGGAATCTTTACAATGTTAATTTCTTGAGCCCCTAAATATGTATAAAGTGTCTCTAAATATTCTGGATGTAACCCTTCGGATACTAAAACTTCCTTTTTACCATTTATCCTTACTCCCATGAGAACTGCTTCACAAATACCTGAGCCTGCTTCATAAAGGGAAGCATTAGCTACATCCATCTGAGTAAGATCGCATATAAGACTTTGATATTCAAATATGGATTGTAAAACTCCCTGACTAATTTCAGGCTGATATGGAGTATAGGAAGTATAGAAGTTGGGAAATTGAGCTACTATTTTAACAAAGGGGGGTATATAGTGTTTATAAGCACCACCCCCTAAGAAGGATATAAATTTTTCGCCTTTATTTTTTTGAGCTAAATTTTGTATCTCGTTGATAAGATCTATTTCTGATATTGGGGGAGGCAAAATAAAATTCTCTTTCGCTTTTTTCTTAATATCATCTGGTATATCGTTGAATAACTCCTCAGTACTACTTACTCCTATGGCTTTTAGCATCTCTAAAATTTCTTTTGAAGTATGGGGGATATAAGCCATATTTAAGCTCCTATAAATTTTTTATACTCCTCTGCATTCATTAGTGTGTCTAATTCCTTAGGATCACTAATTTCCAATTTTGCGATCCAGCCGTCATTGTAGGGATCTTCATTTATTATTTCTGGTTTTTCTTTAAGTTTTTCATTTACTTCTATTACCTTACCTGATATGGGTGAATATACATCGGAAGCAGATTTTACAGATTCAATTACAGCTAATACATCATTTTGTTTTACAGTTTTACCTATTTCTGGTAGATCTACGTAAACAATATCACCAAGTTCTTCTTGAGCATAAAAAGAGATACCAACAATTGCAATATTTCCTTCTAATTTTACCCATTCATGTTCTTTTGAATATTTAAGATTTTCAGGATACATTTTTCTTCTCTCCTTTCTTTATAGATGTATTCTTAACAAAGGGGGGCTTGACAATTTTAGCTTTTAAAAATTTATCTCTTGCTTTAATTCTTACTTCTTCATGGGTTGAATTATTATATAATAATCCAATTCCTCGTTTCAATATAGGGGAATAATTTCCACTTGTCACATAACCTATTTTTTCTTCATAACTATAGACTTCATATCCTGCTCTCGGAATACCATTTTCCAAAAGCTCAAATCCATTTAGGGTTTTTGTTTTTTTATCTCTTTTATCAATCAAAGCATCCTTTCCAATAAATTCACCTTTTTCCAACTTTACAACCCATCCTAAATTTGCTTCCCAAGGGGTTGTGTTTTCATCTAATTCATGACCATATAAGGGATACCCCATTTCTAACCTTAAGGTATCCCTTGCTCCAAGCCCGCAAAGTGTTATTTTTTCTTCTTGTATAAAGATGTTAAAAATTTCTTTCACATCCTCTATAGATACAACAATCTCAAAACCGTCTTCTCCTGTATATCCAGTTCTTGATATTATAACATTTTTATTTATTATTTTGTCCTTTACAAAATAATAATATGGAATATTATTTAGAGGATAATTTGTATATTTTTGAACAATTTTCTCAGCTTCTGGTCCCTGAATAGCTAATAGATTTGTTTGAAAGGTTATATCTTCAATATAGACATTAAACTTTTTATTATTTTCTAATAGCCAATTAAATATTTTCTCTGTATTAATAGCATTTACTATTAATAGAAATTCTTCTTCTGAAATCATATATACGAGAATATCATCCATAATTGTCCCTTGAGGGGTTAAAACTAAAGAATACTGAGCCTTTCCTGGGTGTAATTTATTAATGTCGTTAGAAGTTGTATATTGAAGGAGGTCTTTAGAGTTTTTGCCATTAACTACAATTCTTCCCATGTGGGATATATCAAAAATTCCTACTTCATATCTTACAGCAAGGTGTTCTTTTACTGTTCCTACATATTCTAAGGGCATCCACCAATTTGCAAACTCAAAAAACTTAGCCTTTAATTTTTTATGCTCATCCTCTAAAAATAGCCTCTTTGCCATTTTTTCACTCCTAAAAATAATAAGTCCCAGGCTGGAATTAGCCAGCCTGGGACTTTAGATTTATTTCTTTACTGCTTCGCGAAGCTCTTTTCCGGGACGGAATACAGGAACTTTTGTTGCTGGTATTTTAATTGGTTGTTGTGTACGAGGGTTTCTTCCCTCTCTAGCTGCTCTCTTTCTTACAGAGAAAGTACCAAATCCTACAAATTGAACTGTATCCCCCTTAGATAATGCTTCGGTTATAGTTTCTAATACAGCATTTACTACTTTAGTTGCCTCTTTCTTTGTGATTTTTGCCTTCTCTGCTACCTTTGCGATGAAATCGGCCTTTTTCATCCTTATTCACCCCCTTTCTTAATGGATTTATATCATAAGTCTATGAAGTTTTCGAAAGTTCCCAAAGTTCATTTAATTCTTTCAAGGTAAGATTTTTCCAATCTTTTCCTAACTCTTTTATCTTTTTCTCTATAAACTCAAATCTTTTAATAAATTTCTTGTTAGTTTTGCGTAATGCTTCTTCGGGTTCTATGTTTAAATGACGCGATATATTTACTATAGTGAAAAGGATATCTCCAATTTCTTCTTCTATTTTTTCTTTATTCTTGTTAGTGATTGTTTCTTCTAATTCTTTAAATTCCTCTTTTAGTTTTGGTAATATATCTTCAGTCTTTTCCCAATCAAATCCTACATGAGAAGCCTTTTCTTGAATTCTAAAGGCAGATAAAAGGGATGGCATGTTCAATGGTACACCACTTAATATACCTTTTTCTTCTTTTTCTTGACTTTTAATTTTTTCCCAATTTGTTAAAATATCTTTTACTCCATTAACTTCCACATTTCCAAAAACATGAGGATGTCTTATTATTAACTTGGTTCTTAAATTTTTACATACTTCTGCAAAACTAAATTTTTTTTCTTCCTCTCCCATAACGCTTTGCATAAGGATATGTAATAGTACATCTCCTAACTCTTCTTTTATCTTCTCAGAATTATTTTCTTCTAACCCTTCAATCAATTCATAGGTCTCCTCTAATAGATAAGGAATCAATGACTGAGGGGTTTGTTTTTGATCCCATGGGCATTCCTTTCTTACCCTCTCAACAACATTATATAATTCTATAAATTCTTTACATATATCCTCTTTTCTATTCATCGCCTTTCTTCTTATCTGTAAAAATTTGATTTTCACTAAGATTATAGCACCAACTTGAAAAAAAGCAAGTATTCAAGCTAAATTTTTCTATCTTGAATGTTTCTGAATAAGATTTTACCTATGTTCTATAAACTCATAAAAATCCTATTCATCTGTTTTTGGAAGAGGTGTTTTTGCCTCTTTTCTATAGAAAAACTGTTGTATCTCTATTAACTTTCTCCATATTACTATCCAGAGATCTTTGTCTGAAAAATCTTTTTCAATTTTTGCTTTGTTTAATTGATCTTCTAACCATTTGTTTATGACTTTGCCTCTTTTATCAGTAAGAAGTTTTTCTTCAATTTCTGCTTTTGCTTGGAAATATGGTGTTGTATAGGCCTCTTTAATTTCTGAAACCTTAGTAATATAATAACCATCTTGTGTTTTAATAGGTTTACTTATTTGATTGATTGGAAGTTTTATTGTTACTTTTTCTACTTCTTCTGGTAATGTTCCTTCTATAACAAATCCTAATTCTCCACCCTTGTCCTTTGTAGTTGTGTCTTCAGAATATTTTTTAGCTGCCTCAGTAAAGGTTATTTTATTATTTACTAAATCGTTATATATTTGGTTTGCTTTTTTCTCATCTTTTACAAGTATCAAGTGCACTTTATATTCTTTGGGATGTTCAAAAAGTTTTATGTTTTCATTATAATATTTTTTAATTTCATCCTCTGAAACTTTTTCATCCTTACCAATTTCATTCATCAATTTTCTATAAAGGAGATTTTTCTTTAATTCCTCTTTAAATGTATTTCTATCTAAACCGTATTGGGCAAGAGCCATCTCAAATTGAAGAGTATTTGGAAATTCCTTTTCTATCTCTTTTAATCTCTGTTCTACCTCTTGGTTGGAGAGACTAATCCCTCTTTTTTTAGCCTCTTCTTGTAATATCTTCCAACGAGCTAAATCTTTTATAGTTTCTTCTTTTACCTTACTTAAGAGTTTCTGTCCATCGGTTGTTGTAAAATCAATATTGTATAATATGGCATATTGGGTTTTCATAAAATTTAATCTGTCCTTGTATTCCTGTCTGCTTATGGGGATATTGTTTACTTTGATTACGGGATAGTTTTTCATCTGATGATAAACAAAGGCAACAAAAGCACCGCCTAATATAAAAAGAACAATAAATACAAGAAATACGATTTTTAGAACACTATTACCCTTCATTGCTGTTCACCTCATATCCTGTAAAGATTTTTTATAAGCAATCTGATTGCGATTATATCACAATTTTATCTTATATTGGAGAGATCTTTTAGAAAATTATAAATAAATACAAGTTTTTTGGTGATTGTTCCTTGAGGAAGAGATAGCTCTTTAATTTTTCCATCTTTTGGGTGTAATTTTAATCTTGTAGAGATTTCGATTTTTTCAATATTCATATTTTCTGCCAAGAATTTTATTTTAGAAAACAAAAAGAGATTATTTAAACTTTCAGGAATTGGTCCATAGATATCTTCCATCTCCCTCTTAATATCATCTAATTCTGAAAGGGATTTTAAGTGAGCAAGTTTCTGATAATAGTAGATACGATCACTGCTTGAGGTTATATAGTCTTCTGGTATAGAAATAGAGAAGGGATGTATTATCTTACAATTTTTTTCTTTCTCTTCTTTTTCTTGTGATTTTAATTCTTTAATGGCCTCTTCTAAAAGTTGTAGGTAGAGGTAGAATCCTACCGAGTCAATATGTCCATGTTGTTCTTTGCCTAATATTTTACCTGCTCCTCTTATCTCTAAATCACGCAATGCAAGTCTTAAGCCAGACCCCAAACTTGAAAATTCTTTTAATGCTTCCAATCTTTTTATACTTTCTTCAGATAGTTTTTTAATTGGAGCATGGAGAAAATAAGCATAAGCTTGCCTATCTGACCGTCCAATGCGACCTCTAAGTTGATACAACTGGGCAAGACCCATGTGTTCTGCATTTTCTACAAAAAGTGTATTGGCGTTAGGTACATCTATTCCTGATTCGATTATTGTGGTAGCTATAAGCACATCTATTTTTCCGTTGTAAAAATCATTCATTATTTCCGTAATCTTTTCATCTGCCATTTGACCATGAATGATACCATAAGAGGCCTCTGGAACTAATTGAGTAAGAAATTCTCTTATTTTTTCAAGTTTTGGAATATCATTGCAGACATAATATACTTGACCTCCTCTTTCTAATTCTCTTCTTATCCCTTCTTGGATGATTTGAGGATTATATTCTAATACAAAAGTTTGTATAGGTAATCGGTTTTCAGGTGGTGTTTCTAAAATAGAAAATTGCCTTATTCCTGAAAGAATCATAGAAAGGGTGCGAGGAATAGGAGTTGCAGAAAGATAGAGAATGTCTACATTGGGGTATTTCTTTTTAAAATGTTCTTTTTGCAATACTCCAAATCTATGTTCTTCATCTACTATGATAAGTCCTAAATCTCTAAATTGAACATCCTTTTGAAGGATTCTATGGGTTCCTATAATAATATCTATTTCTCCTTTTTTAATTTTTTCCAAAATTCTTTTTTGTTCCGATTTTGGTTTTAATCTGCTTAAAATCTCAATATTCACGGGAAAAACTTCAAGTCTTTCTTTAAAAACTCTCCAATGCTGAAATGCTAAAATAGTAGTGGGTACAAGAATAGCCACTTGTTTTCCATCTAATACTGCTTTAAAACTTGCTCTTAAAGCAAGCTCTGTTTTTCCAAAACCCACATCTCCAATAAGTACTCTTTCCATAGGTTTGTTCGATTCCATATCCTTTTTGATTTCGTTTAGGGCTTTAATTTGATCTTCGGTTTCAATATAAGGGAAACTTGCTTCCAGTTCTTTTTGTAGAAAATTATCTTTAGAAAAGGCAAAACCTTGAGAAATTTCCCTTTGAGCATATATTTTTAACAATTCTTCAGCAATTTCTTTAGCTGATTCTTTGACTTTTCTTTTAGTTTCCTCCCATTGTTTCGTACCAAGTTTGCTTATCTGAGGAGGAGTTTGAGAAGATGATATATACCTTTGAATAAGATGCATCTCTTCCAAAGGTACATATAAATAGCTTTTATCTGCATATTCTATAGTTATGAATTCATTCTCGATTCCTTCTATTTTTAGTTTCTTGAGACCTCTAAATATACCTATACCATAATTAACATGTACTACATAATCCCCATCTTTTAATAATGATAAATCTTTAGGTTTTAAGCCTTTTTCTGTTTTTATAACTTTTCTTTTTCTTCTCTTTCCAAAAATTTCATAATCTGTTAATACCAATATTTTTTCATTTTCCCATAAAAAGCCTTCTTTTATTTTTTCTCCTCTTAAATATTTCAAATCTATGTTTTTTAAGCGTATTTTTAATATATCTTCATGTTCAGAGGAAATGTAAATTTCCCAACCATCTTCTTTATAACTTTTTAATGTCTTTTCTAAAAAATCTCCTGTACCCTTAAATGTTGGGGGAGAGTAGATAGTAAAATTAATGTCAGGTTCATAATTGTGAAGATCTAAATATTGATATTTACCTAAATTCTCTAATAATCTTTCTTTTGTAAGAAAAAGATTAGGTGGTAACTTTTCTTTTGATGATCTTCTATTATAATTTTCTTTTCCTTTTTCCTCCCATTTTTCTAAGAGAGCTAAACTTTCTCCTAAATTTTCAAATACGATCAGGGTCTTGGAGGACAAGAAGGAGAAAATATAGTCTATTACTTCGTTATGTTTCAAGAAATATTTTTCTTCATCTAAATTTTTATCAAGTTCATATAAGGGGGTTAAAATAAATTTTGTTAAATTTTTTATAGACCTTCGGTCTTCGATACTAAAAAATCTTATTGATGTTATTTCATCTCCAAAAAATTCTAATCTTATAGGATATTCAGAGGAAGATGGAAAGATATCCAAAATTCCACCTCTAACACTATATTCTCCTATTTTCTCTACTTGAGTATTCTTCTCATATTGATTTCTTTGAAGAAAATTTTCTAAAAGATTTCTCTCTATCTCTTTACCTACCTCTAAGACTATGAAATTGTTTGAGAGTTTATATTTTGAGGTTAATGGATAGATAAGAGATTTTAAAGAAGCTATAACTGTATGATTCGGATTTAATAAGAGATCAGTAAGAACCCTTAATCTTTTTCCTTCTTTTTGTACAGATCTTAAAGGTTTTTCATAAGGTAAATGAACGTAAGAAGGAAATGTTTCTAAAATATCGATCTCATTTTTTAAATCTTCCCATAATGTTAAATTTTCATCATTATTGGTAATCCATAGAATAGGCCTTTCAAGGTTAAGTAAAGATTCAAGTAGTATAGGATATATACCTTTATAAATCCCAAAAATTTTTAAGTTTTTTCCCTCATTGATAAGATATTTTAATTTATTAAACTCTTTACTTCTAATAAATTTTTCTAAAAGAGCCATCTTCTATTATAAAGATTCTGAGCCTTATCCCATCCCTCCTTTAAAATAGTATTAATTATTTCTGGCATTTTGTTTAATACTTTTGATAAGATTTTCCATTCTTCTTCTGTAAACTCTCCTAATACGTAATTTATTGTTTCAGCTTTATCTATTGGTTTTCCTATTCCAATTCTTAAGCGATAAAAATTAGAGGTTTGAATTTCTTGTATAATAGATTTTATTCCATTGTGTCCTCCATCTTTTCCATTAAACCTAATTCTTATAGATCCTAAATTGAGATCTAAATCATCTTGTACTATTAAAATTTCTTGTGGTTCAAGATTATAATTATCAAGAAAATTTTTTACTCCTTTACCGCTTAAATTCATATATGTTTGGGGCTTAACAAGGTATATTTTAGATGATTCTATAAAGCCTTCAGAAACAAAATTTAGTTCTATTTTTTCCCATTTATTAAAGGAGAAATAATCGTATAAATAATCCACTACCATAAAACCAACATTATGGCGTGTGTTTTCATATTCTTTTCCAGGATTTCCTAATCCAATTATTCCTAATCTATCCACTTTCTTTTAGAAAAACTATTCCTGCATATCCTACTACTTCTGAATAGTCTTTCGTGATATCTCCAGAAGTACTATAGTCTATAAGTACTCCCTTTGAAGCGCCTAAATATTTACTTACTGTTATTGTTACGAAAATAGGACCTGATCCACAAATACTAATATCTTCTTCTCTTACTCGATTCATAAATTCTTCTTCATCTAAATTTAATATGGCTTCTATAGCATAGAAATCTTTTTCCTTAGCTATGGTCAGAGGTTCATAATGAGAAAAGTCAGAACTTGCAATAACAAGAATTGGATCGTTAGTTTCTAATATGGCTTTATAGATGGCTATTGCTAAATCATATAATATGGGGGTTCTATAATCCACTATTGTGATGGGAACTATACTTATATTGGGGTTTAAAAATTGCAAGAAGGGAATTTGAACCTCTATAGAATGTTCATATCTATGAGCATAAAGATCTTCAATTAAATACTTAGAGTGTTTGAGTATCTTTTCAGATAAATCGTTGTTTATATCTACCTTACCTAGTGGAGTTAACCATTTACCTTCCTTATATATTGATGCAGGTGCCCCTAAGCCATTGTGGTTGGGACCTAAAATTATAACATTGTTAGGTATTTTTATGCTTGAATATACTTTACCTGCAACTTTTCCAGAGTAAATATATCCTGCATGAGGAACAACGCATCCTATGGCAGATATTTTTTCATCTGTCTTTATAATAAACTTGGATATAAGGCTTATTAGTTCTCTTTCGTCAGCAGGATAAAAGTATCCTGCTACATATGGTATTCTGTCTTTCATATGATATAATTATAACCGATTTTTGAATAAAATAGAAATTCTAAGTTTTAATATGGTTTTAAAGAAAGTTTCTTAAAATTCTATATTTAGAGAAGGGAGGATGAAAATATGTCAAGAAGGTGCGAGATTTGTGGAAAGGGACCTTGGGTAGGTTTACAAGTAAGCCATTCTCATCGTAGGACAAAAACCAGATGGCTTCCCAACCTTCATAAGGTTCGTGCTTTAGTTAATGGAAAGGTTAAAACAATAAAAGTTTGTACCAGATGCTTAAAGGCTGGAAAGGTACAGAAGGTTGTATAAGCTATGAGGGAAGAAAAAGTTAAGGATGTAATTTCTTATATTCATGAAAAGGAAAAAGAATTAGAAGCCCAAATAGAAAAGGAAAAAATAAACATAGAAATTATATTTAACAAAAAAATAGAAGAGTTTCTTTTAAAACAAGAGGAAAAGAGACAAGAATATTTAAGGGAGATAAAAGGGATAGAGAAAGTAAGAAAAGAGGAAATAGAAAGAAAGATAGCTGAGATAGCAAAAGAGTACGATTTAAAATTAAAACAACATAAAGAAAAATTGGAAGGTAACTTACCTAAAGCCTTAGATTTTCTCTTCCAAAAACTTTTAGAAGGTTGAGGAAGAAAAAATGATTTTAGATGTAGAGAAATTTTGGTTAATTGTTCCTAAGAATGAAGAGAGTATATTGAGAGATATATTCAAAGAGTTCCCCCGTATCCATTGGGAGAAATTAGGAGATGAGGAGACCCCAGAAAAAGGAAACCCATATGATAACGAAATTTCAAGAATAGAGGATATACTAAGGATTATAAATATATTTTATCCACAAAAAAAGGGTTTTTTAGAAGCTTTTTTTGCTGGTAGAGAGGAAATTTCTGAAGAAGAGTTTGAAAAATTAAGGAGTGAGGTCTCCTTAGAAAGTTTATATAAGGAAGCAAAAAGTTTAGAAAAAAAGCTTTCAGTAATAGAAGAAAAAGAGAAAATTTTGACTGCTTTGTATGAGGAAACTAAATATTGGGAATTTCTGGATTCAGAATTAAATTTTCCCAGAACCTTTAAGCGATTTAACCTGTATAGCGGAAGTTTTAAAAAGGATGATTTTTCCGAGTTTGTGAGGGAAGCAAGTGATATATTAGAGGAAAGTTGGTATAAGTATTTTGAAATAAACGGTGAAGTAAGGATAGTTATCCTTATACCTAAGGATAAAATATTCTATTTTGAATCCCTGTTAACAAAATATAATTTTGAGAATAAAAGAATCCCTTATTTAAAACATTATCCAAAAACTGCCCTTGAGAAGATAAGTAATTTTCTAATAAAATTAAAAAAAGAACTTTCCGAACTTTTTGAGAAGGCTAAAGATCTATATACTAAAAAGAAAAACATACTTGCCTGGTATGATTATTACCTTTCTAAGGTAGGAGAGTTAGGTTATAAAGAGTATTCTTATAGAAGTAAATATTTTTCTGTTTTTTCTGGTTGGATACCTAAAAAGGATAAAAACGAATTTCTAAATATTGTTAAAAAAAGACTTACCGATTTTGGCTTTGAGAGTAGAGATCCATTACCCGATGAGGATCCACCTGTACTTTTAGATAATCCTAAATTTATAAAACCCTTTGAATTTTTAACGAAGCTTTATGGACTTCCTCCTTATGGATTTATAGATCCTACTCCCTTTATGGTACCTTTTTATATGTTATTTTTTGGTATTTGTTTGGGGGATGTGGGTTATGGACTTCTTTTACTCATCTCTACAATATGGATAAAGAAAGTTTATAAACCCGAAGATGAAACTAAGGAATTGTTGGATTTATTAACTATTCTAAGTTTCCCATCTATTTTAGTTGGTATAATTACTTGGAGTTTTTTTGGTAATCAGATATTTTTAGGTCCTGACGGTAAATTTATAGGGATATTCCCTATTATAAATCCAAGTCAGGACTTAATAACCGCTTTAGGAATTGCACTTCTCATTGGTGTAATATCTCAATTTTATGCTTTAATTTTAAGATTTATTTCTTGTTGGAGGGTAAAGGATTATAAAGGGGCTTTTTATGATGCTGGACTTTGGATACTCTTTTTAGGATCAATCCTTATATATTTTGGAGGAAATGCACTAAAAATAAATATTCCATACTTACAAATATTTAAATATCTAATTTGGTTAAGCTTGATAGGTCTTGTGTTAACTCAAGGAAGGGATAATAAGGGTGTAGCAAGATTTATTGTGGGATTAATTAGTATATACGGAATATTAGGTGGATATGGCTTGACCTCATTTGTTGGAGATATTCTTTCCTATTCAAGACTTTTTGCTTTGAACTTAGTGGGTTCAATATTTGGTTTCGTGATAACACAACTAGCTAATATGATTAAAGGGATTCCAGTTTTAGGTTTTATATTGTTGCCATTAGTATGGGTTTTCGGCCAAGTATTAAATTTTGTTTTAAGTGCTCTTTCAGCCTTTGTTCATTCTACCAGATTGCAATTTTTAGAAATGTATGGAAGGTTCTTTGTTGATGGTGGCAGAAGGTTCTCTATTTATAGAGTGGAAGGTAAGTATTTTAAATTAAAGAAACAATCTAATGGGAGGTAAGAAGTATGTTGGGTTTAGCAATTGCCCTTATTGGCGCTGCTTTAGGTGCTGGTCTTGCAGCAGCAGGTTCTGGTAAAGGAGTTGGTATTGCTGGTGAGGCCGCAGGAGGAGTATTAGCAGAAAAACCAGAGCTTTTTGGTACTGTTCTTATACTACAAGCTCTTCCTGGTACACAAGGATTTTATGGATTTATAGGAGCATTTCTTATTTTAATGAGGCTTGGGCTTCTTGGGGGTAATGTCCCTAATTTAACCCTTGAGCAGGGGCTTATGGTTTTTGCTGTAAGTATTCCTCTTATGATTGGTGAATTTGTGAGTGGAATTTGGCAGGGTAGAGCAAGTGCCGCAGCATTGCAAATGGTAGCCCAAAAACCACAAACTTCTGGTCAGGCTATTATTATTCCTGCTTTAGTTGAAACCTACGCTATTCTTTCTTTAATTACCTCAATAATATTCTTATTCTTTGGAGTGAAGATCTAATGTCTATAGAGAAAGTATTAGAAAGGCTTGAAAAAGAAAAAGAATTTAAAATTGAAGAGTTAAGAGAGAAGAAGGAAAAGGAATTTACTGATTTTGTGACAAAAAAAGAAAAAGAGTTTGAAGAGTGGAAGGAACAGATTAAGAGAGAGTTGGAAAATAGATTGAAGAAAGAGGAAGAGACTTTAACGTCTCAGATTAAACTGAAGTATTTAACTGAATCAGCTAAGATTGAGACTGAAGTTGTATACAATTTGAAATCTGAACTTTTAAAAAGAGTAAAGAAGCTTTCAAAAGATAAGTATACAGACATATGGAGATCTATTTTATTAAGGGAAAAGATTAATGAGGGTAGTATTTTGTTGACAAAGGGCGAAGATAGTCTGGATATTGAAACTCTCTCAAAGGAATTTAATCTTATACTGAGAGAAGAAAGAGTTGAAGGGATGGGTGGATTTATAATTGAAAAAGGAAATGTGATTATAGATCTTACCTTAGACACAATTTTGGAAGAGCTTGTGAATAATAATATTCTTGATATTGCTAAAATATTGCGTGGTGAAATGTAATTATGTATGCAGAATATCTATTTTTATCTACAAATTTAAAGGCTAAGTTTCCTAAATTCATAGATAAAGCAACATGGGAGCAGTTAATAAATTCCTCTATAGAAGAGTTAGTTGATTTTTTAAGGAATAATAATTATGGGAGCCTTTTAGAAGGATATGTGGGAATTATAAAAATTCTAAACGACGATCTTAAAAACATAAGGATGACTGTTAAGTCTCCATATTTAGATCTTATGCTTTTTGATTTAATGGTTCATGATGTAAGGGCGAATTTATTAAAGAGTAATATACAACAGGATTTTTTAGGGACCTTTGATGTCAAATATGGCGCTGTTTATGATCAATTAAAAAAGAGAATATTAGATAGAGCGTTTAGATTTTGGCAAGATACTAATGATTTAAACCTCTTAAATATATATATCGATTTGGAGGTAGTAAAGTATTCACAAGAGCTTACAAAAAATCTTAGTTTGCCTAATATTAAGAAATTTTGGGAATTAAGGACAGATCTTTATGTTTTAAAGATTATTTCAAGACTTCAAAGATTAAATATAAATATAGATATATTTAAAAAATATGGTATAAATCTGAGTTCTATTGAATCTTTTCATGAGAAAACATCTGGGATTTATCAAGAGGTTTTAAAAGAGGCTGAAAATGTTGACTTTGACTTTTTGATTAAAAAATATCTTTTAAATTATATGACAATGAATTTTAAAAATGTGATTAGTGGTCCTGAAGTTGTTATTTTTTATTTCTATAACAAATGGTGGGAATTAGAAGATTTAATTCTCCTTTTAGAGAGTAAAAAGAATAATATTCCAAAAGCTTTTTGGGAAAGAAGGTTGTTGAAGACAAATGCTTGAAGGTAAAATTGCTATTATAGGTTTGGAAAGTTTGGTAGAAATATTTAAGATATACGGTGTAGATGTTTTTCCTGTAAAAAATGAAAAAGAAGCCTTTGATGTTTTTAATAGATTATCTGATAAGGAATATTCTTTGATTATAGTTTTGGAAAGTGTTTCTGGAAAGATTTTAGAAAATGTAAAAGATAAGATTCCTCTTATTTTACCCGATACATTTTCACAACGAAAATTAGGGGAAGAGATTTTAAGAGATATGGCTGAAAAAGCCTTAGGAATAGATATACTTTCTGAAGGAGAGGGATAGTAATATGGAAGGAAAGATAGTTAGAGTTGCAGGTCCTTTAGTTGTAGCGAAAGGGCTTGCAAATGTTAAGATGTATGAGATGGTAAGGGTAGGAAACTTAGAGCTTTTTGGTGAAATTATTGGTTTGGATAATGATTTAGTATATATTCAAGTATATGAAGAAACTCAAGGGATAGGACCAGGAGAGCCCGTATATGCATTAGGTGAGCCTCTTTCTGTTGAACTGGGACCTGGAATTATTGGTCAGATTTATGATGGAATCCAAAGGCCATTAAATAGATTGGCCGAAATTAGTGGAGATTTTTTAAGTAGAGGACTTTCTTTCCCAGCCTTAGATAGAAACAAAAAGTGGAATTTTGAGGCAAGAGTCAAGGTAGGGGATTATGTGGAAGGTGGAGATATATTAGGAGTTGTGCAAGAAACATCAGCATTACAACATAGAATTTTAGTTCCTCCTAAGCTAAAAGGGAAAATTTTAGAAATTAAAAATGGTAGTTTTACGGTAGATGATACTATAGGAATATTAGAGGAAGAGAATGGGGATAAAGTAGAATTAAAGTTAATGCATAAATGGCCAGTAAGATACCAGAGACCTGTTAAAGAAAAGCTTCCTCCTCAAATACCTTTGATAACAGGACAGAGGGTATTGGATACTTTCTTTCCATTGGTAAAAGGTGGTACCGCTTGTGTTCCTGGACCTTTTGGAAGTGGAAAGACAATTATTCAGCACCAATTAGCTAAATGGGCAGATGCAGAAGTTGTAGTTTATATTGGTTGTGGTGAAAGAGGGAATGAGATGACCGAAGTGTTGATAGAATTTCCTGAGTTAAAAGATCCTCGAACAGGAAAACCATTAATGGAAAGAACAATTCTCATAGCAAATACATCTAATATGCCAGTAGCAGCAAGAGAGGCTTCTGTATTTACAGGTATTACAATAGCAGAATACTTTAGAGATATGGGATATCATGTAGCATTAATGGCTGATTCCACATCACGTTGGGCAGAAGCAATGAGAGAGATTTCTGGAAGACTTGGAGAAATGCCAGGAGAAGAAGGTTATCCTGCTTATTTAGCCTCTCGAGTAGCAGGATTTTATGAAAGAGCAGGCTTAGTAAGATGTTTAGGAAAAGATGAAAAGATAGGTTCAGTAAGTATTATAGGAGCCGTGTCTCCTCCTGGGGGAGACTTATCTGATCCTGTTGTACAGGCCACATTGAGAGTTGCTAAAGTATTCTGGGGACTAGATGCAAGACTTGCCTTTAGTAGACATTTTCCTGCAGTAGATTGGCTTGTAAGTTATTCTTTATATTTGGAGCCTGTTAGTAAGTATTGGAGAGAAAAAATAGCTGAAGATTATTATGAATTAAGGCAAAAAGCTATGGCAATTCTACAAAGAGAAGCGGAACTTCAAGATATTGTAAGATTAGTAGGAATGGAAGCTTTATCACCTCAAGATAGATTAACTTTAGAAACGGCAAGATCTATAAGAGAAGATTTCTTACATCAAAATGCACTTCATGAGGTTGACACCTATACTTCATTGTATAAGCAATATCTTATGCTTAAAAACATAATGAATTTTCATAATGTAGCTTTAAAGTTAATAGAAGAAGGTTATCCTTTAGAGGATATTTTAAGAATGCCAGAAAGGGAAAAGATAGCCCGAATGAAATTTATACCAGAGGATAGGAGGAAGGAGTTAGAAGATCTACTTTTTGAGGTTGCTCAGAAGTTGCGTGGTATAAAGGAGGGGACAAAGGAATATGCTTAAAGAATATACCTCTGTATCAAAAATAAGTGGACCTTTAGTTTTGGTGGAGAATATAGAAAATGTCAAATATGGAGAGGTTGTTGAAGTAAAGCTTTCTAATGGAGAAATAAGACAGGGGCAAGTTCTCGAAGCTCAAGAAGGTGCTGCTTTAGTGCAGATGTTTGCAAGCACACAAGATTTATCTTTAAAAGGTATGAGAATTAAGTTTTTGGGGCACGTTCTTGAAATAAATCTTTCTCCTTCTCTCCTTGGAAGAACTTTTGATGGTCTGGGGCGTCCAAGAGACGGTGGTCCTGAGATCATTCCTCATAAGAGGATGGATATAAATGGTAGTCCAATTAATCCTTATTCTCGAGCCTATCCATCGGAATTTATTCAAACTGGTATCTCTGCGATAGATGGAATGAATACTATTGTACGTGGACAGAAAATTCCTATATTTTCAGGATCTGGACTACCCCATGCTACATTAGCGGCACAAATAGCGAGACAAGCAAGACTCTTGAATGAGGAAGAAAAATTCGCAGTAGTTTTTGGAGCTATGGGTATTACTTTTGAAGAAGCTAATTTCTTTATAGAAAACTTTAAAGAAACGGGAGCTCTTGAAAGAAGTGTTCTTTTTATAAATCTTGCCAATGATCCAGTTATAGAAAGAATTGCAACCCCAAGATTTGCGTTAACCTGTGCTGAATATTTAGCTTTTGACTTAGACATGCATGTTTTAGTCATATTAAGTGATATGACCAATTATGCAGAAGCATTAAGAGAGGTATCAGCTGCAAGAAAAGAAGTCCCAGGAAGAAGAGGTTATCCAGGTTACCTTTATACAGATCTTGCCACATTATATGAAAGGGCAGGAAGAATTAAAGGTAAGAAAGGATCTATCACTCTACTACCTATTCTTACCATGCCAGAAGATGATAGAACTCACCCTATACCAGATCTCACAGGTTATATTACGGAGGGTCAGATATTCCTAAGTAGAGAACTTTACAGAAGAGGAATTTATCCACCTATAGATGTTCTTCAATCTTTATCAAGGCTTATGAGAGGTGGAATAGGAGAAGGAAGAACAAGAAAAGATCATGGTGATCTTTCTAACCAGCTTTATGCCGCCTACTCACGTGGATTAGAGGCTAAAGAGTTAGCGGTAGTTTTAGGAGAAGCAGCCCTTACAGAAGAGGATTTGCAGTTTTTAGAATTTGCAGAGGAATTTGAGGATAAATTTATAAGACAAGGTGAATATGAAAATAGAAGTATATTTGAGACCTTAGATTTAGGTTGGAAGCTACTTAGAAAATTGCCAAGATCCAGTCTCAAGAGAGTGAGACCTGAATATCTTGATGAATTCTGGGGGAAGGAAGATGCCTCTTAGAGTTAATCCTAACCGAATGGAACTTTTAAGACTTAAAAAAAGACTTGCTATTGCGAGGAGAGGGCATAAATTGTTGGAAGATAAATTAGAAGGTTTGATCCAAAGATTTATGGAAGAGATACAAAGCTATAGAACTTTAAGAGAACTTACAGAGGAGAAATTTTTAGAATTCTTGGCTCTCGGAGGTATTGTATATATAAAAACTTCTGGGCCTATATGGGATTTACTTGTATTTATGAATGATGGAAAAAGTCTTTTGTACCAAAAATATGAAAAGAAGATGAATATTCCTGTTAAGGAACTATCAATTTCTAACCTTTATTTTCCATCTTATAGCTTGATAGAAACTCCTGCTGATTTAGACGAGCTTTCACGTTTATGGTCTGAATTGTTAGATGAATTAGTGGCTTTAGCTAATAAAGAAAGATATATTCTTTCTCTTCTTCAAGAGATAGAGAGGACCAAGAGAAGAGTTAATGCCTTAGAATATAAATTGATTCCTCAAATTGAGGAAACCATAAAACTTATTACAGTTAAGTTAGAAGAACTAGAAAGAGGAAATTTCTTTAGGTTGTTAAGATTAAAGGAATCATAAATGGAAAATAAATTGGCTTGGAGAGAAATTGATTTATCTGCTCTTTTAAATAATTTAAAGATTATAAAAGAAAAAGTAGGAGAAAAAGTTGAAATAATAGCTGTAGTTAAAGCTGATGCTTATGGGCATGGAGCAAAAGTAGTATCAAGATTCTTGCAAAAAGAGGGAATTAAAAAATTTGCTGTTGCTCACATAGAAGAAGGAATTGAGTTAAGAAACATAGGTATAACTGGGGAGATATTAATTTTATCTCCCCAGCTTTATTATTCTATTCCTTATTTTTTTGAATTTAATCTTATTCCATTAGTTTCGGATTTGTTTTTCTTAGAGGAACTTGGTAAATACGCTAAGAAATTAGGAAAGAGATTAAAATTTCATCTTGCTATAGATACAGGCATGGGCAGAGAAGGTATACTTCCTACTGATATAGATAAAATAAAGGATATATTAAGTAAATATCCTGAACTATATTTAGAGGCTTTGTCTACACATCTTTCTACTCCAGAAAACAAAAAGGATCCTTATAATATATTTCAAAAGGACCTTTGCCAGAAAATATATAATGATCTAAAAAATTATCATGATGACATATATTTTCATGTATCCAATACAGGGGGAATTTTTAATTTTCCAGAACTACATTATCAAGCTGTAAGACCTGGTATCTCTTTGTATGGATATGGAGATAAGAAATTAAAGCCAGTTATGGAAGTCAAAGCGAGGGTTACTTTAATAAAAGAGGTACCTGCAGGATGGGGAATAGGTTATGGACATACATATATTACACAAAAAAATATGGTTTTGGCACTTATTCCTATAGGATATGCTGATGGATATAGAAGAGAACTATCAAATAAGGCTAAAGTTATAATAAAAGGTGATTTTTTTAAAGTTGTAGGAAGGATATCAATGGATCAATTTACAGTAAATGTTACGGATAAGGATATAAAAGCGGGTGATTTGGTAACAATTATGGGAAAGGAAGGAGATAAAATAATAGATGCTCAAGAACTTTCTATTCTTTCGAATACTATTCCTTATGAAATATTAACAGGGTTTGGTTCTGCAAAGAGGCTATGCAGTGTTTATAAATTTAATGGAGAAATTTTAAAGGATCCTATTGAGGAGCTTGGTTTATAATTTCATTTATAAGTTTTATTTCATCATGTTTATCTTTTATCTCATTATTAAAATGTTTCAAAAATAATAATTTTAGAGTTTCTCCTATTTTTCTTCCTCTAATACCAAGGCTAAGTAGTTCTTCTCCAGTTATATATGGTACTTTTTTCTCTTTTAGAAGTTTTATTCTAAGAATTTCTTTTTTTCTTTTTGCATTGACAGAAATAAGAAGTAATATGTGTATTGGAAGTTCATAGAGGAAAAGAATGTCTTTTTCATTAAGTATCTCTTTTTCCATGTATCTTTTCAGTATAGAGAAATAATATATGGTTTTTTTAGAAAAATGTAATTCTTCTAACCATATTGTGCCATCTTTTTCGTCGGCATTTGAAATTATATCTAAGACTTGAATTTTATAATTTTCAGGATACTCTTTTCTTAAAATATCAAGTGTTTTCTCTATATTCTTTGGAAGATTTTTAATTGGAAATATTTGGTTTATAGCATTTAATTCTTCCAATCTTCTCAATACTTTTACTGGTTCTTTTTCGTTTAAGATTAGAATTATTTCTTCTCTTAATCTTTCTTTTCCAATCTTTTTAAGAAATCCATGCTCTATGGCTTCTTTCAATAATGAAAATGTTTTTTCTTCAAAGGAAAAGGAAAGTCTTACTTCTAATCTTATTCCTCTAAGAATTCTTGTTGGATCTTCTATAAAACTTAAATTATGGAGAACTCTTAATTCTTTTCTTGTAAGATCTTCTAATCCCCCATAAAGATCTATGATTTCTCCAAAATTTTCTTCATTTAAACTCATTGCTAAAGCATTTATCGTGAAATCTCTTCTTTTTAAGTCTAACCAAAAAGAACTTCTCTCTACCTTTGGGAGGCTTCCAGGTTCCTCATAATATTCAGTTCTTGCAGTAGCGATATCTATTCTCTTTCCATCTATGACAATTTCGGATGTTCCAAATTCATCATGAACTTTCACTTTTCCAGTCCATTTATCCATTATTTTTGATATAACGATATTTATATCTCCTTCTACTACTAGATCAAGATCGTAATTAGGTATTCCCAATAAAAGATCCCTTACAAAACCTCCAATGGCATAAATAGAAATGTTATACTGTGATGTCAAATTTCTCAATTCTTCTAAAATCTCTTTCCAAGGCGAATTTTTTATTTTCTCTTCTTGGATCTGAAATATACTTCCTAAAGGTGCATAAGTTTGTGATTTCAAAAATCTAAACTTTAATATATCTTGTCTTGTAATAATTCCTACTATCTTGCCATTTTCTACTACAGGAACTCTTCCGATATTTTTTTCTACTAAAATTCTTTCTATTTCAGAGATAGATGTTTCAGGTGTGACAGTTATTACTGGTTTTGACATAAAAGATTTGACCTTTCTTTTTGTTAGTTTTAAATTTATTGCTTTTTCTACATCTCTTCTACTTATAATTCCTATAAGCTTGCCATTTTCCTCAACACATAATCCACCATAACCATATTTCATCATTATTCTGAAGGCCTCACGAATGCTTGTATCTGATGTTATTGTGACTACTGGATAGGACATTATATCTTTTGCAGTAAAATCTTTAGGTAAAGAAATTAGTAATCTTTCTTTTAAAAAATTTTCAAGGTCGTCAAGCTCTATGCTATTGCTATTCAGTACTACAGTAGTAGCACTTTTATGTCCTCCCGGATTAAATTCTTTCAAGATATCTCTAAGATCGATGTTGGGAAGTCTTGTTCTTCCTAATACATAAATTTTTTCCTTTACTTGAAGTAATATGAAAAGAATATCTCCTTCTTTTTCATCCAAAACTTTATGAGCCAATATAGAGAGACCTTCTATATATTTTTCCTTTTTTAACTTGCTTATAACAACCTTATAACCTCTTATAATTTCCTCTTTTGAGTTCTGTAAAAGTTCATCAAGAAATTCTTTTTGCTCGTCGGTTAATTTTTCGTGTAAATAATAGTTTATGATGTTTAAATCAGCACCTCTTTCTAAAAGAATGCTGGCTATTTTTAAATCTTTTGGAGTAGTATTTGCAAAGGTAAAATTCCCTGTATCCTGGTAAATTCCAATTAGAAATATGGTAGCTTCTATGGGATCTATAGGAATTTTATTTTCTATTAGTTTTTCTACTAATATGGTGGTGGTGGACCCAGTTCTTTCTATGATTTCAGTATTTCCTTTTATGTCTCCACTTTCATGATGGTCGTAAATTTCTATAATATAATTTCCTTCTTTGAATATTTCTTGAATATTTTTATCTATTCTGTTTACGTAATGGTTATCTACTAATATGATCTTTTCTATATTGTCTTTGTTTGAAATAATATACTCGTAGTTTTCTTGAAACCTAAGGATATCCTTGTATAATAAATAGAATTCATAAACTTTTCTCTCCATGCTTTTGCTTGTATAAGCTATGGCTTTTGGGTATAGTTTTTTTGCAGCATAGAGAGAGGATAAGGCATCAAAATCTAAGTAGTTATGAGAAAGAATCAATTGAATTTTTTCCTTCATAATCTATATAGGTTTATAAGGAAAATTTTCTTTATTATATGGTTCTATTTCTGACTCTTTTTCCTTTTCTCCATGTTTTATTTTTATTATTACCTTTTCTTTATTTCTATGATCGCTATAATATCCTGCAATTTTTCCTGCTATTTCTAAAATTATTTCATTTTCTATTTTCTGGGGTATTAGTACTATGGGAGACGGTTCTTCTGCTTTTATAATTATATCTTCATGATTTGCTAATTCTAACAATTTTTCGTTTTCTTCTTTGTTTCTCCCTACAATGATTTTTACCTCATCAATTCTAAAGTGTCTACCCAATTTTAAAAGTTCTAAATCTCTTTTTGAGATGAGTTTTTGATGTTCTATAAGATCTTTAAGTCTCCTTGAGAAATTAGGTTCTGTGAGGAGACAACCACCAGCAGGAGTTGGAATTTCTTTTAATCCTATTCTTTTTGCAAGATCAAGTTGTATTTTTCTTGATCTGCCCTTTATATCTAATAATTTGCTTCGATCTATTAAGCCTTCTCTTTCAGGTTTTGTTGGGGGAAGTATTTTTGCTGATAATGGTCTAAGTAATATGTCCTCTGCCTCAGAGTATTTTTCTACAATTTTTAAGGATTGTTTATTTTGGGACATGGGTCTTTCTCCCAAAACTTCACCTGTCACAATGAAATCAGCATTATATTTTTTAAGTAGTTCTTTTGCTTTTTTTATCATAAAAGCATGACAGTCAATACAAGGATTCATGTTTTTTCCATAACCATATCTTGGGTTTAATAATATAGGTATAAATTCATCAGTCACATCAATAATTTCCAAAGGGATATTGAGAAATTCAGCAGCTTTTTTGGCTTTTTCTGTATCAAAAAAGGGGGTAGAAAAAGATATTCCGATTATTTCTACCCCCTGTTGAAGGATAAGCCATGTTGCTAGTATACTATCTAATCCACCTGATAGAAGGGATATGGCTCTTTTTCTCATAAATTTTCTACAATTTCTTTATCTAATCTTTTTATTACTTCTAATATAAGTCTTTTTGCATTTAGGAAATCTTGAATATTTATTATGCTTGTATGGGAATGAATATATCTTGCTGGGACACCAATTACTATGGAAGGTACACCTTTAGCATGAATATGAATTCTTCCTCCATCAGTACCACCTTTTTCTAAGGCTGAAAATTGGATTGAAATATTTAATTTTTCCGCAGTTTCAATAAAAATTCTTCTTAGATTGATATTAGGGATCATGGTAGCATCATAAAGTATAATGGAAGGTCCTTTTCCTAAAAATACCTTTTTTTCCTCTTCTGTGCCTGGCATATCGGTAGCTATATCCGATTCTAAGACTATGGCAACATCAGGATTTATTACATAAGAAGAAGTTACTGCTCCTCTAAGACCAACTTCTTCTTGTACTGTGGCTACACCGAATACAGTGTTGGGATGATTTATACTTTTTAGTTCTTTAATAATTTCGATCATTAATGCACAACCAACTCTATCATCCCATGCCTTTGCAATAAGCAAATCAGGATTATTCATAATAGTAAAATCACTTTTTGGAGTTATAGGATCTCCTGGTCTTATTCCCATATTTAAAGCTTCTTCTTCGCTCTTAGCCCCTACATCTATATACATATCTTTCTTTTCTACAACTTTTTTTCTTTCTTCTTCTGTAAGAATATGAGGTGGTTTTGATCCGATTACTCCGATAACAGGTCCTTTTTGAGTATGTATAACTACTCTTTGAGAAAGTAACACTTGATCCCACCAACCACCAAGAGGTAAGAATTTTATATATCCATTTGTGGTAATACTCTTTACCATAAAACCAATTTCATCCATATGGGCAGCAAGCATAACCTTGGGATAAGGGTTTTGTCCCTCTTTCTTAAAGATAAGACTTCCTAAGCGATCTTCTTCTAAACTTGCATAATCTCTAAGATATTTTTTAACTACCTCTCTTATTTCCTTTTCATATCCTGAAACACCACTGGCTTCTGTGATCTCTTTTAACATTTGTAATAAGTCATTCACTTTTCTTTAAACCTCCTTTTTCTAAGATTTCAACATCGTATCCTATTCCTCTTATTTTATCAAAAATTCTTCTAATTTGGTCGGGGTTTTTTGTCTCTAAGGTAAATTCTACAGTACTCTCTATTTTAGGAAATAAAGGTAAGGATGGATCTTGATGAATTGTTATTATATTTGCTTTTTCTTCTGATATTACATTTATCACTCTTGAAAGATGTCCTGGTAAATCAGGCAATTTTACTATCATATGTACCAGTCTTCCAGTTTCGATAAGTCCGTATTCGATTATTTTTGAGAGGAGGGTTACATCAATGTTTCCTCCACTTAATATGAGTACTATTTTCTTTTCAGGAATAAAATTCCCATATTCTAATAAAACAGCAAGAGTGGTTGCTCCAGCTCCTTCAACCAGTGTTTTTGCTCTTTCCAGAAAGAGTAATATAGCTTGAGCAATTTTTTCTTCATCAACGACAAAGACATCATCTAAATATTTTTCCAATATAGAATAAGTAATTTCACCAGTTTTTTTGACTGCTATCCCTTCTGCTATGGTTTGAGAAGGTTTATTTTCTATTTTTGTATTTTTAAATTTCTCATAAAAATAAGGAAAAGCTATAGATTGTACTCCATAAACTTTTATTTTTGGATTTTTTTCTTTTATAGCTATGCAAATGCCTGCAGAAAGGCCACCTCCTCCAACAGGTACTATTACTGCGTCTATATCTTCAAGATCTTCTAAAATTTCTAAACCAATAGTTCCTTGTCCTGCTATTATTTTTTCATCATCAAAGGCTGGAATAAATTCCATTTTTTCAGCTTCTGCAATACTTTTGGCATAGGAATAAGACTCGTCATATATTTTCCCATGAAGAATAACATAAGCCCCATAACTTTTCGTGGTTATAATCTTAATTAGTGGTGTATTTTCAGGCATTACGATAATAGTTTTAATGTTAAAAAGTTTTCCAGCATATGCCACTCCCTGGGCATGATTTCCAGCGGAAGCGGTAACTATACCGTTTATTTTTTTGTCTTTTAATTGGGATATGTAGTTCATAGCTCCTCTTATTTTAAAGGAACCTGTTTTTTGAAGATTTTCAAACTTTAAATAGATATCTTTACCTGTAAGATCACTGAAACTTTGGGAGTAGGTTAGGGGGGTTTTGTGGATATAGGGTAAAATCCTCATCCTTGAGGTCTCAACATCTTTTAATCCTATCATTTAAAACACTCCTTTTATCTTAAGATTTTGATTCCTTGTTCTGCTGAATCTACCAATTTTATTTTATACCCTTTTTCTATATATTTGTTTAGTCTTTTCAAGATTTTTTTAGCCTCTTCTTTATCTTTTAACATTACAAAAATGGTTGAACCTGATCCTGTCATGGAAACATATTCAGTGACTTTCTCTATTTCTTTCTTAATCATAGCAAGTTCTGGATACATATTAAAGGTTATTTTTTCTAAAAAATTATATGGTTTAATGTAGATTCCATTGGTATATTCTGAAACCTTTTGTTCAAAATCTATATGATTTCCTAATAGATCTTTAGAGATTTTTGAGTATACCTCTTTAGTGCTTATTCCAAAAGGTGGAAAGATTAAAAGGAATTTTAATCTTTGATGTTTAATTTTTTTAATTATTTCACCTCTTCCCTCAGCAACAGAGGATCCCCCATAAAAGAAGAAAGGTATATCTGATCCCAAAAATTTTCCTATATTGGCCATTTCTTCTAAGGAAAGATTTGCTTTGGTAAGTATATTTAATCCGTATATTATACCTGCTGCATTAGAACTTCCACCTCCAAGCCCTGCTTCTTTTGGTATTCTTTTATGAAGAAAGATTTTGCATCCGATTTTTATTCCTGTCTCTTTTATAAAGGCTTTATAACCCTTATATATTAAATTTTCTTTTGGGGGTATATGGAGATTAGTTTCTAAAATAAAATAGGGATATGGAATTAAATTGATACTCATAAAATCACTCAGATTTATGTTATGTAGGAGTATTTTAACATTATGATATCCGTCAGTCCTTTTATCAATTACATCAAGAATAAGGGTAAGCTTGGCAAAAGTTAACAGTTTAATTTTCATAGTTTTTCACCTTATTAGCAAGTTCGATAAACATTTCTGGTGGTATCTCTTCTGCTCTTGCTTTTAAATCTATGTTTAAATCTTTAAATAAAGCTTTCCATTCAATCTGAGGTAAATACCTTTGTAGATTGTTAATAAGATATTTTCTTCTTTGGGTAAAGCCTATCCTTAATATGTTATAAAAAAGATCCTTATCTAAAATATTATAAGGTGTAGGAGAATATATGAGTTTTATGACTACTGATTCAATTTCTGGTGGTGGAAAAAATGAATCAGGGGAGACTTTTGTTATTAATTCATATTTGTAGTTTAAACTTAAAAGGATAGATAAAGGACTATATTTTTTAGAGCCTGCTTTCGAAGTTATTCTTTCAAACATTTCTTTTTGAAGCATGAGTACCATTATCTGGGCATAAGGTCCTTTTTTCAAGTATTCTCCTAAAAAAGATCCTGAGATATAATAGGGGAGATTTCCGGTTAGTTTATAGGGTTGCGTTATAATCTTTTTAAGATCTACTTTTAACACATCCTCAAAGATAAGTTTGATGTTATAATCTTTTAAAAGTTCCTCTAATATGGGTTTAAATCTTTTATCTACTTCAATTCCAATAACTTCTTTTGCTCTTTTTGCAAGTTCTAAAGTAAGAGTACCTACTCCGCATCCTATCTCTAAAATAGTGTCTTCCTTTGTTATACCTAATTGATCTACTATTTTTTTTAAAACATAAGGGTTTATTAAAAAATTTTGACCAAGGCTTTTTTTTAAAAATATGTTATGTTTCTTTAATAGTGATAATAATGTGCTTTTATCGGTTAATTCCATTAAGATATTCTTTTTAAAAGATAAATAGTGATTTTTCTTCTTCCAAAATTAATAACCTCTCTAACTGTGGGATAACAAAGGTCCACTTTCCATCCTTTTATTAAGCCCCCTGTATCACCTGCAATGGCAAATCCATAATTAGGAATATAAAAAGTACTTCGTAAGGGAATATATCTTGGGTCTACTGCTATTATTCCTTTCATGGCCTTCCATCCAAGAGCAGTTATATTATTTCCATCTCCTCCTGTCCAAGGCTCATAAGCTGTAGCAGTTACAGTAATTGGTTTTATTACCTCATATTCTGCTGATTTTAGATTTAAATATTTGAGTACTGGAGAGATTACATTTATTACTTTAGGGGTCATTTTTTGGATTTCTTTTGAGGATAGTTTTTTTTCTTCTGCAAGTTTTCCATTAATATATTTTCTTTTATATGTTTCTTGGATTTTTCCAATCTTTCCTGGTTGAAGAATTTCTTCTTTATAAATATTTCCAGCTTTAACTTTTAAGATAATCTTGGGTTCTATGATTCTAATTTTTTGGACTGTTTCTTCTTTTACCCTTGTGATGCGAATTTCCTTTATTCTGGCTGTAAGAGGAGTACGAGCGGGTGGACTAACAATATCATATTTCGATACTTTAATATTTTTTTCTTCTAAAACTTCCCAAACAAAACCAGCATTTGTTCTTACTTTTATAGGTCTTTTATTTCCATCAACAATAATGATTTCTTTTATAGGTCTTAAATGCAAATTTTTATTCCAAAGATTAGTTTCAATAATTTTTGCTGTTGTTATTACTACGAGGCTTCCTAAAAATACAGTTATGGTGATTATTTTTCTTTTCACTCTCTTTTAATCCTCCTAAAAAAGTGTTTTCCAACCCTCAAGATAAAGGGTTTATCAATTTCTATATCTGTATTTATATCTTCAATTCTTGTGCCATTAATTTCTACAGCGCCTTGAGATATTAATCTTTTTGCCTCACTATTACTTTTTGCTGCACCTACTAAGGTCAATAATTTTACTATCCAGATTTTAGGTTCATTAATTATTACTTCTTGTACTTCCTCAGGGAGTTCTTTGTTACGGAATATTCTATTAAATTCTTCTTCTGCTCTTATACTTGCTTCTTCTCCATGATAAATCTTCACAATTTCTCTTGCTAATCTTGCTTTTGCATCTCTTGGATTTAATATTCCTTCTTTCATTTTTCTTTCTATTTCTCTGATCTCCTCCTTAGATAGTTCTGTGGCAAGTTCAAAATATCTTATTATTAATTCATCGGGTATTGACATTACCTTACCATACATCTGATTTGGAGGTTCTGTAAGACCTATATAATTTCCAAGACTTTTGCTCATTTTCTGTCTGCCGTCTAAACCCTCTAATATAGGCATAAGCATAGCTACTTGAGGCTCTAAACCATACTCTCTTTGTATTTCTCTTCCTACTATTAGATTAAATTTTTGATCAGTTCCTCCCAATTCTATATCTGCTTTTATAGCTACAGAATCATAGGCTTGAAGGAGAGGATACATGATCTCATGTAAAAATATAGGTCTTTGTTCTTTGAATCTTTGAGCAAAATCATCCCTTTCTAACATTCTGGCAAGGGTATATTTAGATGTAAGGACTAAAACATCTTCTAACTTCATTCCCCCAAACCATTCTTCTTGGTATCTTATCTCAGCTTTTGATATATCCAGAATTTTTCCAACCTGCTCTTGATAAGTTAAAGCATTTTTCTTTACTTGTTCAGGTGTTAAAGGTTTTCTTGCTTCTGATCTTCCTGATGGGTCACCTATTCTTGCGGTAAAATCACCAATGATGAATACGACCTGATGTCCCAGATCTTGAAATTGTTTCAATTTTCTAAGCACTACAGCATGTCCTAAATGGAGATCTGGAGCAGATGGGTCTGCTCCAAGTTTAACTCTTAAAGGTCTGCCCTCTTCTCTTGCTTTTTTTAGCTTTTCTTCTAATCCATTTTCGGGTATTATTTCAACTACGTTAGAGGTTAATATCTCTAATTCTTCCTCTATTCTTACTCTTTTCATTTTGCTACCCCTTTACTCAAAATATTTTTTTAATTGTGGGCTTTTAAGTATATATAAGACAATTGGAAGTCCTATTACATAAGTAGCAATAGCTTCACCAATTCCTATATAAAGAACATTTAGAAAATATGGAAGGTTAAAGAATAAATGTAAATAAAGGCTAACCCCAAAAGCATTTACTAAAATTGGTGGTAAAGGAGCAAGATATATATTGGGCATCTTTCTTGTTAAATATGCAGCTACTAAAGTGCACAAACTACCAAAGATCATATCTATCCAACCAACGGGACTAAATATATTAGCAATAAAACATCCCAAAAAAAGCCCTGGAATTGCAAGATAATCTAAAAAAGGAAATAAAGTTAAGAATTCAGAAATTCTAACTTGAATAGGTCCATAGCTAATAGGAGAAAACACTATTGTTAGAACACTGTATATGACTGCATAAAAAGCAATTCTTGTGATCTTTTTTGTGTTCATAGAAACACCTCTTTCCTTATAGGTCTAAATCGTTAGATACAGATTTCATTGCTTCTAAGCCTAAGGATATAAATTCTTCTAAGGATAATCCTATTTCTTCACATGATTTTATTTGTTCTCTATTTGCTCCTCTGGCAAAACTTTTCTCTTTAAATCTATTTAGAATAAAGTTTGTATCTAATGGTGCAAGTTTTTTTTCAGGATGTATAAGGGCTGCAGCCACAATTAGACCTGTTAAAGGATCCACAGCATATAGTGATTTAGCTAAAAGGGTTTCTCTTGGTAAGCCATGTATTTCATTGTGAGCTTTGATAGCATCAATTATATCTGAAGGAAGAGATACATCTTTTAAAATTTCTTCTGCTAAGAGACTATGTTTTTCAGGTTCTTTTTCTGTTAATTCATAATCAATATCATGTAAAAGTCCTGTGATTCCCCATTTCTCTTCATCTTCTCCAAATTTTCTTGCTAAAGTTCTCATTATAGCTTCTGTTGCTATCATATGCTTTATTAGATTTTTATTTTTCACATATATTGTTAGTTTATTAAAAGCTTCTTCTCTTGATATCATCTATGAACCTCCCTTAAAAGATGTTAATATGGAAGGACCCAAACTTCAGTATTTGTTGGTAATTTATCTTTTGTAATTTCTATCTCTTTTTCATCAAATTTTTTAATTGGATATTTTACCTTATTTAAGAATTCGTCAACTCTAGCAAGATCAAATTTAAGATGTGGGGTCTTGTAATGCATTGGTATTGCAATTTTAGGCTTTATTATTTCTAAGGTCTTTATAGCCTTATCAGCATCAATAGTATAGATCCCACCTACTGGTATAAAGAGTATATCCACATCTCCAATTCTTTCTTTATGCTCATCCGTTAAAGGATGTCCTAAATCACCTAAATGAAGTATCTTTATTCCATCTGTTTCTATTAGATAAATAGTATTGATACCTCTTTTTTGCCCCTTTTCCTCATCATGATATGTATTAAAGCCTTTTATCTTAACATTATGGATAGTAGTTTCTCCTTCTCCTTCTACAACAATAGGATTCCCTTTTAATAGATGTACTGCATTGTGGTCAAAGTGAGAATGACTTACTGTTACAATATCTACTTCTTCTTTAGGAATCTCATATCCTACAGAGGTATCAAAAGGATCGGTAAGGATTTTCTTACCTTCTGAATTTGTGAATACAAAACATGAATGTCCATACCATATTATCTTCATAAGTTTCACCCCCCTACATTTTTTCTGGAGCTGAAACTCCTAATATATTTAAAGCATCTTTTATTATTATTCTGATACAATCAATTAGGGCTAATCTTGCTAAGGCAAGATCTTTATCTTCCACCAATACTTTATAGGAATCATAATAACCATGGAAGAGAGAGCTTAAATTAAGTAGATAAAATGGTAACTGATGAATTTCCAATGTTCTTGTTATATCTTCTAATTTTTCTGGATATCTCAAAAGAGTAAGTATAAGCTCTTTCTCTTTTTCTTCCTTTAACAATGAGAGATCTGCATTATCAAGGTCTGATAGGTTATGACCTTGAGATTCGGCATTTTTCAAAATACTACAACATCTTGCATGAGCATATTGAACATAATATACTGGATTTTCTAAGGATTGTTTCTTAGCAAGTTCCAAATCAAAATCCAATTGACTTTCAGGACTTCTTAAAAGAAAGAAAAATCTTATAGGATCTCTTCCAACTTCCTCTTGTACTTCGTCAAGAGTTATAAAATCACCTGTTCTTTTTGACATTTTTATTTCTTCGTTGCCTTTCATAAGTTTAACTACTTGTACTAAAATTATCTCTAAGATATCTTTGGAATAGCCTAAGGCTTGTATAGCTCCTTTTAGCCTTGTTACGTGGCCGTGATGATCTGCTCCCCAAACATCTATTATCCAATCAAAGCCTCGTTCAATCTTATTTAAGTGATAGGCTATGTCTGCAAGAAAGTAAGTAGGTTTTCCATCACTTTTTACTAAAACTCTATCTTTCTCATCTCCAAATTTTGTAGATGCGAACCATATAGCCCCATCTTTATAATAAGAAAAACCTCTTTTTTCAAGAATATCAAGTATCTCTTTAATTTTTCCGTTTTCGTGAAGAGTCTTTTCACTAAACCATACATCATATTCGACCCCAAAATTTAACAGGGTATTCTTTATATTCTCTAACATTCTTTTTAGTGCATAATTTTTAAAGAATTCTTTCTTTTCATTAACAGATAGTTTTTCAATTTCTTCCTTTTTATTGAGAAGTTCTTTTGCTAAGTCAATAAGGTATATTCCATGATATCCTTCTTCTGGTAACTCATAATCCTTGCCTTGAAGTTGCATATACCGGGCATATAAAGATTCTCCTAAAAGATCAATTTGTGTGCCTGCATCGTTTATATAAAATTCTTTTTCTATATTCCAGCCTATTCTTCTAAATAGATTAGCTAATGAATCACCTATAGTAACTCCTCTTGCATGAGCAATATGCATAGGTCCTGTAGGATTTATACTACCAAATTCCAACTGTATTTTTTTCTTTTTAGGGGGTATTTTTACTAACTTATCTATGTTTTTTCTTATATCTTTAATGGTTTCCCATAGAGCCTTCTCATTTAGGAAAAAGTTTATAAAGCCAGGTCCTGCAACTTCAACTTTTTCAATAAAAGGAGAACCATCTAAAAATGTAACTAATTTTTCTGCTATTAATCTTGGGGGTTTTTTATTTTTTTGGGCTATTTGAAGGGCTACAGCTGTTGCATAATCCCCATATTCTTTCTGTTTTGGGACCTCTATAATAATTTCAATTCCATCAGTACTTATATTCTCAGTCTCTTCATATTTTTTTATGGCTTTTTCTACTAAATTTTGTATATGTTTTCTCATGCTTTTTTACTCCCTATAATTTATTTTGTAAAACTATTTTAATAATATAACCTATAACTTCTCAGGATGCAACTTTTAGTAAAAATTGAACTTTTATCTACACTGATTTAAAATTTATTTATGATGGAGGAAATGTATAAGAGAATAAAAGAAAAGATTGAGAATCTTCCAGATTCACCTGGTGTATATCTTTTTAATGATTATAATGGAAAAGTAATTTATGTGGGCAAGGCAAAAAATCTAAGAAAGAGGGTAATGTCCTATTTAACTGACGATTCTCCAAAAGTGAAATATATATTAAGAAAATCTAAGGATGTTAACTACTATGTTACCGATTCGGAAACTGAAGCTTTAATTCTTGAATCCGTTTTGATTAAAAAGTATAAACCTATAATGAATGTACAGCTAAGGGATGATAAGCAGTATCCATTGTTAAAACTTACCATAAATGAGGAATATCCAAGACTGATTAAAGCAAGAAGATTTGAAGATGATGGGGCTAAATATTTTGGCCCATATCCTCAAAGTAGTACTGTAAGAGAAACCATATCTCTCGTTAAGAAAATATTTAATCTGAGATCTTGTAATTGGAACTTACCAAAAAGCAAGCCTAAAAGGCCTTGTCTTAATTATTACATAGGTAACTGTAAGGCTCCATGTCAAGGATATGTGAGTAAGGAAGAGTATTGGGATATGGTAAAAGATGTGCTTTCTTTTTTGGAAGGTAAATATGAAAGGATAATTGAGAAATTGTTTGTAGAGATGAAGAATTATTCAGATAATTTAGAGTTTGAGAAAGCAGCAAAAGTGAGAGATAAGATAAAGACTCTTCAGAATTTAGGTGAAAGACAAAAGATTATTTCTTTTAATAATGAAAACAAAGATCTTATTCAGTTATATATTGAGGATCATAAGGCCAAAATTTTAGTATATCTTGTAAGGGAAGGTAAATTAATAGAGAAAAGAATATTTGTCTTAAATCTTTCTTATGATTTTGTTAAAGATGAAATAATTAGAGCTTTTATTCTTCAGTATTATCTTAATAGGGAAATTCCAGATATTATTATAATTCCTCAAGAAATATCTTATGAAGATTTTGATATTATTAAGTATCTTTCTGAGAAGAAAGGAGCACCTGTTAATTTAAGACTACCTGCAAATGAAGATGAAAGTAAACTTTTAGAAATGGCTTTAAAGGATTTGAGTATTGAAAGCTTAAAATCAGAGAAGGTGTGGGGAGCCCTCGTAGAATTACAAAAATTGTTTGGGCTTGATGATATACCATTGTCCATAGAAGGTTTTGATATTTCAAATCTTCAAGGCAAGGAGGCTGTAGGATCTAAAGTTTTCTTTTTTAAAGGTTTTCCTGATAAGGGTAGGTATAGACGATATAAGATAAAGTACGTAGAAGAACTTCCAAATGATTTCTTAATGCTTCAAGAGGTATTAAGAAGAAGATTAAAAATGATAGATGAAGATCCTTTGGCGGATATTGTACTCGTTGATGGGGGAAAAGGACAATTAAGCTCTGCTATGGAAGTATTTAATGAGATAGGTATAAAGCCTAAATTAATTATAGCTCTTGCTAAGGAAAATGAAGAGATTTTTCTTCCAAATAGATCAAAACCAATTATTCTTCCAAAGGATTCCCATGCTCTTCATTTATTACAACATGTAAGAGACGAGGCTCATAGGTTTGCAATCTCTTATCATAGAAAGCTTCATAGAAAAAAGATATTAGAGCCTTCCTTAATGAAAATTTCAGGGGTTGGCCGGAAAAGGTGGAAAATACTTATGGAACATTTTTCTTCTATAGAAGACATAAAAAAGGCTTCTTTAGAAGAACTAAAAAACATACCAGGAATTCCTGAAAAGGTTGCTGAAAAGATATATATGTATTTTAATGGGTAACTTTAAAGTATTTTTAATACTTTAACTTTTGACAATTTTTTATAAAAGGAGTATACATTTTAAAAAATATATTCCTTTTCCTTAAAGGAGGTTGTGAAATATGGAAATATTTACAGGAACAGATAAAGTAAAAAGAGGTCTTGCTCAGATGTTAAAAGGTGGAGTTATCATGGATGTTACTAATGCTGAGCAAGCTGAAATAGCAGAGGAAGCTGGGGCTGTTGCTGTGATGGCTTTGGAGAGGGTACCTGCTGATATTAGAGCCCAGGGTGGAGTGGCGAGAATGGCTGATCCAAAGAAGATAAAAGAGATAATGTCTGCTGTTAGTATACCTGTTATGGCTAAGGTAAGGATTGGGCATTTTGTAGAAGCTCAGATTCTTGAAGCCTTAGGTGTAGATTTTATTGATGAGAGTGAAGTATTGACACCTGCCGATGAAAAGTATCATATAAATAAGCATGCTTTTAAAGTTCCTTTTGTTTGTGGTGCCAGAGATTTAGGAGAAGCTTTAAGAAGAATTGCGGAAGGTGCAGCTATGATACGTACTAAGGGTGAGGCTGGAACAGGAAACGTGGTAGAAGCAGTAAGACATATGAGACAAATTATGGATGAAATAAGATCTTTAGTGTTAATACCTGATGATGAGTTGGTAACAAAAGCTAAAGAGTTAGGTGCTCCTTTAGAGGTGTTAATGGAAACAAAAAGGCTTGGTAGGTTCCCAGTTGTAAATTTTGCTGCTGGAGGAATAGCTACGCCTGCTGATGCAGCCTTAATGATGCATCTCGGTGCAGATGGTGTATTTGTTGGATCTGGAATCTTTAAGTCTAAGGATCCAAGAAAAAGAGCAAGGGCAATTGTTCTTGCAGTAACCTACTATGATGATCCTTATGTTTTAGCTGAAATTTCTGAGGATTTAGGAGAACCTATGCCTGGTATTGACATAAGGAAGTTGAATGAAACTGAATTACTCCAGACAAGAGGTTGGTAAAATGAGAATAGGTATACTTTCTATTCAAGGTTCCATAATTGAACATAAAAATATGCTTAAAAAATTGGATGTAGATACTATTCTTATAAAGAAGCCTGAGGATTTGGATAAGATTGATGGAATCATTATACCTGGTGGAGAAAGTACTACCTTTTTAACTGTCCTTGAAAATACAGGATTATTTAAAAAACTTCAGGATGCACTAAAGGCTGGCCTTCCTGCAATGGGAACTTGTGCAGGTTTAATTCTTCTTGCAAAAAGAATAGATAATCATCCTCATCAGAAAACTTTGGGAGTTTTAGATATTACAGTTTCAAGAAATGCGTACGGTAGGCAAAGGGAAAGCTTTTCCACCTATTTAGATATCCCAGCTATAGGAGATAAACCTTTTGAGGCCGTTTTTATAAGGGCACCTCAGATATTAGATGTAGGAAAAGATGTCAAAGTACTTGGAGTATTTATGGAAAAGCCTGTTTTTGTAGAAGAAAAAAGTATTTTAGGATTAACCTTTCATCCAGAGCTAACGGATGACACAAGAATACACGAATATTTTTTACAGAGGTGTATTGGAAGGAATGAAATGTGATTTCTGCCATAAAAATTTAGCTATATATCTTTTAGAGATAAAGGATGAGAAAGGAATAAGAAAATATTCCCTTTGTGGAGAATGCTTGCAAGAATATATTAAGAAGTTTTTTCAAAATGCCTTTTCTCAGGATAAGGAAGAAAAGAGATGTCCTAATTGCGGAAGAACCTGGAAGAAAATAGAAGAAACAGGCATGGTTGGTTGCTATTATTGTTATTCTATTTTTAAGGATGAATTAGGAGAAATAATAAAGAGTTATCATGGAAACAAAGAACATAAGGGAAAAATTCCTAAGAATACTTCTAAAAAAGAAGATATACTTAGGTATAAAATAGAATTGTCGAAGGCAGTAGAAGAAGAGGATTATGAAAAAGCAGCAAAGTTAAGAGATTTCTTGAATAAATTGAATGAGAGGAGTGGATGAGAGAATTCTATTATAAGTATCTTAAGTGGATTGGAGAAGGCAATTTACATAAAGATATAATATTAAGTACTCGGATAAGATTAGCGAGGAATGTTAGAGAATTTCCATTCCCAAATCAAGCTTCCGAACCGCAAAGAAAAAGGTTTATAAATAAGGTTGAATGGGTATTTAAAAATGACACTAAATTTAATAAAGATTACGATTTTTTAAGATTGGAGAAATTACCTAAATTAGTATCTGAAGTTTTAATAGAAAAACACCTAATAAGTGAAGATCAGTTTAATAATCTATCTGGTACAGGTCTTATTGTAAGAAAAGATGGTAAATTGAGTATTAGGTTAAATGAAGAGGATCATTTCAGAATTCAGGTTTTAAGTGGCGGATTAGAAATTAATGAGAGTTGGAAAATGCTTCAATCTTTGGAAAACCACATTTCGGAATATTTTGATTTTGCCTTTGATAATAGTATGGGTTATCTTACCTCTTGTATAACAAATTTAGGATGTGGCCTAAGAATATCTTTATTGGTACATCTACCGGGTCTAACTTTTACTGGGAAAATTAAAACTCTTTTTAGGAGGTTGAGATCTTCTAAGGTTTTGATTAGGGGTTTTTATGGTGAGAATACTAAGGCTATAGCTGGTTTTTATCAAATTGCAAGTAAATCCTCTCTGGGTTGTAGCGAAGAAGAGTTAATAAAAAAAATGGAAGAAATAGCTTTAAAAATCGTCAATGAAGAAATAAAGGCTCGAGAATTACTTTTTGAGGAAAGGAGAAGATGGGTAGAAGATATTTTTGGAAGAGCATGGGGTATTATAAATTATGCTAAATATTTAGAAAGTTTGGAGGCTATCTCTTTACTTTCTAATATTAGATTTGGTATTTTTTATAAAATAATAAATTTACCAATCAAATTATTAGATTTGTTATTGATATTAACGTTGCCTGCTCATTTACAAGTTAAATTAGGTAGAGAAATGGATTCTGAAGAAAGGGATAGGGTGAGGGCAGATTTATTGCATGATGTTTTCAAAAATTATAAAATAGATTAGGGAGGTGTCATGTTAAGGAGGTGTATAGAAAATGATGGATAAGTTGACGCAAAGAGCTTACAGAGTACTACTCTTAGCACAGGAGGAGGCAAGAAGGCTTAATTATTCTACTGTTGGTACAGAACATATTCTCCTGGGGTTACTCCGTGAGGATGGAGGCATAGCTGCTCAAGTTTTAATAAACTTGGGTCTTGATCTTAATTACCTCAGGAGTGAGATAGAGAGACTAATAGGTCGTGGTGATGGTACCTCCTATGGAGCACTTCCTTTTACTTCAAGGGCCAAGAAGGTCTTAGAGTATGCTTCTGAATCTGCGCAAGAATTGAATCATAATTATATTGGTACAGAGCATTTACTTCTTGGGTTGTTGAAGGAAGGAGAAGGTGTGGCAGCTCACGTGTTAGAGGGAATGGGAGTAAGGATAGAGGATGTTACAGTAGAAATACTTAAGTTATTAGGAGAACCAATTGATCCCGCAAAGGTAAAGGGAAGACAAATTGCTTCCCAGAATACAAATAAGAAGAAGAGAGCTATAACAGCCACCTTGGATGAATTTGGTAGAGATTTAACTCAGCTTGCAAGACAGGGCAAACTTGATCCTGTTATTGGGAGAGAAAAGGAATTAGAAAGAATAATTCAAATATTGAGTAGAAGAACTAAGAATAACCCAGTACTTGTTGGAGAACCTGGAGTAGGGAAGACAGCTATTGTGGAAGGATTAGCCCAAAAAATTGTGGAAGGAGATGTACCAGAAACATTGTTAAATAAAAGAATTGTAGCTATAGATATGGGTAGCATAGTAGCTGGTACAAAGTATAGGGGTGAGTTTGAGGAAAGAATGCAGAGAATAATAGAAGAAGTAAAGATGGCAAAGGATGTAGTTTTGTTTATAGATGAGATTCATACCTTAGTTGGAGCTGGAGCTGCTGAAGGAGCTGTAGATGCAGCTAATATTTTAAAACCTTCTTTAGCAAAAGGAGAAATTCAAGTTATTGGAGCAACAACTCCCCAAGAATATAGAAAATATATAGAAAAAGATGGAGCTTTAGAAAGGAGATTCCAACCTGTTATAGTTAATGAGCCAACTCCAGAAGAGACATTGGAAATTCTTAAGGGATTGAGAGAAAAATATGAAATTCATCATAGGGTTAAAATTTCTGATGAAACATTAGAAGAGGCTGTTAAACTTTCTGTAAGGTATATCACTGATAGATTTCTTCCTGACAAAGCTATAGATGTAATAGATGAGGCAGCTGCAAGGGTCAGACTGAAAAGACAGAAATCTACCGCTCATAGTAATTTAGAATTGGAACTTGCAAGAATAAGAGAACAAAAAGAAATAGCTATCAGAAATCAAGCTTTTGAAAGGGCTGCTCAACTTAGAGATGAGGAAAGAAGAATTGAAGAATATCTTAAGAATTTCTTAGCTACCACATCTATTGAGAATGAAGGAGTGGTAACTCCAGAGGATGTAGCTCAGGTAGTGGCAAGCTGGACTAGTATACCTGTAGCACAACTTCTTATGGAAGAAAGAGAAAGATTACTCAGAATGGAAGAAGAACTTCATAAGAGAATTATTTCTCAAGATGAGGCTGTAAGTGTTGTGTCAAGGGCTATAAGAAGATCAAGATCTGGTTTGAAAGATCCAAGAAGACCTATAGGTGCATTTATGTTCTTAGGTCCAACAGGTGTTGGAAAGACTGAGCTAGCAAGAGCTTTAGCTGAATACCTTTTTGGAAATGAAAATGCTTTAATTAGATTAGATATGTCTGAATATATGGAGAAACATACTGTATCAAGACTTATTGGTGCTCCCCCTGGATATGTAGGATATGAGGAAGGTGGTCAGTTAACGGAAAAGGTTCATAGAAGACCTTATTCTGTTATCCTATTTGATGAAATAGAAAAAGCCCATAGTGATGTTTTTAATATATTGCTGCAAATAATGGATGAAGGACAGCTTACAGATGGACATGGAAGAAGAGTTAATTTTAGAAATACCATATTAATAATGACATCTAATTTTGGCGCTGAATACTTCAAACAAGAAGCTACAATAGGGTTTGCCTCAAAAGAGGATCGAGAAAAATCCTTTGATAAGATAAAGGAAACTATCCTTTCGGAAATGAAGAAATATTTCAGACCTGAATTCTTGAATAGATTGGACGAGATTGTCTTCTTTAGACCATTAACAAGGGAAGATCTTAGAAAAATATTAGATCTTCTTTTGAAACCAGTTAGAGAAAGATTGAGAGAAAAAAAATTAGATATAGAACTTTCTGATGATGTAAAAGAATTCTTATTAGAAAAAGGGTATGATCCTCAATATGGTGCAAGACCATTGAAGAGAACTATTCAATATTATATTGAAGATCCACTTGCTGAGTTTATCCTTCAGGGCGATTTTAATGAAGGAGATATTATAAAGGCAGAACTTAGTAAAGATGGTAATATTGTTTTCAAAAAAGTCACTTTAGCAAAGGAGCCATCTAAATAAAAATGTAAATGACGAAAATCAAAACTAAATTTGTATGTCAAGTATGTGGATACGAAAGTATAAGATGGTTTGGCAGATGTCCTAACTGTCAAAGTTGGAATTCCTTTATAGAAATTTCTGAAAAGGAAAGTAAAACATTAAAAGGTGAAGAAAATTTAAAAGTTGTAAGATTAGATTCTATATCACAACTAGAAGAGAAAAGACTACAAAGTGGGTTAAGAGGATTTGATTTTATATTGGGAGGGGGGATTGTTGAGGGGGCTGTAATTTTATTAAGTGGAGAACCAGGGATAGGAAAATCTACTCTACTTTTACAAATTGCTGTTGCTATTCAGAGTAAAAATGCAAAGGTTTTATATTTATCGGCAGAAGAGACTCTTTCGCAAGTAGGAATTAGGCTTAAGAGAGTTTCAAAAAATAGTTCAAATCTTCAAATAGATTTTGTATGTGAAAGGGATATTGAGGCGATTTTACCCTTTATAGAAAAATCTGATTATTCTTTGGTAATTGTGGATTCTATTCAAACTGTTTATTCCTCTGAATTTCCTACATCTCCTGGTAATGTAGTTCAAGTAAGGGAATGTACTAATAAGATGGTAAATTTTGCAAAAAAAACAAAGATCCCTGTAATTTTAGTAGGCCATGTAACAAAGGAAGGAGATATAGCAGGTCCAAAATTATTAGAACATTTAGTGGATGTGGTCTTGTATCTGGAAGGGGAAAGATATAGTGATTTGAGAGTACTTAGGGTTGTAAAAAATAGGTTTGGACCAACTAATGACTTTCTGCTTTATGAGATGAAGGATGAGGGTTTAATTGAAGTTGAAGATATTTCTCAAAGATTACTTGAGAATAGGAATTTAGCTATATCAGGATCAATAGTTATACCAATAATGGAAGGTACAAAGCCTTTATTAGTTGAAGTACAAGCATTGGTTAGTAAAACCAATACAACGTATCCAAGAAGAATTACATCAGGAATAGATTTGAATAAGGTAATACTTCTTTTAGCAGTTTTAGAGAAAAAACTTAGAATTAATTTTTCTGATAAAGATGTTTTTCTCAATGTAGTAGGAGGCTTAAAAATTGAAGAGCCTGCAATTGATTTAGGGATAGTGTTGGCCATACTCTCTGCTCTAAAGGATAAACCTCTTCCCCATGATTTGATAGCAATAGGTGAGATAGGATTAGGAGGAGAAGTAAGAAGTATACCACATTTAGAAAAGAGAATTTTGGAAGCAAAGAAATTTGGTTTTATAAAAGCAATAATTCCTTCTAAAAGTAAAATTATAGATCAAGAGGATTTTTATTTCATTCCTGTTTCTAATATTTTAGAAATAGAGAAGGTGTGGGGTTAAAATGGCAGAGCCAAAAAAATTTGTTGTACAAGCATTGAAGTTTGTGGCTCCAGGTACACCCTTAAGGGAAAGCTTAGAGCAGATTGTAAAAGCAAAAACCGGAGCATTAATAGTAATAGGAGAGTCAGAGAAACTTAAACCAATTATGAATGGTGGATTTCCACTAGATATAGAATTTACCCCCAATAGGCTTTATGAGCTTTCAAAGATGGATGGAGCAATAATACTGAGTAAAGAAGCAAAGAAAATTCTTTATGCAAATGTGATGTTATTACCTGATCCCAATATTCCTTCTTCTGAAACAGGAGCAAGACATGCTACAGCAGAAAGAGTGGCAAGGCAGATAGGATGTTTAGTTATTAGTGTTTCTCAAAGAAAGGATACGATTACCCTTTTTCAGAATGATTGGAAGTATGTTCTAAGAGATGTAGGAGAAATATTAACTAAAGCCTCTCAAGCGCTTCAAACTATGGAAAGATACAGGAATATATATGATGATCTTTTGAATAGGTTAAATTCTTTAGAATTGGAAAATCAAGTCAACCTTTATGATGTGCTTATATTTTTGCATAGGGCATGTATGCTATTCACAATTCATAAAGAAGTAGAGAATTATCTTATAGAACTTGGCATAGAAGGAAGGTTAATTGAAATACAGTTAGAAGCTTTACTTGCAGGTGTTAAGGAAGAGACAATTTTGGTTATAAAAGATTACAAGAGGAAGCCTACTGAAGCAGATGAAATTTTGAAGGAGCTTTTAGATAATTTCAAAGGAAATTTTCAAGAGTTTGCTATAGTTGCAGGTGAGATATTGGGATACAAGAAAGAAGAGATAGAAATAAGTATATTAGTAACACCAAGAGGTTATAGAATTCTAAATCGAATAACATCTATTCCGTCTGCTATTATTGATAATATTGTAGAATATTTTGGTAGTTTGCCTAAAATTATAGAAAGTAGTTTCGAGGATCTTGATAATATAGAAGGGGTTGGGGAGGTGAGAGCTAAAAAAATAAGAGAGGCTTTAAGCAGGTTACAAAGAATTTCTTCAGTTTTTTAATATTTATTTTTTTAGGGGATTTATTTAAATATTTTTTTTGGGGGACTGAGATTTTATGAAAAAACTTTGGAAATTATGGTTTATAATAGTTTCTTTGTTATTTGTAGGTCTCTTAGTTTTTTCATTCATGTCTTTTTTTTATAACAAATGCAATACTCTTTATATATTAAATTTTATTTTTGCCTTTTTAGTCTTTGCTATATATATTTATTTTATTTTCAGAATGAGGTTTTTTGATTTTAATAATTTCCCGTATGTAAAAATACTTGATACAAGTGTAATTATAGATGGAAGAATAGTAGATATATTGAAGACAAATTTTATAGAAGGTAAAATAATTATTCCCCGCTTTATTTTAAAGGAATTGCAACAACTCGCCGATTCTTCAGAATCTTTAAAAAAGAATAGGGGAAGATTTGGACTTGATAATCTAAATCAAATAAGAAAAGAATTGGGAGATCAAGTAGTAATTGTAGATATGGACTTTCCTAAAATTCAAAGTGTGGATTCTAAATTGGTAAAGTTAGCGAAACTTTTGAAGGGTAAAATAGTAACTAATGATTATGGATTAAATAAACTTGCTAAAATAGAAGGTATAACGGTGTTAAATATAAATGAGTTATCGAATGCTGTAAAACCAATATATTTACCAGGAGAAGAGCTTACTCTAAATATTGTTAAAGAAGGAAAAGAGGCTGGACAAGGGGTTGCCTATTTAGAGGATGGAACTATGGTGGTAGTGGAAAATGGAAGAAAATATATAGGACAAACTGTAAAAGTTGTTGTTACAAGTGTCTTTCAAACTGCTGCAGGAAGACTTATCTTTGGTAGGGTAAGGGAGGATAAGGATCATTGGAAAAAATAGTAGGTATAATTGTGGCTGGAGGAAAGAGTGTAAGATTTGGGGATGATAAACTTCTTGTGGAAATTAAAGATAAGCCTCTGATTTACTATTCTTTGAGGACTTTTGATAGGGTCAAAAGAATATCAGAGTTAATATTAGTAGTTAGAGAGGATAAGATAAATTTTTATCAAGAAAAGATTAAAGAATGGAATTTATCAAAAAAAATAAAATTAGTAGTAGGGGGCAAAGAAAGGCAACATTCTGTCTGTAATGGGATTAGGAGTATCGAGGAACCATGTGAATATGTAATAATACATGATGCAGCAAGACCCTTTGTAAAGATAGAGAATATAGAGAAATTAATAGATTTTTGTATTGAAAGAAAAACTTCTGGTATTTTAGGTATCCCTTCAAAAGATACAGTAAAGTTAGTAGATGAAAAAGGAAGGGTAGAGGCTACCTTAGAAAGAAAAAAGATATGGCTTATTCAAACACCCCAAATGTTTCCATATAATTTATTATTAGAAGCTCATAATAAGGCTCTTCAAGATGGATTTTTAGGCACCGA
This sequence comes from Dictyoglomus sp. GBS, assembly GCF_055179815.1. NCBI lineage: Bacteria > Pseudomonadati > Dictyoglomota > Dictyoglomia > Dictyoglomales > Dictyoglomaceae > Dictyoglomus > Dictyoglomus sp. GBS. The sequence goes on from NZ_CM143687.1 coordinate 928,717, forward strand.
TGATGCTGTATTATTAGAAAGATTGGGTTATCCAGTATACATAGTGGAAGGAGATCCTTTTAACATAAAAATTACTACAAAGGAAGATTTAATATGGATAGATTACATTTCCAAAATATTAGAGTTGGTTTAGGTTATGACGTACATCCTTTTGAAGAAGGAAAAGATTTATATATAGGTGGGGTAAAGATTCCTTATCCAAAGGGATTAAAGGGACATTCTGATGGAGATGTACTTATTCATGCTATCTCGGATGCTCTTCTTGGTGCCTCTGGACTTTATGATATTGGATATTATTTTCCAAATACGGATATAAATTATAAAGGCATATCAAGTATACTCATACTAGAAAAAGTAAGAAGTCTTTTAGAGGAAAGAAAGATAAAAATTATTAATATTGATGGTATGATTATTGCAGAAGAGCCAAAGGTTTTACCTTATAGAGAAGCTATTATTGAGAAAATATCTTTTACTTTAGGAATAGATAAATCAGCTGTAAATATAAAGGCTACTACTAACGAAGGATTGGGTTTTATTGGGAGAAAAGAGGGAATTGCAGCCTTTGCAGTAGTTTTAATTGCATATTGAATAAAAGGAGAGTTTTTATGGAAGAGAAAATATATGGAAAAAATCCTGTTTTAGAGGCTTTAAAAGGAGATTTGAATATAAACAAGATTTATATTGCAAAGGGTATTCATTTTGATAAAAAATTCAAGGAGATAATAAACCTTGCTAAAGAGAAAAATATACCTATTCAATATGTGGATAGAAATTTTATTGATAATGAAGTAAAAGATAATTCTCAAGGTATATTAGCTATTGTCTCATCTGTTCCATATGTTTCTTGGGAAGACTTAAAAACAAAGTTGGATAATAATAGCATAATCGTAATTTTAGATCATATTCAAGATCCGAGAAACTTAGGTGCGATTGCTCGAACCTGTGAGTTTTTAGGGGCATCTGCTATTGTAATCCCTAAATTTAGAAGTGTTGGATTAACTCCTACTGTTTTTAAGGCTTCAGCTGGTGCTTTATCTTTTATACCTGTTGTTAGAGTATCTAATGTGGCAAATTTTTTAAGGGATCTTAAAGAGGAGAATTTCTTTATAGTAGGCGCGGATTTGGATACTGATATTGAATTCGATAAAGTAAAATACAGATTTCCTTTGGCTTTAGTAATAGGGAGCGAAGGTGAGGGTCTTCACAGGCTTGTTAAAGAATCTTGTGATTTTTTAGTGAAGATATCACCCTATGGAAAAGTGAACTCATTGAATGTATCAGTTGCTCTTGGAATTATTTTGTATAAGATAAGAGAAAGTCTATGAGGGATAAATTAGAAGATTTTCTTTTTTATTTGAAATTCGAAAAAAATTTATCCTCTAATACTTTAGAAGCATATAAAAGGGATTTAGAACATTTTATTTCATTCTTAAAAGGAGAGAAGAAGAATTTAAAGGATTTTAATAGAGAAGATTGGCAGAAATATCTATCTACCTTATATAAGGAGTATAAGATAAAATCTATTGCCCGAAAGATTTCAGCTATAAGAACTTTTTTGAAATTTCTCATAAGAGAAGGCTATCTTTCTAAAAATTATGGAAGTATAATACTGACTCCTAAAATACCTATTTATCTTCCTGAGGTTTTAGATAAAAAAGAGATAGATAGTATTTTAGATCTTCCTGATCCTTCCTCTCCTTTAGGTATTAGGAATCAGGCTATTTTGGAAACCCTATACGGTACAGGTATAAGGGTTTCTGAGTTAGTTAATCTAAATTTATACAATGTTAACTTGAAAGAAAAATATATAAGGTGTTTTGGAAAAGGAGAAAAGGAAAGAATTGTTCCAATAGGAGAGTACGCTTCAGAGAGTATTGAGAAATATCTTAAAGTAAGGGAATATTTTAAGCCTGTAGATAGCGATGCTTTATTTTTAAATAAAAAAGGATATAGGATTACAAGACAAGGTGTTTGGTATATCATAAAAGTATATTCTAAGGTCTTAGGTTTATCTAAAAAAGTATCTCCACATACTTTTAGACATACCTTTGCTACTCATTTACTGATGAATGGTGCTGATATCCGTATTGTTCAGGAGCTTCTTGGTCACTCTGATATATCTACGACGCAAATATATACTCATGTAGTTTCTAGTAAATTACATGAAGTTTATAGAAGAGCACATCCTTTGGGGCGGAGGCAAGAAAAATGAAACGTGTAATATTAATAGTATTAGATGGAGTGGGAATTGGTGAGCTTCCTGATGCTTCTAAGTATGGAGATGAAGGAAGTAACACATTAGCAAATACAGCAGAAGCAGTGGGAGGATTAAATTTACCTAATATGGGTAAATTAGGTTTATCTAATATATATCCTATAAAAGGAATTCCTTACGAAGAAAAGCCTTTGGCATTTTATGGAAAGATGGCTGAAGCTTCTCCAGGAAAAGATACTACTACTGGTCATTGGGAAATATCAGGTATAATTTTGGATAAACCCTTTCCTACTTACCCAAATGGATTTCCAAAAGAAATAATAGAAAAATTTGAAAAAGCTATTGGGAGGAAAGTTTTAGGGAATAAGCCTGCTTCAGGAACAGAGATAATTAAGGAATTGGGAGAAGAACATATTAAAACTGGTTATCCTATTGTTTACACATCAGCAGATAGTGTGTTTCAGATTGCAGCTCATGAGGATATTATCCCTGTAGAAGAGTTATATAGAATGTGTGAAATAGCTCGTAGTATTTTACATGGTGAACATGCGGTTGCAAGGGTTATTGCGAGACCTTTTGCAGGAACCTCTGGAAATTTTTATCGTACTCCTAAGAGAAAAGATTTTTCATTACCTCCGCCCCGTAATACTCTTTTAGATCTTTTAAAAAATAATGATTATGATGTAATTGGGGTAGGAAAGATAGAAGATATTTTTGCAGGAAGAGGATTAACATATTCTCTTCATCAAAAAAATAATGCAGAGGGTATAGAAAATATTTTTCTTGCTTGGAACGAATTAAAAGAGGGTCTCATTTTTGTAAATTTAGTAGATTTTGATACCCTTTACGGTCATAGAAATGATCCTTTGGGTATGGCTAAAGCTTTGGAAGAGTTTGATAAAGCCTTACCAATGATTATGAAATTATTATCTGATAAAGATCTTTTAATAATAACCGCAGATCATGGATGTGATCCTACAACTCCAAGTACGGATCATTCAAGAGAGTATGTTCCTCTGCTTATCTATTCTCCAGATTTTAAAAACAACTATTCTTTAGGGATACAAAGGACATTTGCTAATTTAGGAAAGACGATAGCAGATTACTTTAAGGTTGAAAATAATCTTGATGGGGAGAGTTTCTTAAGTATTATTCAGAAAGGGTGGAATATATTATGAATATGGTAGATCTTATTATTAAAAAGAGAGATGGATATCCATTAACTGACGATGAAATATCATATATAGTTAATGGTTATGTAAAGGGAGATATACCAGATTATCAAATGTCGGCTTTGCTTATGGCAATTTATTTTAGAGGTATGAATATTCAAGAGATTGTTTCTTTAACAAAGGAAATGGCTTTTTCAGGTAAGGTTTTAGATTTATCAAATATTCCAGGAACAAAAATAGATAAACATAGTACAGGGGGTGTAGGTGATAAAACAACATTAGTTTTTGCTCCTCTTATTGCATCCTTAGGGTATCCTGTACCAAAAATGTCAGGAAGGAGTCTGGGACATACAGGAGGTACTATTGATAAATTAGAGTCAATCCCAGGTTTTAGAACTTATTTATCCGATGAAGAATTTATTAAGCAAGTTAAAGAAATAGGAATAGCTATAGTAGGTCAAACAGAGAATTTAGTACCAGCTGATAAAAAAATATATGCTTTAAGAGATGTAACAGGAACTGTTGATTCTATTCCTCTTATCGCAAGTAGCGTAATGAGTAAAAAGATAGCAGGAGGTTCGGATGTAATTGTATTGGATGTTAAGGTAGGTAAAGGTGCATTTATGAAAGATATAAATTCAGCTAAGGAGTTGGCTAAAATCATGGTTGAGATTGGAAAAAATATGGGTAGAAAAATGGCTGCTGTAATATCTCAAATGGACCAGCCCTTAGGAAACGCTGTTGGTAATTCTTTAGAAGTATTAGAGGCAATAGAGGTATTAAAGGGTAGAGGCCCTTCAGATCTAATAGAGTTAGTAACGGTTTTATCAATTGTTGCCCTTAAAGTTGCTGGAGAAGAAGATGACGAGATTTTGAGAGAAAAAGTTAAGAGTGCTTTGCTAAGTGGAAAGGCTTTGAATAAACTTAGAGATTTAATAATTTATCAGGGTGGAGATTTTAAGATTATTGATGATTACTCTCCTCTTTTAAATGCCAAAGTACAAAAGGAGATATATACCTTAGAAGAAGGGTATATTGAAGAGTTAGATGCATACAGGGTAGCTCAAACGGTGATGACCTTAGGTGCAGGAAGGGCTAAAAAGGATGATAAAATTGATCTTTATGTTGGTTTAAAATTGCATAAGAAGATAGGAGATAAAGTTACTAAAAATGAACCTATAGTAACTTTTTATGCTAATGATGCTGAAAAATTAAGAAAAGCTCAAGAGATATTTAAAGAAGCGATAAAAATAGGTCCCCATAAAAGGGAGCCATTACCATTAATATTGGATATAATTATGTAGGAGGTATTTATGGTATTTAATAACTTAGTATTATATTTGTGGAGAATAGTAGCCATATTGATAGCAATAACAGTTCATGAATATGCTCATGGAAAGATGGCTGAAATAGAAGGAGATCCTACTCCTCGTCTTTCAGGTAGGTTAAGCTTGAACCCTTTAGCTCATATAGATCCTATTGGTTTTTTAATGCTACTTCTTTTTAGGTTTGGTTGGGCAAAGCCTGTTCCAGTTAATTTTGATAATTTAAGAAGGGGAGAAAAAAGTATAGTTTTAGTATCTTTGGCTGGTCCTTTTGCTAATTTTACCTTAGCTTTTTTAGTAAGTATGTTTTGGAGAATAGAAGGATTATATATTCCGATTGGTTTTATCAGATTCTGTATAGAGCTTGCTATTCTTAATGTTTTTTTAGGCGTTTTTAATTTAATACCTATTCCCCCTTTAGATGGTTCTCATGTATTAGAAGCGATTCTTCCTTATAAATATAGAAGGTATTATCGATCTTTAGGAATTTATGGCATATTTATCCTAATGATTCTTATTTTGACTAATGTTCTTTATATAATTATGAGTCCCTTTTTAAGTTTCTTCTTTTATCTTTTAGGACTAAATTTTTGATATAATCCTATCTTGAAAAAATACTGAATTATCTAGGAGGGTTTTGGATGAAGGCTGGGAGAATATTAAGTGGTATGAGACCAACGGGGAAATTGCATTTGGGGCATCTTTTGGGAGTTTTAAAGAATTGGGTAGAACTTCAAGATTCCTATGAATGTTTTTTTGAAATTGCTGACTGGCATGCCTTGACCACACATTATAGGGAGACAGAAGAGGTGAAAGATAATGTTTTTAATATGATATGTGATTGGTTAGCAGTGGGAATAGATCCTAACAAAGCTGTGATATTTAGGCAATCAGATATAACTGAGCATGCTGAACTTTTTCTGTTATTTTCCATGTTTGTACCCTTACCATGGTTAGAAAGAAATCCTACCTATAAAGAGCAGTTAAGAGAGATGGAAGGAAGAGACCTTTTTACATATGGATTCTTAGGGTATCCTGTTCTCCAAGCTGCAGATATTTTAATTTATAGAGCTGATACTGTCCCTGTTGGAGAGGATCAGTTACCTCATTTAGAACTTACTCGAGAGATAGCAAGAAGATTTAATTATTTTTATTCTCCCATATTTCCAGAACCTCAAGCTAAACTTTCTGATGTCCCAGAACTTGTAGGGACAGATGGGAGAAAAATGTCAAAAAGTTATGGCAATACAATTCCTTTAGATACAGAGGAGGAAGAACTTAAAAAGATAATAAGAGGGATGGTAACTGATCCTGCACGTATAAGGAGAAATGATCCAGGACATCCAGAAGTTTGTACTGTTTTTGCTTATCATAAAATCTTTAATAAAGAGGAAACTGAAGAGATTGCAGAGGCCTGTAGAAGGGCTGAGATTGGATGTGTGGAGTGTAAAATGAAACTTTCAGAAAAATTAAATAGTTTTTTGACACCTATTAGGGAAAAACGTAAGGTTTATTTTAATGATGAAAAGACTACTTGGGATATTCTATTTGAAGGAAATAAAAAGGCTCGAGAAGAAGCCCAAAAAACCATGGATATTGTTAGAGAAGCTATGGGATTAAAGGTAAAATGGTAATTAATCCATTTCTCACAATAAAAGAATTTTTGCAAAAGGAGATTGATATATCTATTTTTCCTCTTAAGGATTTGATTGATCAGTATTACTCATTGGGAGAAAATAAGTGGAATGATCTTGAGCTTACGACATCTTTTTTAGATGTAACAGTAGAAATATTAGAGAGTAAAATTAAAAGATTATTCGGTTTAAGAAAGAAGGATATATCTGACGGAGAGAAAAAGGAAGATGAATTTTTGCTTTTTTCTGATGATTGGAGAGAATTGGTTCCTTATCTAAAGGAAAAAGAGGAAAGGAGCCTTCTCATATTTAGACGAGATTTTAGCAAAAAGGAAGACGTATTAATTTTGAATCAAAATGAAAAAATAAATTTGACAGAAATTTATCTTCTCTTTCTGGAAAGAAAAAAAAGCTTAATACAGAATTTAAATTATTTAGAGGATCATTTTACAATAGATATTGAAAATAAAGCTTTGGATATTATGGCTAAAAAAGAAGGAAAATTTTCGGAGATAGTGAAGGGGAAAAATAAAATAGATAAAATCTGTTATTTTCTTGCTTTATGTGATTTAGCAAATAAAGGAAAGGTTGTGGTTTTCCAAAATGAATATTTAGGAGAGATAATTTTTAAAGTGGTGGAAGATGAGAGAGTTGAGACAAAAGTATAAAAAACAGATAGAAGCTATTCTTTTTGTTTCTGAGAAACCTATTTCTTCTAAGGAGATAGCTAAAATCTTGGATATAGATGATAAAGAGGTGGAGGAATTATTGGAAGAACTTAAAAAAGAGTATGAAGAAAGAGGTATTAATATTTATAAAATAAATGATGGATATGAATTTGCAACCTCTCCAGATGCTGCAGAAGCTGTATGGAGATATACATCTAAGGGTACTGAGAGATTATCAAGATCAGCTTTAGAGGTGCTTGCTATAATCTATTATCATCAACCTATAACAAAGACTGAGATAGAAGCTATAAAGGGAACAAAAGTTGATGGAATTCTTTCTAATTTATTAGAGCGAAGGCTTATAAGGATTATAGGAAGAAAAGAGACTATTGGAAGACCCTTTATATATGGAATTGGAGAAGAATTCTTTAGATATTTTATTATAGAAGATAAAAAAGAATTAGAGGAAAGAGTTAAAAAATAGGTATGGAAAGACTTCAAAAATATATTGCAGAATGCGGTTTTGCTTCTCGTAGAAAAGCAGAGGAACTTATTATTCAAGGTAAGGTAAAAGTAAATGGAAATGTAATAACTACCTTAGGTTATAAAATAGATCCAGAGAAAGATAGAGTAGAAGTAGAAGGAAAAATTTTAATTCCAGAAAAAAAGATCTATTTGGCTTTATATAAGCCTGTGGGCTATATATCAAGCTTATATGATCCCTTTGGAAGAAAAACAGTAAAAGATCTTTTATTAATCAAAAATATATCCTATAGGGTATATCCTGTAGGAAGATTAGATCAAGATAGCGAAGGTCTTTTACTTTGTACTAATGATGGGGAGATTGCTAATTATATTATTCATCCGAAATATAAAATACCTAAGGTTTATGAAGTAATGGTAAAAGGAATTCCGAAAGAAGAAGAGTTGAAAAAACTGAGAGAAGGTGTTATTTTAGAAGAAGGAAAAACATTACCAGCTGAATTTGTAATACTTTGGGCTAAAGGAAATATAAGCATGCTTAGAGTGGTTTTATATCAAGGGTGGAAAAGACAGATAAGGAGAATGTTATCCTTGTTTAATTATGAAGTGTTAAAATTGAAAAGGATACAAATAGGAGAAATAAAGCTTGGAAATTTAAAACCAGGAGATATTAGGTTTTTGAGTAAAAGAGAGTTGACATGGTTGGAGAGACTAAAAGCTTAGGAGAGATATTTAGAGAAGAGAGAGAGAAGAAAGGATTAGATTTAAAAGAGGTTTCTTCTCTTTTAAAGATAAGTTATAGATATTTAGAAGCTATAGAGAATGATACTTTTGATAAGGTTAATCTATCTGATTTTTATAAAAAGGCAATCATTAAGAAATATGCAAATATTATTGGCCTAAATGAAAGTAATATCATAGATTTATACTACTCACAGTATGGGAGAAAGGAAGATAAAATAGAGATACCTTTACAAAATAAGGATAGAAGTAGTTGTGAGTGGAAATATGGAGTATATATCTTGGTTGTTGTTATACTCTTAACAACTATTTTTATATCATCATATTTTCAATCAAGATCAATAACTCAAAAAGAACCTACATATACTCTTTATTCTATAAGTAATCAGCAAGAAAGTTCATATACATATTTCCTTGGAAGCTTTACTTATACTTCTACTGAGACGATCTTTCCCCAGGGTGAAAATACATTAAGTTCTACTATAAAGGTATGTGCCAATGAAAGAACTTGGATTAGGGTTTTCAATGATGAAAAAATTATTTATGAGGGAATTTTAAATAAGGGAGATACATTAACTTGGACTTATACATCTTTATATTTTCATATAGGAAATGCAGGGGGTATAGAAATATTTTATAATGAACAAAGCATGGGAGTTTTAGGAAAAAGAGGAGAAGTAATAAAAGTAAAGGTACCATGAAAAAGGCAGGTATAATACATTTAGGTTGCGCTAAAAATCAAGTGGATACAGAAATAATTTTAGGATTTTTGAAAGAATTAGGATATACTCTTACATCCTCAGAAGAAGAGGCAGATATTCTATTAGTTAATACTTGCGCTTTTATAAAACCTGCTTTAGAGGAATCGGAAAGTAATATACGTTCATTAGAAAAATATAAGAAATTAGGTAAAAAGATAGTAGTTACAGGTTGCCTTGTGGAAAGATTTAAAAAGGATTTGGAGGGTAAATTCCCATTTGTAGATTTGTTTATAGGTCCTGGTGAATATATGAATTTCAAAAATTTGTTGAATAAGGATAACGGATTTACGGAAAAAGTTATTACCTCTCCAGCTTCTAACTTTCTTTATACTTCTGCAATGACCCGATTACTTTTTACTCCTTATAGTGCATATGTGAAAATATCAGAAGGATGTAATAATTTTTGTAGTTATTGTACTATTCCGTATATAAGGGGTAGGATGCGAAGTAGAGAGATAGAAGATATTGTAAATGAGGTAGAGAAATTAATAAGAAATGGTGTAAAAGAGATTAATATGATATCTCAAGATACCACAAGATATGGTGAAGATTTGTATGGAAAACCTTCCTTAGCAAGACTTCTTAGTAAGCTTGAAAAAATTGAAGGAGATTTTTATATAAGATTGCTATATTTGTATCCAAGTAGATTAGGTAATGAAATTATCCAACTTATAAAGAATTCTGAGAAGATTGTGCCTTATTTTGATATTCCCTTACAACATGTTAATGATGAGATCCTTAAAAATATGAATAGAAGTTATGGAAAAAATGAAATAATTAATATTTGGAATAAGATTCGTGAAAATTTTCCTGATGCTATAATTAGAACTACATTTATTGTTGGATTTCCAGGAGAATCAGAAAAAAAGTTTGAGGAATTATATAATTTCATACAAGAATACTATTTTGATAGACTTGGAGTTTTTCCATATTATCCGGAGGATGGTACCAAAGCCCAAAATCTTCCAGAGCAAATAGATGAAGAAGAAAAGAAAAAAAGGGTAGATATTATTATGAGTACACAAAAGGAAATATCTAAGGATTTAAATAAAAAGATGGTAAATAAAGAGTTAGAAGTTATAGTAGAAGGTTTTGATGGGCGATATTTTTACGGAAGAAGTTGGAGAGAAGCTCCAGAAGTAGATGGTCTTATCTACATAGTAGGGGCAGAAAAAAAGAAAATTAAAATGGGCGAAAAAGTAAAGGTTAGAATTAAAAAATACAAATCTTATGATTTATTAGGAGAGATAGTATGAATATTCCTAATTTCCTTACTATTTTCCGTATTTTCTTAACTTTTCCTATCCTTTTACTTTTTCCGAAGAGTCCTTTTTTATCTTTTGCTTTATTCTTATTAGCTATTCTGACTGATTATTTAGATGGAGAAATTGCTCGAAGGTATAACAAAATTTCTAATTTAGGTAAATTTTTGGATCCGTTAGCTGATAAGATCTTGGTTATAAGTGTTTTAATATATTTTGTTAGTATGAATTTGATTTCGCCTTGGATTGTAATATTTATTCTTTTCCGAGAATTTATGGTTACGGGATTGAGAATGGCATTACTACAAAAAAATATAATTCTCCCTGCATTAAGATCAGGTAAGATAAAAACAGTTTTTCAAGATATGGCTATAATTTTTTTTATTCTAAGCCTACCTTTAAAAGAGTATTTGATAGGAATTGCTTTAATTTTGACTTTATATTCTGGAGCTTATTATTTTTACAAATATGGCAAAGAAATCTTCTAAAGACATAAGTTATAAAAGATTATTTATAGCCATAGATTTTCCAGAAGATCTAAAGGAAAAGATTTTTGTTTTTCAGAAAAGTGTAAGAAATTCCATAATTGGTAATGTAAAATGGGTCGAAAAAGAGAATTTTCATCTTACTTTAAGGTTTATAGGAGAAGTTTCTGAAAAGTATGTTGATGAAATTAAAGAGGTTTTGGATGAGGTAAGTCACTATGTAGAGTCTTTTTCTATAACTTTAGAGGGTTTTGGGGGATTTCCGTCTCTTAGTTCTCCAAGAGTATTATGGATAGGAATTAAAGATGGATTAGGAAATTTGGAAAAGATCTTTGATCTTATTGAACGACGTTTGGTAAAAAAAGGAATACCAAAAGAGAAAAAGCCTTTTTCTCCTCATCTAACTCTTGGAAGGGTTAAAGAGAATATTAGAATTTTACAGGATTTTGATTTTAAAAAGGAAGAGATTTTAGTTGAAGAAATTGTACTTTTTGAAAGTACTCTTACTCCTCAAGGACCTATATATCAACCAATTTATAAAGTAACTCTTAAAAAACATATATAAATAGAAAAAAATCTTAAAATAATGCAAAAAATAGGATAAAGAAGAATAAATTTTCAAAAAACTCCTATTTTTAGTTATTTTTCCTAGAAAATCTCTTGATAAATGATGGTGTTAGTGATAAAATTGCTTTCGTAAAATTTTTGAGAAAGGAGGCGGGACCGAGGTGAATATCACTGGGAAATCCTTAGGAAGACATATTTTAGCTGAGATGTACAATTGCAACCGTGAAATATTAAATGATGTGGAAAAGATTAAGGAAATAATGGTAAATGCAGCTGTTGTTGCTGGAGCAGAAGTGGTTGAGGTTGTATTTCACAAATTTAGTCCATACGGTGTAAGCGGGGTAGTAGTTATATCTGAATCTCATCTTGCTATACATACATGGCCAGAATATGGATTTGCTGCTTGTGATCTTTTTACTTGTGGAGATCATGTTAATCCATGGAAGGCTTTTGAATATTTAAATAATTATTTGCAGGCAGAACAAGTAATAACTTTTGAGGCCAAGCGCGGTATTCTCCCAATAGAGGAAGGTAATTTTAATTATAAACCTAAGGAGGAGAAGGAAAAGGAAAAAGAGACTGTAGGTTGACTGGTAAAAAATAATATTGGAAAGGTGGACAATTTATGGATGCTTATTGGATAATTGAAAAAAATCATCCCAGTGAGATTCACTGGCATGGTATAAGTAGGTTTTATTATACAGGGCAATCACCTTTTCAAAAGATTGATATTATAGAAAGTAGTTTTTATGGGAAGTGTTTAGTTTTGGATGGAAGAATTCAATCCAGTGAAAAGGATGAGTTTATATATCACGAGGCAATAGTACATCCTGCTCTTGTTTTAAATCCATCCAAAGAAAAGAAAGTTTTGATTATGGGAGGAGCTGAAGGTGCCACTCTGCGTGAAGTTTTAAGACATAAAGATGTAAAGGAAGCGGTAATGGTGGATATAGATGGAGAAGTAGTTAGGGTTTCAAAAGAGTTTTTGCCAGAGTGGCATCAAGGTTCTTTTGAAGACCATAGAACAAAACTTATTATAGATGATGCAAGGGCTTACTTAGAAAGAACAGAGGATCAATTTGATGTAATTATAAGTGATTTATCTGAACCTATGGAAGGAAGTCCAGCCGTTAAATTGTTTACTTATGAGTTTTATAATATTGTTAAACAACATTTAAAGGAAGATGGAATTTTTGTAATGCAGGCGGGTACCACACATCATTTAAAGATATATTTCCATACAGTGATGAACTCAACATTAAGAGCTATTTTTAAAAAGGTTAGATCTTACCAAGCTTATGTACCTGCTTATGATTTCATATGGAGTTTTATATTTGCAAGTGATAAAATAGATCCAAAAGAATATTCGGAAAAAGAAATTGATGATATATTGAAAAATAAAGGCTTAGAGGGGCTGAAGTTTTATGATGGGGAAACCCATAAAATGATGTTTTCATTACCTAAAAATCTAAGAAATATAATTGAAAAGGAAAACAGAGTAGCATATGATAATGCTCCTCTATATGCGGTAGAGGATTAAAAGGGAGGTTTTTAATGTTTTGTTGTGATGAATGCCCATATTATAATGAGTGTTTGAATCACAAGATAGGATGTTGTCAGAAGTGTCCTCACTATAATAACTGTTATGATGTGAGAGAAGGATATAATTCGGAGGGATAATTTTATGGCAAAGAAAGCAAAAACCAAAAAAGAAAAGAAAATGCAAATTATCAGGATAGTTGCGCTGATTGTGTCGGTATTTTTTTTAGCAAGCATATTCATACTTTGGGGAATGTATTTTATTGGTAGATGAATATAAATAGGATAGCCCTTATAGGTTTCATGGGTAGTGGGAAAACCACAGTAGGTTTATTTTTGTCGAAAGAGTTGAGTTATCCTTTTATTGATTTGGATTGTTATATAGAAGAAAAAGAGGGGGAAAAAATAACTAAAATTTTCTCTGATAAGGGTGAAGATTATTTTAGAGAAAGGGAGTCATTTTATCTTAATAAAGTGATAGAGGATTATGAAAAAGTTATAATCTCAACAGGAGGGGGAATTATACTAAAGGAAGAGAATAGAAAATTATTAAAAGAAAAATCCTTTGTTATTTACTTATATAGTAATTTTGATACCTTAATAAATAGATTGCAAAAAGAAGAAGAGTTTGAAAAAAGACCAATTCTTAAAAGAGATATAAAAGAAGTTAAAGAGATATATGAAATGCGACAAAAGTATTATAGAGAGACTGCCCATTTGATTTTAGATACAGAGGGGAAAAATCCTAATTTAATTGTTAAAGAGATAGTTAAAGGTCTGCAAGCATATGGAAAAGTGTAAAATATTATTAATACATGGTCCAAACCTTAATCTTTTGGGTATTAGAGAACCCCATATTTATGGGGATTTAGATTTTAAAACTTTGAATAATATTATTATAAAAAAAGCACAGGAGAAGGGGTTTGAGATAACTATTTTGCAATCTAATTGGGAAGGTCAGATTATAGATTGGATTCAGGATTTAGGTAGTAAAGTAGACTTTATTATTATTAATGCAGGGGCTTTAACCCATTATAGTTATGCAATAAGAGATGCTATAACTGCCGTAAAAAAGCCCACTATAGAAGTTCATTTAAGTAATATTTATTCAAGAGAAGATTTTAGACATAAGTCAGTTATTGCTCCAGTATGTATAGGTCAAATATCAGGATTTGGAATTTATAGTTATTTTCTTGCCTTAGATTATATTTCTTACATTTGTAACTCTTGATTAGAAATCTTTTATTCATACTATTATCATCTCAAGTATACAACTTGACTATTTTTCTGTTATTATATATAATTTTTATAGATAGATATATGATGTAAATATATAAAAAAAATAACTATTTTGGTACCACAAAAATCGGTAGACTACAATCTGATTTAAAGTTTCATCTAAAAACAAATCTTTTGATATTCTCACTCTATAAAGGAGGTGGGGACTTATGGTAAAAGATAGGGTAGTTATAAATGTAGATTTTTTGAGTACTTATCCTCCAAGAGTATGTGGTATAGCAACTTTTACTGAAGATTTAGTATCTGAAATAGATAAAATTGCTCCTTTATATAATCCTTTTGTTAATACAAATGTTATTGCTATAAGTGATGATTTTTATCTTTATGATGAGAAAGTTATTAAAGAATTAAAACAATTTGAAGAGGAAAGTTATTTTGAAGTTGCACAATTTATCAATGAATCAGATATAGATCTTTTGGTAATACAACATGAGTATGGTATATATGGTGGGGAATATGGAGAATATCTTCTTCATTTAGTTGATAATACTAAGAAACCATTTATATTTGTTTTGCATACAGTCCTATTAAATCCAATCGACAAACAAAAGTACATTGTAAGTTATATCGGGTCAAAAGCAGTAAAAGTGGTAACAATGGCTAGAAATACAATTGAATTATTGGTGAATATTTACAATATACCTGAGGAAAAGATTTTACATATTCCTCATGGTGTTCCAATAAATACTAAAGTAGATAGAGAAAAACTTAAGAGAGAGCTTGGTTTAGAAGGAAGATTTGTAGTAAGCACATTCGGACTTATTGGACCGGGAAAGGGAATTGAATATGCTATTGAAGCTATTGCTAAAGTAAAAGATAAGATTCCCAGTATCATATATTTAATTCTTGGCAGAACTCATCCTGGTGTAATTAAGCATTCTGGAGAAAGTTATAGAGATAAATTGATGAATATGGTTAAGGAGTATAATTTAGAGGATCATGTAATGTTCGTAAATAGATATTTAACATTAGATGAGATTTTGAAATATTTACAATTATCAGATATCTATGTGACGCCATATTTAAGTAAAGAACAAGCAGTAAGTGGCACATTGAGTTATGCTCTTGCTTCTGGAAAAGTTATCATATCAACGGCTTATAGATATGCAGAGGAACTTCTTTCAGATGGAAGAGGAATATTAGTTGATTTTAGAGATTCTAATGCTATTGCTGAAGCTATTAAAGAAGTTTACTACAATAGAGATCTTAGAGAAGGTATTGAGAAAAAAGCTTTTGAATATGGCAAAAGTATGTGGTGGAATGTAGTGGCAGAGAAATATATAAAGTTGTTTGACGAAGTTGTAAATAAAAAGATAGAAACATTTAGTGGAAGGAGGTGGAAAAAATGGAACTTATTCGCCCCAGAGATGAACATTTATTCAGATTAACTGATGATACTGGAATTATTCAACACTCAAAGTTTGGAGTTCCAGATCCCCGTTTTGGGTATACTACCGATGATAATTCAAGAGCATTAATTGTTGCTACTATGTTCTATAGAAATTTTAGAGATGAAAAATATTTGGATCTTATATATAGATATTCATCTTTTATATTAAATGCTCAAACCCCAAAAGGTAACTTTAGAAATTTTATGAGTTATGATAGAAGATTTTTGGAAGATGAAGGTTCTGAAGATAGTTTTGGAAGAACAATATGGGCTCTTGGTTACTGTGTTTCTGAGAATATACTACCTTTAAATGTAAGAATGCTTTATAAAGAACTTTTGCATAATGCTTTGAAATATATTGAATATATAAAATCTCCAAGAGCTAAAGCATATGTTATATTAGGGTTATACTATTCTTTAAAAGAAAGCACCTTAGATAGAGCTCAAATTAAGGAATATGTTTCTCACCTTTCCAAATCCTTGGTAAGGCAATTTAGAGAAAATATGGATGAATCATGGAAATGGTTTGAAGATATAATGGCGTATAGTAATGCGATTCTTCCTCTCTCTCTTTTTGTGGCTTATAAGGTGTTAAGAGAAAAAGATATCTGGGATGTAGCATTAGATAGTATGGAGTTTTTAGAGAAAATTGTATTTAGATATGGATATTTTAAACCCATAGGTTGTAATGGTTGGTATATAAGAGGTGGAACTATAGCGGAATATGATGAACAACCAGTAGAAGCAGGAGAAATGATATTGCTTTACAAAGAGGCTTATGAAGTTCTAAAAGATGTAAGTTATATTGGTAAAGCTAAAGATGTCTTTATGTGGTTTCATGGAAAAAACTCAAGGAAAGTGTCTCTTATAGATAATGAGACATATGGATGCTACGATGCTATAACTCCTGATGGAGTTAACCTGAATCAAGGGTCTGAAAGCTTGCTTTCCTATCTATTAGCATATTTTACAATGATGGATTTACTAAGTGTTAGAAAAGAATTAACTGTAGTTTAGCCTGCTGTGATGCCTTTGATGGCAAGTTCTAAGTCTGAAGGATTAGGACTTGCCATCAAAGCTTCACTTGCTTCTATTATGTTTTTTCTATAGAGCTCTAATAAGTGTTGATTGAAGGATTGCATTCCTTCTAATTGACCTTCTTGAATAATCTTTGGAATCTCTGTTAGTTTATTCTCTCTTATCCATTTTCTTACAGTAGAATTCCCTATTAGAACTTCGCATGCAGGAACTAAGCCCATTTTATCTTTTCGTTTAAGAAGCCTTTGGGAAATAATTCCTACTAAGGTACTTGCAAGCTGAAATCTAACTTGATTTTGCTGGTGGGGAGGAAACATATCTACGATTCTACTTATTGTAGAAACAGCATCTATAGTATGCAAGGTGCTTAGTACCAAATGTCCAGTTTCAGCCGCCTGCAGGGTTACAGAAACGCTTTCAAGATCTCTTAACTCTCCTACCATAATTACGTTTGGGTCTTCCCTTAAAGCCATTTTAAGAGCTGAAGAAAAAGAAGCAGTGTCAATACCTATTTCTCTTTGAGAGATGAGAGATAATTTGTCTGTAAAGACATATTCAATAGGGTCTTCAATAGTGATGATATTTAGGTTCTCATTTTGATTTAAATATTCGATCATTGCTGCCAATGTGGTAGACTTCCCAGAACCAGATGGGCCAGTAACCAATATGAGACCCGCTCTCTTCATTACAAGACTTTTTATTATTTGAGGGAGACATAATTCCTCTATTGATGGTATATTAATTTTTATTAATCTCATGGAAATGGCTATGGTTTGTCTTTGGGTATAGACGTTTACTCTAAATCTTGCTAATCCTTTTTTTTCAAAAGGAAAATCTACTTCTTTGTTCTTTTGAAATATTTCTCTTGCTGTTGGAGGCATTATACTGAAGGCTAAGTTTTCTACCTCCTCTGAAGTTAAAGGATCCTCTTTTAATAAGACTATATCTTTCATGATTCTTACTGCAGGAGGTGTTCCCACTTTAAGATGGATATCTGAAGCATCAAGATTTATTGCAAGATTGATAATTTTTTCAAATTTATCAGGCCTAATTTTTCTCACCCCTCTATGGAAAGTTTTTCTAATCCTTCCATAATTTTATCATTAATTCTTAAGTTAATCACCTTTTCTGCTAATTTTAGTGCATTTTTAATAGCTTTGGACTTTGATCTTCCATGGGATATGATAACATTACCATTTATCCCAAGAAGAGGAGCTCCGCCAAATTCACTATAATCCATACTTTTTTTTATATTTCTGAATTTTGATTTTAGAAGTAATGCAAGAATAATACTCCACCATGAACTCTTTAATTCTTTTGATATTAATTCAAGTAAGGTTTCTGCAACCCCCTCTGCTGTTTTTATAGCAATATTCCCTACAAAGCCGTCGCATATAATTATATTAACTATTCCTTTAAATAAATCTTTTCCTTCCACATTTCCATAAAAATTGAAATAAGGTGTATTCTTTAATAAAGAATAAGTTTCTTGAACTAACTGATTACCTTTTCCCTCTTCTTCACCTATATTTAGTAATGCTATTTTAGGATTTTCTACATTAAAAATTGATTCCATATATATTTTACCCATTAAGGCAAATTGTACTAAATATTCCTTTTTACAATCTACATTTGCCCCTATATCTAACATAATAGTGGGTATGTTGTTTATAGTAGGAAGAACTGTAGTTATAGCTGGTCTTTTAATTCCCTTTAGCCTTCCCAAATAGAGTAATGCGCTACTCATTACTGCTCCAGTATTACCTGCAGATACCATTCCATCTACGCTTTTTTCCTTTATTAATTTAATAGATTTTACAATTGAGGAATCTTCTTTTTCTTTTACTGCAAAAGCTGGATGTTCGTGCATTTCTATTACTTCTTCTGCGTGAACTATTTCAATTCTATGTTTCTCAAATTTGTATTTGTTTAACTCGTATTCAATTAACGTTTTATTCCCTACAAGTACAATTGTTGATTTTATTTCAGGTAGTGATTCAATGGCTCCTTTTACAATCTCTATAGGAGCATAATCTCCCCCCATTGCGTCAAGAGCTATTTTCATAAAATAAAGTTCCTCCTTTCTAAATGTTATAATATTCTCTTAATTTTCTCTTTTAGGTTTATTGACGCCTTATAAACTTCCTTTTTAGGTATATTTAATTTTTTAGATACTTTCTCAATCGCATCTTTTAAAGAAAGGTCTTGTTTAATAAGTTCATCAAAAAGTATAGCTTCAATAGAAATATCTTTTTTGAAGTCTTTTTTAGCCTTTCTTTCCCGGTGTACTATGATAGTATATTCTCCTTTTTCTTTATATGGATCTTTATTAACTTCCTCTATTACCTTTTCTATATTACCATAATATACCTTTTCGAAGGTTTTTGTAAGTTCTCTACATACGCATAATATAGAATTGGGAAATATTTTTAATATATCTTGTAAAAGTTCATCAATTCTCTTGGGAGATTCATATATAACAAAAGTTTCTATCTCTTTTTCTTCTATCTTTTTTAAATACTCTGTTCTTTTTGATGATTTAGGCAAAAAACCTGCAAAGTAGAAGGTATTAAGAGGGAGTCCTGATATGGAAAGAGCTGCTATTAGTGATGAGGGGCCAGGAATTGGAATTACATCTATATTATATTCTCTAGCAGTTTTTACTATTTGATAACCAGGATCAGATATACATGGTGTTCCAGCATCTGAAACCAAAGCAATATCTAAATTTTTTTTAATAAGTAAATCTAAAAATAATTTTACCCTTTTTTCCTCGTTATATTTGTGATAAGAGATGATAGTTTTATTTTCAATCTCGTATTTTTTTAATAAAATCTTAGTATGATTAGTATCCTCAGCAGCAATTATTGGACAGCTTTTTAGAACCTCTATAGCTCTAAAAGTAATATCTTTTAAATTTCCTATTGGTGTTGCTACTACATATAATTTTCCCATACTTACCTTAAATTATAAATATATTTTTCCACTTGGCAAATGTAAAGTGGTGAAGTAAAATTATAGTAAAATGAAAAGTATGACTTCTTCAGCATTTAGAGAATTTGTTATTGATAGCCTTACTTTTTTTTTAGAAATAAAAGGCTATAATCATCGGTTTTTAGAAATTAAGGTAAACCTACCTGATGCTCTTTCTTTTTTAGAAAGGGAAATAATTGCTGAGATAAAACGCTATGTAAAAAGGGGATATGTGGTTTTTTCCTTAAAGATTCATAAATCACCTGAAAATTATTCAAGGTTAAATATAGATCTTCTTAGTAATATCTTAAAAGATCTTGGTAAAATTACTGGAAATTCAGAGGCTATATATAATTGGAAAGAGATTCTTGCTAACCCTCAAGTATTCTTTACAGAAAATAGAATTTTTAATGAAGAGGATTGTAAAAAAATAATTTCCGAGACAAAATTGTTAATAGAAGAGTTTGATAGATATAAAAGGGAAGAAGGAGAAAGCATTAAAAGGGCTATATTAGAAAGTTTAAATAAAATAGAAACACTCCTTTCTAATGTTAAAAGGGAAGAAGAGAATTGGCAAAAAGAGGCAAAACTTTTTTTAGAAAAGAAGTTAAAGGAATTTGAATTCAACATTATAAATGAGGATAGACTTTATCAAGAAATTGCTCTTCTTCTTATGAAAACTGATATCAATGAAGAGATAACTAGGATTGATGAATTTATAAGAAGATTTTATGAAGAGATAAAAAAGGATGGGTCTATAGGGAAAACATTGGAATTTATACTTCAAGAAATGAATAGAGAAATAAATACTTTATCAAGTAAAACTGCAAAAACGTCTATTATGTTTTATGCTATTGATCTAAAAAAAGAATTGGAAAAAATTAGAGAATTAACATTAAATATTGAATAGAGGGGAGTGGAACTAATTATGAAACTTATTAATATTGGGTTTGGTAATATGGTGGTGAGCTCGAGAGTTGTGGCTATTATAAGTCCTGATTCTGCACCCATAAAAAGGTTTTTATCTGATGCTAAAAATCGTAATGAACTTATAGATGCAACTTATGGGAGAAAGACAAGAGCTGTACTTGTATTAGATAGTGGTCATATAGTTTTGTCTGCTTTACATCCAGAAACTATTGCAGCAAGAATAGAGGGTGGAGAAAAATTAGAGGAGAATGAAAAATGATTTTTAAGGGAAATCTTTTTGTTCTTTCTGGCCCTTCTGGAGTTGGTAAGGATGCTATTTTAGAAAGACTTCTTGGATTGGTACCAAACTTAGTAAAATCTGTATCTTTTACCACAAGACCCAAAAGATTAGGAGAGGTAGAAGGTAAAAGTTACTATTTTACAGATGAAAAAACTTTTAAGGAAATGGTTGAAAAGGGAGAGTTCTTAGAATGGGCAGCGGTGCATGGATATCTATATGGTACTCCCAAGAGAATAATAGAGGAGTTTGTGAATAAAGGGGTTGATGTTATATTAAAAATTGATGTGCAAGGTGGAATAAATGTGAAAAAGATTTATGATAAAGCCATATTAATATTTGTTTTACCACCTGATTTTGAAGAATTAAAAAGAAGACTTATAGGCAGAGAAACAGAGGATCTAAGAGATTTAGAAATCCGTCTTAAGAATGCTCCTCTTGAAATTTCTAAAATTTCTTATTATGATTATGCTGTTATAAATGATGATCTAGAAAATGCAGTTGATAGAGTAAGAAGTATTATAATAGCAGAGAGGCATAAACTTTGTAGGGAGAAAATTGAATATTTTTTAAAATTATTTGGAGGTGAGTTTAATGAAAGAACTTAATATTGATGAACTTTTAGAAAAAATCTCAAATAAATATGTATTGACAGTAACAGTTTCAAAAAGGGCAAGACAAATTTTTGAGGAACTAAAGTTCTTAAAGACTGTGGCTAAGGATCCATTAATTCTTGCTATGGAAGAAATAGCTAAAGGAAAGGTTACCTTTAAAGAGGAAGAAGAGAGCGAACTATAAGAGCTTTTGGTGAAGGTAGCAAAAGTAATTCTTTTTGAAACCTATATTCCAGAAAGAGATTTTTTATACTATTCAATTCCAGAGGAATTTTCATATATTGAAATAGGTAGTCCTGTTATTGTTCCTCTAAAAAAATCTAAAAAAATTGGTTATATTTGGGATATCTTAGAAGATAATAGCATAGAATATAATCTTCAGCCGATACATGCTCAGCTTACAGAGGTTCCATCTCTTGGAACACCTCTTATTAATTTAGTTAATTGGGTAAGTGATTACTATGGGAATTCTTTATATAGGACCGCAAATTATATATTTCCTACAGGAATTGATTTAGATGTTAAAAGATATTTAGTAGCTAAGGATGTGGCTGTAGATATGACAAAAAAGCAAGAAAAAGTTTTTATAAGCCTTTTTGAGGAAAAAACAGTGGAAGAACTAAAAAAAGAAGTAGGAAAGATTTCTGAATCTGTTATAAATGAGCTTATTAAAAAAGGGGCCATAGAGGAGAGATTTGAAATTGTAATAAAGGAGAAGGCACCAAGAAAAACTGTTTTTCAAAGTGAAAAGATCAGCGATAGTTGGGGAAACCTTGAAATAGATATGGATAATATACTTAAAATTGTTAATAAACCTCTTTTGCTTTTTGTTGAATCTCAGAAAAAAAGATGGAAAATGTATTTTGAGTTATTAAAATATTTTTATCAGAAAGGAAAAAGTGTCCTCTTGGTATTTCCAACTATAAAGACTTTAATTAAATTTGGTGAATTTTTATCAGATTTAGTTCCAGTCCCCTTTTACTTTTACCATGGACTTTTAACAGAGGCTCAGGCATATAGAGTATATAAAATTGCAGGAACTGAAAGGGCTATCATTCTTAGTACAACTAAAGGACTTTTTTTACCCTTTAATAATCTTGGGGTAATTATTGTTGATCAAGAAGAGAATGAGTTTTATGATATAAGAGAGAAAGAACCCAAATATGATGGTGTTAAAGTAGCTTTAAAAAGGGCAGAGTTTGAGGGAATTCCCATCATATTGGGATCTAGTTCTCCCTCTATAAGGGATTTTTATCAGGCTATTTCTAAAAAAATGTTTAATTTTGTCAGAATTCCCGATTTAATAAAGAAAAAAATTACGATAATTGATTTAAGAAGAATTAAAAACGAAGATTTTTTAGATAGCTATTCCACAAAGAGAATAAATGATAATATGAGGATAAAGAGGAAAGTTCTGATATTGTTAAATCGCTTAGGTTTTTCTACATATATTCAATGTGTAGATTGTGGATATATTTTTATGTGTCCTCATTGTAGATCACCGTTAGTTTTTCATCAAGATGAAGACAAAGTTTTAAAATGTCATTACTGTGGTTTTACTTCTCTTCCACCTACCATGTGCCCTGTATGTCAAGGATATAATTTTATTTTTGGTGGTATCGGTACTGAAAAACTTGAGAGATATTTGGTTAAAACTTTCAAGAATTATAAGGTTCTAAGAATAGATAGTGAGATAGAGCTTCAGGGTGAATCCTTAATAAAAGAGGCTGATATTATTGTAGGTACAAAAATGATAGAACCTTGGTTAGATCTTGAAGATGCAGGAGTTCTTATAATATATAATTTGGATAATTTCATTCATATCCCTGATTTTTCTATGCCTGAAAAGGCTTTCAATATGTTAAATAGAATTAAATCTTTCTTTAAAGGTGAAGAAATCATATTAAGAACTTATTCTCCTTCCCATTATGTGGTAAAAGCTATAAAAAGCAATTCTTATGGTACCTTTTTAAATTATGAGTTGAAATTAAGAAAATCACTTTTTTATCCTCCCTTTTCTATTTTACATCAGATTATAGTAGAAGGTTCGGATGAAGACGAGGTTGTGGATGAGGGTAAAAAGATGGTAGCTATATTGGAGGAAAAATATGCTGATTTGGAGGTTTTAGGACCAGCTCCTTTTTATCCTTATCTTATAAAGGATAAGTTTAGATATCAGATATTGATAAAAGACAGAAAAGGAATTATAGAGAGTAGGATGCTAAAGAATATTTGTGAGGATAGTAAAACTCCTTTTTCTAATGTAAAATTTATAATAAATGTAGATATGAAGGAAACTAATTTATGAGGTGATATAAAAATGATACTTGAAATAAGAAAGATTGGAGATCCAGTGTTAAAGCAAAAAGCTCATAAAGTTGAGAGTATAGATACAAAGATTAAGAGACTTGTAGAGGATATGATTGAGACGATGAAATTTGCAAATGGTGTAGGACTTGCTGCTCCTCAAGTAGGAGAATCTCTTAGAATTATAGTGGTCGATTATGAAAATAAACCTATTGCTTTTATTAACCCTGAAATATTGGAGGCTGAAGGAGAGGTTATTGATTTAGAGGGTTGTTTGAGTATTCCAGGTATAGAGTTAAAAATAAAAAGATATGAAAGAATTGTTTTTAAGGCTCAAGATTTAAGTGGAAAAGTGAAAAAATATAGAGCAAAGGGTCTTTTAGCAAGGATTATTCAACATGAGATAGATCATTTAGATGGATTTTTAATTGTGGATAGAGGTATAGCAGAAGAGGTAGGAAACAATATATGATGAGGGTAATATTTTTCGGTACTCCAATTTTTGCAAGAATTATATTAGAAAAAATATACGAGAAATTAAATATATTGGCAGTAGTAACTCAACCTGATAAACCGCAAGGAAGAGGTAAAAAAATAATTCCATCTCCTGTTAAACTTTTTGCTAAGGAGAAAAATATTCCTCTATATCAGCCAGAGAGATTAAGGAATAATTTTGAAATAGATGAAATTATAAAAAATCTTAATCCTGATGCCTTTATAGTTGCAGCTTATGGAAAGATACTACCAGAAAACCTTTTGCTTATACCATCTTTTGGTGGTATTAATATCCATGCATCTTGTTTACCTAAGTATAGAGGTGCATCTCCTATCGAAAGAGCTCTAATGAATTGTGAAGATGAGACAGGAATTTCTATTATGCAAATGGAAAAAGGCTTAGATACAGGACCAGTTTATGCAATAAGGAAGATTCCTATTCTTCCTGAAGACAACAGGGAATCCTTAACTATAAAATTAGCTAATTTAGGGGCAGATTTACTTTTAGAGGTGCTTCCTAAAATAAAAGATGGTACTTTAAAACCTACACCTCAAAATGATAGTGAGGCAACTTATGCTCCTAAGATTTCTAAAGAAGAGGAGAGAATAGACTGGAATAATCATGTTAAAAAAATATGGTGTCAGATTAGAGCTTTGTCTCCAGAACCTGGTGCTTTTACCTTTTTTAGAGGTAAAATTCTTAAAGTTTACAAGGCAAATTACGAGATTACTAATAACTATTTAGAATATGAAAATGGTACTATTTCTGTTATAGATAGAAATAAAGGCATTGGTATTAAAGCTACAAATGGAATATTATATATATTGGAGCTTCAACCTGAAAATAAAAAAAAGATGACTTATAAAGAATTTTTAAATGGTTATCGTCTAAGTATAGGTGAAAAATTTGATTAATAATATATTAATTGGGAGGTGATATATAAATGTTTTTCTTTTGGGATCCTACATATATTATATTGCTACCTGCATTGTTATTGTCTATATATGCGAGCTTAAAAGTTAGATCGACCTTTACATATTATTCAGAGATACCTAACTCTAAGAGATTAACGGGAAGAGAAGCGGCTGAAATAATATTGAGAGCTCTTGGTTTAAATGATGTGAGAATAGAAATGGCTCCAGGAAGTCTCACAGATCATTATGATCCATCATCAAAGGTTTTGAGGCTTTCCGAACCTGTTTACTCTTCTTATTCTGTGGCAGCAGTAGGTGTAGCTGCTCATGAAATTGGACATGCTGTTCAACATGCTACAGGTTATTATGCTCTTGCTCTTAGATCTTCTCTTGTACCTATAGCTAATTTAGGGACTAATCTTGCTTTTCCACTTTTCTTCTTAGGATTTTTATTTGGTAGCCCCAGTCTCATGAATATCGGTATATTGGCCTTCTCTTTGGCTGTACTTTTCTATATTGTTACTCTTCCTGTGGAAATTAATGCAAGTAAAAGAGCTCGTGAGATTTTATTATCTTTGGGAATTGTTACACCTAAAGAAGCAGAGGGAGTAAAGCAAGTTTTAAATGCTGCAGCTCTTACTTATCTTGCTGCTGCTTTAACTGCATTATTGAACCTCTTCCGTCTTATTTTACTTGCAAATATGAGAAATCGCGACTAATGGAGGTAAGAAAAAGGTCAGCTGAGATTTTATATGAATTAGAAAAGAAGGAAGCCTATTTAAATATTCTTCTGAGGAATAGGCTTCCTATTTATAATCTTTCTATCAATGAAAAACATCTTATTACCGAGTTAGTTTATGGAGTTACGAGGTGGAGAGATACATTAGATTTTATATGGAGAAAATATGTTAAAAAAAATAATCTTTCTTTATATGCAAAAATTCTTTTAAGATTAGTAGTATATCATGTATATTTTATTAGAAATACTATTCTTCCTATTGCAATAAATGAAATCGTTGAAGTAGCAAAAGAAAAAGCTCCTAGAGAAGTTAAATTAATAAACGCCGTTGCAAGAAGAATCATTGAAAATAGAAATAATGTTGATTTAAGATCTTTTCCTGAAAATTTAAAATATGCTATTCCAGATTTTATATTAGATGAATGGGACGATTATTTAGGCACAACTGAAAAGATTAAGATAGCGTCTTGGAGTAATAGACCTCAGAGATTTTCTTTAAGGGTGAATACATTGAAAACAAATAAAGAAGAATTGAAAAGAGAATTAACAAAAAGAAGTATTGATGTAGAAGATGGTTATTTGGTTGATCAAGCCTTAATAGTGAAAAATGGAGTTTTTTTAGAAAATTTGGACCTATTTAGAGAAGGTTATTTCATTGTACAGAGTGAAGCTTCTATGTTACCTGCTTTAATATTAAATCCAAAACCAGGAGAAAAAGTTATTGATCTTTGTTCTGCTCCAGGGCTTAAAAGTACACATATGGCTGAATTAATGAAAAATGAGGGAAAAATTGTATCTGTGGATATTAATAAAAATAGGATAGGTTTGGTAGAAGAGAATGCAAAAAGGCTAGGAGTTAAAATAATAGAGACTTTAAATATAGATGCTACATCTATTCCAGAATCTTTTAATGGTATTTTTGATAAAGTTCTTTTAGATGCTCCATGTACAGGTTTAGGGGTTTTAAGTCATAAACCCGAAATAAAGTGGAGGTTATCAAAGGATCAAATTTATGAAAATTCTAAATTACAATTAAAGATTTTAGAGAGAGCAGGAAAATTAGTTAAAAGAGGAGGAAAAATTCTTTATAGTACATGTACGCTTACTTGGAGTGAGAATGAAGGTGTGGTTTTATCTTTTCTCCAAAATAATCCCAATTTTATTTTAGAAAAATTCTCCTATAGATATGAGGAGTTTAATGGGATATTTAGAGTTTTACCCTATAAATATAAAACTGATGGTTTTTTTATTAGCTTGTTGAGCCGTGAGTACTAAAAATATATTTTCACTAAATAAAGAAAATCTTTTAGAGATATTGAAAGGATGGAATGAGCTATCCTATAGGGTAGATCAGATTTTGAATTGGATATATAAAAAAGGAGAATGGGATCCTGAGAAGATGAGTAATTTGCCTATGAATCTAAGAAATAAATTAAAAGAGTTTTTCTCTTTTGACCTTCCTCATGTTGTTGATAAGAAAGATGCAGGTAATACCTTCAAATATCTTTTACAATTATCAGATGGTGAAAATATAGAAACCGTTCTTATAAGACATCATAATAGAAATACCATATGTATATCAGTGCAGGTAGGTTGTTCTTTTTCTTGTAAATTTTGTGCTACAGGACTAATAGGTTTGAAAAGAAATTTAAAGATTGAAGAGATTATTGGGCAGGCATTGACAATTCAAAAAGAGTTATGGAAAGAA
Organism: Dictyoglomus sp. GBS; assembly: GCF_055179815.1. Lineage (NCBI taxonomy): Bacteria > Pseudomonadati > Dictyoglomota > Dictyoglomia > Dictyoglomales > Dictyoglomaceae > Dictyoglomus > Dictyoglomus sp. GBS. The sequence continues at coordinate 956,254 of NZ_CM143687.1, forward strand.
GGAGAAAGAATTTCCAATATTGTTTTTATGGGAATGGGTGAACCTTTAGCTAATTATGATGCAGTAATAAGATCTATAGAGATATTCAACAGTGATTGGGGGTTTGGAATAGGTAGTAAACATATAACTATTTCTACTGTTGGAATAGTTCCAAAGATATATAATCTTGCAAATGAAAAAGTTAAAGTAAGGCTTGCTATTTCTTTACATGCTCCTGACAATGAATTGAGAAATCAAATAATTCCCATTAATAAGAAATATCCCATAGAAGAGTTATTAGAAAGTGCTTGGTTTTATGCAAATGTTACAAAAAGAAGAATAACTTTTGAATATGTGCTTATAAAAGATTTTAATGATAGAATTGAACATGCAGATAAACTATCTATACTTCTTAAGGGTAAACCTGCTCATGTGAATTTAATTCCTTGGAATAAAGTAAAGGAATATCCATGGGAACCTTCTGATATTTATTCTATTAGGAAGTTTAAAGAGATTTTAGATAAGAATGGTATAAATAATACATTGAGAATTTCTTATGGAAGTAAAATTAGGGCTGGATGTGGCCAATTAAGAGCAACTTATTTAATTATGAGGGGGATGAATTATGAAAAAAATTTCAATTAAGGAACTTATACTTTATATCCTTATAGGAATAAATCTATTAATCTTTATCCTTTTTATAATCCTTTTTAAGAATACTGTATCTTCAAATGTAGAATCTGTTGTTCCTCCTGATGTAAGAGGAAAAAATATTATGGAAGCTTCTAAGATATTATCGGAAAAAAACTTTAAAATTGTGATTGGTGGTATATTAATGGATAGAAAAAAAGATTTTTTATTGGTTTTAGATCAGAATCCATTGACTACTAAGGTTCCAATAGGAAGTAGTATAATTTTATGGATAAATATGCCTGCCTCTTTTGCTAAAGTTCCAGATGTTAGGTATAAAGATATGGGAGAGGCTTTGAATATTCTTGAGAGGGCAGGTTTTGTGGTTGATTTTGCTGGAAATAAGGAGGGATATGTGGTAAAACAAGTCCCTCAAGCTAATATATATATGGAAAAGGGTGGAACGGTTCTTTTATATACCTTTACCACGTCTTCTTATGGAAATACTCCTGAATCTACATATACTTCTGAGGAAGAGTAAAATGAAAGTCCAAGTTTTTCCTTCAATTCTTTCAGCTGATCTTTTAAATATGGAAAAATCTATAAGACTTGTCGAGGAATATTCTGATGCATTACACGTTGATATTATGGATGGACATTTTGTCCCTAATCTAAGTTATGGTCCATCTTTAGTGAAGGCGATAAAAAAGAGATTTAATTTACTTCTTAATGTACATCTTATGGTTGAAAAGCCAGAACTTTTTGTAGATATGTTTATAGAATCTGGAGCTGATCATTTAGGATTTCATATTGAAAATACCTATCATCCTCAAAGATTATTAAAATATATAAGAGAGCATAAAGTTCGTCCTTTTATAACCTTAAATCCAGCAACTCCTCTGTCTACTTTGGATTATCTTCTTGGAGAGGTGGATTTAGTTCTACTTATGACTGTAAATCCTGGTTATGGGGGGCAGGAATTTTTACCTTTTTGTCTTAAAAAAATAAGGGATCTAAGAGAAAGAGCTATTAAGGAGGGGATAAATTTAGATATAATGGTAGATGGGGGTATTGATTTAAAAACTGCTCCTTTGGTGGTTAGCGCTGGGGCAAACATATTGATTAGTGGGCAAGGAATTTTTGGTTCGGAAGATCCTAAAAATGTTATTTTAAGAATGAAGACTCTCACTTATAAGGAGGTATAATAAATGGGACTTATTTATGAACCATGGTTTATTCCTTTGGCAGTCTTATTTATGATTATATTTCATGATATACTGGAAAAAAGGGAAAGTATGTCTTATGAAGAGGATGCTAAGAAATATATAAAAGTAGAAGGAGTAGGAGAGAGTGTCCCCCCTTGGAGAAAGGATGAGAAGAAAGAAAAAGAAACACCCAAAAAGAGAGGACTAATATTTTGGTTTCTTAATTTGTTTCTTATAATATATGTACTTTTTGTATGGTATCTTACAACTCAAAAAGGTTTCAGTAAAGAGATCTATGAGGTTATTGTAGGATTTACTCTATCTTTATATTTCTTTTATTTAGATATTCCTGGATTTTTAAGTAATATTTGGATATACAGAGAATATCCAGGTAGTGTAAAGGGAGAGATTACTCTAAGTAAACATTTCATTTTTGCTTCAAAAAAAAATGAAACGAAGATTTTTTTAGTTGTTCTTTCTTTCTTTTATCTTCTAACGTTCTCCCAAGTGATATTTGGGGGTATACTTGCCCTTATAATACGAATCTGGCTTATAGATAGAAGGCTTTCTAAGATTTCTCTTCCTGATTGGTAATGTGAAAAGGTAAAAATATTTTTTTATTTTTATAATTTATTTCTGTATATCTTATGTTAAAGAGTTGATTTAAAAGATTACAATTTAATACTTCTTTTGTCTTCCCGAAGGATAGAGCCATACCATTTCTTAAAGCTAAGATATAATCTGTATAAAAAGAGGCTAAGTTTATGTCATGTAGGTTAGCTATAATAAGTATTTCTTTGCTTAATTCTCTAATCTTATCTAAGATGCTTATTTGATAATATGGATCTAAGTTATTTGTAGGTTCATCTAGAAGGATAATTTGAGGGTCTTGGGCTAATATTCTTGCGATAATAACCCTTTGTAATTCTCCTCCCGAAAGTTGATGTAATTTTTTCTTTTTAAGCATTATGGTATCTGTTGATATCATGATTTCATTTACTCTTATAATATCTTTTTTACTTAATGGTCTCCATGAGGGATGATGAGGATACCTACCTAAGGATATATATTCTTCTACTGATAAAGAGGGTTCCCATATAGGCTTTTGAGGAAGAAGAGCTATAATTTTTGCTAAATTTTCCTGTGAATATTTTTTAATATTGATATTATTTAAATATATCTCACCTAAAGTAGGTACAATATACCTTATAATTAATCTAAAAATAGTACTTTTTCCAGCCCCATTAGGGCCAATTATTCCTATAAAACCCTTTTCGGGTGTTTCCCAGGTAAAATTCTTTAATACTATTTTCTTGGTTTCGTAGCCAGCACTTACATTTAAAAATTTTATCATTGTCTTTTGATAAGAAGATAGATAAAGAATGGTACGCCTAAGAAAGACGTTATTATACCTACTGGTATTTCTGTTGGATAAAAAAGAATTCTTGATAAAATGTCCGATGATAATAAAAGGATGGATCCTGCAAGGTAACTTGATGGTATTAGCCACTTGTAGTCTGCTGTTTCCCATACTCTCATTAGATGGGGAGAAATAAGGCCAACAAATCCTATCATTCCAGATACTGCAACTGATGGGGCTATTAAAATAGTTAAAAGTATTATTATTAATGGTTGGATCTTTTTTAAAGAAATTCCAAGACTATATATCTCTTCTTCACTTAGGAATAGAATATTAAATTTTTTTCTCCACAAGAAAGCCCATGGTATGCTTATTAATGAGTAATAAAGTAGAATATAAAAGTGATTCCATGATTTGCCATTAAAGCCTCCAAGAATCCAAAAATAAACACCTTGAAAAGTTTTTTGTTTTAAAAAAAGTAATAAAGAAGTAAAGGAAGATAATAAAGAGTTTAATGATACACCTAAAAGTATTAAGGTATTTGAACTTTGAAATCTTTGATTAAAGATTAAAAGTAAAAATAGCACGAAAATCGAACCTAAAATAGCAAACCAAGGTGTCAAAAGGGGATCAATATCCCAAGTACTTCCAGCCATAAGAAAATATATGGTAGTACCTAATAGTGCTCCGGAAGATAAGCCTATAATATGAGGTTCTGCTAATGGATTGTGGAAAAGACTCTGAAGAATAGCTCCTGCAATACCAAGATTTCCACCGACAAAAATAGATAAAAGAGTCCGGGGCAACCTTATGTTATATATAATGACTCCCCGGACCTCATTATTTCCTTTTATATCTCCTATTTTTACAGAGATAATACTTAAAAAAAGTAAAAGTATTAATAAAAAAGAAAGCTTAATTTTCATATAAAGTTTTGTAGAGTACTTTAAGTCCATCCACAAGTCTTGGGCCTGGTCTGAAAACTAAATCATCATTTACTGTAAAAACTTTTTTATTTTTTACTGCATTCGTATCTTTTAAGATTGGGTGATTCATTATGGATTCTTTTGATATACCTGACATTTCTCCAATAATTATAACATCAGGATTTTTTGAGATAATAGACTCTAAACTAAGAACAGGGTATTCTGGCTCATTATTTTCTACAATATTTTTGGCTTTTAGTTTTTTCAAAAGATCACCCAGAAAGGTGGAAGGTGATACAGATATAAATGGATCATTCCAAATTAAGAAAAGAACCTTTGGAGATTTCTTTATAGAAGCAACTCTTTTTTGTATCTCTAACCATCCATTAAGCATATTGTTGTAAACTTTTCTTGCTTCATTTTCTTTTCCTACGGCCTTACCTACTAATATGATATTTTTCATTACATCTTCATAAGTTTTTGGATCAAGAACAATAAATGAAGTATTTGGTAGAGATTTTTCCAATTGGTTAAAAACTTCCTTTGGAAAACTTTTGTATAGAACGATTAAATCTGGTTTTAAGGAGATAATTTTTTCTATGTTAGGATTGCTAAAACCTCCTACTTTCTCTTTTGTTTGAGCTTCCTTTGGGTAGTTACAAAAATCAGTGACTCCAACCACTCTATCTCCAGCGCCTATTTCAAAAAGTATTTCAGTTGATGAAGGAGCAAGAGATATAATTCTCTTAGGATACTCTTTAATGGTTATTTCTCTTCCTATATCATCTTTTATAGATATTGGTAAGGTTGAAGAAAAGGAAAAGATAGTAGTTACTAAAATTACTATGATAAATATAATTGATAGTTTTTTAAATTTCATCACTTTCCTAAACCCCCTTTTATAATTTTTCAAAACCTACTAATATCTCTTCATCATACACTTTTATATTCTTTTTATAAGCAGTATCTGGTATTTCTCCTTCATGTATTTCAATAGCCAAAATTTCTTCTGAGAGTTCTTCTTTGTTTTCTTCTATGATTTCCTTTATTTTAGGAGATCCTTGATAGTAGAATTTTATTCTATCTGCATAATCTAATTTTGCTTCTTTTCTTAGCATTTGAATTTTATGCTCTAACTCTCTCAATATTCCTTTCTTTAATAAATCTTCTGTTATTGTTATGTCCAATCCTACTTGGAGATTATCATCTTGATGAATTAATATATTGTCTTTTGCCTCTGGATTATCGAAAATTACGTCATTGACATTAAGTTCTTGCTTTATGTATTTATAAAGTTTTTCAAGATTTTCTTTATTTCCTTTCGTGTTTATCCATATCTTTGATAACGGTTGTCTTATTTTTATGTTTGCTTGATTTCTAAGCATTCTTCCTATAGTAACAATATTTCTAACTATTTCCATATCTGCTTCTAATGCAGGATCTATATATTTAATTTCTCCTTGAGGATAATCACAAAGATGCACACTTTCGGGAGCTTCCTTTTCTGCTACCCTAACTATTTCTTGATATATTTTTTCTGTTGTAAATGGGATAAAAGGAGCTAAAAGCTTAGTAAGCTCTTTTATTACAGTATAAGTGGTTGTATAAGCTGACCATTTATCATTGTCTTTTTCAGATTTCCAGAATCTTTCTCTATTTAATCTAATATACCAGTTACTTAGGTCATCTATGACAAAACTTTGTATTGATCTTGCTGCAGAAGTAGCATTAAATTTGTCCATATCATCTTTTACTTTTAATATTAAGCTATTTAGTCTTGATATAATCCATCTATCAGAGACATCTTCAAGTGTTTCTAAGGAGATACTATTTTGTGTTGGATCAAAACCATCTATTTCTGCGTAAATGGAGAAGAAAGAAACAGTATTCCATAAGGTTAAAAGGAATTTTTTAAGGGCTTCATTTACAGCATCAGGAGAAAATCTTAGTGGTACCCATGGAGGACTTACAGTAAAGATATACCATCTTAAAGCATCTGCCCCGTATTTATTCAATATTAGCCAGGGATCAACTACATTACCTTTATGTTTACTCATTTTTTCGCCTTTTTCATCTAACACTAATTCCGTCACGAGAACATTATTATAAGCAGGCTTGTTAAATACTAAGGTAGATATGGCAAGAAGACTATAGAACCATCCTCTTGTTTGATCAATAGCTTCACATATGAAATCTGCGGGGAAAGAAGCTTTAAATTCTTCCTCATTTTCAAAAGGATAATGCCATTGGGCTACTGGCATAGCTCCTGAATCAAACCAACAGTCAATAACTTCAGGTACTCTATACATTGTACCCCCGCATTTTGGACATTTTAATGTAATTTTGTCTATATAAGGTTTATGAGGATCAAAGTTTTTTGTATCAGTGATACCTAATTCTTTATAGCTTCCTATACATTCTTGGTGTCCACAAGACTCACATATCCATATGGGTAGTGGAGTACCCCAATATCTTTCTCTACTTAGCGACCAATCAATATTATTAGCTAGCCAATTACCAAATCTTCCTTCTTTAATATGTTCTGGATACCAATTTATTTTTTGATTATTTCTCAGTAAATCTTCTTTTACTGCGGTAGTTTTTATATACCATGAGGCTCTGGCATAATAAATTAGAGGAGTATCACATCTCCAACAGAATGGATATGAGTGTAGATATTTTTCTTCTTTAAATAATAAGCCCCTATTTTTTAGATTTTCAATGATTAAGGGATCAGCTTTTTTTATGAACATTCCTGCCCATGGTTCAACCTCTTTTATAAATTTGCCATTTTGATCTACAGGTTGTAAGAAGGGAAGATCATATTTTTTCCCTATTTGGAAGTCCTCATCTCCAAAGGCTGGCGCAATATGGACAATTCCTGTACCATCTTCTAAGGTTACAAAATCTCCAAGTACAACATAATGAGAATCTTTATCGATGGGTAAGAAATTGAATAGGGGTTCATAATAAGTTTTTTCTAAATCTTTGCCTTTATACTTTTCTATTATTTCGTAGTTTCCTTCTGGAAATACATAAGTTAATCTTTTTTCTGCTAATATGTAGTATTCGTTATTATATTTCACTTTCACATAATCTTCATCAGGATGTACAGCTAATGCTATATTAGATATAAGGGTCCATGGAGTTGTAGTCCATGCAAGAAAATATGTATCATTTTGATTTTTTATCTTAAATTTTACAAAAATAGATGGATCTTCTGTTTCTTTATAACCTTGAGCTACCTCGTGATCTGATAGGGCTGTTTCGCATCTTGGACACCAAGGGACAATTTTATATCCTTTATAAAGTAAGCCTCTTTCCCAAATTTTTTTTAAAAGCCACCAGACTGATTCTATATAGTCATTGCTTAATGTAATATAGGGATTATCCATATCAATCCAGAAACCAATTCTCTCTGTAAATAGTCGCCATTCTCTTTCGTATCTAAATACACTTTCTCTACATTTTTTATTAAACTCTTCTATCCCGTATTTTTCTATTTCTTGTTTGCTGTTAATACCCAACTCTTTTTCTACCTCAAGCTCTACAGGAAGCCCATGGGTATCCCATCCTGCTTTTCTTGGCACGTAATATCCTTGCATGGTTTTGTATCTTGGGAAAAGGTCCTTGTATATTCTGGGTAGAACATGACCTGCATGGGGTTTACCGTTGGCAGTGGGTGGTCCCTCATAGAAATTGAATCTGGGTGATCCCTTTCTTATTTCTAAGGATTTTTTAAATGTATCTCTATCTTTCCAAAATTTCATTATCTCTTCTTCCATCTGTGGGAAGTTTATTAGTGATGGTAGTTTCTTGAACAAGTTATCCCTCCTTCCAAAAATATATGTAAAGACTTAGGTTAGTATATTATATATGAGATTTATGTCAAGAATAAAAAAAGGGGTGGAAGAATATCTTCCACCCCTTTCTTGTCTTTTAATTTTTAATGAAAGAATATTGGTAAGAATACAAGGGAAATTACAGCCATAAGTTTTATTAATATGTTGATTGAAGGTCCAGCAGTATCTTTGAAAGGATCTCCTACTGTATCTCCTACTACAGCTGCCTTATGAGCATCAGAACCCTTACCCCCAAATTTACCATGTTCAATTAGTTTTTTAGCATTATCCCAGGCTCCACCAGCATTTGCCATAAATATGGCTAAAAGTCCTCCAGATACAGTTGCTCCGGTAAGCATACCACCTAAGGCTTCTTTTCCTAATAAGAATGCAATAATAAAGGGAGATAATATCATAATTAAACTTGGAAGTATCATAGCTTTTAATGCACCGCGAGTACTTATATCTACACATTTTGCATAATCTGGGTCTGATTTTCCTTCAAGAAGTCCTTTTATTTCTCTAAATTGTCTTCTTACCTCTTCTACCATATGAGTGGCTGCCTCACCTACTGCCTTTAAAGATAGGGCGGAGAATAAAAATGGTAGCATTCCACCAATAAGAGTACCTGCAAGCACTGATGCCTTTGATACATCTATATATTGGATCTGAGCCCATTCTTTAAAAGCAGCAAACAAAGATAGAGCAGTTAATATGGCTGAACCTATAGCAAAGCCTTTACCCATAGCTGCAGTAGTGTTTCCATAAGCGTCAAGAGAGCTTGTTATTTCTCTGACTTTTTCTCCTTGGTGGGCCATTTCTGCTATTCCACTAGCATTATCAGCTATTGGTCCATAAGCATCAACAGAAAGGGTAATACCTAAGGTTGCAAGCATTCCAACTCCTGCGATTCCTATTCCCCACATGCCATTAGCTAAATAAGCTAAATATATACCAATTGCTAAAACAACTATAGTAAGAAATGTACTTTCCATTCCTACAGAAAGACCAGTTATAATGTTAGTAGCTGGACCTGTAGTACTGGCATATGCAATTCTTTCTATTGGTTTATTAGATGTATAGTATTCGCTTATTAAACCTATTGCTATACCCACAATAATTCCGATAGTACCTGCCCAGAAAGGACCTAAATTTCCTAATAGTGATTGGGATAAAAAGAAAGATCCAATAATAGTGATGATAGCTGCAATAAAGGTTCCATTTCTTAAGGCATTAGCAGGATCAGCATTTTTCCTTGCAGCATATACTTTTGTAAAGATGATTCCTATAATAGATGCATAAAGACCTATTACTGCAAAAAGGAATGGATAAAGGAGACCTTTCATCTCAGCGTATGCAAATCCTAATACCGCACCAGCGTGTATGGCTCCTACATAGGATTCATATAAATCTGCTCCCATTCCTGCCACATCTCCTACATTGTCTCCTACATTATCAGCTATTACAGCAGGGTTTCTTGGATCATCTTCAGGAATTCCTGCTTCCACTTTACCAACAAGATCTGCTCCTACATCTGCAGCCTTTGTATAAATACCACCACCCACACGAGCAAAAAGGGCAATAAAACTTGCTCCTAATGCATATCCACTGATAATTTCAAGCTTTAATCTTGGATCTGGCATAAAATTGCTAAGAATGAGGTAAATTAAACTTGAACCAAAGATTCCTAGACTTGCTTCCATAAGTCCCATAACTGCTCCACCAGAAAATGCAATATCCAAAGATTTACCTACTCCATATTTAGAGGCAGCATAAGTTGTTCTTCCATTTGCCCTTGTTGCTATCTTCATTCCTATATATCCAGAAAGCATAGAAAAGGCTGCACCAATGATGAAGGCTAATCCTAATAGAGGTTGTAATACTATTGCCATAAAAATACCGAATATTATTGCAAATATTGATACAGTTTTTATTTCACGATTTAGAAATGCATCTGCTCCTTGTTGTATGGCTTTCATGATTTTTTGGATCTCTGTAGGTCCCACTTCTTCTTTAAGAATATTTCTTGCAATAAGAAAAGCTACTAAGAGACCGATTGTGCCTGAAATGGGTGTAATCCACAGTAGGTTCTGCATTTCTTAATCCTCCTTTTAAAAAATTTTACCTCATTTTAAGATAATTTGAAGATATATTAATGTCAAGTTAAAATTAGGTTAAAGCTATATTTAAATCTTTAATCTTTTGGCTGAATTCCTCCAATAGTTCTTGAGCCTTCTTTAGAGTTGTAGATTCAGCATATATTATAAGAGCGGGCTCTTCTGGGTGTGGAATAATAAGTACCCAAGAATCATCTATATATACTTTTATTCCATCTATATATTCTATGTTTTTTTCAGCATTCTCTTCTATAAGCTTTCTCATGATTTTTCCTTTATTTTCTGCATAACAATCTACCGTAGCTTTTACTTTGAAATATTCTGGTAATTCTTCTACTAATTCTTTTAGTGTGAGATTATTCTTTGAATAGATTTCAAGAAACTTTAATAGACCATATATTCCATCAAAAACAGGTTGAAAATCAGGAAATATAAGGCCATCTTCACTAGCTCCAAATTTGGATTCTGTTCTTAATAAAGTTTTTGTTAATTCAGAAGGTGAAATTTTGCTTCTTATTATTCTTCCTCCTAAATTATTAGCTATCTTTTCTATTGATTGGGAAATATTCACCGGTATGACTATTTGCGAGTTTGGATAAAGTTTTAATGTAAGATAGGTGAGAACTGCGATTAACTCATCTTTTGCAAGATATTTTCCCCCTGGTGTTATGATTGAGAAACTTTCACCGTCATTATTGATAATTAAGCCAAAATCAGCCCCAACAGCCTTTGTAATTTTAATAACTTCTTCATTGGGAACCTTTATTTTATGTGTATCTTCTCCATATATGTTAAGAGATATGTTTTCTATCTTTAATTGGGAGAGTATATTGGGTAAGAATAAAGAAGCGCTATTTCCTTGATAATCAATTACAACTTTATATCTTTTTTTCTCAATACTTGATTTATCTATTGATTTAAGTAATCCCCATGTATAATATTCTATTACATGCGGAGGAAATTTTATTTCTCCTACTTCTTCTGTATAAGTTCTTCTAAAATCTTCTCTGAAGAAAGTATTTTCTATTTTTCTTTCAGTATTTTTATCAATGTTAATACCTGATCTATCAAAAAATTCTATTAATATTTTTTCAGGATCATAAGGTGATATTCTTATATGAACGCCTGCAACAGTATCCAAATTTGGGGTAGCATATCTGGATACGGGTATTGGAAGGGTCCTTATATCAAACACATTTACACCTGTAGAGAGAATACCTGTTAAAATAGCTCTTTTTATCATTCTACAAGCTGGCCTTGCATCTCTACTCATTACCACATAAGATGATTTGGGAAGTATGGTACCAAAAGACGCGCCTATTTTAGTTGCAAATTCAGGGGTTATTTCTATATTTATTTTTCCTGTAATTCCCCTTTGACCAAAGAGGGTTTTTCTCCAATGGCTTCCCCAGACAATACTTGTATTAACAATGGATCCAGTCTCTATATATTTATTGGGCCATATTTTAACTCCTGTATTAATAAATACTCTATCTCCTATTGTATTGTTGTCACCTATGCTTGCTCCTTCTTCTATTTTTACGGAGTTTTTTATATTACATTTACTACCTATTATGGATGAATAAATATTTGTTTTTTTACCTATATAGGTATTATTAAATATCACACTTCTTTGAATCTTGGCTTCGCTATCTACAAATACAGAATCTCCTAAAACTGTTGGTCCAAGAATAGTTGCATTTTCTTTTATTTTTGAAAATTGGCCAATGTAGACGGGCGGCTTAATAAAGGCTGAGTGAGAAATGTCCACATCTTCGTTTACAAAGATACCAGGAAGAATTTCTCTACCTGGAATCTTTATTTTTACTTTACCAGTTAGTATATCAATATTGGCTTTGAGGAATTGTTCTAAATTTCCTATATCACACCAATATCCATTTGCTATATAACCATATAAAGGTGCACCTTTTTCAAGAAGCATTGGGAATAGGTCTTTACTAAAATCAAAGGGCTCATTTTCTGGTATATAATCTAAAACCTCAGGTTCCAAAATGTATATACCTGTATTAACCGTATCACTAAATACCTCTCCCCAACTGGGTTTTTCTAAAAATTTAACTATTCTTCCCTCATCATCTGTAATTACCACGCCATACTCTAGAGGATTTTCTACACTTGTTAATACAATTGTAATTAAGGCTTTTTTTTCTTCATGGAATCTTATAATTTCTTGAAAGTTAAAATCTGTTAAGGCATCTCCACTTACTATTAAAATTCTTCCCTTTTCCTTATCCTTAAGGGCATATTTTACACTTCCAGCTGTACCGAGAGGAGATTCTTCAGTAGAATAATCGAGTTTTATGTTCCAATTGGACCCATCATTAAAATATTCTTGGATGATTTCAGGTAAATAATATAAAGTGGCAATAAATTCTTTAAAACCCTGTTCTGAAAGAAGGTTAATAATATGTTCCATTATAGGTTTACCAACAATGTGGGTCATAGGTTTGGGACGTGTGATGGTTAGAGGTCTTAATCTTGTTCCCTCTCCCCCTGCCATTACAACAACTTTCATGAAAAAACCTCCCTTACCAATCAGTTTTTAGATATTCTCTATAAATCTCAAAGTAAACCTTTTTAGTTTCTTCAGCAATACTTTTCCAAGAATATTTTTCCAAAGCTTTTTTCATTGCCATTTTTCCAATATTTTCTTTTAACTCATCATTGTATAAAAGCATTTTTATTTTATTTGCTAAATCTAATATATTTTTAGGTTCAAAAAGTATACCGTCTATTCCATCTTCAATTATCTCAGCAAAGCCACCAAGCCTACTTGCTACTACAGGCTTTCCTAAAGCCATAGCTTCTAATGCAACTATCCCAAAGGGTTCGTAGATACTGGGAAAAACACATATATCAGATGCATGGAGTAGAGCATTTCTCAGGTTATCATCTACAAAGCCTGTGAATATAACTTTTTCTTTGACACCTAAATTCTTGCTTTCTTCAATTAAATAATCAAGTTGTGGCCCTGTCCCTACAAAGATGAATTTAACTTTTGGATAATCATTATTAATATAGGGTATAGATCTTAAAAGATACTCCGCTCCCTTTTGATAATGCATTCTACCAATGAAGAGTATCATTTTTTCATCTTGACTAAGATATCTGCTTTTTATTTCATTATAATTTAATGTGGTTTTTAAGTTTTCGGGGTTTATACCGTTAGGGATAATTTTTATTTTGTCATCCGGTAAGTTAAAAAGAGATTTTACTTCATCTTTCATATTGTTACTGCATACAATTACTTTCCAAGATTCATATGTTAGCCACCATTCCACATTGTGGATAAATTTTTGTTCTTCAGTATATATCCCTTGATTTCTACCATGTTCGGTTGCATGAATTGTTGATATAAGAGGTTTTTTAAGAGAGTGTTTTAGTACATATCCAGTAAAAGCAGATAGCCAGTCATGAGCATGTATGATATCTATGGGATTTGTTCTGTTTATTTCTAAGGCTTTAATCATCATGGAGATATTGAGAAAGTAGATCCATGAGATAAAATTGGGGGTGTCTATTATTTTTTCTGGTACTCTATAAACAGAGAGATTTTCTTTATGCTCTTCCCAAGGGACATCTTTTGTACCACATGTTACGATGGAAACTTTAGTATATTTCTCTGCTAAAGCATCACTGAGATCTTTCACATGTCTACTGAGTCCGCCTACAATTCTTGGTGGATATTCCCAGCTTAACATTAAAACATGAAGTTTTTTTTCGCCTTTTTGAAGCATATATAATTCATATCCTCTTCTCAATATTTCTTTTTCTTGCTCGAAGGTAAGAAGATTATATGCATCATTAAAATACAAGAATCTTCCATCTGAGAATACATCTTCCTCGATTTTAACATTATTAGAGTCATAGGATTCCATAAGAAACCATAATACTGTTTTGTCCTCTTCAGGATGTCTTTCTGTAGCGGGAGCAATATAGTGGGTCTTTCCTATAAAATCTATAATTTTCACATTCAAATTTGTTTCTTCTTTTACCTCTCTTATAGCTGCTTCTTCTGGAGATTCTCCTTTTTCAATATGTCCCTTAGGGAGAACCCAATTAGAATTTTTTCTTTTTAGGATAAAAACTTTTTTGTTGATAGGATTAATAATTACTCCACCTGCTGAAATGGCATTTTTCATGAGTCTTCTCCTATTAAATCATTTACAAATCTTAATATTAGATCCTTAGGAATTCCACTTTTTTCTATTTCTTTCATTATTTCATCATGTCTAAGTCCTTTCGCTCTTAAGCTTTCTATCATTTTAGATACAAATTCTTTTCTTTCCCAAGGGAAGATTATCCATGCTTCTGTTTCTTTTATGTAAAAATCGGGTTTAATGATAGACCAGGGTTTGTAATATATGGTAGCAATTTTTACTTGAGTTGCCCCACATTGTTCTAAGTGTTCTTTAGCAACCTTTAAGCTTTTTCCACTATCTGCCACATCGTCAGCTATTAATACTTTTTTCCCTTCAACAATTGTTGAGATAGTTTGAGTTATAATTGGTCTTTCTTTAGTTTCTCCAACCCCTCTATAAAAATCAATTTTAAGATTAGCTGTATAAGAGTTTCCAAGAAGATCAGATAGTATTCTTGCAGGAATCCATCCTCCTCGTGCAATCCCAACTATAACTTCAGGATTAAATTTATTCTTATTAATCTCATCTGCAAGATCAAGACATAGATTATAAATTTCTTCCCAGCTGGGTGCCAAGTACTCCATTTTTCGCCTCCTTGCTTAATATTTTTATTTTCTAATTATATTCTATATTAAAGTGGCTTCTTTTAAAAGAAAATTTAAAGTTATTATTAAAAATAAGTGTTATAATAACCTTAATAAAATAAAAACAAATCTAAATTAGGAGGTGTTTCTAATTATGCCTGCAATTCTTGATGTTCGTGGTAGAGAAGTTTTAGACTCAAGAGGAAATCCTACTGTAGAAGCAGAGGTCTATTTAGAAGATGGTTCTATAGGAAGGGCTATTGTTCCTTCAGGAGCATCTACAGGAAGTAGGGAGGCTTTAGAGTTAAGAGATAACGACCCTAAGAGATATAAAGGAAAAGGGGTTTTACAGGCGGTAAGAAATATAAATGAGGTAATTGCACAAGAAATAATTGGTATAGAGGCATTAGATCAATATACAGTTGACAAAACAATGCTAGATCTTGATGGTACTGATAACAAGTCAAAACTCGGAGCAAATGCTATACTGGCGGTATCTCTTGCTACTGCAAGAGCAGCTGCAGAATCCTTAGGTGTACCTCTTTATATGTATTTAGGTGGAGTACAGGCAAGAGAATTGCCAACCCCTTTGATGAATGTAATTAATGGTGGAAAGCATGCTGATAACCCATTAGATTTTCAGGAATATATGATTGTTCCCTTAGCTACTACTTTTAAAGAGTCTCTAAGATGGGCTGTTGAAGTTTTTCATACCTTAAAGAATATCCTTAAGAGTAAAGGTTTAAATACAAATGTAGGTGATGAGGGGGGTTTTGCACCATATTTAGAGAAAAATGAGGAACCTCTGGCTATATTGGTGGAAGCAATTAAATCTGCAGGATTTGAACCTGGTAAGGATGTAGCTTTAGCGTTAGATCCAGCTGCTAGTGAATTTTATGAAGATGGTAAATATATTTTGAAGGCTGAAAATAAGGCTTTATCATCTTTAGAGATGATTTCTTTCTATGAATATCTATGTGATAAATATCCTATTGTTTCTATAGAAGATGGACTTTCTGAAAAAGATTGGGATGGTTGGGAGAAGCTAACAGAAAAGTTAGGTAAGAAAATACAGCTTGTGGGTGACGATATATTTGTTACCAATCCAAAAATCTTAGCAGAAGGAATCAGAAGAGGAATTGCAAATGCAATATTGATAAAAGTTAATCAAATTGGTACCTTAACAGAGACTCTTGATACCATAAGAATTGCCCATCAAGCTGGCTATAGAACTGTCATATCTCATAGGTCTGGAGAAACTGAAGATACATTTATTGCTGATTTAGCAGTAGCAGTGAATAGTGGGCAGATAAAAACAGGTTCTTTGAGTAGAACTGATAGAATAGCTAAGTATAATCAACTACTTAGAATAGAAGAAGATTTAGGGGATTCTGCAATTTATAGGGGTATATTGAACTTCAAGAGATAGTTTTATATAATCTACTTAAGCTTCGTATAATCCCGAGAATATGGCTCGGGAGTTTCTACCAGGCAACCGTAAATTGCCTGACTACGAGCGGAAGAGCTCCTTAGGGTCTAAAGATCCAAGCGGAGCTGGCAAGATTGTTGATCTTGCTACACCGAAGGGATAAAAGCCCAGGCGGGTAGGTTCCCTCGTAAGGAGAACCTATGAGCTTGGGCTTTTTGCTTTTAAAGGAGGTAAAAAAAGTGTTAGAAAGATATAGTAGAAAGGAATTAAGAGAAGTTTGGTCTGATGAGAAAAGATATTCTCTTTGGTGGAAGGTAGAAGAGGCAGTATTAGAAGCAAGAGCTAAATTAGGAGAGATCCCAAGTGAAGCATTTGAAAAAATAAAAAAGAAAGCAAGATTTAAAGTCGAAGAAATTAAGGAGATAGAAAAGATTAATAATCATGAGATGATAGCATTTTTAACTAATGTGGCTCAATATGTAGGAGAAGGATCTGAATACATCCATCAAGGACTTACATCATCAGATGTTATGGATACTGCTTTTTCTTTACAAATTTTAGAAGCTCTTAATTATATAGAATCAGATCTCTTAAAATTGTTAGATGAAATAGCAAAAAAAGCAATTCAATACAAAGATTTGCCTATGATGGGAAGAACTCATGGAATGCATGCAGAACCAATCACCTTAGGTTTTAAGTTTTTGGGATGGTGGTCAGAACTTAAAAGAAATTTAGAGAGGTTGAGAAAGGCAAGAGAAAACATAAGATATGGAAAATTTTCAGGTGTTGTTGGTACATTAAGTCATTTGTCACCTGAAGTAGAAGAATTGGCATGTAAGATTTTAGGATTAGAACCTGAACCAGTTGCTACACAAATTATTCCAAGAGATAGACATGCAGAAGTAATTTATGTTTTAGGAATGATAGCTTCGTCTTGTGAACGAATTGCTCTTGAAATTAGACATCTCCAAAGAACGGAAGTAGGAGAATTGGAAGAACCTTTTAGGGAAAGGCAAAAGGGATCGTCAGCTATGCCTCATAAAAGAAATCCTATTCTTTCTGAAAGAATTTGTGGACTGTCAAGAGTAATAAGGTCATATATGAATTCTGCTTTTGAAAACATTCCTTTATGGCATGAGAGAGATATTAGTCATTCTTCTGTAGAAAGAGTAATATTTCCAGATGCTACTACCCTCACTGATTATATACTTAATCTAACTTATGAGATAGTTAAAGATTTAAAAGTTAATGAAGAGAATATTCTAGAGAACATGAATACTAATTATAGAATATTTTATTCTCAAAACTTATTATTAGCTCTTACCCAAAAAGGGGTTTTAAGGGATATTGCTTATTCATGGATTCAAGAGGATGCATTTAAGGCTATCAATGAAAAAAGAGATTTTTTAGAGGTAGTTTTAGAAGATAAGAGAGTTACAGAAAAACTTTCTAAGGAAGAGATAGAAAGTTGTTTTTCTCCGCAAGTATTCCTTAAAAATATAGATTTTATATTTCAGAGATCTGGAGTTAAGGAGGAATTAAAGTGAAAGAATGGACAGTGATATTAGAGATCTTTTTAAAAGAGGGGATCTTTGATCCTCAAGGTAAAACTATTAGAAATGCTCTTCATTCCTTAGACTTTGAAGAAGTAAAAGATGTGAGGGTTGGAAAGGTCCTTAAAATTAAACTGATGGGGAATTCTGAAGAGGAAGTGATGGAAAAAGTTAGAAAAATGAGTGAAATTGTACTTGTTAATCCAGTTACAGAAGATTTTTCAATAAGGGTGGAAAGAGAATGAGGGTAGGAGTAGTGGTATTTCCAGGCACAAATTGTGATATGGATACCTTTTATGCTTTAAAGATTACAGGACATGACCCAGTTTTTCTCTGGCACAAAGATCATGATCTTCAAGAGGTGGATATGGTAATACTCCCTGGAGGATTTTCTTATGGAGACTATTTGAGAGCTGGTTCTATTGCAAGATTTTCTCCTATCATGAATGAGGTAATAGATTTTGCAAATAAAGGTGGATATGTGCTAGGTATATGTAATGGGTTCCAGATACTTTTAGAGGCAGGTCTTTTACCTGGAGCTATGTTACCAAATGTTACCAATACTTTTATATGTAAACCTGTTTTTATAAGAGTATTGAATAATCAAAATATCTTCTTGAATAGGTATTTAGTTAATCAGGTTATTAAGATACCTATAGCCCATAAAGAAGGTAGATATTATATATCAGAAAAGGGATTAGAAGATCTGAAGGAGAACAATCAAATAGTACTTAAATATGAATATGAAAATCCAAATGGTTCAATTGATAATATTGCTGGAATTATTAATAAAAAGGGTAATGTAATGGGTATGATGCCTCATCCTGAAAGAGCAGTAGAAGATATTTTGGGAAGCTCTGATGGGATTAATCTGTTCTTATCATTTCTAAAATAAAGGGGTGTAATCATGGGAATTTTTGGGCTTAAGGAAGAAGAAATAAAACATGCAAGAGAATTGCTTGGTAGAGAGCCAAATGATATAGAATGGTCTGTTATATCTGTAATATGGTCTGAACATTGTAGTTATAAACACTCAAGGAAATATCTAAAGGATTTTTATTCAAAAGCAGAGTGGGTAGAACAAGGTCCAGGCGAGAATGCAGGAATTGTAGATCTAGGAGATGGATATAAAATAGTGTTCAAGATAGAAAGCCATAATCATCCTTCAGCAGTTGAACCATTTCAAGGAGCTGCTACAGGAGTTGGAGGAATTGTAAGGGATATATTGGCTCTTGGAGCAAGGCCTATTGCTCTACTTGATTCATTAAGATTTGGTTCAATTGATAAACCAAAAAATAAGTATCTTTTTGAGGGAGTAGTAAGTGGTATAAGTTTTTATGGTAATTGTATTGGAGTACCTGTTGTGGGAGGAGAGATAGTATTTGATGAATGTTATTCATCAAATCCCTTAGTAAATGTTATGTGTTTAGGATTATTATCTCCAAATCAAAAATCTTATCGAGGAAAAGCTGAAGGTGAAGGTAATCTTCTAGTACTTGTTGGCGCAAGAACGGGTAGGGATGGTCTTCAAGGAGCAAGTTTTGCTTCAGAGAAGCTTGATGATGAAACTCACAAAAAGAAACCATCAGTTCAAGTAGGGGATCCCTTCTTGGGTAAGCTTCTTATTGAGGCAACTTTAGAGGCTGCAGCTAAGGATGGTGTTATAGGTATTCAAGATTTAGGTGCTGCAGGTCTTGTGAGTGCCTTATCAGAGTCTGCACGTAGAGGAAGAAGTGGAGTAAAAGTTTATCTTGATAAAGTTCCTCAAAGAGAGGAAAATATGACACCAGAAGAAATATTGTTATCGGAATCTCAAGAGAGAATGCTTTTTGTAGTTAGACCAGATAAAGTAAAGGATATTATTGAAGTGTTTAAAAAATGGGATCTTGAAGCAGAAGTTATAGGAGAGGTAATTAAAGAAGAAAGATTTATAGCTTATTTTAATGGAGTAAAGGTTGTTGATCTACCTACCGAGCTTTTAGTGGATGGTTCTCTTATATTTGATCCACCATCAATGGGGTCCAAGAAGGAAAGGAAAGAAAACGTAGTAACAGTCACCAATGAAGATGTGGAAAAATATATAGAGATTTTAATTCAAGATATAAAAACTAAGGAAAAAATCTATACCCAGTATGATTATTCCGTGCAAACAAATACAGTTTTACCACCTGGATTTGGTGATGCTGCTGTTTTGAGAATTAAAAATACAAATAAGGGTATTGCTATTGTTACAGATGGGAATGGTAGATATTGTTATTTGAATCCTAAACAAGGGGCTATGTATGCTGTAGCAGAGGCCTGTAGAAACATTCTTTGTGTTGGTGGCAAACCATTAGCTATAACTGATGGATTGAATTTTGGAGATCCCGATGAACCGGATGTTTTCTATCAATTTAAAGAAGTAGTAAAGGGTATTAATTTGGCATCAAGAATATTGGAAATACCTATAGTAAGTGGAAATGTTAGTTTTTATAATGGTCAAGGTGATAACAAAATTTTCCCTACTCCTATTATTGGTATGGTTGGAATTATTGAGGATCTTTCATATTTAATAACACCGGGATTAAAAGAATATGAAAATCCTATATATGTGATAGGTGATTTTTCAAGATTAACTTTAGATGGATCAAGATTTATGAAAGATCTTTATGGGGTTATAGAAGGTGAGCCCCCATATGTAGATTTAATTTGGGATAGAAAATTAAAATATTTTTTAGAGGAAATAAGGTTGGAAAAAATTATTCTTTCTTTACATGATGTAAGTGAGGGGGGAATGTTGGCTTCTTTGTTAGAACTATCGATATGGGGAAATAAAGGATTGTATGTAAATCTCCCAAGAGAAGATAAAGCTGAAATGCTTTTTGGTGAAGGTTCTATTTTAATTGCGGAGGTATCAAGAGAAAAAGAAACTATGTTTTTAAAATATGCAGAGAAATATAACTTAAATGTACAAAAAATAGGTAAAGTAATTCCAGATAAATTTATAGTTAGACCTTTTCTTGAATTAGACATAAAGACCCTTTTCTGAAAGAAGGTGAAAGGTCAAATGACCTTAAAAGAAGAATGTGGGGTTATAGGAGTTATAGTTTTTAGTGAAAGATATGCAAGTTTTTTGGCTTATAGAGGATTGTTAAAATTACAACATAGAGGCCAAGAAAGCGCGGGAATTGTAACTTTTTCCAGTGAAGGATATCATGTTCATAAGAATTTTGGTCTTGTTTCTCAAGTTTTTGATGAATTATCTCTTAAAAACTTAAAGGGAAAAATTGCTGTTGGACATGTTAGATATTCTACTTCTGGTAAGAAATCACCTCAAAGTATTCAGCCCTTTGTAGTGAATCTTCCTAGGTATGGTTATATGGCTCTTGCCCATAATGGTCATATATCTAATGCTAATTCTTTAAGAAGAAACTTGGAAAAAGAAGGGATAATATTTCAAAGTGATTCAGATACTGAAGTTATATTACATTTAACAGCTAAATCAAAAAAGCAAAGTTTACAAGAAAGGCTTGAAGAGGCTCTTAATCAAGTTGAAGGAAGTTACTCTCTAATAGTTGGAACCCACGAAGGTGTTTATGCAATCAGAGATCCATCAGGATTTAGACCACTTTTTATGGGAAGGCTCCAAGATGGAGGAGTTATTTTTGCATCTGAGACATCAGCTTTAAAAGATTTACCTATAATAGAAATTAAAGAATTGAATCCTGGTGAATGGGTTTTTTTCAGTAAAGATGGAAATGTTTTTAATTATAGATCATTTCAAGATAGACCCTCCAGATTTTGCTTGTTTGAATTTATATATTTTTCGAGGCCAGATAGTCTTTATGATGATAGGACGGTTTATTATTATAGAAAACAAATGGGAAGAATATTAGCAAAAGAAGTTCCTGTATCTGCAGATTGGGTTGTTCCTGTTCCTGATTCAGGTATTCCTGCTGCTATTGGGTATAGTGAGGAGTCAGGTATACCTCTACAGATGCTTCTCATGAGAAGTCATTATGTAGGCAGAACATTTATACAGCCAAGGCAAAAGGAAAGAGAATTGTCAGTAAGAATGAAATTTTTATTTGTTAGCGATTTAATTAAAGGAAAAAAAATAGTATTGGTAGATGATTCTTTGGTGAGAGGTACTACTGCCAAAATCCTTGCTGAGAAATTTAGGGAAGAAGGTGCTAAAGAAGTACACCTTAGACTTTCTTCACCTCCCCTTATTTCTCCTTGCCATTATGGAGTAGATATACCTAATACAAAAGAATTAATAAGTTATCATTACTCTCCTGAGGAGATTGCCAGACTTTTAGGTTTTGATTCTGTTGCTTTTTTAAGTATGGAGGGTTTAGTTAGTATACTTCCAGAAAGGGGTTATTGTGGAGAATGTTTTGGAAGAAAAATAGTAAAAAAAGAAAAAAAATTACTTATAGTCTAAGTGGTGTTAATATTTCTAAGGTAGAAAGAGCATTACAAGAGGTTAGAAAGGATATTGAATCTACCCATCAGGCATATGTATTACCTTATTGGAACGGTTTTTCCAGTATTTTAGAATTGGATTTTAAGCTATTTAAGAATCCTTTATTCTTACTTAGTACTGACGGAGTGGGAACTAAGTTGAGTCTTGCAGTTAAATATCGTAAGTTTTCAGGTATAGGTTTTGATTTAGTAGCTATGAATGTTAATGATATTCTAACCTCTGGCGGTAAGCCTTTAGCCTTTTTAGATTATTTTGGTGGATCAAAAATTGATCCAGATGTCTATAAAGAAATTTTGAAGAGTATTTCTTTAGCTTGCAAGGAAGCAAATTGTAGTTTGGTTGGTGGAGAAACTGCTGAAATGCCGGGTATATATAGGGGTAAGGAGATTGATTTGGTAGGTTTTGTACTTGGAATTGTAGAAAAAGATAATTTGCTTCCTAAGAAAGATAAAATGAAGGATGGTAATATTTTAATTGGGGTCACATCTTCCGGATTTCATAGTAATGGTTATTCTTTAATAAGGTATATTTTGAGAAAGAAGAAAATATCTTTGAAGAAAGATATAGACGGACATAATCTGTTAGAGGAGTTATTAAGACCGACGAAAATATATTCCCCTAAAATTTTGCCTCTCTTAGAGAGATATCGAGAAAATATTCTTGGCATTGCTCATATAACGGGTGGGGGAATTGTGGGTAATCTACCAAGAATTATTCCAGATAATTTAACCGCTATTGTTGAATCTTCTTGGGAAATTCCATGGATATTTAAATTTTTTATAAAGAAAGGGAATATAAGTATAAAGGAGGCTTTTAGAGTTTTCAATATGGGGATTGGCTTAATTCTTGTGGTTTCTGATAATGAAGAAAAGATATTGGAAGATTTAGATTCTATGGGAGAAAAGAGCTATATTATAGGATCATTAAAATCTGGGAAAGGTGGCGTAAAAATTGAATGGAAAAGAAAAGACTTGGAGTTCTAGTCTCAGGTAGGGGTTCAAACTTACAAGCTCTTATTGATGCTTCAAAAAAAGATGATTATCCAGCGAAGGTAGTAGTTGTTATTAGTAATAAAAGAGAAGCTTATGCTATTGAGAGGGCAAAAAAGGAGAATATTCCCGTTTATGTTGTAAAAAGAGAAGATTACAGATCCAAAAGGGAATATGAGGAAAAAATAAGAGAAATTCTTCTTGAATATAAAGTAGATTTAGTAGTATTGGCGGGATATATGAAGATTATAGGTAAAACCCTTCTTGATGCTTTTCCATGGAAAATTATTAATATCCATCCATCTCTTCTTCCCTCCTTTCCAGGATTGGAAGCTCAAAAAAAGGCATTGGAATATGGAGTGAAAATAAGCGGATGTACTGTTCATTTTGTGGATGAGGGTATAGATTCAGGTCCAATAATAGGTCAGAGAGCAGTACCTGTCTATGATGATGATACTCCAGAGACTTTGGCTGAAAGAATATTGCAGGAAGAACATAAGTTAATAGTAGAATCTGTCAAAAAAATTCTAACCGAAGAATACAAGATAATAGGAAGAAGAGTAGTATTTAAGAAGAAGGGGGCTGAGAATATATGAAAGTGATGGTTATTGGAAGTGGTGGGAGAGAGCATGCTATATGTTGGAAATTATCCCAAGATAAAAGGGTTGAAAAAATTTATGCTCTTCCTGGGAATGCTGGTATCAGTAGTTTTGCGGAATGCGTACCTATAAAATCTGAAAATATAAATGAAATTGTAAGTTTTGCTAAAGAAAATAGAATTGATTGGACTATTGTAGGACCTGAAATGCCTCTTTCTATGGGTATTGTAGATAGATTTTTAGAGGAGGGTTTAAGTATATGGGGACCAATTAAAAATCTAGCAATGCTAGAGGCAAGCAAGGCTTTTGCTAAGAAAATTATGGAGAAAGCAAAAATACCTACTGCAGATTTTAAGATATTTGATGATTTTGAATCTGCTAAAAGTTTCGTGGAAAAGGAGCATTATCCTTTAGTAATTAAGGCTGATGGTTTGGCTGCTGGTAAAGGTGTTTTTATTGTTAACTCTCAAAATGAGGCTGTAGAAGTCTTGGGTAAGTTATTAAAGGAAGGTATTTTAGGAGAAGCTGGAAGGAGAGTAGTGATTGAAAAATTCCTTGAAGGTAAAGAATTTTCTCTCATTGTAGCTATTAAAGACGGGGAAATCTATGTACTTCCACCAGCTCAAGACTATAAAAGAGTGGGAGAAGGAAACACTGGTCCTAATACTGGAGGTATGGGCTCTTTTGCTCCTGTACCATGGATTGATAGTAGTTTAATAGAGAAATCTTTAAAATTGATATTTAAGCCATTATTATCTGAACTTGAAAAGAATAATTTAAAATATGAGGGTTTTCTTTATGGAGGATTGATTTTGGTTAATAACGAACCATATGTTTTAGAATTTAATGTTAGACTTGGAGACCCAGAGGCTCAAGTTATTCTTCCTATTATTGGTTTTTCTTTATTGGATCTTAAAGATGGTAAAAATATCAAAACATATAATGAGTATGAATATTCCGAAAAAAAAGCTGTATGTGTTGTACTTGCATCTAAAGGATATCCAGAAAGGTATGAAGTCGGTAAAGAAATTAGTGTAAAGGAGACAAAAGAGACAATAATTTTTCATGCAGGAACTTCCTTTAGGAATGGTAAATTGGTTACTTCTGGTGGAAGAGTATTAAATGTGGTAGGTTTAGGTAAATCCTTTAAGGAGGCGAGGGAGAAGGTTTATAAAAATATCCAAAATATCTTTTTTGAGAATATGTATTATAGGAAAGATATTGCCTTAGAAGTAGAAGATATGTGATTTTCACAAAAAAATTTTCAAAAATTATTGACATAGGGGGTTGATTGTATTATATTTAGCGTTGAACAAAATTTTGAGGAAAGGGGTAAAAGGAAGAGGAGATGTTAGGACCGCATTTAGTTTTAGACTTATATGGGTGTCCTAAGGAAAAGTTGGAAGATGTACAATATATCTATGATCTTTTAGATGAACTGCCTGATATGATAGGCATGCAAAAGATTATGCCACCATATGTAATGAGATATGTACCCGAGGATGATCCTTTAGATTGGGGTATCTCAGGAGTGGTGCTTATTGCAGAAAGCCACATTGCAATACATACATGGCCAGATTTAAACTATGCGAGTGTTGATATCTTTTCGTGCAAAACCTTCAATATTGATAAGGCTAAAGAAATACTTGAAGAAAAACTTTTACCTGAAAGATCTGATTGGGAAATATTGGTAAGAGGCAGAGATTTTCCGGTCAATCTCTTAAAAAGAGGAAAAAATGGATCAGTATAGACCCCTTCCTTCCTTTGGTGGACTTTCGTCTTTTACTATCGAAAATTCAAGAGTTGTTATTGTTCCTTTTCCTTTGGAAGTTACAACCACATATAAAAAGGGGACCCGTGAGGGTCCCCTGTCCATTTTGTTAGCTTCCTACAATATTGAATTATATGATGAAGAGATTGACGATATACCTGCTAAAATAGGTATCTTTACTTTTCCTGATTTTTTTCTTCCTTTAGGAGACTTAAAGAAGAGTTTGTTAAATATTGAGATAATAGTAAAAGATATTCTTGAAAAGAATAAATTTCCCATATTTTTAGGTGGTGAACATACGATAACAAAAGGAATTTTAAGAGCTTATCTAAGTATGGGTTATAATTTTTCTGTTCTTCATTTCGACGCACATTCAGATCTTAGGGAAGAGTATGAAGGTACTGAAGATAGTCATGCGTGTGCACTGAGAGAAGCTTCAGAGAGGCTTAATATTGTTCAGGTAGGTATAAGAAGTTTAAGTGAAGGAGAAAGAGAATATATTAAAAAGAAAGCAAATATTAAGGTTTTTTGGGATTTTAAAATTCATACAAAGGATTTTAATATGGTGATTGAAGATATATTAACGAGCATTGAAAATGAAAATGTTTATATTACCTTTGATTTTGATGTGTTTAATCCTTCTGAAATGCCAGCTACAGGTACACCTGAGCCTGGTGGATTATCTTGGTATGAAGTGCTGAGTATTTTAAGGGAAATATTTAAAAATAAAAAAGTAATAGGAGTAGATTTCGTAGAATTTTCTCCTATTCCTGGGCTTAACTATGCAGATTATATAGCAGCGAGACTTATTTATAAAATAATAGGATATTATAAAAAATACAACATGGAGAAAACTAATGGATAAAAAGCGTATTGCATTAGTATTTGGTACAAGACCAGAAGCTATAAAAATGGCTCCTGTAGCATATGCCTTAAGGAATGTTGAGTTTTTTGAACTTCAGATTATCCTTACTGCACAACACAGAGAGCTATTAGATCAAGTTATGGAAATCTTTAAATTAAATTCTGATTACGATTTAAATATAATGCAGGAAAAACAAACCCTTACTCAAATAACCGTAAAGGTACTTGAGGGATTAGATGTAATATGGCAAAAAGATTCTCCTGATATGGTATTGGTACATGGAGATACGACTACAACCTTTGCAGCCAGTTTAGCTGCTTTTTATAAGAAGATATCCATTGGACATGTAGAATCTGGTTTAAGAACTTATGATAAATATCAACCGTATCCTGAGGAGATGAATAGACATCTTACAGGTGTACTTTCTGATTTACATTTTGCTCCAACAAAGAAAGCAAAAGAAAATTTATTAAAAGAAAATGTACCATCTAACAATATTTTTGTAACTGGTAATACAGTGATTGATGCTCTTTTATTTGTATATAACAACCTTGAAAAATTTGAGGTTAAACTTCCTGAAGAAGTTCCCAAAGGGAAATATATTTTAGTTACTTCTCATAGAAGAGAAAACTGGGGAAAACCTTTGGAAAACGTTGCCTTAGCATTAAAAGAAATCTTGAGTGAATTTGAAGATCTTTACATAGTTTATCCTGTACACCCAAATCCTATTATAAGAGAAACTGTAAATTCCATATTAGGTAATGAGAGGAGAGCTATTCTTATATCTCCTGTTGATTATGTAACAATGGTATATCTAATAGCAAATTGCAACTTAGTTCTTACAGATTCGGGGGGTCTTCAAGAGGAGGCTCCATCCTTAGGAAAACCTGTATTAGTTTTAAGGGAGGTTACTGAGAGACCTGAGGCAGTTGAGGCAGGTACAGTGAAGATAATAGGAACTGAGAGAAAAAGAATAGTGGAAGAGGTAAGTAAATTATTAATTGATGAAGACGAGTATAATAAAATGGCAAGAGCTCTAAATCCTTATGGTGACGGAAAGGCAAGTGAAAGAATAAGAGATATTCTTCTTTATTATTTCGGATTTAGCTCCTCTCTTCCAGAAGAATTTAATCCATACCATTCATGAGACATTATTTAGACTTTATTTTAGATATAATATTTCCCTCAAGATGTATTTTTTGTGGTAGATATGGATTAGGTTATGTTTGTCCAGAATGTTTTAGTAAATTCAAAATTCCTAATAAATATTGTAGGTTTTGCGGAAGACCTCTTACAGGTATTTCAGAAATCTGTTATAATTGTACTAAAGAGAGCCCTATATGGAGCGGATTTGAATTTTTAGGATATTATGATGATATGTGGGAAACAGTAATTAAGAACCTCAAATTTAGAAATAAACCTAATGTGGCTAAATTTATAGCAGATCTTGCTAAGGATAAAATCTTAAGTAAGAAATGGGACATTGATTTTCTCACCTATGTACCATTGAGTAATAAAAGACTTGTGGAGAGGGGTTATAACCAATCAGAATATTTAGCGTATTTTTTAAGTAAAAGTCTTAAAAAACCATATGGTTCTCTTTTGTCATTAAATAAGGAGGTAAAACCACAAAAAACACTTAGTTTAAAGGAAAGGAAGGAAAATGTTAAAGGAGCATTTGGTTTAGTAGAAGAGGTAAAATATTTGCATTATAGAAATATTTTGATTGTAGATGACGTCTATACTACTGGATCTACAATAAAGGAGTGTGCTTATACCTTAAAAAACAATATAAAAATTTTGGATAAGATTTATGTATTTGTAGCTGTAAGAGCTCTTTTATAAAATTTTCAAGGAGGTTGGATTATGCAGATTAACTTTTCAAGTAAAAATGTGTCTATTTCTCCTAATTTGCAAGAATATGCTGAGAAAAAACTTTCAAAACTATCTCGCTTTTTTGATAATATTGAAAATATAGAGGTTATCTTTTCGGAAGAAGATTGGAAAGATGGTAGTCGAGCTCATAGAGTAGAAGTTACTATTAGGGCAAATGGAAAGATAATAAGAGCATCAGAGGCCAATCAAGATTTTAGAAGTAGTATAGATTTGGTAATTGATAAATTGGAAAAACAACTTAAAAAATATAAAGAAAAAATGATAGACAGAGAAAAGAGGGCTCCTTCTTTGACTGAAATGTTTACAAAAGAGGAAGATGAAGGAGAGAAAAAGGTTGTTAAAGTTAAAAGATTTTCATTGAAACCTATGGATATAGAAGAAGCCATATTGCAAATGGAACTTTTAGGTCATGATTTCTTTGTTTTCATAGATGCAGATACTTATAAAACTTCTATTTTATATAGAAGAAAAGATGGAAATTATGGATTAATTATTACGGACGAAGGAGAATAAGTAAATAATATGGGATTACTATCTAAATTATTTGATTCCAATTCAAGAACTTTAAAAAGATTAGAAGAATACGTAAAGAAAATTAACGCTTTAGAACCTGAGATAAGTAAATTATCTGACGATGAACTAAAAAGAAAAACATCAGAGTTTAAACAGAGATTAGAAAGGGGTGCTACCCTTGATGATTTATTAGTAGAATCCTTTGCAGTAGTAAGAGAGGTAGCAAAAAGAACTCTTGGGATGAGACACTTTGATGTACAACTAATGGGTGGTATTGTTCTACATCAAGGAAAAATAGCTGAAA
Organism: Dictyoglomus sp. GBS; assembly: GCF_055179815.1. NCBI lineage: Bacteria > Pseudomonadati > Dictyoglomota > Dictyoglomia > Dictyoglomales > Dictyoglomaceae > Dictyoglomus > Dictyoglomus sp. GBS. The sequence goes on from NZ_CM143687.1 coordinate 985,447, forward strand.
TGCAAACGGGAGAGGGTAAAACTCTGGTAGCAACTCTTCCTGCCTATTTGAACGCCTTAGAGGGAAAAGGAGTACATATAGTAACAGTTAATGATTATTTGGCTAAAAGGGATAGATATTGGATGGGACCAATTTATGAGTTTTTAGGTTTGGAAGTTGGTCTTTTACAAAATAATACTCCAATTTTAGAAAGGAAAAAAGCTTATTTGGCAGATATTACATATGGTACTAATAATGAGTTTGGATTTGATTATTTAAGGGATAATATAGCATTATCAGCTGATCATTTAGTTCAAAGAGAATTAAACTATGCGATTATTGATGAAGTAGATAGTATTCTAATAGATGAGGCAAGAACTCCTCTTATTATTTCAGGTCCAGCTAAGGGAGATAGTCGGATATATAAGCTTGCGATTAGAACTGCAAGATATTTGAAGAAGGATGAAGATTATACTACTGATGAGAAAACAAGAACAGTATCTTTAACAGAAGAAGGTTTGAGAAAGGCAGAAAAATTTTTAGGTGTAAAGGACCTATATGATTTTCAAAATATGGATTTAGCTCATGCTCTTCTTCAGTGTTTAAAGGCTCTTAATTTTTATCATAGAGATAGGGATTATATAGTTAAAGACGGAGAAGTGATAATTGTTGACGAATTTACAGGAAGATTAATGTTTGGAAGAAGATATAGTGATGGATTGCATCAAGCTATTGAGGCAAAAGAAGGTGTAAGAATAAGGGAAGAAAATGTTACTTTAGCAACTATCTCTATACAAAATTATTTTAGAATGTATAAGAAGATAGCTGGTATGACGGGAACTGCAGCTACTGAGGAAGAAGAATTTGTTAAGATTTACGGATTAGAGGTAGTTGTTATACCTCCGAATAAACCTTTAAGGAGAACCAATTATCCTGATCTTGTTTTTAAAACAGAAGAAGAAAAATTTGAGGCTGTGGTAAAGGAAATTGAAAAGTTATACAAAATTGGAAGGCCTGTGCTTGTAGGTACGACATCTATAGAGAAGTCAGAAAGATTAAGTAAAATGCTTAAAAAGAAGGGGATTCCCCACAATGTATTAAACGCAAAATACCACGAAAAGGAAGCTGAAATTATTGCTAAAGCAGGCCAGAAATATGCTGTAACTATTGCTACAAATATGGCAGGAAGAGGGACAGATATTGTTTTAGGGGAAGGAGTGGCTGAGCTTGGAGGTCTTCATGTTATAGGAACAGAAAGACATGAAAGTAGAAGAATTGATAATCAGTTAAGAGGACGTGCAGGTAGACAGGGAGATCCCGGTTCTTCGAGGTTTTACGTTTCATTGGAAGATGATCTTTTAAGACTTTTTGGAGGAGATCAGATAAAAGCTTTAATGGATAGATTGGGAATGGAAAAAGGGCAACCTATTGAATCTCCTTTACTTACGAGATTAATAGAAAATAGCCAAGCTAAGGTGGAAAAGTTAAATTTTGAAATAAGAAAACAACTTTTAGAGTATGATGATGTGCTTAATAAACAAAGAGAAGTAGTTTACTCTGAAAGAAGAAAAATATTAACGATGGATAATTTGGAAGAAATAGTACAGAAGATTTTAGATAGAGTATTAGAAAGATTCTTTAATCAGATGTCTTCTCAGGAAATGGAAAGCTGGAAAAATATGTTTCTTGAGGTATTCGGATTTTTACCATCAAATTGGGAAGAGATTATAGCTGGAGATAATTTTGAGACTATTAAAGAGAAATTAGAAAAGGTAATTAAAGAAAAATATGAAGAGAGAAAGATGAAATTTGGAGAAGATACCTGGAAAGAAATTGAGAGAATAGTACTTTTATATGTAATTGATAAACTCTGGATAGAGCATCTTAATGATATGGAAGTTTTGAGGGAAGGTATTGGTTTGAGAGCTATTGCTCATCATGATCCTTTAGTAGAATATAAAAAAGAGGCTTATCAAATGTTCCAAGATATGGTAAATACTTTTGATTGGGAAAGTATAAGATACTTATTTAATATCCGTGTTACTGAAGAAACAAAAACAGCAAATCGTGGAAGGAGGAGTTGATTTGGGAGTTTCTGTAGCGGATTTGTTAATATCATATGAAGAAATACTAGAGACTTTCAATAAATTGGGTGGTTATCTTTGACTTAGATAGGATAAAGTCAAGATTAAAGGATTTAGAAAATAAAATTGCCAAGAGTAGCTGGGATGATCCGGAGAAAAATAAAGCCCTTTTAAGTGAATATAACAACTTGCAAAAGGAGTTAAATGATTGGCTTTCAATAGAGAAAGAAATTATTGAATTGAAAGAATGGAAAGATCTTATTGAAGAGGGAGATGAATTTAGAGAGGAGTTTGAAAGGAAATTAAAGGAAATTGGAGAAAAACTTAAAAACTTTGAGATTAATTTAATCCTAAAAGAACCACATGATAATGCTAATGCTATTCTTTCTTTACATGCAGGGACAGGAGGTACTGATGCTCAAGATTGGACTGAAATTCTTTTAAGAATGTATATAAGATGGGCAGAAAGAAAAGGCTTTAACGTAAAAATATTAGATATATCTCCAGGAGAAGAAGCTGGAATAAAAAGTGCTACTTTGTTAATAGAAGGTGAGAGAGCTTATGGATATCTTAAGGGGGAGAAAGGGGTTCATAGACTTGTAAGGATTTCCCCTTTTGATGCTAATCATAGAAGACATACATCATTTGCTTTAGTAGAGGTTATTCCTGAAATTCCTGAAAGTAATATTGTTATAAGACCTGAAGATTTAAGAATAGAAACTTTTAGGGCAGGAGGAGCAGGGGGACAACATGTAAATAAAGTTGAATCAGCTGTTAGAATAACCCATATTCCAACTGGTATAGTAGTTCAATGTCAAAACGAGAGGTCACAGCATGCTAATAAAGAGATGGCTTTAAGGGTTTTGAGAGCTCGTCTTGAGGAATTGGAAGAAAGGAAAAGAAGAGAACAAATAGCATCTTTAAAAGGAGAAGTACAAGAGATAAGTTGGGGGAATCAAATCAGATCTTATGTATTTCATCCATATACATTAGTAAAGGATCATAGAACAGGTTTAGAAGTGGGTAATGTACAAGCGGTTATTGATGGTGATTTAGATCCTTTCATAGAAGCATATTTATTTAGTGAATGGCAAAGGAAAAAAGATAAATGAAAAGAGTGCTTCTTTTTGGATACTATGGGGAGGGGAATCTTGGTGATGAGCTTCTTTTAAAGAGCTTATTATTCTCTTTGAGTACGAATTTTGAAGTAGGTGTTTTATCAAAGAAAAAAGACAAAAATTCAAATTATAAGGTTTTTAATAAATTTTCACCTTTTCAAGTATACAAAGCTTTAAAATGGGCAGAAGTTGTTGTTGCAGGAGGGGGAGGTCTTTTTCAAGACAAAACAAGCTTAAAATCTTTTTTTTATTATTTATCTATAATTTTCTTTGCTTTACTTTTTAATAAAAAGATATATCTTTTGGGTCAAAGCTTTTCTCCTTTAAGAAATAGAATTGAAGAAAAGCTATTAGGTTATATATTAACTCAGTGTAACAAAGTATATGTAAGAGATTCTTTTTCTTATAATTATTTGAAAAAGATAAATGTCCTGGAAGAAAAGATTAAATTATCAACAGATTTAGTCTTTTTATTAGACTTTAATTATAAAAAGTTAGAGAGAAAATATATAGGAGTTAATTTGAGAAGATGGAAAGATTATAGTTTAAATGATATATACTCCCTACTTACTAATTTAGAAGGATTAATGGAAAAAGAGATGGTATTTTATGCTTTACATACTGAAGACAAACATCTTTTTGACGAATTAGGCAACCATATAAAATCAAAAATTAAATTTGTAGAGCTAACGGATGATAATATTGAAGAGTTTTTTCCTATGAATATAATTTTTATTGGCATGAGACTTCATAGTCATATCCTATCTGTACTTTTTGAAATTCCTTTCATTGCAATTTCTTATGATGAGAAGGTTAAAGGTTTTTGTGAAGATATTGGCTGGAAATTCGTAGTTGATGAACTTTCATCTGATAAAATAAAAGATTATGTTGCCGAAATTTTGAAAAATTATGATCAATATAAGGAATACTTAAAGAAAGTAAAAATTATGCAAAAAGAGAAAATAAAGGAGGACTTAGACAATTTTAAGAAAGAAATATGTTAAATGTGGATATTTTAGGGATTAAATTTACATCTTTAGAAGATGATGAATTTAAAAAATTAATACTCTCCTTTATGGAGAGTAATAAATGTAATACTATATTCACTCCAAATGCAGAAATGTTGGTAATAGCTAATGAAAATCCTGAGTTTAAAAAGGTGTTATATGAGTCTGATTTAAATATTCCAGATGGTATTGGTATAACTCTTCTCGCTAAAAGAAAGGGATATTTTATTAGAAAGTTCCCGGGTATTGAGGCTATGGAAAAAATTCTTTCTTGGGCGGAAATATATGGATTTCCAATATTTTTCCTTGGAGCAAAAGAGGAAGTTGTTAGGAAATTAGTTGAAAATCTAAAGTTAAAATATCCAGATTTATTAGTAGCAGGATTTAGAAATGGTTATTTTTCTGATGAAGAAGAGGAAAAAATAATTAAGATGATTAATGAATCTGGAGCAAAGATTTTATTCGTGGCTTTAGGTGCTCCTAAACAAGAATTTTTTATTAGCAAATATAAAAGGGATTTGAAGGTAAGAGTTGCTATGGGGGTTGGAGGTAGTTTTGATGTTCTTTCTGGTGTAAAAAGAAGAGCTCCTTGGATTTTTAGAAAACTTGGGTTAGAATGGTTTTACAGAATTTTACAAGAGCCTAAAAGAATTTTTGTAAGGTTTCCAAGACTTCTGAGGTTTTTGCGTATATATACAAAGGGGTAGAATATATGAAAAAAATTATTGATTTATTGGGAATAACTTTGGGGGCTTTTTTTATAGCTGTAAGTATAGATGTATTTTTAGCTCCTAACAAGCTTGTGGGTGGTGGAGTTAGTGGAATAGCTATCATTCTATACTATATTTTTAGATCTCCTGTTGGTATTACTATGCTTCTTTTAAATATACCCATATTTGTATTGGGTATTAAGATGCTTGGTTCTTCTTTTGGCTTTAAAACTCTGTACGGAACTTTTATACTATCTTTATTTGTAGATCTGCTTAATCTTTTCAAATTACCTGTTATAAAAGACCCAATAATTGCGACGGTTTATGGTGGTATATTGGGGGGATTAGGGCTTGGTATAGTATTTAAATACGGAGGATCTACTGGTGGAACAGATATTTTAGCTCAAGTATTTTCTCATTTTACCGGGTTAAATATAGGACAATCATTGTTAATAATAGATGGAATTATAGTTATTTCCGCAGGTTTTATTTTTGATTTTGTTTTGGCTTTATATGCTCTTCTTGTTATTTTTATTCAAGGATATTCCATAGATTTAGTACAACAAGGATTATCGTATACTAAAGCTGCTCTTATTTTCTCAGATAGGCCAAGGGATATTGGAGAAAAAATTCTCAAAGAATTAGGCAGAGGAGTTACAGTTTTTTATGGTATGGGATTATACACTGGGAGAGAGAGGGAAATTTTATACTGTGTAGTAAGTCAATCAGAGGTTGGTAGATTAAAAGAAATAATTCATAAAAATGATCCAAAAGCTTTTGTTGTAATAACACCGGCTCATGAAGTATTAGGGGAGGGATTTAAATCTTTCAAACAATGAAAAGAGAAATAATTCTTGCATCTAATTCTCCTAGAAGAAAGGAACTTCTTAAGAGTTTAGGTATTGATTTTAAAGTTTTACCAGTAGATGTGGAAGAAATAGAAGGGAAAAGAAATATCTCGCCAGTAGATTTGGTGAAGAAAAATGCTTTAAAGAAAGCTCAAAAAGCAGCAGAACTATGCCAAAGTGAATATTCTTTAATTATTTCAGCTGATACTATTGTAGTATTAGATGGAGAAATTGTTGGTAAACCAAAAAATGAAAAGGATGCTATAAGAATTCTTAAGAGGCTAAGAGGTAAATATCATTATGTTTTTACGGGTATAGTTGTATGGGCGACTCCTGAAAACATACATTATATTTCTTCTGTTAGAAGTAAGGTAAAAATGAGGGATTATTCGGATGAGGAAATAGAAAGATACGTTGCAACAGGTGAACCTATGGATAAAGCTGGTGCTTATGGAATTCAAGGTAAAGGAGCATTATTAATTGAAAAAATAGAAGGTGATTACTATAATATAGTGGGATTACCATTAGTAAGATTGAATTATCTTCTTGATAAATTTGGATATAATCTTTTATAAAATATTATAAAAGAAAGAAGGAGGACTTATGGCTTTGAATTTTTTGGCAGGAATTTTTTCTAAGGATTTAGGTATTGATTTGGGAACTGCAAATACGGTTGTATATGTTAGAGGTAAGGGAGTAGTTATCTTTGAACCATCTATGGTGGCAATAAGAAGAAGTGATAAGAAGGTTGTTGCTGTTGGTGAAGAAGCAAAGAAAATGCTTGGAAGAACTCCTGAAGAGATTGTCACTATAAGGCCATTAAAGGATGGAGTCATAGCAGATTTTGATGCTGCGGAAAAGATGATTAGATACTTTATAGAGAAGGTTCACAATAAGAGAGATTTTTTAGTAAGTCCTCGAATGGTTATAGGTATACCGTCGGGAACAACACCTGTAGAGCGTAGAGCTGTTTTAGATACTGCATATTCTGCTGGTGCAAGAGATGTTTTGCTTGTCACAGAGCCTATTGCTAGTGCATTAGGTGCTGATCTCCCAATATGGGAACCTTCTGGTAATATTATTGTAGATATTGGTGGAGGGACTACTGAAATAGCTGTTATTTCATTAGGAGGAATAGTGGTTAGCACCTCAATAAAGGTAGCTGGGGATGAGATGGATGAAGCTATTGTTCATTATATAAGGAAAAAATACAACCTATTTATAGGAGAGAGAACTGCAGAAGAGATAAAGGTTAACCTTGGAAATGCTGCTTTTGGAGAAGAGAATAAAACTTATATGGAAGTTAAAGGAAGAGATTTACTTACTGGGGTGCCTCGTAATATAGAGATTAGTTCGGCAGAAGTTAGAGAAGCTTTAAAGGATACCATTGATATGATTGTAGAAGCAATTAGAGATACCTTAGAAAAAACACCTCCAGAACTTGCAGCAGATATTATGGATAAAGGTATAGTTTTAGCTGGTGGAGGTGCTCTCCTGAGAGGTCTTGATTCATATATATCAGAACAAATAGGGGTTGTAACTATAGTTGCAGAAGAGCCTTTACTTTGTGTAGTAAAAGGAACAGGAAAGATTATTGAAGAATTTGATAAATATAAACAGGTACTTGCTTCAGTTAAAGAGAGCTATTAAGAAGTATTTATAAATGGATAAACAAGGAATTAAATGGCGGTTGGTATTTTTAGTACTGCTACTCTCTATTCTTCTTTGGGGTAGTGGATACGTAGAAATTTGGACCACTAATATTCAAAAAGCATTTTCTAATATAATTAATGACTTAAAGATTTTTATTAATGAATTGAAAGCTATTTTTACTTTAACTGAAAGTTTGCAAAAGGAAATAGAGATATTAAGGAACGAAAACTTTGATTTATATAAGGAAAATTTAAGGCTTAAAATGATTTTAGAAAATCTAAGACGGAAAGAAGAGACAGCAATATGGTTAAAGGAATTGGAAAAGAAAAATTTTTCGTTTGTTTATGCTAACATTATTGGAAGAGATCCTGTAAAGTGGAATCTTGAATTTAAAATAGATAAGGGAGAAAAAGATGGTGTCAAAAAAGGGATGGCAGTAATTTATAAGGATCAGATAATTGGAAAAATTTATAAAACAGAGAAAAATTTTTCAATTGTAAAGACAATCTATGACCCTAGTACAGTAGTAGGAGTAATGATATGGGAAACAAAAGATTATGGAATAGTTAAAGGAGCCTTTGATCATATAGAAATGGCTTACATATTTTCAGATCATGGTATTAAAACTAATCATAATGTAATAACTTCTGGAATTGATGAATATATACCTTATGGTTTAAAGGTAGGATATATTTCTCATTTAGAAGAGAAGAATGTTTTAGCTTTTACCAGAATAAAAGTATATCCAATGGTTGATTTATCAAATATGGAGGGGGTTGCAGTTTGTCTGAAATTTTAATCTTTTTAAGTTCTTTAATTTTAGCTTTTTTGCAGACAAAAGTTTTCTTTTTAGGATTTCATCCTGATTTGGTTTTAGTTTTTTTTGTTTTTCTTCTTTTTAAAAGTTTATATTTTCAAGGAATATCTATTATTCTATCTTTTTCTTTAAAAATTTTTTCTACTATTCCTTTCTATTTATTTCTGATTTATTGGGTTATTATTGAAGTTATAATAAAAATGTGGAAAAAGAGTTTTATCTCTATTCATAAAAGTAGTGCCTTCTTTTTAATAATTGGTCTTAGTACCTTTTCCTTTTTATTTTGGAACTTTGGCTATAATTTTAGTTTGAATTATGTAATAGACCTCTTGAGATATATATCATCTAATCTTGTATTTTTTATCCCTTTTTATTTTTTTATTCCTGAGATTTATTCTACTGAAAAAGAATGAAGAATCATGAAATTTTCTTTAAAAGAATAATAGAAGTAGCTATTTTGCTGATTATATTAAGACTTTTCTATCTTCAAATATATAAAGGTGATTTTTATCAAGATCTTGCCCAAAGAAACTATATGAAATCAGTAATCCTTCCTGCCCCTCGAGGTATCATATATGATAGAAATGGAGTTATTTTAGCTGAAAATAAGATAAAATATTCATTATATTTAATTCCTCCTTACAAATATGAGAGAGAAAAAGTAAAGAGATTAAGCAATGTTATAAAAATGAAGGATAAAGATATCGAAAAGATTTATAATAAAATTTCACCGTTCTATCCTGCGGTACTTTTAAAAAATAATTTAGATATAAAGGAAATATTACTTTTAGAAGAGAATAGAGAGGATTTACCACCATTTTCTATAAATATTGAATTTGAGAGATATTATCCTTTTGGATCATTAGCTTCTCATGTTATTGGATACATGGGTGAGGTAAGTAAAGAAGAACTTGAAGATGAGGAAAGTGATTATTCTTTGGGGGAAAAATCTGGGAAATACGGAGTAGAGGCATTTTATGAAAAATATTTAAGGGGTAAGAAAGGATTTAGAGGAATATTATTGCATGCTTCAAATACTGAAAATATCACAGTTGGCCAGAAGGATCCTGTACCTGGTGAATCATTAATATTAAGTTTAGATCTGAATATTCAAAAGGTTGCTGAAGATGCCTTAGGAGAGGAAAGGGGCTGTGTCATTGTATCTCGGGCAGATACAGGAGAAGTTTTATCTATGGCAAGTCATCCTGCCTTTGACCCTAATAAATTTATAACAGGTTTTACAAAAGAAGAATGGAATAATCTTATTAATGATATCAACAAGCCATTAAACAATAAGGCGATTTCAGCCTTATACCCTCCAGGTTCTATTTTTAAATTGATAGTTGCTCTTTCTGCCTTAGAAAATAAAAAGATCTCACCAAATGATACTTTTTATTGTCCAGGAGAATTTTACTTAGGAGGATATTCTTATAAATGCTGGAAAAAGGGTGGACATAGAAGAATTAATTTTGTGGATGGAATAGCTCAATCTTGTAATGTGGTTTTTTACAATGTAGGATTGAGGGTAGGAGAAGATCAGATTTTTAAATATGCAAAAGATTTTATGTTAGATTCTAAGGTGGGTATAGATTTGCCAGGAGAGGTAAAAGGATTTATTCCATCTAAGGAATGGAAAGTAAAAACCTTTAAAGAGCCTTGGTATCCTGGAGATACAGTAAATCTTTCCATCGGTCAAGGTTTTGTACTGGTTACTCCTTTAGAAATACATGCTATGATGAGTATGCTTGCTACAGAAGGAATATTGGTTAAACCGCACGTTTTAAAGGGTATAGTAACTGAAAATGGTATAGAAGAGGTTAGGCCTGAGATTATTAAGGAAGTAAAGATAAATAAATCAATATGGGAAATATTAAAGGAGGGAATGAAAAAAGTGGTGGAGGAAGGAACAGGAATAGCTGTAAAATTTCCAGGAGTAGAAATATTTGGAAAAACAGGAACAGCTGAGAACCCGCATGGAGAAAGCCATGCTTGGTTTTCCTCTTTCTTTAGAGTTAACGATGTTCCTTATGTGGTGACTGTTTTTGTTGAGCATGGAAAAAGCGGAGGAGGTAGAGCAGCTCTAATAGCAAGAAAGATAATTGAATATATGATAAAGGGGGGTAAAAATATTGAGTAATATATCTATAAAAGGAGATTTAAAAGAAGGTATAAAGATGGTAGTTAATCCATCTTTATCTTGGGATGAAATTAAAAATCTTATAATTGATGAGATCAAGAATAAGGAAAAATTTTTTAAAGGTGTAAATATTTATATAGACTTCCAAGGAAGAGAGATAGATAATTCAGATTGGGAGGAACTCCAGAAACAAATTTATAAAAATTATGGTATAATGCTAAACAGGGACTTACCTAAGATAAGAGTTCCTTACTCCAATATTGCAAAGATTATTATCGGTCCTATGAGAAGTGGTAAACTTGTTAGTTCAAAAGAAAATCTTTTAATTTTAGGAGATGTAAATTCAGGGGCAGAAATAATTTGTAATAAGAGTGTTTTTGTTTTAGGAAAGATCAGAGGTTCTATATGGGCAGGATATGAAAATAATGACAAAGCTATTATATTTGCTTTGGGACTTGAGCCTGAAAAGATTCAAATCGCCTCTTATATTTTAGATATGCCCAAAGCAAGGTATAAAAAGGCAGGTTATTTTTTATATATAGAGGATGGTAAATTTAAGATTGATACATATTAATTTAGGGGGTAAAAAAGATGGGTAAATCTATAGTAGTAACTTCAGGGAAGGGTGGTGTTGGTAAGACTACTGCTGTGGCTAATATTGGAACTGGTCTTGCTATGAGTGGTCTTAAAGTTGCTCTTGTAGATACAGATATAGGACTTAGAAATTTAGATCTTCTTCTGGGTTTAGAAAATAGAATAGTTTACAACATAGTGGATGTGGTGGAAGGAAAATGTAGTCTTAAACAAGCATTAGTTAAGGATAAAAGATTAAATAATCTATATCTTTTACCTGCTGCCCAAACAAAAGAAAAGGAAGCTGTTTCTATTGAACAGATGAAAGGGGTAATAAATGATCTTAAGATAGAGTTTGATTATGTATTAATAGACTCTCCAGCTGGTATAGAGCATGGATTTAAGAGTGCTATATCGGGTGCTGATGAGGCTATAGTTATTACTACTCCTGAAGTTTCAGCGGTAAGAGATGCAGATAGGGTTATTGGACTTTTAGAAGCTTATGGACTTAGAGATCCAAGACTTATTGTTAACAGAGTAAGGTTTGATATGGTAAAAAATGGTGAAATGCTTGGTGTTGATGATTTGTTGGATATTCTGTCTATAGAACTTTTAGGAATTATACCAGAAGATGAAAATTTAATAATAAGTATAAATAAAGGAGAACCTATTATTTATTCAGGAAATAAGTATAAATCCGCTTTAGCTTTTAATTTAATAGTGAAGAGGCTTTTAGGAGAAGATGTATCATGGGATGAGCTTGAAAAATCCGAGAGCTTCTTAGAAAAGATTTTTAAAATATTTAAGGGGTAAAAAGGGGAGGTTAAGATGATCATAACTAATATATGGAGTAAAAAGATATCTTCTAAAGAAATTGCAAAAGAGAGACTTCAAGTTATCCTTGTTTATGATAGGGCAAAGATTGAACCTAAAATGATAGAAAGTTTAAAAGAAGATTTAATTAAGGCAGTCTCTAAATATCTCACTTTTGAACCTGATAATATGAGAATTGAATTATCTCAGGAGGATAACAAATCTATTTTAAGAATTGATATACCATTAAAAGAATAGATTTTTGGAAGAGGTAAGAATTATGGATTTTCTTAAAGACTTAAGTGAGGAACAGTTATCCGCAGTTTTAGATGTGGATAATCCTTTACTAGTACTTGCAGGAGCTGGAAGTGGTAAAACAAGGGTAATAACTTACAAAATAGCTTATCTCATATCTGAAAAGTATGCAAAGCCTGAAAACATTGTGGCTTTAACTTTTACGAATAAAGCAGCTTTTGAGATGAAAAGTAGGATAACAAGACTGATATCGTCAGAAGATGGTGAAAAAGTTTGGGCTGGAACTTTTCATGGATTTGGGTTTTATCTTTTAAAAACCTATGGAAAAAGGTTTGGGTTTCCAAGCAATTTTGTGATATATGATGAAGATGCACAAGAAGAAGTTGTAAAAGAGATACTTAAGGATTTTGCAAGAGAAAACGATTATAACTCTAAAGATATTAAAGATAAAATCTCTCGCCTAAAAGATAAGCTAATTACTCCTGAAGATTTTCAGTATATGGTTTCTAATAATTTTGATGAGATAATATTAGAAATCTATAAGAAATATGAAAATTATTTAAGGAAAAATAATGCTGTTGATTTTGCAGACCTTCTCATTTATTCTATTAAATTATTACAAGAAAATCCTGCTTTAAGAGGATATGTTCAAGACAAATTAGAATATGTTTTAGTCGATGAATATCAGGATACTAATAAGGCCCAATACGAGCTTTTTAAAATTCTTGTGGAAGAGAAAAAAAGATTTTCTGTAGTTGGAGATGACGATCAAAGTATATATAGCTGGAGGGGGGCTGATTATCAAAATATTTTTAGATTGGAGAAAGATTTCAAAAATTTGAAAGTAATATTTTTAACTAAAAATTATAGATCTACACAACAAATTCTGGATATAGCAAACGCCTTAATAGTAAATAATGATAAAAGATATCCTAAAAAGTTATGGAGTGATAAAAAGAATGGAAATTATCCTATACTTTTTAGGGCTGTAAATGAAGAAGATGAGGCAAGCTTTGTGGTAAGACAAATAAAAATAGAACTTTTAAAGGGTAAAAATCCTTCTGAAATTGCAGTTTTATACAGAACAAATAGGCAATCAAGAGTGTTCGAAGAAGCCTTTATTAGGTCTAATCTTCCATATAAAGTAATAGGGGGAATAAGTTTTTTTGATAGAAAAGAAGTTAAAGATATAGTAGCATATCTAAATATCCTACATGATCCCAATGATATTATAAGCTTAAAGAGAATAATTAATGTACCTAAGAGAGGTATTGGTGAGGCTACTTTTAATTTTATAAAGGAATATTATAACAAGGGTTATTCTTTACTGGAAGCGGTTAAGGAAGTCTCAAAGACGAAGAAAGAGGTAAAAAGTTTTTTAGATATTTGGAATTATTTATTAGAAATAAAAGATAAGATTAATATTGAAGGCCTTATAGAGACTGTTATTGATAAAACTGGCTATATGAAAGAAATAGAGAAGTATGATAGAGATACTTTAGAGGTAAAAAAAGAAAATCTCTTAGAATTAATTGAGTTTAGTAAGGGGTTTTCAGAAAAAAATGATTTGGGAGAATTCCTGTCTCATCTTACGTTAAGTAGTAGTAAGATAGAAAATTCTCTTGAGAGTGATAAGATTTCTCTTATTACTCTACACAGTGTAAAAGGATTGGAGTTTGATATTGTATTTCTTGTAGGTCTTGAAGAAGGGATACTACCTCATTATAATGCAACTACAAGAGAAGAAATAGAAGAAGAGAGAAGATTGTGTTACGTGGGTATAACAAGAGCCAAGGAGAAATTATATATGTCTTACGCTTCAAAAAGATATAATAGGTATCAAGAACCATCTCGATTTGTCGAGGAAATTTCACATCTTCTAAATGTGAAAAAGTAAGTATTTTATGGTATAATAAATAACGCGAGTCGGGGCGTAGCGCAGGGGAAGCGCGTCCGTTTGGGGTGCGGAAGGTCGCTGGTTCGAGTCCAGTCGCCCCGACCATCTTATTATGCGGGGCGTAGCGCAGTTGGCTAGCGCGCCTGCTTCGGGAGTAGGAGGTCGCTGGTTCAAGTCCAGTCGCCCCGACCAATTTAGTTGTTTATGAAGAAGTATTTTCATGTCTATATTTCAGGAGTAGTTCAGGGAGTTGGTTTTAGATATTTTGCCTATAAGTGGGCAAAGCGTCTTGGTATTTTAGGTTATGTGAGAAATCTAAATGATGGAAGAGTGGAAGTAGAAGCTATAGGAGAAGAAGAAGCATTAAAACTTTTTTTGGAAAAATTAAAAGAAGGTCCCTTAGGAGCAATAGTAGAAAAGGTTGATGTGGTTTGGAGCGATGAAAATATAAATAACTTTACTGATTTTGAGATAAGATGAAAGGGACTATGAAAAATTATAGATGGTATGTAGACACAGTTGCTGAAGATCAGCTACATTGCTATATGGTAGAGGAAGTTTTGGTTGACATTGTTTCCTATTATCAGAAGATTCAAATTATTAAAAATCCAACCTATGGAAAATGTTTGATAATAGATGGAAAAATTCAGTCCGCAGAAAAGGATGAATTCATATATCATGAAGCTCTTATTCATCCTTCTATGATATTGCACCCTAATCCTTATAAGATATTAGTTGTTGGTGCAGGAGAAGGAGCTACCCTCAGAGAGCTTTTAAAATATAACTATGTGGAAATTGTTGCAATTGAAATTGATCCTGAAGTAGTTGAGTTTTCTGAAAAGTATTTATGGGAATGGCATCAAGGTTCTTTTAAAAGTGAGAAAGTTAAATTAATATTTCAAGATGGCTGGGAATTTGTTAAGAATACAACGGATAAATTTGATATTGTGGTTTTAGATCTACCTGAACCGTACCCTGATACTCCTGCTTACCGATTATATTTGCCAGAGTTTTATTTTCTGGTTTGGAACATATTAGACGATAATGGAATATTGGTTACACAGGGAGATACAACACAATTAGGGCAAGAATATAGACATTTTTGGATAAGGGATAATTTAAAGAAAGTATTTTCTAATTCATATTCATACCAGACTTTTATTCCTTCTTTTGATAGTAATTGGGGATTTTTGATTGGTTTTAAGGATAAAAGTGTCTCACCATTCTTACAAAAAGATGAAATTGATAAGCGGATAAAGGAAAGAATTCACGGTGAATTAAAATTTTATGATGGAGACACTCATTTATCTTTATTTTATATTCCTAAGTATTTAAGAAGTTGAATTGACTTTGGATTTTAAAGATACTGATTTATTCAAACAAAAAAGAGAAAATTTAGTAGAGATATTAAGGAATGAAGGAATAAAATCTCCTGACGTTCTTAATGCTATTAGTAAAGTTCCAAGACATCTTTTTGTACCCCAAGAGTATATAGATTTAGCTTATGTAAATGAAGCATTACCAATAGGTTTTGGGCAGACCATATCCCAGCCTTATGTGGTAGCCCTAATGACAGAAGCTTTAGGACTTACTAAAAAGGAAAAAGTCTTAGAGATAGGTACAGGTTCTGGTTATCAGACAGCAATATTGGCTGAACTCTCAAAGGAAGTATATACGATTGAGCGGATCAGAGAACTATCAGAGAGAGCCCAAAAAATTTTAAAATTTTTAGGTTATACTAATATATATTTCAAGGTAGGAGATGGTACTTTGGGTTGGGAAGAAAAAGCGCCTTTTGACAGAATTATTGTGACAGCTGCATCTTACGATGTTCCTTTTCCTCTATGGGAGCAGTTAGAAGAGGGAGGAATTATGGTTATTCCCATAGGAGGGAGAGATTTTCAAAATTTATGTAAGATTATTAAAAAAAATGGCAAAATGTTGAAGGAGAATCTTGGGTATGTTAGATTTGTCCAGCTGAAAGGAGAGTTTGGATGGAAAGATTAAATAAAATAAGAAGTTTAGATGAGTTGTTACGAGAAGCAGAAAGGTGTAGAAATTGTCTATTATGGAATGAAAGAACTAATTTAGTTTTTGGTGAAGGAAATCCTAATGCTGTTATTATGTTTGTTGGTGAAGCACCTGGTTTTCATGAAGATCAACAAGGTAGGCCTTTTGTTGGGGCTGCAGGAAAGCTTTTAACAGAACTTATTGAATCCTTGGGGTTGAAAAGGGAAGATGTATATATAGCCAATGTTTTAAAATGTAGACCTCCTAATAATAGGGATCCTCTTCCAGAAGAGATCAATGCTTGTTATCCTTTTTTAAAAAAACAGATAGAAATAATTAGTCCACAAATATTATGTGCTTTAGGAAGGCACGCTGCCTATGTATTATTAGGGCATACAGTGAATATGAACACATCTCATGGTAAATACTATCAAGTTGATGGGAGGTTGGTATTTGTAACGTATCATCCAGCTGCGGCTTTATATCATGGGAAGCTTCTTGATGGAATTAAAAAAGATTTTATTGAACTTAAAAAATTATATGATGATGTTATACAGCAAAAGGAAGAGCAAAACAAAAAGGGAGAAAGAGAACAACTTTCCTTTTGGTAAAAAATATTAATTGAAAGGAGAGGATTTATAATGGATAAAGATTCTGTCCTTAAGGGATTAGATGGATTTTCTAAACTTGCAAAGCAAGATATTCTTATGAGTGTGAATACAGAAAACCCAGATTATTGGAGAAAAAATGCAGAAGCAAGACACAGTAAGTATAAGGAGCTTTATAAAAGTATAGAGGAAAAGGGATTAGAAGAGACAATAAAGTTTGCTATTGAAGAATATAAAAATTTAATAAATGATGAAAGTGATCCAGAATTAAGAGGGAAAAAAAGAGCATTAGAGAGTTTTTTTGTTCTCTTGGGTTTAGATCCTTCTCAGTTATAATACAAAAGTAATATTTTTTTGAAACTTGGCGATATGTATGGGATTTGTACATCTCCATGTACATTCAGAGTATAGTTTGCTTGATGGTGCCTGTAAGCTTGATGAATTGGTAGAAAAAGCTGTTAATTTTAACATGCCTGCTGTAGCTTTAACAGACCATGGTGTAATGTATGGTGTTATTGATTTTTATAAAATAACGAAAGAGAAGGGAATTAAACCTATAATTGGTTGTGAAGTATATGTAACTCCAGATTCACGCTTTGAGAAAAAAGGCCAAAGAGGAGATCTTTTTCATTTAATTCTTCTTGCAAAAGATTTTGAGGGTTATAAAAATTTAACCAAATTAGTTAGCTTGTCTTTTATAGAGGGCTTCTATTATAAACCAAGGGTTGATAAAGAACTTTTAAGAGAATATTCAAGAGGATTAATAGCTCTTACAAGTTGTCTTGCTGGAGAAGTACCTACCTACATCCTAAACAATAGAATAGATAAAGCAAAAGAATCTATAAAAGAGTATTTAGATATATTTGGAGAAGATTTTTATTTGGAACTTCAAGATAATGGTTTAGAAGAACAAAAATATGTTAATGAAAAATTAATTGAATTGTCTAAAGAATTTAGCGTCCCTCTTGTAGCTACTAATGATGTACATTATTTAAATAAAGAAGATGCCGAGATTCATGATATCCTCCTATGTATTCAAACAGGATCTAAATTAAACGACAAAGATAGGTTAAGATTTAAAACAAATGAATTTTATTTTAAATCAGAAGAAGAGATGTCTAGAATTTTTGAAAGTATACCTGAAGCTTTAGAAAACACAGTAAAAATTGCAGAAAAATGTAATTTAGAACTACCTTTAAACAAGGTTATTTTACCAGTATTTGAAGTACCTGAAGGTGAAACATTAGATTCTTACTTTGAAAGACTTTGTTGGGAAGGGGCAAGAAAAAGATTTGGAGATAATATTCCAAATCACATTAGAGAAAGATTAGAATACGAAATCTCAGTAATAAAACAAATGGGATTTTCTGGATATTTCTTAATTGTACAGGACTTTGTAAGGTATGCAAAGAGTAAAGGGATTCCAGTAGGTCCTGGAAGAGGTTCTGCTGCAGGATCTTTGGTTTCCTATGTTTTAGGGATTACAAATATTGAGCCTACAAGATGGGGATTGATATTTGAAAGATTTTTAAATCCTGAGAGAATAACAATGCCTGATATTGATATTGATTTTTGTTTTGAAAGAAGAGAAGAAGTTATTGATTATGTAAGAAATAAATATGGTAAAGAACATGTGGCTCAAATTATTACTTTTGGTACTATGGCAGCTCGTGCATCTGTAAGAGATGTGGGTAGAGTTTTAAATGTCCCTTATAACGAAGTAGATAGAATTGCAAAATTAATACCTCCTAACAGTAGTATAGAGGAAGCTTTACAAAGTTCACAAGAATTACAAAATCTTGTAGAAAATAATGCTCAAGCTAAAAAGATTATTGATATTGCAAAAAGGATCGAAGGACACGCAAGGCATGCTTCAATACATGCTGCTGGTTTAGTTATTTCTAAGGATCCACTAATAGAGTATGTGCCTCTCCAAGTAATGAATAGCAGTGAAATTGTAACTCAATTTCCAATGACAAATTTAGAAGAACTTGGACTATTAAAGATGGATTTTCTTGGTTTAAGAACTCTTACTGTAATTTATGATACTTTGAAAAAGATAAAAGAAAATTATGGAGTTGATATAGATATAGATAATTTACCACTGGATGATCCTAAGGTTTATGAATTGTTACAGAAAGGTGAGACGATAGGGGTCTTTCAATTAGAGAGTAGAGGAATGAGAAATCTTTTAAGAGAAATAAAGCCAGAAAAATTTGAAGACTTAATAGCAGTATTAGCTTTATATAGGCCTGGTCCTTTAGGAAGATTAGAAAGTTATATAAAGAGAAAGAGAGGAGAAGAAAAAGTAGAATATATGCATCCTTCTTTAGAACCTATTCTTTCAGAAACCTATGGCGTGATTATATATCAAGAACAGGTTATGGAAATTGCTCATAGATTGGCAGGATTTTCATTAGGACAAGCTGATGTTTTAAGAAGGGCTATGGGTAAAAAGAAGCCAGAAGTTATGGAAGAGCAAAGAGAGATATTTGTTAAAGGTGCAAAAGAGAGAGGTATTCCAGAAGAGGTAGCTAAGGATATATTTGAGGATATGGCAAAATTTGCAGAATATGGTTTTAATAAGTCTCATAGTGCAGCTTATGCCTATGTGTCTTATCAAACTGCTTTTCTTAAAGTTTATTATCCAAAGGAATTTATGTCATCATTATTAACAAGTGTGAGAAATAATACTTCAAAGTTAAGTAAATATATAGCAGAAGCCAAAAGAATGGGTATTAAAATTCTACCCCCAGATGTAAATGAAAGTATGGTTCATTTTACAGTTACAAATGAAGGAATAAGATTTGGACTTTCTGCTGTGAAAAATGTGGGTGAGGGAGTTGCTGTAGCAATTGTAAATGAGAGAGAAAATGGTAAATTTAAATCTGTTTTAGATTTTGTTAAAAGATTGAATTCTCGAGTGATTAATAAAAGAACTTTAGAAAGCTTGATAAAAAGTGGTGCTTTTGATAGTTTTGAATTAAGTAGAAGATCTTTACTTGAAAATATTGATAAGCTTTTAGATTCAGTACAATCGACTAAAAAGGTGCCAGTAACACAAGCATCCTTAATAGATACTATGGAATTAATTAGAGATCCAATGATTATGAATACTGAAGAATTTACTGTGGAAGAATTAATGGAGATGGAAAAAGAGATGCTCGGTCTTTATGTTTCCTATGATCCTCAAGAAGAATTGAGAGAAATATCACAAAAACTCTTTGAAAATACTATTGATGAGTTGGTAGATGTGGAATCTGGAAGCTGGATTGTCGTGCCTGGGATTCTTAAGAATGTGAGGGAAATTTTAGATAGAAAGAACCAAAAAATGCTTTTTGCAACATTAGAAGACTACACAGGTGAAGCTGATATAATTGTTTTTTCTTCTGTTTATAATAATTTTAAGGATGTTTTACAAGAAGGTAAGAGAGTTGTAGTAGGAGGTAAGTTAGAAGTAGATAAAGATGAAAATGAGGAAATAGTAAAAATTATGGTAGAACAGGTAGATGAATTGGATGGAAATGTTCTTTTAATTAATTTAAACGCAAATAGAACGTATGAGTTGATTTATAAAATTAGGGAGATATTAAAAAATAGAAAAGGATTAACGCCTGTGATAATAAAGGTTGATAATGAAAAAATTTTAATATCACCTGAATTTTGGATTAAATGGAATGAGGATATCAAAAAAGATCTAATTCAACTATTTAAGTTTGGTGTTACTTTTGGACTTAAACATATAAAAGATCTGTAATTAGCTAAAATAACTTTGTATGGTAAAATAATCAAAAATTAAAATTTTAAGGAGGGGAAATGTTTAGGGATTTTTTAAGAAGAAATGAAAACAAAGATAAATTTAGAGATATTCCCGATGGTTTATGGATTAAATGTCCTCAATGTTCTCAAATCATCTATTCCAAGGATTGGAATGAAAATCTAAAAGTATGTATAAAATGTGGATATCATGATCAATTAACAGCATACGAACGCATAGATCTTTTAATTGACGATGGCACTTTTGAGGAATTTGATGCTCATATTTCACCTATTGATGTACTCGGTTTTATAGATACAAAACCCTATACCCAAAGAATAAAAGAGGCACAAGAAGCTACCGGTTTAAAAGATGCCATTATTGTTGGTAAAGGGGAGATTAATGGGATTCCTGTTCATATAATAGTGATGGATTTTAGATTCATTGGGGGTAGTATGGGATCAGTTGTAGGAGAAAAAGTGGTGAGAACAATTGAAAGAGCATTAAGAGATAGAATACCTGTAGTTAGTGTAATATCTTCAGGAGGAGCAAGAATGCAAGAAGGACTTTTTTCTTTATTTCAAATGGCAAAAACAAGTGCTGCAATTGCAAGACTAAGTGAGGCTAAAATACCATATATCAATGTGTTAACCCATCCATCAACTGCAGGTGTCTTGGCAAGTTTTGGTTCCTTAGGAGATGTAATAGTTGCTGAACCAGGTGCACTAATTGGTTTTACAGGGCCTCGAGTTATTGAACAAACAATAAAACAGAAGCTTCCTGAGGGATTTCAAAGGTCAGAGTTTTTATTAGAGCATGGTATGGTAGATTTAGTAGTAGAAAGGAAGAAGCTTAAAAATACTTTATTTATAATATTGACTCATCTTTGGAGGAAATCATGGAAAGAAGATTGACGCCTTGGGAGAGAATACTTCTTGCAAGACACCCAAACCGTCCTACCTTTTCTGATTTTTTAGATGCATTGTTTGACAATTTTATTGAATTACATGGAGATAGGTTATATGGTGATGATTCTGCAATCATCGCAGGGTTAGGGACTTTTAATGATGAAAGTGTGGTAATTATAGGTCAAGAGAAGGGAAAGTCTGTTCAAGAAAAGATGAAAAGGAATTTTGGTATGCCCCATCCTGAAGGTTACAGAAAAGCTTTAAGAGTTATGAAGATAGCAGAGAAATTTTCTTTACCAGTAATATCCTTTATTGATACGGCAGGAGCATATCCAGGTATAGGTGCTGAAGAAAGAGGACAAGCTTGGGCAATAGCTCAAAATTTAAAAGAAATGTCTGTATTAAAAACCCCAATAATAGTAGTAGTTTTAAGTGAAGGTGGAAGTGGTGGTGCTTTAGGAATAGGGGTTGGAGATTATATAATGATACTTGAAAATGCCTATTACTCGGTGATATCTCCAGAGGGTTGTGCGTCAATTTTGTTTAGGGATTCTTCTAAAGCTCCCGAGGCTGCTGAGGCTCTTAAGATTACTGCTGAAGATCTTTATAAGTTAGGTCTTGTTGATGAGGTAATTCCAGAGCCTAATGGGGGTGCTCATCAGGATTTTGAAGGGACAATTAATAATTTGAGATTAGCTTTAAGGAGGGTATTGAAGAGGTTGAGAGAGAAGGAAATAAAAATCTTATTAGAAGAAAGATGGTTGAAGTTAAGAAATTATGGAAGATTTCAAGAGGAGGAAAAAGAAAAATGAAGGTAGGGGTACTTACTAGTGGTGGTGATGCGCCTGGAATGAATTCTGCAATTAGGGCTATTGTCAGATATGGATTATCTAAAAATTTAGAAATTATAGGGATTGAAAGGGGATATCAGGGTTTAATTGAAGGGGATTTTAGAAGGCTTGGAAGAGATGATGTGAGTGAAATTGTTCAACGCGGTGGAACAATTTTACATACTGCTCGATCAAAGGATTTTGAAAAGGAAGAGGGTATTTTGAAAGCTATAGAGAACATAAAAAATCAAAACATAGATGGTTTAATTGTAATTGGTGGAGAGGGTTCTCTTAAAGGAGCTTTTGAGCTATATAAGAGAGGTATAAAAGTAGTAGGAATTCCAGGAAGTATAGATAATGATATATGGGGAACTGATTTTTCAATAGGTTTTGACACTGCGTGTAATAATGTTATTGATGCTATAAATAAAATAAGGGATACAGCTGCTGCTCATGAGAGGACTTTTGTTATAGAAGTTATGGGTAGGGAGTGTGGATATATAGCTTTTGTTGCTGGATTAGTTAGTGGTGCGGATATTGTGCTTATTCCCGAGGTACCTATAGATTTTCCTTATATTACAGAAAAATTAAAAGAAAGGCAAAAAAGGAATAAAAGACATAATATTATAGTGGTTGCGGAGGGAGTTGGAAGTGCTTATTTTATTGGAAAACAAATTGAGGATAGGGTAGGTATACCTACTCGTATTGTTGTACTTGGACACATACAAAGAGGAGGATCCCCATCAGTATTCGATAGGACTATAGCAACTTTTATGGGTGTGGAAGCTGTGAAAGTTCTAATGAATGGGTTTTCGGGAGTAATGATAGGATGGCAAAATAATACTACTGTTTCTGTCTCTTTAGAGGATGTAATAAATAATAAGAAAAGAGTACCTTCTGAATTGTATTGGGAGATGGAGAAGATATGGTAAGATTAAAATTTTGGTGCCGAAGGCCGGAGTCGAACCGGCACGGGTGTTACCCACCCACCAGATTTTGAGTCTGGCGCGTCTGCCAATTCCGCCACTTCGGCACTTTTTATAAATATTAACTTTTAAAGCTATATTTTGTCAAGTGTAAAGGAAGGAGAGAGAAGATGAAAAGACTTTTTTGTCCATGGAGGATAAAATATGTTACAGCTGAAAAATCAAAGGACTGTATATTTTGTACAAAGCCTATGGAAAGTAAAGATGAAGAGAACTACATATTATTAAGAGGCGAATATAATTTCATAATCCTGAATTTATATCCTTATAATAATGGACATTTAATGATAGTACCTTATAAGCATACAAATGATATTTTATCTATTGATAAAGAAACATTACAAGAAATGATGTTTCTACTGCAGGTATCTGTCGAGGCATTAAATAATATCATGAAACCTCATGGTTTTAATATTGGTATGAATATAGGAGAGGTAGCTGGTGCAGGTATATCAGAGCACTTACATTTACATGTTGTCCCAAGATGGAATGGTGATTCAAATTTTATGGTAGTTATAGGTGATACTAAAGTAATACCAGAGGATTTAGCATCTACATATAAAAAATTAAAGCCTGTAATTGAAAAAATCTATAATGAAAAAAAGAAGTATTAAGAGATTTCTGAGATATATTTATTTAAAGCTTGTAAGAATTCAAGATACACCAGAGAAAATATCTTTAAGCTTCAGTATAGGAGTGTTTATTGGAATTTTTCCTACTTTTGGATTAGGTGGGATTATAATGATTTTTATTTGTTACATATTTAAACTTAATTATCTTGCGGGCATTTTAGGAACATTCATAATGAACTACTTTACATCTCCCTTTTTTTGGACATTGAGTTATATATTAGGAGATTTTATAACAACAGGAAAAGTTAGATGGCGTGGATTAGAAAGAACAGGTGCAAAAATTTTTATTCTAAGATATCTTTTGGGAAATCTTATTATATCAATTTTATTTTCAATTTTATCTTATTTTGTTGTGAAAGATATTATAATCACATATAGAAAAAGGAAGAGGAAGGTAAAACCCCCCTCTTCCTAAAAAGTCTTCGTTTTTATTTATTAAAGAATGTTTTTACACTTTCGTAAAATGCTGGATCAACATTCTTGGTTTTTCCTTCAATTAGTGTAATATCTACTGGTACTAATTCGCTTCCTTTTACTGCAATAAAGTAACCAGATTTACCTTCATGTACTAAATCAACTGCTGTTTTACCAAGTAATAATCCTAAGATTCTATCTCTAATAGAAGGACTTCCTCCTCTTTGAAGATGGCTAAGTATTACAGCTCTTGTTTCGATTCCAATATTTTTCTGAATTTCCTCTGCTAAGACATTACCTACTCCGCCCAATCTTATATGTCCAAAAGCGTCGACCATTCCTTCTTGTCCCTTTTGGTATGTGAAACCAGGTAACTGTACACCTTCAGCGATGGCTACTACTGCATATGTATGACCCCTAGCATATAGTTTTCTTATATGATTATATAATTCTTCAAGATTTGGTTCTACTTCGGGAATTAAAATATAATCTGCTCCACCTGCTAATCCTCCATAAAGAGCAAGCCATCCAGCATGTCTACCCATTATTTCGACTACTATTACTCTTGCATGAGATTTTGCAGTATCTCTTAATCTTTTAATAGCATCTACTACTACCTCTACTGCTGTATCAAAACCAAGTGTATAATCTGTTTCTTCTAAGTCTTTATCTATGGTTTTTGGGATTCCAATCATGGGAAGTCCAAGTTTGCTAAATTTTGATGCTACTCCCAGGGTATCTTCTCCACCAATAGCTATTAGGGCATCTAAATTTAGTTTCTTAAAACTTTCGATGCATTTTTGTACATCCTCTTCCTTCTTAAATGGGTTTGTTCTTGAACTACCTAATATGGTTCCACCAATTTCTAATATGTCTTCCACATCTTCTAATTTTAAGGGTACAGCATCTGCTTTAATAAGACCAGCCCAACCATATTTTAGTCCTATAACTTCATCTCCATAATCTAAAGCTCTCATGACTACTCCACGTATAGCTGGGTTAAGGCCTGGACAATCTCCACCACCGGTAAGCACACCTATACGTTTCTTACTCATTTTTCATCCTCCTTTTGTTAAATATTAATGCTTATTATGATTTTATTATTAAGTAGAAAAATTGACAAGGTTTTTAAACCTTGTTAGACTTTATTACCATCGTTAAAATTAATATTTTTGAGGGAGAGTTAGGATGAAGAAAAAAGTTAATAAGATTGAAGAGAAATATACTGACCATTATCTTAGACTCTTTATTTTTGCATCTTTGTTATTATTAATTTTCCTAGTACCTATTACTCAACCATATTTTTTGCGGATACATGATGTTTCGGAGCTACCTAAGGTAACATTGATAAGAATATTAGGGGGTTTAGCTTTATTACTTATCGGTCTGTGGTTAATTTTAGGAAAAAGAGAATTTATACTACCTCCTAAGAGTGTTTCTATATGGATTTTTTTATTCTTAATTTCTTGGATTTTATCTACAATTTTTTCAACTAATTTCTATCTAAGCTTTTTTGGTTCCTATATGAGACAGATGGGGTTTCTTAGCTATTTCTTTTATTTTGTTATTTTTTTCCTTATCTATGATGTGGTTGATTCTCAAAAAGAACAAAACTATTTTTTCTGGGCAATAATTTTCTCCACAGTTATTGTAACTTTTGTTGGAATTTTACAGATATACAGATTGATGCCTTGGTTTGAGAGGGTTAGAACTGAATCACGAATTATTTCTACCTTAGGGCATGCTGATTTTTTAGGCCATTTTTTAGTAATGGTTATTCCTATTATTTTGTCCAAGATTTACACCTCGGAAAAATACTATTCAAAAATATTATATCTTCTAATTTTTCTTTCTTCTTTTTTAGTTTTATTAGGTAGTTATACACGTGGTTCCTGGATAGCCTTCATTATATCTCTGGTATTCTATTATGGATATATGTTTTTAAGAAATAGAAATTTTATAAAGAAAAATTCTATAATCACAATATTGCTAATCGTAGGAATGATATTTACAGTAGGAATCTTCTATTTTACAGAACAAGAATACTATATAAAAAGACAAAATTTAGGAGTTTTCTCGTTAAAGGAAAGATTCCAAAGTATTGGTGTAGGATTAGGAGTTACACAATCAAATCCTCGTGTATTGACGTGGAGAGATAGTATTAATCTTTTTACGGATAAAATTTTAAAATCACCAAGGTTACTGATAGGACTTGGTCATGAAACTTTCTCTTTCAATTTTACTCCATATAAGTCCTTAGATCTTGCAAGATATGATCGAGGTAAAGGATATCCAGATAGGGAACATAATGAGTTTCTTGATATTCTATTTCCTCTTGGCATTTTTGGCCTTCTATCTTTTTGTATGATATTAATAAATACTTTCAGAAACGGTATTTACATGATTGATAAAATTCCTAATTCAGAGAGGATATTATATTTAGGGGTTATTTCAGGATGGATTGGTTTTATCATCCAAAGTTTGGTTCTTTTTGGATTATCAGCTACATATCTTTATTTTTGGTCTCTTACTGCTTTTATACTTCTATCCTATAAATTTTATGATTCTGATAAAGTATGGAAGATAGATGTGAGGAATTTGCCTCATATGTTAAAAAGTATTCTATTTATTATGTTTACTTTTATTAGTTTGTTTAGCATTTATATATCAGCAAGATTTTTCAGGGCAGAGGTGTTTTATAGATTCGGTTTGGATTACTCTGTATCAGGAGATGCAGGAAAGGCATCAGCTTTATTTGAGGAAGCAATTAGACTTCGTCCTCAAGAATCAGCATTTAGAGAAGCAGCAGTAAAAGCCTATTTAAATATAATGGGAGCTACTACTAATGAAAATGATAAAAATTATGCTTTTAACAGAGGTTTATATCATATAGAGGGTATGCTTAAAAATGCATATTACAGATCTTTAACATATAACCTTGTAGGAGCATTTTATGCACAGTCTTATCATTATTTAGGAGAAAAGGATAAAAGTTTACTATATAAAGCTGAAGAAAGTTTATATAAAGCTCTATCTTATGATAAATATTCAATACCGCCTATGGAGAATTTGATGAGATTATATTCTTTTGATTTGAAAGATCAGAATAAAGTGTTGGAAATTGCAAAAAGGATATTAGAGATAGATCCTAATCATGAAGAAGCGTTGAATTATATGGCACAATACTACTATACGAAAAGAAAATATGAAGAAGCAAAGAATATTTATGAAAATCTCCTTAGCAAAAAGCCGGACAGTAAGGATTTGTATGTCAATTTAGGATTAATTTATTATCAATTGAAAAATTATAAAAAGGCTGAGGAGTTATTATTGAAAGCACTATCTTATGATCCCTATGACGATAAAGTTTTAGCCCTTTTAAAGAAAGTTTATGAAGCTTGGGGAATCAAAAAATCTTTACCCCAAATAAAATTAAACGATAATGTTTTAGTACAAAGGGGTCTTGACTATTATAATAATAAAAATTATCAGAAAGCCATAGAGTTTTTTAAGAAAGCATTAGAGGCAAATCCTAACTCTTTTGAAGCTATGAATAATATTGGGGCTTGTTATTATATGTTGGGAGATTATGATAATGCTGAGTATTGGTTTTCAAAAGCAATAAATGCTAAAATTGACTATATTCAAGCTTATTCTAATCTTGCTTATGTTTTAATACAAAAAGGAAAGATAGATATGGCTGAAAAAATTATAAAGGATGGACTTAAATACAAGCCTAACGATGAATCTTTAAAGAGTCTATTAGATGAAGTGGTAAAACTTAAAGGAAAAGGGAGTAATTAAAAATGAAGAAAGTAGAATTAACTGAACAAGCTTTAAATATACTACAAAAGAGATATCTTAAAAAGGATGAAAACGGAAATGTTATTGAGACTCCGGAAGAGATGTTTGAGAGAGTTTCTGAAAGTATTGCTAAAATAGATCTTATTTATGACTCTAATGCTAATTGGGAAGAAACAAAAGAAAAATTTTATGATATGATGGTTTCTTTAGAGTTTCTTCCTAATTCGCCTACACTTATGAATGCTGGTAGACCATTAGGACAACTATCAGCATGTTTTGTTATACCAATTGAGGATTCATTAGTGAGCATATTTGATGGATTGAAGTATGCGGCTTTAATACATCAGTCTGGAGGAGGTACTGGATTTTCATTTTCTCGCCTTCGTCCTAAGGGGGATATTGTTAGGACAACTGGAGGTGTTGCTTCTGGACCAGTAAGTTTTATGAAGGTTTATGATGCAGCAACAGATACCATAAAGCAGGGTGGTGTAAGAAGAGGCGCAAATATGGGAATTCTTCGAGTTGATCATCCTGATATTTTTGAATTTATTACCTGTAAAGATAAAGAAGGAGTGCTACCCAACTTTAATATATCTGTTGCTATTACAGATAAATTTATGGAAGCTGTTTTGAGGGATGATGATTTTGAATTGATAAATCCGAGAAACAAAGAAGTTGTTAAAAAAGTAAAAGCAAGAGAAATATTTGATCTTATTGTGGAACAGGCTTGGAAAAATGGGGAACCTGGGGTAATATTCATTGATGAAATTAACAGAAAAAATCCGACGCCTGGTGTTGGAGAAATTGAGGCTACAAACCCTTGTGGTGAGCAACCTTTACTTCCTTTTGAATCTTGTAATTTGGGATCTATAAATCTTGGTAAAATGATTAAGAGTAATGGTGATAAGAATGAGATTGATTGGGATAAATTAAGAGAAACAGTACACAAGGCAGTTCATTTTTTAGATAATGTAATTGATGCTAATACATATCCTTTAAAGCAAATAGAAGAGATTACAAAAACTAATAGAAAAATTGGCCTTGGTGTTATGGGTTTTTATGATCTTTTGATTCTTCTTGAAATTCCTTATAATACTCAGAAAGCAAGAGATATAGCGGAAGAAATTATGAGGTTTATCCTTGATGAAGCAAGAAATGCTTCTCTAAATCTTGCAGAAAAAAGAGGAGTTTTCCCAAATTGGGAAAAGAGTATTTATAAGGATATGGGTTTAAGGTTAAGAAATGCTACTTTAACTACTATTGCTCCTACTGGAAGTATTAGTATAATAGCTAATGCTTCTTCTGGTATTGAGCCTATTTTTGCTTTGGCATATAAAAGAAAGGTGAGCTTAGGGGAATGGAATGAGGTTTATCCTTTGTTTAAGGAAGCGTTAATAAAGGAAGGGATATATTCAGATGAAATAATAGAAAAGATATTAGAAAAAGGCACTATTAAAGATATGGAAGAGATACCAGAGAAGATAAGAAAATTGTTTGTTACAGCATTAGATATAGATTATGAAGATCATGTTCTAATGCAAGCTGCATTTCAAAAATATGTAGATAATGCGGTATCAAAGACTGTAAATTTAAAACAATCAGCTACCAAAGATGATATAAGAAAAATTTATCTAATGGCCCATGAGTTAGGTTTGAAAGGAATAACTGTATATAGAGATAAATCAAGAACAGAACAAGTTTTGAGTGTAGAAACGAAAGAGGCAAAGGAGGATAAAACTGAACATAAAGTAAAACCACGACCACGTCCAAATATAACTCATGGTGCAACAATAAAAATAAAGACTGGTTGTGGTAATCTATATGTAACAGTGAATGAAGATGAATTTGGCATATGTGAAGTGTTCTCAACCTTAGGTAAAGCAGGAGGATGTGCAGCATCTCAAACTGAAGCAATCTCAAGACTAATTTCTTTGACCTTAAGGAGTGGTGTAGATATAAATTCTATTATTAAACAGTTAAAGGGAATAAGATGTCCTAATCCCACAAGATCAGAAGAGGGTGATTTTATCTTCTCTTGTTCTGATGCTATTGCAAAAGCATTGGAAAAATATTTAGTGCTAAAAGAAGGTGGTGTAAATTTTTCCTCTCACAATAATTTTGTAATTATGCCTAAATCTTCAGATAAGGAAAGTTCCTATTCAGGAATTCCATGTCCAGAATGTGGTGCACCTCTACAGATAGCAGAAGGTTGCTTAACGTGTAGAGTTTGTGGTTACTCAAAGTGTTATTAAAAAATAAGCCCCCTTAAAATGGGGGCTTATTTTATGCTTTGGGTTTAATCTCTCTAATACCTAAGGTATAAGGTTGTAGAGCTTTCGGAATTAAAATGCTTCCGTCTTCTTGTTGATAATTTTCAAGGATAGCAATTAATGCTCTTGAAATTGCAATAGCTGTACCATTTAGCATATGTACATATGATACTTCTCCTGTTACTCTTCTAAATCTTATATTTAGTCTTCTTGCTTGGTAGTCTGTGCAATTTGAACAGCTTGTAACCTCTCCAAAATCTCCTCTCCCTGGCATCCATGCCTCAATATCAAATTTTCTTGCAGCAGGTGCTCCCAAGTCACCAGAGCAAATATCTAAAACTCTATATGGTATTTCTAGTTTTTGGAAGATTTTTTCCTCTAATCCTAATATGTATTCATGCATGTCTTCTGAATCTTCAGGCCTACATATAATAAATATTTCTGCTTTACTAAATTGGTGGACTCTATAAAGACCTCTATTATATCTTCCATATGCTCCAGCCTCTGTCCTAAAACAGTGAGAAAAGCCTAAATATTTTAGTGGAAGGTCTAACTCATCTAAAATTTCATCTTTGTGGTAACCACCTAAAGTTATTTCTGCAGTAGCAATAAGGCCTAAATCAAAATTTTCTACTCTATAAATTTGGGCTTCAGGTCCTCTTGGTTGAAAACCTATGCCATCAATGATCTCCATTTTGGCTAAGTCTGGAGTAATAAATATTTTGAAACCTTCTGGAACTAAAGTATCTATAACCATCTGCATCAGAGCAAATTCTAATATTACAGCTTCATTTTTTAAATAGTAGAAGTTTGATCCTGTAACTTTACTACCTCTTTCAAAATCCAATAAATCATTCATCATTCCTAAGTCCAGATGGTCCTTGGGAGTAAAGTTGAATTTTTTAATTTCTCCCCATCTTTTAATTTCTACATTATCATTTTCATCTTTTCCCCTTGGGGCTTTTGGCGAAAGAAAATTAGGAAGTTGCCAGAGACGTTGATAAAGTTCTTTTTCAATATTTTTGAACTCTTCTTCGATTTTTTCAATTTTTTCCTTTAATTCTTTAGCTTCTTTGATTAACTTTTCCCTTTCTTGATCTTGTTTTTTGCCTATTTCTTGAGATATTTTATTTCTTAGTGATCTTAGGTTATCTAATTCTTTTTGGAGTTCTCTTCTTTTAGAATCTAATTCTAAAATATAGTCCACATTATATTTTTCTGGATCTAAGTTTCTTAATAGGATATTTTCTTTCATTAGATCAGGATTTTCTCTTAATGTTTTGATATCAATCATGGTTTACCTCCTAAACTTTAAAAATATTTGCAAGAAAAAAGATTATGTTTACTATTATTAAGATAATCATGAAGATCTTTTCTTCTAAGCTATTTGTACGAAATATTTTCAGACTTATTTTCCATTTTATTGGAAATACGGGATTAATCCCATGAAATGTCATCATATCGCCTATTAAATGGCCTAAATAGCCAATATTAATTCCTATATAGAATCCATTATACATGTTTATAAAACTTAATGGAAGATTTTTAAGGTTATTAATATACATTGCAGACAGAAAAAGATTTATAATTAATAAACCCCATATACTATGAAGTAAGCCTCTATGTACAAATAAGGGCTTTAGTAATAACTTAAAAACTAAAGATAGAATTATGGATACAATTGTAAAAATAACAAAAAATAAGATTATTTTATCATATATATAGTTTAGTCCAGTTTTAGAACATATCAGTAAAGATAAAGCTAAACTGAAAAAAACAGATAAAATAGGAATTAGTAAGTTGAGCAGTGTTTTTGTTGGAAGAAGTCTTTTTGAGACTTCTGAGTGAGGTGCATCAACATCTGGTACAAAAGTACCAATAGTTGTTCCTATGATGGTGCCAATACCCCAAGGAGTTAGTATCTTTTCTGGCATCCCATCTGATAGTTTAAGAATGGTCTGTAGAACTAAGTAATTTAAAGCTAAATGTGTCTTATATATCATTATTTACTATTTCCTCCTTGTATGATATATTTTATAAGTATAACAGAAAATTCAAAGTCTATTTAAAAATGTCTGTGAGGGGGAATAAGGAGAATGATGATTAATATTAGTAGAATTTTAGATTTTGTTATTTTTGGAATAATTATTGTTTTTCTTGTGTTCTTATATAGACTTTTAAGTTCATCTCAAGGTAAAATTACAGAGATATATGAGATAAATAAAAAAATAGAAGAACTGTCCAATAAGGAAGAAGCTTTGAGGAGAGAGATAAGAGAAATTTCAGAGATGTTGAGAGTTTTAAGAACACAAGAAACATCTTTATTAGAAGAGGTTAAAAAAGTAGCAGAAAAACAATCTACAACCTTAAACTTTCAAGATTTAGATCAAAAAATTGCTCTATTAGATAAAAAAATCACAAGGATTTTAGAAATTATTATGTCTAAATAAAAAAATACCCCCTCCTTCAAAATAACAAAAGAGGGGGTAGGTAGTATTTATGCTATTGAATATTTTTGAGCTTTAAGATTTCACCTAATGTTATAGGCGGAGGAGAAAATTCTTTTAGTTGTTCTTTAATTTCTTTTTCTAATCTCTCTTTTAATAATGCTTTTCTTGAAAGAATAATTTTTCTGTTTTGAGTATTAATTCTTATGATTTTAGCTTCTATATAATCTGTAACGTTTTCATTATCTTCTTTATCAAGGTATACTTGATTTTGAGGTAGGAATCCTTCTATACCTGGTTCTATTTCTACAATTATTCCATCTTTTGTTTTTTCTATTATCTTTCCTTTTATGTTATCTCCTTCTCTATATCTTTTATCTATGTCTTCCCAAGGATCTTTTAATAAATCTCTTCTACTTAAAGTGAGTTTTCTATTTTCCTTATCAATATTTATAACTTTAACCTCTATTATGTCTCCTATTTTAAAGAAAATTGAAAGGTTATCTATTCTTTCCCAAGAGAGATATTTTTTAGGAATTAAGCCTTCTAAGCCTGGTTTTATTTCTAAGAAGATCCCAAAGTCTGTAATATTAGTGATTTTACCTTTTGTTATATCTCCTACTTTTAAGATCTCATCAATCACTTCCCAGGGATTGGGTTCGGTTTGCTTTACACTCAATATGATTCTTTGCCTTTCATCATCAACCGATAATACCTTTACTTTTATTTTGTCTCCGACTTTAAATTTTTCTCTTTCTTCATTAACTCTTCCCCATGTGATCTCATTTTGAGGTACATAACCAAATAAATTATCTGTTTTAACGAGAATTCCATTTGTGATTTTAATTATTTCTCCTTCTATAATACTTCCTATGGGGTATTTTTCTTTAAATACACTCCATGGATTGGGTTGTGTTTGTTTAATACTGAGTTCTGCAGTTTTTGATTCATCATTTAACTTTAAAATCTTAGCTTTAACAATATCTCCAACCTCAAAAAATCTCCTAACATTTTTAATAAGGAACCACGATAATTCATCATAATTGACAGTTCCGATTATACCAAAACCGAGATCTACTGTTATTTTATCATCTTCTACTTTTATGATCTTGCCTCTCACTATATCAGAGTTTTTAATTTTTTCCCATAGATCTAATTTTTTTTCTTCTTGTTCCTTCTCTAATAATTCTCTAACGGATATAATTAATTGTTTTCTTTCCGGGTTAATTTTTACTATTTTCCCTTCCACTTTTTTGTTTAGATAAAATTTTGGAGGTTTTAATGGGGGCATATCTATCTCTCTATGTGGTATTATTCCAATGATTTCATTTTCAATCTCAATGATAAATTTTCTATCCTGATAGTCAATTACTTTACCCTTTATAGGTTTTTCGTTTTCATATGCCCACATTAACTCTTCCCATATTTTATTTTCTATGGCTTTTTTGTTTGATACTAAAATAACACCATCTTTAAAATTAATATGCTGAATAATGACGGGTATTTTATCTACCTTCTGTTTTTTCTCAATCTTGGATTTTATTTCCTTAGATAATTCAGTGTATGGTAAAAATGCATCATATTTTTTTCCAATATCTAACCATATCCCATCTTTATCCTCACTTAGAACAGCACCGTAAACGAGAGTGTCTGTAGTTAATGATAAATCTGAATCTTCTAATTTTATTTCTGATAATTCTTCCATATATAGAATCCCTCCTTTAATATAGCTTAATAAATTACCAAAAACCTTTTTAATTATATCATCAATTACTGTTATAAAAAATAAGCCTGCCCCTTGACTTAGATTTGATTTATGTATATACTTTTCAGTGTCCAGTTGAGATAAGTTTATGAAAGAAAAAATTAAGCCGAGGTAGCTCAGCGGCAGAGCAGCTGATTTGTAATCAGCGGGTCGGGGGTTCGAATCCCTTCCTCGGCTCCATAAGATGTGTGAATATGGGGAGGTACCCAAGTGGCCAAAGGGGGCAGACTGTAAATCTGCTGGCGGACGCCTTCGGGGGTTCAAATCCCTCCCTCCCCACCATTTAATATCGCGGGGTAGAGCAGCCAGGTAGCTCACCGGGCTCATAACCCGGAGGTCGAGGGTTCAAATCCCTCCCCCGCAACCAATTTTTTATATTTAATGGGCCCACGTAGCTCAGTCGGCAGAGCGTACCCTTGGTAAGGGTAAGGTCACCGGTTCGATCCCGGTCGTGGGCTCCATTTTAAATATAATCTTAGGTGTTTTATTTTCTAATTTTTATAATCAAAACCAAATTTTAGGAGGAGATAAAGGATGGCGAAGGAGAAATTTGTAAGGACGAAGCCACATGTAAACATAGGTACGATAGGTCACGTAGACCATGGTAAGACGACATTAACGTCGGCCATAACGATGGTATTAGCGGCGGAAGGGTTAGCGAAGCCATTGAAGTATGAAGACATAGATAAAGCGCCTGAGGAGAGGGCGAGAGGAGTGACGATAAACTTATATCATGCGGAATATGAGACACCAAACAGGCATTATGCGCACATAGATGCGCCGGGGCATGCTGACTATATAAAGAACATGATAACAGGGGCTGCACAGATGGATGGAGCGATCTTAGTAGTATCAGCGGCGGATGGGCCAATGCCGCAGACGAGGGAGCACATACTATTAGCGAGGCAAGTAAACGTGCCATACATAGTAGTATTTTTAAACAAGATAGACATGGTAGATGATCCAGAGATTGTGGACTTAGTTGAGATGGAAGTAAGGGACTTATTAACGAAGTATGGATATCCAGGGGATGAAGTACCAGTAATAAGGGGGTCAGCATTAAAAGCCGTAGAGGTAATGGGTCAGAATCCGAACACGAAGAGAGGGGAGGACAAGTGGGTAGATGCGATA
Source organism: Dictyoglomus sp. GBS (assembly GCF_055179815.1). Taxonomy (NCBI): domain Bacteria; kingdom Pseudomonadati; phylum Dictyoglomota; class Dictyoglomia; order Dictyoglomales; family Dictyoglomaceae; genus Dictyoglomus; species Dictyoglomus sp. GBS. Next base: position 1,020,900 of record NZ_CM143687.1, read on the forward strand.
TGGGAATTAATGGATGCGGTAGACAGTTACATACCATTACCTGAGAGAGATGTAGACAAGCCATTTTTAATGCCAATAGAGGACATATTTAGCATAACTGGTAGAGGGACAGTAGTTACGGGGAGAGTAGAGAGAGGAAGAGTGAAGGTAGGGGATGAAGTAGAGATAGTAGGGTTAACAGATGAGATAAAGAAGAGTGTAGTAACAGGGGTAGAGATGTTCAGGAAGCAATTAGATGAAGCGATAGCTGGAGACAACATAGGGATATTATTAAGAGGGATAGACAAAGATGAAGTAGAGAGGGGACAAGTAGTAGCGGCGCCAGGGAGTATAAAGCCACATACGCATTTCAAGGCGCAAGTATACGTATTAAAGAAGGAAGAAGGGGGAAGGCACACGCCATTTTTCAGTGGATATAAGCCACAATTTTATTTCAGAACTACAGATGTAACAGGTGAGATAAGATTACCAGAGGGAGTACAGATGGTGATGCCAGGGGACAATATAGAGATGGAGATAAAGTTAATAAAGCCTGTAGCATTAGAGGAAGGTTTAAGATTTGCAATCAGAGAAGGTGGAAAGACTGTTGGTGCAGGTGTCGTAACTAAAATTATTGAATAATAACTGAGAGGTGTTATAATAAAATGAGAGTAATCATAACATTGGCTTGTACAGAATGTAAAGAAAGAAATTACACTACAGAGAAAAATAAGAAAAACGATCCAGATAGATTAGAGTTAAAAAAGTATTGCCCAAGATGTAGAAGGCATACTGTTCATAGAGAAGTAAGGTAGGCCCGTAGCTCTAATAGGGAGAGCACCGGACTCCAAATCCGGGGGTTGCAGGTTCGAGCCCTGCCGGGCCTGCCAAAAATTTTTATATTTAGGAGTGTGTACTATATATGGTAAAGGCAAGTATATTGGATAAAATAAAAAATTTTTGGGCTGAGGAAAGATTAGAATTAAAGAAGGTTGTGTGGCCTGATAAGAATAAGGTCTTTCAATTATCTTTAGCCTTAGGGATAACATTAATATTGTTAATTATAATTATATCATTCTATGATTTTGTCTTTACTCTTTTAAGTAGACTTATTTTAGAAAGTTTTACAGGCTAAAATGGAGGTAATGTCAGTGACAGGGCCTAAATGGTATGTAGTACATACATTGGCTGGACATGAACATAAGGTAAAAGCAATATTAGAAAGACAAATAAAGCTATTACATTTAGAAGATAAGGTATTTGAAATTGTTGTTCCTGAGGAAAAAGTAATGACAGTAAAAGGTGGAAAAAAGAGAATTCAGGTAAAAAAAGTTTTTCCGGGATATCTTTTTATTAGAATGGTGGAAGATGAAGATGTAAAAAGGCTTATTAGAAATACTACTGGGGTTACTGGTTTTGTTGGAACTCCAGGAAAGCCGAGTGCGCTTAATCCAGAAGAAGAACATTGGATTAAGAGATTTTTGGAGCAGAAAGAAATAAGGCCAGAACTTAAGGTTAAAAAAGGAGATAGGGTATACATTAAATCAGGACCATTTATGGGATATGAGGGATTTGTGGATGAGGTTTATCCTGATAAAGGAACAGTTAGAGTTCTTTTATCTATTTTTGGGAGAGAAACTCCAACAGAAATTGATCATACTCAAGTAGAGAAAACTGATTAAAAGGAGGGAATAGTCTTGCCTAAAAAAATTGTTGGAAAAGTTAAGCTACAGTTACCCGCAGGAAAAGCAACGCCTGCTCCTCCAGTAGGTCCTGCTTTAGGGCAATATGGGGTAAATATAATGGAATTCTGTAAGGCCTATAATGCAGCAACAGCTGGTCAAGAGGGAATGATTATACCGGTTGAAATTACTATTTATGAGGATAGAACTTTTACTTTCATTACTAAAACGCCTCCTGCATCTGATCTCCTAAAAAAGGCTGCTGGTGTGGAAAAGGGATCAGGAGAGCCTAATAAAGTAAAAGTTGGAAAAGTTAAAAAAAGTAAAATAAGAGAAATTGCAGAGTTAAAGATGAAGGATTTAAATGCACATGATATAGAAGCTGCAATGAGAATGATTGAGGGTACAGCTAGAAGTATGGGGATTGAAATAATAGAAGGATAGATGGGTTTAGGTGGGAGAGGATATACCTCGTTAAAACCACAAAGAGATAAGGAGGATATAAAATGGCAAAAAGAGGAAAAAGATATTTACAATTAGCATCATTAATTGAAAAGGGTAGATTATATTCACCCAAAGAAGCTGTAAGTTTAGTAAGAAAACTTGCTACTGCAAAATTTGATGAAACTATTAACTTGGCTGTAAGATTAGGTGTTGATCCTCGTCATGCTGATCAACAAGTTAGAGGTACAGTTGTACTACCGTATGGCACTGGTAAAGAGAAAAAGGTATTGGTTTTTGCTGAGGGAGAAAAAGCTCAAGAGGCAAAAGAGGCTGGAGCTGATTATGTAGGAGGAGAAGAGTTAGTTAAACAAATTGAGAATGGTTGGTTAGATTTTGATGTTGCTATTGCTACTCCTGATATTATGGGTACATTAAAGATTCCATCTCGACTAGGAAAGATATTAGGTCCAAGAGGACTTATGCCAAACCCAAAAACTGGTACAGTAACTAATGACATAGCAAAGGCAGTAAAGGAATATAAAGCAGGAAGAGTAGAGTTTAGAACAGATAGATATGGAATAATTCACGTTCCTATTGGAAAGGCTTCATTTTCTGAGGAGGCTTTGTATAAAAATTTAATGACAGTTTTAAGCACTATATTAAGATTAAAACCCCCTTCTGCTAAAGGTCAATATTTTAAGAGTGTGCATATATCTCCTTCAATGGGGCCGAGTGTTCCTATTGATACTAAAAATCTTGCAGATATTATAAGACAAGAGGAGGCAGCATAAACTTATACAGATATTAAATAAAGTTCTATAACTTGGGCCGAAGACCGTAGGTAAAAAATATTAAAATCCTACGTAGGCCTTACTGGTTTTTCGAAATATATGTATATTCCATAAGGGAAAGCCAGAAGGCTTTCCCTTATGTTTAATAAAAAAGGAAAAGGAGGTGAAAAATTTGCCAAAGCCAGAGAAAGTTCAAAAAGTCGAAGAGATGTATAAAAAGATGGAAAAAGCTAATGCATTAATATTTACAGATTTTAAAGGTCTAACAGTGGCTGATCTTTTCGAGCTACGTAGCAAAATTAGAGGATTACAAGCAGAATATAGGGTAGTAAAAAATACATTAGCTTTATTGGCCATCAAAAGGTTATATCCTGACAAAGAATTTGACAAGTTTTTTGTAGGACCTACAGCAATAACTTATTGTTATGATGATCCTTTTGCTGTTATAAAAGCTTTAGCAGATTATTCAAAAGATCATGAAGCCTTAAAGCTTAAAGGTGGAGTGGTAGACGGAGACATATATACAGCAGATGAAATAAAAGAGATGGCAAACCTCCCACCAAAAGAAGTTATCTTATCACAAGTAATAGGAAGTATAGCTTCACCTTTAAGTTCCTTAGTATGGAGTCTAAAATGGCCTATAAACAAATTGGTATGGACATTAGATGCTATCTCTAAAGAAAAAGAAAAGATTTCTATAAATCAATAAAAGGGAGGTAAGGAATGATGAATAAAGAAGAAATCATTCAAGCTATTAAAGAGATGAAGGTTTTGGAGTTGGTGGAATTAGTAAAGGCATTGGAGGAAGAGTTTGGTGTTAGCGCAGCTATGCCTGTTGCTGCTGTTGGAGCACCAGTAGCAGGAGCTGGAGCTGCAGCTGCTCCTGTAGAAGAGAAAACAACTTTTGATGTCATACTAAAGGATGCAGGAGCAAACAAGATAAAGGTTTTAAAGGTAGTAAGAGAAATTACTGGTCTTGGTTTGAAGGAGGCAAAAGATCTCGTAGATTCTACTCCTAAACCAGTAAAAGAAGGTGTTTCAAAACAAGAGGCTGAAGAAATTAAAGCTAAATTAGAGGCAGAAGGAGCAGTAGTAGAAATTAAGTAGTATTAAAGGGGGAGAAGATATTATTCTTCTCCCCCTAAATTGAATCCATCATGTAATGCTCTAACAGCTTTTTCAACCAAATCTCTTCTTATAATACATGTAATTTTAATTTCTGAAGTTGTTATCATCTCTATATTTATTCCAGCAGATGCAAGAATACCAAACATTTTTGCTGCAATTCCTGGAGTACTTTGAATTCCCCATCCTACTATTGATACTTTTCCTACATTATTATCGTAATTTATTTCTTTTGCACCTATTTCTTTTACCACTTCTTGTATTGCTTCGATAGTCTTTTGTAACTCTTTTTCAGGTACAGTAAAAGATAAATCTGTGATACCATCTTTACTAACGTTCTGTACTATGTCATCAACATTTATAGCTCTTTCTCCCAATGGGGCAAATATTTTATGAGCTATACCTGGTTTATCAGGTACACCCACTATGGTTACTTTAGCTATATTTTTATTATGGGCTATTCCTTTTACTTTTTGTTTTGTTTCCACTTCTTTTCCCTCCCCAATTAAAGTACCAGAATTTTCATTGAAACTTGATCTTACTATAACAGGTACTTTGTAAGTTGCTGCTAAATCTACAGACCTAAGCTGCATAACTTGCGCTCCTTGTCCTGCCATTTCTAACATTTCTTCGTAGGATATAAAGTCTAATTTTTTAGCATTAGGAACTATTCTTGGATCTGCAGTAAAAATTCCATCAACGTCAGTATATATTTCGCATATATCTGCTTTTAAAACTGCTGCAAGAGCAACCGCAGTTGCATCGGAGCCTCCTCTTCCTAATGTGGTTACATCTCCTTTTTGAAGTTCATATCCTTGAAAACCTGCTACTATAACAACTCTTCCTTTTTCTAATTCTTCAAGAATTCTTTTTGGTTCTATCTTAAGTATATTAGCTTTTGTGTGAATATTATCAGTTATAATTCCTGCCTGTTTTCCAGAAAGTGCTATTGCTGGTATTCCTAAATTTTGTAAGGCCATGGCTGTCAAAGCTGCAGATATTCTTTCTCCAGATGAGAGTAAAAAATCCATTTCTCTCGGCTCAGGATTAGGATTTATTTTTTCCGCCATTTCTATTAAATCGTCTGTTGTATCACCCATAGCAGAGACGACTACCACTAATTTGTGGCCCTCTTTATAATATTTAGCTATTCTTTTAGCTACGTTTTTGATTCTTTCTATTGATCCTACGGAAGTACCACCATATTTTTGAACAACTAAACTCACTTTTCATTCCTCCCTAATTTAGAAAATCAATTTTTCTAATATCTGTACCGCATTAAGAGCTGCACCTTTCCTTATATTGTCAGATACTACCCACATGTTGATAGCTCTTGGATCAAAGAGGTCTTTCCTTATTCTTCCTACAAATACTTCGTTTTTCCCATCGCAAAGTAGTGGCATAGGATAAAGTTTTTCTTGAGGTTTATCAATAACTTTAACTCCAGGTGCTTCTTCAAGAGTTTTATATACTTCTTCTAAAGTAAAATCATTCTCAAATTCTGCATAAATTACTTCTGAATGACCTCTTATAACAGGTACTCTTACACAAGTTGGAGAGATTTTTATTGATGAATCGTGAAGAATTTTATGAGTCTCTCTAACCATTTTCATCTCTTCTCTTGAATAATTTTCATGTTCAAAAGTATCAATGTGAGGTATTAAATTAAAACTAATAGGATAAGGAAAGGCAGAAGGAATAAATTCCTTTTCTTCTAAGAAAGCCTTTGTACTTTCCATAAGTTCATTAATAGCTTCTTTTCCTTTTCCAGAAACTGATTGGTATGTAGCCACAAATATTTTTCTAAGTTTCCATTTTTTATGTAAAGGATTTAAAGCTACTAACATTTGAATAGTGGAACAGTTTGGATTAGCTATTATATTTTTGTGATTTTTTAAATCTTCAGGATTAATCTCTGGGATAACTAAAGGTACATCAGGATTCATTCTAAACGCATTACTATTGTCTATAATTATTGTACCTTTTTTAGCAATTTCTGGAGCAAGTTCTAAGCTTATTTCTTCTCCTATTGAGAAGAGGGCAAAGTCTGCTTTTGAAATATTTTCTACAGTGGCTTTTTCTACTTTTATTTTTTCATTTCCAAAATCTACATAAGCCCCTTCAGATTTTGCTGATGCAAAGGCATAAATTTCACTTATTGGAATTCTTCTTTCCCATAAGATTTTTAGCATTTCTTGCCCCACTAAACCTGTGGCTCCTACAATTGCAATTTTATAGGGCATTTCTTAACCTCCTTTTTTCAATTAAGTTTTTCTAAAGTGATACCATTGTGTTCTATTTTTAATAATTTAAATTCACCTTTTAGGGCTTCCTTTAAATTATTTTCTAATTTTTCTAAAATTTCAAGAGCTTCTTGTTCGTTGAATAGAAGGACAAGAAGAGATGGACCAGAACCACTTAAAACAATTTTTTTGCCATGTTTTTCTACTTCTTTTGATAACAAAGGGTATTCTTTTATTAATTCAAATCTATAGGGTTGATGAATCTTATCATCTAAGCCCATTTTTACTAATTTTTCATCTTTTTGAAATAATCCAGATATTAGTATTCCGAATTTTTGAAGATTGAAAACTACATCTTCTCTTTTATAATTATGGGGTAAAATACTTCTTGCTTCTTGAGTTGATAAGTAATAGTCTGGTATATAAAGTAATCCCCAAAAATCATAGTTTATTGGTAATTTGGATATATAAATCTCTTTTTCATTTTTTAAACATATATTTATACCACCATTTATAGCTGCAGATATATTATCCAAATGGTTTTCAAATTTTAAAGCAATGTTCAGTTTCTCGTGTAGATTAAGATAGGTATTGGTTATTATCTCTGCTGTATATATTCCGCCTACTATAGCTGATGCGCTACTTCCTAAGCCCTTTCCTATGGGAATTTCTGACCATAGTTCTATAATATAATTTGATGGTTTCTTATTTATATAATTTATTGTTTCATTGAATGCTTTAATAAAAAGATCATTATTTATTTTATTTTTATTTATAATCCTTATATCATCTTTGTGTGATTCATCTTTTTTTATATAAATGTGAAGATATAAATTCCAAGCTATACCGATAGAGTCAAAGCCTGGTCCAATATTAGCAGATGTGGCAGGAACCTTTATATGATAGATCACTTTTCTAAAATCCTTTCTAATTCTTTTATATCAGGTTCTATAACATATTCTATTTTCGATTGTTTAATGGCAATATCTGGATCTTTTAAGCCATGTCCTGTAAGTACACAAACTACTTCATTACCTTTAAATTTTCCATTTCTTATAAGTTTCTTTACACCAGCCCACGATGCTGCAGAAGCCGGCTCTACAAAAACACCTTCTTTGCTTGCTAACTCTTTTTGAGCTTCTAAGATCTCCTCATCGCTAACAGTATCTATTAAGCCTGAAGATTCTTTTACTGCATTTATTGCTTTATCCCAACTTGCGGGATTTCCTATTTTTATTGCTGTTGCTATAGTTTGTGGATTTTCAATAGGATGTCCTTTTACTAAAGGAGCAGCACCTTCTGCTTGAAAACCTAACATTTTGGGTAAAGTATTACTTTTTCCTATTTTAAAATATTCTTTAAAGCCCATCCAGTATGCGGATATATTTCCTGCATTTCCTACAGGAATAGCTAAATTTTCAGGTGCTCTTTTTAAGGTATCACATATTTCAAAGGCAGCAGTTTTTTGTCCTTCTAATCTATATGGATTTATTGAGTTGACAATGGTTATGGGGAATTTTTGTCCTGCTATTTTTACTAAATTTAAGGCGTCATCAAAATTCCCTTTTATACTTATAACCTTTGCGCCATACATTAGTGCTTGCGCTAATTTTCCTAAAGCAATAGCTTTTTCTGGGAGAATAACAAAAGATTTTAAATTTGCTAATGCAGAATAAGCAGCAGCTGAAGCAGCGGTATTTCCTGTAGAGGCACATATTACTGCTTTGCTTCCTTCTTCAAGTGCTTTTGCTATAGCGACTACCATTCCTCTATCTTTAAAAGAACCTGTTGGATTCATACCTTCATATTTAAGCCAAATATCAATGTTATAAATTTTTGAGAGATTGTAAGCATAAATGAGAGGTGTGTCTCCTTCATGTAAAGATATAATAGGTGTCTTATCTGTTAAGGGTAGAAATTCTTTGTATTTAAAAAGTACTCCTTTCATTTTTATCCCTCAATTCTTATTAGACTTCCCCAATTTTCTAAGATGGGGAGTTTTTTAATCTCACTTATAGCTTTTTGCATACTATTTTCATTTGTTTTATGTGTAAGAATAACTATTTCTGCTTTTTCTTCTTTTTCTGACGTTTCTTTCTGAATAACGGAGGATATGCTTATACTATTTTCTCCCAATATCTTAGCAATTTGTGCAAGAACCCCTGGCTGATCTTTTACCCAAATTCTTATATAGTATCTGGTAAAGAAATTTTCCCAATTTTTTATTTTGGAAGGATAAAGATAAGCAAAAGAATAATATCGGGGTAACGAATATAGTAAAGTATAAGCAGATTCTAATATATCGGATAGTAATGCCATAGAAGTAGGATAGGGACCAGCACCTTCACCATATAATAAAATATCTCCTCTTTTTTCTGTTTTTAAAAGGATTGCATTATATACCCCTCTTATTGATGCAAGGGGAGAATTTATTGGAATCATAGTTGGGTGTACTCTTGTTTCAATTTCTCCGTTATTTTCTTTGCTTATGGCAAGCAATTTTATTTTATAACCTAAGTCTTTTGCGTATAACAAATCTCTTAATGTTATGTTTTCTATTCCTTCCCTGTATATGCATTGAGGTGTAATGGTTGTGTGATAAGCAAAAGAGGATAGGATGGACAATTTATAGGCTGTATCTAAACCTGAGATGTCCTTTGTTGGATCTGGTTCTGCATATCCTAATTCTTGAGCTTTCTTTAAGCTTTCATCAAAATCTTTCATTTCTTCTTCCATTTTGGTGAGTATATAATTGGTAGTACCATTTAATATAGCCCAGATTTCTTTTACTTTATCGACAACCATGGCTTCTTTTATCGTTTTTATTATGGGTATACCTCCGCCTACACTTGCCTCAAATAGTATATCTACGCCTTTTTTCCTTGCTATCTTATATAGTTCTTCTCCATATAAAGCAATAACCTCCTTATTGGCTGTAACCACAACTTTCTTTTCTTCTAGTGCTTTCTTTATATAGGAATAAGCAGGTTCTATTCCTCCCATTAATTCAACTATGATTTGGATTTCTTGATCTAATATGATTTCTTCAGGGTTTGTTGTTAATAAATCTTTTGGAATTTCTCTTTTTTTATTTAAATCCTTTACAAGAACTTTTTTAATTTCTAAAGGTTCTCTAAGAATATTTAGAATGGTTTCTTTTTCTGAATATAGTACTTTAAAGAGTGCTTGTCCTACTTGTCCCCCACCTAAAAGTCCAATTTTCATATTTGACCCCTCAAAAGATCTTCATAAGTATCTCTTTTAACTATTAATCTATCTTTTCCATTCTCTATCAGTACTACACCGGGTCTAACCGTAGCATTATACCAAGTAAACATTGAAAAGTTATAGGCTCCTGTAGAAAATGTTATTAAATAATCTTCGTAATTTGGCCATTTATCTTCAAAATCCCTTATAAGAATGTCTCCAGATTCGCAATGTTTTCCTGCTATTGTATATATGGTATTTGTACTTTCATTAGATGTTATTAATAAGGCTGAATATTTAGCTCCATATAAAGAAGGTCTAATATTATCTGACATTCCACCATCTACTGATACGTATTTTCTTATACCTGGAATCTCCTTTCTACTTTCTATTTTGTAAATTGTAATTCCTGCTCTTCCTACCAAAGATCTACCTGGTTCGCATATTAGTGTGAAATGATGTCCAATAGTTTCTTCAAATTTTTGGGATACTTGGTAAGCTAAATCTTCTATTTCTGGAGGGTTATCGTCTTTTGTATATGCAATACCTAATCCCCCACCTATACTCATTTCTTCTATGTTAGTATTAGCTGATTTTAAATTATTATATATTTCGCTTAATACTTCAGCTAATTTTACATAGGCACTTATATCAAAAATTTGAGAACCAATATGAGCATGTAATCCTTTAAAATCTATGTATTTTTCTTTCCTAATTCTTTCTATCAATTCATAAACTTGGTTAATAGGAAGACCAAATTTAGTGTCTATTTGACCTGTTCTAATAGATTTATGTGTACTTACTTCAATATTTGGTATTAACCTAATAAGTACCTTTATAGAAGTTGAATGTTTATCTGTTAGAAATTTTATTTTTTCGTATTCATCAAAGTTGTCAATTATTATGGCTCCTATATTTTCCTTTATAGCATATTCTAATTCATGGATGCTTTTTGCATTACCATGAAAATAAATTTTATGAGAATCTACACCTGCTGATCTTGCTATAAAGAGTTCTCCACCTGTTGATACAAGGAATCCTAAGCCTTCTTTATAGAAAATCCGTATTACTTCTAATATTGGTAGAGCCTTAATAGCAAAAAGTACTTTAAATTTGTTTTTATAGTACTTTTTCCATGAGTTAATATATTTCTGGGCTTGAGTTATTAATGTTTTTTTATCAATTACATATAATGGAGTACCATATTTTTCTGCTAAATTTTTAATACTGATACCATCTATTTTCCATTCATCTTGGAAATGAAAAGTTTCAGGATATATTTTATTTTGCATATACTTGACTCCCCGCTATGCCAGATTGGGCATATTCATGGAATATTTTTCTTATTTTTTGAGTTATTTCTCCAGGTTTTCCATTTCCAATGATTCTTTCATCTATTTTAATAACAGAAATTATCTCTACAGCAGTACCAGTAAGAAAAACTTCGTCAGCATTATATAGATCATATCTTGTAAAGAAACCTTCTACCACTTCTAGACCAAGTTCTTTCTTAGCCAAATCTATGACTGTTGCTCTTGTAATCCCAGGTAAAGCTCCCAGGGTTACAGAAGGTGTAAATAAAATTCCTTTTTTAACAAAAAAGATATTATCGACAGTGGCCTCTGTTACATATCCTTGATGATTAAGCATGATACCTTCCGCAGCTCCGGCAATACGTGCCTCGATTCTTGCTAAAATATTGCTCATATAATTTAGAGATTTAATTCTGGGATCTAAAACATCGGTTGGTGATCTACGAGTGGCTACTGTTACTGCAGTAAGACCAGTTTCATAAAATTCTTCAGGAAAAACCTTTATTTTATCTGCAATTATAATTACGGTACCCTTTTTACATTCCCAAGGATCAATCCCTAATCCATACTCACCACGAGTTACAATAAGTCTTATGTATGAATCTTTTAAGTTATTAACTCTTACAGTTTCTATTACAGCTTCTTCCATTTCTTCAAAAGAAAGAGGTATATTTAACCAAATGGCTTTTGCTGATGCATATAATCTTTCTAAATGCTCTTTTAACTTGAATACACTACCATTATAGGCTCTTATACCTTCAAAAACACCATCCCCATATAGTAAGCCTCGATCGAAGACTGAGATTTTTGCATTTTCTGTTTGGATAAATTCTCCATTTATATACACTAACCCCATTTTCAACTCCTCCTTTTTTTAAAGTAAAATTATACAGTTATGATGAAAAATTTTCAATTGAAATATCTTGGCTTTTTGTTAAAATAATAGTATAATTTTTGAGCTAAATCCTGCTCCATGATTAAAACATGGGGCCAAAAAGTCCAAAGGAGGTTAGAGATGCGTAAGTATGAGGTAATGTATTTAATCAGTCCTGAGCTTTCAGAAGAAGAATTGAATCAACTTACGGAGGATCTTAAAAAGGATATAGAAAATTTAGATGGAGAGGTTCAAACGGTTGATAACTGGGGTAAGAAAACATTGGCTTATCCTGTTAAGAAGTTTAATGATGGATATTACGTGATTATGACTTTTTTATTCCCACAAAATCAGTTATCTGAATTTGAAAGAAGGTTGAAGTTGAGGGAGAAGATTTTAAGGTATATGATTACTCTATTAGAGAAGGAAGAATAATGAATTATGCTTAATAAAGTATTATTGATTGGACATTTAGTAAAAGATCCAGAGATGAGATACACTCCAAGTGGGGTGCCCGTTACTACTTTTAGAATAGCTGTTAATAGACCTAAAAATAGTAAGGGTGAAAGAACAGCAGATTTCATAGACATAGTGGCATGGAGAAGGCTTGCAGAAATATGTGGTGATTATTTAAAAAAGGGAAGACTTGTGGCGGTTGAAGGAAGATTAAGGACAAGGATTTATCAAACTCCTGATGGTCAGAAAAGAAAAGTAGTAGAAGTAGAGGCTATAAATGTTCATTTTTTGGGAAAGAAAGAGGAAAATAATGAACCAAACTCTGTAGAGGAACCTATTGAAGATATTACAAGTATTGAAATTGAAAGTGAAGAAGAGATTTTAAATGAATTACTGGAGGAAAGCGAGGAGGAAGAAGAATGAGTAATGATAAGGTTTCTGCTAAAACTCAAAGATTTGCATATTCTTCAGGAAGAAAAAAGTTTTGTGTTTTTTGTAGTGAAAAAATAGATTATATAGATTATAAGAATGTGGAAAGATTACGCAGATTTATGACGGAAAAGGGCAAAATTATTCCAAGAAGAGTAAGTGGCAATTGTGCAAGACATCAAAGACAATTAAGTACTGCGATAAAAAGAGCAAGATATATGGCACTTTTACCTTATGTGGTTAAGTAAAATGATTATTAAGAGGGAGAGTATAAACTCTCCCTCCTCTTTTTGATGTATGTTCAATACTCGCAGTGTTGCTGAAGGAAGTTTAATAACAGCTATAAGTATTATTTTATTTTGGCTTTCTTATTGGTTCTTTCCTCTAATTTTCTTTTGTTCTTTGCCATTTATCTTTCTATCTTATCGGCATAATATTAAGATAAGCTTTCTTTCTCTTCTTATCTCTTTTATACTTGCAAGTTTAATGATGAATCCATTTAGTACTTTTGCTTTATTTTTGCCTTCTGGTTTTTTGGGCATTTTTATTGGATACGGCATAAAAGCAAAATGGAATATATATAAGTTGTTGTTTATCGGTTTTGTTATAATTCTATTTTTTCAAGTATTAAATATCATGATTTCTATGATATTTTTTAAGATCCCCTTTGAGAAAGCTCTGGGGTTAGATGTTTATAAGGAAAGTTGGCAGAAATCATCAGAACTTTTATCTAAATATTTTAAAGATAAAGAATCTCAAGAAATTATCAATTTACAAGGAAGTTTGGTAAAAAATATAAATCTTTTTATCCCAACCCTTCTAATTATATCTGCCTTTACCCAAGTAATTATAAATTATCTCATAGCTGAGAGGGTTTTAAGAAGATTTCAGGTAGATATTCCCAAGTTACCAAATATAGAATCTTTAAGGGTTTCTAAAAAGTTATTATTTATTCTTTTTCTTATTTATATTATCACTGGAATAACTTATAGTTTTTTAAAAACTTTACCGTGGATTCAATATTTAGGTATAAATATTTCTTTATTGATTCAAGCCTTGGTACTTGTGAATGGATATATTATTCTTTGGATATTTCTAAAAAATTATATTATGGTTAAATGGCTTAGATGGTTATTATTGATTTTCATAATTTTAAATCCTATTTTCGGGAGTATAATATTTATTGGAGGGCTTATAGACATTTTTTACCCTTTAAGAGATAAAATCTTAATGAAAAGGGAGTAGAAATATGAAAAAGATTAAAGTAATGCTTTTAAAAGATGTAGATAATCTTGGTAAAAAGGGAGATGTTATTAATGTAAGTGACGGTTATGCAAGAAATTATTTGCTTCCAAAAGGATTAGCTCGAGAAGTCAATGAGGGATTATTAGAAAATTTAAAATTACAGGAAATTTCTAAAAAGAAAAAGGAAGAAAAACTGATAGAAAAGTTTAGAAAGGAAAAAGAATTATTAGAGAAGAATACATATGTTGTAAAAGCTAAGGTAGGAGAAACAGGTAAACTTTTTGGCTCGATAACTAGTAAAGATGTGGCAGATATTATAAACGAAAAATTAAAACTTGGTATAGATAAGAAACAAGTGGAGTTAGATGAACCGATAAAATCTTTAGGAGAATATGAAGTGACTATAAAACTTCATCCTCAAGTTGTTGCTAAAGCAAAAATTATCGTGGAAGCTGAGAAATAGATGAGAAATAGGGAAGATATATTAGGAAAAGTTCCACCTCATAATGAAGAAGCAGAGCAGGCTGTTTTAGGAGCTATGCTCCTTTCCAGAGATGCTATTGCGAAAGTTATTGAAATTCTTCAATCGGATAGTTTTTATTATGAACATCATAGTATTATTTTTCGAGTGATTGTGGAGCTTTTTGAAAAGGGCCTTCCAGTAGATTTAGTATCTGTAACAGAGGAGTTGAGAAGCAGAAATTTGTTAGAAAGAGTTGGGGGAAGTGTATATGTTGCTTCTTTGTTGGATGTAGTGCCCACAGCAGCAAATGTAGAATATTACGCTAATATTGTTGCTGAGAAGGCTTTACTTAGAAAGCTTATATATGCGGGTACGGAAATAGTATCCTTAGGCTATAGAGAAAATGAAGCACCAGAACTTCTGGTAGATAAAGCTGAACAGTTAATATTTGATATAGCTCAACACCATAGATTTAGAACTTTAGTACCTCTTAGAGATATACTTGCAAAAAGTTTTAAAGAAATAGAGAGATTACACCAAACTGGAAAACCGTATACGGGTATTCCTACTGGATTTTGGGATTTGGATAGAAAAACTGGGGGTTTACAACCTTCTGATCTTATTATTGTGGCTGCAAGGCCTGGTATGGGAAAAACATCCTTTTGTTTAAATATTGCCCAACATGTAGCCTTAGAAGAGCATTTACCCGTTGCTATTTTTAGTTTAGAAATGTCAAGTTTTCAATTGGCTTTAAGACTTTTAGGGTCAGAAGCCCAAATAGATATTCACAGGTTGCGAACTGGTCAGATTAAAGAACATGAGTGGCCAAAATTAGCAAGAGCTTTTGGTAAACTTGCTGAAGCACCTATTTTTGTTGATGATACTCCTGATTTGAATGTTATAGAGATGAGAGCAAGAGCAAGAAGATTAAAAGCAGAAAGAGGACTTTCTCTTATAATTGTGGATTATTTACAGCTTATAAGGTTGCTCGATAGAGATAAGAGCGAGCATCAACAAATATCAGAAATCTCAAGAGGATTAAAATCCTTAGCCCGTGAATTAGAGGTTCCAGTAATAGCTATATCTCAGTTATCAAGGGCTGTGGAAACAAGAGCAGAAAGAAGACCACAACTTTCAGATTTAAGAGGGTCTGGAGGCTTAGAGCAAGATGCTGATGTAGTAATTTTTATATATAGAGAAGGATATTATAAGGCTCAAGAGTCAGAAGTAGAATCAGATATGCCAGAAGAGGTGGAAATCATAATAGCTAAACAAAGAAATGGACCCACAGGAACTGTGAAATTGCTGTTTCTCAAAAATTCTACTTCCTTTAAATCGCTAAGCCTAAGAGAAGAATTCTAAGTTTGACTATAGGCTTTTAAAGGATTATAATTTTTGTAAAAGTTTTAATTAAGTAATATCTAAGGAGGGTTCTAAATGGATGAAAGAGAACAGATATTATCTTTAGTTATATCATTGGAGGACCAGGAGGAGATTGAGCGTTATTTGGGACAATTTTTATCGGAATCAAAAGCTAAGGCTGCTCTATTGATAGATAAAAGTGGTACTGTTATTGGTGGTAGAGGAACTGCTTCTCAGTTTGATTTTGTAACTATATCTGCCTTGGCTGCAGGAGCTTTCTCTGCGACTCAAGAACTGGCAAAACTTCTTGGAGAAGAAGAGTTTTCTTTAATATTCCATCAAGGTAAAAGAAACCATCTGCATATATCCCATATTGAAAAACAAGTATTGCTCTTAGTTATTTTTGATGATTCTACTACATTAGGAATGGTAAGACTTTTTGCACAAAAAGCTTGCGAAAATTTAGCTAAAATAATCAAGAAAATTAAGGAAAAACAGAAAGATATTCCAAAAGCTGAATTCAATTTTAATGATATAGAAGATTTCTTTAAAAAGTAAAAATTTTTAGAAAAGGTGAAAGTTTATGGCTGTTTTAAATTATGCTGCAAAAGAGATTACTTGTAAGATTGTTTATTGTGGTCCCGGTTTAAGTGGTAAGACTGTAAATTTACAACAAATATACAAAATGGTTTCTCCTGATAGGAGAGGAGAATTAGTTTCTTTAGCTACAGAAACAGAAAGAACTCTATTTTTTGACTTTCTTCCTTTAGATTTAGGAACAGTTCAAGGTTTTAAATTGAGATTCCAATTGTATACAACCCCAGGTCAAGCTTTATATGAGGCAAGTAGAAAACTAATTTTAAGGGGAGTGGACGGGTTAGTTTTTGTAGTGGATTCTCAGAGAAGCAGATTGGAAGAGAATGTTAGAATTTTTGAAGCATTAAAAAGGGAGTTGGCAGCTGTTGGTTATGAGTTTAATAATTTACCATTTATTTTCCAATATAACAAAAGAGATTTGCCTGATATAGTAAGCGTTGAAGAGTTAAATGAGAAGCTAAATCCTGAAGGTAAATATAAATATTTTGAGGCGGTTGCAATAGAAGGAAAGGGAGTAATGGAAACATTGAAAGCTATATCTCAGGAGGTTTTGTTAAAGTTAACCCGTGGATAAGAAAAATATTAACTTAATAAAAATAGGTGGAAATCTTTTAAATAAGCTACACCTTTTTTTAAAAGAGATAAAAAATTTGCATGAAAAGGGAGAAAATTTTGTTTTGGTTCACGGTGGAGGAAAAGAAATTAATTTTTGGATGGAGAAATTTGGATTGGAGCCCAAATTTATAAAAGGAAGAAGAGTTACAGATGAGGAAACACTAAAAATTGTAGAGATGGTCCTATCTGGAGATATACAAGGAAAGGTTTTATCCCAAATGAAAAAAGAAAATATAAAGGCTGTTGGGATCAATGGTAAGTCTATTTTTTATTGTAAAAAATTATATATTGATGATATTGATCTTGGTTTTGTAGGAGAGGTTATTAATGTGGAATTGGAACCTATTAATGCTTTGTTAGAAAAGAGATATGTGATTGTAATATCATCTATAGGGGTGGATAACGAGGGAAATTCTTACAATATAAATGCTGACACTGCAGCATTATCCTTAGGAGTTTTTCTTAGAGTTAATAGGCTTATTTTCTGTACTGATGTTCCAGGAGTTATGATCAAAGAAGATGGTAAAGAAATAGTTATAAAATCTCTTAATGTAGATAAGGCTTTAGAACTGATAAAAAATGGAAAGGTAACTGGAGGAATGATTCCTAAGATTGAATCTTCTTTATTTGCTGTTAAAAATGGAGTAGAAAAGGTACAAATATGGGGAGGAGATGATTTCTCAAAAGTTTGGAATTATGAAGAGGGAACTTTATTCTATGTTTGAGAATAAGGGGGAAGGGTAATGAATGAAACAAGATATGATGACGAAATAAGCTTAGTAGAGCTTTTTTTTGTTGTTTGGCAAAGAAAAAAGCTCGTAATATCTTTATTTTTAATATCAACTATTATAGCTCTTCTTTATAGTTTACTTTCTCCTAAAATTTATGAATCTAAAGCTGTTATACTCCTTCCTACTCAAAATACTAGTAGTTCTTCCTTAGCAGCTTTGGCTCAAAGTCTTCCATTTTCTCTTGGTATTGGTTTTCCTACAACACCTTCAGCTAATTTGGTGGCCATTTTAAAAAGTAGAACAGCCGCAGAATATGTTTTTGATAAATTAAATTTAGAAAATTATTTTAAAGAGAAAACTAAAGAAGATGCTTTAGAAAAATTGATGAAAAGCGTTAAAATCACAACTAATGATAAAGAAAATACTATAACCATAACTGCAGAAGCCAAGGATCCAAAACTCGCATCGGACATAGCAAATACTTATATAGAAGCCTTAGAGAAGATAAATGCATCTCTTAATATATATTCAGCGAAGAGAACAAGAGAATTTTTAGAGAAGCAAATAGAGAGGGTTAAGAAAGAGCTTGAGATGGCTGAAAATCGCTTAAGAGAATTTCAAGAAAAAAATCTTATTTTTGATGTGAATGAGGAGGCAAAGACTGTTATTGATAATTTGGCAAAGCTGGAAGGTGAAAGACAGATAACTTTGGTATCTTTAAATGTAGCAAAGGAAAGTCTTGAAAATCTTAAAAATGAGCTTATAAAACAGCAAAAATTACAAAAAAAAGATTTACTTGCTATTACTTCTCTTACAGCCACATCAACTATTCTTTCTGATCTAAGAAATAAACTTATTTCTCAAGAATCAGAATTAGCTATGCTTACTATTGATTATGGGGAAAATCACCCCAAGGTAGTTTCAATGAAATATGCAATAGAGCAAACAAAGAAACTTTTGAGAGATGAATTAGAGAGAATATATAAAGCCATAAATGATACTTCCCTTTATGATCTGTTTAGCCTTCAGATTAATATTTTAAGTAATGAAGCAAAAGAAAAAGCGCTGAGTAGAATTTTAGAAGAATATCAAAGAAAACTTTCTAATCTACCAGAATTAGGTTTGCGATTAACAAAATTATTAAGGGATGTAAAGGTACAAGAAACCATTTATACCATGCTTTTGTCCCAATATGAACAAGCAAAAATAGACGAGACTAAGGAGATGGTTAACATATCAGTTCTTGATCCTGCAAAGCCACCCATAAAAAAATCAAAACCTTCTACCGTTCTTAATGTGCTTATAGCAGGAATAAGTAGCGTATTTTTAGGTATCTTTCTTGCTTTTTTCCTCAATTTTTGGGAAGGATTTAAAAGAGAATGGAGTAAATTGGGAGGTAAATAATGAATATTCCAGCTTTTGATTTGAAGAGACAATATAAAAAACTATCTTCTGAGTTATTGCCTGTTTTAGAAGAAGTAATGGCAAAGGGGCAATTTATATTAGGTGAGAATGTGGAACTTCTTGAGAAAGGACTTGCAGATTATTGTGGTACAAAATACGCAGTAGGAGTTGCTTCAGGTACTGATGCCCTTTTATTGTCTTTAGAAGCCTTGGGTATTGGAGAAGGAGATGAAGTTATAACAACTCCTTTTACTTTTTTTGCTACTTCAGAGATAATTTCTCTATTAAAAGCAAAACCAGTTTTTGTAGATATAGATTCTAAAACTTTTAATATAGATCCTAATAAGATAGAAGATGCAATAACCCCAAAGACAAAAGCTATTATTCCTGTACATCTTTTTGGACAGATGGCAGAGATGGATGATATTGAATATCTTGCTGAGAAATATAATCTTTATGTTATAGAGGATGCTTGTCAAGCTATAGGAGCGGAGTATAAAGGTAAGCGAGCTGGAAGTATTGGGAATACTGGATGTTTTAGTTTTTTCCCTACGAAAAATTTAGGTGCTTATGGTGATGGTGGTTTAATTACAACTAATGATGAAAAATTGTATGAAAAGATAAAGCTACTTAGAGTACATGGAAGTAGGAAAAAATATTATCATGAATTAATAGGTCATAATAGTAGATTAGATGAAATACAGGCTGCTATTCTTAGGATAAAATTGAAGTATTTAGATCATTGGATTGAGAGAAGAATAGAAATTGCGAAGATCTATTCGGAGGGTCTAAAAGATTTAGATATTAAAGTACCTGAAGTAAAGCCATATGTGAAACATGTATTCCATCAATACGTGATAAGAACTAAAAATAGAGATGAATTACAGGAGTATCTCGCTAATAAAGGTATTGGTACTGCTATATATTATCCTTTACCTCTTCATCTACAAGAATGTTATAAGGATTTAGGTTATAGAGAGGGAGATTTTCCTGAGGCTGAAAAAGCAAGTAAAGAAGTTATTGCATTACCGATGTGGCCAGAGCTTACCAATGAGGAAGTAGATTATATTATTGAATCAATCAGAGAATTTTTCATAAATTGAAGGAGGACTATCATAATGGGATATATACTAGTAACTGGTGGCGCAGGATATATAGGAAGTCATGTAGTTAAAGATCTTCTTAAAAAGGGATATGAAGTTTTGGTTTTGGATAATTTAGAGAAAGGGCATAAAAAAGCCATATTGTCTAAATATTTTGAGAATATAGATTTAAAAAATAAAGAAAAGGTAAAAGAAGTTTTTAATAAGTATAAAATTGATGCAGTTATGCATTTTGCAGCTTTGAGTACTGTAGGAGAGTCTATGCAAAATCCTGCTAAATATTACGAAAATAATATATTAGGTGGATTGAACATTTTAGAATCGATGAAAGATTTTGGAGTTAAATATTTTATTTTTTCTTCGACTGCAGCTGTATATGGCGAACCTAAAATTATTCCAATTCCAGAAGAACACCCTAAAAATCCTACTAATGTTTATGGATCTTCGAAATTGATGTTTGAAGAAATATTAAATTGGTATGATAAGCTTTTTGGGATTAAGTATATTTCTCTTCGATATTTTAATGCTGCTGGTGCAGATATGGAGGGAGAATTAGGAGAGGATCATAGACCTGAAACACATTTAATACCTATAGTCTTAAAAACAGCCTTAAAGCAAAGAGAATATGTAGAAATATATGGTACAGATTATCCGACCCCTGATGGTACATGCATTAGGGATTATATACATGTATCCGATCTTTCGAAGGCACACATTTTGGCTTTAGAAGCTTTATTAAATGAAAGGAATTCTGAGGTTTTTAATCTTGGTAATTCAAAAGGATATTCTGTCAGGGAAGTTATAAAAACTGCTGAAAAAGTTGTAGGTGAAAAAATTCCAATAAAAGAGGCACCAAGAAGACCTGGGGATCCGGCAGTGCTTATAGCAAGCTCTGATAAGATTAAAAAAGAATTACAATGGCAACCTGATTTTCCAGATTTAGAAACCATGATTTTATCTGCATGGAATTGGATGAAAAATCACCCCTTTGGATATTCGGAGTAAAATTTGATATAATTTATATAGAAAATGGCAAAGGAAAAAAAGATTGTAGCAGTAAATAGAAAAGCGAAGCATGATTACTTTATCTTAGAGACTTTTGAGGCTGGTATTTCCTTGACAGGTACTGAAGTAAAGTCTCTAAGAAGTGGTAAAGTAAGTATGCAAGATAGTTATGCTGATGTTAAAAACGGTGAGGTTTGGATTTATAATCTTCACATAAGCCCTTACGAGCATGGTAATATATATAACCATGATCCTAAGCGACCAAGAAAGTTATTGCTGAATAAGGATGAGATTGCTTATCTTGTAGGTAAAGTTAAAGAAAAGGGCTTGACATTAATTCCTTTATCTATATACTTTAATGAACGTGGTTGGGCAAAAGTAGAGTTAGGATTAGCAAAAGGTAAAAAGTTGTACGATAAAAGAAAAGATTTGGCAGAAAAAGCTGAAAGAAGAGAACTAGAAAGATTATATAAGATGAAGTATTAGTGGGGGCGATTGGTTTCGACAGGGAGTACAAGGATCAAAAGCTGCAAGCCGAGGTGCCGTTGCCTCGTAAAACAACGGCAAAAAAGAAGTGCCAACACAAATTTAGCATTAGCTGCTTAATTTAGCAGCTACGCTCTTCTAACCCGGGCTGGCAGGGTTAGAAGAGTGTCATAGTTAGCCAGCTGCCCCTCCTGATTCCCGTAAGGGAGGGTAAGATAATAGGGGATAGGCGCTTACAGAATCCTGCGGGAGGGAGTCTGTAAGGGCCGAAAATCTTAAAACTCCCGCTAAGCTTGTAGAGGCTTTTGGTTCTTGCTCTCTGGACGCGGGTTCGACTCCCGCCGCCTCCACCAAAATTATTAAAGTAACCATAATGAATTGAGGAGTTAACAAAGTTGAAGAAAGTAAGCATATATATTTTATTTTTTTTGTTTTTTAATATTCATCTTTCAGCAATAATTTTGGGAGAAGAACCCTCTTCTCTTGAAATAAATTTTTTGGGCGAGAAAACTAAAATTCTTACTGTTTTGAAAATAAAAGATTCAGAAATATATATGCCTTTACCCTTGTTTGCATCAACCTTTAAATATGATTTTTCCCAAGAAAATAATAAGGTAGTTCTTTATCGAGAAAAAAAAGAGGTTTTTTCCGCAAACATTGGAGATAAAAAGTGCATAATAAATAAGAAAGAAACTACCCTTTTATATCCTATTATAAGAGAAGATGTTATATATTTTCCTTTGTCATCTTTTTTTAGATTATTGGGGTATAGAATCTATCTAAAAGAGAATACTATTTTTATTGTTCATGAAGTTTTAGAAATAAAATATTCTAAAAATTTACTATCTATAGCTTTTAAAGCAGAATCCCCTGTTGAAGTAAAAACTTTAGTATTGCAAAATCCTTCTCGCCTTGTGATTGACCTTTTAAATACAGTTTATATAAACAACAAAGGAGAAATTATACCTAAAGATGCTAATATTAAAAATATTCGTTTTTCCCAATTTAATGTAGCTCCTTATATTGTTAGAGTTGTAATAGAATTTAAAGATAAAATCCCTAATTATGATATTAAACTAAATGATGGTAATATTTATGTCAGATTTTTGGGAAATGATATAACAGAAGAGAAAACCCAAAAACAAAATACTAATGTTCAATCGGTATTAACAGATTTAAAATGGAAAGAGGAAAAGGATAGTGTAGATTTTTTTCTTACTTTTCTTGGAACTTATACCTTTCAGGAAAAAAAGATTTTATATGATCCTCCAAGAATTTATTATGATTTCATAGGTTCGACTTTTTCTTTGACTTCTCAAGAGTTAACCATAAATGTATATCCTGTTAAGATTTTAAGATTTGGTTTAAGAGATGAAGGTAAAAAGATTATGAGATTAGTTTTTGAGACATATACAGATTCAATTCAAACTGCGGAAGAAATAGGGGAAAATGCACTAAAAATATCTTTTAGAAAGGAAGCGCTAAGTTCAGAGGAAAATAAATTAGAAAATAATGATTTTACTATTTTTATTGATCCAGGACATGGAGGTACTGATCCTGGTGCTATATATGGAGATATTAAAGAAAAAGATATTAATTTGAAAGTCTCACTTAAACTTGCCGAAACCCTCAGACAGAAAGGTTACAATGTTATTCTAACACGTAGTGATGATTCTAATATTTCCTTGGATGATCGTGTAAAAATTGTTAATTCTTCTATAAACTTGAATAATAATCTTATCACATCTGCTTTGTTTATTAGTATTCATTCAAATGCAGCTTTTTCCAATGATGTTAGAGGTATTGAGATTTGTTATGCTACTGATTTATCAGAGAGATTAGTTAATATGCTTTTCAATATTTTCAACAGTAGTGGGTTTCTTGTTAGAAGAAGTATAAAAGGAAGGTTCTATGTACTTTCCAGAGTTCCTATACCATCTGTAATTATAGAAATGGGTTTTCTAACCAACGATGAGGATAGAAAATTATTGTTAAGAGATGAATATCAGGATAAACTTATAGAAAAGATTATTGAAGCTATAGAATTATATAGAAAGGGAGAAGTAAAAAATGAGTAAGAAGATTGGTATCTTAGATTCTGGTGTCGGTGGTCTCTCTGTTCTTAAAGAAGTTGTTGAAAGAAAAATTTACGATGAAGTTTATTTTTTAGGAGATACAAAATATTTCCCCTATGGTATTAAGAAGGTAGAATTTATTCAGGAAAGAGTATCAGAAATCGTAGAGTTTTTTACAAGATTGGATATTGGAGAAATTATAATTGCATGTAATACTGCATCAGCTGTTGCTTATGATTATTTACTCGATAAGTTTAAAGATTATGATATAAAGATATATAGTATTATATTAAGTGCTATTGACGGAATAAAAAATACAAATTGGAAAAAAATGGGCGTTCTTGCAACCCGTAGAACAAAAGAAAGTAAAATTTATCCTACTTTAATAAATAAATTTGTATCCCAAGATATAGAAGTATATGTAAAATCTTGTAGTGAAGGCTCTCTTTTGGAAACTATTGAAAATGGGATAATAGATGGTGAAATAATAATAAACGAGCTTAAAAAATGTATAGATCCTTTAATTGATAAAGATATTGATGGATTAGTTTTAGGATGTACTCATTTACCTTTTATCAAAACTGTTATAGAAAGACTATATCCCCAAATTCCAATTATAGATCCATCCCAAGAGATATTAAGAATTTTGTCAAAAGAGGATTTGGCCAATCCTATTGTAAAAGTATATACCACAGGGGATTCTGTGGGATTTGAAAGAATATTAAATAAATTGCTTAACGTAGGATGGAAAGTAGAGCAGGTTGAAATTGAAAGGAGTGAAATGATTGCTAAGTAAAGAAAGACTCATTAATACTTTTTTTCAAATAATCAAAATACCTTCCCCTTCCCTTAAGGAAAAAGAGTTTTCTCAATTTTTAAAGAGTAGGTTAAAAGCATTAGGTTTGGAAGTTTATGAGGACTTTGCAGGTGAAAAAATAGGTGGGAGTTCAGGGAATTTAATAGCAATTATGGATGGTGAAGGAGAACCTTTTTTAATATCCGCTCATATGGATACAGTAGATCCCGGTGAAAATATAAATCCAAAGATTGAAGGTGATTACATAGTTAGTGACAAAAACACTATTTTGGGGGCTGATGATAAAGCTGCAATAGCAGCTATAATAGAGGCTATAACTGCAATAAAAGAAAATAATATTAAAAATAGAAAAGTAGAATTTCTTTTTACTGTTAGTGAAGAGATCGGACTTTTAGGGGCTAAAAACGTGGATCTTTCACTTTTACACGCAAAAGAGGGATATGTCTTAGATGGAGAAGGTGATGTTGGTACGTTAATACTTAGTGCCCCATATCATGATAGGTTTTATTTAAAGATATTTGGTAAAGCCTCCCATGCAGGTACCTCTCCTGAGAAAGGAATAAATGCTATTCTTCTTGCTTCTGAGTTTTTATTGAAACTTAAATGGGGAAGAATAGAAAAAGATGTAACCTCTAATGTTGGTATTATAAAAGGTGGAAGAGCTACAAATATAGTTCCAGAGGAAGTTTATCTGGAGGGTGAGTTTAGAAGTATAGATAAGAGTAAACTTAGTACACAATGGCAAAATATGGAAAAAGAACTTTCGGCATTAAAGGATAGAGGGGGAAGTTTTGATTTAAAGAAAGAAAGTCTTTACAAAGGTTTTTCTATTGATCCTAATGAAACATTAGTAAAGTATATAGAGAGCATATTAAATAAAATGGGAAAGAATCCAGTATTTACTTATACTATGGGAGGAAGTGATGCTAATATTCTAAATTCTTATGGTATAAAGGCTATAAATGTGGGGATAGGTATGGAGAATGCTCATTCTAAGGAGGAGAAAATTAAATTAGATAATCTTTATAATACATCTCTATTAATATTTAATCTTATTAAGGGGTGATTTTAGTGGGTGAGAGGACGGTGGTTCTCGGAGTAATAGGGGCGGATGTACATGCGGTTGGTTTAAGAATTTTGGATTATGCTTTAAGATCTGCAGGTTTTGATGTGGTTAATATTGGAGTTCTTTCTTCTCAAGAAGATTTCATAAAAGCAGCGATTGAATCTGATGCAAGAGCTATTTTAGTTTCATCTTTATATGGACATGCTGAGCTTGATTGTAGAGGATTCAGGGAAAAACTACAAGAGGCAGGTCTTGATAATGTATTGTTGTATATAGGTGGAAATTTGGGAATAGGCCAAAAAAATTGGGAAGAAGTGGAAAAGAAATTTAAAGAATTAGGATTTAATAGAGTATATCCACCAAAAACAATGCCAGATGAAGTTATTAGAGATTTAAAAAAAGATTTAGGATTAGATAAATAATTATGAAGGCAATCATATTTGATATAGGAAGTACATTTACTAAAGGTGTAGCTTTTGATTTAGATAAAAGTGAAATTATAGGGAGAGCAAAATATCCATCTACTGTAAATGAAGATGTAACGATAGGTCTTCAAAATGTAATTTCTGAAATAGAAAGACAAACTGGACTAAATATAAGGGATTTTAATATTAAAAAAGCTACAAGCAGTGCTGCTGGAGGTTTAAAAATAATTGCTATAGGTTTAGTTCCAGATTTAACTACTGAGGCAGCTAAGAAAGCAAGTTTAGGAGCAGGGGGAAAGGTAATTAAGATCTATTCCTATGAACTTACAAGTTCGGATTTGGACGAGATTCTTTATTTAAAGCCAGATATTATAATTTTGGCTGGGGGAACAGATGGGGGAAATAGATACTATCCAATAATAAATGCTAAAAAATTATCAAGGCTTCCCTTAAATATTCCTTTTATCTATGCTGGAAATAAAGATTTACAAGATGAAATAAAAAATATTTTTTTATCTAATAGTAAAGAAATATACATAACAGAGAATGTAATGCCTGAATATGGAGTTATAAATATAGAAAAGGTCCAAAATATTATCAGAGAGGTCTTTTTAAGAAACATTATACATGCAAAGGGATTAGATAAAGTGCAAGAAATAATAGACGGTATAGTAATGCCTACACCACTTGCTGTATTAAAGGGTTTGGAAAGTTTCTCAGAGATATATGGTGAATGTTTATTAATTGATGTGGGAGGAGCAACTACCGATGTTTGTTCTGTAGCAAAGGGAGAACCTACCCAGAATAATGTAATCTTAAAGGGATTAAAAGAGCCATATGTAAAAAGATCTGTGGAAGGAGATTTGGGGGTTAGAGTATCTGCACTATCTTTATTTGAGTCTGCAAAAAAAGATATTATAAAAAGTTTTTCACATGATAAGGTTAAAGTTATAGAGGAAAAAGTAAAATTTTTAAACATAAATACGAGTTATATTCCAAAAAATGATGAAGATTTACATTTAGACGCTATTCTTGCTTATTTTGCTGTAAAGATTGCTACAGAGAGACATGTAGGGCATATAGAAATGGTGTATACCCCTATGGGAACATTGCTTTTCCAATATGGGAAAGATTTAAGGGAATTGGATAAAGTGGTATGTACAGGTGGGCCTTTAATATATAATCCTTATAGAGTGGAAAGTTTAAAGGGTGTAATATATTCTAATGATGAACCTTTTATATTGAAGCCTAAAAATCCTACCTTTTATGTAGATAAGGAATATATAATGTTTGCTATAGGAGTAATCTCGGAGATCTATAAGGATAAATCTATGAGTCTTGTAGAAAAATATATAAACAAAGTATAGAGGGATGAGATTATGTTTATAAAAAATAAGAAATGGGATCATAAATATTTTCTTAATATGAGAGAAGATGTCTTGAATTCATGGCCTACAGGTAGAGAAGTTGATTTAAAAGAAGCCTTTTTATATTTAACATCTTTACCTAAAGAAAAGCAGACCGATTATGTATTGAGAGAAGCATCTCAGAATAATAAAACCTTATTACAACCAAGAGCAGGTATTCCAATTTTAAAAGATCATATTGTTCTTCTTCAATATTTACAAGATGAGGGAGGAGCAGATATCTTACCTACAACTATTGATAGTTATACTCGACAGAATAGATATAAAGAAGCACAATTGGGAATAGAAGAAAGTTTAAAAGAAGGAAGATATCTTCTTAATGGTTTTCCAGCTGTTAATTATGGAGTAAAAGCTTGTAGAGAAATCATAGAAAGTGTAAAAGTGCCTGTTGAAGTAAGACATGGTACTCCAGATGCAAGACTTCTTGCTGAGATTACTTTGGCTGCAGGTTTTACATCTTTTGAAGGGGGAGGAATTACTTACAATATTCCTTATGCTAAGGATGTTCCATTGGAAAATTCAATTTTATATTGGCAATATATAGATTATCTAGTAGGAATATATGCACAAGAAGGAATATTAATAAATAGAGAATCTTTTGGCCCTCTCACTGGTACTTTAGTTCCACCGTCTATCTCAATAAGTATTGGAATAATAGAAGCCATTCTTGCAGCAGAACAAGGAGTGAAAAGTTTTAGTGTAGGATATGGACAATGTGGTAATATTATTCAAGATGTAGCTTCAATAAAAATTTTAGAGAAACTAACAAGGGAATATCTTGCGAGTTTTGGTTATTATGATGTTCATATAACTACTGTTCTACATCACTGGATGGGAGGTTTTCCAGAAGATGAAGCTAAAGCTTACGCAGTTATAAGTTTCGGGACTATAGCTGGGGCTATATCGAAGGTAACAAAGATAATTGTAAAAACACCCCAGGAAGCTATTGGTATTCCCACAAAAGAAGCAAATGCTTCAGCCCTTAAGAATACTCGTCAGGTTTTAAATATGTTAGAAAACCAAAATTTTATAGATGAAGAGAAGTTAAGCCAAGAGGAATATATTATTGAAAGAGAAGTAAGATCTATCCTCAATAGGGTTTATGAAATAGGGAAAGGGGATATAGCTGTGGGAGCTGTTAAGGCTTTCTCTTCAGGAATTTTGGATGTACCTTTTGCACCAAGTAAATATACTTATGGAAGAGTAATGCCAGTACGGGATAATGAAGGTGCTGTTAGATTTTTTGATTTTGGAAATCTACCTTTTGACGAAGAGGTAAAAACTTTTCATAAGGAAAGATTGGAAGAGAGAGCTCGTTTTGAGAAAAGAGATGTAAGTTTTCAAATGGTACTTGATGATATCTATGCAATCAGTAAGGGAAGATTAATAGGAAGACCGAGGTAAATAAATGATTAAAGATGTACTATATTCGATAGGACTTTCTGGTTTCTATTTTGATGACCAAAGAGCTATTAAGGCAGGGGCTCGTGAAGATGGTTTCGCCTATAGAGGAGTACCATTAACTGAAGGTTATGAGGCTATAAGGCAGAAAGGAGAAAGTATATCTATTATCTTCATTTTGGAGGATGATCAGATAGCTTATGGGGATTGTACTGCTATTCAATATTCTGGTGCAGGAGGAAGAGATCCTCTCTTTAAAACTAGTGAATGGTTACAAATTTTGGAACAACATGTTTTTCTTTTTCTGTTAAAGGATGAATGGAAAAGTTTTAAGGATTTATGTGTTAAGATTGACAATTTCAAAATAAATGATCATAAGTTACATACCGCAGTAAGGTACGGAATTTCTCAAGCAATTCTTGATGTGTTTTCAAAACATTATAGGAAGACTATGACTGAGATAATAAGAGAGGAGTATAATTTAAATTTTGATATAAAGAGAATTCCAATTTTTGCTCAATCAGGAGACGATCGTTATATTAGTGTGGACAAAATGATACTGAAGAGAGTAGATGTTCTTCCACATGGTTTAATAAATAATGTAGAGACAAAATTAGGGTGGAGAGGAGAAAAACTAATAGAATATTTAGGCTGGCTCAAAGAAAGGGTAAGAATATTAGGAGAGGAAGGATATTTACCAATTTTTCACATAGATGTATATGGAACTATAGGTATAGCATTTAATTATAATATTGATGAAATAGTAGAATATTTAGCGAGGCTTGAAAAAATTTCATTTCCACATAAACTCAGAATAGAAGGTCCTGTTGATTTAGAAAATAGGGAGAAACAAATTGAGTTTTTAAGCAAATTGAGAAAAGAGCTAAAAGGAAGAGGTTTGGGAGTAGAAATAGTTGCTGATGAATGGTGTAATAGTCTTGAAGATATTAGAGATTTCATAAAAGCAGAGGCGGTTGATATGATACAAATAAAAACTCCTGTTTTAGGTAGTATTCATAATTCTATTGAGGCAGCTTTATATTGTAAAGGACATAACATTGGTACTTATATAGGAGGAAGTTGTAATGAGACAGATAGGTCTGCTCAAGTTTCTGTGCATATAGGTCTTGCAGTTCAAGCAGATCAGATATTAGCAAAACCTGGCATGGGAGTAGATGAGGGTTTAATGATAGTAAATAATGAAATGAATAGAACACTTCAAATTCTAAGAAGGAAGGGCTTAGTAAAAAGTGTTTAAAATCTATTCACCCACAGCAATTCTTGGATATGGTTTTCCAGAACAAAGTTATTATAATGCTTTAGAAATAAAGCCAGATTTAGTTGCTGTTGATGCTGGGTCTACTGATCCTGGCCCATATTATCTTGGAAGGGGTATCTCATTTGTAGATCGTGGTGCTACAAAAAGAGATTTAAAATACCTAATTAATATGGTTCATAAATTGGATATTCCATTATTTATAGGAAGTGCTGGGGGATGTGGCAGTAAATCATCTGTAGATTGGACCTTTGAAATAGTAAAGGAGATACTGGAAGAAAATAATTGGCACATGAAAATAGCTATAATATATACGGATATTCCTAAGGATAAAATAAAGGAATCCATAACTAACGGAAATATTAAAACCTTGGATGGTTCCTCAGAAGTTGGGGTAGAGGATTTGGAAAGTATTACGAATATTGTAGCACAAGTTGGTATTGATCCTTTTATAGAAGGTTATAAAAAAAGTGTGAATATAATAATTTGTGGACGAAGTTATGACCCTGCACCTTTTTCTGCTTTACCTATACATTATGGTTATTCTAAGGGATTATCTCTTCATTTAGGTAAAATATTAGAATGTGGGGCTATTGCAGCAGAACCAGGAAGTGGAAGAGATGGACTTATAGGTGTTCTCTTTGATGATCATTTTGAAGTATTTCCCATAAATGAGAATAGAAAGTGTACAGTTACATCTGTTGCTGCTCATACATTATATGAAAAAAGTGATCCTTATTTCTTACATGGACCAGATGGAATTATTGATTTGACAACTACCACTTTTACTCAAAAGGATGAGAAAACAGTTATTGTAAAGGGTTCAAGATTTATAGAAGGAAAAGAAAAGTGGTTAAAAGTAGAAGGGACAAAGTTTGTTGGAATAAGAGGTGTATGTATAGCAGGTATTAGGGATCCTATCATGATTTCACAAATAGATGAAATATTGGAGATTCAGAGAGAATTAGTAAGAGAAAACTTTAGAGATATGACGGATGATTACCAAATTTATTTTCATGTATATGGAAAGAATGGAGTAATGGGTGAATGGGAAAGATTTAATGGTGTATCTCATGAATTAGGTCTTGTTATAGAGGTCATAAGTAAGGATATTAATATAACAAAGATGATATTAGGATATATAAGATCTACGTTGCTTCATTATGGTTATAAAGGAAGAATAGCAACAGCAGGTAATCTTGCCTTTCCTTTCTCTCCTTCTGAGGTTATATGGGGGGAAGTTTTTGAGTTTAAATTATATCATCTTATAAAACTTGACGAATATGAATTTCCTATTAAAGTGGTAGAGGTATAGTTATTATGAGGAGTATGGTGGAATTAGCAAAAGTTATAAGAACAAAAAATAGTGGTCCTTTTATTTTAACTATCGATATAATCTTTAAGGAAAAGGAAGTATATGAAAAACTTAAAAATATGGACTATTTTTCAAAAAATTTTTGGGCAAACTTGTATGGGCTCAAAGGATCAGATGTAATTTCGGTTATTTACTTTGATCCTGTATGTGCAGTTAAAGCAAATATTAAAAGAAAAGTTCCATCAGGAAGTCCCGGAGATTCAGATGTTTATGGGGCTCAGCAACATGCTCCTTTACTTGAGGTGAAAATAGATGTTTAGAGTTATAGAGGGAGACATAATTTATAATAAATTAGTCCATGTCATAACAAAAGCTAACTTTGAATTACCTAAGGATGTGGAAGATGCACTTTTAGAGGCATATAATATTGAAAATAATGAGAATGCAAGAATTGTTCTTGATATACTTATTAAGAATGCAAAGATAGCAAAAGAAAAAAGAATTCCTATATGTCAGGATTGTGGGATGGTGATTGCCTTTGTAGAAATAGGAGATAAGGTATGTATAAAAGGAAATCTTAACGATCTCATAAATAGGGCTGTATCAGAGGTTTATAAAAAAAATTATCTTAGGCCTTCTGTAGTTAAAGACCCTCTTAAAAGGATAAATACACAAGATAATACACCTGCAATAGTGCATTACGAAATAAAAACTGGGGATAAATTAAGGTTTTATATATTGATAAAAGGTTTTGGGAGTGAAAATGCCAGCATTGTTAAAAGCCTTATACCAACAATAACTGAGGATGAGCTTATTAGTGAGATAGTCAATCATGTAAAAAACCATGGTCCAAATGCATGTCCTCCATTACTTGTTGGAATAGGTATAGGAGGAACTTTAGAAAAGGCTGCTTTATTGTCCAAAAAAGCTACTTTAAGACCTCTGAAAGAAAAGAATAATGATCCGTATTGGGCCAAAATGGAGGAAAAATTGTTAAAGGAGATTAATGAGTTAAATATAGGTCCAGGAGGTTTAGGGGGTAAGACTACTGCATTAGGAGTACATATTGAGGTATTTCCTGTTCACATTGCTGGTTTTACTTTGGCCATAAATATGCAATGTTCTGCTATAAGACATGGGTGGTTTGAAATATGAAATTTAAAAAGATTAATCTTCCAAATGAGATAAATGAACTTAAATCTTTAAAAGTAGGTGAATGGTTATTATTAGATGGTCCTATATATTCTGCTCGAGACCAAGCATGTAAACTTCTTGTTGATCTAATAAAAGAAAGGAAAGATATACCTTTAGAACTAAAAAATAGTCTTATTTATCATATGGGGCCATCACCCGCACCTCCTGGAAAAGCTTCAGGATCAGCTGGCCCTACAACAAGTAAAAGAATGGATCCTTTTGTGCCATGGCTACTTTCTCAAGGAATAGTCGGTTTTATAGGAAAAGGGAAAAGAGATAAAGAAACAGAAATGTATTTTAAAAAGTATAAGGGAGTTTATCTTGTAACAGTAGGGGGTGCAGGAGCCTATTTGGGAGATAAGATAAAGAAAATGGAAGTTTTTGCTTTTCATGAATTAGGACCAGAAGCTATCTATTATCTTGAGGTAGAAGATTTTCCTGCTATGGTTGCCATAGATTCTGAGGGTAATTCTTTTTGGAAATAATAAAAAATGATTCATACAAAAGTGCTTCTAAAGGAAGCTATTTATTATGCCCCTCGTGGAGAAGCAAGACTTATGCTTCTTGGATCTGTAATTTCTCAGAATTTTTTACTTTCTGATGATAAACTTATTGGAGTAATTGGAGATTCTGGTTCAGGAAAATCCTTACTTATAAGAGGATTGTTTCCAGGGTTAAGTTTAACTAATGATGATGAAGGTATATATAGACGTCCAGCGCCTATAATAGAAGATTTTCAAAGAAGTATGTTTTATGATTTTATTTATCATGTGGATGTTAGGTTTGAATTAGCTTTCTATCCCATATATATATTGGCAGAATCTATTCTAAAAGCCTTGGAAAATGAAAAAAAAGTTGTTTGTGAGCATTTTGAACTTATTTATCCTTATTTAAAAAGAAACGCAGATCTTTTGATAGGGATTGGAGAGGAAGTTATAGTAACGAGACCTAATGTATTTGGTCCTTTACCTCAGGAAATAGTAAATATAGTATTTCCTTCTTTGACATATAGATTACAAGCTCATACTGCTGAGGACTTAACAGGTATGGTGTTAGAAGAATATGGCTTATATCGATATATTGAAGGGCATAGTGATATCAAACATGGATTTGTTATTAAGTTAAAAGAAAAACCTAATATAGATATCAAAGGAATAGAAGAAAAAGTTAAAGAATATATTGATATGAGTTTAGAAGTTTCTTATTGGGATAAACAACATATTAAAATAGGAGACAAAGTAATACATTGTACAGGGCCAAGACTTCATGTTAAGAATACTAAAGAGATAAAGGAATTTTATTTATATCCAGAACTTATTTTTTCAGAAGGACAAGAATACTTGCTTGTAGGTTTTGTGAATAAAGAGGAGTATGATAAAATGGTTAATAAACTTAAAGAAAGAGGAAGGTGACAATGATCAGGATTGATAAAAGATCAAACACAGATCTTAGGCCAGTTAAAATTACAAGGAGATATTTAAAATATCCTCTTGGTTCAGTTCTTATTGAGATGGGCGAAACTAGAGTAATATGTACTGTATCCATGGAGGATAAAGTACCACCATTTTTGAAAGGAACTAACCAAGGATGGCTTACTGCAGAATACGGAATGCTTCCTGGATCTACACCAGAAAGAAAAGTAAGAGATATAGTAAAAGGGGCAATAAACGGAAGATCTCAAGAGATACAAAGACTGATAGGACGTTCTTTGAGAGCTGTTATAGATTTTTCTAAGTTAGGTGAAAGAACTCTCTGGATTGATGCTGATGTTATTCAGGCTGATGGGGGAACAAGGACAGCTGCAATTACTGGAGCTTTTGTTGCTTTATACGATGCATTAGAAAAATTAAGAAGGGAAGGACTTATAAAGGAGATACCTATAAAGGAGTTTGTTGCTGCTATAAGTGTTGGAATTGTAGATGGTGAGATTTTGTTGGATCTTTCATCAAACGAGGATATGAGGGCAGAGGTTGATCTCAACGTTGTAATGACAGAGAGTGGAAGATTTGTTGAGATCCAGGGGACTGCTGAAAAGGTACCTTTTACTCATGAACAATTAGAACAGATGTTAAGTTTGGCTAAACAGGGTATTCTAAAACTAATAGAAATCCAAAAAAAGACATTAGGTTTATTATGAGGTATATAGTATTAGCTACCAAAAATAAAGGAAAAATAAAAGAAATTTATGAGATTTTAAAAGAATATAAAGATTATTTAAAAACCTTGGATGAATTTATAGAGATATCTTTACCGGAAGAAATAGGAAAAACTTACGAAGAAAATGCTTTTCTAAAAGCAAAATTTATTTCTGAAAAATTAAATCTACCAGCTATAGGTGAAGATTCTGGATTAGAGATAAATATGTTAAAGGGTATATTGGGAGTTTACTCCTCAAGGTTTGAAGAGGATTTAAGTTATAAGGAAAGAATGAATATTATACTTGAAAAATTAAGAGATGTGCCTTGGGAAAAAAGGACAGCAAGGTTTATTTGTAAAGTAGTATACTATGATCATAAAAATGATATAAAAATAGTGACAGGAGGAGTTGTGGAAGGTTATATAGCTTTTGAAATAAGGGGAGATTCTGGATTTGGTTATGATCCAATTTTTTATTATCCTCCCCTCGGGAAAACTTTTGGAGAATTGAAAGAACAGGAAAAGAATGAGATAAGTCATAGAACTATAGCATTTAAAAAATTAAAAGAGTTTTTTCCAATTTTAATTAAAGGAGGTTAATTTATGAAGGAGATTATATCAACTTCAAAAGCTCCTTCTGCTATTGGTCCCTACTCTCAAGCTGTAAAGGTAGGAAACTTAATCTTTATATCAGGACAAATTCCTATTGATCCTTCTTCTGGAAATATGGTGGATGGAGATATAAAGGAGCAAACTAAAAGGGTATTAGAGAATATAAAAGGTATTTTAGAGGCTGTAGGAGCAAGTTTAGCAAATGTGGTGAAAACTACAGTATTCATGATAGACTTATCTGAGTTTTCTCTAATGAATGAAGTTTATAAAGACTATTTTCCAGAAAAACCTCCAGCAAGATCCACTATACAAGTATCAGCATTACCTCGTGGTGCAAAAATTGAGATAGAAGCAATAGCTATACTATAAAATATATTATTAAGAAGGTTAATAGAATGATCCCTCTAAGAGATGATATTCCTTCAAAAAAATATCCTTTTGTTAATACCTTACTTATATTTATTAATATAGCCGTTTTTTTATGGGAAATTACATTACCATCATATATTAGGGAAAATATCTTCTTTAAGTTTGGTATTTTGCCTTATCGTTTCTATAATCCAAATTTGTTATCCTCTGCGATTTTATCTCTTTTTACATCCATGTTTCTTCATGGGGGATGGTCTCATATTATTGGTAACATGATATATCTTTATATATTTGGGGATAATGTGGAAGATGCTATGGGACATTTTAGATATTTACTTTTTTATCTTTTTTCTGGAATTGTTGCTGGTTTAGTCCAAGTCCTATTTAGTGTAAATCCATATATACCTGCTATTGGAGCAAGTGGTGCTATAGCGGGAGTTTTAGGAGCTTATATCAGATTCTATCCAGGGGCAAGAATTTTAACTATAGCTTTTTGGGGTTTTTTTATTGATTTTATTTATGTTCCTGCCTTTATTTATTTGGGTTTATGGTTTATTTTGCAATTATTTTCTGGTTTTTTCTCATTGATATTTTTAGACTTAAGCGGTGGAATAGCATGGTGGGCTCATATAGGTGGCTTTGTTTTTGGGTTTATGATTTCTAAATATTTTAGAAAAAGATATTGGTATTACTATTATTTTTAAATAGGAGGTGATTTTATGGGTTTTTGGGATATATTTTGGATAGTCTTTATATTAAGTAGTTTGTCTCCCATAGTAAGACAAAGGGTTATTGAGGCTGAAAGATTTAGGTTAATACAGCTTATAGAGAGAAAAAGAGGATCAAGAGTTATAACCCTGATTCACAGACAAGAAACAATGAATCTTTTTGGTATTCCCATAGCAAGGTATATAAATATTGAGGATTCAGAAGAAGTTTTAAGAGCAATAAGATTGACACCGGAAGATATGCCTATTGATCTTATTTTACATACTCCTGGTGGACTTGTACTTGCAGCAGAACAAATAGCTCATGCTTTGAAAAATCATAAGGGGAAAGTAACAGTTTTTGTTCCCCATTATGCTATGTCTGGTGGTACATTTATAGCTTTGTCAGCAGACGAGATCATTATGGATGAAAATGCGGTTCTTGGTCCAGTAGATCCACAACTTGGTGAATATCCTGCAGCTTCCATATTAAATGCAATAAATAGAAAAGGTGCAGATAAGGTTGAGGATAAAACTCTTATATTAGGAGATGTGGCAGAAAAGGCTATTAAACAAGTAAAAGAATCGGTTTATGAACTGTTAAAAGACAAAATGTCAGAAGAAAAAGCTAAAGAACTTGCAGAGATCCTTGCTACAGGTACATGGACTCATGATTATCCTATAACTGTTGAGGAGGCCATAAAATTAGGTTTACCTGTTAAGGTAGGATTACCGAAAGAGATATATGCCCTTATGAACCTTTATCCTCAAAATCCAGGAACAAGACCTTCTGTTCAGTATATACCAGTTCCCTATCAACCATATAAAGGAGTGCATAAAGGTAATGAAAAATAATAACAAATTAAACCTTTTAATCTTTTTTTAAAACTTGACATAAAATTAAAATTAGTGCTATTATGTTAAAGGAAAAATTAGCAGTCTTAAAGGGAGAGTGCTAAGGTTGTTAGACGATAGAAAAAAGATCATACTAAAAATTACAGTAAAGGATTATATAGAGTCTGCTCAGCCGGTAAGTTCAAGAATATTAGCTAAAAAATATTTACTGGGATGGAGTCCTGCTACTATTAGAAATGAGATGGCAGATTTAGAGGAAGAAGGTTATCTAATACAACCTCATACTTCGGCTGGTAGGATTCCATCTGATAGAGGTTATCGTTTCTATGTGGATTTTCTTTTAGATAATTACGAATTATATAATGAGGACATAGAGGTAGCTAATAGTATAATTTTTTCTTCAATTAATTGGGAAGGGCTTCTTAGAAGAGTTGCTGAGTTAATTTCTGAGAGAACTGCATTTATTGGTGTGGTTCTATTCCCCCAACTTGATAAAACTACCTTGAAAAAGATTGAGTTTATAGACTTGAAAGAAGATGCTGTTGTTATAATTGTTACTACTTCTACAGGTGTTGTTAAGGAAAAGATAGTAAGATTGTCTAACTCTATGTCTGAAGAGGAATTTAATGATTTGAGGGTGAAACTTAATACAAGGTTTGAAAATAAGGAGCTTCAGGAGATTTATTGGACATTATCTAAGGAAAAACTAGATTTTAAAATGCCGATAGAAATAAAAACTGGAGTTTTAGATATTTTACAAGACTTATTATATACAGAAAGGGAAGAGGGCGTAATTGTAGCTGGTGTTTCAAAGATATTACAGTATTTAGAGTTTCAGAATATAAATAAAGTAAAAACCTTATTAGATGTCTTAGAGGAGGAAAAAACTATCTCCTCTTTGCTTTTTACTTCCTATCTTAGAAAGGGTTTAACAATACTTATTGGAGGAGAGATTAGTATTCCTGAACTAATCGATTGTAGTATTATTACAACTGTATATTCTTTAGGAGAAAATACTATAGGGTCTATTGGTATGATAGGTCCAAAGAGAATGAAATATGAAAGATCTTTAGCCTTTGTAGAACTTATAGGTAAAACTTTATCAGAAAGGTTAACCCAACTTTTAGGAGATTAATATTATTTATGTCTCCAACTTTCTTTGCCTCAAAACTGAAACCTCCAGACTATTTGATAATTGATGATAAAAATGATGTTTACCATATTTCTAAGGTGTTGAGAATAGAAAAGGGAGATCAACTACAGGTAAATTATGATTCTAAATTGTATCTAACATTAGTTGAAAAAGTAAATGACAAAGAAATAACTTGCAAAATTGTTTCTGAGATTGGAGACAAAGAAAGCAAGGTAAATATTTATCTTTGTCAAAGTTTACCAAAGAAAGATAAGTGGGAGCTAATTTTGGAAAAATGTACCGAGTTAGGAGTTTTTGCTTTTATTCCTTTACAAACCCAAAGAAGTATTGTAAACTTAACAAAAGAGGAATTTGAGAAAAAGTATGTTAGGTGGAATAAAATAATAAGAGAAACAGTTAAACAGTGTGGAAGGAATTTTGTACCAAATCTTTTTAACGTATTGAATTTGGAAGAATGTCTTAGGTTGGCTAAAGAAGAAAAGGCAGATATATTGGTAGCATGGGAAGGGGCTAAAGAGGACTTAAAAAAAGTGTTTGAAAATGGAGTTAAAGATAAAGTTTTTCTTTTTATAGGTCCAGAAGGAAGCTTTAGTGAAGAAGAGATAGAGATGATGAGAAATTTTGGGGGAAAATTTTTTAATATGGGACCAAGAATATTAAAAGTGGACACTGCTGCTATTGTTTCTTCTGCTCTCCTTCTCTATGAGAAAGGAGGCTTAGGTTTACTATAATACCTTGAGTAGAAAAGTTGCTTTTTATACTTTCGGATGTAAAGTAAATCAGTATGAAACAGAGAAGCTTAAATATTTAGCTATAAAAGAGGGATGGGATGTAGTATCTTTAAATGACGAACCTGATCTTTTCTTTATTAATAGTTGTGCTGTAACTCATGTAGCAGAGAGAAAAGCAAGAAGACTCATTAATTACATAAGAAACCATTATAAAAATACTAGAATTGTACTTGCTGGTTGTTACTCAGAAAGGATTAAACTTTTACCAGAAGAATTGAAGGTAGATTTTTTGTTGGATAATAAAAAAAAGTGGGAATTTTTCGGGGGTAATGAAGATTCTGTATTCTTGGTATCTGAGGATAGAGCAAGAGCTATTCTTAAAATACAAGATGGTTGCAATCAATTTTGTAGTTATTGTATAGTTCCTTATCTTCGTGGTAGAGAAAGAAGTAAAAGTTTGGATTATGTAATCAGGGAAGTTGAAGAATTGGTAGCTCGTGGCCATAAAGAGATAGTATTAACAGGAATAAGATTAGGTGCATATGGGCATGATTTAGGAGATAAAAATGCTTTAGTAAAGCTTCTTACTGATATATTTGAAATAGAAGGACTTTACAAAGTAAGACTAAGTTCTTTAGAACCAATGGATATATCTGATAAATTGATTTCTATTGCTTCTCATCCTAAGCTTTGTAGGCATTGGCATATACCTCTTCAAAGTGGATCTGATGAGATCCTTAGAAAGATGAATAGGAAATATGATACCAAATATTTTTCTGATCTTGTCAATAAGTTAAGGGAAAAAGTGCCTGATATTGCAATTACTACAGATATAATAGTTGGATATCCTGAGGAAACCGATGAACATTTTAAACAAACCTTAGAATTTGCTAAAAAAATTAGGTTTATGAAAATACATGTTTTTCCTTTTTCTCCTCGCCCTTTTACTCTTGCTGGAAAGCTTACCCCTCTTCCTCCTAAGATAATAGAAGAGAGAAAAAGGAAATTGTTAGATCTGAGTAATTTATTATGGGAAGAATATGTATCATCTTTTATAGGTAAAGAAATCGAGGTTATGATAGAAGAGAAAGAGAGTAATATATACAGGGGTACTACTGATAATTATATAAAGGTGGAGTTTGAAGGTCCATACTATTTGGAAGAAGGTAATTATGTAAAAGTAATATTAGAAGATATAGATGAGGAAAAGAGTAAAGTTTATGCAAAATTATTGAAAGATGAGTTAAAAATAAGATAAGAAAGGAGGGAAGAATGTGACAGAAGTAAGAGTAGGAAAAGATGAAAGCTTGGATAGTGCTTTAAAAAGATTTAAGAAAAAGTTACAAGAAGATGGAGTATTGTCAGATATACGTAGACATGAATATTATGAAAAACCTAGTGAAAAAAGGAATAGAAAAAAAGCTCAATCAAAGAAGAAAAAGTAAGTGATATATGGAAAGGACTATAATTAAAACAGAGATAATAATACCAAAAGAATTACAAGCATATAAGGAAAATATTGCTAAAAAGTTAAAAGAAATAGAGGTTATAGAAGAAAACATAGAAATAAAAATATTAGAGGATAGGATTACAATGAATGGATCTCCTGAAGTTATAAAAAGGGTTGAGCAGTATTTATTGGACCAGATAAATAGTTTTTCTATGAAAGGGCCTACTGATGGAAGTAAACTTCTAATTTTTGACAAAAAAATAGTAAAAGTATTAACCCCGGGGCAGAAAAAATATGTGGAAGCTATAGAAAAAAATGAAATTGTTATTGCAAAAGGGCCCGCAGGAACAGGTAAGAGCTTTTTGGCTATAGCTATGGGTATTTCTTTTTTGAGGAATAATATAGTAAAGAAGATAGTATTGACAAGACCAGTAGTTGAAGCAGGTGAGAAGCTTGGTTTTCTCCCTGGGGATATACAACAAAAAGTAGATCCATATGTTAGGCCGTTATATGATTTTTTAGAAGAACTTTTAGGACTAGAAAGGCTTTTAAAATATATAGAGAGAAATATGATAGAGATAGTTCCATTAGCATATATGAGAGGGCGGACCTTCAAAGATTCTTTTGTTCTTCTAGATGAGGCACAAAATACAACTCCAATGCAGATGAAAATGTTTTTAACAAGATTTGGTTTTGGGAGTAAAATGGTTGTTGCAGGTGATGTTACTCAAACAGATCTTGATACTAATAAAATGTCTGGTCTTATACATGCTTGGAATATTTTGCAAGGAATAAAAGGTATTGCTTTTGTGGAACTCACGGAAGAAGATGTGGTTAGACATGATATCGTGAAAGAGATAATTAAAGCTTATGAAAAATGGGAGAAAAAAATTAAATGAGTGTAAATGTATTTGATTTGAAGAATAAAATTAATAAGAAGGAACTTGATAAAGTAAAAGACTTTATTAAAGAGGTTTTTAAGAAAAAGGGATTTTTACCTAATAAATATGATTTATCTATTGTTATAGTTGATGATGATAAGATTAAAGAGCTAAATAGTAAATATAGAGGGAAAGACATACCCACAGATGTTTTGTCATTTTCCTTAGGAAAAGATCCCAAGGGTAGACTTATTGGTGAAATATATATCTCTTATGATACTGCTACAAAACAGGCAATAGAAAATAATAAAGATTTATTAGATGAAATAGCTTTTTTAAGTCTTCATGGCACTTTACATATTCTTGGTTATGATCATGAAGAAGAAAAAGATTTTGAAGAAATGGAAAGAGAAACCTTAAAATTAATAAGTCTATGGAAAAAATGAAAAATAGAAGTCTTAGGGAAAGTTTCACTAAAGCAATAGATGGTCTTGTATTTGGTATTAAATACGAAAGAAACATTAAAATTCAGATATTAATTACAGGTATATTAATTCTCTTTATGCTTTGTTTTCATTTTAGCTTAAATGATATACTTGTTGTGTTATTATGGATTGGAGTTGTTATAAGTGCTGAGTATATGAATACAGCTATAGAAAAGGCTATGGACTTTATAAATAATAGTTATTCTCCTCAGATAAAAATAGTTAAGGACTTGTCAGCATCAGCTGTTTTTATATTGTCGCTTTTGGCTTTTATTTCAGGTATTTTAATATTTATAAAATATATAAAAATCTTTAGACTTCAATAAAAGGGGTGTGAGGAAAAGCTGGAATATTTTACGATATTAATTTTGTTATTTATTTCTGGTTTTCTTTCTGCTTTAGAGACATCGCTTCTCTCATCACCTAAGATTCGACTTCACCATTTAGCAGAGAATGGTGATAAAAGAGCAAAACGGTTGATGAAATTGATGGAAAATTCTCAGAAGCTCTTAGGTACGATTCTTATTGCTAATAATCTTGTGAATATCTTGATTTCTTCGATTGCTACAAGAATAGCTCTAAGTATAACTCAAAATTTTGGTATAGCTATTGCTACAGGTCTTTCTACCTTCTTTATAGTAATTTTTGGAGAAGTGATCCCTAAATCTTTAGGATTAAGATATAAAGAGAGGTATGCTCTATCTGTAATCTATTTATATTATCCCATATATTTAATAATGCTTCCTATTACCAACTTTGTACTGACTTTTAGTAGTCTTTTTTATAAAATAATTGGTGGAAGCCAAGAAAAGATTTCACCCTTTGCTACTATAGATGAATTTTTAACCTTGGTAAATGTAGGTGAGAAAGAGGGAATAATAGAAAAAGAAGAAAAGGAATTAATTAATAATGTCCTTGAGTTTACAGATACAGAAGTACATGAAGTTATGGTGCCAAGAATAGATATGGTATGTATAAGCTCTGATGCTTCCTTAAAAGAGGCATGGAAAAAAATAATTGAAGAAGGTCATTCAAGGTTACCCGTATATGAAGGAAGTATTGATAATATTATAGGTATTGTACATGCTAAAGATATTTTGAAAGCTCTTGCCGAAAAGGATCAAAATATTGGCTTAAAAGATCTTATAAGAGAAGTAATATATGTACCTGAGAATATGAAGATTAATGAGCTTTTTAATGAGATGAGAATGCGAAAGGCACATATGGCTATAGTAGTAGATGAGTATGGTGGTACCGCAGGTTTGGTAACCTTAGAGGACCTTTTAGAGGAGATTGTAGGAGAGATAGAAGATGAGTATGATAAAGAAGAAACTAAATTCTCTTTTATAGATGATCACACATTATTAGTGGATGCTAAGATGAATATTTATGAACTTAATGATGTATTAGAGGAGTCTTGGGGTATAAGATTGCCAGAAACAGAATATGATACCTTAGGGGGGCTCATTTTGGATATTTTAGGGCGAGTGCCATCAAAAGGTGAAGAGATTGATTTAGGGGATGTAGTTATTAAAATAGAGAGTGTAAGAAGACAAAGAATTGAGAGAGTAAAAATTATTAAAAAAACTAAGAAGGATGAGGGAGAAGAGGAGAAATGAAGGATACAAAATTCATTTTTATAACTGGCGGAGTTATATCATCCTTAGGAAAAGGTCTTACAACGGCATCTTTGGGACGTATCTTAAAAAGTAGGGGTTATAAAGTAACAGCACTGAAGTTCGATCCATATATAAAT
The DNA here is from genome assembly GCF_055179815.1 of Dictyoglomus sp. GBS. NCBI lineage: Bacteria > Pseudomonadati > Dictyoglomota > Dictyoglomia > Dictyoglomales > Dictyoglomaceae > Dictyoglomus > Dictyoglomus sp. GBS. The sequence continues at coordinate 1,064,585 of NZ_CM143687.1, forward strand.
GTGGATGCTGGTACTATGAATCCATATCAACATGGAGAAGTTTTTGTAACTGAGGATGGTGCAGAAACGGATCTTGATTTGGGTCATTATGAAAGATTTTTGGATGTAAATTTGTCTGCTCTAAATAATGTTACGACAGGCAAGATATATTCAAGAGTGATAAAAAAAGAAAGAGAGGGAAAATACTTGGGTTCAACTGTACAAATAATTCCTCATATTACAGAAGAAATAAAAGAAAGCATTAAACTAGTAGCAAACGAAACCCAAGCTGATGTAGTTCTTGTGGAGATAGGAGGTACAGTAGGTGATATTGAAGGCTTACCTTTCTTAGAGGCTGCAAGGCAATTTAGAAAAGATGTAGGTAAAGATAATGTTATTTATCTTCATGTTACTCTTGTCCCATCTTTATTTCCTACAGGAGAATTAAAAACTAAACCTACCCAGCATAGTGTTAAAGAATTAAGAAGTATAGGAATTCAGCCGGATATAATCCTTTGTAGAGCAAAGGATAAATTACCAAAGAGTATTAGGGAAAAGATTGCCTTATTTACAGATGTAGAGCCTGAAGCAGTAATAAGTGGGGTGGATGTAAATGATATCTATGCTATACCTCTTTATTTTGAAGAAGAAGGATTAGGAGATTTGGTATGTAATATTTTGGGGTTGGAGAAAAGAGAGAGTGACTTAAGAGATTGGTCTGAAATGGTAAATAAAAAACTTCAGAGAGAAATAAATGTAACAATTTTAGGTAAGTATGTAACATTACCAGATGCTTATTTAAGTGTAGTACAAGCCCTTAATCATGCAGCGAGATTTTATGGGGTAAAATTAAATATAAGATGGATAGAAAGTGAGAAGGTAAATTCACTAAATGTAAATGAAATCTTAGAGGGTACTGAAGGGCTTTTGGTACCTGGAGGATTTGGAGCAAGAGGTGTTGAGGGAATGATAGAAGGAATTAGATGGGCAAGAATAAATAAGATTCCTTTCTTGGGTTTATGTTTAGGACTTCAATGTGCAGTTATAGAATTTGCAAGAAGTATTGGGTTAAAGGATGCAAACAGTAGTGAGTTTGATGAAAATACTAAAGATCCAGTAATAGATCTTATGTCTGAACAAAAAAATATTCAAGATAAGGGTGGAACTATGAGACTTGGAGCTTATCCTTGCGTAATTGATAAATCTTCCTTAGCTTATAAGTATTATCAGCAAGAGATTGTTTATGAAAGACATAGACATAGATACGAATTTAATAATAAATATAGAGATCTTTTTGAGAAAAACGGTCTTAAAGTAGTGGGTACTTCTCCTGATGGAAGATTGGTTGAGATGATTGAGCTTATAGATCATCCATGGTTTGTGGCTACCCAATTTCATCCTGAATACAAATCAAGACCTCTTAATCCTCATCCCCTTTTTAAAGGGTTCATAGAAACTATAATAAAGGAGAAAGCTAAATAATGGAAGATAAAGACCTTCTTGAAATTGCAAGAGATGTTTTGAAATTTTCCTATTCTCCTTATTCTAACTTTCCTGTAGGAGCTGTTTTGTTAACTAAGAGTGGAAAGATATATACTGGAGTAAACATAGAAAATGCTTCTTATGGTCTAACTATTTGTGCTGAACGGGTTGCTATTTTTAAAGCAGTTAGTGAGGGTGAGGAAGAATTTTTGAAAATTGTGATTGTTGGTAAAGATGGAGATGGAGTACCACCTTGTGGGGCTTGTAGACAGGTTATGATGGAATTTTCTCCTAAGATGGAAGTATTATTGTATAATTCTAAAGAAGAAAGATTTTATAGATATAAAGTAGAAGAGTTATTACCTCACAGTTTTAAATTGGAGGAAAAATAATGGGCAATACTAAACTTGCTTATGTAAGTATTATAGGTAAGCCCAATGCTGGTAAATCCACCCTATTGAATCTTTTAGTAGGAGAAAAAGTTTCTATAGTAGCTGACAAACCTCAAACAACAAGGCAAAGGATATTAGGAGTTTTGACTTTAGAAGACGCACAATTTATTTTTTTAGATACTCCTGGATGGTTTCCTCCAAAACATTTACTTGGGGAGTATATGCAAAAAACTATTAAACAGACTATTGAAGACTCTGATATTGTATTATATGTAATTGATGCAACCTTAGAACTTGATGAAGATAATAAAACCCTTCTTCATTTTGTAAAAGGGCAAAAAAAACCCTGTTTAGTATTACTCAATAAGATTGATGCTGTATCACCGAAAATTTTGGAAGAAAGAAAAAATAAGATTATCTCCTTAGGAGTAGATCCAAATAATATAATTGAAATATCAGCTCTATATGGTACTAATAAAGATTTACTTTTAGAAAAACTAAAGGAATTATCTCCAGAAGGTGAATTTTTATATCCTCCAGATATGTTAACTGATCAAACAGATAAATTCTGGATTTCAGAAATAATAAGAGAAAAGATCATTCATCTTACTCATCAAGAAGTACCTCATTCGGTTGCAGTATATGTAGATGAAATTGATGAACGAAAAAATGGACAACTTATTTATATTCGTTCAACTATTATAGTTGAAAGACCTACTCAGAAGGCTATCTTAATTGGAAGAAATGGTCAGATGTTGAAGAAAATAGGTACTCTTGCAAGAATGGAGTTGGAAGAATATTTTAAAAAACAAGTGTATTTGGATCTTTGGGTGAAAGTTAGAGAAAAATGGAGGAAGAAACCCGAAATTTTGAGAGAGCTTGGATATATTTAATATTAGGGAGAAATTATATGGATAAAAAGACTTTAGCAAAAATGATAGATCATACCTTACTAAGACCTAATGCCTCTTCAAAGGATGTGACTGATTTTTGTAAAGAGGCATTAAAATATAGTTTTGCTTCTGTATGTATTCAACCTTATTTTGTCCCCTTAGCATATAGTATTTTAAAAGACTCTGATATAAAAGTTTGTACAGTCATAGACTTTCCTCATGGTCTAAACTCTTCTTCATCAAAAGCTTTTCAGGTTGATGATCTTTTAAGAAAAGGTGCAGAAGAGTTTGATATGGTAATTAATATTTCTGCTATAAAAGATAGAAATGAAAAAGTACTTAGGGAAGATATAAGAAAAGTTTTAGAGGCTTCACAAGGAAAAGTAGTAAAAGTTATTATTGAGACATGTTATCTAACAAATGAAGAGAAAATTTATGTTACAAATATAATAAAAGAAGAAAAAGCTCATTTTGTAAAAACATCTACAGGTTTTGGCCCCTCAGGAGCTACATTAGAAGATGTGTTGCTTCTTAAGAAAATTGCAGGAAAAGAGTTAAAGGTTAAGGCAGCAGGAGGTATAAGAACTTTAGAACAAGCTCTACAAATGATAGAATCAGGTGCTGATAGAATAGGTACATCTAATGGGATAGCTATAATAAATGAACTTAGAGAGTAGATATTATTATGAAGAAGGGTTAATTATAGATAGAAGGAAAATAGGAGATGGAGATTTGGTTTTACTTTTTTACGGAAAAGAGAAAGGAAAGTATTGGGTGAAGGCTCCAGGTGCTTTAAAAATAAAAAATCGCCTAAGAGGAAAGGTTGAGGTTATTACTCTTGGAAAAGGATATTTTGTGAAAAGGAAGGAATTAGATCTTCTTATAAATTGGGAGGTAATAGAAAGATTTGCTAATATAAAAAAGGATGTAGATACCTTTATATATGCTACTACTTATATAAAAAGGGCTGAGAAATTTCTTCCTGAGGGGGTAAAAGATAAGGAAGTTTTTGATCTATTATATAATTTTTTAAAGGAAATAAAAAAGAATAATGCTACTACTTCAGGGGATATCTTCTTAATTAAACTTTGGCAAAAACTTGGACTTTTACCTTTCCTCCCAACTAACTGTGAAAAGTGTGGAAGAAAATTTAATAGCGATGAAAAATTGTTATTGAATATCGAAGATTATAAAGTTTATTGTGTGGGTTGTAATAATTTGGATATAGAAATAGATTTAGAGATTATAAACAAATATAATGAGATTTTAACTTATGATTTTAATTATATAATTGGATCTAATATTATTACACGCTTTGAAGAAATAAAAAAATTAATGCCTATTTTGACAAAAAGGATAGAACAGGAGGTATAGAAAAAATGCTTTTTCAAGAGATTATTTATAAACTTGATGAGTTTTGGCATAAACAAGGGTGTATAATTCAACAACCGTATGATATAGAAGTTGGTGCTGGTACTATGAATCCTGCTACTTTTTTTAGAGTATTAGGTCCAGAACCTTGGTATGTTGCATATGTAGAGCCCTCGAGAAGACCTACTGATGGTAGGTATGGAGAAAATCCAAATCGTCTTCAACATTATTATCAGTATCAAGTAATCCTTAAGCCTTCTCCAGATGATGTTCAAGAAATCTATATTGAAAGTTTAAGATATTTAGGTATTGATATAGAAAAGCATGACATAAGGTTTGTTGAAGATAATTGGGAATCTCCTACCTTAGGAGCATGGGGGATAGGTTGGGAAGTTTGGTTAGATGGAATGGAGATTACTCAATTTACATATTTTCAGCAGTGTGGGGGATTTGATTTGTTTCCTATATCTGCTGAAATAACCTATGGTCTTGAAAGAATTGCTATGTATATACAGGGAGTTGATGATTTCAAAGATATAAAATGGCAAGACAATGTAACTTATGGAGATGTACACCTGCAGGGGGAAATAGAGCATTGTAAATATAATTTTGAATTAGCTGATGTTGAGAGATTAAGATTATTATTTAATGAATATGAGAAAGAGGCAGAAAGATTGTTAGAAAGTGGATTAACTTTTCCTGCTTATGATTACGTTTTGAAATGTTCTCATACATTTAATTTATTAGATGCAAGAGGTGCTATAAGTGTGGTACAAAGAACACAATATATATCACGGATTAGAAAATTAGCATCAAAAGCTGCTGAAAACTATTTAAAAAGTAGAGAAGCTTTAGGATATCCTCTTCTAAATAAGGCGTGGAGAAAGGGGGCATAAAATCTTGGAAAGAGATCTCTTAGTTGAAATAGGCACAGAAGAGATGCCAGCAAGTTTTTTAGAACCAGCAATTAAACAAATAAAAGATTTTTCTGTTGATTATTTTGAAAAAAATTATTTAAGATACAGTGATTTAAAAGTTTGGGCAACACCAAGAAGGTTAGTTATATATGTGGAAAAATTAAAGGATTTTCAAGAATCTCAAGAAGAAGAGATAAGAGGACCTGCAGCCCATATAGCATATAAAGATGGTGAATGGACAGATGTTGCTAAAAAGTTTGCTGAACAAAATAAGGCAGATTTAAAAGATTTAATTATAAAAGATACTTCAAAAGGAAGATATGTTTTTTTAAAAAGGGTAAGAGAAGGAAAACCTACAATAGAAATTATCCAGTCTTTTGTAGTAGATATGCTTAAGAGTATAAGATTTCCTAAGATGATGAAATGGGGAAATGTTAATTTTACTTTTGGAAGACCCATACGCTGGATTCTATCTCTTTATGGAGATGAATTGGTACCTATAAGTGTGGCAGGGGTAAATTCATCAAAATACACAAGACCTCCAAGATTTTATTTAAGATCCTTCATAGAAGTTAGTGATGCAACAAAATACTTAGATATCTTAAGAGAAAATTTTGTAATTGTTGATCATATAGAAAGAAAGGATAATATTTTAAAACAAATAAAAGAAATAGCTGAGGCTAATTCTCTCATATTAGATTATGATGCAGAACTATTAGATGAGGTTAATTTTTTAGTAGAATATCCTACTGCTTTATTAGGACACTTTGATGAAAGATATTTAAAATTACCAGATATAGTTTTGAAGGTGACATTGGAAAAGAAACAAAGATATTTTCCATTGAGAAATGAAGATGGTAATTTAGTTAACAGGTTTATAGTAATAAGAAATGGGACAAAGGAATATGCGGATATTGTAATAGAGGGTAATGAAAGGGTTTTGAAAGCAAGACTTGCTGATGCAGAATATTACTTTAATGAAGATATTAAGAATCCTTTGGAAAGTTATACGTCAAAATTAGAAGGTATTATTTTCCAAGAAAAGCTTGGTACTATTAAAGATAAAGTAGAAAGAGTAAAGAAAATAGTTTATGAAATTTCAAGGATTTTGTCTCTTTCTGAAGATGAAACAAAAATATTGGTACGGTGCGTTGATTTATATAAAGCAGATTTGGGGACTTTAATGGTTAGTGAGTATCCTGAACTACATGCTATTATGGGAAGCATCTATGCTAAAATTTCAGGAGAAAAAGAACCTATTCCTACAATAATTGGTGAATATATCTATCCAAGAACCTTAGATGAAAAGATACCATCTCACTATTTAGCATCTCTCTTAGGAATTGCGGATAGAATAGATAGCCTTGCTGGATATTTCTTTTTAGGTCTTTTCCCTACTGGATCTGAGGATCCTATTGGACTAAGGAGAATTACAGGAGGTCTTCTTAAGATATTTTTAGAAAGTGATATTAGGCTTAGTATAAAGGAGCTTCTTGAGTATGCTTGGAAGGTATATGGTTTTGGTGAGAGTAGAGATAGACTTTATCAAGGTTTTATTTTTATAGGTCAAAGATTAAGGAATATTTTATTAGATATGTATCCTCTTGAGGTAGTGGAAAGTGTTTTGAGTGTGGATTTTGATCCATTATGGAAAACAAAAAGAAGAATTGCTTTTATTATTGAAACAAAAAAGGATCCAAATTTTAATAGTGTGGTTAAAGCTTTCAATAGACTTTATAGGATCTTACCAAAGGAGTTAACCTTGAAAGAAATCAGGCCAGAACTTTTTGTCTCAAATTATGAGAAAAAGTTATATGAGGATTTTGTTAAAATAAAAAATGATTTAGAAAAAGATTTAGAAAAAGGTGATTATCTGAATCTTTTTAAGCATGAACTATTAATTACTTTTGCTAATGACATAGAAGCATTCTTTGACAACGTTTTAGTGATGTCTCCAAATGAAGATGAGAAGAATAATAGGCTTTCTTTAATTTGGAATATTAAAACCTTTTTATGGGAATTTTGTGATTGGAGTAAACTTTCATAACTTTAAACTTTCATTAAAATTAGTCTTGATACGTTTATGATATAATCTCATAAGATAACTTTAAAAAAATATAAAAGTAAGGAGGATGACATATGTCAAAGAAAAGAGTATATCTATTTGAGGAGGCAGATGGTAAAAATCGTCTTCTTTTTGGTGGAAAAGGTGCAGGATTAGCAGATATGACCAAAGCAGGTCTCCCAGTTCCTCCAGGATTCATTATCACCACTGAAGTATGTAAAGAATATTACGAAAACGATAAGAAACTTCCAGAAGGTTTAATGGAAGAAGTTTTAGCAGCAATGAAAAAATTGGAGGAAAAGACAGGTAAGAAATTTGCTGATCCTGAGAATCCACTACTTGTTTCTGTAAGATCTGGAGCACCTGTATCAATGCCAGGAATGATGGATACAATTTTAAACCTTGGACTTAATGATGAGACTGTTAAAGGTTTAGCAAAAAAGAGTAATAATGAAAGATTTGCTTATGATTCTTATAGAAGATTTATACAGATGTTTGGAAATGTAGTTCTTGGTATTCCTCATGAGAAATTTGAGGAAATTTTAGATCACTATAAGAAAGAGCAAGGAGCTAAATTAGATAGTGAACTTACAGCCGAAACTCTTAAGAAAGTAGTAGAAGCCTATAAAGAGCTTGTTAGGAAAGAGAATGGTAAAGATTTCCCTCAAGATCCATATCAACAACTTGAAATGGCTATAAAAGCAGTTTTTGATTCTTGGAATAATGAAAGAGCCATAATTTATAGGAAACTCCATAATATTCCAGAGGACTATGGTACAGCAGTAAATATTGTAACTATGGTTTTTGGAAACATGGGTGATGATAGTGGTACAGGAGTAGCCTTTACGAGAAACCCATCTACAGGAGAAAAGGAATTCTATGGTGAATATTTAACTAATGCACAGGGTGAAGACGTGGTAGCAGGAATAAGAACTCCTCAACCAATCTCAAAATTAGCAGAAGAAATGCCTGAAGTTTATAAGCAACTTCTTGAAGTTAGAGATCTACTTGAAAAGTATTATAGAGATGTTCAAGACATAGAATTTACAATTGAGAAAGGAAAACTTTACATGCTTCAGACAAGAAATGCAAAAAGAACAGCTGCAGCAGCAGTTAAAATAGCTGTAGATATGGTCAAGGAAGGATTAATTACAAAAGAGGAAGCTATATTAAGGGTTTCTCCAGAACAGATAAATCAGTTGCTTCATGCCCAAATAGATCCAAAGGCTGAAAAGAAAGTAATTGCAAAGGGTCTTCCTGCATCTCCAGGTGCAGCTTCTGGAAAAGTGGTATTCTCTTCTCGTGAGGCAGAAAAGAGAGGAAAAGAAGGAGAAAAAGTCATCCTTGTAAGACCTGAGACCACACCAGATGATATTGGTGGTCTTGCAGCAGCTCAAGGTGTATTAACAAGTAGAGGTGGAATGACAAGCCACGCAGCTGTAGTTGCAAGAGGAATGGGTAAGCCCGCTGTAGTAGGATGTGAGGCAATAAAGATAGATCTTGAGAAAGAAGAATTTCGTGTGGGTGATGTGGTAGTAAAGAAAGATGATGTTATTACAATAGATGGTTCTACTGGTGAAGTAATTTTAGGAGAGGTTCCAATGATTCCACCTACTTTAAGCAACGAATTAATAGAGCTTCTTTCTTGGGCTGATGAAATAAGGAAGATTGGTGTAAGAGCTAATGCAGATACTCCTGAAGATGCCCAAAAAGCATTTGAATATGGTGCTGAAGGGATAGGTCTTGCAAGAACAGAGCATATGTTCTTAGGAAATAGGCTTCCATTAGTACAAGAGATGATTCTTGCAGAAACTGAAGAAGAAAGAAGAAAGGCTTTAGAAAAATTATTACCAGTACAAAGAGAGGATTTTATAGGATTATTCAAGGCTATGCAAGGAAAACCTGTAACAATCCGATTAATTGACCCACCATTACATGAATTCTTACCACCATTACTGGATTTAACTGTAGAAGTTGAAATTATGAAAGCAAAGGGAATTACAGGAAAAGAATTAGAAGAAAAAGAAAAATTACTTTCTGTAGTAAAGAGATTGCATGAGTTTAACCCTATGATGGGATTTAGAGGTTGTAGATTGGGAATGATTTATCCAGAAATATTTGAAATGCAGGTAAGAGCAATTATGGAGGCGGCTGTTGCAGTAGCTAAAGAAGGACTTCCTGTAAAACCAGAAATTATGATCCCTCTTGTAGCATTAGAGTCTGAAATGAAAGTTCTTGGAGATTTAATACATAGAGTAGCAAAAGAAGTTTTAGAAAAGAGTGGAGTTAATATTGAATATAAGGTTGGGACTATGATTGAGGTTCCAAGAGCTGCATTGATTGCTGACAAACTTGCTCAAATTGCTGAGTTCTTCTCCTTTGGTACTAATGACCTTACTCAGATGACCTTTGCTTTCAGCCGTGACGATGCTGAAGGTAAGTTCTTAGGAAGATATAGAGAAAAGGGATACATTGAGGATGATCCATTTGAACACTTAGATACACAAGGTGTAGGAGAACTAATGAAAATAGCAATTCAAAAAGGAAGATCTACAAGACCTGACTTAAAAGTTGGAATCTGTGGTGAACATGGTGGAGATCCTAAGTCTATAGAGTTCTGCTATCAAATAGGTTTGAATTATGTAAGTTGTTCACCTTTCAGAGTACCTGTTGCAAGACTTGCTGCTGCACAAGCTACATTGAAATATCAAAAGCAAATGGAATTTGTAGATAGGACAGCTTAAAGAGGTGATAAATTTAGGGGGGAGGAGTAAAAACTTCTCCCCCCTAAGAGAATGTTAATCAGGGAGAGATTAGAAGAACAAGAAAAAATTTTATTTTCACCTTATGCTACTTTGAGTAGTAAAAGCAAGGGTAGAATTGTCTTTGAAGAAGAATGTCCTTTAAGGACATGTTTTCAGAGAGATAGAGATAGGATTATCCATTCTAAGGCTTTTCGAAGGTTAAAACATAAAACTCAAGTGTTTCTTGCTCCAGAGGGAGACCATTATAGAACTCGTTTAACTCATACCCTTGAAGTATCACAAATAGCTCGAACTATTTCAAGGGCTCTTTCTTTAAATGAAGATCTCACCGAGGCTATAGCTTTAGGGCATGATTTGGGCCATACTCCTTTTGGACATATGGGAGAGGATGTTCTTGACGAGATTTTAAAGTCTTATGGTTATTCTGGTTTTTCTCATGCTGAACAAAGTTTAAGAGTTGTTGATAAAATAGAGAAAGGTGGCAAGGGGTTAAATTTAACATATGAGGTAAGGATGGGTATATTACAGCATAGCAAAGGGCAAAAAGATCTTAGAATTTGTTTTAGTAACAAGGTTTGCGAGACTTTAGAAGGGGAAGTTGTAAGATTTTCAGATGTTATAGCTTATTTAAATCATGACCTTGATGATGCCTTAAGAGCAGGAGTGATAGATGAGAAGTATATACCTGAGAAGATTATAAGGATTCTTGGGAAAACACACAAAGAAAGAATAGATACCATGGTAAAGAATTTAGTCTTTAATAGCCTAAATAAAGATCATCTTGAATTTGAATATGATATTCTTGATGCTATAGAGGAGCTTAGAAATTTTTTATATGAGACTTTGTATATAAATCCGCATGTTAAATCAGAAAATGAAAGGGTTAAACTCTTATTATATGGACTTTTTGATTACTTTATGAAAAATCCTAAAAAACTTCCTCAAAATCTTCCAGAAGATGATTTAGTAATAAAAATTAAAGACTTTTTGGCAGGAATGACAGATAGATATGCAATAGAGTTATATGAAAGTATCTTTATCCCAAAGCCATGGAGGTTCTTCTAAATGGGTTTTTTGATGGAAGATTTTGTAGAGGAAGTTAAACAAAGGATTAATATAGTAGATGTTATTTCAAGATATGTGAGTCTTAAAAAAAGTGGGAAAAATTATGTGGGCCTTTGTCCTTTTCACCAGGAAAAAACGCCATCTTTTTATGTGAGTCCTGATAAAGGACTTTACCATTGTTTTGGGTGCGGGGCTGCGGGAGATGTTTTCTCCTTTCTTATAAATTACAGAAATATAACCTTCAGAGAAGCATTAGAAGAATTAGCACATGAGGTAGGTTTAGAATTGCCAAAAAAATCAGAGACTATTACAGCAGAAGGTAATGTTTTATTAGAAATTTATAAGTCTGCTGGTGTGTTTTATCATCTTTATCTAACAAGTAAATATGGAGCAGAAGGAAGGTTATATTTAAAAAAAAGGGGTATTTCACTAGAGACTCAAGAAAAATTTCTTTTGGGATTTTCTCCTAAAAATTCCTTGCTTCTTCTTAGATATCTTATTAAAAAAGGTTTTCAAAAAGAGGATATCATTAAATCTAAAATTTTATATAACGTAAAAGATGAATGGAAGGATCCTTTTGCTGGAAGAATAATTTTTCCAATATTTAATCTTAGAGGTCATATAATAGGTTTTGGGGCAAGGACCATAACTAGCGAAGACCCTAAATATATAAACTCTCCAGAGAGTGAGATATTTAGTAAAGGTAAAAATCTATATGCCCTATTTCAAGCAAAGGAAGTTATAAAAAGAGATGGGGAGGCAATTTTAGTTGAAGGATATATGGATGCTATCTCACTTCATCAAGAAGGTATAGGTAATGTGGTGGCTTCTTTAGGTACTTCGTTAACTTCTTCACAAGCGAAGCTTTTAAAAAATTATACTAATAAAGTGATATTAGGATATGATCAAGACCCAGCAGGTTTTCAAGCAGGGAAAAGAGCATTATCTATTCTTGAGTTGGAAGGTTTAGATGTATATTGGTTATCTCTTCCATCTGACGTAAAAGATCCAGATGAGTTTATACAAAAATATTCAAAAGATGAATTCTTGAATCTTATTAAAGATAGTAAACCTTCTTTAGATTTTCTTGTTGATCATGTATTAAATTTACCCATGACCTTTAAAGAAAAATTAGAAGAAATAATTGAAATATTGACATCTTCCATTCTTCGTAGTAAAAATATACTTGTCCAGCAAGAAAAAGTAAAGCAATATTTACCATTAATAAGTAAGAGAATAGGAGTGCCCGAAGAAGGGCTTCAAAAAGAGATACAGAAGAGAATTTTTTCTGGTAGAATAACAGAGGATAAAGCTAAGGTTCAAATAACACGTTATTATGGAGTATCAAAAACGGAAGAAGCTTTGTTAGGATTGATTTTATTGGGTGTTGAACATACACAAATAAAGAATATGAGTCCTGATGATTTTACCTTTGTGTTGTATCAGGATGTTTTAAAAAAGTGGAGGATTTGGGATAAAGAAAAGGGTTTAGAAGAATTTTTAAGTCAATGGGAAGAAGATAAAAGAATCCTTATAGAGAGGGCAATTTTATCAGGTGAAGAGTTTATAAAACAAAAAGATATAATTCCCTACTTGTGGGATCATTTTCAAAAGCTTAGAATAAAAAAGGAGATAAACAGATTGATAGAGGAGTTATCAAAATCATTGACTGATCTTGAAAAAGAAAAAGAAATTATGGAAGAAATATATTTCTTGAGGAGTCTTTTAGAAGTAAAGAAGTGAAATTTTTAAGGAGGAGATGATTTTAAATGACTAAGAAAAAGCCTAAAAAAGTAACTCCTGATGAAGTTTTGACGGAATTTCCTTATCCTGAGGATAATATAGAGGAAGTAGAAAAATACTTGGAAGACCATGAATTGATAGATGCAGAAGATTTATTTGTGGATATAAAAGAGGATAGTATACCTGAAACTATTGAGGAAGATTTAGAGCTTCCAGAAGAGATAGAATTAGATGATCCTGTAAAGATGTATTTAAAAGAAATCGGAAAGATTCCATTACTTACCCCAGAGGAAGAGATAGAACTTGCCAAAAGAGTAGAAGAAGGAGATGAAGAGGCTAAGAAGAAACTTATTGAGGCTAACTTAAGGTTAGTAGTAAGTGTAGCCAAAAGATATATTGGAAGGGGTTTATCTTTTTTAGATCTTATACAAGAAGGGAATCTTGGTCTTATTAAAGCTGTTGAAAAATTTGATTGGAGAAAAGGATATAAGTTTTCTACCTATGCTACTTGGTGGATAAGACAAGCAATTACAAGAGCTATTGCTGATCAAGCAAGGACTATAAGAATACCAGTACATATGGTAGAGACAATGAATAAGATACATAAAGTTACAAGACAGCTTACACAGGAACTTGGAAGAAAGCCAACTGAAGAAGAGATTGCAGAAAGGGTAAGGCTTCCTGTAGAAAAGATAAGAGAGATAAGTATGATAGGACAAGAGCCATTATCCTTGGAGATGCCTGTAGGTGAGGATGAAGATAATAGATTGGCTGATTTCGTGGAAAACAAAGGTATGAGTCCTGCTGATATTGCAATTCAAAAATCTTTGAAAAAAGATATAGAGGAATTATTGAATGAGCTTTCTGAGAGGGAAAGGGAGATTCTTAAATTAAGATTTGGGTTAGAAGATAATCAACCAAGAACTTTAGAGGAAGTGGGTAAACTTTTTAATGTAACAAGGGAAAGAATAAGGCAAATAGAAGCCAAGGCCTTGAGAAGATTGCGCCATCCAAGCAGAAGTAAAAAAATAAAAGATTACTTAGAAGAATAATTTTAAGGAGGTGTATTTCAATAGAGAAAGATTATAGAATCAATGAGAAGATAAGAGCAAAGGAGGTAAGAGTAGTAGGGGAAGATGGTAAACAACTTGGTATAATGCCTATTGATCAAGCTATTAAATTGGCGAGAGAAAGACATTTAGATCTTGTAGAAGTTGCACCTAATGCAAATCCTCCTGTCTGTAGAATAATGGATTATGGTAAGTTTAAGTATGAATTAACAAGAAAGGAAAAAGAAGCTAAAAAGAGCCAAAAAATAGCTTCAGAAGTAAAGGAGATCAAGATAAGACCAAATATTGAAGAGCATGATTATCAGGTTAAACTAAAGAAAATAAGGGAATTTCTAGAAAAAGGATATAAGGTAAGACTGATAATACTTTTTAAAGGTAGACAGTTGATTTATAATGAGTGGGGTGATAAACTTTTAGAAAGAATTTTGCAAGACATAGCAGATTTGGGCACAGCAGAAAAGAAAGGACAACAAGTTGGAATGACTATGGTTACAATGCTTGTGCCTACAAAAAAATCTTCAAATAAAAAAGTAGTATTAGAGGAGGTAAAAAATGAGTAAGCTGAAAACAAGATCTTCAGCTGCTAAGAGGTTTAAGGTAACTGCTACTGGCAAAATCTTGCATAAGAAGGCTGGAAAAAGACATAATTTAAGTAAGAAGAGTTCTTCCAGGAAGAGAAGATTAGATATTCCTGGAGAAATTAAAAGTGTTGATCGTTGGAAGGTAGAAAGAAATCTACCATATAGTCTATAAAATAGGGGAGATGAAGAAATGAGAGTTAAAGGTGGTACAATTACAAGAAGAAGACATAAAAAGGTTTTAAAACTTGCAAAGGGTTTTAGAGGAAGAAGAAGCAGAATATTTAAGATAGCTAACCAATCTGTAATTAAAGCTCTTTATGATGCTTATATAGATAGAAGAAGAAAAAAGAGAGACTTTAGAAGACTTTGGATTATTAGAATCAATGCAGCTGTAAGAAAATTTGGCCTTTCTTATAGTAAATTTATGGGACTTTTGAAAAAAGCAAACATTAAATTAGATAGAAAAGTTTTAGCAGATCTTTGTGTTAATGAACCAAAAGTTTTTGAGGAGATTGTAAATCAGGTAAAATAGTAAAATATGAGATGAAATATATCTCCAGCATCTCTAATCCAGAGGTCAAAGAAATTTTAAAGCTTCATGATAAGGAGAAACGCAGAAAGCTAAATAAATGCATAGTTGAGGGCTGGAGATTGATTTTAGATGCGATAAAAAGTGGAGTTTTAATTGAGAAAGTTTTTGTCTCAAAAAGTTATTGGGAAGAAAAAAGGGATGAAATAGAAAAATTAGTTTCCTTTAGTATAATTAGGATTGTAGATGATTCATTAATGAAGAAAATATCGCTTCTAGAAACACCCCCAGGAATTATGGGGGTGTTTCCTTTATTTTTTAGTGAAAAATGGGAGATTTTAAAAGATAAAAATAATATAACGGTTCTTTTTGTGGATAATGTGCAAGATCCTGGGAATCTTGGAACTATTATAAGGGTCTCAGAAGGAGCAGGAGTTACAGCTGTGATTCTTAGTAAAAATACAGTAGATCCTTATAATTATAAGGTGATTAGAGCCTCTACAGGTTCCATATTTAGATTACCCATATGGTTTGCAAATAAAGATGAGATTAAGGAAAAATTTAAAGGATGGAAAGTGATAATTGCAGATCCTAAGGCAGAAAAAATTTATTTTAGAGAAAATCTTGTAGGTTCTTTTTTACTGATTGTAGGAAATGAGGCATGGGGTGTTAAAAAAGAGGAATATTTAGATATGAATCCTATTTTACTAAGAATTCCTCTAAAAAAAGAAGTAGATTCTCTTAATGTTTCAATTGCCACTTCTATTTTTCTTTTTGAAGCTCAAAGACAAAGATATGAAGGGGGAATTATAAATGAATGAAGATTATATTAAGAAGTTTGAAGAGGCAAAGGAAAGAATCATTAGAGCAGAAAATTCAAATGAGCTTGAGGAAATAAAGAGAGAAGTATTAGGGAAGCAAGGTTTTCTTACTCAGCTATTAAGATCATTAGGTAAACTACCTCAGGAAGAAAGAATAAAGCTTGGTAGACTCGTTAATGAATGGAAAGAGGTTTTAGAAAAATTGTATGAAGAAAAGGAAAAAGAATTAAAATACAAAACATTGCAAAATAAGTTGCATCAAGAGAAGATTGATATTACACTTCCTGGAAGAAAAAAAATAGTAGGAAAAATTCACCCCATAAATCAAGTTATAGAAGAGATTTTATCTGTTTTTAAAGAGATGGGATTTCAAGTGGTTTATGGACCGGAATTAGAGACAGATTATTATAATTTTACTGCATTAAATATACCAGAAGATCATCCAGTAAGAGAATCCCATGACTCTTTTTATATTGATAAAGAACATTTATTGAGAACCCAAACTTCACCTGTACAAGTTAGAGTTATGGAAAAGAAAAAACCTCCATTAAGGATTGTTGCCCCTGGTAAATGTTATAGGAGAGATATGCCAGATGCCACTCATAGTCCCATGTTTCATCAAATAGAGGGTTTGGCTGTTGATACAGACATAACTTTTGCAGAATTAAAAGGTGTTCTTACTATTTTTGCTCATAGGTTGTTTGGTAAAGATAGAAAAGTATACTTTATACCAAGTTATTTCCCCTTCACAGAGCCAAGTGCAGAAATG
Organism: Dictyoglomus sp. GBS; assembly: GCF_055179815.1. Taxonomy (NCBI): domain Bacteria; kingdom Pseudomonadati; phylum Dictyoglomota; class Dictyoglomia; order Dictyoglomales; family Dictyoglomaceae; genus Dictyoglomus; species Dictyoglomus sp. GBS. The sequence goes on from NZ_CM143687.1 coordinate 1,081,027, forward strand.
TATGTAGAGTGTGGAGTATGTAAGGGTGAAGGATGTAAGGCTTGTGGATATTCTGGTGTATTAGAAATTCTCGGGTGTGGAATGGTACATCCTCAAGTATTTAGAGTGGTAAATATTGATCCTGAAATATACTCAGGATTTGCTTTTGGTATGGGACCAGATAGAATAGCCATGCAAATATATGGAATAGATGATATAAGGTTGTTTTATGAAAATGATGTAAGATTTTTAAAACAATTTTAAAGGGGGTATAAGATGCTGATCTCATATAGATGGTTAATGGATTATCTAAAAGAGAATGTTCCTGTAAAAGAATTGGTAAATGCATTAAGAAATCTTGGTCTATATGCTACTATTCAAAAAGAGATAGGTAAAAACTGGAATGAGATATTAATTGGAGAGATAAAAGATATAAATAAACATTCTAAATATGATCATCTTTTAGTGTGTAATGTGGATGTACGGGATAAAAATTTAAGTATTGTGACAGGAGCAAAAAATATCAATATTGGTGATAAGGTGCCTGTAGCATTACCCAATACCCAAATATTAGGTGCAACTTTAGAAAAGAGAGATTTTGGAGGCATTATTTCTGAAGGTATGCTCTGCTCAGAATATGAATTAGAATTTTCTGATGATAAAGAAGGAATTATGATTCTACCTCAAGATTTTAAGGTTGGATCAAAATTTAGTGAATATTTTGGGGATGGAGACTATTTGATAGAAATAGAAGTACCATCAAATAGAGGAGATTGTTTAAGTTATATAGGAATTGCAAGAGAAGTATCTGGGTATTTTGGTATTCCTTTAAATTTTGAATATAAGAAACCGAAAGATTCTACTTATTCTATAAAAGAGTTTGCAGAGTGTGAGGTATGGGATTATGAACTTTGCCCTCGTTTTACTTTAAAGTTTATAAAGGGGGTCAAAATAGGTCCTTCTCCTTTATGGTTAAGATGGAAAATAGAAAGAGTTGGACTTAGATCTATAAACAATGTAGTTGATGTTACTAATTATATAATGCTAGAAACAGGCCAGCCTTTGCATGCTTATGATTTTGATCTTATTAAAGGAGGAAAATTAATTGTCAGAAGAGCAAAACAGGGAGAAAAGATTATATTAATAAATGGGGAAGAAAAAGAATTGGATGAAAATGTATTAGTTATAGCCGATGCGGAAAGGGCTGTAGGTATTGGTGGTATTATGGGAGGAAAAGAAACAGAAATAAATGAAAACACTGAAAATGTACTTCTTGAAGCAGCCAATTTTATGCCTGTTAATATTAGAAGAAGTGCAAGAAAATTAGGTTTAAGAACTGATGCTTCCTTGCGTTTTGAAAGAGGTGTAGATATTTATAGGACTGCAGAGATATTAGATTATGCTGCTGAGATGGTAAGATTGGTTGCTGAAGGTGAGATATCAAAAGATAAAATAGATCTGAATCAAGGATTGCCTCCTTTACCAAAAATATTTTTAAGACCTCAAAGAGTAAATAAGATTCTTGGTACAGAATTAAAAGAAAATGAAATTATAGAAATATTATCAAAAATAGAATTTAAAGTTATATCTCATAATCCAATATTAGAGATAGAAATTCCATCTCATAGACAAGATATTAAGGAGGAAATAGATTTAATTGAAGAGGTTGCACGTTTTCATGGATACAATAGCATAGCATCTTTACCACTCCAGAAAGGAATGGTTGTAGATCCACCTTTGGTAGAAGAGATTGTTGAAAGAAAAATAAGAGAACTTCTATCTGATATAGGACTTTATGAGACCATCAATTTTAGTTTTATGTCCTACGAAGATCTTAAAAACTCAGGTGTATTAGACATCTCTCCATTCAATAATTATATAAATATACAAAATCCATTAAGTTTGGAAAACTCTGTATTAAGAACTTCCCTTCTTCCATCTCTTCTGAAGGTTGCTCAAATCAATAATAATAGACAAAATAAAGATGTATTTCTATTTGAAATTGGAAAAGTATTTTACAAAAACACTAGCGGTTATATTGAGGAAAAACATTTGGCAATTTTGCTTTCTGGGGGATGGTATACAAATACATGGAATATACCATATGAGATTAGAAAAGTAGATTTTTATGACTTAAAAGGAATAATAGAACTTCTTTTTGAAAAGATATGGGGTATTAACCCTGATTTTCTAAATAGTACTTATTCTTTTCTACATCCTTTAAGACAAAGCCAAATATCTTTAAATGGAGAAATAATAGGATATCTGGGTGAAGTAAATCCATGGATTACTCAAGAAATGAGTTTAAGGGAGAGAGTGTATTTTTCTGAGATAAATTTAGATAAACTTAATTTTGTAAAAGAAAAGACAAAATATAAACCTATACCAATATATCCTGGTATTAAGCGAGATCTTGCTCTTCTTATTCCAGAAGATATGCAAGTAGTAAACGTAGAAAATGTTATAAGAAAAGTTTCTGGAAATTTATTAAAGAATTTAAATGTTATTGATGTATATAAAGGGGAGAAGATAGAAGAGGGATACAAAAGTGTTACTTTCTCTATGTTTTTTGTTTCGGAAGATTATACCCTTACTGATAATGAAGTAGATGATATTATCAAAAATATACTGTTAAATCTTTCAGAAATAGGAGTGTATTTAAGACAGAAATAAATGGAAAAAGCCTTAAAAGTATTAGAATGGGAAAAGATTATAAAAGAGATAGAAAAAGAGACTGAAACTACAGGTGGAAAAGAGCTAATTTTAAGCTTGAGGCCAATTACAGAGATAGATATTATTAGTAGATGGCATTTATTAAATGAAGAGGCTTTAAAAACAGTCTATTCTTTAGGTTATCCTACCTTTTCTGGAGTAAAAGATTTAAGAAGTTATATTGAGAAGGCAGAGATAGGTGGAATAATATATCCTGAAGAATTTGAGGAGATTGCTAATACATTAGAGACTTTTAAAAAATTGAAAGATTATCAGAATAAAGCTAAAAATTTAGCACCAAATCTATGGGGAAGGAATATATTTGTATTATCAGATCTTTATTCACAGATAAGAAAAGCTATTCAAAATGCTGAAGTACTTGATACAGCGTCTCCTGAGTTAAAGTCCATAAGACAAAAGAAGGAGAGAATCCAACAAAAAATCAAAGAAACTTTAAATAATATTATAAATAAAGATTGGCGTATATATTTACAAGATCAAATTGTTACTATAAGACATGGAAGATATGTGGTTCCTGTAAAACAAGAATTTAAGACTAAAATTTCTGGAATTGTACATGACCAATCTACTTCTGGACTTACAGTATATGTGGAACCTCTTTCTATCGTTGAGTTAAATAATCAGTTAGCTTTATTAGAGGTTGAAGAAAAAAAAGAGATAGAGAAGATACTAAGAAAGCTTTCTTTACAATTCTTAGAACATAAAGAGGAAGTTTTAGAAACCTTAAATACTGCTTTCTATTTGGATTTTGTATATGCGAAAATTAAATGGGCACAAAGGTATAATGCTACAATACCCATTATAGATGAGAATCCTGTAATAATTATAAGGGAAGGCAGACATCCGTTTCTTGGAGAAAAGGCTGTTCCTATAAGTTTAGAAGTAGGAAGAAAATTTAATACCTTAGTTATTACAGGTCCTAATACTGGAGGAAAAACTGTAACATTAAAAACTATCGGTCTTTTTGTACTTTTAAATCAAGCAGGAATTCCTGTACCTGCTAAAGAAGGCACTGCTCTTGGAATATTCAATCAAGTATTTCCAGATATAGGAGATGAACAAAGTATTGAGCAAAATCTTAGTACCTTTTCTTCCCATATGACTAACATAATTTCATTTATAGATTATTTGGAGAAAACTGGAGATAGAAAAGTTTTAGTAATTCTGGATGAACTTGGAGCAGGTACAGATCCACAAGAGGGCGCTGCATTAGCAGTGGCTTTATTGGAGTACTTTCATAGTAAAGATACAATAAATGTTATAGCAACTCACTTTCCTCAGCTTAAGATTTTGGCTTCCAAATATGAAGGTATGGAGAATGCTTCTCTTGAATTTGATGAGAATACTCTTAAACCTTTATATAAAATAAACATCGGAATACCTGGTAAGAGTAATGCACTTTTAATTGCTAAAAAACTTGGTTTGCCAAGAAAAATTTTAGATAGAGCAATGGGTTTTCTAAGTGAAGAAGAAATAGAATTGGAAGAAGTTATAGGAGAATTACAAAGGGGAAGAAGAAAGCTTCAAGAAGAAATAGAAAAAGTAGAAAAGATTAGGAAAGAGTTACAGGAGGAGAAAAGAAAAATAGAAGAAGAGAAGAGGAGTATACAAAAAGAAAAGGAAGAGTTAAAGGATAAACAGAAAAAGGAGATAATGGAGGAATTAATGGAGGTAGAGAATAAAGTAAAAAATATAATTAGGGAATTGCAGAAAGGGAATATTAGTATGAAAGAGGCACAGAAACTTCAAGAAGATATAAGATTAATTAAAAAGGAGCTTATCTCTCAAGAGGAATTTGTTAATATAGAATATATTCCTCAAGAAGGAGATAGAGTAAGGATTAAAAATACAAAAAAAGAAGGTATAGTACTGGATATAGATAGAGAGAAAAAAATAGTTACAGTACAAGTGGGAATTATAAAAATAAACATTCCTTGGAATGAATTAGAGCAGGTTATATCAAAGGAGGAACATATTATTAATAAATATGTATATATACAAAGAGATAATAAAGAGAATGTTCCTTCTGAGCTTAATATAAGAATGATGACTGTAAATGAGGCATTAGAAGAATTGAAAAAATATTTAGAAAAGGCCTTTTTAGCTGGATTAAGAAGAGTAAGAATAATTCATGGGAAAGGTACGGGTAAATTAAGAAATGCTGTTCACGAATATTTAAAAAGTGTACCCTATGTAAAAGAATTTTATTTAGCCTCACTAGCGGAGGGAGGAGAAGGGGCTACAATTGCCATATTGGAAAGCCCCGTTTAGGCTTTGAAAATAATTTCTCAATATTTTCTCAAAAATTTTATACCTGTGTTTATTGTGGGAGTTTTACTTTTTTCTACCATCCTAATTATTTCTCCCCTTTTTAGTATTATGGATTTGGTTATAGCTCGTTCGGTACCTTTAGATTTAGCTTTTCAGATTTTTCTGACAAAGATTCCCCCATACTTAACTTATACTTTTCCTATGGCTATATTTCTCGCAGTTATCTTTGTTATAGGCCAATTTAGTGAACATGGAGAAATTATGGCAATGAAAGCTTCAGGAGCTTCTATAAGATATTTTTTGCCTGCTATACTTATTTTGTCTTTTTCTGTACAGATTATTATGTTTTATTTTAATGAGATCCTTTCTCCTAAGGCCTATGAAAGAGAAAAAATATTATTAAGCAAGGTATATAATACAGTATTAGTTCCTGCACGTGAGGATGTATTTTTCAATGAAAATCATAATTTCTACTTTTTCAGAAAAGTGGATCCTAAAAATAAAAAATTTGAGGATATACTATTAATTCAATTTTTAGAAGATGGGAAGATAAAATTAATTATGTCTGCTAAAAGGGCATATTTCAATGAAGACGTGGGTTGGAGATTTCAAGATGGAGAGATATATGCACTTAATGATAATGGGGAAATGATTTTTCAAGGAAAATTCAAGGAACAAAAGGTTAATCTGACTAGAAATCCAGAACAATTAACACCTTCATCAAAGCCTATTGATGAAATGAGTATTTTTGAGATTATAAATCAGATAAAACTTTTTGAAGGAATTGGATTAAATACAAGAAATCTAAAGACAGAGTTTCATATAAGAATTGCTCTCCCTTTTACTTGTCCAATTTTTGCAATTTTAGCTCTTGGATTAGGCCTTCAGATGGGAAAAGGTGGTAGATCTCTTTCTTTTGGTTTAAGCGTTATTTCTATTTTTGTGTATTACATATTATTTTCTATAGGAAGATCTCTTGCCAAGGCAGGGATTATTTCTTACTTTTTAGGAGCATGGTTAGGAAATATAATCTTTTTAATCTTAGGTATGTATCTTCTTACAAAGAGGAAATAATCTTAATAATGATAAGGTTCGTTTTTTAAAATTTTTATTCCTCTGTATATCTGTTCTAATAGGATTAATAATGCAAATTCATGAGTGAAGGTCATTTTGGAAAGTGATAAGATAAGATTACTGGATTTTTTAATGTCTTCTGGTATTCCGTATATTCCTCCGATAATAAAGATTATTTCATTATTTTGAGAAATTTTGTCTGAATCAAAAAGCTTATAAGCAAATTCTTCAGAGGATAATTCTTTGCCTTCTTTATCTAAGGATATAATATATTTTTTATCTTTAATTATTTTTTTTATAATTTCTCCTTCTTTTGATAAAGCAATTTCCTTAGGTAAATTGGAGAAATTTTGTAGATATTCGATGTCTATATTAAAAAAGGGTAGGAGCCTTTTTCTATATTCATGGACTCCTACCCTGATAAATTCATTTCTTATTTTTCCTACTAATAAAATCTTAATTTTCACTATCCGGATATGTCTTCTGGCATTGCTTCTAACTTAATTTTAACAGTATATTCCTTTCCATTTCTTATGTATGTTATTTCTACCACATCTCCTACTTTTCTTTTTTGTATTTCTGACCTTAGTTCTTCCATACTATCTACACTTTTTCCGTCAATTTTAGTGATGATATCTCCACCTACAATTATTTGAGTACCATCAACATAAATGACTCTGTTTCCTCCTTTTAAGCCAGCTTTATCAGCAGGACTTCCAGGTACTACTTCTGCTATAACTACTCCTTTATTTACAGGGAACTTAATATAATCCAACATATCAGAAGTAATAGCATATCCTCTTATACCTATCCATGGGTAAGTAATTTTTCCTTCTTTAATTAATTTGTTTGCAATTTGTTTAGCTTTGTTAATTGGTATTGCAAACCCAATTCCTTGGGCATCACTTTTTATTGCAGTATTTATACCTATAACTTCTCCCTTTATATTTATAAGTGGTCCACCACTATTTCCAGGGTTAATAGCAGCATCTGTTTGAATAAGATTTTCAAGTCTTACTCCATTAGGTTCAATAATGGTTCTGTTAAGAGCACTAACTATTCCTAAGGTGACTGTCCTATTAAGACCATAAGGGTTTCCTATAGCTATGGCAAATTGACCTGGTTCTAATTTATCAGAATCTCCTAAGGGCAGATAAGGAAGATTTTCAGCATCTATTTTGATTACTGCTAAATCTGATCTTTTATCATATCCTATTACCTTACCTGTATATTTTTTACCTTCCGATAGTGTAACTTCTATTTTTCTTGCTCCTTCTACCACATGATAGTTTGTAAGAATGTACCCCTTAGGATCTATGACGAAGCCTGAACCTACTCCTGACTGAGGATATACTCCAAAGAAAAAGTCTTCAACTAAAGTAATAGTACTTATGTTTACTACTGCTGGCATTGTCTTTTTAACAATAGCTACTACATCTTTTTCAAAAGATCCTAATGCACTTGGTACATAAACCTCTTGAGTGGGAAGAATATTATTGGATATTTCTGTGGATGATGTTTTATTTTTATTACTAACTAAATAGTAACCTCCAACAGTTCCAATTAAGCCACCTATTATAGCTCCCAAGATGAAAATAATAAGTATAACCTGCCATATTCCTCTTTCTCTTCTCATAGCAGTCCCTCCTTAATCTCATTAGTTATTTCAGAGCCTCTATTTTTGGATGACGTTATAGCATTCATAATTATTCCAATAATTCCTTCATTATATAGAACTTCAAGTCCCATGATGGTTGTGCCAGCAGGTGATGAGGTCATTCTAATTATATCTTCAAAGGTTAGATTTTTACTCTTAATATACTCCAATACTCCCTCGAAAAGTTGAATAACTATCTCTTTTGATATATTATATGGTATCCCACCTTTTACACCTGATAATGTAAAACCTTGTAAAATTAAAGCAACAAAAGCTGGACCACTTCCCGTAAGAGCAGTTACTGTATCAAAATATTTTTCAGGCAAAATCCATACTTTTCCAGTTGTTTCAAAAAGACTTTTAGTAAACTTAATATCTTCCTCTTTTGCTTCTGAATATGTAATCGCTATTGTTCCTTTATTAACAGTACAGGGAAGATTAGGCATTACTCTAATAATACTTCTTGCTTCTTTTATATATTTAGATATTAAGGAAATAGGAATACCAGCTGCTATTGATATTATTACATGATGGGATTTTATATGTGGAGAAATTTCTTGAAGTACCTCTTTGAAGTTTTGTGGTTTTATAGCTAAAAGAATATATTCACAATTATTCACCGTATATACATTATCTGAAACCACCCTTATTTCATATTTTTCTGTTAAACATTTTTTTCTCTCTTCAAGAGGTTCTGAGACTAATATATCTTCTTTTTTTAAAAAGGAAGAGGAAAGTATACCCGAGAGAATAGCTTCTCCCATCATTCCTCCACCAATAATACCAAGTTTCATATTACTTCTCCTTTCTTTTTATTCTCTTATCTGACCTTCTCCAAAGATGATATATTTAGTGGTGGTCAGCTCCTTTAATCCCATAGGTCCTCTTGCATGTAGTTTTTGAGTAGATATTCCTATCTCTGCACCGAGCCCAAATTCTCCACCATCAGTGAATCTAGTAGATGCATTAACATAAACAGCAGCTGCATCAACTCTTTGCAGGAAAGTCATTGCTTTATGATAATCTTTTGTTATAATAGCTTCTGAGTGTTTTGTATTGTATTTATTTATGTGTTCTATAGCTTCCTCCAAAGAATTTACTACTTTTATTGCAATAATAAGATCTAAATATTCAGTGTACCAATCTTCTTCTGTAGCTAAAATTGCATCTTTTATAATTTGACATGTTTTTTCACAACCTCTAATCTCCACATTATATTTTCTTAAGTCTTCAACTATTAATGGTATGAATTTATCTGCAATATTTTTGTGAATAAGAAGCTTTTCAATAGCATTACAAACAGATGGTCTTTGAACTTTTGCATTTATTATTATTTTTCTCGCCATATCAAAATCAGCATCTTCTTCTACATATATATGATTATTTCCTGCGCCAGTTTCTATGACAGGTACCTTAGATATATTCATTACATATTTAATAAAATTTGCACTTCCTCTCGGTATGACCACATCTATATAATCTCTCATTTGAAGAAGTTTTTCTACAGCTGAGTGTTCTGGTGTCTCTATAATTTGGATACTTTCTGGGGGTACTTCTGATTCTGATAATGCTTCCTTCATTATATTAGCAAGAACAATATTTGAATATAAGGCATCTGAACTTCCTCTTAGAACTATAGAATTTCCCGATTTTATTGCTAAAATTGCTCCATCAACAGTTACATTTGGTCGTGCTTCGTAGATTAAAGCTAAAACACCAATAGGTACTCTCATCTGTCCTACTAGTATCCCATTAGGCCTTTTTTGCATAGAAATAATTTCTCCAACTGGATCTGGCAGTTTAATTACATCTTCAATGCTTCGAACAATGTCTTTTAGACGTTTCTCATTGAGAAGTATTCTGTCCATTAATGCTTTACTTAAGCCTTTTTCTTCTCCTCTTTTTAGATCTTTTTTATTTTCCTCCAATATTATTGGAATATTTTTTTCTATACCTTCTGCTATTTTTCTTAATGCTTCATTTTTTGCCTTGGTTTTGAGTAATGCTAATTTATAACTTGCAGCTTTAGCTTCTTGTAATTTCTTTTCCATATTCTCCATCTTTTCTCACCCCAGAACTTAAAATTTTTCTGATTATAAAAAGGTTAATAAATTAAGTCAATTATTATCTATGTTTTCTTCTTCTATAACTCTTTTAGCCTCTTCAAACTCGTTTTCTGGTACTATTATGTAAACAGGTAATCCTCTGCCCATATATACAGGATCTGTGTAGGGAAAAGAGGAAGATAAAATTTGAGGATGTAAACCTGAAGTGGTTAATAAGTTATATACTAATTCACCAATTATATAGTTTGGTGCAGTTATGAGTAATTTATATCCCTTTGGAGGCTTAAAATCTTTAAACAACTTTTTTAGCCACCATAATATATTGTTGTTTTTTACTTAACTTACGATCTAAAAATCTTACCAAAATATAACCAAGAGCCATTAATAAGAAGCCTAAGATTAGTCCAAAAAGTTGAGGGTCAAAATGTATTTTGGGATTGAATAAGTATCCCAAAATAACGCCAATAATGAAAAGAATTAAAGGTAATCCGTATATTAAAAATAAGGCCTTATAATATTTTTTTCTTTCTATCTCAATAACGACTGTTTCGCCAACTTTTGCGTTACAATTATCTAAGGCATCAAGATAAAAGTTATATGTACCTTCCGAATGACAAAGACCACATATCTTACACGTAGAGGTAGGGTTTAATTCTATCTTTAAAATATTACCCTTTTTATCTACAACCTTGCCAAATTCAACCATATAAATAACACCTTCTTATGGAGCCGGAGGCCGGATTCGAACCGGCGACATGCCGATTACGAATCGGCTGCTCTGCCTCTGAGCTACACCGGCCCTCAAGGTTCAATTTACTATAAAAAAATGGCGGGGTCGACGGGATTCGAACCCGCGGTCTCCTGCGTGACAGGCAGGTGTGTTAAACCGGGCTACACCACGACCCCACATTATATATTATATCATTTTTTTTATGGTGGGCGGAGCAGGACTTGAACCTACGACCTCCTGCTTGTAAGGCAGGCGCTCTAACCACTGAGCTATCCGCCCACTTTGGCGCCCTCAGGGGGATTCGAACCCCCGTCACCGCCTTGAAAGAGCGGTGTCCTAGGCCGGGCTAGACGATGAGGGCCCTTTCATTGGTGAGCCGCACAGGAATCGAACCTGTGACCCCCTGATTAAAAGTCAGGTGCTCTACCGACTGAGCTAGCGGCTCACACAGGTATTTTTATATACTATATTATTGATAGTTTGTCAACATCTCAAATGTACAATTTATCTTCTGATCTTTCCAAGCTGTATTTTATCAAAAATTATGAGATTTTTCAATGATCATTTCTAAGATATAATAATCATAGAAATTATCTATTTAGGAGGTAAAAAGTAATGAAAATAGTCATTATAGGTGGTTCTGGACATATAAATTACGTGATGGAAGGATTAAAGGAAATTACAGATTATAAAATTGTTGGTGTTGCTCCTGGATCATATGGTGAGGATATAAGCAAAGTTTTAGAAACGATAAAAGCTCTTCCTTATAAGGTAAATGTGTATGATAATTATGAGAAGATGATAGAAGAAACTAAGCCTGATATAGCAGTAGTTGCTTGTCATTTTGGAGACATTGCAAGGTTAAATATGAAAGTATTGAAGTATGGTTGTCATGTTTTTAGTGAGAAACCATTAGCTACTACCATGGAAGATCTAGAAAATCTGAAGAAAGTTTATTATGAATCCAATAAACATCTATGTGCTATGTTTGGAATAAGATACAAATCATGGTTTCTAACAGCTTGGCATAAAATTCAAGAAGGTGTAATAGGTAATATTAGATTAATAAACACTCAAAAATCTTACAAATTAGGGAATAGACCAGAGTTTTATAAACACAGGGAATCTTATGGGGGGACAATTCCATGGGTAGGAATTCATGCTATTGATTGGATTTATTGGTTTACCAATAAGAAATTTAAAAAAGTATATGCTACTCACTCAAGAAAATATAACAAAGATAATGGGGATTTAGAGGTCACAGCTCTTTGTTTTTTTACTTTGGAAAACGAAATATTTGCTTCTTTAAGCATTGATTATTTAAGACCATCTAATGCTCCAACTCATGATGATGATAGAGTAAGAATTGTGGGTACGGATGGTATAATAGAAATCATTTTTAACAAAGTATTTTTAATAAACGAGAAGTATAAAGGTGAAGAGTTACTACTTATGCCAGGAAAAAGGATCTTTGTGGATTTTATCAATGAAATAATGGGGAAGGGAAAATGTATGGTTAGGCCAGAAGATTCCTTCTATGTTACTGAGGTAGCTATTAAGGCAAGAGAATCGGCAGATAGCGATAAAATTATATTACTTTAAATTTTTAATATCCTTTATTGCTTGCTTTGCCATATTAGCTCTTGGGGGACAACCTTGTACATATAGTCCTCTATCTCTATATGGAAAAGTGCAATTCCCAAAAAGAATGATTTTATCTGTCAGTTTAAATTTGTCCAAATCTTCAACAGGGCCTAATACTATAGTTACATCTGAAAGATCAACATCTGGATAGTTTTCAATGATGTCTGAGAGACCACTGCTTACTGCCCTTTTACATCCCTGGCATGCCTTAAATGGATCTATTATATTTATTCTGTCCCTAAAATTTTCATAGTCTATGATTGGCAAAGCAATATTTTTTCTCCATTCTAAAGATTCTATAGATTCACCAACAAGTTCTATATTCCCCATATCTATAGGTCCAAGTCCTAAGTCATTTGCTAATGTTAGGTGTCTTATATTGTGAGGATCAGCATTTAATATTAATGCTGATACAGAATCTACAGCAACTACATTATCTCCAGCAATCAATGTATTACTCTCTATTCCATATCCTGTAACTGGGAAATTTCCAACTATAGTATGTATTGCAGTAGAAATTACAAGATTACTTCTTCTAAAATAGTTAAGATCTACAATTGCATCCTCTAATCCAGAAAGGTGTATCAAAAGAGTTGTTTCCTTAGGCATAATTCCCATTATGTTTTTCATACCATTTGATATAATAGTTAAGGCATGAAATCTCAGACCAGGTACATTTATAAATACATCACATTCTTCTACAATTTTAGGTATGGGAACAGCTGTTTTTATAACTCTGGCATTAGGTAATACCCTTAAATTAAAATGAGTGTCATCAAAGCATACTACTTTTGCTATATCTATTTTCTCTTGAGGATACCATTTATAAACACTAGGTGTTCTCTCTCCTATATATACCTCTTTTGCTCCTTGCTCTTTACATAACCTTGCTATGGAAAGAACCACATCAGGGTCTGAAATAAAACCTTTCTCTTCCTTACTTATAAAGGCATTTGGTTTTATTAGAACAACATCACCTGACTTTACAAATTTATCAATTCCGCCAATAAGATCTATCGCATCTCCAACAGCATTATATATATTTTTATTAGTTGTTCTCACTATACTAACCTTACTTTTTTGGTTCATATTATTTACCTCCATTTTCATAATTTGCAAAATATATGTATAAAAGTAAAAGCTTATTAAAGTATAGAATTATATAACTAAAGTTGTCAAATTTTATTTTCTAATCTTGAAATCTTGACAAATACTTGTATAAAGTGATAAATTGTAATGTTAATTCATTTAAAATATCAACTTTTGTAAGGAGGTTATAGGGAATGTTTGCTATAGTGGAAACAGGAGGGAAACAATATAAAGTAAGTGTAGGAAGCTTAGTTAATGTGGAAAAAATAAAAGCAAATGTGGGTGAAGAGGTAGTATTGGATAAAGTTCTATTGGTAAGTAAAGAGGATAACGTTTTGGTAGGAAAGCCATACGTAAATGGTGCTAAGATTAAGGCAAAGGTAGTTAGGCAGGATAAATATCCAAAAGTAATTGTATTTAAGTTCAAAAGAAAGAAACATTATAGAAGAAAGTATGGTCATAGACAGCCGTTTACACAACTCTTAATACAAGAAATAGTAATACCTTAAAAATAGGAGGTGAAAATAAATGGCTCACAAAAAATCAGGTGGAGCAAGTAGAAATGGTAGGGATAGTAATCCTAAATATTTGGGAGTAAAGAGATTTGAGGGGCAGTTGGTGGATGCTGGAAATATATTAGTTAGACAGAGAGGTACAAAGATTTATCCAGGTATAAATGTGGGTTTGGGTAAAGATTTCACTCTTTATGCATTAAAACCAGGTATTGTTAAGTTTTCTGTAAAACATGGCAGAAAATATATAAATGTTCTCCCTGTTTCTCAAAATTAATCCAAGGTATGTTTATAGACCGGGCAAAAATATATATTAAAGCAGGTGATGGGGGTAACGGATGTATTGCTTTTCGTAGAGAAAAGTATGTGCCCAAAGGAGGACCTGCTGGTGGTGATGGTGGTAAGGGTGGAGATGTAATTATAGAAGCTGATGAGAATTTGGATACTCTGCTCGATTTCCATTATAAACGTCATTATTATGCTGAGAGAGGAGAGCACGGAAAAGGTAAAAATCAAAAAGGAAAAGATGGAAGGGATTTAATTATTAAAGTTCCAGTAGGAACTTTAATTTTTGATGCTGAAACAGGAGAATTACTAGGGGATTTGACATTCCATGGGCAAAGAATAGTAGTAGCAAAAGGTGGTAAGGGTGGTAGAGGTAATGCTAATTTTGCAACCTCTACAAGACAGACCCCTTATTTTGCAGAAAAGGGAGAAAAAGGAGAGGAAAGGTGGCTATATTTAGAATTAAAACTTTTAGCTGACGTAGGACTTGTGGGCTTGCCAAATGCGGGTAAATCAACTCTTCTTTCAAAAATAACTAATGCAACTCCAGAAATTGCTCCCTATCCTTTCACAACAAAATTCCCTAATCTTGGTGTTGTGGATAGAGGAGATTTTACATTTACTGTAGCAGATATTCCAGGAATCATAGAAGGAGCTCATGAAAACAAGGGAATGGGAGATGAATTTTTAAGACATATTGAGAGAACATCAGTTCTGGTTTTTGTTCTTGATGGAAGTGATTTGGAGAATCCTCTACAAAAAGCATATGAAATATTACAAAAAGAGTTAAGTCTTTATAGCCCAAAACTTCTTGAAAAACCGAGGATTATTGTAATCAATAAAATTGATTTACCAGAGACTCAAGAAAGAATGAAAGAAATTAAAGAATGGCTTAAAAGCTTAAGTATACCTTATATCTTTATCTCAGCCAAAGAGGGAATAAATGTAGATAAGTTTTTAGAAATGTTAGAAAAATATGTGAAAGAAAAGAAGAAAGATATTCCTGCTATTGACTTAGATAAAGAGATTTCTAATAAAGAATTAATTAAAGAGTTAGAGGTACCATTACTTGAGAAAAATGAAGAAAATATATGGGTACTTAAAGATGATAAAACTGAAAAAATAGCTAATAAATTAGATCTTTATAATCCGCAAGCCTTTGCCTATTTTTCTAATTATATTAAAAGACGAGGAATTATAAAACTTTTGAATAAATATAGAGTGTCTGATGGGGATATAGTTAAAATAGGAGATTACATGTTTATATTTGATAAAAAAAATAATTCTTTAATATTGAAGGGATAACTATGAAGAGAATTGGCGTTTTAGGAGGTACTTTTGATCCTATTCATTATGGACATCTCTGGTTTGCAGAATATGCAAGAGAAAAATTTCATTTAGATAAGGTATTTTTTATACCTAATAAGATACCACCCCATAGAGAAATTCCAGAAGCTACCTCAAAACAAAGATATGAGATGGTTATGTTAGCTATTCTTAATAATCCTTATTTTGAGGTATTACCTATAGAGCTTGAAAGAGAAGGTGTTTCTTACACTATTGACACTTTAAAAGATCTATCTTCTCTTTTTTATAATACGGAGATGTATCTTTTACTGGGACAAGATGCATTTAAATATTTTCTAACTTGGAAGGATCCTTATGATATTTTGGGACTTTCAAAAATAGTTATTGGAAGTAGAGGAGAAAATTATTTTTCCGAAGAGATTAAGGAGCTTTTTGAAAAATTTGAAGATAGAATCTTTTTTCTGGAATTTCCATATTTCCCAATTTCGGCAAGAGAGATTAGGGACAGAATAAAAAAAGGGTTGTCTATTAAATACTTGGTACCAGATCTTGTAGAAAATTATATAATTAAAAATAGAATATATTGTAAGGAGGAAAAGGAAAATGGTGAATGATATTTTAGGTACTGATGTAGTGGTTCAGATAGGTATAATTGTGAGAGATATTGAAAAGGCAGTAGAGGAATATTCTAAAATTTTTGGGGTTGAAAAACCTGAAATTATTATCACTGATGTCTATGAAAAAGCTAAGACACAATATAAAGGAAATCCTACACCAGCAAGGGCTAAGCTTGCTTTCTTTAAAAATTTTAAGAACGTAGAGATAGAACTTATTGAACCGGATGAAAATCCTTCTACTTGGAGAGAGTTTTTAGATACTCATGGGGAAGGGGTACATCATTTAGGATTTTTAGTAAAGGGTACGAAAAAGATAATAGAGGATTTTAAGAAAAATGGGATAGAAGTTGCTCAGCAAGGCTACTATACAGGTGGTATGTATACTTATCTTGATTCATTTGAAAGAATAAAATTTATAATAGAACTTTTGGAGAATTTTTAGAAAATGAGGAGAATTCTTGCAATATTAGGGGATTTTTATCATCCTGAAGTTTATTTGAAAGAAGTCTTAGAAAAAGTAAAAAATAAAGAGGACTATATTGATTATATAATTCCAGATGATTTTCCTATTAATTTAAAAAATTATCATCTAATTATTTTGGGAAGGGAAAATAGAATAGGGCAAGATAAAGACAAAGTTTGGATGCGAAAAGATATAGAAAGTAATATACAAAATTATATATTAGAAGGAGGAAAATTTTTAGTCTGGCACTCTGGTCTTGCCTCCTATGATCCAGAAAGTCTTTTTGTAAAAGATATATTAAAAGGTTATTTTAAATATCATCCTGAAAGAGGGAAAGTAGAATATTTCGGAAAATCGCCTAAGGATGGGAAAAATATAAATTTTGAGCTTCTTGATGAACACTATTTTGTATATTGTGATAAAGGAAGAACAAATGTTTTTCTTTATTCCAAATCCTTAAATGGGGAATCCATAGCAGGATGGTATCATTGTTATGGTAATGGAAAGGTGGTATGTATAACACCTGCTCATAACGAAGCTTTATCAGATAAACATTTTTTGGAATTTTTTAAAGAATTAATGGAATGGATATGAACGAAATTCAAAAATATCTTCTTCAAATAGAGAAAAGATTACAAGAAAATTGGAATAAGTTTTCATCAGAGGTTCCAGTTCATTTTATTACTGCATACCATATGGGCTGGGTGGGTGAAAACTTTCAGCCTCTTATGGAGTTTAAAGGTGGAAAAAGATTAAGACCTCTTTTTTGTGTATTAATAAATCAATCCTTAGGTGGTGATCTTGACTCTGTTTTAGATATAGCATCCTCTTTAGAATTTCTTCATAATTTTTCTCTTGTTCATGATGATATTCAAGATAGAGATGAGAAAAGACATGGAAGATGGACTGTATGGAAAATTTGGGGAGAAGCTCAAGCTATAAATGTGGGAGATCTTTTATTTGATATGACATTTCAGGTTCTATCTAATTTAAATCCTCAGCTTCTTGCTAAAACCCTATCAACTATTACTGAGACTATAAGAGAACTTATAGAAGGTCAATATCTGGATTTATTGTTTGAAAAAAAGAAAGAAGTATCTCTTAAAGAATATCTTATTATGATAGAGAAAAAGACAGCTAAACTTTTTTCTACAAGCTTCTATTTAGGAGCTTATTCAGCAATTTATAAGGAGGATATAGCAAAAATCTTCCAAGAGATTGGTAGAGATTTTGGATTGTTCTTCCAGATAGCTGATGATGCTATGGGAATTTGGGGTGATCCAAATAAAACAGGAAAGAACACCTTTAATGACCTTTTACGACGGAAGAAAACTTATCCTGTATTGTACTTATATTCGGAGGCTTCAGATAAGGAAAGAATGATGTTAGAAGAAATATGGATGAGGGAAAGATTATCTGAGAGGGATATTTTATATATAATTGAGCTTTTAGATAAAAAAAGGGTAAAAGAAGCTACCTTTAATATTGCTGAAAAATACTTTGACAAAAGTTATAATAAGCTAATGAGTTTTAAAGATCTTTATAATATTTCTCTAATTAAGGATCTTTTTGAAAGCTATTATAAATTAATCTTCTCTCTCCAAAGATCATAAATCTCTCTTCCTACAATTTTTAAATAGGTATTCAATTCTCTTGAGAAAGAAGATTTTTCATATGCCCATCCCCACTTTTGAGGTTCATATCTTGCTAGCATAGATAGAAGAAATAGAATAAGATAATGGACAGCTAAAGGTTCTAATGAGGTTTTTTTTTTTTCGAGAAAGAGGAAGAGATCTCCTAAGGTGTATTTTTCACCCTCGGGAAGAGCATGGGAAGATATAGATTTGTAAAAAGTAGGAAAAAGACCTTTTTCCTTAACGAGAACTGTTTCATTTTTAGGATCATAGTTTTTAGTCCAATCTATGGATTTTTCTCCAGCTACTCTTACTGTAAGTCCATGTAAAACCTCTCTTGGTATAATCTTGGAGTTTTTCAAAATTATAATTTTGGCTAATGCTACTATACCATAGAAAAAGAGAAGAGGAGAGACAAAATAGTCAGATTTTTCAGCTATTTCCAGATTACTTTTTGCTTGTATTAAGGTATAGTGCAGAAAAAGACGCTCTCCTTCTCCTATATCCTTAGAAAGGATATTTTCGTAATTTATTATATCTTTATAAGGAGAGCGTCTTAACATATTACTTTTGGAGTTTAAAGTTCTTTAAGGCACTCTATAAACTCTTCTAATCTTTTTATGACTCTTTCTTTCCCAAGAATTTCTGCAAGTTCGTAAAGACCAGGCCCAACAGTTTTATTTGTTAATGCAACACGGATAGGATGGACTAAATTTTTTGTTGGAATCTGATGGGTTTCAGCTAAATTTCTTAATATGTTTTCTAAATTTTGAGCGCTGAATTCTGAATTTGGAATTTTAGACCATTCTTCTTTAATTTTCTCTAAATAGATATGTATATCTGGACTTTTACATACTTTTTTTACAGTTTCAAGGTCGTAATTAAGTTTATCTAAGAAGAAATAATCTCCATATTCTCGTATCTGGGATAGGGTTTTTAATCTTTCTTGTAGAATAGAGACAACTTTTAAATAGTAATTTTTATCAAAATTGTTCCTATTGAACCATTCTACCTCTTCTAAGAATGGCAAAGTAAGCTCAGCCAATTTTTCCACAGAAAGTCTTCTTATATGTTGTGTATTTATCCACTCAAGTTTTGTTATATCAAAGATACCTGGATTTTTAGTGACCCTTCTTAAATCAAAAAGTTCTATTAATTCTTCAATTGTATAAATTTCTTTATTTTCTTCTGGGGTCCACCCTAAAAGAGCAAGGTAGTTAACTAAAGCTTCTGGTAAATATCCCATCTTTTTATATTCTGTAACAGATGTAACACCATGTCTTTTTGAAAGCTTAGATCGATCCGGGCCAAGAAGTAAAGGTAAATGGGCAAATTCAGGTGGAGTCCAGTTAAGGGCATTATATATAAAAAGCTGTTTGGGAGTATTTGATATATGATCTTCTCCTCTTATTACATGAGTGATTCCCATTGTGTAGTCATCTACAACTACAGCAAAATTATAGGTAGGAATGCCGTCTGATTTCATTATCACAAAATCTCCTATATCCTCATTATCAAATTCTATTTCGCCTCTTATGATGTCATTAAAAACAGTTTTACCTTCTGGAACTAATAATCTTATAACAGGTTTTCTTCCCTCTCTTTCGTATTTTGCTATTTCTTCATCTGATAGATATAAGCATTTTCTATCATATTTTGGAGGTCTTTTTTGAGCTAAAGCCTCTTTTCTTCTTTGTTCTAATTCTTCAGGAGTGCAATAACAATAATATGCTGCACCTATTTTAAGAAGCTCTTCTGCATATTTTCTGTACAGATCTAATCTTTGAGTTTGATAATATGGACCTTCATCCCAATATAGACCAAGCCAAGTTAATCCTTCTAAAATATTTTCTTCATATTCTTTTGATGACCTTTGTATATCAGTATCCTCAATTCTTAATATAAATTTTCCATTGTTATGCTTTGCAAAAAGCCAGTTAAAAAGAGCAGTATGAGCAGTCCCTACATGGAGATATCCAGTGGGGCTTGGTGCTATTCTTACTCTTACATTATCCATACTTAGCCTGTTCTCTCCCTTCCACTAAAGTATTTTATATGAGTATGTAACTTCTGCTGTGTTTCTTAACATAGCAGATACAGAGCAGTATTTTGTTTGAGAAAGATCTATAGCTTTTTTGATGTTAGCTTCATTTAAATTTTCCCCTTTGAAAATGTATTCAATATGTACTTTGGTATAAACCTTAGGATGCTCTTGGGCTCTTTCTGCTGTGATTTTCATTTCAAAATGTTCAACCTTCTCTTTCATTTTATTTAAAATAGAGATTACATCCATACCTGTACATCCCCCAAGAGCTACAAGTATAAGCTCCATAGGGCGAGGTCCTTCATTTCCTCCTCCATGATCTGGTGTAGAATCCATGACGATATTGAAGTTAGAAGGAGTTGTTCCTGTAAATTTCATTTCTCCATTCCATACAACCTTTGTTTCCATTTCTTTCATCCTCCTTTCTTAAATTATTTTAAATACTTTTAAAGTATACAGAGTATTTAATTATTGTCAACGATTTAATTATAAGCTAAAATAATTTCACAAACAAAATAATTAAAGGAGGCATAAAGATGGTAGAGAAATTGGATCAAATTGAGGTTCTTAAAAACTTAGACCCCAAGGACATGTATTCAGCAGTTTATAATTTGCCAGAACAAATAGAAAGAGCCGCAGAAGTTTCTTATTCTACTCCTATAAAAAATGTGTCTTATAATATAGAGAGGGTTCTTGTGCTTGGTATGGGCGGATCTGCTATAGGAGGCGACGTTTTACAAAGTGCCCTTTTTAAAGAAGCAAGATTTCCTATATATGTAAACAGAGATTATGATCTCCCTACTTGGGTGGATAGTAAAACCTTAGTATTTGCGGTTAGTTATTCAGGTAATACTGTAGAAACTTTAAATTCTGCCAAAGCTGCTTATGATAAAGGAGCCTCTGTTGTAGCAGTAACAAGTGGAGGAAAATTAAAAGAATTTGCAAATGAAAAAAATCTTACTTTGGTTGAGATACCATCAGGCATGGCACCAAGAGCTGCTATAGGCTATGTAACAATTCCTTCTTTTGTAGTTTTGGAAAAAATAGGAGCAGTATCCTCTAAAAAGTCAGAGATAGAGGAGACTATTAATTATCTTAAAAAGGCAAGAGAAAGCTTCAAGAGAGAAGTACCAACAGAAGAAAATGTAGCCAAAAAAGTTGCAAAAATGATCTTTAAGCGTATTCCTGTTATTTATGCTGTAGAGGAAAAATGGAAGGTAGCAGCTTATAGATGGAAATGTCAAATCAATGAAAATTCAAAATATCCTGCATTTTATCACTTCTTTCCAGAGCTTAACCATAATGAAATTATGGCGTGGGAAGCTATGGATGAAGTTATTAAGCCATTAACTCTTATTTTCTTGTACACCTCTCTTGATGGAGAAATGAAGATTAGGGTAGAGTTCATGAAAGAGAAAATATCTGAAAGAGGAGTACCTATATTCATGTGGCAAGCTGAAGGAAAATCTCCTCTTACTCAGTTCTTTTCTATGACATATTTAGGAGATTTTGCTACTGTATATCTTGCTTATTTAGCAGATAAGGATCCTTTCTCTATAGGATATATTAATGAACTTAAGATGAGGATAGGACAGCCCTTAAGTTGAAGGTATTAGCTCTATCTGACATTGAATCTCCAAATTTTTATGAAAAATTTGATATAACTCCATATAAAGGGGTAGAGGGGGTTATATCCTGTGGTGATGTTATGCCGGAACTTCTTACTTATATAGCTACAATGTTAAATGTACCAGTATTTTATGTACATGGAAATCACGATGAGATATATGAAAAGAGGCCTCCAGAAGGTTGTGAAAGTATTGATGGAAGGATGATAGAGTTTAAAGGGAGGAAAATTTTGGGACTTGGTGGTTCTATAAAATATAGTGTAGGTAAATTTCAATATACCGAAGAGGAAATGGAGTGGAGAATTAGAAGATTGTTTTTAAAGTTAAGAAAAGGGGTGGACATTGTGGTAGCTCACTCTCCACCTTTTGGAATTCATGAAGGAGATGATTTAGCTCATAAAGGTTTTAAAGCTTTTCTAAAATTAATAGAGAAATATCAACCTCAATATTTTCTTCACGGGCATACACACATGAATTATGTTTATAACTCTAAAAGGTTTGCAGAGCTTGGTAATACAAAAATTATAAACTGTTCTGGAATAATTCTTTTGGATTTATAGAAATGAGGTTTTTTAAGAGATTTTTAAAAAATAAAAAACATTTAAAGAGTTTTGATGAAGTTTTAAAAGAAGAAGAAATTTCAGGATGGAGAGACTTAGGTTATCAGACTATTGAGGTTGATAAGATTGTTGGTAGTGTTGGAAGATATAAAGATTTTGATGAAGAGTTTAGACCTTTAAAAGGTAGTTCAAAAAGTAGATTACAAGAGCTTGAAAATGCAATTTTGAGAGGAAAAATTTTACCTCCTATCGAGGTTTATAAGATAAAAGATGAATATTATGTTGTTGATGGAAATCATAGAGTGGCTGTAGCAAAGAAATTAGGTCAGAAAGAGATTGATGCTCATGTAATTGAATATATTCCTTCTGAAAACAGTATAGAAAATATATTACACAGAGAAAGGTCAGATTTTGAATTAATTACAGGGTTAAGAGGGATAATTCTTACAGAAATAGGGCAGTATAGAAAGCTTTTAAATCAAATTTTAGAACATAAATATTATATGAGCGAAAAAAAGGGGGAAGAGGTTAATATTAAAGAAGCGGCAAGAGATTGGTATAGAAATATTTATCTACCAATTGTTAAAAAAATCCAACAAGAAAGACTTTTGGATGCTTTTCCAGGAAGAACAGAAGCAGATCTTTACGTTTATATATCAGATCATAAATGGTTAGAGAGTCAGAAAAGAGGTTATGATATCGGATTTGATAAGGCCATTGAAGATTTTAAAAACTTACTACCAGGCATAACTTTAAAGGATAAAATTTTAGAGCTTTTCAAAAGACCTTTTTAGAAGAGAGAAAGTTGATTTTCTGAAGATGCCTCTTCTGGAAAAATTATTATTTTACCATAGACCCCATCATATCCCGGAATTTTTTTTATTTTTCCTTGTCTCATAAGGTTTATGCCTTTGGCAATTTTTTCTCCAGAAATTCTAATTATATCCTCTAATGATACATCCATTAAGATGCTTAGCTCATTTCCAAGATTTGATATGGTTTTTAAATATTCCCTTTGTACTATAGGTGATGAAGGTTCTTTATTTAAAGATTGCCCAATAATCTCTTCCAATGGTACTAAATTTTTATAAGGTATTTTAATAGGTAAATATACCTCTTCTCTATCAGCTAATTCTTCTACTCTATGTAGAACACCTATAGTAAGTGGTTTACCGCAAATGGGACAGATTTTCCCTAACTTAATACTCTCTTTGGGGTGTAATGATATATTACAATTTCTATGACCATCAAAGTGGTATTTTCCTTCTTCTGGGAAAAATTCTATAGTATATAAAAATTTATCTTTATCTTGATTTTTAATAGCATTAAAGATATCTTTGTAATTTAAATTGCAATTAAGTACATTAGCTTCTCTACCTATTTTATTTGGAGAATGGGCATCTGAATTTGAAATTAAACAAATCTTATCTAATTTACTTAACCTCCAATTCATAGAGGGATCACTACTTAATCCAGTCTCTATAGCAAAAATGTATTTAGAATAATTACCAAAGGCTTCTTCTATTGAGTCAAAACCTGATTTTGAGCCAAATATAGAGTACCAAGGTGTCCAAGCATGAGCAGGTATTATATGGATCTCTTCAGATAAATCCCAAAGTTGAGGTATAACTTTTTGTATGGGTTCACCCAATGTTGGCCTTCCATCTGACGTTAAATTACTATATTTTTCAAGTATGCGATTAATCTTATATGCTATCTCAAAGGAAGGAGCAAAAATAAGAAGATGAATTCTCCTTAATTTGTTATTTTGATTATATATAAGACTTATCTCTGAGGATAAAATAAAATAAATATCATTGTAAGAATATATGCCGTAATTTTCTTCTTTTAATTTACCTTTCAACTCGTTAAACCATAATGGATGCGTAAAATCGCCAGTACCTAAAATATTTACTCCCTTAATTTTAGCCCATTTTGTAAGGCTATGGAGATCCATATCTTTACTTGTAGCCCTGCTATATTTTGAATGTATATGAAAATCCGCAATTAACCTCAATTTATTAATCTCTTTATAATTCATTTTAAGTTATTTTAAAACAATCATTTATTTTTGTTAACATCAGATAAATTAATAGTGTACAATATAAACATTATTTTGATTAAGGAGGATACTTATGGACTTTTTATATTTTAAAAAGCTTTATCAAAACGAAAGATTATATGGATTTAAAGCAAAGAATAAGGAAGAATGGCTAAATTGGAGAAAAAATTTTAGATTAAAGTTAATTGAACTTTTAGGGGGATTTTCAGAAAAATGTGATACCAATTTGAGGGTTTTAGATACTAAGGATTTTGAGGATTATAAGAGAGAACTTATTATATTCAATTCGGCAGAAGATATAGAAGTTTATGCTTATCTTCTTACTCCCAAAAAGGTAGAACTTCCTGCTCCTGCTGTTATTGCTGTTCCTGGTCATGGAATAGGGATGAATGATGCTGTTGGACTTGATGAGAATGGTAATGAGAGAGAAATTCCATCTGGTTATATGAAGGATTTTGGAATCTCATTGGTAAAACAGGGTTTCATTACATTTGTTATTGAACAATTGGGTTTTGGATACAGGAAAATAGTAAAGAATGAAAAGATTTCTTCTTGTAGAGAGTTATTTTTCTGGGCTTTAATGCTTGGTAAAACAGTTATAGGACTTAGGGTTTGGGATATAATAAGAAGTATTGATTTACTTCAAGGTTTCCCTGAGGTAAAAAAAGATTCTATAGGCATTTATGGGATTTCAGGTGGTGGGACCTCTTCCTTATTTGCATCATCATTAGATGATCGTATTAAAGCTACCGTTATTAGTGGATATTTAAATACCTTTAGAGACAGCGTATTAAGTATTTCTCATTGTGAATGCAATTATATTTATGGTATTTTGAAATATGCAGAGATGTATGATATTGCAGGACTTATTGCACCAAGATTTCTATTTATTGAACATGGTATAAAAGATCCTATTTTTCCTATAGAAGCAACAAAATTTGCTTTTTCAAAGATTAAAAAAGTATATGATTTTTTAAATGTATCTGATAATTTAAATTATGAGTTTTTTGATGGGGGACATGAGATTTGGGGGAATAAATCTTTTCAATGGCTGAAGAATGTTTTGGTCTGATTGATGTTTGACTTTTAAAAGGATAACATGTAAAATATCCTAAAAAAGTATGAATTTAGAGGTGTAATAATTATGAAATTATCAACAAGGTCAAGATATGGTTTGAGAGCTCTCATATACATAGCTAAAAATCAAAAAGAGGGAAATCCTGTAAGTGTAAGGAGAATATCTGAGGCTGAAGAGATTCCTCTAAGATACTTGGAAAGAATTATGAGAATTCTTTCGCAAAACAAATTTGTTAAGGCTGAGGTTGGAGCAGAAGGTGGTTATTATATAAATGGTGATCCAAAGGAAATTAAGATTTTAGAGGTGGTAGAGGCTTTAGAGGGTAGGACTGCATTAGTGGATTGTATAGTTTTTCCTAATAAGTGCAAGAGGGTTTCTCAGTGTAAAACAAGACCTTTATGGATTGAGATGACAAATAAACTAAGAGAAACGCTAGCTAAATATACACTTTATGATTTTGTTAAAGGAGAAAAGACTTAATTAATTTTATATGTGGAATCTTATATATAATACATCTCCATCTTCTACTATATAATCTTTCTTTTCTACTCTTACTTTTCCTTCTTGATATGCCTTTTTCCAATCACCGATTTTTACAAGCTCGTCCCATCTTATTACTTCAGCTCTTATAAAACCTTTTGCAATATCTGTATGAATAACACCAGCAGCATTTAAAGCTGTGCTTCCTTTTTTTAGCTTCCAAGCTCGAGCATCCTTTTCTCCAACTGTAAAGAAGGAAATAAGATTGTTAAACTCAAAAATTTTATCTATTAATAGGTTTCTTATGCTTTTTGATAAGTTATACATGGACAAATACTCTGTGACATCTTTTTCATCAAGTTCTAAGAGTTCTTCTTCTAATTTAGCCGGAAATAAGAAATAGATTTTATCTTTTAATTTCTCCTTTATGGAATTTAGAAGTTTTTCATCTTCTAATTGAGTATTTGAGATATTTATTATGTAAAAAATTGGTTTTATAGATAGTAGATTCCAAGCAGAAAGTATTTTTAGTTCATCCTCTCTAAATTCCATATTGCTTAATGGAATCTCATCTAATAAACTTTTTTGGATTTTATCTAAAACTGCTTTTTCAGGTATACCTAATTTTCTATTTTTCAAAAGTTTTTCTGTAGTTTCCAGATCTTTTAGTATAAATTCATTTTCTTGGTTTTTTATCTCATCAAGATCTTTATCTTCTCTAAAAAGAGGCAGCATATAAAGAATTATTTCTGCTTTTTGTATTTTTTCATAAAGTTGGGGATTTAGGGATGTAAAAGTAGCATTACCTGGTGGATCCATAAAGTCTAAGTTTATAAAATTAATAGATTTACTTTTAAAGATTTTCCAAAGTTCTATTAGCCTTTCATCCTCTTTGGGTACTGCACATATATTATAATCAGAAAATTTAATGTGTGCCTTTCCTTTTGAAAGGACTTTTATAAGTGTTGTTTTTCCTGATTGAGATTCTCCAACTATTAAGTTTGCCATTAAATATCAAATACCACCTGTATTATCCATTGGTTATCTTTATTTTCAATCTTTAATAGATTATATGTTACTGCTTTTATTTCTCTTATGATTTCATGTTTTCTAGGATCAAATTTCTCACCAAAACAGTGGCTTATTAGTTGATTATTCCCTATAAGGGTGACATTAAATTTTTTGAATATAAGTCTTTTAACGTCAAATACATAAAGGAGTTCATTTAACCATGTAACAAGTAGAGATTCTAAATCTTCAGCATCTACTTCAATGTCAAACCTTTCCTTTTCATCAATTTTTTCTAACGGACACATAAGGTCAAACATTGCTTCTGCTGATACCTCAAAAGCTTCTTCCTTCGTACTTCCATATGCAATTATTCCTATATCTGCTGTATGATCTATTAATTCATATTTTTTCATTCTTCGTTACTCACCAGATCAATACTAACTACTCTATCTTCATCATTTAATTTTACCAATTTTACCCCTTGAGTATTTCTACCCATGATAGGTATATTTTTTACAGCTAATCTTATGATTTGACCCTTTTGAGTGCTAATTAATATTTCATCATTTTCTGACACATTTTTTACTCCTATTAAATTACCTGTTTTAGGTGTTATTTTTATTGCTCTAATTCCAATTCCACCTCTTTTTTGCAAATTGAATTCATCAGGTTTTATCCTTTTACCTATGCCATATTCTGTAACAAGTACAATGTCTTTATCATTTTTAACTATTATTCCACCTATTACAGAGTCGTCCTTTCTTAGTTTTATTCCTACCACTCCTTGAGCAGATCTCCCCATAGGTCTAACATCTTTTTCATCAAATCTTATAGCATTACCTTTTTTTGTAAGTAATATAATTTGATCGTTTCCAGTGGTTAAGAATACGTTAACCAATAGGTCATTATCTGCTAATTTTATAGCATTTATGCCGGTTTTTCTAACATTTTGAAATTCTTCCACAGGAGTCTTTTTGACTATTCCTTGAGAGGTTACAAATAGAAAATAGAGATTTTGAGGAAATTCATTTAAAGATATAATTTCTGTTATTTCTTCTCCTTCTGATATGCCTATATAATTCTTAAGAGGAGTACCTTTACTTTGTCTTGAAGTTTCATCTAATTCATAGGTTTTTATGTAAAAGACCCTTCCTTTGTTGCTGAATAAAAATAATGTACTTCTTGTAGATGTAACCACAAAAGAGGTTATTATGTCATTTATATTATTGGCAAGAGTATTAAGACCCTTTCCACCTCTTTTCTGTATTTGATACGTGGATAATGGAAGTCTCTTTATATATCCTTCTCGAGTAAGACATACAACTTCAGGATTATCAGGTACTAAATCCTCAATAGTTATGTCGCTTTTTTCTTCCTCTTGAATTTCTGTTCTTCTTTTATCAGAGTATTTATTTTTTATCTCTTTTAATTCCCCTGCAATTACTTTCCATAATTCTTTTTCATCGTTAAGTATTTTTTGTAGTTCTTCAATAGTTTTTCTTATGCTTTCCATCTCATTTATTAATTTCTCTTTTTCAAGCTTTGTTAATTGATGTAATCTCATGTCAAGAATTGCCTGAGCTTGTACCTGTGTGAGCTTAAATTTTATCATTAATTCCTCTCTTGCAGAATCAGCATTCTCAGCTTGTCTTATAATTCTTATTACTTCATCTAAGTGATCTAATGCTATTAACAATCCCTCTAAAATATGAGCCCTTGCCTTTGCTTTCTCCAGATCATACTTAGTTCTTCTCAGTACAACATCTTTTCTATGTTCTAAGAAAATCTTAAGTAATTCTATAAGATTAAAGACTTTAGGCTGACCATCCAAAATAGCGAGCATGATAACTCCAAAAGTGGTCTCTAATTGGGTATGTTTATAAAGCTGATTAATAACAATTTGGGGTTCTGCTTCTTTTCTAAGCTCTATTACAACTCTTATTCCATGTTTATCCGACTCATCTCTTAGATCTTTTATTCCAGTTATTTTCTTTTCTTGTACAAGTTCGGCAATTTGGGTTAGTAGATTAGCCTTGTTAACCTGATAGGGTATTTCGGTAATAATAATATTTTTTTCACCTTTCTTTGTTTCCTCTATTTTAACCTTTCCTCTTACTATGATTTTACCTTTACCTGTTAAGTAACTTTCCCTTATTCCTTTTCTTCCCACAATTATTCCACCTGTTGGAAAATCAGGACCATCTATAAACTTTAATATTTCATCAAGCCCTGTATGAGGATTTTCTATTAAATATAGTAAGGCATCTATTAATTCTCCTAAATTATGAGGTGGGATATTAGTTGCCATTCCTACAGCTATTCCAGAAGAACCATTCATAAGAAGCTGAGGAATTTTAGTGGGAAGTACTACCGGCTCCTTTAGTGAATTGTCATAGTTGGGTACAAAATCTACCACATCTTTTTCTATATCTGCAATCATTTCTGAGGCTATAGGAGCAAGTCTTACCTCTGTGTATCTCATAGCTGCTGGTTCGTCTCCGTCTATGGAACCAAAATTCCCATGTCCATCTATTAATGGGTATCTGAAGGAAAAATCCTGAGCCATTCTTACTAATGCTTCATAGACTGCAGCATCCCCATGAGGATGATATCTACCTAAGACATTACCTACTACATGGGCACTCTTTTTGTAGGGTCTATTATGTAGCATTCCAGATTCGTACATAGAATATATAATTCTTCTTTGTACAGGTTTTAGTCCGTCCCTTGCATCAGGTAAAGCTCTTCCTACGATTACGCTCATAGCGTAATCCAAGTAGGAATTTTCCATCTCTTTTTCTAAGCCAACTAATATTATTTTGCTTTTTTCCATTTTCTCCTCAGAATTAAAAAAATTTCAATGATATTGAAAAATAAAGACTATATATTTTAACATAAGAGCTTATTTTTTGTGTAGATGTATTACAAAGAGTGTCCCTTCAGAAGTTTTTATTTTTGCTTGCGGTAAAAGGAATTCATTACTTATTCCTCTTGTAAGCTTTCTATATAATGGTTCATTTTGTAAGGGGTATTTTAAGCCTTCTAAAGAGATACCATCAACCACATCTGATAGGGGAATGAGGGAGAGTGTATCTCCCTTGTTCCCCCAAAATATTCTTTCTTCTTCCCCTTTCATAAGATATATATTTAAATTTTTATCTATTACATATGGCTCTATGCCCATATCTTTTACTTTTTCTAAAAAGAATAGATTAGAAAGTAAATGGTCAATCCTTCCCCCCAATAGTCCAATAAAATATATTTCTTGGGGGTTGAATTTTATAGCTTCTCTTACAGCTAATTCTAAATCAGTTTCATCTTTTTCTTTTGGATAAATTTTCCACTCTATTTTTTTATTCTCAAACTTTTTAGATATATCTTCTGTTAATGAATCTAAATCACCTACAATTATGTCAGGTGTTATATCAAACCTTAATGCCAATTTAGTACCACCGTTAGCACAAATAATTTTGTCGACAGGGAATATAGTTCCTATATCATTTATATCTAAATTGCTTTCTCCATTTGCAAAAATTACTATTTTCATAGATTCTTTTATTATATCTCACTTTCTTTTAGTCTGGGGTATATAAGTAGTACTAATGGTAAACATACAAAAGTACTAGGTACAACTACAAAAAGATTATATATTAGGGAGTAAATCCATGCAGGTGTCCCAGGTGGAGCATATTGGGAAAAGAAAATCACGCCTGACAGGAAATGAGCAAATAATCTTCCAAGACCACCAATAAATACTCCAAGTTCTATGGGTTCTTGGGTCTTTCTGAGGACAGCACCATAAATTAAAAGTAATGCCCCAAGAATACCTGCAACTATTAAAACTATTCTTGAAATTGGGAACCACTTCAATTTAAATTCTAAATCTTTAATATCCTCTTCTATATTAGTTTTTTCTTCACCTTGGGCAGATTGAAGTTTTAATTTTAACTCTTCTAGGGTTTTTTGAGCTTGAGGAAGTTCATTAGATATATTAACTACAAACAGAATTGAACCTGCTAAGAAAAGTAAAGCTATAAAAAAGGAAATTATTTTTGAGACCTTAACCTTTTTTGCTATTCCTGAAAGGCCTATTAAACCAAAAGCAATGGGATAATCTAATAAATATTGGGCCCAATGAACAACATACATATCTTGTAAGGAGTGTATAACCCCATATACTAATCCTACTAAAATACCTGGTAATGTTCCCCATCTTAAAGCAAAGATAAAGAGAGGAAGCATTTGCATACTTATACTTCCACCTTGAGGCATAGCTCCTATTCGCAAATACCAAAGAAGTAGAGATAAAGCTATGGATAGAGCACCCTCTGTAAGAAGCCTTACAGGCTTTTGAGACATTATGAAGCACCTCCTATATTAAAAATTAAGATTCCCTATCCAGCATAGTGGAAGGGAACCTTAATTTTTATATACCTTAAATGTTATATTTTTTTATCCTTAGCCCTTCCCTACGCTGGCATTACCCAGATCAGGTTCAAAGGGTCGGTAGCTTCCGCTACCATCTCAGCCTCGGATTAAGAGGCTCCCCCGGGAACCTTTTTTCTTTTAATCTGTAATTATATCATAAATTTTCTGGTTTTTCTCTTAATAGTCTTTCCAGCTTTTCTATTCTATTTTCAATGTTCTCAATTCTTGATTTTAGTTCTTCAATTAAACTTAGTTCAGGGTCTGGGATATTACCATGTTCTAGCATTTCCTTAGGAGTTAGTTTTCTCCCCTCTTGAACTATAACTCTTCCAGGTACTCCCACAACTGTACAATTGGGGGGTACAGACTTTAATACTACAGACCCAGCACCTATTCTTGTATTATCTCCTATAGTTATTGGACCAAGAACTTTTGCTCCTGCTCCTATAACCACATTGTTGCCTATCGTAGGATGTCTTTTACCCTTTTCTTTACCTGTTCCTCCTAAGGTAACGCCTTGGTATATGAGTACATTATCTCCAATTTCTGTTGTTTCACCTATCACTACCCCCATACCATGATCAATAAAGAAACCTTTACCAATCTTTGCTCCAGGATGGATCTCTATTCCTGTTAAAAGTCTATTGAGATGGGAAATTAAACGTGGAATAACTGGTATTTTTAAATTCCAAAGAAAATGGGCTAATCTATGTAATAATATAGCATGAAAGCCCGGATAACAAAGTATTACTTCTAAAAAATTTCTTGCAGCAGGATCCTTTTCAAATACAGCCTTGTAGTCTGCAACTATTGTTTCAATTATTTTAAGCATTTTTTTCACCCCATCCTTTATAAATTATACCAATTTGATATAAAATAACATAAAAATAAAAAATTTTCCACTGAGAGTTTTTGTTATTAAAAATTTATAGTATAATATCATCTAAAAATAGGAAAGGCTGTGAAGGGAAATAGTAACTACCAAATAGCAAGATAACAGAGAGGTTGGTATTAGCTGTAAACCAGCCATCTTGCAGGTAGTGAATGGGGCCTGGAGCCTTGGAACGAAAGAGATAATATATCTTCGAGTAGTCTCCAACGGGTTAGCCTCCGTTAAATGGGCAAAGAGTTGGGGGATATCTACCTCAATTAAGGTGGTACCACGAGATCAAGCCTTCTCGTCCTTTGTGGATGAGAAGGCTTTAATTTTTATTAGGGGAGGTTTTTAATGTATGAGTCAGTATAAGTATATTTTAGAAGAGTCAAAGCTTCCTAAGGATTGGTACAACATTATACCTGATCTTCCTTTTCCGCTACCTCCTGTAATTCATCCTGCAACATTACAGCCTGTTAAGCCTGAAGATCTTGCACCTATTTTCCCCTTGGAGTTAATTAAACAAGAAGTGAGTCAAGAAAGGTATATTC
This sequence comes from Dictyoglomus sp. GBS, assembly GCF_055179815.1. Classification (NCBI taxonomy): domain Bacteria; kingdom Pseudomonadati; phylum Dictyoglomota; class Dictyoglomia; order Dictyoglomales; family Dictyoglomaceae; genus Dictyoglomus; species Dictyoglomus sp. GBS. The sequence continues at coordinate 1,113,805 of NZ_CM143687.1, forward strand.
CTATTCCTGAAGAAGTGTTAAATATTTATAAGCTTTGGAGACCCACACCTTTGTATAGAGCTGTAAATTTGGAAAAATATTTAGATACACCAGCACATATATATTATAAATATGAAGGGGTTAGTCCTCCAGGAAGCCATAAACCAAATACTGCAGTAGCTCAAGCTTTCTACAATAAACTGGAAGGTGTAAAAAGATTATCTACAGAGACTGGAGCAGGCCAATGGGGCTCTGCTTTATCTATGGCATGCAATTTCTTTAAGTTAGAATGTAAGGTATATATGGTTAAAGTAAGTTATTATCAGAAACCTTATAGAAGATCCTTAATGGAAATATGGGGTGCAAAGGTTGTACCAAGCCCAAGTCAAGATACAGAAGCTGGAAGAAGGATTTTGGAGAAAGATCCAGATTCTCCTGGTTCATTAGGTATCGCTATTAGTGAAGCAGTAGAAGATGCAGTTAAGAGAGATGATACAAAATACTCCCTTGGTAGCGTACTTAACCATGTACTTTTACATCAGACCATAATTGGAGAAGAAGCTTTGATGCAGATGGAAATGGCAGAAGAATTTCCTGATGTGGTTATAGGATGTGTGGGTGGGGGAAGTAATTTTGCAGGTCTTTCTTTTCCTTTTGTAAGAGAAAAATTTAAGGGTAAAAAGATTAGAATTATTGCTGTAGAACCCGAATCTTGCCCAAGTCTTACAAAAGGTATATATACATATGATTTTGGTGATGTGGCTAAAATGACCCCCCTTTTAAAGATGTATACACTTGGCCATAATTTTATCCCTCCTTCTATTCATGCAGGAGGTTTACGTTATCATGGAATGGCACCTTTGGTAAGTGCTCTTTATCATAATGGATATATTGAGGCTGTAGCGTATCCTCAAACAAAAGTATTTGAAGCAGGAATTCTTTTTGCAAGGACGGAGGGTATTGTACCAGCACCAGAATCTTGCCATGCTATAAGAGCAGCTATTGATGAGGCTTTGGATGCCAAAGAAAAAGGAGAAAGAAGAGTAATATTATTTAACCTTAGTGGTCACGGTTTCTTTGATCTTTCTGCCTATGATCAATATTTAACAGGTAGACTGGAAGATTATTCTTATCCTAAGGAAAAGGTTGAAGAAGCACTTAAGGATCTACCTAAGATTTAAGCTATTTGAAGAGGGGAGAATTTAAGATTTCTCCCCTCTACTTTTTAAATCACACTTAAGCTCTTGAAATTTGTAAAAGAATATAATATAATTTACGTTGAAAGTTGGGCCCGTAGCTCAACGGCAGAGCAGCCGGCTCATAACCGGTTGGTTCTAGGTTCGAATCCTGGCGGGCCCACCATTTTTTATATAACTTTCATCATAAATACTTATAACTCCTTAAAGTCTATATGAATTTTTTTAATTTAACCTATTTGACTTTAGTTAATGGATGAAAGGAAAGAAGAAGATCAAAATATTCTTTTTGTAAAATACTTTAATTAGTAAAAGAGTTTTAAAGGAAAACCCAATTTTAACCTCTAAAAAGGGAGGCAAACCTTAATCCCATGGCGATATGTTTATCTTTTAATCTTTGGCTATTTTAAACTTTACATAAATTTTTCCATAAGAGAGATCTATGAATATATCATTATAAGTTTCAAAAAGTTGTAAAGGAGATTTTACATGAGTTAATTAAGAAAGTTGGGAAAATATTTTTTCAAAGAAAAGAAGTAAGATAGAAAGGGTTAATAGTTGATGGGACTGGATTTGGTTGTAGAAAAGTATGTATTTGAGTGACTTTGTGGGACATCTTAAAAAAAACTTTCATTACATGTTATAAATAATCTTATATTATTTGGGATATATGAGAGAATGAGAAAAATGATAGGACATTTGGGGATTTTAATACTATATTTTAGAATTTACCGAAGGTCTCTTCATAGTTATTGACAAAAATTTCTTTTTGTATTACTTTATCATTAGCAAGCTTGGGCGGATAGCTCAGTGGTTAGAGCGCCTGCTTCACACGCAGGAGGTGTATTTTTTTATATATTCCATCTTTAATTTTTATAGTAAAATCCCAGTTTTTAATGAGTTCAACCCTCCTTTCTTTTTTAATTTTGTTCGCCTGACTCAGGAAAATCTTTTGAAACTCAGAAAGTAAAGTCCATTTTAAATTCTTTCCCTAAGACTTTGATTATATCTCCTTCAACTTCTGCTTTCTCTCCATTTATCCATATCTCACATTGTTTAAGAAATTCTGCTCTTGTTATCTTTTCTTTAAAGAAGTCAAGTAATGCACCTATTGGAAATTCAACAATTAAAGAATCAGTATCTTGTAATTGTATGTAGAAATTAAGTTTAATTGTTGGAGGATATTTTGAAATACCATAGCCAAAGACTCTCCATATGGAAGAGAAAAATAAATTAAGATCTTCTTCTTTTATACCTTCATAAGGTGGTAAAAAGGTACGAAATTTTACTGAAATAATAATACCTTTAGGTTCCACATAAGTAACAAAAATATCTGTAGTTCCTCCTTCTCTTATTTCATCAGCTCTCATTCCTCCTATAATCAATTTATTAAATTCTCTTTCCTTTAAGTCATCTCTAATTTCCTTAGTACTCATTTGAGCAAAAACAAATGAGGTAAGAATGGTTAAAATAACAGTTAATATTAAGCTGATATTAAGTATTTTTTTAAACATAGCTTAATCTCCCCCCCATAATTAAAATCAAAAAGTCATATTAATTATTTACTCTCTTTCTCAAGTTCACCAATAAGTCTTTCTTTTTCTTTTTGTAAGTTCACTATTTCTTCTCTTAATCTTACAATTCTTTCATAAAGTTTTAATATCTCTTTCTCTTTATCCATAATTTCTCTCTGTTTATCCTTGATTTTTTTATTTAATCTCTCTATTTAATACCTTAACCTATCAATACTCATTGAATTCACTCCTTTCTTAAGGTTTACAAACTTCACAGGGTCTATAACCTGAATTTATCGCGTTTTCTCTGCTTGAGAAATATACCTTATTTTTCTCACTCATTGCTTGAGCATATTTACACCAAGGATAATGGAAGATTTTTGAGTTAATATTTCCTATATAAAGAGTTTCTGCAAATGGATATTCTATTTTTCCTTCTTTTATATTAACCTTCATGCCATTAATGAGAATAATGCATTTAGAAAGAAAATCTGTTCTTGTGATTTTCTCTTTGAAGTAGTCAGTAATTGCACTTAGTGGTACTCTCACTATTAAGGAATAGTAATCAGGAATAGCTACATAAACATTTATCATGGTTTCTAGGGGATACTTTGCAGTTACAAAAGCATCACAAAGTTTGTCAAAGAAAAGATTAAAGTTATCTTCGTTTAATAAACTCCCATATCCTCCTATTAGAATGATTACTATTCCTTCTGGTTCTACATATGTAGCTAAACTATATATTGCACCATATTGTGAGAAAGTATACATTTTTCTTATAAACTCTCTTCTGTCATCAAGATCAGTCCTTATTTTCTTTATCTCTTCTGGTGTTAACTTTGAAGTTTTAATCTCTTTTTTCTCCTCTTCTTTTGCAACTATTATGCCCCACAGTCCTTTTTTACTTTCTCTTGCTTCTTTTTGGAATTTTAAAAAGTAGTCTACATATTTTACATTTGGAGGAACTGTCATTACTTGTGCGTATCCTTCTAAGAGTAATATTGCATTAAACATTTTATTCCTTATTTCCTGTTCTGATATTCCCTTAGGTTGAGATAGCCATACATATGCAAGAAGTCTTCCATAAGAATCATATTTTTGTACATCAAATTCTATCAATATTTGTTTGCCTAAGAGTAATGTTGTGGTAAATTGAGTTGCCTCTATCCCAAGAGCCTCAATACGGGTAGTGCTTTCTGGACAATCAACCCCAATAAATCTTACTTTTTCAGTTTTACCATCTAAAATTACTTCTATAGTATCTCCATCAATAACTCTTGTAATTTTTGCTGGGATTAATTTTGGTAATTCTTGAGAAATTGCTAAAAAAAGGTTTATAAGAAAAAGGAAAATTAATAATATGGAAATTCTTTTTAGTATTTTCATTTTACTTCACTCCCCCATATATGTCTTTCATTTTTCCTTTTTAACTTTTATAATTTGCCCCCATTTTGCCATTGCTTCTATAGAGTTTTTCTCGGCTATAACCTCTAAATGATTTGCTATTCTACTTATTTCCTTCCTGATTTCTGTAAGCTCTTTTAAAATATCTTTAATTAATTCTTTTTCATCTATTCCATTATTCATTTAATATCCCCCCTTTAATAATTCTCTCACTCTTGTAAGTTTTATATAAAACCTTATCACTTCTTCATCTACATCAAAGTATTCTGCAAGTTCCCAAACTTCTGTTATTCCTTTTCTTATTGCCTCTAAAAATTTTTCTTCAGGGATAAGATAAAATACTTGCCATTTTTTTGCTCTATATTCTTTTCTTGAAATCTCAATCTTTTCTCTATAATTTTCTGGGTTTTTGCTTTTGTATGTTGAACCTGTGAAGTAGTGTCCAAGTTCTTCAGCAAGAACACATTTTAGTTTTCTATTACTTTTATCAATACCTTTTTTCAATCCTATTATTTTACAATCATCTACTTCTACATATACACCTAATAGATAATCTGGAAAATCCCACCACTCCAAATTAATGTCTTCCTTTTCCAGGATCTCAAAGATTGCAGAAAGCATCCATCACCCCACATTTTTTATTTTTTCCCATACTTTTTTCTTACAAAATCAATGAACTCTTCAATACTTTTTATTGCCTCATCAGGAAGATCTGAGAGATCTTCAAGATTTAAAGACGTACCTATTTTTGCATCTTCTTTTCCAAGAAGATAGTCTATAGAGATATCTAAAATTTCAGAAAGTTTTTGCAATGTTCCAAAATCAGGTTCTCTTTGATTCCTTTCCCATCTGCTTACAGTAATTGGTGCTACGTTAAGTAGCTCTGCAAGTTTATTAAGAGATAAACCCCTTTTTTTTCTAATATGTCTGAGTCTCTCTCCAAAAGTCATATTATCATCTCCTTATTACCATTATGGTTATATTCTAAACCTAAAATCTAAAAATGAAAAGAGAAATTTTATTCTTGACAATTAACCTTTATGGTTATAGAATGTATATAAAGATAACCAAATGTGTTATTAATTATCATGAAAGGAGCGTATAAAAATGAGAGAGGTTAGAACTGGAAATTATATCTTAATAGTTCCTGATGATTATCAGGAAGAACCCAAAGCAACACCAAAACAAATTAATTATATTCATGTCTTAGTAAAAGAATTAAATTGGTCAAAAGAGGAATATATAAACTATTTGCAAAGAAATTTCCAAGTTAAATCCTCAAAAGATCTTAGTAAGAAAGATGCATCAAGAATGATTGATAAGCTTCTTAGCTTAAAAGTCAAGCAAACAAAAACTGATGAAGTAGAGTTTGAAGAGTTCCCGCAAGATCTTCCAGATTTTGGAAGTGATATATAGGGGGCCGAAAGGCTCCCTAATTAATTTCAATAGGGAGGTAGAAAAGATGAATGAGTATTTTTTAGATGAGGCAATTGAGTATTTAGAAGGAAAGCTTGGGTATTTTGTTTTCAAAAGTGAAGAAGAAATAATTGATTATATTATGTCAGATGAAAGATTAAAAAATATATTGAGGAGGCTACTTTATGATAGATCTTGAGAAGATTAAAAAGTTAAGGAAGGAGAAAGGAATAAAGATGGGGGATATAGCAAAAGAACTTGGCTATAAATATTACCAAAGCTATTACAGGATAGAAAATGGGAAGAGGAAACCAAGCCTTGATAAACTTTTTAAAATCTCAGAAATTTTGAATATCTCTATTGAAGAATTAATAAAGAAAGGAGAAGAAGATGAAAGATAGACTTTTTAAAATCTTTGATGAAATATTATCTTCTGAGATTTTATATTTCAACATAAATGAAGAGATATTACTTCCTGATAGTATTGGCGATAGCAAAAAGAGTTTAAGGATTGATTTTAGAAAGAAAATTTATGAGAAAAAAATCACAGAGAAGCAATTAAACCTACTAAAGAAGATCCTTGCTAAGGATGAGAATAAAAAGATACTTGTTGATAAATTTCAGATAGACCCAGAGGATATAGAGGATATTTCTTTAGATTTAGCAAAAGAAATTCTTTCATTCTTTATGGAGGAAAGGAATGCCCAAAAATAAAAACTGGTTCAGAGTATATGACAGGATGATATACTCCCCACAAGTCATAGAGCTTTCAGATAGTGAGTTTAGACTTCTTGTATCTTTATGGTGTCTTGCAAGTTCTCATGGAGATGTAGAAGGGGCAATTCCCTACACAATTACAGCATTAAAAAGATTAATCATGCCATATAAAAAAGAGGAAGAAATAAAAGCTATGCTAAATAAACTTATTAGTCTTGATCTTCTTTATATAGATGAAGAAGTCTTAAAAGTATCAAGGTGGAAAACTCATCAATATGATTATGAATCAAAAAATCCTGAGTATGTAAGAGAATACAAGAGAAAATATAGGGAAAGAAAGAAGCAAGAAAATAACAATGATAATGAGGATGTCCGAAATTTGTCCGAAGAATGTCCGAAGGATGTCCGAAGTGTGTCCGAAGAATGTCCGAAGGTAGAAAAGAAAAGAATAGAAAAGAAAAGTAAAGAAAAGAATATTAAAGAAAATATATTTATAAATAACTCATCTGAAAATAAAAATTTTAATCTTTTAGGAGGAGATTATGGAACAACTAAAAGAGAGTTTAGCGAGAATTCCTCTAATAGAGAAGATAGAGAGTTTGAGAGATGGCTTGAAGGAACAGAAGATATCCCTGTCTGCTACATACCCGAAATTTTACGAGAGGGTTAGAGCATTGAATATACCAGAAGAACTTATAAATGAAAATATAAATTTCTTAGAGAAGTATTTTGATGCAGGAGAAGAGATCTTGGAAAGATGTATAAAAAAAGATTGTGAGGGTTGTCTATCTGCTATACCAACATTTGAGCTTTTAGATGGAAAAATCTATCCCACCTATGAGCCATGCAAGATGTATTACTATAGAAAATACAAAGAAAAGCTAAAAGGATTTATTATTGAGATACCTACACATAAAAGCTTCAAAAACTTCACAATCACAAAAGAGATAGAGGGAGCAATAAATCTTGTTAATATTTTTTTATCAAAAGAACTTTTCAAGGAAGGGAAAGGAATATTCTTTTATGGTCCAACGGGAACAGGAAAAACTCATTTATCATATGCCATATTAAATGAGATAAACCAAAAGACTGATACATTTTCATATGCAATATTTGTCCCTGAGTTTGTCCAAAAAATAAGAGATTATTATTCTCAAGGAGATGTTGAGATAAACCCTATACTTGAGATTGCAAAAATTCCTGTACTTCTTGTTGATGATCTTGGAGCTGAAAGATACACTGAGTGGGTGCAGGAGCAAATAGTCCAGCTTTTGGATTATAGATATAGGAATAATCTTTCAACAATTATTACATCAAACTTAAACCTAAAAGAGTTAAGGGATAAAGTAGGTGAAAGAATATATTCCAGAGTGGTTGGGCTTTGCAAACCTATATTAATTTATGGGAAAGACTTTAGAAAGAAACAACAGGATTGGTAGATGGGAAGAAAGAGCAAAAGGAAAGGATACAGGATTGAGCATGAGATAGAGGGGATCCTCAGAGAAAGTGGCATTGTTGCCAAGAGGATCCCTCTTTCTGGAGGATCATGGATTAAAGGAGATATTGCAATGGAATTTCTTGGAAAAGGATATATAGGTGAGGTAAAAGCAAGAAAAGATGGCTTCAAGGAGATTTACAAGTGGATTGAGGATAAAGACTTTTTATTCTTAAGGGCGGATAGAAAAGATTTCTTAGTTGTCATGGATATTAAAACTTTTTTGGAGATTGTAAATGGATATAAAAGCAAAAGAGATAATTGAACTTCTGGATTTAAAAAGTGAATATGAAGAATTTAAAAGAGTGATGGATAAAACTATTGAGAAATTTATCAGTACTGGATATGATGAGGATTTTTTAATCTACAAGCTTAAGGTTTGTTTTAAAAAGAATAAGAATGTAATTTCATTGATATTTTTAAATGCGTATGAAGAGGAGAGGTAATACTACATATTGTGTTATAATAAAAATATATGCTACTAAATTTAGTATTAGAAAGGAGGTGAAAAGTGAATGGCTGTCCAAAGTTTTCCCAGAAATTCCCAGATAGTTTTAAGACTTTCTGAGGATGGAATTGCTTTTAGGTATCTAAGGATAAACAATATTAAATATGATGCAAGCGATCAAGATGTTTACGATGTTGCAGTTGCAATTGGTGGTCTACAAAAATATCCAGTTGTAAATGTAATAAGAACCAATGATGAAGAGCTTGTTGAGGTGTAGTTGCCTGAAAAATTTTATTTGAAAGGAGGTAAAGAAGCTTGGGTGTTGTAAGTTCTCGTAAAGTAATAAGGATGACTTTTCTTGATAGTGGAGGAGAAAGGAATATAATAACTGTTGCAAATCCAAGGGATGATATTACAGAGCAGGATATTTTAAATGTTATGGACTTAATTATCCAGAAAAATATATTTGTAGGAAAATCTGGAGATTTAACTTCAAAATATGATGCAAGAATAGTAGAGACCACTTCCAACGATATCTATAACCCTTAGAATATTATCCTGTTTAAGGGGGTGAGAATTAGGGGGCTTGTGCGAGGACGTGCGATAGCGTGGCCGAGCCAAGCCCCATTTAAAAATGAAAATTGGAGATTTAAAGATTTATTTTAAAAATGATGAGTTAGTTTTTATAGATAAAGATGATAAATTTCTCTTTTCTCTCGGATTTACTGGAGATATAAAAAAACTTCAGGAGGTTTTAAATGATGATCCGAGGAAGATTAAAATATATTTTTCTCTTTTCCCTTTTGGTCTTGGGATTTTTGATTTGTCTTCCCAAAAAACAATTGGGGTTTTGAGGATAAGGCTTTGGTAGGTGATAATATGGCAGAGTTTAATTATGGAATAATAAAAGAGTGGATCCTTGAGATTGAAGGAGGATACGTAAATGATCCAAGAGATCCAGGAGGAGAAACAAAATTTGGGATATCAAAAAGAAGTTATCCAGATCTTGATATAAAGAAAATAACAATTGAAAAAGCAATGGAGATATACAGGAAAAATTTTTGGGATCCTCTACCACTTGAAAATTTACCCTTCTCAGTTGCGTTTGTAATTTTTGATACATCAATAAATACGGGAAAGGAAACTGCATTAGTTTTGATGAAAAATGTAAAGTATGATCCAGTGAAGGAACCCATAAAATTTGTAATGAAATATTTGGGATTAAGAGAGAAATATTACACAAGATTGGCAAATTTTAATTACTTTGGAAGAGGATGGATAAATAGGATTGCGAAGCTTAAAGACAAATTTTTAGAGTTATATGATAAGGAGGTGAGATAGCTGAACGAAGTAAGCGGATTGATACAGATTATTTCAAATGTAGGCTTTCCTGTTGTAGTTGCCCTATATCTTTTAGTAAGAGTAGATAAGACAATTGAGAAGTCTACAGAAGCATTAACAGAATTAACAAAGACAATAATTGAACTTCAGGAACTTATTAAATCTGTTTCCATTAAAGAGAAAGAATGAAATTCATATGAATACAATCATTTTAAAAGCTCACAAGGATAAAAAATCTTGTGGGCTTTTTTTTAATTATAAAAGCTCTTACTTTTTCCACCACTCTTTAAATTTTTCTGCTTTTATCTTTGCTTTTTCAGTTAAAGCTTTTAAAAAGATACTAAAACCTACAAGGAGCAAAACAAGGCTTAAGAAAATACCAATAAATCTCACATAAGCAAGAAGAGGCCAAAAAATTATAATAGCTACAATCATTAACAGGCTTGAAATTGTTATTTTTTTATTTAACTCTTTCTCTTTTTCTTCCAAATCTTCCTTCATGTTAACACTCCCAATATATTATAATTAATAATAAAAAATAAAAGAAAGTTTATTGGAGTAATAGGTAATGACAAGAGAAGAAATGGACAAGATTAATAATCACTATGTACTTTTTATTGATGAAGTTGGTGACTGGAAAAATCCTCTATATATAGTTGGAGGATTAGTATTCAACCTATGTGATTTTTGGGATATCACTACAGAAATTAGAAATGCTAAAAAAGAAATTTTAGGTAAAAAACCACATGAAGAGTTTAAATGGAATGAGTGTACATGTATTGAAAAAAGTAATGAAAAGAATAAACTCAAAGTTAAGGAATATATAGACGTAGCAACGAATATTATTAAAGATAAATCAGAAACTTTTCTTGCTGCTATTGTTGATCTTAAAAGAGTAATATTATGGAATGAATGGAAAGAACAAAAACAAAATGATAACAAAAAGAAATATAAAACAAATCTGGATAAATGGGTAAGAGAAACATGTATGAAAGATTTAATTGATAGGTATCAAAATTGGTTAGAAGAAAACAAGGGTTTAGGACTTATTATTATAGATAGATATCGTGGTCCAACAAAATATGCAGAGTTTGAAAAAGAACATATAGGAGTCTTAACAAGCTTAATTTATGATGGATCTAAATATAGAGAGAATTATTGTAACATTATTCCGCCATTGTTTGCAAATTCGGAGTTTTATGCTCTATTTGATATAAATGATTATGGACTTGGTGCATTTAGTTATGTTTTAAGACAACTCTATGATAAAAAGGAAGATTCTATTTACTATGAGCAAACTTTAAAGTTATACCAAGTAGTATTAGATAAAGTAAGAAAATCAAAAGACGGGAAAATATGGGGTTATGGTCTTATAGATATTCCTAAAAATTTTAAGCCATTATTAAGAAATGTCATTAGTGAAGATGTACTTTACAATGTTATAAAAATATGAAGCCGGTGGGTTAATACACCCAACAGGATCACCCTGCCACCTATAGGTGCCCGGCCCTAAAATATTATATCATATTTAAAATTATGATGCGACAGCTCAGCCTCGCTTACGCTCGTTTTTGCTCTCGCAACTTTTTTAAATCTTTTCCCACCCTCCACCCTAATTTCAAATGCTTCGTTTCACTCCGCATTTCAAATTCTGCTCGCTTTGCTCGCAGTGTTTTTTCTCTCGCTCATGCTCGCCCTTGACCCTCGCTTTTGCTCGGACTATCCGCTCGCATAAGCTCGCTTCAAAAACAATCTATTCCCACCCACCACCCCAAAAGACAAAATTTGTGTTAAAATAATGGAATGAAGGAGGAAAAATTATGAAGTATCTCGGAATAGTAAGAAAAGAAAATAATATACTTTTTATGCCTGAAGGTTTTAAAGAGAAGGATAAAACCTATGAAGCTTTAGAGATTGAAGGAGTTATTATTTTAATCCCCTCACCTATAGATAAAGAAAGACTTTCTCATATAGAAAAGCTAATAGATGTATCTATAAATGAACATCGCAAATCCCTTGAGGATCTTGCTAAGTGAATTTTATTACCCTTGAAGAAATTCTATTGATCCATGAAAAGGTAGTTTTAGAAACTGGTGGGATTTTTGGCATTCTAAATTTTGAAGCAATAAAATCATCCTTAGAAAGACCCTTTTCGTCTTTTGAGGGAAAAGAGTTTTATCCTGATTTATGGCACAAAGTAGCTGTATTAATTCATAGTATTATCTCTTATCACCCTTTCATAGATGGAAATAAAAGAACAGCTCTTGTTGCTGGTGATGTATGTTTAAGGTTAAATGGATATAGGATAAGACCATCGGAAGAGGTAGAAAAATTCTTTTGGGAAATAGCAAGGGGAGAAAAGAGTATAGATGATATTGCAAAATGGTTGCAAGAAAACTCTGAGCCATGGGAAGAAAGAACAAAATAGGAAGGCGAGAGCGAGCAAATGCGAGCTGTCGCCCAAAAAATAATTGGCTTTGAGATTGCGAAAGCAATCTGAAAGCCAATTAATATCTCTCCATTCTATCCACCGGACTAAATTTCATCATGGCTTCCTGTATTTGCCTTCCTCCCATATGAACATAGATCATGCATGTTGTGATATCAGAATGTCCCAGAATTTTCTGAAGTGTAAAAACATCTCCACCATTTCTAATGAAATTTGTTGCAAAGGTATGCCTTAATGTGTGAGGTGAGCATCTTACTCCTGTTATTCCTGCCTTCTTTGCAAGTCTTTCAATGACCCTTTCAATCCCTCTTTTATTTAGAGGATCACCTTGTCTTGTGATAAATACTCTATCCTCATATGGGAAATGTCCTCTCATCTTTATCCATTTTGCCATCTCTTTTAATAATGTCCTTCCCATATAAACTTCTCTGTCTTTTCCGCCTTTTCCATCTCTGATCAGGATGCTTTTCTTATTAAAATTAATATCTTGTAGCTTGAGATTAATTAATTCAGAAAGCCTTATTCCAGTATCAAGAAATGTAATCATCATTACGTAATTCCTGAAGCCTTCCCATGTTTTTTTATTACATGCTTTTAAAAGAGCAAATACTTGTTCATCATTCAGTACATAAGGATACTGTTTTGGGAGCTTTGGCTTTTTAATCTTTTTAGACAGATCCTCATCAATATATCCTTCCTCATGAATAAAATGTAAGAATGTTTTAATTGCTCTTATATGGCAATCAATTGTTGTTGGTTTTAATCCTCTTTTTTGTAATTGTGCGATATATCTTCTAATTTCCAGAATATTGAGGTTTTCAAAAGAGAGAGAATTAATAAATGGAGTAAGCATATCTTTATACCAAGATAATGTTTTTTGTTTTTTTCCATTTACTTGAGAGAATAAAATAAAATCATCAAACAATTTTTTCAGTGTAATATCTAATTTTTTCATTGTTCGCCTGACTCATTAAAAACTGAGATTTCAGAAGAATATTTAATTAAATATCTAAAATTTAAAATTTTATTGACAAAAATTTCTTTTTGTATTACTTTATCATTAGCAAGCTTGGGCGGATAGCTCAGTGGTTAGAGCGCCTGCTTCACACGCAGGAGGTCGTAGGTTCAAATCCTGCTCCGCCCACCATTTTTAATTAATATTGACCCAAATCTGATCCATATTTTCTATTCTTAATTTTTTATATATTAGAATGAGTAGAAAGAAGTTAAAAAATACCGTATTTGTTGGTTTCATGGGTAATGGAAGTGTAGGAATTATAATTTCTACAAAGAGTTAAAAATAAACTTAAAGATTTGATAAAAATGTGCCTGAAATAAATAAAGAAAATAGTGATACAGATAATGACTATTAAAGCGAAAACATATTTTTCTATAGGTAAAACAATTTGAATTGAAAGACTTATTAGATAAAATCAAAGCTGTTCTTAATTAAGAAGACCCATTATTTCTTTTATAAGAGCAGTAACGATTGTGAACATAGAAAAAATATCTAAAAATAAAAGTTTCAAAGTTAACTCATACTAAAATATCAGATATAGATGAGGACATGTGATTTTAAATCATATATATGGAATAGCTAAGCTTTTCTTAGAAAAAAAGAGTTCTTTTAGTGAGATCATAGAAAGGTTACCTGAAGTTTTTTAATCCTCTTTTTGACAAGACTTTGGAAAAACGTAAAATAATTAAAGAGAAAACTAATAAAATTTTCCAAATATATTAATAATATAAGGTGGGCGAAAAGATGAATAGAAGTTTTGTAATTGATACTACAAAGAGTCCATATGCGAAATTAAAGACAATACCTATATCCTCTGTAAAGGTATCTGGTTTTTGGGGGAAAAGAATAATAATACTACACGATGTTACCTTACCAGAGCAATATAGACTATTAGAAGAGACACAAAGATTGTACAACTTTAGAAGAGCAGTGGGAAAAGTAGAAAGGGACTATTTTGGCTTTTTCTTTAATGATACAGATGTATATAAATGGCAAGAAGCAGTATCATTTTCCTTTGCATCTTATGGAAGAGATGAAAATTTAGAAAAGATATTAGATCAAACCATAGAGGAAGTAGCAGAAACCCAAGATGAAGATGGATATTTAGATACCTACTTTACCTTTGAAAGAAAAAAGGACAGATGGACAAACCTAAAAGACATGCATGAACTATATTGTGCAGGACATTTAATACAAGCAGGAATAGCGCATCACAGAACATCGGGAAAAGATACTTTGTTAAACATTGCAAAAAGATTTGCAGACCATATAGACCATGTATTTGGGCCAGGCAAAAAAGAAGGCACATGTGGACATCCCGAGATAGAGATGGCACTTGTAGAACTATACAGAGAGACAGGAGATAAAAGATACTTAAATCTTGCAAAATTCTTTATAGATGAAAGAGGAAAAGGACTAATAGGCGGAGAAACATATCACATAGACCACAAATCATTCAGAGAACTCACTGAAATTGTGGGGCATGCAGTAAGAGCCTTATATCTAAACTGTGGGGCTACAGATCTCTATTTAGAGACAGGAGAAAAAGAGCTAATGGAAGCGTTAGAAAGATTATGGAAAAATTTTGTAGAAAAGAAGATGTATATAACAGGAGGTGCAGGAGCAAGACATGAAGGAGAAGCCTTTGGAGAAGAGTACGAACTACCAAATGATACAGCATATGCAGAGACATGTGCAGCAATAGGAAGTTTCATGTGGAATTTTAGGATGCTACTTGCAAAAGGAGAAGGAAGATTTGCAGATATAATGGAACAAACATTATACAATGGATTACTATCAGGAATATCTCTAAATGGTAAAGAATACTTTTATGTAAACCCATTAGAAAACAATGGAGAACACATAAGAAAGCCATGGTTTGCATGTGCCTGTTGTCCACCAAACATAGCAAGATTAATAGCATCAATACCGGGATATTTTTATACTACATCAGAAGAAGGAATATGGGTTCATTTATATGGAGAGAATGAAGCCCAAATTCCATGGAGAGATAAGGAGGTAAGGCTCATAGAAAAGACTAATTATCCGTGGGAAGGGAATATAGAATTTGAAATAAAAACAGAAGGAGAATACAAAATCTTTTTAAGGATACCGAGCTGGGCAAAAGGCTACACGATAAAGATAAATGGAAATCATTTAAATACAAAGGAAATAAGAAATGGATATATAGAAATAGAGAATCAATGGAAAGAAGGGGACAAAATAAATTTAAGATTACCCATGGAGATAGAAATAATAGAGAGTCATCCAAAGGTAAAAGACAATATAGGGAAAGTAGCGATAAAGAGGGGACCAATAGTTTACTGTATGGAGCAGGTTGACAATTCATGGGGTGATCCAAGATACATGGAAATTTCTGAGTATAATTTAAAAGCAGAGCTATCAGAGATTCTTGGAGGGATAGTTACGATAAAAGGCAAGGGAAAGATTATAAACAGTAGAATTTGGGAGAGCAATTTATATTTACCGAAGGAAGAAGTAGAAAAAAACAAAAAAGAGGTAGAATTTATAGCCATACCGTATTATGCATGGGCAAATAGAGAAAAAGGTCCTATGACAGTTTGGATAAGAAAAGGATAGATTATAATAAAATGATATACTTTATATAAATAAAAAAAATTTTAGGGAGAAGGTATGAGGAGAGAAATAATACCAAGTTTACTAGAAATCCAAGAATTAATATTACAACTAAGAGATTATGAAAAAAGGCTTAAAAATTTGGAATTAGAATTTGAAAACTATCTCAATGAAAATCTTAAGTTGATTAATGACAAAGAGGAAGAGTTAAGAAAGATCATTGATGATTTTAAGTTAATTAGAGATCAGCAAAAGGAAAAGGAAGATAAGGTTGTAATATATAGGGAAAAACTATCTCAGGAGGAAAAAAGAAGCTTAACTTTAAAAAATCCTAAAGAGGTGATGCATATTGAAAAGGAAATTGAAAATCTAAAGAAACAAATTAATAATCTTGAAGATGAAATATTAAATTTAATGATTCAGTCAGAAGAAATAGATTTAAGGAAAAAACATGTAAGTTTAGAATTACAAAAAATGAGAGAAGAGTTTGAAAACAATAAGAAAATATTAGAAAATGAGATAAATTTAGTTAAAGATGAGATAAGGAACTTATCTGATAATATTTCTGAAAAAAGGTCTAAGATACCTGAGCAAGATTTGATTGAGTTTGACAATTTATTAAAATCTAAAAATAGTAGAGCAATTGCCAGAGTTATAAATAAAGAAATATGTGAAGGCTGCAGACTTTCGATACCTAAAGCTGTTTTAGAAAAGGTTAAAAAAGGTGATATTGTAAATTGTCCAAATTGTGGTAGAATTTTATGGTTGGAATAATATTATTAAGGTAGGAAATTTATGGAATTAATATTATTATTACTTTTTGCAATCTTGATATTGTATATAGGTGATAGAGTTATTAAATATTTAACAACTCCTCGATGTCCTAATTGTGGTAAAGTTTTGAATGTACATTACAAATTAATCAAAGCTCCAACAACTATTGAGGATGGAATAGAAGAAAAGACTTTATACTGTGAATGCGGATACGAAAGGAAAGTAACATATAAAGTTCCTTACTGGAAAATAGTTAGGAAAGAAGGACTTAGAGGTTTTGAAGTTGTACCTTGGACTAAGTTGTATGAGGGGGAAGAAGTAGACCAGGCAACCGCGGAATCGAAAGATTCCGAGGAAAGTCCGAACACCACAGGGCAGGGTGCTGGGTAATACCCAGTCAGGGTAACCTGAAGGATAGTGTCACAGAAAACAGACCGCCCATATAAGGTTAATGAAAATTCTTATATGGGTAAGGGTGAAAAGGTGAGGTAAGAGCTCACCAGCAGGAAGGGTGACCTTCCTGGCTTGACAAACCCCACCCGGTGCAAGGCCAAATAGGAGGGGTTGAGGTGGCCCGCTGACCCTCGGGTTGGCCGCTTGAGGTAAGGAGTAATCCTTACCCTAGATAGATGGTTGCCGCCCCTAAAAAGGGGAACAGAATTCGGCTTATGGTCTGCTTCTTCCCTCTTAGTGTTTATTAAACAAAACTTGAACAAAAGTTAGGCATTAATTTAACCAGTTTTAATAAACCCTTATTACATCATATTTAACTCTTATTTCTATTTGTTAAGGATTACATTGTATAATTGTGTAAAAAGGTGGTAAAAAGTGGAAATCTTGTGGGGGATATTAAATTGTTTTGTGGGGAATATCATTATTCTTTAGATGAGAAAGGGAGGATAGTTATACCTACAGTTTTTAGACAAGTATTAGGAGATACTTTTTATATAACAAGAGGCTTTGAAAAATGTTTAAACATTTATACTATTGTGGATTGGAATAATTTCTCAGAGATAATAAGTAGTTTTTCTCCTACGGATGATTATATAAGAAGATTATGTAGGTTTTGGTTTTCAGGCTCTGTACAAGTTACAACAGATAAGTTGGGCAGGATTCTTATTCCCTCTTTTCTTATCGAATATGCCCAACTAAATAGAGATGTGGTGATTGTAGGGGCTGGTAGACATATAGAGATTTGGGCAGAGGAAAAGTGGAAAGAAATTAATAAAGAAGAAGATTTGATTAATAATATGAACGAAATAAATGAAAAGATAAAGGACTTATGGAAGAGATAGAAATTATACATAAGCCAGTTATGCTAGATAAAGTTTTATATTACCTTAAGGTAACACCTGGAAAAATCTACATTGATGCTACTTGTGGACTTGGGGGACATAGTAGTGCCATATTGAGAGAATTAAATAGATCAGGGTTACTGATAGGTATAGATAGAGACATAGAAAGTTTAGAAATAGCTAAAAATAGGTTGAAAATTTATGGAGATAATTTTGTACTTTTTAATACAACGTTTGATAGAATTCCAGAAGTTTTAGAAAAGCTAAGTATAGCTAAAGTTGATGGTATCTTATTTGATCTTGGTTTCTCATCATATCATATAGAGAAAAGCAAGAGAGGTTTTTCCTTTCAAAGGCCTGAGGAACCTTTGGATATGAGATTTTCTAAAGATGACTCTTTAACAGCTGAATATATTTTGAATAATTTTTCTGAAGAGGAACTTGCAGAAATTTTTTACAAATATGGTGAGGAACCCAATGCCTACAAAATAGCAAGGAAAATAGTAGAAAGAAGAAAAATAAAACCCTTAAAATATGTGGGAGATTTGTTAGAAGTTATAGGGAAAAATATCCAAAATTATAAAAAGCATCCTGCAACCCGTATATTTCAAGCATTGAGAATAGCTGTAAATAGAGAATTAGATCTTTTAGAAAGGTCTTTAGAAATTACATCTCATATTCTTAATCCACAAGGAAGAATTGTAGTTATAACCTACCATTCCTTGGAAGATAGAATTGTAAAAAATTTTTTAAAGAACAACAGAGATAAATTTGAAATTATTACTAAAAAGCCAGTAGTACCCTCAAAAGAAGAGATTGAAAATAATAAGAGGGCAAGGAGTGCAAAGTTGAGAGTGGGGGAAAGGAGGGTGGAAAGTTGAAACAATTTTTAGTAATTATATTGTTTTTTTTAGTGTTTTTAAGTACAGTTTTTTTAAATGTAAAAGTTTCAGCTCTTAAAAGTGAAATAGCAAAAATAAACAGAGAAATAGATAACTTAGAAAAAGAAAAAGTATACTTGGAAACAAAGATTCAATCATCTTTAAGTATTAAAAATATAGAAACTAAGGCTCAAAAATTAGGTTTAACTTATCCTAAAAATGTGGTAGAAATAAAAGTTTATAATGGTAGCGTGGCAGAGGTAATAAGGGAGAAGTATTATGCAGCTTCTTTAGAACAATAAATATGGTAATATAAATTGTTTATGAATATTATAAGAGCACGAATATTCTTAACTTTTTGGATTATAACAATTTTTTTCATTGAAATATTTATCATTATACTCCAGTTAGGAGGGGGTATATCTTACTCTCAAACAAGGACAAAAGACAGGGGGATTATATTAGATAGGAATGGGGAAGAGATTGTATTTAATGTTAAAAGGAAATCTTTAGCTATTAATCCTAAAGGCATTGAAAGTAAAGAGAGAAAAAAAATAATATCCATACTTTCCAATAATCTTAAACTTTCTTCAGATGAACTTTACAAAAAGATAGATCTTCCATATGAATTTGTTTGGATTAAAAGAATGCTCTCTGATGAAGATGTCAAAAGAATAGAAAAATATGTTGATAATAAAAAGATTATTTTAATAGATGAACCTTATAGGACTTATCCTATAGGAATAGGAATTTCAAATCTTATTGGTTTTGTCGGAGTTGATAACCAAGGACTATCGGGATTAGAGGCATATTTTGATTCTTATTTAAGAAATGGATATAGTATTTATCTTACTATAGATAAAAATCTTCAAGAGCTTTTGACTATGTATTTAAGAGAATACATGAAAGAGTATAATGCAGATAATGCTTTTGGTGGAATTATGGATTTAAATACAGGAGAAATTATTGCCCTAACTACTCTTCCTGAAATTGATTTAAGTAGAAATCTTGATGAAATAATAGAACAGAATAATAGATTTAGAAATCTTTTAAATACTGTTTTAGAACCTGGATCTCTCTTTAAAGTAGTTACAACTGCTATTGCCTTAGAAGAAAAATTGGTAGATGTAAATTTTTCTGTTTATTGTAAAGGAGAAGAAATAATTGACGGTTATAAAGTAAGATGTACAGAGCATCATGGATTAGTAAATATAGAAGATGCTTTAGTTAGATCCTGTAATATATATTTTTATTATTTAGCAAAAAAAATACCTGCATCTATCTGGGAAAAATATTTTAAACTCTTAGGGTTAGATTCTGATATACCGTTAGATGTGAAGATATTTTCTGGAGATACAATTTTACCTGATGTTAAAAGTAGTATTGTTATGCATGGTACGTTAGGTTTTGGACATGGTATTGGTATGACACCTTTGAAAATGTTATGGACTCTTAGTTTTGTAGGAAATGATGGGTTTTTAGTAAAACCTAAACTAATCAAAAAGATAGAAAATAATGGTAAAACTATATATACGTCTAAATCAGAAATATACAGACAAGTTTTTTCTAAAGATACATCTCTGCAGACATTAAATTATATGTTTCAAGTGGTAAAAAGAGGAACGGCAAATATCCTAGCTGATTTAAATTATAAAATAGCTGGAAAAACAGGAACTGCTCAAGTTTCCGGTAAATTTGGATATACATCTTATTATAATCACTTTTTCTTAGGTTATCTCTTTTTAGATGATAAAAAATATTGTATTCTTGTTATGTTAGATAAGCCAAAGAAAGGTAGGTTTGCAAGAGAAACAGTAGTACCTATATTTGGTGAGATTGTTAATAAACTCTCTATATATGGGAGGTTAATAAATTGAAAAATTTGCAGGATATATTAGGTTATCTTAAAGAAGAAATAATTGATATTATGGGAAGTACTTCTCTATATATTGAAGGTATTAGTGTAGATTCAAGAAAGGTTAAAAATGATTATGTATTTTTTGCTTTGCCTGGAACTAAAGATGATGGGAAAAAATATATTGATCATGCAATATCAAATGGTGCTAAAGTAATCTTTTACAATGGTGATTTAAATTATGCAATAAAAGATGGTATAACTTATATTAAAGTAAATGATATATTCAAAGTTCTTGGGATTTTTTCTTCTTCTTTTTATGATTTTCCAAATAAACATTTAAAGATATTTGGAGTTACGGGTACTAATGGAAAGACTACTACTGCGAATTTAATCTACCATTATTGGAAATCAAAAGGTAAAAAATCAGGCCTTATAGGTACTATAGATTATAGAATAGATGATGAGATCTATCCTTCCAATTTTACAACCCCACAGCCTCATGAACTACAGGAACTTCTAAGGAAGATGGTAGATAAAGAAATAGAATATGTTTCTATGGAAGTATCATCTCATGCTTTAGCTCTTAAGAGAATTGAAGGATTAGAATTCAAAGGTGTTATATTTACCAACCTAACTCAAGATCACTTAGATTTTCATAAAACTATGGAAGAGTATTTTAATTCAAAGATGAAAATCTTTGATTATTTAGAGCAGGATGGCTTTGGAATTATAAATAAAGATAATGAATGGACAGGAAAAATAAATCTAAAACATAAAAAAATTTATTGGGTGTCTCTATATGATGAGAAGGCGGATATAGTCCTTAAAAAAGTTTTTGTAGATAAAAAAGGAATGTTCATAGAAGCTATTACTCCTAAAGGTCAAATAGAATTATCTACCAAGTTAAGAGGAAAATTTAATATTTATAATCTTCTTTTTGCGGTAGGTTTATTAATAGCAAGTGGTGAAAACTTAGATGATATTGGTAAATATTTAGCTACTTTTAAAGGGGTAAAGGGAAGATTAGAGTTTATAGAAGAGGGGCAAAATTTTGATGTGATTGTTGATTATGCTCATACACCAGATGGATTACTGAATGTTCTTGAGACAATTAAGGAGTTTACTAAAGGGAGGATAATTGTGGTATTTGGATGTGGTGGAGATAGAGATCTTACAAAGAGAGATAAAATGGGTGAAATATCTGCTAAATTATCTGATTATGTGATAATAACTTCGGATAATCCAAGAACTGAGGATCCTTTAAAAATCATTAGGGACATAGAGGCAGGAGTCAAAAGAGTTGGTTTTAGAAATTATGAGATTATAGAAAATAGAGAAGAAGCAATAAAAAAAGCCATAGAAATAGCAAAAGAAAACGATACTGTGCTAATTGCAGGTAAAGGACATGAAAACTATCAGATTATAGGAACTCAGAAATATCCATTTAGTGATCAAGAAGTAGCAAGAAAATATATAAAGGGGCGCTTATCAGGGCATGAAGATTAATCTTACTGTAGAAGAAATGCTAAAAGCTACAAAGGGAATCCTAATTAAAGGGAATTTGAAAGACGTAGTAAATAGTGTCTCTATAGATTCGAGAACAATTAAACCTGAAGATCTATTTATACCTTTAAAAGGAGAGAAATTTGATGGACATGATTTTATAAACGATGCAATAAGAAAAGGTGCAAAAGGCTTCATCTTTAGTAGGGATTTGGAGATTCCAGTGGAAGAAGTAATTGTTATAAAGGTAAAAGATACTCTTATAGCCTTACAAAATTTAGCAAATTATTATAGGAAAAAGATTAAGGCAAAGGTTATCGGAGTTACAGGTAGTAGCGGTAAGACTACTACTAAAAATTTAATTGGTGAATTGTTAAGTAAGATAGGAAAAGTTAATATAAGTAGAGAAAATTATAATAATGAAATTGGAGTTTCACTAACTATATTGGAAACGGAAATAGATACGAATTTCTTAGTTTTAGAAATGGCTATGAGAGGTAAAGGACAGATTAGAGAATTAAGTAAAATTGCAGAACCTGATGTAGGAATCATAACCAATATAGGTTGGGCTCATATTGGAATTTTAGGTTCTAGAGAAGCGATTATGGAGGCAAAAGCTGAGATTTTTGATTATATTAATGATCAAGGTTATGCAATTTTAAATAGAGATGATGACTTAAGTATGCGGATTTTTGAAAATTTAAAATTAAATAAATATACCTTCGGGTTTAGTGAGGATAGTAATATAAGAGGAAAAATTTTGGATAAATTAGATGATAAAGTAAGAATGTCTATAGGTTTTCCAGATAAATCAGAGATTGAGATCTTACTACATTTATATCCATTAAACATATATAGAAATGTCCTTTCTGCTTTTGGAGTATTGTGGATATTTTCTCCCAAATCTGTAAATAATTTTTCTTTTGTCAATTATGATTTGTCATTACCCAAACAGAGGTTGAACACTAAAATTACATATAAAGGGATTAAAATTATTGATGATACATATAACGCAAATCCTGATTCTGTTAAAACAGCAATTGAGTACTTAGATATATTGCCTTCATCTGGTAGGAAAGTCCTATTATTAGGGGATATGTTAGAACTTGGGGAATATAGCATTTCTGCACATAAAGAAGTAATAAAACATGCTATAGACAAGGATTTTTATTATTTATTATTTTATGGCGAAGAGTTTAGTAAGGCTATTGATGATATGAAAGCTGAATTAAAAGATATTTTTGATTCTAAAATTTTTTATACGAAAGATGAAAGAGAGATAAAGGGTTTTTTAAGAAAAATTTTGAGACCTTATGACATTATTTTAATTAAAGGTTCAAGGGCTATGAAAATGGAAAATTTCGTTAAGTTCATTGAGGAGGAAATATGAAAGAACTATTATTTTTCAGTATTGTATCTTTCATATTTTCATGGTTTTTTTTAAATTACTGGATTAAACTTCAAAAGAATAAACAAATAGGCAAATATATTAGAAAAGAAGGACCTTCATCTCATTTTTCTAAATCAGGAACTCCTATAATGGGAGGATTAATTTTTATAATTATTTCATTACCCTTTTTGTTTATAAAAGAAACCTTTTTTATCTCTTTATCCACCATACTTTTCGGATTATTAGGACTTATAGATGATTTAAAACTACTCAGAAATAAAGATTATGGAATAAGACCTCTTAAAAAAATATTTCTATCTTTTGCTTTAACCTTGATACTGCTCTTTGCTTATGGTTTATTTTTTACTACAGATTATAAGATAAGTTGGGGCTCATACACTCTATTTAACTCAAGAATTATTTACTTTATATTATTTTTTTGCCTCTTTATCGCAGTACCTAATGCAGTTAATTTGACTGATGGTCTTGACGGACTAGCAGGTGGGACTACTTTAATTACTTTTTTAACCTTTTTAATTTATAAGTTTTCTTATACTTCCTTACAAATAAGCATATATATAGGTGTTATTATAGCATCTATCTTAGCCTTTCTTTGGTACAATATGCATCCTGCTGAAATATTTATGGGAGATGTGGGTGCTTTTTCCTTAGGAGGAGCAATTTCTGCCTTAGCTGTAACAAAAAAGGTAGAACTTTTAATGATCTTTTTAGGAGGTATTTTTTTAATAGAATCTTTGTCCGTCTTTATACAAGTATTCTTTTATAAATGGAAAAGGAAAAGAATCTTTTTGATGAGTCCTCTCCATCATCACTTTGAGTTAAAAGGATGGAAAGAAACAAAGATAGTAGCAAGATTTAATATAATTCATATCATTATGATTGTAGGAGGAATTATTTTATGGATGTTAATTTAAATTTTAAAAAAGCTTTAGTTTTAGGGCTTGGTATAAGTGGTTTGAAGATTGCAGAATTTTTAAAAAATGAAGGCATAGATGTAATTGTAAATGATTATAAAAAAGAAGATAGTTTTAAAGATGTGATCCCTTTGCTTAAGGAAAAAGATATAGATTTCTTCTTTGGAGATCATCCGGTAGAACTTTTACAAGATATTGATTTATTAGTGTTAAGTCCTGGTATCCCGAAAACAAATCCTATTTATCAAGAAGCTATAAAAAGAAACTTAAAAATTGTTGGAGAAATAGAACTTGCTTATTGGTTTGCAAAGGTGCCTATTATTGCTGTGACTGGAACCAAGGGAAAATCAACAACTACTACTTTAATAGGGGAGATCTTAAATGGAGCAAAGATAGATAATGTGGTGGCTGGTAATATAGGCTTACCATTTATAAGTGTTGTAAAAGATCTTGATAAAGGTTATTTTGTATTAGAAGTAAGCAGTTTTCAGTTAGAAGATATTGAGAGTTTCAGACCTTACATATCGGTTTTTACAAATATTTATCCTGATCATTTAGATAGATATGGTAGTATGAATGAATATATAGAAGCAAAAGAAAGAATTTTTATGAATCAACAAGAAGAAGATTTCGCTATTTTAAATTATGATCAAGATATTATTAGAGAAGTAGCCAAAAAGTACCCCGTAAATAAACTATACTTTAGTGAAAACCCAATTAAAGAGTACGGCATATATTTCGATAAAAATAAACTTATTTATCATACAGAGAACAAAAATGGTTTTATGAATCCCTCTCCTAATGGGTTATGGAATAGTATTTTACTAAAGAATTTTATGGCTGCATCTTTAGTAGGATTGATTCTTGGTATAGATGAAAAAGTTATTGAAGATGTGGGAAATAGGTTTAAGGGAATACCTTTTGCTTTGGAAAAAGTAGATACCGTAAATGGAAGAGTATTTATTAATGATTCAAAGGCTACTAATCCAATTTCAACTATATTGGCTATAAAAAGTATTAATGCAAGTATCGTATTAATATTGGGTGGAAGAAATAAAAATTTTGATTTTACTGAGCTTTTTGAAAGTATAAAACAAAATGGCAATGTAAAGCATGTAGTTCTTATTGGAGAAACTAAAAATATAATGAGAGATTTAGCTAAATCTTATAATATATCATATGAGGAAGCAAATACATTAGAGGAAGCTGTTAAAAAGGCTTATTATTTATCAGATTTTGGTGATGTAGTATTACTTTCTCCTGCTTGTGCAAGTTTCGATATGTTTGAGAATTATAAAGAGCGAGGTAAAGCTTTTAATAAGATAGTTGAGAGATTAAAAAATGAAAAGATATGATAGAATGATATTTATTTTATCATTGCTACTTTCCCTTATTGGGCTTCCAGTAATTCATACAGCGAGCTGGAAGTGGGCAAGTATTTCGCTCAATAACCCTTCTTATTTTTCTAAACACCAATTGATTTATTTACCTTTAAGTATTGGAATTGCATTTTTTGTATCTATAATCCCAATAAATTTTTGGAAAAAGTTTTCTTTTCCTTTCTTAATATTAGGTTTTTTAGGATTAATATTAGTTTTTATACCACCTTTTGGGAAAGTCTCAAGAAATGTTGCACGTTGGATTGAAATAGGGCCTATTCAGATTCAACCAATAGAGATAATGAGGTTTACATGGATTATTTTTCTTGCTCAATTTTTATCTTTAAATAAGGATAAAAAATTAGAAAACATAAGGTTAATATGGATAATGTTTTTTTTATTTTTAATAGCTTTTCTTCTATATCTTCAACCTAATGTGAGTATGCTAGTATTATTTTCTCTTTCAACCTTTATAATCCTCTTTATTTCTAATATGGATTATAAACAAACCACGTTTCTGGCTTTAATCTTGATCCTTTTTATTGGTATCTCAATATTAACTGGTGACTATAGGAAGCAGAGAATAGTTATGAGTGGATCAATTTTCCCCCTTTTTTCCACTTATCAGCAAAGTCAAGCTTTAAATGCAATAAAAGATGGAGGATTATTTGGAAAGGGTTGGGGTAGAGGTAGCTTGAAATTTTATATTCCAGAAGCATATAATGATTTCTTGTTACCAGTAATCTTTGAGGAAGGAGGATTAGTAGCTGGTACTTTTATTATTTTTATTTATGTTTTGTTAGTTTTAACTATATTTTATTTATCTTTAAATATTTCGAAAAAAGATCTTTTTAGTGGGTTATTAAGTATTGGAATATTAGTTTTTTGGAGTATTGAAATTATTTTAAATATATTAATGAATATAGGTCTTTTACCTGTTATGGGTTTACCATTACCTTTTTTAAGCTTTGGGGGTTCTGCTCTAATAGTTAATTGGGCTCAAGTAGGATTATTAATGAAACTTGGAAGTATGGGTGATAGAAAATGATTAGTTTAGTTTTTGCTGCTGGAGGAACAGGTGGGCATGTGATACCAGCCATTAATATGGCCGATTTTATTATTAGTAAAGCACCCCATTGGAAAATTATCTTTATAGGAAGAGAAAATAGTTTAGAAGAAAGACTTATAGTTGGGAAATATCAATTTTATGGTCTTCCACTTAATAGAAGTACAGAATTAAAATCTATAAAGTTTTTATCCTCGGTGAAAAAAAGTATACATATTTTAAATGAAATAAAACCTGATCTTTTAATAGTATTTGGAAGCTATATTACAGTTCCAGTTTTGATCTCTGCTATTATTAGAAGATATCCTTTTTGGCTTCATGAGCAAAATGTTATTCCAGGAAGAGTAACTAAATTGTTTACCCCCTTTTCAACAGGTGTAGCAGTTACTTTTTCTGACACAAAAAAATATTTGGGAGATAGATCAAAAATTTTTGTAACTGGTAATTTTATAAAAACTGAATTATTGACTTTAGATAAAGAGAATTGTAAAAAAGAATTAGGGTTTCAAACAGATAGAAAACTTCTTCTGATTACTGGAGGAAGTCAGGGGGCAAGGATGATAAATATGGTAGTAAAAGAGATTATTCCTCAGCTTTTAGAGAATGGTTGGCAGGTACTTCATCAAATAGGTGAAAAAAATTATGTAGAATTTGTAAAAGATATTCCCCTTGAAGAATGGGTCAACAAGGGATATAATCCTGTTCCTTTCATAAAAAATATGGAGATTGCAATAAGGGCATCAGATCTTGCTATAAGTAGGGCTGGTGCTACAACCATTTCTCAGTTTTTGGTAGCAGGTTTGCCTGCCATATATATTCCTTATCCATATGCGAAAGATAATCACCAAATATATAATGCAGAATTTGTAGTTAAGAGGGGAGGGGGAGAGATAATTTTTGAAAAGGATCTTAATCATGATCTACTTTTTAAACATATTATGAATTGGGATGATAATAGGCTATTAGAAGCTTCTAGTGCTTGTATTTCAATTTCTAATCCTTATGGTAGAGAATATTTTTGGAATTTGATTTTAGAGACATTAGAAGGGAGGAACTAAATTTGTTTAATTATAAGAGGATTCATTTTATTGGTATTGCTGGTACAGGTATGAGTGCTCTTGCATACATTTTTGCAGAAAAAGGTTATGAAGTATCAGGATCTGATATACAAGAAAATATTTCTACAATAAGATTAAAAGCAAAGGGTGTAAAAATATATAATGGACATCATAAGAAAAATCTCAAAGGTGTGGATGTAGTTATAGTCTCTTCAGCTATTCCTCCCGAAAACGAGGAGTATTTAGCTGCAAAAGAAAAAAATATCCCCATATTACATCGTAGTGAACTTTTAGGAGAACTAACTAAAGAAAAAAAGTCTATTATTGTCAGCGGGACTCATGGAAAAACAACAACCACTTCTTTAATAGGGCTTGTTCTTGAAAATAATAGGGTAGATCCAACAATTATTGTGGGTGGGGAAGTAGAAGATATAGGTGGAAATGCAAAACTTGGGAATGGAGATTATTTGGTGGCAGAAGGAGATGAAAGTGATGGTTCTATTTTAAAACTTTTTCCATTTATTCTTGTGGTCACTAATATAGATAATGATCATTTAGATTATTATAAAGACTTAGGTAAGATAAAAGAAACATTTCTTAATGTAATAGATAAAATACCCCAAAATGGAAAGGTTCTATTATGTTCAGAATGCGATAATATAAAATCTATCATACCCTATATTAATAAAGAATTTTATACCTATGGCTTTGATAACGCAGATTTTACCGCTAATATTATAAATATTACACCATATGGATCTGAATATGTGGCTTATTTCAGGGGAGAGGAAATAGGTAAGGTTAAATTAAAAATACCAGGTAAACATAATGTATTAAACTCTCTTTCTGCATTAGCTACAGCTAAAATACTTGGATTAGATATAGATCTAACAATCAAAGCATTAGAAAAATTTAATGGTGTGCAAAGAAGAATACAACTAAAAGGTATATTAGAAAATAATGTTTTAATTTTTGATGACTATGGACATCATCCCACAGAGATAAAAGCAACTTTATTAACTCTTAAGCTTTATAACAGAAGAATAGTAGTAGTTTTTCAACCTCATAGATATACACGTACTTTCTATCTTTATAGAGACATAGCAGAAGCATTAACCTTAGCTGATGTAGTCATCTTGACAGAGATTTATTCTGCTGGTGAAAAACCTATATTAGGAGTTTCGGCTAAAAAAATATATGAAGAAATTAAGGGAAAAAGGCCAGATTTTAATATATACTATGTAGAAAATTTAACCGATGCAGCTTCTACAGCATTAGACATATTAAGAGATGGAGATATATTATTGACAATAGGAGCAGGAAACGTTTGGAAAGTAGGAGAAGTACTACTTGCTAAATTGAGGAGTGAAAGTAAGGTTGAATATCATCAATAATGAGAAACTTAAGAGTAGAATACTTTCACAACATGATCTGGCTCCTTATACATCTTTTAAAATAGGTGGAAAAGCAGATTTATTTATTATTCCTTATTCATGGGATGAACTTATTTATATATTGTCTGAGCTTAAAGAAAAAGAAATTCCTACAAAGATTTTAGGAGCAGGAACTAATGTGCTGATTTCTGATGAGGGTATAAAAGGAGCAGTGATAAAAATATGTAAAAACCTTGGTAATGTTAAAAGAATAGATTCTTTAATAGTTGAGGCTGAGAGTGGATGTTTGATTTCAGAATTGTTGTATTTTGGATGGCAAAACGAATTAGGTGGATTAGAATTTTTAATGGGAATTCCAGGAACCATTGGTGGGGCTGTAACAGGAAATGCAGGAGCGTGGAGAAAGGCTATTGGAGATTATATAGAAGGATTATATGTTATAGATAATTCTTTAAGTGTAAAATATATAGATAAAAAGGATTTACATTTCTCTTATAGGAATTCTAATATTCCAAAAGAGTATATTGTTAAATCTGTATTGGTAAGATTTGAAAAAAAAGATAAAGATATTTCTATAGAACAAGCTAAAAAATACTTAAAAGAAAGAAGTAAAAGGTTACCTAAATATCCCTCTGCAGGAAGCGTTTTTAAAAATCCTCCTCAAGGGCCAGCAGGAGTTTTTATAGAAAGACTTGGTTTAAAAGGAAAAAGAATTGGAGATGCTATGGTATCTTATGAACACGCTAATGTGATTATTAATTTAGGCCACGCTAAATATAAGGATGTTATTTCTTTGATAAGTTTAATTAAGGAAGAAGTGAAGAAGGAGTATGGTATAGAGTTAGAACCTGAGATTAGGATTTGGTAAAATTATGAGAAAATTTCTTGTCTTAATTTTAATAATAATCTTTTCGTCTACGTGGATCTTATACGTAATAACAAATGATGGTGATACGAAAATTAAAGAGGATATTTGTCAAATTTTTAAATTTAATAATATTCTTTTTTTAAATAGAAAAATCGACCTAATTGAGAAAAAGCATGAAATAATAATAAAAGATATAAATTACCTTCCTTGGGGTGTAAAGATTAATTGGGAACCTGAGGTGACTCTTCTTGAGGTAGACTATGACAGTATAAAATTTTTTTATAATCAAAAACTTAAAGAGATGAAGAAATTTAAATCTTTTGATGGTACAATAAAGATAGAAGGTACAAAGAATATTCAACTTATTAGAACAATATTAGAAGCCTTTAAAGATCTAAATATAAAAAAAATAGTTTTTTATAAAAATTATTTTGAGATTTATGGAAATAATTTTTTATTAAAATTTTCTAATGATAACTTTAAAGAGAAAATTGAAACATTTAAAGAAATTGTCAAGAAGATGGGTATAGAAAACAAAAGTTTAGATTTCAGGTTTAGGATTCCTTTTATTGGAGGAATATAGATGGCCGATACTGTTGGGGCTATAGATTTAGGTTCTACAAAAATAGCGGTTGTGGTAGGAAATGTTTTAGAAAAAAACATTGAAATAATCGGTTTTGCTATTTCACCTTCTAAGGGAATAAAATATGGAGTTATAGTTGATATTCAAGAGGCAAGTAATAGTATAAAAGATGCATTAAATAAGGCTATAAGAATTGCAGGAATAAAGAACATATCAAGATTATATGCAGCAATTAGTGGAGAAAAAGTAACAGCTATTCCAAGCAGAGGCATGATTATAGTAAAAAGCAGAGAACAAGAAGTTACGGAAAAGGATGTTGAAAGGGCGATTGATGCAGCAAAAGCAACCTCTATTCCTCCGGATAGGGAAATTATATATCATGTAGTTAGGGGATTTAGATTAGATGGCCAAGATGGAATTGTAAATCCAGTAGGCATGATGGGTACTCGCTTAGAATCTGATTTGTTATTAGTAACTCATGATAAAATTCAACTTAGAAATATTATCAATACTTTGGAAAAAGCAGAAGTGAATATTGAAGGATTTGTTCCTCAAGAGATAGCAGCAGCAGAAGCAGTTCTTACTCAAGAAGAAAAAAAATTAGGAGTAGTAATGGTAGATATTGGAGGAGATTTAACTAATCTTGCTATTTATAGAGAAGGTTGTCTTCATAGTATTGGTATATTAAAATTAGGTGGGGAAAGAATAACAAGAGATTTGGCTATTACGCTAAGAATTTCTACCGAAGAAGCAGAAAAGGTTAAAAAAATATTAGGAACTTTAAAAGATGAAGAAGAAGAAACGTTAGAAGTTACATCATTACAAGAAAGAAAAATTAGAGTATCAAAGTCTCAAGTTAGAGAGATCATACAACCTCGCGTAGAAGAGATTTTAGAATTTATACAAAAAAAACTAGAAGAACTAAATTCTCCCTTAGAAATTATTCCAGGAGGTATCGTGCTTACAGGTGGTACTGCTCTCTTAGATGGTATAGATGAATTTGCAAGTAATTATTTAAAAGTACCGGTCAGAATAAGTGCCCCTTCTCAAATGAGAAGTTTTCTGGGAGAAAAAGATGCTGTATTTTACTCTTCTGCAGTAGGGGCTTTAGAGAGTTTTTTGAAGACTATTTCTTTTGAAGACAAAAACAAAAAACTTCTTGACTATTTAAAAGAAACATTTAACAATATATTTAGACCTTTTAAAGAGTAAAGAATTAGGGGAAGGTGGTGTTAGAAATTGACTTTATCAAGATTTACAGACAGCTTAGATAATGGAGAGATAAGGGCAAAAATTAAGGTTATTGGTGTTGGGGGTGGTGGTGGTAATGCCATTAATAGGATGATTGAAGCTGGAATTCATGGCGTTGAGTTTATTGCAGTTAATACCGATATTCAAGTACTTGATCTTAATAAAGCTCCTCATAAAATCCAAATAGGGGAGCAAGTGACTCAAGGTCTTGGTGCTGGTGGAGATCCTAAGATTGGGGAAAAAGCAGCTATAGAAAGTAAAGAGATTTTGAAAGATATCTTAGATGATGCAGATATGATCTTTATAACTGCAGGAATGGGAGGAGGTACTGGAACAGGAGCTTCTCCAGTTATAGCTGAAATAGCAAAAGAAATTGCAAAACTTGTGGTAGCTGTGGTCACATTACCTTTTACTTTTGAAGGAAGAAAAAGAAGAGTTAATGCTATGGAGGGAATAGAGAAACTTAAGGATAAAGTTGATACTCTTTTAATAATACCTAATGATAAACTTTTAAAACTTGGTGATAGTAGATTGCCTTTAGTTGAGGCTTTTAAGAAAGCCGATGAGGTTTTAAAACAAGCTGTTCAAGGAATTACAGAATTGATTACTGTTCCTGGATTGATAAACTTAGATTTTGCTGATATACAATCTATAATGTCAAAGGCTGGTACAGCTTACATGGGTATAGGAGTAGGAAAAGGTGAAAATAGAGCAAAAGAAGCAGCTCAGAATGCCTTACAGAGTCCTCTTTTAGACTTCTCTATTAATGGAGCTAAAGGAGTTATATTTAATGTAACAGGGGGCTTAGATTTATCCTTACATGAAGTAGAAGAAATTGCAGAAGTTATTACTCCTAAGGTTGATCCAGAAGCTAATATTAAGTTTGGTGCTGTAATTGATGAGAATATGAAGGATAGTATAAAAGTTACATTGATAGCCACAGGTTTTGATCATCAAGGTGAGGAAATAGAAGAAAGTTCTAGTAAGAAGGATTATACTAACATATCAGAAGATGATTTAGATATTCCTGCTATCTTACGGAGAAAGAGATATTCTTGAACTGGAAACTAAAGAAAGAAATATTAGATGTATTAAACAGTGAGAAAGGATTTAAGTTAAGTAAAAAGGGTGGAGATGTAAAATTATTATTTATATACCCTAGCACATATAATGTATCCATAAATAATTTAGGATATATAGGTTTATATCATATTTTTAATGAGCAACAAGGAATTTTATGTGAAAGAGCGTATATTCCTATAGATTGGAAAAAGAGAAAAGATTTTAGAGTTTATTCAATTGAAGGATTTAGAGAATTAAGAGACTTCGATGTTTTGCTTTTTTCTGTTAGTTTTGAACTGGATTTTTTTAATATAATTTATATTTTAAACTTGGAAAAAATCCCCCTTTATAGTTACGAAAGGGATGACAGTTATCCTCTAATAATTGGAGGGGGAATTGCTTTAAGTTCCAATCCAGAGGCAATATCTGAGATTTTCGATCTAATACTAATAGGTGAAGGAGAAGACATGGTTTCAGAATTATCAGAAGCTTTAATATTAAAGAAAAAAAACGGTTGGACAAAAGAAAGGTTTTTAAATACTGTAAAAGATTATGAGGGTTTTTATATACCTAAATTTATCAAATTCACATATAACGGTAAAAAAATAGAGAAAATATGGGGAGATCAAAAATTACCAGTAAGA
Organism: Dictyoglomus sp. GBS; assembly: GCF_055179815.1. Taxonomy (NCBI): domain Bacteria; kingdom Pseudomonadati; phylum Dictyoglomota; class Dictyoglomia; order Dictyoglomales; family Dictyoglomaceae; genus Dictyoglomus; species Dictyoglomus sp. GBS. The sequence continues at coordinate 1,147,321 of NZ_CM143687.1, forward strand.
AGAAGAATTTATTCAAATTTTTCCAATAACCCCATGGTTTCACCTATAACATCTAACAAAGGTGTATTTTCTGATATGGCATTATGTGAATTGGTTAGAGGGTGTAAATATCAATGTAGATTTTGTTTGGCTGGTTATTTCTATAGACCCTATAGGGTTTCTTCCCTAGAGAGAATATATGAAAAGGTTAATTGGTTTTATAAAGAGGATATACCTAAATTAGGATTTATTGTTCCTGCCATAGATCCCTCTTTAAGCCTGATAAATGTTAAGGATTATGTGGTGAGAGGTGAAATACTTATATCTTTCTCATCTCTTAGACTAGAAGATATTACAGAAGACATATTAGATCTTATAAAAATTACTAATCAAAAAACTATTACTATAGCTCCAGAGGCAGGTACTGATAGGCTTAGAAAAGTATTGAATAAAAAGTTTACTAATGATGATATCCTAAATTTTAGTGGGAAAATTAAGGATTATGGGATAAAAACTTTAAAATTATATTTTATGATTGGATTACCTACTGAAACTTGGGAAGATATTGAAGGGATTTTGGATTTAATAATGAATATCAGAAGAATTGTTAAAAAAATGGAGATAAGTGTAAGTGTTTCTACCTTTATTCCTAAACCCCATACACCTTTCCAATGGGAAAAAATGGCAGATCTTGAATATATTGAAAGAGTTAGATCTTATCTATTAAAAAATCTTAGGAAAATGGATAATGCAAAAATGGAAGATGAAAATATCATTTGGGTTTTTTGGCAAGGAGTTTTAAGTAGAGGAGATAGAAGATTGAAAGAATTTTTTAAAGAATATATAAAAGATCCTCATAGTTTAAGAATTTTAAAGAAACTTGTAAAAGATAATCTATTAAAAGAGTATTACTTAGAAGAAAAAGAAAAGGATGAAATTTTTCCTTGGAGTTTTATAGATACAGGAGTTAAAAGAGAATATTTGTGGAGAGAAAGGGAGAAGGCATATCAAGGAGTTATTACTTTGCCATGTAACAATTATTGTAAGACTTGTGGGGTGTGTATATGATTTGGCAATCCAATCTTTTGAATAAATTTCACGAAATATCCCATGGATTCGTATCAGATCCATATTCTTTTCCTTTTTATTTCTCCCTTAAGCATATCCCTTCATATATAAGGTTTCTTTCTTTGATTAAGATATTTCCAAATAGATGGGTTGTAGCAGAACAAGTACATGGAGATAATATATATGTATCAAAAATTAGCAATGTATCTTTTTTTCCAAAAATTGCAAATAAAACTGATATTATACTAACCCAAGAAAGAAGACATCCCCTTATTATGTTTTTTGCAGATTGCATTCCAATTTTTGTCTATATACCTAAAATTAGATTGATTGGTTTGGCACATTCTGGATGGAGAGGAACAATTAAAAAACTTCCCCAAAAATTAATATACGAATTAAGGAATAGATATAATATCTATTCTGAGGATATATTTATAGGTGTTGGTCCAAGCATTCATTCTTGCTGTTTTGAGGTTAAGGAAGATTTTATTTCTCAGTTGCCTAAGGAATATAGAAAATACCTTATATATGAAAAAGAAAAGGTAAAATATGATCTTATAGCCCTTCTTTTGCAACAACTCGAAGAAGAGAAAATACCAAAAGAAAATGTTGATATATCTGATATATGTACCTATTGCAACAATGCTTATTACTCCTATAGGAGAAATAAAACATCCGAAAGAAATATTGCCTATATATTTTTAAAATGAATCCTTTTTATAAAGAAGGTTTTTATAGATTAAGAAAGAATAGAAAAAGACTTTTTAGAAGAGTTTTATTATTTTTTATTATTTTTATAATTTTCATAGTTTTTCTCATTTATGTTTTACTGTCTAATAGAATCCCTCCTATAATTGGATATTTTGAATTTGATGAAAGTCTTATAAGAGCTCCAGTTGATGGAATCTTTAGAACAAGTATAGAGGATATGGAGAAAGTTAGAGTAGGACAAATAATTGGTTATATGGATACAGTTAATAAAAGGAAAGAACAGAATATTTTATACGATAAAAGATACATAGATCTACTTGAAGAAATAAATAAACTGGGCGATAAAATTAATTTGAAAATTGATGAAATCAGGATTAAAGTTTTTAATAATGATTTCAAAGAAATAGATAAAGATATTTTATATCTTAAAAGTGTATCTGAAGAAAGATTAAAAATTTTTAACAGTATAAAGGTTTTAGAAGAAAATATTCGGAAGGAGATAAAGAGGATTCAGGGAGAAAATTATATTTTTGCAATTAAATCTGGATATATTTCTTTTTTTATTGATAATTTAATAGACAAAAATCTTAATGAGGTATCACTTTCACAACTCAATAATGTAAAATATACTTCTTTTTCTGGAAAAAGAGTAAAAAAGGGGGATCCTTTATGTGTGATAAGGGAGTTACCACCTAAATCTTTAATACTTTTTTCTAAAAGCTTGGTAGAATCTGGTAGATATGTAATAATCGATACAAATTTTCCTTCCAAAAATCTAATTAGAACAAAAGTCTTAAAAGTTGAATTTTTAAAAAATTTTTACAAATTAACTACTTTACCTTTAGAATTTAACAATATAATATTAAAAGAAAGGATTATTAAGGGAAAAATTCTAAAGATATATTAATCTCTTATGGATAACGAATTAAATTTTATTAAAGAAAATTGGGAAAAAGTAAAAGAAAAGATAGAGAAAGCTGCTCTTAGAGTGGGAAGAAATCCTGATGAAATTAAAGTAGTTGCAGTTTCTAAGGGTTTTCCATCAACTTATATAAGAAAGGCTTATGAGGTCGGAGTTAGAAAAATTGGAGAAAACAGAGTGCAAGAAGCAGAAAAGAAAATAAACGAATTAGCAGGAGATTTAGAATGTGAATGGCACTTAGTGGGTCATCTACAAACAAATAAGGTAAAGAAAGCATTAAAATTATTTGACTTGATTCATTCCTTAGATAGATTGGATCTTGCTAAAGCTTTAAATAAAGAAGCCCAACGTGAGAACAAAGTAGTAAAGGTATTAATTCAGTTAAACTTATCTGGAGAAAAGACGAAATATGGATTTAAAGAGGATGAATTTTGGAAATCATTAAATGAATTATTGAGTTACGAATACCTAAAAATAGAAGGTCTTATGACAATAGGTCCTTTGACTACAGATAAGGATGAAATAAGGAGGGTTTTTAGAAGTCTTTATAATATCTGGGAGGTTTTAAAAGTTAAGGAAAACCTAAACTTAAGGTATCTATCAATGGGAATGTCGGAAGATTTTGAAATAGCCATTGAAGAGGGATCTAACCTTCTTAGGTTAGGAAGAATAATATTCTCTAAAGAATTTGAGGTGAGAGGATGAAAAAGATATTACTAGTGGAAGATGATAAGGGTATAGTAAGCTCTCTATCGCTTTTATTGAAAAAAGAGGGATATGAAGTGGAAGCAGCTTATGATGGTGTAGAAGCATTAAACAAATTCAAGCTCTTCAATCCTGATTTAGTGCTTCTTGATATAATGTTACCTGAAAAGGATGGATGGGAAGTATGTAAAGAGATAAGAAAAGTAAGTAATGTACCAATTATAATGTTAACAGCCAAAGATGAGGAAGTAGATAAAGTTCTTGGTTTAAAAATAGGAGCAGATGATTATATTACAAAGCCTTTTAGCGCAAAAGAATTACTTGCAAGGATAGAAGCTGTTTTAAGAAGGTATCAATCAGATCTTTTAAAAAGTCAAAAAATCGTTGCCCCACCTTTTGAAATGGATTTAGTCAAAAGAACTGTAAAAGTGAAAGGAAAAGAAGTTAATCTTTCATATAGAGAGTTTGAAATATTAAAACTATTAATATCTTCACCTGGAAGAGTGTGGACGAGGGATATGATTATAAAACATATATGGGGAGAGAACTTTTGGGGAGAACCTCGAGCGGTAGATGTATATATAAGATGGTTAAGAGAAAAAGTAGAGGATGATCCTAGTCACCCTAAATATATTGTGACAGTTAGAAATTTAGGTTACAAATTCCAGGAGGCGAGCGAAAATAAATAAGTTAAAAGAAAGATGGAATTTTCTTTTAGAATATATTCCTATAGGGGTAATTATCATTAACAAGGATGGTACTGTACTATGTGTGAATAAGAAGGCTTCTGAAATTTTTGATATACCGAAAAAAGCGAGAAGGAAAAAGTTAATAGAATTAATACCGGATTATGAAATAGATGATGTATTTAGAAAAACATTAGAAAATCAAAAATATAATAAAATATCCCTCAATTTTTGGGGAAATGAAAGAAAATTTTTAGAAATCGAAGCCTATTATTTAAAGGAAAATAATGAAGTGATGTTAATAATAAATGATTATACTCCTATACAAAAAATGGAGGAAAACTTCAAGGAATTCTTAGGAAATGCATCTCATGAATTAAGGACACCGCTTACTTCTATACAGATATTAATAGATCTTTTCTCTGAAAAAAAGATTACTCTTGAAGAAATATATAGTGAATTTTTCCCTTATTTAAGAAGAGAAATAGAGAGAATGTCAAAACTAATAAGTAATCTTCTTAATTTATCAAGATTAGAGGCTGGTGTTATGGAACTTCAACCTAAAGATGTATCTCTCTATGAAAGTGTAATTAATGTCTTAGATAGACTTAGTCCTCATATTTCTAAGAAGAACTTAAAAGTAAATATAAATTTACCAGAGAACATTGTAATATTTGCAGATCCACAGTATTTAGACACTATTTTATTTAATTTGATTGAAAATGCTGTTAAGTATACCCCTTCTGGAGGGAAAATTGAGGTAGGAGTAAATGATAAAAATGAATACTTACACTTATGGGTACAAGATACAGGTATTGGAATTCCTGAAAAGGATATAGATAGAATATTTGACAGATTTTATAGAGTAAGTAAATCTCGCACTAATGAGGATGGATTTAGTTCAGGGTTAGGGCTTTCTATTGTCAAAAAGTTGGTTGAAAGACATGGGTGGAGTATAAAAGTAGAAAGTAAACTTGGAGAAGGGACAAAATTTGAAATTATAATTCCTAAAAGAAAGGAAGGTAATAATGTATGATTAAGTTTTTACCATTTAGAGCTCTAAGATATAATTTAAATCTTCCCTTAGAAAAACTTATTGCTCCACCTTATGATGTGATACAAAAAGAAGAAAGGGTTTATTTTCTATCTATGCATCCTTACAATATAACTCATCTTACATTAGGAGATAAATATCCAACCAATTATATAGAAATTTCTAAAGTTTTTAAAGAGTGGATAAATCAAGGTATTCTTGTCTTTGAGGAAAATGGATATTTTTTATATAAACAAGAATATCAATGGGGAGACAAAATAGATAAGATGTATGGACTTTTAGGAATATTAGAATTACAACCCTTAGGCGAAAACATTTTACCTCATGAACGTACTTTTTCTGGTCCAAAGAAAGATAGATTAGAGCTTCTCAAAGAATTAAGGGCTAATCTTGAACCTATTTGGGGCATTTATGAAGACAAAGAAGGAAAACTTTCATCATTGTGGAAGAAGATTGAAAAGGAGAAACCTCTCATTAAAGTAACTAGCTGGGATTATAGAGATCATTATCTATGGAAAATAAACGATGAATCACTTATAAATCTCATTGAACAATATTTGATTGAAAAAAAGATTTTAATTGCAGATGGTCACCATAGATATGAAGCCTCATGGCTTTATTATAGTGAGACTAAAGATGAAAAAGCCAAATATATACTTATGCTTATTACTGACTTATATGATCCAGGAGTTAAGCTTTTACCAACCCATAGAATAGTTAGTAAAGAAGTTCAATTAAATATTGAGGATCTCAGAAAGAACTTTGATGTATATTTAGGGGAGAATATGGATGATTTAGATCTTGTATTTAATCCAAACAAACCTTTTATATACCTTCTTAAAGATAATAGAATATTGAAATTAATTCCTAATACCTCATATATAAATAGTAGGAATAATGACGTTTCAGATTTATGGTGGATCTTACCTACAACTCTACTTCAAAAAGGTGTTTGGGAAGGTATATTAAATACTACTGAAAGTGATTTACAAGAAGAAGGATTAATAAGATTTTCCCATGATCTTAAAGAGTTAAGAAAAAATATAAATTCTAACGAATTTGAATATGCTTTCATATTACCCTCCATACCTATTGAAATCGTCTATGCTTTGGCTATAAACAGAGAAAGACTTCCTCAAAAGTCTACATATTTTTATCCAAAACCAGCATCAGGATTGGCTCTTTGGAAAATGGATGAATAAAACATGGTACGAAAATATTTAGTACGTATTTTTATATTATCTATATTACTTACGTTTATAGGACTTTTTCTTATTTATGATACTACTGTAAGTAGACTAACTTATCAGGAACTTTCACCCTTTCTTTTTGTAAATAGACAATTAGTAGCTTTTTTAATAGGGATTATATTTTTCTTTCTATTTATGTCCATTCCCTTTAGAGTTTGGGAAAGGGCTTGGAGTTTAGTATATCTATTAAATTTAATTTTACTGATATTTGTTTTATTCTTTGGAAGAAGAAGTTTAGGAGCTCAAAGATGGTTTTCTATTCTTGGTTTTTCTTTTCAGCCCTCTGAATTATCAAAACTCTTTATAACCATATCAATATCGGGCTTTCTTATTGAATTATCAAAACATAAAAAAAGTTTTTCTTTTAAAGACTATACTTTAATTTTATCACTCATCTTAGTTCCTACTATGTTAGTGGTTATACAACCGGATCTTGGAACAGCAATAGTTATTTTTACTTCTGGAATTTTTGTTTTATATCTTTATGGTATTCCCAAAAAATATATTATAAGAACCTTTTTTCTAATACTTACTATTCTTCCTTTTCTTTGGCTTTCTCTTAAGCCTTATCAACAACAGAGAATATTGACATTTTTTGATCCTATGAGAGATCCTCTCGGTAGTGGATATCAAGTAATTCAATCTATGATAGCTATAGGTTCTGGAAGAATTTTGGGAAAAGGATGGTTACAAGGACCCCAGACCCATTTAAGTCTTATTCCAGAACAACATACTGATTTTATATTTTCTTCTCTTGCTGAAGAATTTGGGTTTATAGGTAGTGTTTTGCTAGTTTTACTCTATTATTTATTATTTAGAAATATATGGGAAATTTTGAAAAGGCTAAAAGATAATTTTGGTAAGTTAGTAGTTGGAGGAATACTTTTTACCCTTTTATTCCAGACCTTTATAAACCTAAGTATGGTTATGGGAATGGCACCAGTTGTTGGTATTCCTCTGCCCTTTGTAAGTTTTGCAAGAACCTCATTAATCGTAAGTTATGCTATGTTGGGATTAATGTTTAACATTGCATTGAGGAGTGAAATAAATATTTTATGAGAGATTTAGAATTAATCTTGGATAAAGTAGAAAAACCCTCAAGATATATAGGCAATGAGCACAATATTATTATTAAGGACTGGAATAAAGTTAAATTGAAAGTTGCATTAGCATTTCCAGATTTATATGAAATTGGAATGTCTCATTTAGGTTTTCAGATAATTTACTTTTTACTAAATAATAGAGAGGATACACTATGTGAAAGAGTTTTTGCCCCTTATATAGATTTAGAAAATTTGCTAAGGGATAGAAAAATCCCTCTTTTTTCATTAGAAACGAAAAAGCCTATTAAGAGTTTTGACTGGTTGGCTTTTAGTTTATCCTACGAGCTTACTTACTCTGGAATTCTTACCATATTAAATTTATCACATATTCCTATTTTCTCAAGGGATAGAGATGAATCTTATCCTTTAATAATAGCAGGTGGTCCTACAGTATTAAATTCAGAACCTATTGCTGATTTTATTGATGTAATTTTTATTGGTGAAGCAGAGGAAGCTATTAACGAAATTATTAATGTATATTTGGAATGGAAGGAGACAAAAGAAAATAAAACTCAACTGTTTAAAGAACTTGTAAAAATAGAAGGAGTATATATCCCTTCATTATACAAGCCAATTTATGAGAAGGATAAATTTAAAGAAATAATTCCTTTATATCCTTGGGTTCCTCCAAAAATATCAAGGAGAATTGTCTATGATTTAGAAAAAGCTCCTTTTCCAACTCGTCCTATTGTGCCCATCCAGCAGGTTGCTCATGATCGTGGATCAATAGAAATTATGCGAGGATGTCAAAGAAGTTGCAGATTTTGTTTTGCAGGTTATATATATAGACCTAAAAGATACAGAAGTATAGATACTATAAGAAAATATGCTAAGGAAATATTTGAGAACACAGGTTATGAAGAAATTAGTTTATTATCTTTAAGTACTAATGACTATCCCAATATAGAAAAACTATTAGATTTATTGAACGAGGATTTTGAAGGAAAACATGTAAACTTTACTTTACCATCTCTTAGAGCTGATAAATTCTCCTTAGAGCTTGCAGAGAAAGTAGAAAAAAATAAAAAATCAAGTCTTACTTTCGCGATAGAAGCAGGAACTGAAAGGTTGAGAAAAGTTATAAATAAAAACCTTAAAGAAGAAGAGTTTTTTAAGACTCTCGATGTGGCTTTTAGTAAAGGTTGGAATAATATTAAGTTATACTTCATGCTAGGACTACCTACAGAAACAGATGAGGACATTTATGAGACTGTCAATCTAGTTGAAAAAATAATAAGGTTAAATAGAAGATCTAAAATACATTTGAGTTTCTCCATATTTGTTCCAAAACCTCATACCTCATTTCAATGGGAAAAATTTGAGGATAGAGAAATAATTGAGAGAAGAAAAAATATTTTAAGAAAAGCTCTTAAAAGAAAAAATATTTCTATAGATTTCCATGACTATAGTATGAGTTATTTGGAGGCAATTTTTTCAAGAGGTGACAGAAGACTTTCGAATATTCTTAATTTAGCTTGGCAAATGGGAAGCAGATTTGAAAGTTGGACAGAGTTTTTAAGAATAGATATTTGGGAAAAGATCTTTAATAATCTAAATATAAATCCTAAATGGTATACAGAAAAGAAAAATATAGATGATCCTTTACCCTGGGATCATATATCTTGTGGGGTTAGAAAAAATTATCTTATAAAAGAAAGAGAAAAAGCTTATAAATGTGAAGAGACACCTCCTTGTGAATGGGGATTATTTTGTGATTTTTGTGGAGTATCTCATTATGGATAAAATAGTCTATAGACTTGCATTTTACAAAAAAAGGTTGCTTAAATATATAAGTTCAATAGATATGTTAAATTTTATGAATAGGGCTGTAAGGAGGTCTGGATTACCTGTAGCTTATTCTCAGGGGTATAATCCAAGGCCTCTAATATCCTTGGGATTACCTTGTCCAGTTGGAATTGAGAGCAAAAAAGAATGGTTAGATATAACGTTAAAGTATTATATTGAAAAGGAAGAAGTTCTTAATAAATGGAACAAAGAATTACCTGAAGACCTTCAATTTTTTGAGGTGTTAGAATCACCTAAATCATCTCTTATCAAAGATACTTACGGCATAAATTATGAGTTAGAAGTTTTTGTGGCTAATGAAAGTTCATTTTTAGAAGATATTGAAAGATTTAAGAATAATGATAAGGTTTATATATTAGTAAGAAGAGGGGAAAAGATAAAGGAAATAGATTTGAAAAGGTATATTTACGATATAAAAATAGAAAAAAGGGACAATAGATATAATATAGAATTGAAGACCAAAAAGATAGAAGATTCAATTATTAGAGGAGAGGAATTCTTAGAAATTTTTTCCTATAAGCCTTTGCTAATAAATCAAGTAAGAGAAGTGATTTTAAATGTATAAGCTACTTGTGGCTGATTTTGATGGAAGTATAGTTGATTATACAGAAACCTTATCATCTCAAAACATTATTGCTATAAGAAAGCTCAGAGAAAAAGGAATAGATTTTACCATAGCAACGGGTAGAAGATGGTCATCTATAGAATCGAAGATAAGAATATTAAATATTAATATACCAGTAATATTATACAATGGGGCTGGAATATATCACCCTGTGGAGAGTAGATTTTTATTTATCAAATATTTATCCAATAGAGAAGTTAAAGATTCGCTTCAGTTTATAAAGATATATTATGAAAAAATAAAAGTAGGGGTATATTATGAAGATATGCTTTTTGAAGATGAAGAGGCTTTATTGCTACTTGAAAGAGAAAACGAAAAAATAATTAAGATATTCTTGGAAGGAAAAGAAGAAGATTTAAAGATTATTAAAACTCATATAGATAGAAATTATAATAATAAAATTAATGCTGTATTCTCTGCTCCGTATTATTTAGAAATATTACCATATGGTATATCAAAGGGTAATGCCCTCAAGATGCTTATAAATATGTTAAATATATCTCCTAAAGAAGTTATTGCCATTGGGGATTTTGATAATGATGAGGATATGTTAAAATTAGCTGGATTGAGCTTTACATTGATAAACTCATCAGAGAAACTTAAGAAGGTTGCTAATTTTATATTAGATTGTAATCCAAATGATTCATTATATAGAATTGGGAAGAAGATTATTAATTTAAAGTGAGGTGAAGAGAAAAATGATATTATGTATTATAACGGTGGATAAGGAAGAGACAGCAGAAAAGATAGTCAACGCTCTTTTAGATGATCATCTAATTGCTTGTGGTAATATTATTCCTAATGTTAAGTCTTACTTTTATTGGAATAATGAAAAACAAATTGCAGATGAAGTGATAGTTTTATTAAAAACAGATAAAAGTAAATTTCCAGATTTAGTAAAAAAAGTGAAAGAGTTACACCCATATGAACTTCCTGAAATTATAGGTATCCCAATAAATTATGGACTTCCCGAGTATATAAAATGGGTCATGGACTCAGTAAAGATATAAACTTTTTTATGTCAGAAGCATTAAGAGAAGCAAAAAAGGCTTTAGAAAAGAATGAAGTACCTGTAGGTGCTGTTGTTGTAAAAGATGGGGAAATAATTTCTCGAGGACACAATCTTCGTGAATCAAAAAAAGATATTCTTTGCCATGCAGAGATTATAGCTATAAGGAAAGCATATAAAAAGCTTGGTGATTGGAGATTTTATGGCTGTACTATATATGTAACGCTTGAACCTTGTATAATGTGTTTCGGAGCTATACTACAAGCAAGATTTGATAAATTAATATATGGGGCGAGTAATCATGAAGAAGGATTTTCAAGGTTTATATGTAATATTGAAAATTATAAAAAGTGGCAGAAATTGGAAATTATAACTGGAATAATGAAAGAAGAAAGCGAGGAAATTCTAAAGAAGTTTTTTACTAATTTAAGGAGTTCACCTTAACGTATTTTTATGATAAAATATAATCAGAGCGGAGAGGTGGCTGAGTGGACGAAGGCGCTCGCCTGGAGAGCGAGTAGGCCACGAAAGTGGCCTCGTGGGTTCGAATCCCACCCTCTCCGCCATTTAGTATAAATAATTAATATTAAAGATATGAAGATATGAAAAATATAAGAGAATTAATGAGTCTAACGAGTATTATAATTAGTTTTTTTGTTGGTATATTGGCTGCTTTTGCAGTTGTAAAAGAGCTAAATTTTTCTTTGTTTTTTAGAAATGAAAAAAGCATAGGAGCATGGATAGGTAAAATATTAGTTTTCTTATTAATACTTTCATTTGTTTGGGTTATTTTTAGTACTTTATTCATATTATTAAGAATTCAAGAATAAAAATGCCCAGGGCTATGCTTAGGCGGGGAGCTAGCGGTGCCCTGAACCTGCAATCCGCTATAGCAGGGCCGAAAGGCCACCTGAGGTTTGATCTTGTGGGTAAGAAGGGAGAGATGGAAGCGATGAAGATTAGGAGCTGTGCACTAAGAGGTCCTCAAACCCCGCCAGGTCCGAAAGGAAGCAACGGTAAGAGGTACTTCTTAGGTGCCGCAGTGAACCTAATTGGAGCTTTCCTATCTCTCTTCTCCCGGAGGATCAAATCGACGGTGGAGGCATAGCCCTGGGCTATTATTTTAAAGTATGTGGATTGATACACATGTTCATCTAAATGATAAGCAACTTTATGCTTCTTGGGAAGAGATCGTAAATAGAGCTAAAGAAAAAGAGGTTAATAAATTTTTTGTAGTAGGATATGACATAGAGTCAAGCCGAATTGCAGTGGAACTAAGTGTGGATGATGATATTTATGCAGTCATAGGCTTACATCCGCATGAATCCGACAAATTTGAATTCAATAAAAAAGAGTGGGATAAACTTCTTAAGTCAAAGGTAATAGCTATTGGAGAAATAGGGCTTGATTATTATAAACTATACTCTTCAAAAGATTCTCAGAAACAAGTATTTATACAATTTATTCAATATGCCAAAGAAAATAAACTTCCTATTGTCATTCATAGTAGAGAGGCCTGGAAAGATCTTATAAATATTATGAAAGCCGAAAGAGTATGGGATGTAGGAGGTATAATGCATAGCTTTAGTGGAAGTTATGAAATAGCAAAAATTATAGCAGATTGGAATTTTTTGTTCAGTTTTTCTGGACCTATAACTTATCCAAATGCAAATAATTTAAGAGAAGTTTTAAAAAAATTACCACTAGATTTAATAGCTATTGAGACTGATGCACCTTATCTTCCTCCTCAATCTATAAGAGGAAAGATTAATGAACCTGCCTATTTACCTGAGATAGCCCAAAAAATATCCGAAATAAAAAAAATAGATCTAATCACTCTCTCTGATATTATCAAGAAAAATTTAAAAAGAATATTCAAAAATATAAATATATGAACGTAGTATATGTATTAGGTGAAAATTTGTATCTTAATATAACCAATAAATGTACTAATAGATGTACATTTTGTATACGCAATTATTCAGATAGAATCGGTGATAAAATATTATGGTTAGAAAAAGAACCTACCTTTAAAGATATTATTATTGAATTAAAAGAATTAAATTTGAACGACTATAAAGAAATAGTATTTTGCGGATATGGAGAACCCTTATTAAGAGTAGAAATAGTAAAGAAAGTTTCAAGATATGTTAAAGAATACTATCCCAACAAAAACATAAGAATAGATACTAATGGACATGCTAATATCTTTCATGGAAGAAACATTTTGCCAGAAATTGCACCTTTTGTAGATAGTATTTCTATTAGTCTAAATGCAGAAAATGAATATAAATATAACTTAATATCACGACCAGTATTTAAAGATGCATATAAACATTTAATTGAATTTATCAAATTCTCTTCTATTTATATTAAAGATGTGTGGGTAAGTGTTGTCAATATACCTTCTATAGATATAAAAAAATGTGAGGAAGTGGCCCATAATTTAAATGTAAAGTTTAAGATAAGGGAATTTTTAAGGTCCTTATGAGACCTATTTACATTGAGAGTTATAAGAAAGGTGATTTGGAAAGAAAAATTAATATCTTAAGTAAAAAACTGGAATCATGCAACCTGTGTCCAAGAAATTGTAAAGTAAATAGAAAAAAAAGAGAAAAAGGGTATTGTAAGGCTTCATCAGAAATAACTATATCAAGTTATTTCCCTCATTTTGGTGAAGAAAAGGTTCTAGTTGGGAAAAGTGGATCTGGTACTATATTCTTTACTTATTGTAACCTGGGTTGTATTTTTTGTCAAAATTATACTATTAGTCATTTAGGGATTGGAGAAATTATTGATACAGAAACCTTAGCAAATATAATGATTGAACTACAGAATATGGGTTGTCACAATATTAATCTTGTCACACCTACTCATTATGTACCTCAAATATTAGAAGCTCTTTATTATGCTATTCCTAAGGGTTTAAATATACCTTTAGTTTATAACAGTAGTGGATATGAGTCTTTAGAAACCCTTAGAGAGTTAGAAGGTATAATAGATATATATATGCCAGACATAAAATTTTGGTCCTATGATATATCTTTAAAACTTGCTAATGCATTTGATTATCCTGAGGTAGCAAAAGAAGCAGTAAAGGAAATGTATAGACAAGTAGGAAATCTTATAACGGACGAGAATGGCGTAGCTATAAGAGGCCTTATTGTAAGACATCTCCTACTTCCCAATGGGGTTTCATCTATAAAGGAATGGCTCGAATTTTTAAAAAGGGAAATCTCTACAGATGTTTTTATAAATATAATGCCTCAATACAGACCGCTCTATAAAGCCTATGAATATCCATTAATAAACAGAACAATATTACCAAGTGAATATAAGGAGGCAATAAATTTAGCTAAAAATATGGGGTTTACAAGAATATATATAGACTAATTTCTTCTAAAAAATTTAAATCCCCCCTCTTGCAAAAGGGAGATATATATGATAGAATTTAATCCGCCCGATGAGAAAGGGCGGATGCACATTAGACAAAGGGAGAAAAGGGAGAGAGAAGAGAGAAGGAAGAAGAGAGGAAGGCATATAGAGAGCGAGGATACAGACCCGAAAGGGAAGGTATGATATATACTGGATGGAGGGTTTGATCCTGGCTCAGGACGAACGCTGGCGGCGTGCCTAAGGCATGCAAGTCGAGCGGTAGCTCCTATTGGGATAACCGATAGGAGTGAGAGCGGCGCACGGGTGAGTAACACGTAGGTAACCTACCCCAGAGAGGGGGATAACACCCCGAAAGGGGTGCTAAACCCCCATATACTTACCGAGCGGAGAGCTAAGGTAAGGAAAGAGTATACAGAGGCAACTCTGTATACTGCTCTGGGATGGGCCTGCGGCCTATCAGCTAGTTGGTGGGGTAATGGCCCACCAAGGCGAAGACGGGTAGCCGGCCTGAGAGGGTGGTCGGCCACACTGGGACTGAGACACGGCCCAGACTCCTACGGGAGGCAGCAGCCGGGAATCTTCCGCAATGGGGGAAACCCTGACGGAGCGACGCCGCGTGAGGGAAGAAGCCCTTCGGGGTGTAAACCTCTTTTCTCGGGGAAGAAAGCTGACGGTACCCGAGGAAAAAGCCCCGGCTAACTACGTGCCAGCAGCCGCGGTAAGACGTAGGGGGCGAGCGTTGTCCGGATTTACTGGGCGTAAAGGGCGTGTAGGCGGCTTAGCAAGTCAGATGTGGAAGCCCCAAGCTCAACTTGGGGAGGCCATCTGATACTGCTAAGCTAGAGGGCAGGAGAGGAGAGCGGAACTTCCGGTGTAGCGGTGAAATGCGTAGATATCGGAAGGAACGCCGGTGGCGAAGGCGGCTCTCTGGACTGGCCCTGACGCTGAGGCGCGAAAGCTAGGGGAGCGAACGGGATTAGATACCCCGGTAGTCCTAGCCGTAAACGATGGGCACTAGGTGTGGGGAGTCAGACTCTCCGTGCTGCAGCAAACGCGATAAGTGCCCCGCCTGGGGAGTACGGCCGCAAGGCTAAAACTCAAAGGAATTGACGGGGGCCCGCACAAGCGGTGGAGCGCGTGGTTTAATTCGATGCTAAGCGAAGAACCTTACCAGGGCTTGACATGCAGGCTGAAAGCTTACCCGAAAGGGTAAGTGCCGAATGAGGGGGTTTCCCCTTATTTGGAGCCTGCACAGGTGGTGCATGGCTGTCGTCAGCTCGTGTCGTGAGATGTTGGGTTAAGTCCCGCAACGAGCGCAACCCCTGCCCTTAGTTGCCAGCGGGTAAAGCCGGGCACTCTAAGGGGACTGCCGGCGATGAGCCGGAGGAAGGTGGGGATGACGTCAAGTCAGTATGCCCCTTATGCCCTGGGCTACACACGCGCTACAATGGGTGGTACAGAGGGGAGCGAAGCTGCGAGGTGGAGCGAATCCCTAAAGCCACCCCCAGTTCAGATCGCAGGCTGCAACTCGCCTGCGTGAAGGCGGAATCGCTAGTAACCGCAGATCAGCCACGCTGCGGTGAATACGTTCTCGGGCCTTGTACACACCGCCCGTCACACCACGAGAGTCCGCAACACCCGAAGTCAGGCGAAGAGCCTGCCGAAGGTGGGGCGGATGATTGGGGTGAAGTCGTAACAAGGTAGCCGTACCGGAAGGTGCGGCTGGATCACCTCCTTTCTTATGGAGAAGGAAAAGTGTCCTCTTTTTCCTTTATCTCTTCTCCCTCTTTTCTCCCGACTAATCATGATTATTAAAGTGGGCTCTTAGCTCAGGTGGTTAGAGCGCACCCCTGATAAGGGTGAGGTCCCTGGTTCGAGTCCAGGAGGGCCCACCATTTTATTTGAGGGGTGGGGCTGTAGCTCAGCTGGGAGAGCACCTGCTTTGCACGCAGGGGGTCACCGGTTCAAGTCCGGTCAGCTCCACCAAATTTGCACCTTAGACAAGAGAAGATAGAGAGGGATGATGCAGTAATCAGCCGGGCGTCAAAGTAGAAAGGGCGTACGGTGGATGCCTAGGCACCAAGGGCCGAAGAAGGACGCGGCAGGCGGCGAAACGCCCCGGGGAGCTGCGAGCAAGCTATGATCCGGGGATTTCCGAATGGGGAAACCCACTCTGGGTAATGCCAGAGTATCCCTAAGGGGAAACTCTTAGGGAGGGGAACCGGGGGAACTGAAACATCTTAGTACCCCGAGGAGAAGAAAGAGACAATCGATTCCCTGAGTAGTGGTGAGCGAAAGGGGAGGAGCCTAAACCTGAGTGGTGGAGAAGCTCGCGGGCGTTGCCACTCAGGGGTAGAGGGATAAGGCCGGAGGGAGCCGCGACTCTCTCGTAAGGGAATGCATACTTAGCCGAACAGTCTGGGAAGGCTGGCCAGAGAGGGTGAGAGCCCCGTAGGCGAAAAGTATGTATCTCTTATGGGCCTTAATCCCGAGTAGCGTGGGGCACGTGGAATCCTGCGCGAATCAGGGCGGACCACCGCCTAAGGCTAAATACCCTTGGTGACCGATAGCGCATAGTACCGTGAGGGAAAGGTGAAAAGAACCCCGGAGAGGGGAGTGAAATAGAACCTGAAACCGTACGTCCACAAGGAGTAGGAGAGCGATGCTCAAAAGGGGTAACTCTTTTGAGCTGGCTCGACTGCGTGCCTGTTGAAGAATGAGCCGGCGAGTTAATGCGTGTGGCGAGGTTAAGGGAGAGGAGTCCCGGAGCCGAAGTGAAAGCGAGCCTGAAGAGGGCGATTAGTCACACGCATTAGACCCGAAACCAGGCGAGCTACCCATGGCCAGGATGAAGCGGGGTTAACCCCCCGTGGAGGTCCGAACCCGTTAGCAGTGAAAAGCTATGGGATGAGCTGTGGGTAGGAGTGAAAAGCTAATCGAGCCTGGAGATAGCTGGTTCTCCCCGAAATAGCTTTAGGGCTAGCCTCAGCCGATGAAGCCTAAGGAGGTAGAGCACTGGTTGGGCGAGGGGCGGGGATCCGCTGCCGAGTCCAGTCAAACTCCGAATGCCTTAGGTGGATGGCTGGGAGTCGGACTGTGGGGGATAAGCTCCATAGTCGAGAGGGGAACAGCCCAGATCAACAGCTAAGGTCCCAAAGTCCGGGCTAAGTGGTAAAGGAGGTAGCTTGGCGAAGACAGTCAGGATGTTGGCTTAGAAGCAGCCATCATTCAAAGAGTGCGTAATAGCTCACTGATCGAGCCAAGCTGCGCCGAAAATACACGGGGCTAAAGCCCGGCACCGAAGCTTTGGGTTCTACCTATCTTCGGGTAGGTAGAGCGGTAGGGGAGCGTTCCGCTGTAGGGAGAAGGCGGACCGGAAGGACCGCTGGACGAGGCGGAAGTGAGAATGCCGGCATGAGTAGCGAAAAGGAGGGTGAGAATCCCTCCCACCGAAAGCCCGAGGTTTCCTGGGTAAAGCTCGTCTTCCCAGGGTTAGGCGGGAGCTAAGCCGAGGCCGAAAGGCGTAGGTGATGCACAGCCGGTTAATATTCCGGCCCCACCTGCTAACCGTTAATACCGAAGGAGGGACGCAGGAGGGTAGGTGCGCCTGGTGGTGACATACCAGGTCCAAGCTCTAAGGGAGGGAGTGTAGGCAAATCCGCACTCCTGATGAACCGAGGAGTGATGGGGAGTCCTCGAGAGAGGGCGAAGGCATCGAGCCCACACTGCCGAGAAAAGCTTCTAGGGAGGTTAGCGGGTGCCCGTACCGCAAACCGACACAGGTGGGCGAGGTGAAGATCCAAAGGTGCGCGGGATAACCCTCGTTAAGGAACTCGGCAAAATGGCCCCGTACGTTCGCAAGAAGGGGTGCCCGAGTAAGGTGAATAGTCTGAAAGGGCCGCAGTGAAGTGGCTCTGGGGACTGTTTACCAAAAACACAGGTCTCTGCTAAGGCGTAGAAGCCGATGTATAGGGGCTGAGGCCTGCCCGGTGCTGGAAGGTTAAGGGGAAGGGTTAGGGGAATACCCGAAGCCCTGAACCGAAGCCCCAGTGAACGGCGGCCGTAACTATAACGGTCCTAAGGTAGCGAAATTCCTTGTCGGGTAAGTTCCGACCTGCATGAAAGGCATAACCACTGGAGCGCTGTCTCAACGAGGGGCCCGGTGAAATTAGAGTGTCCGTGAAGATACGGACTACCCGTGGCAGGACGGAAAGACCCCGTGAAGCTTTACTGCAGCCTGGCATTGAACTTTGGCACCGCATGTAGAGGATAGGTGGGAGGCTGAGAAGCAGGGGCGCCAGCCTCTGTGGAGCCGCCGGTGGAATACCACCCTTGTGGTGTTGGGGTTCTAACCCCAAAAGAAGAGCCTTTTGGGGGACAGTGCTTGGTGGGCAGTTTGACTGGGGCGGTCGCCTCCTAAAAGGTAACGGAGGCGCCCAAAGGTAGGCTTGGCACGGTTAGAAATCGTGCCTAAAGTGTAAGGGCGTTAAGCCTGCCTGACTGTGAGGCCGACGGGCCGAGCAGAGACGAAAGTCGGGCCTAGTGATCCGGTGGTCCCGAGTGGAAGGGCCATCGCTCAACGGATAAAAGTTACTCCGGGGATAACAGGCTGATCTCGCCCGAGAGTCCACATCGACGGCGAGGTTTGGCACCTCGATGTCGGCTCACCGCATCCTGGGGCTGGAGAAGGTCCCAAGGGTTGGGCTGTTCGCCCATTAAAGCGGTACGTGAGCTGGGTTCAGAACGTCGTGAGACAGTTCGGTCCCTATCCGCCACGGGCGTAGGAAACTTGAGGGGAACTGCTCCTAGTACGAGAGGACCGGAGCAGGCGGACCTCTGGTGTACCAGTTGTGCCGTCAGGTGCAGGAGCTGGGTAGCCAAGTCCGTACGGGATAAGCGCTGAAAGCATCTAAGCGCGAAGCCCACCCCAAGATAAGGTTTCCCACAGGGAGAACCTGGTAAGGCACCTCCGAGAAGAGGAGGTAGATAGGCCGGAGGTGGAAGCGCAGCAATGCGTGAAGCCGACCGGTACTAATATGCCGAGGCTTTGACGCCTGGCTGGTTACGGTGTGATCTCTCTCAAGAAGGATTTATGATGGAGTTATGAAGGAAGAGGAGGCTACTGGTGATTAGAGCGGAGGGGAAACGCCCGTTCCCATTCCGAACACGGAAGCTAAGCCCTCCAGCGCCGATGGTACTGCCCTGGCAACGGGGTGGGAGAGTAGGTCATCGCCAGAGAGCCTCCTCTTTTTTTGATCAGTGTAAATTATTTCTGTTATTATTTTTAATCAATTTTAAAATTAGGAATCTTGACAAAAAATTTTTAAAATGTTAATATTATTTCAAAAAGAATTTGTTAAGAACCTTTCCAGGCGAGGGTCCCCTTCCCCCCTCACCCATCACCCCCTACCTCGCCTGGAAAGTTCTTTTAATTAATATATGCAAAAAGGGAGGAGTTTAAAATGAAAAAAATGATGAAGAATAATAGATTTTTAAAAATTTTTTTAATGATTATATTATTTGTCCTATTAATTCATACATCTTACTCAATAGCCAATATAGGAGAAAATGAAAAAGCTATAGATTTTTCACTTAAAGATCTAAAGGGGAAAAATTATAGGCTTTCTGATTTTAAAGGGAAAGTTATTTTATTAAATTTTTGGGCTACATGGTGCCCTCCATGTAGATATGAAATGCCGTTATTAGATAAGCTATACAAGGAACATAAAAATAAAGGATTTGAAATAGTGGCTGTTAGTCTAGACTCCAATCCTAAAAATGTTAATGATTACTTAAAGAATAATCCAGTTAGTTTTACTATTCTTTCTGACAGAGAAGGAAAAGCAGGATATACATATCAAATTGTAGCTATACCAACATCTTTTTTAATTGATAAAAATTTTATTATAAGAAAAATTTATTTAGGAATTATCTCAGAAAAGGATATTAAAAAGGAATTGGAAAAATGGCTAAAAAAGTAATTATAAGATTTTTTATATTCTTTCTTATATTCCTTTTTTTGACTATTGGTATTTATATGGGAGAATTTTATGAGATCTATAGAAATAGTATTATTTTGTGTTTATCTTGTATAGGTATTCAATAATTATTAGTAAAAATAATCTTTTTCTCTGAAATAATAATATCAACTTTTTGATCGTAAGGATCTTTTGGAAGTTCATTAATGATTAAATCGTCAAAGGTTAAACCTATTTTTATACCTCTTTTAATGTTGCTTAAAAAACGATCATAGTAACCTTTACCATAACCTATTCTATAACCTTTAACATCAAATGCAATTCCAGGTACTACAATAATATCGAACAAGTTATAATCTATTTCATAAATCTCCTTAGGTTGCAGTATACCAAATGGACCTTTTTCTAAATCATTAATTGTCTTAATTTCTCCAAATTTTAAGTCTTTACCAAAGATAACGGGGCAAAATACTCTTTTGTTTTCTACAAGAGCATGATAAATTATGAACCTTGTATCTACCTCATCTTTTATAGAGACATAAGTGTTAATTATAGATGCTTTTCCCCAAATAACTAAATTCTTCAGCTTATGAAAAATTTCATGAGATTTTACCTCTTTATCTCTTATATTCCTTCTTTTTTCTAAAAATATCTTCCGCAATTCTTTTTTATCCATTTATATAACCTCTTTTCTTTTTTTAGTTTATATATTATAATCCAAAAAAGCCTGCAGATCTTTAGGATCGCGGGACAATATCAATAAATATCAATATAAATAGTCAAATCAAAAAAACGGCATCCCTTGTTGGGGAGCCGGAAGGGAGGTATTAAAATGTTTAAAAACATCAAAAAAATCTCATTAGCATCTCTTTTTGTTGCAATTACCCTCTTATTAGGTTTTTCACGTATAGGCTATATATCCCTACCAACACCAGCAGGTGCTGCAACAATAATGCATATTCCAGTGATATTAGCAGGCATTGTTATGGGACCATGGTTTGGAGCCTTAGTAGGTAGCATTTTTGGCATTTCTGCAGTTATGTATTTTTCCCATATTGCTCCTTTCTGGGTGCTTTTTCCTGCAAGACCTTTTATTGGTATTGTTTCAGGTCTTGTTTATAATTTTCTCTTATCCTTTTTTAGGTCTCAAAAGAAGCTTAAAAACTCTACCGCTTTTATTATCTCTTTTGTAGTTTTCTCTTTCGCATATCTTAGTGGTGTCTATATCATGAGAGAGTGGTTTACAGAAAGCCTTATTAATTACTCTTTAGAATTTAGTTTTTTAATAGCTTTAATCTCTTTTATCATAGCTTTTTTAATTTTATTTATAATAAAAGAAAAAGAAGGAGAAATAGTTGCCATTGGAATAGCATCCTTCTTAGGAAGTATGACTAACACTGTGGGAACTCTTGGTCTTGCAGCAATTTTTAAAATTTTCCCATTAGGAGTTATTATATCCATAGGAATTCTTCATGGTATTCCAGAAGCAATTATCGCGTCAATAATTTGTCCACCTATAGTTGTATTATTAAAAAGATTAATTAAGGAGAGTGCATAGGGTATGCTTTTAACTATAGATATCGGCAATTCAAATATAGATATAGCTTATTTTAAAAAAAATAAAATTATATCTCATTATGAATTTGAGACTAAGAAATACTCTACAAGCTATGAATATTCACTACTTATTGAATGGACTCTAAAAAGAAATGGGATCTCCGAGGCTAAAGTAGAAGGTATAGCTATATCTTCTGTAGTTCCATCTCTTACCTCAGTTTTTGTTGATGCCATAAGATATATCTTCAATTATTCTCCTTTTGTTGTAGAACCAGGAATAAAAACAGGAATCTCCATAGAGACAGAAAACCCCAAAGAGGTAGGTTCAGATCTTATATGTAATGTGGTTGCTATTCAAGAAGAGTATGGTCCAGTTGGAATAGCTATAGATTTTGGCACAGCAACTACTTTTTCTGCTATAGAGAATAAGAAATTTTTAGGAGTAGCTATAGCACCGGGCGTAGGGACGGCATCCTACGCCCTCTTTGAAAAAACCGCTAAACTTCCTCAAGTAGATATTAAAGCTCCAGAATCTTCCTTAGGAAAAAACACTATATCTGCAATTCAAGCAGGAATAGTTTTTGGGTTTGCAGGACTTGTTGATGGAATTTTAGAAAGACAAATATCAGAAATGAATGGAAATCCTGTTCTTATAAGTACTGGTGGTTGGGCTAAAAGAATAGTACCTCATTCAAAATACCTTAAATTAGAAAATATTGATCCTTATCTTACTCTTAAAGGACTTTGTTATCTTTATAAAAAGAACCTGTGATATAATATAAAAAGTTTAAGATTATTTTAAAAACAATTTAGTGGGGTGTATTAAAAATGTTTAAAAAACTTTTTGTCTTTCTTTTAGTTTTATTAATCCTTATTGTCCCTATTTTTGCTCAAGCAACAAAAAGGGTAGCAATAATAACATATCTAAAAGGAAATGTTTATGTAAAAAAGGCTGAATCAGAGTTATGGATACCTGCTAAGTTAAAAATGGAACTTTCTTCAGGAGATAAGATTTGGGTACAACAAAACTCACAAGCTATATTAGAGTTTTCAGATAGATCAACCCTAAAACTTGCTTCAAATACCCAGCTTGATATTTTAAGATTGGATCGTGATAAAGATACACAAAAAGAAGTATCAATATTTAAATTACTTTTAGGAAAAGTATGGGCGACAGTTGAGAAGATATTATCTATAGGAGAAAGAGTAGAGATACACACACCTACAGCTGTTGCAGGTGTAAGAGGTACGGAATGGATTCAGCAAGTAAGTGAAGATGGAACGACTGTGGTGAAAACTCTTAAAGGAGTAGTTTCTTTTTCTGCTAAAGGTGTAACAGTAGATGTAAAAGAAGGTTTTCAAAGTATTGTAAAACCTGAAAATCCTCCTGAAAATCCGACACCAATAACAGAAATTGAAAAGTTTGATGAAGAAGAGAAACCAAAAGAAGAAAAGCCCAAAGAAGAGATTAAAGAAGAGAAACCTATTACACCTCCTCAAAGGGGATCATCCGAAGGTGTTAGATTAGCGCTTAATAATAATTTAGATTATGGTTTATATAAAAAGAATGATTTGATGCTTGCTAAACTTTCCTTTTCTCCAGAACTTTCTTTTGGAATATTAAAACTCGGTCTTGATCTTTCTTTATATACCGATGGAGAAAGTATAAGTTATATTCAAGGAAAAATAAGGTATGGAGAACTAAATTTACCTTGGCTTGGAATAAAATATGGTGTTATAGATCACTTTACTCTTGGATACGGATTAATTGCCAATAGATATTCCACATATGAAATGGAGGGGGTAGTACTTCGATTAGAAGATCCAAAAAGAGGGGGTATTCTTACTCTCTTTCCTTCTCCTTTTAATAAATATGAAAATCTAACCTCAACATATGCATTGAGAGCTTTTTATCGACCCATAAATAGATTAGAAATTGGTATAAATGGTATGATGGATATGGATGTTGATGAAAATAAAAGACAAGCAATAGTTGGAGCAGATTTATCGTACTTTTTGACAAAAAATACTGTTATTTATTCATCTTTTGCACAAAGAATAATACATGATGGAGTAACAATTAGTGATCCAAGAGTTCTAAGTGAAAATGGTGTTGCATTAGGTCTTCAAAGCAATTTCAGTCTTTTCAACAGTGTTTTTAGTGTCCAGCTAATAAACTTTTCTGATAATTTTTATCCTGGTTATTTCAATGCTTATTATGAAAAGAATAAGGTACTTAAAACTCTATCTCCTTTAAAAGAGTCTGTAAATAGAATATTTGGTTTAACATTAGACTTAGACACTAATATATTAAATATTGCCTTTTTAAATGTAAATTACCAATCTTTTAATGGTATGCGTCCATCTATATATAGTAGATTTACTATGTCATTAAATGAAAGATTAAAGATGAACTTACTATACGAGCAAAAAGAGATAAAAACTCCATTTATGCTCTTTAATGAAAATACAATTATGACTTTAAATATAACCTATCCATTAGCTCAAAATGTAGATGCTATACTAACTATAAAAAGAACTTTTGATCCTTATGGTAATCCAACAGATATATATTTTGTATCGACAAAGTTAAGACTTTAAAAAGTGAATTATATAAATAGGTTTATAAAGAATGGCATAATAATAAGATGTATAATAGTGCTAATATCTTTTGTAGTGACTTTATTATTGTTTCAAAGTCAAGTACTTCAAAAACTTGAATTAGGCTCTATTAACTTAAGATTTATATTTAGAGGGGAGAGAGAGTCAGAAAGTAATATCGTAATAATAGGAATAGACGATAATTCAATACAAGAATTAGGTAATTTTCCTTGGAATAGATCTTTATATGTGGAATTAATAAATAAACTAGGGAAAAATCCCAAAATTATAGCCTTTGATATATATTTTGATACAGAAACAACTCCGGTAGATGATAAGAAATTTGAGGAACTTTTAAAAAGGGATAAAAGGATAATACTTTCTGCTTTTTATATATCAGTGGATGATCCAAGATATGGTTCTCTTAAAAGACTCTTTCTTCCCATTGATAAATTTTTGAAAAACGCTAAGGTTGGACTCGTTAATCCAGAACATGATTTGGATGGATTTATAAGAAGATTCCAACTAAAAAATTTCGTATTAGAAAAGGAATGGATTTCTTTTCCTTTTTTAATAACATTAAAATATCTTTCTCTAACTTCAGACGAATATATTTCTAAAACAAAATTGTTCACAGATAAAAAAAATAACATATATATAAATTACAGAGGAGGACCTTTTAGTTATCCTGTTTACTCTTTTGTTGATATATTAAAAGGAAATATTGATCCAAATGTTTTTAAAAACAAAATTGTTCTTATAGGTGCAGTAACTGAGACATTACACGATACTCATTTTACTCCATTTTATGGTTTTATAAGATATGGAGGTTCTATTAGATTAGGAAAAATGCCGGGAGTAGAAGTTCATGCTAATGCTATAGACACCCTTATTAGCAAAGATTTTATAAAACCTTTTAATGATGGATCCCCATTATATATAATTACACTACTTATGAATTTTATTCCTTCTATTTTAATAAGAAAATACAAGACAATTTTTATATTTGTAATATCCGTGATATTTTCCTTATTATACCTCACAATAGCCAATTTATTTTTTGTTTATTTTAATACGTTACTTCCATATTACATACCAGTATTTGGACTTTTAATTTCTTATTTATTTAACATGTTATATGAAATTATAAAAACAGAACAAGAAAAGAGAGAAATTAAGACATTATTTCAAAGATTTGTCTCTCCAGAAGTAGTTGAAATGCTTCTTAAAACAGAAAGAGATAAAATTTTCACTACCAAAAGAGAGAAGATAAGCGTTCTGTTTGCAGATATTAGAAATTTTACTTATTACTCTGATATAAGAGAACCTGAAGAGATAATTAAGATTTTAGATGATTTCTTAAAAAGCTCTTCAGATATTGTTTTAAAAAACAATGGGACTGTAGATAAATTTATGGGAGATGCAATAATGGCAATTTTTGGAGCTCCTTATCCTTTGGAAAATACTGCAGAAAAAGCTGTACTTTCTGCCTTAGAAATACAAGAAAAGATCAGGAAATTACAATTAGAATGGAAAAGTCAAGGTTATCCTTCTTTTGAAGTGGGAATAGGAATTTCCTCAGGAGAAGCTTTAGTGGGTATTATAGGACCCAAACAGAAGATAGAATATACAGCAATCGGAAATACTGTAAATCTTGCATCTCGATTAGAAGGTTTAGCTAAAGGAGGAGAGATTCTAATATGTGAACAAACATATAATGAAATAAAAGATAAGTTTATTATTGAAGATCTTGGTTTTTTCAATATTAAAGGAAAAGAAAAACCTGTTCATGTATTTAGAGTATTAGGGTACAAAAATGAAAATTAAAATAGGTAAAATACTTAAAGAAAATATATCTTTAAAAAAAGAAATAGAGAGACTCTATTTAATTAGGGAGATTTCCTATAAGATTGTTTCAAATTTGAATCTTTCTGATCTTTTAAAAATAATCATGGAAATAGTAAAAGAGAGTTTAATGGTTGAGGCTTGTTCGTTACTTCTTCTTGATTCCAAAAAAGAAGAATTATATTTTGAAGTAGCTCTTGGAGAAAAGGGAGATACAATCAAAAGATATACAGTAAAAGTAGGGGAGGGGATTGCAGGAAAAGTTGCTCAAACAAGAACTCCTATTATTGAAAATAATGTGGAAAGTAGTAATATATTCAATCCAAAATTTGATTATTTAACCTCTTTCAAAACCAAATCCATTTTAGGGGTACCAATGTTGTATAAAGATGAACTAATAGGTGTAATAGAAGCTATAAACAAAAAAAGCGATAAACCTTTTGACTATGAAGATTTAGACTTACTACAAACTATAGCAAATGAAGCTGCTGTAGCAATAAAAAATGCTCTTTTATACAATAACTTAAAAAGTCTATTTTTTGATACTATAGAATCTCTTGTAAATGCTATTGATGCAAAAGATCCTTATACTCATGGACATTCAAAAAGGGTCTCTGAATTTTCATATTTAATTGGTAAAGAATTAAATTTAGATTCTGATTATTTAGAAAAAATTAGACTTGCAGGGTTACTACATGATATAGGAAAAATTGGGGTAGAGGATAATATTCTGAGGAAAAAGGATAAACTTTCTGAAGATGAATTAATGGAGATAAAAAAGCATCCAATAATAGGGAAAAATATATTAGCACCCATCGATCTTTTAGAGGATATTATAAAAGGTATTGAAGAACACCATGAAAGATATGATGGTAAAGGATATCCAAAAGGCTTAAAAGGTGAAGAAATTTCTCTTATTGGAAGAATTATTTCTGTGGTAGATACTCTTGATGCTTTAATATCTGATAGACCTTATAGAAAAGGTGTAAGTTTAAATTTGGCAATAGATAGAATTAAAGAGGAAAAAGGAAAGCAATTTGATCCTTCTATAGTTGAGGCTCTTTTATCTCTTTACAGAAAGGGATTACTTAAATGTTCTGGTTTTTAAGGTTATTTTTAGCACATCTTATTGCAGATTTCACTTTACAGACGAACAGAGTATTTAAATATAAAGTCTATAATAAATATGGAGTACTGATACATACAAGTATTTACTTAGTAATTACAATTCTACTTTCCATACCTTACTTAACTTCCCCAATGTGTTTCTCTTATATTTTTATTCTATTTTCATTACACACTATAATAGATCTTTCGAAAATCAAAAAGATATCCAAAAGTAATGGTATTAGGGAATTTTTGAAAGATCAAATTCAACATTTTATAACTTTAATTTCTGTTTTCTTATTACCTCAAACAAAGGAGCCCAAATATCTAAATCTAAGCTCTCCTTTATCCTTTTTAAATCGCTTTTATAATAGTGATTACTATATTCTTTTATCTATTGGTTATTTTTTCGTTGCTTTTGCAGGAACTATCTTTTATTTTTATGTTATAAAAACCTTTGGGGGGAAAAATATATTTTACAAAGATGGAATATCAATAAAGGAAAAATATATGGAGGTTATTTTAAGAACTATAATATTCATTACTTACTATATAGGCTCATTTTATGTATCACTTTTTGTTTTTATAATTTTGAGAATTTTAGAGATGATCATTAATAAGACTTATAGAAACATTATATCTTTTCTATTGATATTAACATATGATTTTACCTTTATATTTTCCATGATTACTTTTCTAAATGCCCTTTTAGGAACTTAGTTAAATCCTCAAGATTTTCAAATACAAAGTCAGGTTTTATCTTCGATCTTTCTAAATCTTTACTTTGAGTTACTCCTGTAAGGAGTAAAAAAGTTTTTACATTAAGTCTTTTTCCTAAGCAAATATCTGTATCTATTCTATCCCCAACAACCCCTACTTCTTCTGATTTCAGGCCCAACTTTTCTATAGCAATTTTTCCCATGTATGGTGATGGTTTCCCAATTATAAAAGGTCTTTTTTGAGATGCTGAAGAAACAGCTGCGACCAAAGATCCAGCTCCTGGATCTATACCATTTTCAGTTGGAAATGTCTTATCGGGATTTGTAGCTAAAAACTTCGCCCCATTTCTTATATGGTAGTTCGCTTTTCTTAATTTTTCAAAAGTAAACTCTCTATCTAATCCTACTACCACAGAATCAACCATATCCTTATCTTCGCATAATTCCCAACCAATGTCAGAAATAACTTTCTTCAATGCTTTTTCTCCTATAACGTAAGCTGTACCTTGATTTTTAATTTTTTTAAGATATATAGCTGTAGCAATTCCAGATGTTAGAATTTCATCAGTATTAGTGAAAATTCCCATTTTTTGTAATTTTTCTATATATTCTTCGGGAAGCTTAGTGGAATTGTTAGTTAGAAACATGAATTTCACATTTTTCTCTCTTAAAAATTCTATGAACTCTTTACTGTAGTGAAGTGGGACATCTCCTCTATAAATAGATCCATCAAGATCAATAAGTAATCCTTTTAATTTCAAGTGAAATACCTCCCCATGGATATTTTTTGATTTTATTTTCTTCTTCCAATATAATACTTCCATTATCATCTATATCTACTATTTTAACTTCTTTTCCATTTAATCTGTTTACAGCATTACTTCCTATATACGGAAACCTACTCTTGTAAAACTGAAATACATAATCCCAATTATCAGGATAATCAGCTATATGCGAAAGAATCTGATTTCTTATCTCTTTTAATATGATTAGTTTATCTTCAACCAAAACAAGGTCTTTAAGGGAAGTAGCATCTATATCATATTTTTGAAAATATGACTGTTCTACAAAAAGATTTATTCCGACACCTGCTATTATGTATTTTATTTCATTATTTTCATAAATACTTTCCAATAGTATTCCTGCAACCTTCTTTTTATTGAGTTCTAAATCATTAGGCCATTTAAAATTAAGAATATCTTTTTCTTTCAAGAATATATCTAAAGCTTTATATACTGCTACAGATATAAGAATACCTAAACAATCTATTTTCTTTTTCAGATAGATAGAAGGATAAAGGATTATAGAAAACCAAAGGCCACCTTCAGGAGAAATCCATTTTCTTCTTAATCTACCTCTTCCTTCTGTCTGTATATCAGCCAAAATAATTGTGCCATGAGGAAAATTCTTTGAAGCATAATCATGAGCAATATCCATAGTAGAGGTTACTTGTTTATAGTAAATAATCACCATTACATTGACCTCATAAATAAAGTAGTAATAATGTTTAGAACTTCGTCTATTGTGGTATATGAATTATCTATAAAATAACCTCCCTGAGGAAGCCTAAGAGGTGCTACATCTCTGTTTATGTCTAAGTAGTCTCTTTCTCTTATGCTTTCAAGAAGTTTTTCTTTATTTGTATCATTAAGATCTTTTGCTCTTCTTTCACATCTTATATCAATATTAGCATTAATAAAAAGCTTTAAGTTTGCGTTTGGAAAAACTATTGTCCCACTATCTCTACCTTCTATAACTAATCCCCGTTTCACCTTTTTAAGAAAATCTCTTTGCCAGTCTGTTATAATCTCTCTAATTCCTCTAAATCTACCTATTTTAGAAGCTACAAGTCCTACTTCTGTAGTTCTTATCAAATCTGTTAATTCCATTTCTTTATAGAAAACTCTAAATTTTTCTCCATCCCACAAAAATTTTATTTGATTTTCTTTTATAATTTTTGCCAATTTACTCTCATCAAAAATATCAAATTTCATAGCCAAAAGTCCCACACTTCTATATAATGCACCGCTATCTATGTAATCAAAATTAAATTTTCTTGCTAAAGATTTTGCTATTGTAGTTTTACCAGATCCTGCAGTGCCGTCTATTGTTATGATTTTAATTTCTTTTTCTTCTTCATATATTCTATATTTTATAAATAAAAGGTCTTGAGTTATTTGCTTCTTTAATTCTTCTAATGAGGGAAATTTTATATCAGGTCTTATGTATTCTTCTAAGACTAATTCAATAATCTCGTTATAAATATTACCAGCAAAATCAAATAAATATGCCTCTATACGAAGCTCTTCACCATTAAAAGTAGGTCTTGTTCCTATGTAAATAGCAGAGTGATATATTTTATCTCTTATTTTAGCTTTACCTTTATATATTCCATTTTTAGGAATAAGTTTAGAAGGATCAGGTTTTACATTTACAGTTGGAAAGCCTATCTTTTCTCCTATATTATCACCTTTTATCACTTTACCTCTTATAAAATATTTATAGCCTAACATTTTATTAGCAAAAGAAATGTCTCCTTTCTGAAGGGCTTCTCTTATCATACTACTTGATACAGTTGTATTATCTATATCATGAAGTGGCTTTACCAATACTTTAAAATTGTAATTTTTACTCAATTCTAATAAGACACTTACATCTCCTGTTCTTCCTTTTCCAAACTTGAAATTATCCCCTACAAGTATGCATGAGAATTCCATATTTTTTCTAAGAAATTCAATAAAATCCTTCGGACTAAGATTTCTAAGTTTTGAGTCAAAGGGCAAACAAAACATATAATCAATTCCTTTTAAACCTATCATTTCTCTTTTCTCATCCTTTGTTAGTAGAAAGGAGGATAAATTTTTGAAAACTTTGGGATATGTATCTTCAAAAGTTATTATTCCAGTATTTGAATCACTAATCAGCGCATAGTTGAACATCTCTTCCAGAATAGAGGAATGCCCTTTGTGTATTCCATCAAATACTCCTATACTTAGAATTAGTTTTCCCTTTTTTTCTATATTGTTCAGCTTTATTACTTTAATATCTTTTTCCATAATAATTATTCAATTGAAAAGACCTTTTCTGGTTTTAGAACATTTCCTTTTATCTTACCTACAGCAATAAAATTATCTTTTGAATTAACCACTGAGACAAAAATTTCCTTATTTTCATAAGTAGGTAAAAGAACATTGTTTCCATTTAAAATTCTTTTCTCTTCCAGAGCATCAACTTTTATTAGAGGAAAGTTTAATATTTTAACTGGAGAAACTAAATTTTCTTTCCAATGTTTAGAGAGTTTGTTAAAAGATATACTATCACTTATAGAGATATGACCAATTTCAGTCCTTAATAAAAAAGAGGTTATTGCATAACATCCAAGTTTCTCACTTATATCTTTTACAAGGCTTCTTATATAGGTACCAGCTGAAACCTTAAATTCAATTAAAGCAATAGGAAATTTACTTTTCTTATAATCTAATAGTTCAGCCTTAAATATTTTTACCTTCCTTTTTGGAAGTTTCAAATTTTTCCCTTCTCTTGCTAGTTCATAAGCCCTTTTACCATTTATATGAAGAGCAGAATAGATTGGGGGTTCTTGTTCAATTTCTCCTAACAAGCTTTTTAATATTTCTTCTATTTTTTGGGGAGAAATATCTTGATTTTTTATGTTTTGATATTTAAAAGAATAAGCCTCTCTATCATAAGTGTCACTACTTATACCAAAATGAATCTCTACAATATATGTTTTTGTAAAGTTTAAAATGTATTCCTCTAATCTTACATATTTTCCCAAGCCTATTATTATAAGCCCACATGCTCTGGGATCCAAAGTACCCATATGTCCTACTTTATCTATTTTTGTTATTTCTCTTATTTTTTTTACTACATTGAAGGAGGTTATACCAGGAGGTTTATTTACTAAAAGAAATCCGTTCATTTTCTTCAATAAACTCTTTTAGCTTATTGATAACTAAGTTATAAACATCGGAATTGTTATTTTTTACTTGAAAACCTGCTGCCTCTTTGTGTCCCCCTCCACCAAAAGATTGTGCAAATTTACTTACATCAATACGATTATCTTTAGATCTTAGGCTGACTTTTAATGTTTTTTCATTTATTGGATAGAAGAACACTACAACTCTCACATCTTTCAACATCCTAAGATTGTCTATTATTCCCTCTGTGTCTTCTAAAGTTGCATTATATTTCTCCATATCTTCCATATTGATAAAACTCCAAGCAATATCTTTATCAACATTTATTCTTAGTAATGATATTCCTAATAATTTTAATGATGAAAGTTTTCTTTTCTCGTATA
This sequence comes from Dictyoglomus sp. GBS, assembly GCF_055179815.1. NCBI lineage: Bacteria > Pseudomonadati > Dictyoglomota > Dictyoglomia > Dictyoglomales > Dictyoglomaceae > Dictyoglomus > Dictyoglomus sp. GBS. The sequence continues at coordinate 1,179,763 of NZ_CM143687.1, forward strand.
TCTCCTTTGATATAGAGGAAATATCAACCCCTATCTTAACAAGATTACTTGCTACTTTTAGGCTTTTAGGAGTAGTGTTACTAAATCTAAAGCTTCCTGTATCAGTTATTAGACCAGTTAAAAGACAAGCAGCCACATTTATTGATATGTTGAATTTTGATTTGGTAAGAATATCGTAAATAATTTCTGTTACCGATGAAGCTTTTTCGTTTATAATATTTATGTCTCCAAATTTTGAATTTGAAGTATGATGGTCTATATTTATTAGTATTTTAGTTTTTTCTTTTACGTTTAAATCTTCCTTAACCCTATATATATCACTACAATCAAAGACAATACCTATATTATATGATCTATCCAAATTACTTATTATGTTTACATCCCCCTTTAAAAGGAATCTATAAAAAGAGGGGATAGGTGAATTTAGAAAAATATATGGTTTTTTTCCTATTTCTAATAGAAAATAATAAAATCCTAATATAGATCCAATAGCATCTCCATCAGGATTTATGTGTGTGAATAAAATAAAATCTTGATATTTTTCTATTATATCTATTAATCTTCTAATCTCTTTATTGATCTTCTTCATCCTCTAATTTCAATTCTTTCAATTTTCTAAGTATCCTGTCTCCTCTTTCTAAGGATTCGTCAAGCTCAAAAGAAATTTCTGGTATAAATCTTATTCTAAGATCTTTTCCTAATTCGCTTCTTATGAATCCTTTAGCACTTTCAAGTCCCTTCATAGTTTCTCTTTTTTCTTCTTCACTACCATAAACACTCACATATATTCTTGCATATCTAAGATCTTTACTAATTTCTACCTCAGTTATTACAACAAAATTAGATGAGATTCGAGGATCTTTAACCCTTCTTAATAATATCTCACTTATTTCTTCTCTAATTAAAGCACTTAATCTTTCTTGTCTTTGTCTCATGTTAACATCACTCCTGGTAATTTACAAAATTTCTATTTCATAATCTACTATCTCTGTGTCTTTTTGTTCTTCTAACAACTTTATAACATCTGATAATATTTGATATATATGTTTTGACTCTGTAGATACAATACTTATTCCTAAGACAAGTTCGTTCCATATTTCTTGAGCGTCTACCTCAGCTATAGAAACATTAAATCTTGTCCTTATTTTGTCTACAATACTTCTTTTTACTCTCCTTTTTTCCTTAAGGGAGAAACTTTCAGGAATCGATAAAATAACTCTACATACTCCTATTAACATAAATTACTGAACTTGTTGAACGGTATAGACTTCCAAAATATCCCCTGGTTTTATATCTCCAAAGTTCTCTAAACCTACTCCACATTCAAAATTTGTAAGAACCTCTGTGACATCCTCTTTAAACCTCTTTAAAGAGGCTATCTTTCCATCATATATAACTACACCGTCTCTTATTAGTCTAACCTTTGCATTTCTTTGAATTTTACCTTCTCTAACATATACTCCTGCCACAGTACCAACCTTGGGAACATTAAATGTAGCTTTCACTTCGCCTCTTCCTATAATTACTTCCTTGATCTGGGGAGCTTTTAACCCTTTGATATAATTTTGTAAATCATCTATTATTTCATATATAATTCTGTATGTTTTAGCAATTACTTTTTCTTTCGTAATAGCTTCTTGAGCCCTTGAATCGGGTCTTACGTTAAAACCTATAATCATACCTTTGGAGGCAGATGCTAACATGACATCACTTTCTGTTATTCCCCCTACACCTGAATGTATTATTTTAACAGTTATATCTTCTGTTGGAAGTTTGTCTATAGTTTGTAAAATAGCTTCTAAAGAACCCTGAGTATCAGCTTTTACAATTAATGGTAAAACTTTTTCACCAAGTCCTACCACTTCTATGTTAGATTTTTCCTTCTTTTTCTTTCTTTCCTCTAAAATCTCTTTGGCAACTGCCTCATTAGGTACAACTTCAAGAATATCTCCAGCTTGTGGCAACTCTTCAAATCCTGAAATTTCAACAGGCCAAGAAGGATAGGCCTCCTTTAGAGATCTACCCTTATCATCGACCATTGTTCTAACACGTCCCATAACATCCCCAGCCACAAAAATATCCCTTAATTTGAGGGTTCCTTCTTGAATTATTACTGTTGCCACAGGTCCTTTACCTTTATCTATTCTTGTTTCAATAATTGTTCCTTTGGCAGGCTTATCAGGGTCAGCCTTTAATTCTAAGACATCTGCCATAAGTAAAATCATTTCTAATAATTGGTCGATGCCTTGTTTCCTCATAGCAGAGATAGGCACCATTATGGTATCTCCACCCCATTCTTCCGGAATAAGGCCATATTCAGACAATTGTTGTTTTACTCTTTCAGGGTTTGCATCAGGTTTATCAATCTTATTTATAGCCACAATAATAGGTACATTAGCTGCTTTGGCATGATTGATTGCTTCAACCGTTTGAGGCATAACACCATCATCAGCAGCTACCACAAGTACAGCTATATCTGTAACTTGAGCACCTCTTGCCCTTAAAGCTGTAAAGGCCTCATGACCAGGAGTATCTAAAAAAACAATCTTTCTTCCATTATGTTCTACCATCGACGCTCCAATATGTTGAGTTATCCCACCATATTCTTTTTCTGCCACCTTTGTCTGTCTAATAGCGTCTAAGAGGGTAGTTTTACCATGATCCACGTGTCCCATTACTACTACAACAGGTGGTCTTGGTTTTAGTCTTGCTTCTTCCTCAGGTGTTAACTGCACTCTCTTAACTATTGCTTGAGGTTTTACCTCTTCTACTTTATATCCATGTTTAATCGCAAGTTTCTTAATAACATCTGGATCTAAAATTTGATTCACATTGGCTAATATTTTCATATTTAAAAGTTCCATTATTAAATCTGTAGGAGATACGGAGAGAGCATCAGCTACATCTTTTATCCTCATACTTCCTTGTATTATTAATACCTTTTCCTTTTCTTTAACAGTTATTTGCTCGTTTTCCTCTGTTTTTTGAGATTTTGTCTCTGTTAATTTTTGATCTTCCTTTATTTCTTCTACTTGAATAGCCTCTGAGGCAGTGGGGGGATTTTCTTCTTTACTCTTTCCTGTAACAAGTTCCTTTATAATCTCTTCTACTTCTTCATCTATTACATTTAACGCTGACTTTGCATTAACTCCTAAATCACTAAGAATCTTTAATAAGTCTTTACTTTCTATACCCAGTTCTTTACTTAATTCATATATTCTCTTTTTCATTACTTTATCTCCCCCCGACGAGAAATTTCGTTTTGTAATTCTTCTTTAATTTTTTGCAATGTTCCGAAAGAAACCTCACATCTTAAAGCATGTGAAAATGCTCTTTTCTTGAAAGCCAAATCTAAACATTCTATCTTTGGACATAAATATGCACCTCTACCCGAAGCCTTACCAGTAGGATCAAAACTTATATTATTATCTTCATCTCTAACAATTCTCAAAAGCTCTCTTTTGGGCTTTTTTTCTCCGCAACCTATACATGTTCTTATAGGCACATGCTTACTCACTTTTTTCTACCACCTTCTCTATTTCCTTATTATCTTTTTCTTTAGAATATTCTTCTGGAGTCCTTACATCAATCCTCCATGATGTAAGTTTTACAGCTAATCTTACATTTTGACCTTCTTTGCCTATAGCTAAAGAGAATTGATCAGGAGGCACTATAACAATAGCTTTATGTTCATCTTCCTTTATTTCTACTGATATGGGTTTAGCAGGACTCAAACTTCTTGCAACAAATTCCGCTGGATCTTTACTCCATAATACTATATCAATTTTCTCACCATTAAGCTCGTTTATAATATTTTGTATTCTAACTCCCTTAAACCCAACACAAGCACCAATTGGATCTATTTCAGGATAATGAGAATAAACAGCAACCTTCGATCTTAAACCTGGTTCTCTTGCTATGCTTACAATTTCTACAGTTCCTTCTTTAATCTCAGGAACTTCCAATTCAAAAAGCCTTTTTAAAAATCCAGGATGGCTTCGTGATAATATTACTAAGGGATCTTTTGTGGTCTTTCTTACCTCCAAAAGGTAAGCTCTTAATCTTCTTCCTATCCAATATTCTTCTCCTGGAATCTGTTCTTTTACAGGTAACACTGCCTCAATATCAGGAAATCTTACATAAACATTTCCTCTTTCTATTCTTACCACAGTACCATTAACTAATTCTCCCTCTTTAGCTTTATATTTATCATATAAAATTTTTCTTTCGGCTTCTTTCAAACTTTGCATAATAACCTGTTTTGCAACTTGAACAGCTATACGCCCAAATTCTTGAGGTTCCACTTCTATTTCTATCTCATCTCCTAATTTTGCATCAGGTTTTAAGGCCTTTGCCTCATCAATCGTAATCTCTGAAATTGGATCTAATACCTTTTCAACCACTCTCTTTACCACATAAATTCTTATTTCTTGTCTATTTACATCTATTTCTACACGCGCACCTTTGCTTGTACCATAAGCTTTCTTAAAAGCTGAAAGTAAGGCTTTTCTTAAAGCCTCTATAACTACAGCTTTATCTAACTTTTTCTCTTTAATAATCTGTTCTAAAACAACCCAGAAATCTTCACCTAATCTCATAAATTATCATCCTCCTCAAAATTCTACAATCAACCTTGCTTTTTTTATTTTGGAGAAAGGAATATGAATAAATTTACCATCAACTTCTATTATTACATTTTCTTCATCAGTACTTATAATTTTTCCCTCAACCTTCCTTCTCCCTTCAATATTTTCTAAAAGTAAAATATTTACTTTTTCGCCAACATGTCTATCAAAATCTCGCCTTTTCTTTAATGGTCTATCTAAACCAGGAGATGAAACTTCAAGCACATATGAATGTGGAATTGGATCGTGAATATCAAGTTCCTTGCTTATTTTTTCACTTATATAAGCACAGTCCTCTACTGTGACACCTCCTACTTTATCAACAAATACCCTTAGTACCCATCCACGAGATTCTCTTTGATATTCTAAGTCTACAAGTTCAAAATAGTATCTCTCGCAGACAGGCTCCACGATACTTCTTAGTTTTTTGATAAACTCCATATGTATTTGATCTTTCACTTTCTTTTACCTTATTAAAAAGAAAAAGTGGGAACTCCCACTTTTTCGTCCTTAAACTTTCTCTTCTAACAAACTTTATTTAAGTATACATTAAATCACTATAAAAAGCAATAAAATAATTAAAAATTTTAGCTTATTTTAACCATCATTACTAAAAATTTCTTTTGGTATTTCATATATTTCTATAACATTCAACAAAGCTAAGATCTTTAAGAAAGTGTTTATTTCTAAATTTTTAGTATTTATCCCTCTATCCTCTGCCTGTTTTTTTGTATATTTGAAAAAATTCTGATAAACTAAGTTTTGGAGCCAATATCTTTTGACAAAGTATTAAAATTTCTCGAGCATTTCCAATAGCAACCACAGGAATATCGTACCTGTTAATATTTTCATCTTTTTTCAATATTCTTACTATATATATTGGGAAATTGTAGCTCAATCTTAATACAACTCCCATTCTTTTAAAGAAATTTTAAACAAAGTATACCATAAATAAAAATTTCTTTAAATAGTCTTGTAAACCAAATCACTTCGTGATATACTCCTTTTTGAATGATTTGAGAACTCACCCTTCCAGATTCTCTTGGGGGTGCTTCTCTTTTAGGAGAAGTTCCAAGAGAAGAAGAAGGAAGGGGAGGAAAAAACCAAAATATGGAGGTGTTACAATGGCACATGTATTAATGAAACAGCTCTTAGAAGCAGGAGTTCATTTCGGGCACCAGACAAAAAGATGGTGTCCAAAAATGAAAGAATACATATTTTCTGAGAGAAATGGTATCCACATTATTGATCTTCAAAAAACACTTGTTAAACTTGAAGAAGCTTATGAGTTTGTGAAGGAACAGGCAAAAGAAGGTAAAACTTTTCTTTTTGTAGGAACAAAAAAGCAAGCTCAACAGACCATTGAAGAAGAAGCAAAAAGATGTGGAGCGTTTTATGTTACACAAAGATGGCTTGGAGGTATGTTAACTAATTTTACTACTATAAAGGCAAGAATTGACTATATGATAAAATTAGAAGAGCTGAAGAATAATGGTTATTTTGAAAAGCTACCTAAAAAACAGGCATCAAGATTAAACAGAGAATTAGAAAAACTTGTAAAAATATTTGATGGCTTGAGAGGTATAGAGAGAGTTCCAGATGTATTGTATATAGTTGACCCCAAAAGAGAAGAAATTGCTGTAAAAGAAGCAAATAGGTTGGGTATACCTATTGTTGCTATTGTGGATACTAATTGTGATCCTGAATTAATCACTTATCCAATTCCAGGAAATGATGACGCAATAAGATCTATAAAACTTATCACTTCAAAAATAGCAGATGCTATTATAGAGGGCAGAGATTTAAGAGAAAAAGAGCTTTCTCTTGAGTTTAAAGAAGAAGATCTTCAATCAGAAATTTCAGAATAATTAATAAAAAGTAGGAGGTTGAATAAAGATGGAAATAACTATTGAAATGATAAAGGAATTAAGAGAAAGGACAGGAGCAGGAGTAATGGAGGCTAAGAGAGCCTTGGAGGAAGCTAATGGAGATATGGAAAAAGCAGTTACCATATTGAGGGAAAAGGGTGTTATAAAGGCTGCTAAAAAAGCTGGAAGAATAGCAAAAGAAGGGATTATAGAGGCATATATACATACGGGAGAAAAACTTGGAGTTTTAGTAGAAGTAAACTGTGAAACAGACTTTGTAGCAAGAACAGATGAATTTAGAAGGTTAGCAAAAGAAATAGCTCTCCAGATTGCAGGAATGAACCCCCAATATGTAAGTAAAGAAGATGTTCCTCAAGAGGTTATTGAAAAAGAAAAAGAAATATATAGAACTCAGCTTAAGAACGAAGGGAAACCTGACCATGTGATTGAAAAAATTATAGAAGGAAAACTTGAAAAGTTTTATGAAGAAGTATGTTTATTAGAACAACCTTTTGTAAGAAATCCCGAAATAAAAGTAAAGGATTTAATAACTGAGGCCATATCCAAACTTGGAGAAAATATAGTGGTGAGAAGGTTTGCGAGGTTTGTTGTGGGAGAAGAGTAAGTATATGGAACCTAAATATAAAAGAATACTTCTAAAAATAAGCGGAGAATCGTTCAGTGGAACTCAAGGTTTTGGTTTAGATCCTGAGAGTATTAAAAATATTGCTGAAGACATAAAAGAAGTTCATGATTTAGGGGTAGAAATAGGAGTTGTTGTAGGAGGAGGAAACTTTTTTAGGGGCAGAGAAAGTAGAACTTTAGGAATAGATAGGGTCACTGCTGATTATATGGGAATGTTAGCTACAACAATAAATGCTCTTGCATTACAGGATGCATTAGAAAAACTTGGAGTTGTAACAAGAGTACAAACAGGAATTGAGATGAGACAAATTGCTGAACCTTTTATAAGAAGAAGAGCCATAAGACATTTGGAGAAGGGTAGAGTAGTAATTTTTGCAGCTGGAACTGGAAATCCTTTTTTCTCTACCGACACTGCTGCTGCTTTAAGGGCAGCTGAAATTAAAGCAGAAGTTATTCTAAAAGAAACAAAGGTTGATGGAGTTTATAACAAAGATCCATTAAAGTATCCTGATGCTGAAAAATTTGATTCCATAGAACCGATTGAATTTCTTAAATTAAGATTGCAAGTTTTAGATGCTACAGCAGTTTCTTTATGTATGGATAATAAAATTCCTATAATTGTATTCAATATGTCCGAACGAGGGAATCTTAGAAGAGTTATATTAGGAGAAAAAGTAGGAACCTATATAGGAGATGTTGAAATTATATCCGAGAAGGGGGGAGAAGATGGGTAAAGAGCATTTTAAAGAAATAGAAGAAAAAATGAAAAAGGCAGTAGAGGTTGTAAAAAAAGAATTTCAGGGTATAAGAACAGGTAAACCTTCTGTAGGAATATTTGATGAAATAAAGGTTTCATATTATGGGAATCTTATGCCATTAAACCAAGTAGCAAGTCTTAAAGTGGCAGAAGGAAGAGTAGTTATTATTCAGCCATGGGACAAAAGTATTTTAGGAGAAATAGAAAAGGCTATATTAAAATCTGATCTTGGTTTGACCCCACAAAATGATGGTCAGGCAATAAAAGTTGTATTTCCACCACTTACTGAGGAGAGAAGAAAAGAACTTGTCAAAGTGGTACATAAAGAGGCAGAAAATGGACGTGTAGCCATAAGAAATATTAGAAGAGATTATTTGGAAATATTTAAAAAAGAAAAACAAGAAGGAAAAATATCAGAAGATGAATTTTATCGTCTACAAGAAGAACTGCAAAAACTAACTAACAAATTTATAGATGAAATCGAGAAACTTATAAAATTAAAAGAGAAAGAGATTATGGAAGTTTAAATCTATGGGTTATTTAGGAAGAAAATACGAAGAAATAGAGAGAGAAATTGGCAAAGAAAATATAATTTTTGACTTAAACTATTTAGATGCACCATGCGAAGCCTTTGGAGATTTAAGAATAGTTGCTGAAAAAAGAGTAAATGGGAAGTGGTATTTCTTATTATCATATGAAAATTACCAAATAAGAAACATCAAAGATGGTAGAGATTCCAAAAGATAAATTACCAAATCATATAGCTTTTATAATGGATGGAAATGGAAGATGGGCAAAAGAAAGAAATCTTCCGAGACTGATGGGACATAGAGAAGGTGCTTTGGTTGTTGAAAGAATATCTGAAACTGCCTTTAATTGGGGGATAAAATATTTAACCTTTTTTGCCTTTTCTACAGAAAACTGGAAAAGGCCAAGAGAAGAAGTAGAAGGTCTAATGAAACTTTTGGATGAAAGTATTGATAACTTTAAAGACAAATTAATTAAAAACAATATTAGATTGAAGGTTATAGGAAATATAGAAGCTTTACCAGATTATTTACAAAGAAGAATAAGATATGTAATTGAAGAAACTAAAAACGGGAAGGATAGAGTATTAACCATAGCATTAAACTATGGTGGAAGATGGGACATATTAGAGGCAGTAAAAAAGATTTTAAATGAGGTAAAATCTAAAAAATTCTCATTAGATGACTTAGACGAAAACACCTTTTCATCTTTTCTTTCAACCTATGATATTCCAGATCCAGATCTTTTAATAAGAACAAGTGGAGAATTTAGAATAAGCAACTTTCTTTTATGGCAATTAGCTTATACAGAGTTATGGTTTACACCAAAATATTGGCCTGATTTTAACGAAGAAGACTTAAAATTAGCCTGTATTGAGTTTTCTAAAAGAAAACGAAGATTTGGCGGTTTAGATAACAATGCTTAAAAGAATTTTTACTGCCTTATGGGGAATTCCCTTAATTTTATGGATTGTTCATGTAGGTGATCAACCTTTCTTTATATTTGTGGTATTAGTCGCATGTTTAGGACTTTACGAATTTTATTCTCTTTTAGAGAAAAATAATTATAAAACTCTTAAAACAGAAGGTATAGTAGCTGGTTTTTTATATTTAACCTTTCTTTATCTCGAAAGTAGATGGGCTCTGAGAATTTTTTTACCTCTACTTATAGTTTCAATCCTTGTATATGAATTACTGAAAAAAGAACATTCTATAATAGAAATATCACTAACCTTCTTAGGCTTCTTTTATATTCCTTTTTTATCGGGCTACTTTTTGTTATTGAGAAATCTTCCTCAAGGTGAAGTATTAACTTATTATACCCTTTTTGTTACTTGGGTTAGTGATTCAGCATCATATTTTATAGGTAAGTTTTTTGGTAAGCATAAATTAGCACCTTCTATTAGTCCTAACAAAACAATAGAAGGGACTGTTGCAGGTATTATAGGATCAATTATAGTATCTCTTGCTTTTGGGGCTGTTTATTATGAAAAATATTTATTACCTATAATTCTTGGAATATCCTTAGGTATAATGGGACAATTAGGAGATCTTGTAGAATCAATGTTAAAAAGAGAAATAGGGGTAAAGGACTCATCTTCCTTACTTCCAGGCCATGGTGGGATTTTAGACAGATTTGATAGTCTATTTTTTATTGTACCTACTACTTATTACATGTTGTTTATTTTACGATTATTATGAGAAACATAGTAATATTAGGTGCTTCTGGATCAATAGGCATACAAACTATAGACGTGATAAGAAAACATAAAAACAAGTTTAAACTTTTGGGGTTAGCCGTAAGGGAGAATATATCATTATTACAAGATGTAATAGAAGAATTTAAACCCCCCTATATCTCTATTTATAATAAATCAGTAAAATTACCAAATTTAAATTATTCACCTAAAGTTTATTATGGAAGAGAAGGTTTAGAAATTTTAGCCTCTTTAAGCGAAGCAGAATTGATTGTTATAGCTATTTCGGGGATAGAGGCTATTTACCCTACTCAAAAAGCAATTTTAAATAATAAAAAAATCGCCTTAGCCACAAAAGAAGTAATCGTTGCTGCAGGAAAATTTATTAAAGAGTGGCTAAAAAATACAAAATCAGAAATAATACCTGTAGATAGTGAACACAGTGCTATATTCCAGCTTATTAAAAATAGGATCCATATAGAGAATATTATATTAACAGCATCAGGGGGACCTTTCTTTAAAAATGATAAAAAAGATATTGAAAATGCAAAAATAGAGGATGTATTGAAACATCCCCGATGGAAAATGGGGAAAAAAACTACTGTTGATTCTGCAAATCTGGTTAATAAAGCCTTAGAAATCGTGGAAGCTCATTATCTTTTTAATGTACCGTATGAAAATATTAAAGTTGTTATACATCCACAGAGTATCGTTCATGGAATCATTGAATTATTAGATGGTAGTATGATGGCATATCTTTCACCTCCCGATATGAGGTTTGCAATTCAATATGCTCTTTTTTATCCTGAAGGACCAATTTATAAATGGGAAAAATTAAACCTCCAAAATTTAATACTTGAATTTTATCCAGTTGATGATGACATGTTCCCTATTATTAAATATCTTTATAATGTGGTAAAAAACGGTGATATATATCCTGCAATTCTTGCTATTTCTGATGAAATATTTGTTTCATATTTTATAAATGGACAAATAAGATTTTCTCAAATTGTTCCATTAATAATGGAACTTATGGAAAAATGGAAAGGAAAAAGTAACATTGACAACATTGATGAATTGTTTAGCCTTATTGAATGGGTTAAAAAAGAATCGGAAAATCTTATTAAAACCTACTCTTCTTAAATATAGTACCCGTTTATTAGAATTAGAGTTCATATAATCTATTTTGGAATTCTATATTTGTTGAATTTTTGCTAAAATCAATCTAAAATTTGTATAATACTAATTCTTAGGAGGAATCATTTATGAGGAAATGGAAAATGATTAAAAAGATAGAAACAAAAGAAGATGGTAGGCTTATGTATTATTACGATTTTGAATTAGAGGGAGAGATTAACGATGAGCAGTGAACTTAGATGGCATCCATTTTTAAAAGAATGGGTAATTGTGGCTGGTAAGGTCCAAGAAAGACCTGTTCTTCCAGCAAGAAATGCATGCCCATTATGCTATGGAGGTGTAGAGATTCCAAAACCTTTTGATATAGCAGTTTTCGAAAATAGATATCCATCCTTAACAAAAGAAACTCCTGATATTATACCTTGGGAAGATGATTTGTATAAATTAGAAGAGGGAAGAGGAGTATGTGAAGTTGTTCTTTATACTATGGATCATGATTCCTCCATGTCGAGAATGCCCTTAGAACAAATAGAAAAGTTAGTTTTAGTTTGGGAAGACAGATACAAGGATTTAGGAAGTCTGGATTTTATAAAATATGTTTTTATATTTGAAAATAGAGGAGAAATTATAGGTGTAAGTTTACACCACCCGCATGGACAAATATATGCTTTTCCTTATATTCCTCCAATTATAGAAAAAGAGATTATATCAAGCGATGAATTTTATAATCAAAAGAATAAATGTCTCTTTTGTTCAATTCTGGAAAGAGAACTTAGTGAGGGAGTAAGAGTTGTATATGAGAACAAACATTTTGTAGCTTTTATGCCCTTTTATGGAAGATATCCTTTTGAATTACATATATACTCTAAAAGACATGTAGGATCTCTTTCAGAGATGACATATGCTGAAAAAATATATCTTGCTGAAATAATTCAGAAAATCACAAAAGCCTATGATAATGTATATGGCTTTAACTTTTCCTACATGATGGTTTTTCATCAAAAACCTGTAAAAGGTGACTTTCCTAATTATCATTTTCATATAGAATTTTATTCCCTACATAGAGCAAAAGACAAAATAAAATATTTAGCAGGAGTAGAGTCGGGTGCCGGAACTTTTATAAACCCTTTATCTCCAGAAGAATCTGCTGAACTTATGAGGGATAGTATAAGGAGGCTTTAAAGATGCTTGATGAAACCATTAAGAGGATTTTTGACGATATAGAAGGATTTAGAATTTTTAGAGCTCCTGGAAGAGTAAATCTCATAGGTGAACATACTGATTATCATTATGGATTTGTGTTACCAGTAAGTATTGATAGATATTTTTATTTTTGCATTAAGGAAAATAATCTCAATAAATTTAGAATATATTCGGAAAATTTTACAGAACTTTATGAATTTGACTATGACTCTATCAAATATGATCCCGAAAAACTTTGGATAAATTATTTAAAAGGAGTTATCAATGAAATTATAAAACTGAAAGGTAAAATACCTTATTTTGACGCATTAATATATGGCGATATACCAATGGGATCTGGACTTTCAAGTTCTGCAGCCTATGAAGTTGCTGTAGCTTTTGGAATAAATACTTACTTTAATCTTGGAATAGATAAAAAAGAGATTGCTAGATTATCTCAAAGAGCTGAAAATAATTTTGTGGGTGCACCATGTGGTATTATGGACCAGTTTATCGCTACTTTTGGTAAAGAAAATACAGCCTTGTTTATCGATACATTAACTTTGGATTTTGAGAATGTACCTTTTGATCTAAATAAGAGAAATTTAAAATTAGTGGTGGTTGATACAAAAATTAAGCATTCTATTGCTGGTGAAGGATACTCTACAAGGAGAAGGGAAGGGGAGGAAGCCTTAAAAATTCTTAGGAAATATCTTCCCATAAATTCACTTAGAGACTTAAATGATGAAAGTTTTAAAATATCACAAGAAGTCTTGCCTTCACCATTAAAAGAAAGAGTCGCTCATGTTTATAACGAAAATAAAAGGGTTGTTGCTTTTGTTGATGATCTCAAAAGAAATAATTGGGAAAATCTTCCTAAATATATGTTAGATTCCCATTTAAGTTTAAAGTATCTCTATGAGGTTACTTGTGAAGAATTAGATTTTTTAGTAGAAAAAGCCTTAGAATATGGTGCATTTGCATCGAGAATGACAGGTGGCGGTTTTGGAGGATCAACAGTAAATTTAGTTCATCAAGACATATTAGATAAATGGTCTGATAACATTTCTAAGAGCTATAGAGAAAAATTTGGTTTTGATCCAGGAATTTTATTACTAAATATCTCAGATGGGGTGCGGGAGATTTAAATCTCCCGCATTTTTAGAATTCCATATTCTATACTCTGGACTAATGCTTCCCAGCTTGCTTCGATAATATTAGTTGAAACTCCCACAGTACTCCAAGTTTCTCCTTTAAAATTAGAAGAATCAATTAATACTCTTACCTTTGCTGCAGTACCTGCACCTCCATTAAGTACTCTGACTTTGAAATCTGAAAGATGAATGTTTTTTAACTCTGGGTAGAACTCAATAAGAGCTTTTCTCAATGCTTGATCTAATGCATGTACAGGACCATCCCCATCGGCTGCAACGTGAACCACATTATCTCCGATTTTTAATTTTAATGTTGCTTCAGTAATAGTTTCACCTTTATCTCCAATTTTCTCTATAATAACTCTCAATCCTATTAGATCAAATAATTTAGTTTCTTGCCCTAAGGCATGTCTTACTAAAAGCTCAAATGAAGCTTCTGCACCTTCAAAATAGTAACCCTCATTTTCAAGATGGGTAATCTGTTCTAATATCATTTTTGCGAGAGGTGAATCTCTATCAATATCAATATTTAATTCTTTTACTTTTGATACTATCGTACTTGTACCTGAAAGTTCAGATATGAGAAATCTTCTTTTATTTCCTACTTTTGATGGATCAATATGTTCGTAAGACCTGGGATTTTTTAACACAGCATTTACATGCACTCCACCTTTGTGAGCAAAAGCACTTCTTCCAACAAAAGGAGCAGTAGGATCAGGAGGAAGATTTGCCACTTCAGAAACCCAATTAGCTAAATCTGTAAGCTGAGCTAATTTATCTTCTGGAAGTACCTCATATCCCATTTTTAATTGAAGAATTGGAATTATTGTACATAGATTTGAATTTCCACATCTTTCTCCATATCCGTTTATAGTTCCTTGAACCTGTGTAGCTCCTTCTCTAACTGCTATTATTGAATTAGCAACTGCAACACCACTATCGTTGTGAGTATGAATACCTAAAGGAACTTTTATTCTCTCTTTTACTTTTTTCATAATTTCTTCTACTTCCCATGGTAGTGTACCACCATTTGTATCAGCTAATACAATCCAATCAGCTCCTCCTTCGACTGCAGCATCTAATGTAGCCAAAGCATATTCCGAATCAGACTTGAAGCCATCAAAGAAATGTTCAGCATCATATATTACTTCTTTATTATGACTTTTTAGATATTTAACTGAATCATATATCATTTTAAGATTATTATCTAAAGTAGTTTTCAAAACTTCCATAACATGAAGATCCCAAGTCTTTCCAAAAATTGTAACCACAGGGGTTTCGCTTTCTAAAAGAGATTTTAAATTAGCATCATCCTCCGGTGTTACCTGGGCTCTTCTTGTACTCCCAAAGGCTGCTATCTTGGCTTTTTTAAGTGGTATTTCCTTAATTCTTTTGAAGAAATTTAAATCCTTAGGATTAGAACCTGGCCATCCTCCTTCTATGTAATCAAAACCAAATTCATCAAGTTTTTGAGCTATTCTAATTTTATCTTCTAAAGAAAAAGAAATTCTTTCACTTTGAGCTCCATCTCTTAAGGTAGTATCATATAAAAAGATTTTTGTCATGAATTACTAAGCACCTCCTTCAATTATCTTACAAACCAAATCACCCATTTCTTCTGTACTTACTAATTGCTTTGCGTAGGGATTTCCTGTAAATAAATCTTGTGTAAAGTATCCACTATCAATTACTTTATCCACTGCATTTTCTATATCCTTTGCTTCTTTTTCTAAGTCAAAAGAATAACGGAACATCATAGCCACAGAAAGAATTGTTGCCAAAGGATTTGCTATATTTTTTCCTGCAATATCTGGAGCTGTACCATGAATAGGCTCATATAAACCTTTTGTCCCTTCCCCTAAACTTGCTGAGGGTAACATTCCTATTGAGCCTGTAATTACTGCTGCTTCATCACTTAAAATGTCTCCAAAAGTATTTTCAGTAAGAATTACATCAAACTGTTTAGGATTTCTTACAATCTGCATAGCACAATTATCTACGTACATATGCTCTAAATTCACATCCATGTATTCTTTACTTACTTCATCCACAATCTTTCTCCATAACCTTGAACATTCCAATATATTCGCCTTATCTACTGATGTAACTTTTTTATTTCTTTTTTGAGCCATTTTAAAAGCCACATGAGCAATTCTTTTTATTTCAGAAGCTTTATATGTCATAGTATCTATAGCCATTTCTTCTCCATTTTCAACCCTTATCTCCTTGGGTTTTCCAAAATATAGTCCTCCGGTAAGCTCTCTAACTATTACAAAATCTACTCCTTTTAAAACCTCTGGTTTTATAGTAGATGAAAATGAAAGTTTTTCAAATACTTTAATTGGCCTAATATTAGCAAAAAGATTAAAGCCACCTCTAAGTTTTAAAAGAGCTTTTTCAGGACGTTTTTCACCCGGAAGATTGTCCCACTTAGGTCCACCTACAGCTCCAAGTAGTATAGCATCGCTTTCTTCACATAATTTCCATGTCTCATCAGGCAAAGGATCTCCATATTTATCAATTGCTTCTCCTCCAACAATACCCTCTAACAATTCAATCTTATGCCCATATTTTTTCTCAATAGTTTTAATAACTTTAATAGCTTGCTTAACTACTTCAGGACCTATGCCATCACCAGGAAGTACTGCTATCTTAAGCTTCATTATTTCCCTCCTTTAATTCTTTCCTTAGCAAAATTAATTAGACCACCTTTTTTAATTATTTCTTGAATAAGGGGAGGGAAGGGGAATGTTTTAAAAGTCTCTCCCGTTGTTATGTTCTTTACAATCCCATTATCAAAATCTACTTCTATTTCGTCTCCTTCTTTTATTTTATCAACTGATTCTGGTACCTCCAATATTGGTAAGCCAATATTTATAGCATTTCTATAAAATATACGAGCAAAGGATTTTGCTATTATACATTGAACTCCAGAAGCTTTAATTGCAATAGGGGCGTGTTCCCTGGAAGAGCCACAGCCAAAATTTTCTCCTACTACTAATATATTTTTTTCTTTTACTTTATTTTTAAAGTACAAATCAAGATCTTCCATACAATGTTCAGAAAGTTCCTTAGGATCGGTTGTATTTAAGTATCTTGCAGGGATAATTACATCGGTATCAATATTGTCTCCATATTTTAATGCAAACCCTCTAAACACCATCATTACTCTTTCACCTCCACTTCCCATGGAGCAGCTATTCTTCCAAGAATAGCAGAAGCAGCTGCTACTGCGGGATTAGCCAAATATACTTCACTTTTCGGATGCCCCATTCTACCAACAAAATTCCTATTAGTTGTTGCTACAGCTCTCTCACCATCTGCCAATACTCCCAAATGTCCTCCTAAACACGGTCCACAACTTGGTGGTGTTATTGAAGCTCCAGCTTCTAAAAATATTTCTAATAAGCCTTCTCTTAATGCATCCATATATATACGCGGTGTGGCGGGTGTTATTATAAGTCTAACATCAGGATGTACCTTATGCCCTTCTAAAATTTTAGCTGCCATCCTTAAGTCTTCAATTCTTCCATTAGTGCATGACCCTATATAGACTTGATCTATATAAATGTCTTTACTTATTGAAGAAATCGGCTTTACATTACTTGGTAGATGAGGAAAAGCTACAACAGGCTCCCACTTACTTACATCCCATTCATATATTTCTTTATAATTAGCATCAGGATCACTTTTATAGAATTTATACCCTCTTTTTGCTCTTCCTTTTACATATTCTAATGTGATTTCATCGGGTTCTATTATTCCGTTTTTTGCTCCTGCTTCAATAGCCATATTGCATATAGTAAGCCTATCAGACATAGGAAGGGTTCTAATGATTTCACCTGTAAATTCCATTGCTTTATATCTTGCACCATCAACTCCTATATATCCTATTGTTTGTAGTATTAGATCTTTTCCAGTTACCCACTGTGGTAATTTTCCATAATAAACAAATTTTAAACTTTCTGGAACTTTAAACCATATTTCTCCAGTTGCCATAGCATAAGCAAAATCGGTACTGCCTACACCTGTTGAAAAGGCTCCTAATGCTCCGTAGGTACATGTATGAGAATCAGCCCCAATAATACAATCACCTGGTAATACTAAACCCTCCTCAGGGAGTAAAGCATGTTCAATTCCAACTCTACCGACCTCATAATAATATTTTATATTATGTTTTTTTGCAAAATCTCTTAACATTTTACTTTGCATAGCTGACTTTATATCTTTATTAGGCGTAGAATGGTCTGGAATTAAAGCAATTCTTTCAGGATCAAATACCTTTTCTGCCCCAATTTTTTCAAATTCTTTAATTGCAAGTGGACCTGTAATATCATTAGCAAGAATAAAATCAAGTTTTGCAAAAATTAATTCTCCTGGATATACTTCTTTTCTTCCAGAATGATCTGCTAATATTTTTTCTGTTATTGTCATTCCCATTTATCTAAAAGCCTCCTTTTTTTTACGAAACTTATTCTGTTAATCTTTACCCCTAAACATAATCATTTGATTAATAGCCCTTAAATAAGCTTTTGCACTTGCTTCTACGATATCAGTACTTGACGCCCTACCAACATAAAAGTTTCCGTCTTTATCTGATATCTTTACCACTGCTTCTCCTAAAGCATCAGTACCACCAGTAATAGACTTTAATGAGAAATCTTCAAGATTATGCTGTATTTTTACCGCCTTTGATATAGCTTTATAAACAGCATCCACTGGACCATTTCCTATCTCTACAGATTTTATTGTTTCACCATCTTCTGCAATGATTACAGTTGCAGTTGGTACTATTCCTATTCCGCTGACTACTTGAAGATGTTCTAACTTATAAAATTCAGGTATAAGTCTCATTTGATTAGATACTATTGCCTCAATATCCCTGTCTGTAATTTCTTTCTTTTTATCAGCCAATTCTTTGAACTTCTTAAAAGCTTCCTCCAATTGATCTGCTGACAAATTATAACCTAATTCTTGCAATCTCTTTTCAAAAGCATGTTTGCCTGAATGTTTACCAAGGACTATTCTACTTTCAGGTATACCTATCATTTTAGGATCTATAATTTCATAAGTAGTTGGATCTTGAATTATTCCATGTTGATGGATACCTGATTCATGAGCAAAGGCATTTTCTCCAACTACTGCTTTATTAGGCTGAATAGGAATACCTGTTAGAGTACTTACTAATTTGCTTGTTTTATATATTTCTTGAGTATTAATACCTACTTCATAAGGAAGTCTTCTTACTTTTATTGCCATAATAATTTCTTCCATGGCTGCATTTCCAGCTCTTTCACCCAATCCATTTATTGTACATTCTACTTGTTCTGCTCCATTTATTATTGCAGAGAGAGAATTAGCAGTAGCAAGCCCTAAATCATTATGGCAATGTACACTAACTATAACTTTATCTATATTTTTTACATTTTCTTTCAGCCTCTTAATAAGTTCACCAAATTCCCAGGGTAAGGCATAACCAACTGTATCAGGTACATTTATGACAGTTGCTCCAGCCTCTATAACAGCCTCAAACACTTTACATAGAAAATTAAAATCACTTCTAACTGCATCTTCTGCTGAAAACTCCACATCACTACAATATCTTTTTGCATATTTAACAGCTGAAACAGCTTGTTCAAGAACCTCATCTCTTGTTTTTCTTAGTTTTTTCTCAATATGTATATCAGAAGTGGCAATAAAGGTATGAATCCTAGGAGATTCTGCTCCTTTTATAGCTTCCCATGCTCTATCAATATCTAAAGGAATAGCTCTTGCAAGAGCAGCAATAATAGATCCTCTTACATTATCTGCTATATTCTTTACAGCCTCAAATTCTCCAGGAGATGCAATTGGAAATCCAGCTTCAATGATATCCACATTAAGCTTAGCAAGTTGTTTTGCTATTTCTAATTTCTCTTCCTTATTTAAGTTAACTCCAGGGGTTTGTTCTCCATCCCTCAAAGTTGTATCAAAGATGTACACCTTTGACATAAAAACTCACCACCTTAAATTAATTACTTTTTCTTTAACCAAGGCATCATTTCTCTTAAGATTTTTCCAACCTTTTCTATTAGATGTTCCTCATCCTTTTTCAAAAGAGCATTAAAAACTGGTCTTCCTACTTGATTTTCAAGTATCCATTCCTTTGCAAATTGTCCACTTTGTATTTCATACAATATCTTTTTCATTTCTTTTTTAGTCTCTTCATTAATAATCCTTGGACCTCTTGTTATATCACCATACTTAGCTGTATCTGAGATGGCTTTTCTCATAAAGCTTATACCACCTTGGTTTATAAGATCCACAATAAGCTTCATCTCATGTAAACACTCATAATAAGCAACTTCTGGCTGATAACCTGCCTCAACAAGAGTCTCAAATCCAGCCTTAATTAACGCAGTAACTCCACCACATAATACTACTTGTTCGCCAAAAAGATCTGTTTCTGTTTCTTCTTTAAAGGTGGTCTCTATTACTCCTGCTCTTGTAGCTCCGATACCTTTGGCATAAGCAAGAGCAATTTCTTTAGCTTTTTGAGAATAATCCTGATATACGGCAAACAATGCAGGTACTCCTTTACCTTCTACATATAAATCTCTTACAAGTGGTCCAGGCCCTTTAGGAGCTACCATAAATACATCAACAAAGGGTGGGGGAACTATTTGGGAAAAATGTATATTAAATCCATGAGCAAATCCTAAAGCTTGATTTGGTTTTAAATATGGCATTACTTGATTATTATAGATATGTGGTTGTTCTGTATCTGGTATTAAAAACATTATTATATCGGCTTTTTGTACAGCATTCTCTATTTTTTCTACGTTCATACCTTCCTCTACAGCTCTTTTCCATGATTCACCGTTAGGTCTTACTCCCACTATAACGTTGAGTCCACTGTCCTTCAAATTTCTGGCATGGGCACGACCTTGACTACCATAGCCAATAATAACAATAGTTTTACCTTTAATGATATCTAAACTAACATCTGAATCATGATAAACCTTTGCCATAGTAGAACCTCCTCATATTAAAGTTTTCATAATTTTAATCCTCTCTCCATAACAATCTTTCCAGTACGTACCATTTCCTTAATTCCGTATGGCTCCAAATTCTTCTTAAAGGCATCTATTTTCTCGCTATCTCCAGTAACTTCAATAATAAGATCCTTATCACTAACATCAACTATACTTGCCCTAAATATTTCAACTAAATCTATAATAGCCCTACGAGTTGATGCATCTGATTTAACTCTTATTAAAGCGAGTTCTCTTTCTACAACAGGAACACCTGTAAAATCATTAACTTTAATAACTTCTATTAGTTTGTAAGCTTGCTTTGTTATTTGCTCTAATACCTTTTCATCTCCATTTACAACTAATGTAATACGAGAAAGATTAGGAGTTTCTGTGGTATTAACTGCTAAACTCTCTATATTATAACCTCTTCTACTAAAGAGTCCTGCAATTCTTGCTAATACTCCAGGCTTATTTTCTACAATTAATGATAAGGTATGTTGCATAAAACATTCGCCTCCTTTAGTCAATCATCATTTTATCAATAGAACCACCGGCTGGGATCATAGGAAAGACATTAGCTTCCCTTTTTACTTTAATATCTACTATTACTGGAGCATCGTTTATATTCAGTGCCCACTCAATAGCATCTTCTAGTTCATCAATTTTAGTAACTTTTCTCCCATATGCTCCATATGCATCTGCTAATTTTTCAAAATCGGGAGCTACATCTAATAATGTACATGCATATCTCTTGTTATAAAAAAGTTCTTGCCACTGTCTGACCATGCCAAGACAGCTGTTATTTAAAACAAAGATCTTAACAGGTAGTTTCTCTGCTGAGGCAGTAGCTAATTCCTGAATATTCATCTGTATACTTCCATCACCTGCTATATCAATAACAATTTTATCTTTATTTGCTATTTTGGCTCCTATTGAGGCTGGAAATCCAAATCCCATCGTTCCTAAGCCACCAGAAGTAATAAATTGTCTAGGTCTTTTTACTTTATAAAACTGGGCAGCCCACATTTGATTTTGTCCTACTTCTGTGACTACTATAGCTTCTCCTTTGGTTTTTTCATAGATTTTTTCAATTACATACTGGGGTACTATTTCATCATCATACCATCTATATCTTAAAGGATACTTAGTCTTCCATTCTTTAATCTTTTCCCACCAGATAGGATTATGTTTTGGCTCTACTATCTCGCACAATTTCTCTAAAGCTCTTTTAGCGTCTGCCACAATAGGTATATCAACAGAAACATTTTTACCAACTTCAGCTGGATCTATATCTATATGAATTATCTTAGCATGTGGAGCAAAGGTTTCTACTTTTCCTGTAGATCTATCACTAAATCTTACTCCTATAGCAATAATAAGATCACTTTCATTTATAGCATAATTTGCATAAGCAGCCCCATGCATCCCTATAAATCCACAACATAACTCATGATCTTCTGGTATAGAGCCTTTTCCCATTAATGTGGTTACTACAGGAGTATTAATTTTTTCTGCAAATTTAATAAGCTCTGTAGAAGCATCTGAAGATATTACTCCACCACCTGCCAGTATAATTGGTCTTTCTGACTCTTTTATTAATTGGGCAGCTTTTCTAAGTTGTAATGGATGTGGTTCATAATTAGGACGATATCCAAGAAGTTCTACTTTGTTAGGTACAGAGTATTCAATTTTTGAAGAAAATACATCTGCTGGAATATCAATTAAAACAGGACCTTTTCTACCTGTTTTTGCTATATAAAAAGCTTCTTTAATTATTCTTAGTGCCTCACTTGGATCTTTCAATAGATAATTATGTTTAGTAATTGGCATGGTTATACCACGGGTATCTACTTCTTGAAATGAATCTTTTCCTATAGCAGAAGTTCTTACCTGTCCAGTTATAGCCACGATTGGAGTAGAATCCATATATGCTGTTGCTATACCTGTCACTAAATTGGTAGCTCCTGGGCCAGAGGTAGCCACACATACACCAACTTTACCTGTTGATCTCGCATAACCATCTGCAGCATGAGCTGCACCTTGCTCATGCCTTACTAATACGTGCTTAAGGGTAGAATTATATAATGCATCATAAAAACTTATGACAGCACCACCCGGATAACCAAATAATATTTCAATCCCTTCTTCTTCCTGCATATATTTTATTATTGCTTCAGCTACTGTCATCTGCATGATATTTTTACCTCCTTTCTTAAAATAAAAGCTTCTCAACCACAACAAGGATGAGAAGCTCCCACGGTACCACCTTTATTGCCTTAAGATAATTATACTTAAGGCCTCTCTTCTCTTTAACGCAGAGATACGTGAAATCCTACTAAAAGTTTCAGATTTCAAGCTCCGAGGCGAGTTCTATAGACCGCAACACCAGGTCACACCAACCCCCTGGCTCTCTGTAAAATATGCAAATCTACATACTGCTCCTCTTCATCGCCTTTGATTTTTTATATTTAATCAGGAATATTATCATACAAAATTTTTTTTGTAAAGAGGGTTAGATGAAATTTTTATATGAATTTTCCTATTTTTATTTTTACTTCCGATAATATATATTATGTAAAGTTATTTTGAGAAAAAAATTAAGAAAGTGGATTATATATTTAATTAAAATCCCAAAATTTTTGTTATAATATAACAAATTTTAGGGTATAATTATTTAATAAGAAAAAATTGTAAATAAAGGGAGTAGAGAGTATGAAAAATAAAAATTGGGTGAGGGAAAAGGGGGATATAAGTTTAATAACAGCTTTAACTCTTGCAATTTTTGTAACTGCTCTTATTGCTTTACTTTTAAATCTTCCCATTGAACAATCTTACTTTACGCGCAGAAATCAAGCAAGAGATCAGGTTTTATATGCTACTCAAATAGGAATCAAAAGTATTTTAACTACTGCAAGATATTATTTAAAAGAAGAAATAGGTAAACTTAAAGTCTCCGAAATTACAGAAGATAGAATGAGAAATATATTATCTTCATCAAATCCAAATTTTATAAATACAATTCAATTTATATATACAAATACAGCTCAGGTGGATCCTACTACAATATATTCCTTAAATAGTTATTCTTTTACTTTATCTGCTTATTCTGCAAGTGTTAGAGGTGGAGTTACAGATTATATAACCTATACATATAATTACACCATTGTATGTACAGGTAGGAAGGTAAATTTTTCACCTGCAGTTACTCTTACAGTTACTGTTACCGGAAAAATTGAAGGAGTTTTACGAAGAGAAAATTTTGCAAGATTTGCCCTATTTACAGATTTACATCAAATGGCTGATGGCTCAACAGTATGGTTTACAGATAGGACACGATTTTATGGACCAGTTCACACCAATGGGGAATTTGCCTTTGCTTATACTCCACAATTCTTTGATATAGTGACATCATCTGCAGCAACTGCAATGTTTTACAATAGAGGAAGAACAGTAAGACTTAGTGCAGATAGAAATCCTCCAAATGACGTTCCATTCTTTGCACAAGGATTTATAAGAGGTGCTAGTAAAATTGATCTTCCACCTACCACATATACTCAGCTTTATGCAGCGCTATCTTATTTTCCTGGTGATGTTTTTCCTACTTATTCTCCAACATACTCTATTATTAGAAGCTATTTAGGTTTACCTGTTAATAACAATCCTCCTCCAGATGGTGTATATACTATTACAATTGCAAATGGTGGTGGTATATATGTAAAAGGAGATGCTAGTATAGAATTCGGCAAAGACTCATCAGGAAGAGCTGTATATACTATCGCCCAAGGAAACAATACATATGTTTTTACTATTGATTCTGAAAATAATAAAACTTATGTAAAAATAGGGAATAATACTATTGTGATAAATAAAGTACCAAATGGAGTTATATATGTGGACGGAAATATAACAAGTATAAAGGGGTTAATTCAAAAAGATCAAAGATTGTCTGTTATTGCAGCGAACACAATTACTATCACAAATAATCTTGTTTATGAAGATGATCCAAGAAATAATCCTAATGCAATTAATGTTCTTGGTCTTTTAGCACAAAATGGAAATATATGGATTGATACCAAAAATCCAGATGGTACTCCTCTTAGGGATCCAAATATTCATGGAGTATTAATGGCCCCAAATGGAGTCGTACAAGTAATGAACTATAATACAAGATCTCCTGCAGGTGATGTACATTTACTTGGAGGAATTATATCAAAAAGGTACGGAGCATTTGGAACTTTTACTACAGATAGAAATGGTAATCCCGTACCAAAGACTGGTTATGGTAGAGATTTCTGGTATGATTATAGAATGCGTACTGGGTATGCACCTCCATATTTCCCTACTACTAATAGAACTATTCAGGAAGGTAATCCTCAAACCCAGAGATGGGTAACTATAGATTCATGGGTGGAGAGCTGGAGATGAAAGATTTAGATAGAATATTGCTAATAATCAGTATAGGCATATTTATAGTGATTCTCATATTTAGATTGATACCTTCAAAAACCGAAGAATATTCATCTATGGAAATAAAGAGTAAAGTAGAAAGGGATATTAATTTGGAGATTGAAGAGAAAAATACATATACAAATCCAATCAAAAAGGAGAATGAGAATCATAATAAAAGAGGTCCTTATCCTCCATTTGTGGAGTTTACCGAGTAACCTTAGGGGGTGATGGTATGAAAAATAAAAGAGAAAAAGGACAATCCTTAATTGGAGTGGTAATTTTTGCTATAATTTTGATGGTTCTTGTCTTAGGAGCAACAGGAGCAACAGTGTTAAGTTTTACCTTAAATAAAAGATTGAAAGATAGAGCTGAAGCTCAAGACATAGCTAAAAACATCATAGAAACAATTAAGGTTTGGTCTGGGAATAGTCTTGATAACTTTTTATCTTTAAATGAAAATGAAAAGCAGAATGTCCAAGGGGCGATCCCAGCTATTCCAACAATATGTCCAGCTATTCCAGCTGATCCTTCAGGTGGTGATATGATCTATACACAATTCATGAGCATACCTCAAGTAAATGGATCTCCCAAATATGCTGTACAATTTTTAATTAAGGATTACTATCAACCTGGAACTTCCACAGTCATACTAAAGAGAATTACAATTAGGGTATATTACACAAAAAGAGATGGAAAAATTGATACCAGTTTCCACAAGCCAGGACCTGGAAGTCCACCAAAAAGATATGAAAATCCATTAGCTGAAATTGTAGGAGTTATTTCAAGGCCATGAAACAAGGAATGTCTTTACCAGAATTAATAATATCAATTACCATTCTTTTTATAGTATTAGCTTCTGCTTTTAGTATGTGGTTTGCTATACAAAGGGATCTTATTGTTCAAAGGCTCGATAGAGAAATATTTGATCAACTATCTACAGCAAAGTCTCAAATATTAGATTCGGTTCTGAAAAGTATTTTCATATATCCTCCTGATGTGAATATTGTTTTGAGGGATAATTCTCGTTTTAATTTGAATATAAATGAAAAAGTATCCTATAATAAACTATTAACTATTTCACCCACATCAGGAGGATATTATTTAAATGCATATTTATCTGTACCAAGAAATCCTCAAGATGCATTGTTACCAAATTCAAGAATGCTCCTCTATTACAAAAAATTTATAAACTGGGCTCCTCAATATAATACTTTTACTTTAACTGTTGTAGAAACAGGAGGAACTAGAGTTATTAAACTTGCAAAAATAATTAATTATCCTACAAACATTACCTTTACTACTGGTGAAGGACCTAAGGTTATAGCTGATTATATAATAAATAATGGATTTACAGTAAATTATTATGTTGTTGATGTAACATCAGCTTACACATATACAACCTATACAAACTCCATAACATCGAGAAGTATAAATATACAACAAGTGGAAGTAACTATAAGAGCTCAAAGAAGATATCAAAATATCTACAGAAATAAGGAGATAAAATTTAAAGGTGCAGTCTTTTTAGAAGAACTTCCTATAGCTTATTAAATTCTCATTTTTAATTTATAAGAAATATTTCCTTTCCTTAATATTACCTCTCCTTTTTCCACATCTATATTATAAATCTTATATCCATCTATTTGATTTCCTTTCTCTAAAATTGTGCCTTTATCTTCTCCTACTTTTTCAAGAATGACTAATTCTTTTTCTTCTCCTTTTAAAATACCTTTAAGCTCATATGGAAACTTATCCTCAGAAGATTCTTTCTCCTCTACAAAAAGATTATTAATAGTTTTTATATTTTGACTTGTAGTTGTATTTTTTTCTTCCTTTACTTTTACAAGAGGAGCGAAACGTACAAGCTTGAAGTATAATAATTTAAACAAAGACTATTTCTCCAATTTGACGGATCATTGGAGGGAGCTGATATAGATTTACGAAGAAGAGAATAATAATTATTACCCGATGGATAACCACCCCAAGTATAGGAATAATCTACTTGATCAATTACATTTTGCCTATCATCCTCTATAACAACAGATCCATAATTATCAGGCATCTCCCCATTTGCAGAGTAAAGACCTCTTTGCTGTGTTTTCAAATATAAATAGGAAGATGGAAGATTGTAAAAATTAGTTAAATTTGAATCTTTTCCTCCTATAATAGCATAATTACCAGGTGTTAATAAAAAGCTTCCTGAAGGACTGTCAAAAATTCTTGTAGTTCTATTAACTCTCCAACCATATAAGTTTACAGTATAAGTTGTTCCATTATACAGAACAATAAATTCCATATCTCTTTCATCTTGAGAATTTCCATTTTTATCAAGACTTGCAGGATAATACATAATCTCAGTAATGAATATACCTGATAACTGTGGTTGGACTTGAGTTCTTAAAGATACCAAAGTCATATGTTTTTCATTATTGTCCATGACAAGTGTAATTGATAGAGTTCTTATAGTAGATGTCAATGTGGTGTAGGTACCATTAAAATCATATCCAATAAACCTAAGCTCTTTTATTGGACCCGCTTGAATCTCCCCATCAACAGTAAAATAATATTTTCCATTATATAATGTGTAGGAGAAACTTCTTATATCTCCTGTACAAAGCTGAATGGAAAGTTTACCAAGGGTATCAGTAGCAGAACTTATATCTAACACTTGAGATCCTTGTCTTATCTCTCTTGTTAATCTATCGAGAATTATTTGGGCATTTGAGAATATTTCTTGAGATTCTTGTTTTCTACCAAAAAGATCTATGGTTCCTATAAGAACATTGGCAAGAAGAAGAGCAATCATTCCTAATATTAAAACACCTATAATCACTTCAATTAGGGTTAAGCCATTCCTCATTATTATCTCCTTCTTGATATTAAACTAACAAGAACTGCTTTACCCTCAAAATTATCTAATGTATTGTTATTATTTGCATCATTCCAAACTGTAATTGTAAATTGTCTTAGTGAATTTGTAATGTTTGTAATGCTTATTGTATAAAGATAGCTTGTATATCCAATACTAGCAAAATTTCCAGAAATGGGAAAAGAAGCTGTCCAATTGGCTAAAATAGTTTTTCTATAATCTTCTATAACTCTTTCAGATAATTCTAAGCATGTACTTTCAATTTTTTCCATATCATCCTCATTTAAAATATGGTATAACCCAACTCCAAAGGATGCCATAAATATTCCTAAAATAAGTATTGATATCAAAACTTCTAAGAAGGTAAAACCTCTTTTCATAAACCTTCCACTTCAATAAAACCTAAGGAATTTATCCTTATAGTAGAAGTATAATTATCAATTATTAATGTTAAAATGGCATAAGTTTCTGTATAATCAGCTGTAAAATTGCCATCTCTATCAAAGGAAAATAAAGTAGCAGTTGTATTTACAGAAATATTATTAAAAAATCTTGTTACAATCTTTCCCTTATCATCAAGGAAGGTATAGGAAGTATATGCCTGAGGTGAGATTATTAATATCCAGTCAGTTTTATTAATTATTGCTCTTTGTCTTATATATCTTATATCCTGAATAAATTGATTTGTAGTATTCTGTAATAATATTTTAGAGTCCGGTTTACTCAATATAGAGTTATATGTAATCCATAAAAGGATTCCTAAGATGGATATTACTACTATAACCTCTAAGAATGAAAACCCCTTTTTCATGTTTTTATTTTATCAAATCTTTAAAAGTTTTTACAAGAAGTTTTAAAAACTCACCTTTCCATTTTTATAAAACTTTATAACTCTCTTTGTAAAAAATGCTGAAAGTGATATTTCACCTTCTGGATATATATTTCCATTTTCAAAATAAAAAGTATAAGTCCCTTTTGGGCTATATGCTCTTATACCTGAGGGAATAAGATGAGGAGAAAGATATATTTTTTTTGTTTTTTCCCCATACATCCAATAAAATTGAATAGAATTTGTCTTAGAAGAGTAATAAAAATCAAAGACTACTTTTTCATTTTTTAAAACTGAAAGCTGTAGAGCATAGTTTGCATTTATTACTATCTCATGGGAAATTATAAATGCTTGTACCCCTAACCAAAAAAATATATTAAAAAACATATAAAGAAGAATTAATAAAATACATGTAAGAAGAGTATATAATAATGGACTTATAATTTTTTTAAGCTTTAAGATATTAAAAAGTTTCTTCATTTATTAACAAAAAGCCCCGAAGACAAGCTTCGGGGCATAAATATAGTTACAAAACTATGGAGATGTATAAGATAAAGTATAGGATTTTGCTG
Organism: Dictyoglomus sp. GBS; assembly: GCF_055179815.1. Taxonomy (NCBI): domain Bacteria; kingdom Pseudomonadati; phylum Dictyoglomota; class Dictyoglomia; order Dictyoglomales; family Dictyoglomaceae; genus Dictyoglomus; species Dictyoglomus sp. GBS. The sequence goes on from NZ_CM143687.1 coordinate 1,209,090, forward strand.
AACCCTGATAAACTAATATATGAGCATTACTCTCATCCCAAGTAGCAGGTGCAGATCCTTGAGAAGTATATGTTTGCCCATTATACGGACATACTGGTGTTTCTGAGAAGTAGTTAGGATCTTTTAAGAAATTAACAAATGTCTGTGTATCTGTTGGATATGTGTTATTTTTGTTCCTATAATATTCTAAGCTCGTTCTTATTATTGCTATATTTGTTCTCTGAGCATTTCTTTTAGCATCTGCCACTGCATCAAAATATCTTGGTAATGCGATAGCTATAAGGATTCCAAGAATAGCTACTACAACTAAAAGCTCTAACAAGGAGAAACCTTTACTATTTTTCAAATAACTCACCTCCTTTCCCAAAATTTAAAAATTATTATCTTTACTAAATTATATCACAAATTTATCATATACCAAGTATTAATTCCTACCTTCTAAAAAGTCTTACCATATTAAACATTGGGAGATACATGGATATAACAATGAAGAAAACTACAATACCTAAAAACAATGTTAATGCAGGTTCTATTAGAGAGGTTATTCTTTTTGTTCCAATCTCTATCTCTCTTTGGGAAAATCTACTATATTCTTCTAGCATAGAATCCAATCTTCCACTCCTCTCCCCTACTGCTATCATTTGCTTTAAAAGAGGGGTAAATACATTCTCATCAATAAGCTCTGATAAATTTCTTCCCTCCAAAACCCCAGAAAGGATTTTTCTAAGATTCTCTGAGAAATATAGATTTCCCATTACGTCTTCAAGGATTTCCAAAGATTGGGTTATTAATATTCCACCTGTTATAAGTACATAAAAGGTACTAGTAAATCTATTAAGTAACACTTTTCGCCACAGATTGCCTATTTTAGGAATATTCAGTTTAAACTCATCCCACCATCTTTTTATCTTTTTAATTTTTAGGGCTTGTTTTATTCCAATAATAATCAAAAAAAACAAGATAAAAATAATAAATAGATTTTTCTTAACAAAATCTCCTAATAATATAGTAATCCTTGTGGGAAGAGGAAGAGGTACATTAGTTCTCCCATAGATTCTTTGAAAAGTAGGCACTACAAAAGTTAGCATAAATATTACAACCAAGATTGCAGCAACCATAACTATTATAGGGTAAGTAGTAGCTGATTTTATTCTTTCCCTTAATTCATGTTGTTCATCAAAATACCTTGAAAGTCTCTCCAACATAATATCAAGACTTCCTGTAATTTCACCCGTTCTCACTAAGCTTATAAATATTTTGGGAAATACATTAGGATATTTAGAAAGAGCCTCTGATAGACTCAATCCAGAATCAACACTTTTTCTTACATCATTAAGTATATCTCTAAAATAAGGATTGTTGGTTTGAGATGATAAAGTTGTAAGACATTCTGTAAGAATAATTCCAGATCTTAAAAGAGTTGCAAATTGGGATGTGAATAAAACAAGCTCTGGAAGAGTAACTTTCTTTTTATAGGTTAAAGTTTTCCATAATGAGGATTCTTTTTTTAAGGATATTACATATAATTTCCTTAATTTTAGAATTCTTCTTGCTTCTCTTTCATTGGTTGCTTCAATTATACCTTTATATCTTCTTCCCTCAAGATCTCTTGCCACATATCTATAGGAGGGCAAATTAATCCTCCTCCCAAGCTATTACTCTACGTGCCTCCTCAATAGTAGTTATTCCTGATAATACCTTTTCTCTTGCATTCATATGTAAGGTTTTCATCCCCTCTCTTAATGCCATATCCCTAATTTCATCAATAGATGCCCTTTTATTTATTAATGTCCTTATGTTCTTAGTTATTTTTAATAACTCAAAAATTCCAGTTCTTCCTGAATATCCTGTATAATTACAGAATAGACAACCTTTTCCTCGCACAAGTCTTATATTTCTTCCTTCATCCTTTGTTAATCCGAGTTCTTCTATTTCCTCCGATGAAGGTATATACTCTTCTTTACAAGATAAACATATAGTCCTTACTAATCTTTGGGCTACTATCCCTATAAGTGAAGATGCAATTAAAAAAGGTTCCAGCCCCATTTGTATCAATCTCGCCACAGCACTTACAGAATCATTTGCATGAAAAGTACTTAACAACAAATGACCCGTTAGAGCAGCTTCAATAGCGGTATTTAATGTTTCTGAATCCCTAATTTCACCCACCATTATAATATTGGGATCAAGTCTCAAGATATTTCTAAGTCCCATAGCAAAATCTATACCTATCTTTGGTTGTATCTGAATCTGATTTATTCCTGGAAGTTCGTATTCTACCGGATCTTCTAAGGTTATTATATTTACTGATGGTTTATTTAAAACATTTAAAGCTGAGTATAATGTGGTAGTTTTACCGCTTCCTGTAGGTCCTGTGACAAGGATCATTCCAAAAGGTCTTTTTATAAGATGTTCAAATACATTAAGGTCTTCATTTGTCATGCCCAATCTATCAAGCTCAATAAGTACTTTTGATTTATCCAGTAATCTTATAACTACCATTTCTCCGTGTATAGTACCCACTGAAGCTACTCTTAAATCAAAGATTTTATTTTCATATCTATAAGTTGCTCTTCCATCTTGAGGTCTTCTTCTTTCTGCTATATCCATTCCTGATATTACCTTTATTCTTGTTACTACAGCATCTTGAATTTCCTTAGGAATACTCATAATATCATAAAGAATTCCATGGATTCTATATCTTACCTTCATCTCTTTCTCTTGGGGATCTAAATGGATATCGCTGGCATTTCTTGTGATTGCTTCATTAATTATAGAAGATACCAATCTAACAATAGGTGCTTCTTCAACGCCTATTGCAGGAGGGGCTTCAACTATTGTTTCTACCGGCATACTCCTTTGAAAGTCTTGAACAGCAGAAAGGGTACTCTTCTCTAAAGGGAAAAGTTTTGACATAATCTGATTAAACTCTTTATCGGTAGTAATAAACAATCTTATTGGTGCCTTTACTATTCTTCTTATTTCATTTACTACTACAGGATCAATAGGAGGAACTATAGCAACATGTATTATTCCACTTTCTCTTTTCATAGGTATAAATTTATATTTTCTTAAAAGATTTTCTGGAAAGGATCCAGCTAATTTTTCATCAATAGGGATTTCAGACAAAGAAATATAGGGAATTTCACTTTGCCTTTCTAATACTTTTCCAATATCCTCGGGCTTTACATATCCTCTCTCGATCAGTATTTGTCCTAATTTAACCCCAGTTTTCTTCTGTTCCTCGAGAGCTTTCTCTAATTGCTCCTTTGTTATAAGTCCTAATTCTAAAAGATATTCACCTAAGGGCTTTTTCTCTTTCATAATTTATTTAATTCTTCTTCAAGAAGATTTTTTACTAAATCTAAACTCGCTCTTCCTTTTGTCTCTTTCATCACCTGACCTACTAAAAAGTTCAAGACTTGTTTCTTCCCCTTCTTCCAGTCAGAAACTGCTTTTTCATTATTTAATATAACCTTTTGAATAACCTCTTGTAAATATGAAGTATCAGATACTGTTTTTAAACCTTCCTCTTCCACTATCTTCTCTGGATCTTTACCTGTGGTTAGATATTTTCTTAATACGTCCTTTGCTACAGGACGTGTTATTTCGTTTTTATCTACCATTTGTATTAATTTTATAAATTTTTCAGGAAGTATATTTAAATCTTTAAAGGACATATTATTATCATTCAAATAACTTAAGATTTCTACAGATATCCAATTTAAAAGATTTTTGGGATTAGTATATAACACTAGAGACTTATCAAAAAATTCTGCTAATTCCCTTTCAGAAATAATTATCTCAACTTCATTAGGTAATAAACCTAATGCAAAATATTTTCTTCTTAGTTCCTTTGGTAATACTGGAATTTCCTTTTTTATTTTTTCCTTCATCTCCTCTGTCACGATTAAAGGGGGAAGATCAGGTTCAGGAAAATATCTATAATCTTCTGCTTCTTCTTTTCCTCTTAAACTCACTGTTTTTTGCTTTTTTTCATCCCAATGCCTTGTCTCTTGTATTACTTGTTCACCATTTTTCAAAAGTTCAATCTGCCTTTCAATTTCATATTCTAAAGCCTTTTCCAAGGAATAAAAAGAATTTACATTTTTTATCTCAGTTCTTGTTCCTAAAACTCCTTCCTGAGTTTGTATAGAAATATTAGCATCACATCTTAGAGAACCTTTTTCCATATCTCCGCTACTTATTTCTAAATATCTTAAGATTAATCTTAGTTCCTGTAAAAATATTCTTGCTTCTTGAGGAGAATTTATATCAGGTTCTGTAACAATCTCAATAAGAGGAATGCCTGCCCTATTAAAATCGACAAGACTGTAATCGGCTTCTGATAATCTATCCCCTGTCCCTATATGTAATAATTTTCCAGCATCTTCCTCTAAATGAATTCTCTTTATTCTTATTTTCTTAACTTCCCCATCCACAAAAATTTCCAAATAACCATTCTTGCATAAAGGTAAATCATATTGAGATATTTGGTATCCTTTGGGTAAATCCGGATAGAAATAATTTTTTCTATCAAACTTTGAATAATTTGAAATCTCGCAGTTCAAAGCTAAACCAGCCTTTATTGCAAATTCTACCGCTTTTTTATTAAGTACTGGAAGGACTCCTGGAAACCCCATACATATTGGGCAAACATTAGTATTTGGGGGGACATTTTCATGATCCGTACTACAAGAGCAAAAAAGTTTAGTTTCAGTAGATAGCTGAGCATGTACTTCCAATCCTATTACTGGTTTTAGCATTTTTAAGTCCTCCTCTTTTGAGGAAGAGTTGGGTATTTACTTGAAAAATCCATCATTTCTTGATATGCATAAGCAAACTGAAGAAGTCTATTTTCTGAAAAGAAAGTACTCATGAATTGAATTCCTACAGGTAGATTATTATAGAAACCAGCAGGCATAGAGATAGCAGGAATACCAGCAAGGTTTACTGGTATAGTCATTATATCGGTTAGATACATTTGAAGAGGGTCAGATATCTTCTCTCCTAATTTAAATGGGAGTATAGGACTTGTTGGTGAAACAATTATATCAACTTTTTTGAATGCTTCCTCAAATTCTTTTCTAATTAAATTCCTTACCTTTGTTGCCTTTAAATAATAGGCATCATAATACCCAGCACTTAAAGCATAAGTACCCAATATTATTCTTCTTTTAACTTCACTTCCAAAGCCATGACCTCTTGTGTTCTTATACATTGATATAAGATCTTCTGCCTCTTCTCTATATCCATACTTTACTCCATCATATCTTGCCAAATTGGAACTTGCTTCAGAGGTAGCAATGATATAATAAACTGAAAGGGCATATTCTATAGAAGGAAGAGATATCTCTATTATTTCAACTCCTAAATCCTTGAATATATCAAAGGATTTGTCAAGAACTCTTAAAACTTCCTCTGAAACCCCTTTCTGCCAAAGTTCTTCAGGGAATCCTACTTTCCATCCCTTTACGCTCTTACCCAAGTTTTCAAAATAATTTGGAATCTCATAAGGAGAAGACGTAGAATCCATGGGGTCATATCCAGCAATAACCTGAAGAATTAAAGCCACATCCTCTACTCTTCTACCAAAAGGTCCTATCTGATCTAAGGATGATGCAAAGGCTACAAGTCCATATCGTGATACAAGGCCATATGTGGGTTTTAATCCTATAACTCCAGTAAAAGACGCAGGCAACCTTATAGATCCACCCGTATCAGATCCTATCGAAACAGGTACTTCTCCTGCTGAAACACATGCTGCAGATCCACCACTTGACCCTCCTGGAACTCTCTCAATATCCCAAGGGTTTTTAGTAGGACCAAAAGCAGAATTTTCTGTAGAGGAACCCATGGCAAATTCATCTAAATTTGTTTTTCCAATTATTATCGCTCCATTATCTTTAAGCCTTCTTATAACAGTAGCATCATATGGAGGTGTAAAATTTTCAAGAATTTTGGAAGCGCAAGTAGTCCTAATATTTTTTGTAAGTATATTATCCTTTACAGCAATAGGAATTCCATAAAGAGGTAAATTTTTAGGTTTTTTCTCAATTTCACTAATTTGTTTTTCTATTTCATTATAAGGCACTATAAGGAAAGCATGAATAAATGGTTCCCATTCTTCTATCTTTTTTAGATAAAAATCTATTAACTCCCTTACTTTTAGCTCATTTTTACTATATAAATCTTTTAATTCCTTAAGAGTTCTCATACTAATTATTCTTCCCTTTTTAAAATTCTAGGAATTTTGAATCCATCTTCCTCCACTTCAGGGGCATTCATAAAAATTTCTTCCTTAGGAATACTCTTTCTAATATCATCCTCTCTCCACACATTGGACAAAGGTAATACATGTGCCATTGGCTCTACATTAGTAGTGTCTAATTCTTGAAGTTTATTAAAATAATCAAGAATACTTTGTAATTGACGAGAAAATAATTCTTCTTCTTCTAGCGTTAGATATAATCTCGCCAGATGAGCAGTTTTCTTTAGTTGATTTTTAAAATCTTGTTTTTCCATATCAATATAAATGGCAAGCCACAAAATGATTTGGTTTTACTTCTTTTAATTCAGGCTCAACTTTTGAACATACATCCATTACGCTTGGACATCTGGTATGAAACCTACAACCATTTGGTGGATTTAAAGGACTTGGTATATCTCCTGTAAGTACTATCTTTTTTCTTTTTTCTTCTAATTCAGGATCTGGTATAGGTATAGCAGAAAGAAGAGCTTGAGTATAAGGATGCAGTGGAGAAGTATATAAATCATCATTTTCTGAAAGTTCTACAATCTTACCTAAGTACATAACAGCTATCCTATCACATATATGTCTTATAACAGCTAAATCGTGAGATATAAATAAATAAGTTAATTTAAATTCTTTTTGTAAATCTTGAAGTAAATTTATAATCTGAGATCTTATAGATACATCCAATGCAGATGTTGGTTCGTCAGCAACTATAAATTTTGGATTTAATGCAAGGGCTCTTGCTATTCCAATCCTTTGCCTTTGACCCCCAGAAAATTCATGAGGATAACGGGTTGCATGGTAAGGAGCAAGACCTACAAGTTCTAATAACTCTTGTACCCTCTTCTCTCTCTCTTTTGAAGAAGATACTATTTTATGAACTTGTAACGGTTCACCTATTATTTCACTTATAGTCATTCTTGGATTTAATGATGAATATGGATCTTGGAATATAATTTGCATATCTTTTCTTATTCTTCTTAGAGCACTATGGGGAAGTTTTGATATATCTACCCCATCGAAAATAATTTCACCATCTGTAGGATCTAAAAGTCTTATAATAGTTCTCGCTACCGTACTTTTCCCACAACCTGATTCTCCTACAAGACCTAATGTTTCTCCCCTTCTAATATAAAAGCTTAGTCCATCTACAGCTTTTACATCTCCCACATGTTTTGAAAAAACGATGCCACTTTTTATTGGAAAATATTTTTTTAGATTTCTGACTTCTAAAATTACATCATCTGTATAGTTATTCATACTTTCACTCCAATTCCCTTAGCATAAAAACAGCGAGAATAATGCCCAGGTTCTACCTCAATTAAATCAGGTATTTCTTCTAAACATCTATCAGTTTTATAAGGACACCTTTCAGCATAATAGCAATAACTTGGAAGGGCAACAAGATCTGGAGGTTGACCTTCTATAGCCTTCAATCTTTCTTTCCTTACATCAAGCCTTGGCACTGATTCAAGAAGTCCAATTGTATAAGGATGAGATGGCTTTTTGAAGATAGTACGTACATCAGCAAACTCAACTACTTTCCCAGCATACATAACAAGCACATTTTTACAAGTTTCTGCTACTATTCCCATATCGTGAGTTATTAATATAAGAGACATTCCTAATTCTTTTTGAAGTTGTTTAATTAATTCTATAATCTGAGCTTGAATTGTAACATCTAAAGCAGTAGTAGGCTCATCAGCTATAAGGATTTCAGGACTACATGATAGTGCAATTGCTATCATTACTCTTTGTCTCATTCCACCACTAAATTGATGAGGATATTCATCAATTCTTTTAGATGCCTCCGGTATTCTAACAAGTTCTAACATCTCAATAGCTTTTTTTCTTGCTGAAACCTTATCTAGTTTTTGGTGTAGAATTATAGCTTCCATTATTTGATCCCCTATTGTAAAAACAGGATTGAGAGAGGTCATTGGATCTTGAAATATCATAGATATTTTGTTCCCGCGCACCTCTCTCATTTCCTCTTCTTTCTTTTTAAGAAGATCTTCTCCTCTAAATATTATCTCTCCACCAACAATCTTTCCAGGAGGATCTTGTATGAGTCTCATGATAGAGAGAGCAGTTACACTTTTACCACTTCCTGATTCTCCCACAATTCCTAAACTCTCTCCCTTTTTTAAACCAAAGGATACATCATCTACTGCTTTAACGATTCCTTCATCTGTAAAAAAATATGTTCTTAGATTTTTTACCTCTAACAAACAATCTTCCACAACAATGATTCCTCCGTCAGCTAATTAAAATAAAACCCTTCCCTGAGTATTGGGGAAGAGTTTCATATTCTAATTTGGTGCCGAGGCCGGGATTTGAACCCGGACGGGCGTAAGCCCATAGCACCCTCAATGCTACGTGTCTGCCAAATTCCACCACCTCGGCATTTCTTGATTTTGATTATATAAATACTATAAACCGATGTCAAGATTCTAAGATAATTTTGTTATTTAGAAGAAGATCTTTTTGTAGTCTTTTCTTCTTTTGTCTCTGTTTTCTCACTCTCTTTGGGTTCTCCTGATACTTGAGAAGTTTCAAAACCCCATATCTTTCTTATTTCTCTTTCTATCTCATCAGCAAGTTCTGGATGCTCTTTAAGATATGTTTTTGCATTCTCCCTACCCTGCCCTAATCTTATATCTTTGTATATATACCATGTACCACTTCTTTCAATAACTTTTGCTTCTACTCCAGCATCCAATATACATCCTTCTCTTGATATTCCCTCACCATATATTAATTCAAATTCACCTTCTTTAAATGGAGGAGCTACTTTGTTCTTTACAACTTTAACTTTTACTTTTGTCCCTGTAACCTCACTTCCTTCTTTCATTGATTCTGCTTTCCTTACATCAATACGAACTGAAGCATAGAATTTTAAAGCTCTTCCTCCAGGTGTAGTTTCGGGATTTCCAAAGAAAACTCCTACTTTTTCTCTTAATTGATTGATAAATATGGCTACAGTTTTAGATTTGCTAATAACTCCAGTTAACTTTCTCAAAGCTTGAGACATAAGTCTTGCTTGCAAACCTATAAAGGCATCTCCCATCTCTCCCTCAAGCTCCGCTCTTGGCACTAAAGCAGCTACTGAATCTATGACAATCACATCTACACTGCCACTTCTTACAAGAATCTCAGCAATTTCTAATGCTTGTTCTCCAGTATCTGGTTGTGAGATAAGAAGATTTTCTAAATTTACTCCTATTCTTTTTGCATAATTTGGATCAAAAGCATGTTCAGCATCTATAAAAGCAGCAATTCCGCCTTGTTTTTGAGCAGAAGCAATAATCTGTAAGGCAACTGTTGTCTTACCAGAACCTTCTGGTCCAAAGAGTTCAATAATTCTTCCTCTCGGAACTCCTCCAACTCCTAAAGCATAATCCAAGGTAAGAATACCAGTCGGTATGACCGGTACCTCATATCTCTCATTACTTCCTAATTTCATTATGGAGCCTTTTCCAAATTGTTTCTCAATCTGAAAAATTGCTGATTCTAATGCTTTCTCTTTTTCCATACTTTAATACACCTCAAAATTTTTTATATTTCTAAAAGTATTATAACAAGAGTAATTTTTTATAACAAGTTAATTTGAAAATTTTCGTCAATTTCGCGTTTTAGTTCTTTTGATAAAAGACTTATTAGAGCTGATTTAGGGGATTTTCCACTATACAATACTTCATAAACTTCTTCAGTAATAGGCATATAGATATTATATTTCTGGGAAAGATTATAAACTGATTTTACAGTATAAACTCCTTCTGCTACCATACCATGAAGTTCAGATAATGCCTCCTGTAAACTTTTCCCTTCTCCTACATATTTTCCTACCCTCCAATTTCTACTTAAAGTACTTGTAGCTGTAAGTACCAAATCTCCAAGTCCAGAAAGACCGAGTATAGTAAAAGGATTAGCTCCAAATAAAATAGCAAACCTATTAATTTCTGCCAAACCTCTTGTAATAAGACTTGCTTTTGCATTATATCCAAAATTTAAACCATCCGATATTCCAGCTGCTATTGCAATTACGTTCTTCAGAGCACCTCCTAATTCCACACCTACTATATCATCACTTCTATATACTCTCATAAAATCCATATTAAAAATATTTTGTAGAAATTCTGCAGTTACAATACTTGGAGAAGCAATCACCATAGCTAAGGGTTTTCTTTCCATCACCTCTTTTGCAAAACTTGGACCCGAAAAAATAGCAACTTGTCCCTGTTCAATATTAAGCTCTTCCATTATTATTTCAGAAGGCCTTTTAAGAGTTTCTATATCTATACCTTTTCCAGTGTTAACAAAATATGGAATATGGGTAAGATAATATCTATTCGATCTAATAAAATCTCTCAAGCCTTGAACAGGAATACTCAAAATTGCTATCAGAGTATCCTTTGTGGCTAATTCTATATCACTTGTAATCTTTAAATTGGGATTTAACTTATACCCTTGAAGATAAAAGATATTTTCTTTTTTTTCTTCTATAATTTTCGCCTTTTTGCTATCTCGTACCCAAAGAGTTACATCATAATTCTTTTCCGATAATATATCTGCTAATGTGGTTCCCCAACTTCCTCCACCAAAAACTGTAATTTTTATCTTTTTATTCTCCAATCTATTTTATGTTCCTCCCCTCTTATAAGCCTCCTAATATTAGGTATATGTCTATAAATAATAAAAAGACATACGATTACCACACAAATCATATATTCCATTACTGGTCTTTCTAAAGAATATAAAATAAAAGGATAAATAATAGCAGAGGTTATAGAAGCTATTGATTTGTATTTTGTTATACTCACAATTATTATGGCAATTATCAGAACAGTCAAAGAGGTTTTAGGGAAAAGATAAAAAAGAATACCAAAAGAAATCCCTACACTTCTTCCTCCTCTAAAATCAGCAAATATAGGAAAAGAATGTCCTATTACTGCAGAGATAACACATAATAAAATAGCTATATGATCATTTTTAAGGATAAATGTTGCAAGATATACAGCTAAAACTCCCTTACCCACATCCATTAAGGCTGTAATAATAGCAGGTCCCCATCCAAGCACTCTAAGAACATTAGTAGCACCTAAATTACCACTTCCATGTTTTCTTACGTCTATACCTTTCCAAAGTTTACCCACAATTAATGCACTAGGTATAGATCCTAATAGATAAGAAATCAACATTAATAAGATTTTTGTGATCATGGCTTTTACTCCCTCTTTCTTACTTCTATTTTTATAGGAGTACCTGTCCAAGAAAAGTAATTTCTAATATACTTTTCAAAATATTTTTGAACATTCTTATTCATGATTTCTGGTTCATTTACGAAGAAGACTATTCTTGGAGGAGAAGTTTCAACCTGTGTGGCATAATAAATTTTCAAGCTTTTACCCTTTTTTGAGAAGGAAACTCTACTTAAAGCTTCTTGAATTGCCATATTAATTTGAGATGTAGGAATTCTCATATGACTTAGTCCATACAATTTGTCTACCCAAGGAATAATCTTTTTTACATTATATCCAGTAAGGGCAGATGTAAATATAAAGGGAAAATAATCGAAAGGAGAAAGTAAACTTGGAACTATTTTTTCAAACTCTCTTCTTTCTTTCAAAGAGGGAAATAAATCTGTTTTATTAAAAACAATTAAACAAGATTTTCCCTTATCTTCAATATAATGCAAAATTCTTTTCTCTTGATCTCTAATTCCTATCGAAAGGTCAACAACCATTATAGCTACATCCAATCTTTTTATAGTATTTAATGCTTTTCTTACTGATAATTCTTCGAGCTCTTCTTCAATTCTTGAGGGCCTTCTTAATCCTGGAGTATCAAGAATCATGTATTTCTTTCCATTAAATTCCCATATTATATCCACTGTATCTCTGGTAGTTCCAGGAATTTCACTAACAATATTCCTATATTTACCTATCAAGGTATTTACTAAGGATGATTTACCGCTATTTGGTCTACCTACAAAAGCAAATTTTATTAACTGTTCTTCTTTTCCTACTTCTACATTTGGAATAAGGGATAATATTTTCTCAATAAGCTCAGTAAGATTTTGTTTATGAATAGCAGAGATAGGGAAAGGTTCACCTAAACCCAACACAGTAAAAGGAGAAAGATAAATTTCAGAATCAATTCTTCCTTCCATTTTATTTACTACTAAAATTATCTTTTTTCCAGATTTCCTAAGAATCTCAGCAAATTCAAAATCAAGAGAAGTAAGCTCTGACCTTCCATCTACCACAAATAGTATAAGATCACTTATTTCAATCACTTCATATATTTTTTCTTTAACAAGTTCACTTAAATCATCATTTAATCCATATCCTGCTGAATCTATAAGATAAAAAAACTTACCTTTATATTCGCAAAGGTGCACTAAAGGATCCCTAGTAACTCCAGGCTCATCAGCAACTATAGCTTTTTCCTCTCCTGCAATTCTATTAAAGAGCACAGATTTTCCTACATTAGGCCTTCCTACAATACTTACTACAGGGATTCCTACTTCTATACCAAATGTATCTCTAAGGGATGATGGGTTTCTAATAATTTTAAAACCTCCTCTACAAAAGCATCTGGTGTAGATGTGCCTGTTATAATACCAATTTTTTGTTTATTATCAAACCATTCCATATCAATTTCTTCTAAGTTTTCTATATGATAAGTAGGCACACTTTTAACTAAAATATTATACAATCTTCTTGTATTAGCACTATTTCTTCCTCCAAGAACTAACACTAATTCTACCATTTCTGATAATATCTTTGCCTTTTCCTGCCTTTTCTCAACTTCAGGACATATGGTATTGAAAATCCTAATTTCCTTCCCTTTAGTTAGTATTAACTTTATAATCTCTTCCACCTCTTCCCAACTTTGAGTCGTCTGAATAACTATACCTATTTTAGGAAATGACTCTACCATTATAGCATCATTAATATTTTCAATTACTATGCCTTTTTCTTCAGCATAACTCATTATACCAATCACTTCTGGATGTTTTTTCTCGCCAACAATTAATACTTTATAACCATTTTTTTTTAAAAATTCAGCTAATTTTTGTACCTTCTTAACCAAGGGACACGTTGCGTCATAAATTTCATTACCATACTCTTTATATTTTTCTACCTCCTTATATGGCAAACCATGAGCTCTTACAATAAGCTTTTTTCCCTCTGGAATTGACTTATTATTCCAAATTTTTATTCCTTTTCTTTCTAAATCTTCTATCACTTTTGGATTATGCACTAATGCACCTAATGTATATACTTCACCTTTTGTTTGTAAAATCTTTTCCGCTAAACTAATAGATTTCTTAACACCTGAACACCATCCATAAGGTGTTACCAAATATACCTTCATTTTAAAAGCTCCGTAATACTTTCTTTAATCTTATCATTAAGATCTTTTATCTCTTCTTTAGTAGGTTTATTATTTTTTATAACAAAAATTGGTCCTCCTATTTTTATAGTAATATTTCCTCCTAATTGAGGAATTACTTTTCTTCTTCTCCAGATCTTTTCAGTACCCTTAATTCCAATCGGAAGTATGGGAAGACCATGAGTAATTGCAAGAGTGGAAGCTCCATCCTTTATCTCAAGAAGTCCTTTCTCAGGATGTTCATTTCTTGTTCCCTCAGGAAAAATTACAATTATTTCATTTCCTTTTATAAGTCTTTTAATCTTTTTCCATGTTTCAAACCTAAAATCTCGTCTATCTACATCTATAGCTCCAAGCCATCTTAGAAAAGGGTTGAAAATCTTTGATTTAAAAAGCTCTTTTTTAGCAAGATAAAAAAGTCTCTTATCAAAGGCAGCACCTATAACAATAGGATCCAATAAACTGACATGGTTAGCAACCACAATGAAAGAACCTTTAGGAATCTTTTCTTTCCCTTCAACTTTATAGCCCCATAAAATTTTTAATAGAAATCTTACAATATAAATAATTATTTTATAGAAAAAATAGGAAATTTCCTTCTTAATCCTTTTCATTTTCTATCCTTGCTTCCATTAAAATTTGATTTATTATTTCCATCACTTTATTCGTAAATTCTTCTTCTTTCTTTCTATCATGTTCACCCTCATAAACTAATGGTTCTGAGTATATTACTTTTATTTTGCCAGATAAATGAGGAAATTTTTTCTCAGGAGGCCATATATTATCAGCTCCAATTATAGCTGTAGGAATAACAGGAGCCTTAGTCTTCGCTGCAAAATAACCAATTCCTCTTTTGATTTTAACATCTCCATTATCTCTTCTTAAACGCGTGCCTTCTGGAAATATTAATAATACTTCACCTTCTCTTATAGCTTCTAAACCATCCTTTACAGCAGACAAATCAATATTTTCTCTTTTAACTGGAATTCCTCCCAAATATCTTGCAAATCTACCAAATATGGGATATTCGAATCGTTCTATTTTACCCAAAGCCTTAATAGGTCTTGGCAGGGTCGTAGCTATAACCAAAACATCGAGACTACTCCTATGATTAGGAGCAATAATGACAGGCCCTTCTAATGGTATATTTTCAATACCATACACTTTCAAATTATAAAACCATTTTAGTAATCTTCTAAGAACAACTGCAATACTTTTATAAACAAATATTTGAAACTTTTCCCTATATCTCCTCTTTTTCATAGGGTACTCCATCTGCCGAAGGAGGAGTAGATTTTCCTACAGCTCCTGCTAAAACTAACATAGTAAGAATATAAGGTATCATTTGTATAAATTGCGTTGGAATACCTACACCTTCTAGTCTCATTCTTAGAGCTTCAGCCAGACCGAAAAGTAAACATGCACCTAAGGAACCTATAGGATTCCAATTACCAAATATCATAGCAGCAAGAGCTATAAAACCCCTTCCCCCGGTCATATTCTCGACAAAAACCCTCGCATGTTCTAAGGAAAGAAAGGCACCTCCTATACCCCCTAAAATTCCACTTATAAGCACACCTATATATCTGTATTTATAAACATTTACTCCCAATGTATCTGCTGCCTGTGGGTTTTCACCTACTGCCCTTATTCTTAAACCAAAGACTGTTCTATACAGTATATATTGGGACAAAAAGACAAGAACAATCATAAGGATGATTAGTGGAGAAAGGTCTCTAAAAATTAACCCTATACCAGGGATTTTAGAAATGACTGGAATATCTATATGTACAAAACCCTCAATGTGGGGAGAAGATCCTGCAGCTTTAAATATCAGCCTTGACAAAAAAGTGGTACCTCCAACAGCTAACATGTTTAATGCTGTACCACTTACTATCTGATTTACTCTAAACTTAATCGATACCACTGCATGAATAAATGCAACAATTGAACCAGCAATTATAGAGAATAATAATCCAATTAAAGGATTTTTAAAAAAATATGTTCCAACTGCAGCAAAAAATGCTCCAAATAACATAATACCTTCTAAAGCTATATTCACTACTCCACTTCTTTCCGAAAAAACTCCCCCTAAGGATGCATAAGCAAGTGGAGTTGCCATTCTTATAGCAGAAGTTATGGTTTCCCAGGCAAAAATTGTTTCAAGCATATGTAACTTTCCTCCTTTTTTTCAGAAAGCGAATGAGTACTTCGTTACTTACCACAATAGTTAATATTATGACTGCTTGTAGGACTGAAATTATTTCTCTTGGTATATGAGTAAAAACATCCATACCAATAGCCATTCTATTTAATGCACCAAAAAGAAGTGCAGAAAATATTATGCCTACAGGGTGATTTTTCCCAAGTAGAGCAACTGCTATTCCAGTAAAACCAAGTCCGTGAGAAAAATTATCAAGATATCTGTATCTATATCCTAAAACATCGTTTATACTAGCAAGTCCAGCTATAGCACCACTTATTAACATAGTTACCAATATGACATTTTTCACATTTATACCTGCATTCTCTGATGCATGTATATTAAGCCCCAAAGCTCTTATCTCATAGCCTAATTTAGTTTTCCATAATAAATAGTAAGTAACTATAACCATTAATGTAGCAATTACCAATGCATAATTTACAGGGTTACTTTCTGGTATATTAATACCTATCTTTTGAAAAATTGAATACAGCTTAGGTAGAACTGCTGAAGGAGGCAATTTATCAGTTTGTGGTAATGGATATAAAACTCCTTTTTCTCTAAAAGTATTAACAACTAAATAATTAGTAAGAGCATAACCTATCCAATTCATCATTATGGTATTAATAACTTCATGGACCCCTAATCTTGCCTTTAATATGGCAGGAACAAATGCCCAAATAGCTCCACCTAAAGCAGAAAAAACAAGAGTAATGGGTAAGTGTAGAAAGGGTGGAAATAACGGAGCTATATAAAGACCTGCCAAAGCAGATACTAATCCTCCTACAAGAATTTGCCCTTCTGCACCAATATTAAAAAGACCTCCTTTAAAACCAATAGCTACTGCTAATCCAGCTAATATAAAAGAGGTGGTATTAAATAATACATAACCCCATCCATTTGGATTTCCAAGAGAAAAATTTATCACTTCTCTATATGTTTCCCATGGATTATGTCCAAGTAAATAAATAATAATCCCGCCAAAAAATAATGCTATAAATATTGATATTAAAGGACTTATTATACTGAGAATTAAGTTTTCTATAAATTCCCGATTTTTCAAATTAATGCCTCCTTTAATTCAGTCTGCCTCTTAACTCCAGTCATGTAATAACCTAATTCTTTTTCATCAACTTCTGATTGACTAAAAGATCCTACTATTTCCCCATTATACATTACCAAAATTCTATCACTTAAATTTAAAATTTCATCTAAATCCGCAGAAACAAGAAGCACAGCTTTTCCTTGATTTCTTAGATCTACTAAAAGTTGATGAACAAATTCTGTAGCTCCTATGTCTAAACCACGAGTTGGTTGAGCTGCGATTAAAAGATCAGGTAAAAAGCTTAATTCCCTTCCTAAAACTATTTTTTGTTGATTACCACCTGATAAATTCCTAATAGGTATTTTTATGTTAGGAGTTTTTACTTGATATTTCTCTACAATTTCATTGGCATGTTTATACACTTTTGAATAATCTATAAATATTCCCTTTGAAAATTTATTAAAATAGTGAAGACCTAAAATACAATTCTCCGCTACAGAGAAATCTAAGATTAATCCTCTTTTATGCCTATCCTCTGGTATATGACCAAAAAGAAGACGTCTTTGTCTAATCTTTTCCAAAGTTATGTCCTTGTTTTTAAAAAATATTTTTCCTCTTTTTAAAGGTAAAAGCCCTACTATAGCTTCTACAAGCTCAGATTGTCCATTTCCCTCAACTCCTGCTATACCCAAAATTTCTCCCTCTCTTATATTAAAAGATACACCTTTAACTACATCTAATCCCTTTCTTCCCCTTACCCATATATCCTCAACTCTAAATATTTCGCCTCCTCTTTCTCTCTTAATTTTATTAACTTTTAGAAAAACCTCTCTTCCTACCATCATTTGAGCGAGTTCAAACTTATTTGTTTCTTTAGTATTTACTGTATTTACTAATTTTCCTCTTCTCATTACACTTACTCTATCAGATATCTCAAGGACTTCATTCAACTTATGAGAAATAAATATTATGGTTTTCCCTTGAGAAGAAAGCTTTCTAAGAATAGTGAAAAGCTCTTCTACTTCTTGGGGAGCTAACACAGCTGTAGGTTCATCTAAAATTAATATTTCAGCCTTTCTGTATAAAAGTTTCAAAATTTCTACCCTTTGGGCCTCACCAACAGAAAGATTTTCAACCTTTTCATACAAATCTATTTTAAAACCAAGAGAATTAATAATTTCATTTAGAGTCTCTTCAGCTTTTTTTAAATTTAAAGATATACCATTTTTTACTTCTGATCCCAAAATAATATTTTCAATAACTGTAAAAGGAGGTATCAGCATAAAATGCTGATGCACCATACCTATACCATAATTTATAGCAATTTTAGGAGAATGTATATTAACCTTTTTCCCACTTATATAAATTTCACCTTTATCTGGTCTATAAAGACCATATATTATCTTCATTAAGGTAGATTTTCCAGCACCATTTTCTCCAACAATTGCATGAATTTCTCCCTTATAAATTGTTAAGGATACATTATCGTTTGCAACAACTCCTGGGAAAATCTTAGTGATTCCTTCTAATCTTATTATCTCTTCCACTTACTTTCTTACCTCCCTTTATAAAACCCCCTCCCATTATGAGAGGGGGTAAGAAATTATATTTTTACTTTAGATATTTTGCTTTAAATTGTTCGAAGGTCTTACCATCATATGGAACTACGATTTTTCCTAATATTATATCTTTTTTAACTTGTTCAACTTTTGAAATTACACCTAAAGGAAGAAGTTTTGTTTTTTCATAATCAACCCCACCATTTGCTGCACCAAAAACTCTAATTCCCGGTTTAAATTTTCCTTCCTTTACATCTTTTATGGTTTCATAAACTGCTACATCTACCCTCTTTAACATACTTGTAATAATCCTATCGGGCATAATCCAAGATTGAGGAGAATCTACTCCAATAGCATATTTCTTAGTTTCTTTTGCTGCCTCAAATACTCCTTCTCCAGATGCCCCAGAAGCATGATAAATTATGTCAGCTCCTTGTTTGTATTGTGCCAAGGCTAATTCTTTACCTTTCACTGGATCTTTAAATGCATCTCCTGTTACACCAATATAATTTATCAATACCTTTACTTTCGGATTAACATACAATGCTCCAGCTTTATACCCAACTTCAAACTTGTGTATTAAGGGAATATCCATTCCACCTACAAACCCAATAATATTACTCTTAGTCATTAAACCTGCAATAACACCTACTAAGAAGGATCCTTCATGCTCATTAAATACTAAAGAAGAAACATTAGGAAGTCCCTCTATAACCCCATCTACTATGGCAAACTTTACTTTTGGAAAATCTTTAGCTACTGCCATAATAGCATCAGTGAAAAGAAAACCTACACCAATAACTAAGTCATAGTTTTGTTCAGCAAGGGTCCTTAATAGTTCTTCCCTATTCGCCCCTCCAGGACCAGGTTCTAAATCCTTTCCTTCCACTTTAAGTACCCTAATCGCTCTTTGCAATCCATTATATGCAGCATCATTAAAAGATTTATCTCCTCTACCACCTACATCATATACTATACCAACTCTAATAGTTTTTGCAGAAAATCCTAAAGAAGAAAATAGGATAAGAGAAAGAACTAAAAAGGTAATTAAAAACTTACGCATAATAATTTAAACCTCCTCCATTGAGAAAATTTTCTAAAACAAACAACCCCTTAAAATTCTAAATTCTTAATCTTACTAGATGTCATCACCTCCCCTTAATACTCTTCTTGGTTTCCCCTCTCCTTGTGATGCTACATAACCCTTTTCTTCTAATATATCTAATATTCTTGCTGCCCTATTATAACCTATACTAAATTTTCTTTGAATATAAGATGTAGAAATTACTTTTTTTCCCTTCAAAAGTTCTATAACTTTTGGTAGAAGTGGATCTCCAAATTCCTCAATCTCTTTTCCTTCTGTCTCTTCTTTCTCTTCAAAGGTAATAATATCATAATTTAAATTTCCAAAATTTTCTACGATATATGATACCACATTTTTGATATCTTTGTCTTCCACATAAGGTGCTTGGAGCCTTATAGGATGACTGCTTGTTATTGGATGAAATAGCATATCTCCCCTTCCTATAAGTTTTTCAGCACCTGCATCATCCAATATTATTCTTGAATCTATTTGTGATGATACCGCAAAAGCAATACGAGAAGGAATGTTAGCCTTTATAAGGCCTGTTATTACATCTGTAGAGGGTCTCTGAGTAGCAACCACTAAATGCATACCAGCAGCTCTTGCTTTTTGAGCTATTCTACATATTAAATCCTCAATTTCCTTTGGAGCTATCATCATAAGATCATTCAATTCATCTATAATAATTACTATATAGGGTAAATTTTCTTCTATTTGAGAAAGATTTTTATATTCATCTATGTTTCTTACTTCCAATTTTTCAAATACCTCGTATCTCCTTTCCATCTCTGAAACTGCCCATCTTAACGCATAAACAGCTTTTTTAGGTTCAACCACAACTTTGTGTCTCATATATTTACCTAATAGTTTATTATACATTGATAATTCTACTCTTTTTGGATCTATAAGAATGAGATTCAAATTTTCAGGGGAATTTTTGTATAAAAGACTTAAAATTAAAGAATTAATAAACATACTTTTACCAGAACCTGTAGTACCAGCAATCAAAAGATGGAGCATTTCTGCAAGGTTACCAACTTTTATATTTCCAATCAAATCCTTTCCAAGAGCTATAGTTAATGGATGAACAGATTTTTTAAAAACATCACTCTCTAAGATTTCCCTCAAATATACTTTAACTGGCTTGCTTCTTGGAATTTCAATTCCTATAACTGATTCACCGGGAACTGGAGCCTCAAATCTTACACTTGGTACTGCAAGAGCTAAAGCTAAATCATTAGAAAGACTCAAAATTCTACTTACTCTAACTCCAGGAGGTATAGATATATTATATCTCACAACAGAAGGTCCAATATTCCAGTCTTTAACCTTAGCTTCTATTTTAAAGCTTTTAAGAGTTTCCTCCAAACTACGAGCCATTTTTTCATAGTTTTCCTCATCATTTTTTTGAGCAGAATAGGAAAGAATATTTAGAGGGATAGAAAATTCTTTAGTAACAGGTTTTTGAGAAGTATTTATAAATTTGGCTTGCTCTCTATTTTGTATCCTATCAATCTTTCCTTCTTTCTTTCTTTTTACTACTTTTTCTTCCTTTGAAAGAGTCTTTTTTTTATTAAAAATTTCAAAGGATGGATAAAAGAGAAATCCTAAAAAAGTAAAAAACAAAGTTAATAGTATGTATCCACCTATTCCCACATATTGATATATGTTAAAAGATAATCTTCCAATAAATTTACCATGATCTTGAAGATTAAAAATATGTATCAAGATCGAAATTAGAAGCAATAAAGATAAAAAATAAAACAATAAAGCCTTTAAAATATTTGGTTGATAGTCCTTTTTAATGAGCAGAAATGAAATACTTGTTAGATAAAGAAACAAAGGAATTAGGTATATACCAAAAACACAAGTTAAAAAGTCTATTATAGTTTTCCCTAAACGACCGCTTGCATCAGGAAATAACCAAGCCATAAAGATAAATATAACAATAGAGAAGATAATTATTCCTATAAGCCTATGTTTCTCCATAACTATATTTCCCATACTAAAGGAATTATTACAGGCTTTCTTCTTATTTCTTCATTAAAAAAGTTTTCCAGATAGGTCTTTACTAATACTTCCTTACTTACATTACCATTTTTAATTTTCTTCTTAAATAATTCTCTAACGACCTCTTTAGCTTCTTCTATTAATTCTTCAGATTCCTTCATAAATATGAAACCCTTAGATATTATCTCAGGTCCTTCAAGAATTAACCCAGTAGCACTATCTAATAAAACACCTATTACTAATACTCCATCTTCTGCTAATGCTCTTCTTTCTCTAAGAACAATATTTCCAACATCTCCCACACTTAACCCATCCACATAAACATTAGAAAGTTCTATATGATCAACTATTTTAGCTGTTTGTTGATCTAATTCTAAAACATCACCATCTTCCATCAGAATTATTCTATCTTCAGAGAAACCTAAATCTTTACCTAACTTTTTAAGTAATACTAAATGCCTATATTCTCCATGATAGGGTATAAGATATTTAGGTTTTAGAATATTTATTAAAAGCTTTATCTCTTCCTGAGCAGCATGACCTGATACATGTACTCCTGCATCTTTTCCATATATTACCTCAATCCCTTTTCTAAAAAGCTGATCTACCAATCTATACACAATTACTTCGTTTCCTGGTATAGGCTTTGTAGCAAGAATAACAGTATCTCCAGGTTGCAAAGAAAGTTGTTTATAGGAATGATTAGTAAGAAGTGATAATGCAGAATAAGTTTCTCCTTGACTTCCAGTGGAAAGTACCAACACCTTTTCAGGAGGAAGATTATTTACCTCTCTAATATTCATAATAAGATTATCTGGTATATCTAAGTATCCTAATTTCTTCCCTACTTCTATATTGTTTATTAAGCTTTTACCAGCAATAGCTACTTTTCTACCAAATTTATGAGCCATATTTATAGCTTGTTGTATTCTATGAAAGTTAGAAGCAAAAGTAACAAGAAAAATCCTACTTTTCGTAGATGCAAATATATTTTCAAAAGTGCTTTTAACAAGACTTTCAGAAGGAGTTGTACCCGGTTGTTCAATATTTGTAGTATCACAAAAAAGGGCAAGAACACCTCTTCCGGCAAGTTCAGCCATCTTTTTAAAATCAGGAGTTATACCATCTATGGGATTCTGATCAAGTTTAAAATCTCCACTTATAACTACTAATCCTACTGGTGTATTAATAGCAAGTCCAACAGTATCTGGTATACTATGGGTTTGCCTGAAAGTTTCAATTATAAAGGGTGATATTTCTATAGACTCTCCAGGTACAATCCTCTTCAGGGTTGCCTTATACCCAAATTCTTCCAGTTTTCTCTCTATAAGTCCCAGGGTCAAAGAAGTTCCGTAAATAGGCACATTTATATCTTTTAAAATATATGGTAAAGCTCCTACGTGATCTTCATGTCCATGAGTTACAAAAATAGCTTTAACTTTCTCTTTATTAGAGACCAAATATGAGATATCTGGTATTATGAAATCAATACCTAACATGTCACCATCAGGAAACATTAACCCTGCATCTACAACCAAAATACTATCCTGGTATTGGATAGCCAACATATTTTTCCCAATTTCTCCAAATCCTCCAAGAGGTATAATCTTCAACTTATCCTTCATTTACTTCAAATCCATACTCTTTCAATACTTTTATAAGATCAGCTCTACTTTTCGCATCTATAGGGTTTAGTGGAAGTCTACATTTACCTACATTATACCCTAATAAATTTAATGCCTCTTTCAAAGGTATAGGATTGGTGGTTACAAAAAGTACCCTAAATATAGGTAAAAGTTTCAGATGTAATTCAGATGCTCTATTTACATCACCTTTAAAATAGCTATTTATCATTTCTTTTATTTCTTTTCCTACAATATGGGATGCTACACTTATCACCCCATCTCCCCCCACACTTAAAAGAGGTAAAGTCATAGAGTCATCTCCACTATATAGTAAGAAGGGGTGTGGTAGAATTCTTCTTATAGTAGAAATTTGATTCATATCACCGCTTGCTTCCTTAACACCCACAATATTAGAGTAATCATTGGCTAATCTTTTTAATGTTTCAGGAAGAACATTAACTGCTGTTCTGGATGGGATATTATAAACAATGATTGGTAGTGATGTTTCAGATGCTATTTTTGCAAAATGTAAATACAATCCATCTTGAGGTGGTCTATTATAATATGGTGCAGTAGCTAAAATACCATCTACCCCAATTTTTTCTGCTTCCTTTGTAAGTTCTATCGATTCTTTTGTACAATAAGTAGTTGTTCCTGCAATTACTTTAGCTTTGTTTCCTACTCTTTCTTTTATTCGTGCAAAAAGTTCTAATTTTTCCTTCTTAGACAATGTTGGAGCTTCGCCTGTAGTACCAGATACAAGAATGCTATCACTGCCATCCTCTAAAAGCTTATCTACTATTCTATCTACTTCTTTCCAGTTTATTTCATCATCGTTACTGAAAGGTGTTATCATAGCAGTAATTAATGAACCAAAATGAATCATAAGCTTTACCTCCCCTCTATTCTAAAAAGCTTTCTAATCCATAAAAGAAACCATCTCTTTTTACAATCTCTCTTAAAGCCATAAGGACACCAGGAATATAACACTCTCTACTCAAAGCATCATGCCTGATAGAAAGGGTTTGCCCTATACCTCCAAATATAATTTCCTGATGAGCTACAAGTCCAGGAAGTCTTATACTATGAATATTTATACTTTCTACTTTCCCCCCTCTCGATCCAGGGAGTTTTTCAATCTTTGTAGCATCTTTATGAGTTAGATTATATTTTTTCATCTCTTGAGAAAGAAGTTCGGCAGTTAATAAAGCTGTTCCTGAAGGAGCATCTATCTTCTCATTATGATGCAATTCTATAATTTCTACATCAGGAAAATACTTTACTATTTGTTTTGCAATCTGCATCATAAGAACTGCACCGAGAGCAAAATTAGGTGCAATCAATATCGAAGTCTTATTTCCTATAGCTAAATTCTTTATCTCTTCTATACTTTCTTTAGGAAGTCCTGTTGTTCCCACAACCATTCTTTTACCTTTCAACAAAACCTTCTTTATGTTATCATAAGCTGCTTCTGCTGTTGTGAAATCTACTCCTACATCAAAATCATCCTTTACTTCATCAATTGATCCTAACACATCTAAAGAAATTTTATCAGTACCTATAATTTTTCCATAGTTTTCCCCAGTAAATTTAGGATCTATTGCACCTACAAGTAACATATCATCTGCATCAACTATTGCCTTTCCAATAACTTTTCCCATCTTACCACAAGCGCCAAATAGAACCACTTTTATCATAATACTCTCTCCCCTTTTAAAAAATTTTTTATTTGAGAATCTAAAGTACCTATTACTGCTAAAGAGAAAGGCTTGTTAAAGATATCCATTATAGTATCATTAACATCATCTATTTTTATCTTTCTTATCTTTTTAATCTTTTCAATCCAAGGAAAAACTCCTCCATATACTAGATAAGAGTCTATTAAATAAAAAAGTCTCTGCGTTGGACTTTCGATAGCCATAAGTATATTATTTATGATTTGTTTCTTTGCAAGATCTAATTCCTCTCTCTTTATTCCATATTTTAAAAGTTTTTTCTTTTCTTCTGATAGAGTTTTAAAGGTTTCTAAAAATGAATTAGGAGAAGTAGCCGTATATATACCGAAAAGAGATGCATCCCTAAAGGTAATAAGTTGGGTCTCAATATTATAAACTAAACCGCGTTTATCTCTTAATTCTCTAAATAATCTTGAACTTATTCCACCCCCTAATGATACAGAAAGGAGAGACAAAGCTTCTCTTTTTTCATGACCAGGTGGGTATCCTTCAGTTCCCCATATCAATTGAATTTGCTCAAAATTTCTTCTTAGAAAAATATTTTTAGGTTTAAAAACAGGTGGTTTAGAAGAGATTTTTTTATTTACATTGTTGATATTTGACTCATTAAAAATAAAAAAGTTTCTGAAAGTTTCTTCAACTCTCTTTGTAGGGATATTACCACTTATGCCAATAATGAACTTATTTGGTACATAATGTTTTTTATAAAAAGAGACAATAAGATCTTTATTATAACTTGACACTTTTTTTTCAGTCCCAAGAATTTCTTTTACCAGTGGATGACCATCCCAAGATGCCTTCAGAAAATTGTCAAAGACTAATTCTTCAGGTGAATCTCTATACATTTTTATCTCTTCTTTAACTACCATTTTTTCTAACTCTATTTCTTCCTCAGTAAAATCAGGTTTTAATATAATATCACTGAGAAGTTTAACTCCTCTTGTAAAATGATATCCTAAAATCTTTAACGTGAAATAGGTAGTTTCCCTTGTGGTGAAGGCGTCCAACTCTCCGCCTAAGCGATCTATTTCTTCGTGAATGTCATCAATTTTCCGGGCAGAATTGTTTTTGAAGAGTAAATGTTCTACGAAATGAGCTAAGCCATGCTCTTTTTTATCTTCATCACGGGTTCCTACCTTTACTGCTACTACAACATTCACGGTTTTTCTGCCTGGATTAAAATCATGAATTATCTTTAGACCATTTTCAAACTCTATTTCAGTAACTTGCATCCTTTTAACATGAGTTATAGATCTTTTCTGCTCAGACTGATTCTACCCATTGGATCAATAGAATCAACCTTAATCAATATCTCATCTCCTAAATTAATCTCTTCTCTTACCTCACTTTTACCGCTTTTTGTAGTTTTAAACTTTGATATATGAAGAAGTCCTATTTTTCCAGGTAATATTTCTACAAATACTCCATAATCTGTAACTCTTACAACTTTGCCTAAGAACACATCTCCTTCTTTTATCTCTCTAGTATAATTTTGTACCATTTTAGCTGCTTTTTCTGCTGATTCCTGATTGGGAGCTGAAATGTAGACTAATCCTTCAGGTTTTATATTTATAGTAGTATTTGTCTCTTCTATGATCTTCTTTATATTCTTACCACTCGGCCCAATAAGATCTCCAATTTTATTAGGATTGATCTCTAATACCATGATACGAGGAGCATAAGGTGATATTTGAGGTCTTGGTTCAGGAATAGTTTTTTCCATTATTTCAATAATTTTGGTTCTTGCTTCTTTAGCTTGCCTCAAGGTTTTCTCGATAATATCAAAAGTAAGACCATCTACCTTTATATCAAGTTGTACTGCTGTTATACCATTACGTGTACCAGCTATTTTGAAATCCATACCACCTAAAGCATCCTCAAGACCTTGAATATCAGTCAATATTTCATACCTATCACCATCTTTTATTAATCCCATAGCCACACCAGCCACATGTGTTTTTATAGAAACTCCAGCATCCATTAAAGATAAACTACTACCACAAACACTAGCCATAGAAGTTGAACCATTAGAACTTAAGACTTCTGATACAACCCTAATAGTATATGGAAATTCTTCCTCCTTGGGTATAAGTGGGAGTAAAGCTCTCTCAGCAAGAGCACCATGCCCAATTTCCCTTCTCTTTGGCCCTCTTAAGGGTTTTGCTTCTCCTACTGAGAAGGGTGGAAAATTATAATGATGAATATATCTTTTAGGCTCATTCTCTATTACACTTTCAATTATCTGTTCTTCTCCTGCACCTAAGGTTACTACAGAAAGAACTTGCGTTTCCCCTCTCTGGAACAAGGCTGATCCATGGACTCTACTAAGTACTCCTACTTCACAACTTATTGGTCTTAACTCATCAAGTTCTCTTCCATCAACTCTTCTCTTTTCCTCCAATATAACTTTCTTTAATATTGCTTTTGCTTCTTCATTTATAATTTCATCTATTTGTGCTTTTACTTCTCCATAGATAGGTTTCAAATAATCAAGAGCTTTTTTCTTTAGATCCTCTAAGGATTTCTGTCTTTCCGATTTACTGGGTGTAAATATCGCATCTTTGATTTTATCTAAGGTTACGAAATCAAGAACTGCTTGCTTTAGTCTTTCATCGACTACAAATGGATTATAAGAAAAGGGATTAGGATTTACTGTAGAGATAATTTCTTCTTGAAAGCTTATAGAATCTTGTAATGCTTCATGAGCTTTAACTATAGCTTCTAAGAAAATCTCTTCAGGTACTTCCTTGCCACCTCCTTCTATCATAAGAACAGCATCTTTAGTGCCAGCCACAACTAAATCTAAAAGCAAATCCTTTGATAAAGAAATAGATGGATTTATATACCAATTATTACCATCCCAACCAATTCTAACCGCTCCTACTGGACCCTTAAATGGAAGTCCTGAGAGTATTATTGCGGAAGATGCACCAATGATTGATGGTATATCTGTAGAATTTTCGTTATCATAAGAAAGTACAGTTACTATAACTTGTACTTCATTTCTAAAATCTTTAGCAAATAAGGGTCTTAAAGGACGATCTATCAAACGAGCAAAAAGAATTTCCGGCTCTGTAGGCTTACCTTCCCTCTTGAAAAAACCTCCTGGAATTTTGCCTGCAGCATATAATCTTTCTACATACTCAACTGTTAGTGGAAAGAAATCAACATCTTCTTTACTTTCTTCTGAAGCTACAACAGTAACTAAAACAGTGGTTTCTCCATATTGTACAAGAACTGCTCCTGTCGCTTGCCAAGCAACCTTACCAACTTCTATTTTTAAAGGTTTTCCTGCATATTCTTTAGTAAATGTATAAACTTGCCGCATAACCTTACTTTCTCAAACCTAATTCTTGTATTAGTTTCTTATATCTTTCAAAATCTTTCTCTTGAAGATATTTTAATAATTTTCTTCTTCTTCCTATCATCTTTAAAAGACCAACACGAGAATGGTAATCCTTTTTATGAACCTTCAAATGTTCAGTAAGCCTCTTTATCCTTTCAGTAAGCAAAGCAATTTGTACCTCTGGTGAACCAGAATCATTCTCATTCAATCTAAATTTTTCAATAATTTTTCTTTTTTCTTCTTTTGTTAAAGCCATTTTTTACCTCCTTTTTTATTTCAAAAAATCGCCTATAGCAATGGTAACCCATCACTATAGGTTAGTTATATTTTAACATAAATTATTCAGTTATGCCAACCTTAGGTAATACAAACATCAATAAGTTTCTTTTTGCATCATCATAATCCTTAGGATATATATACAAAATTCCATCATAACCTCTATCTTTTCTTTGAGAAAAAGGTAAAAACATAACATTGATTCCGTTTCTCTTAGCTACCTTTAATTTTAAATCTAACCCAAGTACAGGATTGATCTCTCCATTATTAGAAATCTCTCCTGTTCCTGAAATCTTTAGGTTTTTTGGAAAACTCAATTTTTTCTCAAAACTCCAGAAAGCAAGATTTAAAATAATATCAGAAGATTTTCCATATATGTATATATCTTTTCTTGTTTTATATCCATGAAAGCTTTCCATTTTCACATTGGTTAGATTGTCCTTTAAATACAAATGACCCTTTAAAAAGAGAAAGATAAAATTATAAAAATGAGGTTTTTCTTCCTTTAAGAGTATTACATAAAAATTATCAGGAAAATGTTGAGGCAGATTTTCTAAAATCTCTTTTATATTCATACAAAAACCATCATAAAAGTAAACGTAAAATTGGGATACTATTTCTAAGATAAAAACTATAAATAAGAGTAGTATAATTATAGTTCTGATTTGCACTTTCTTATTAACTCTATTTCTCTTTCCAGTAAATTTTCAACCTTATTCAAAAGATTATTAATATAACCTTCCATCTCCTTTTTAATTTCAGTTGCCTCTTTCTTAGCATTATTTATAATTTTCTCAGCTTCTTTTTGAGCTTCTATGGTAATATTATTGCTACTGACAAGAAGCTTAGCCTTTTCCTTTGCGTTTCTTATAATATCTTCTGCATCCTCATAAGCTCTTTTGAGAATTTTATCCCTTTCTTCTACTATTTTTTTGGCTTCTGAAAATTCGGCAGGTATACTTTTCTCAAGATCACTAATAAGTTCTAAAAGCTTCTCTTTATCAAGAATAACTTTATCCCAGACAGGAACAGTAGGTGAATTTTCTAAGATACTTTTAAGTTTTTCTAAGTTTTCCAATAATTTATCAATATCCATACTTATCTTTTTACATTAAATTTTTCATAAAGTTTTTTAGCCACACATTCTGGAACCAAATCCTCCACACACCCACCAAATTTGGCTATTTCTTTTACCATACTTGAACTTAAAAAAGTATATTTAATATCACTAATTAAAAATACCGTCTCACATTCAGGATAAAGTTTTTTGTTGGTCAATGCTTGTTGAAATTCATATTCAAAATCTGAAACAGCCCTCAACCCTCTTATTATTATCCTCACATCTATTTTTTTAATATAATCCACTAACAAACCTTTAAAAGAGTCTACTTTAACATTAGGAATATGTTGTAGACTTTCTCTCAGCATGCTTAATCTTTCTTCTAAAGTAAAAAGAGGTATCTTAGATATATTTTCAGCCACTAAAACAATAACCTCATCATATATCTTAGCCCCTCTCTGTATTATATCTATATGACCATTGGTAACAGGATCGAAACTTCCTGGATATACTGCTCTAATCATGTATTTACTCCTTTACAACCGTAAAAGGATAATACTGTTTCTCCATAATTTTTATTAAAAATTAATACCAAACTACTATATTCTTTTAAAAGTTCTGTTTTTTTGTGATGTTCTATTATTAACATGCCATCCTTTTTAAGCCATTTATTATCTCCTATGTATTTTACCACATCTTTCATCTTTTCTCCTAATTCGTAAGGTGGATCTGCAAAAATAATATCAAAAGTTTCATGAGGATTTTTTCTAAGAAATGTAAAAACATCATCAAGATGAACTTCTGTCCTATTCTCTAATCCGAATTTTTTTAAATTTTCTCTCATTAATCTTACAGCAGGTAGATGTTTTTCAACAAATACTACTTTTTTCGCCCCATAACTTAAGGCTTCTATTCCCACAATTCCCGATCCAGCAAATAAATCCAAAAAGCTACAATCTTTTATTTTTTCATCTAAAATATTAAAAATAGAACTCCTCACTTGTTCCATTGTAATTCTATAATTCCCCTTTTTAAGAGTCTTTATGGTCTGACCCTTCAAATATCCACCAGAAATTCTTACTTCAGAGGACAATTCCCTTCTCCTTATAAGGAATATTCACTGAAAGATGTTTTTCAAGAATTAGTTTTTCATTATCTTTCACTTCGATTTCATTTTTTATAACAGAAATAGCCTCTTCTCTTGCCATTTCTAAAAGTCTCATATTTTGAGATAAATCTGATATATTCACATTTAAAATTTTCATTGAAGGTGCTCCATGTTGTCTTACTCCAAAAAATTCACCAGGACCCCTAATATTAAGATCCTCACTTGCTATCTTAAAACCATCATTTGTCTCTACCATTACTTTTAATCTTCTTTTGGCCTCTTCAGTATTAGTATTAGCTATTAAAAAACAATAAGACTGCACTGATCCTCTACCAACCCTACCTCGCAATTGGTGGAGTTGGGCAAGACCAAACCTATGAGCATCTTCGATAACCATTATAGAAGCATTTGGTACATCTACACCCACCTCTATCACTGTTGTTGCTACCAACATTTTTATTTCTCCTTTTCTGAATTTTTCCATTATCATATTTCTTTCATCCCTAGGAACTAAACCATGGATAAGTCCCATAGGAATATGAGAGTAATACTTTTGAAGCTCTTCAAATAACTTTTTTGCAGATTCCACCTCTAATTTTTCCGATTCCTCTATCAAAGGACATACAACAAATGCCTGTTTACCCTGCATTATTTCCTTAGCTACAAAATCATAGATCTTTTTTCTATCTCTCTTAGAAACAAGATATGTTATTACAGGTTTCCTACCAGGAGGTAATTCATCAATTACTGAAACGTCAAGCTCTCCGTATAAAACAATAGCTAAAGTTCTCGGAATAGGAGTTGCGGTCATAACTAAAAGATGAGGATTTTCTCCTTTTTTCCAAAGTATAGATCTTTGAGTTACTCCAAATCTATGTTGTTCATCTATAATTACTAATCCCAATTTACTAAATTTAACATCCTCCTCAATTAATGCGTGAGTACCTACAACTACAAATAATCGACCTTCAGCAAGATCGGTATAAATTCTATTTTTTTCCTTTTTAGATACACTACTTGTAAGAAGACCAACTCTAATTTCTAAAGGTTCAAGATATTCCCTCAATCTATTGTAATGTTGCTCTGCCAAAATTTCTGTAGGAACCATAAAAGCAGACTGATATCCGTTTTCATAGGCACATATTATAGAAAGGACTGCTATAATAGTTTTTCCAGAACCCACATCTCCTTGTAACAATCTATGCATTGGTCTTCCAGATGAAAGATCATTTTTAATCTCCTCCCAAACTCTTTTTTGTGCATTTGTAAGTTCAAAGGGTAATTTAGAGATAAATTTCTCAACTAAAGTGTTTTCCGTTTTAAAGATAGGAGCCTTAAGTTGTTCTATCTCTTGCTTTTTCCTAATTAATAATAACTGCATAAAGAAAAGTTCTTCAAAAAGAAGCCTTTTTGTAGCACTTCCCAAGGTAAGAAAGGAAGTTGGAAAATGTTTTTCCCAAACACTTACTGGCTTATCTAAAAGATTATATTTCTGTTTTAAACTTTGAGGTATAGGATCTTCTATAAACATTGTATATTCTGTTAAAGCGTCATAAATTATTTTTCTAATTACTTTTTGAGAAAGTCCAGCAGTTGATGAATATATGGGAACAATTCTTCCCACATGAATCAATTCTTTTTCTTCTTCTTCTTCCAATATCTCATATTCCGGATTTTCAAATTCCCAATGACCCAAAACCCTTTCTGGTATTCCAGATAAAAGAACTTGAGTCCCAGGTGGTAAAACTTGTTTAATATATTTTTGATTATACCAGACAGCAAAAGCTACTCCTGAGTTATCTACCACTCTTGCCTTTACAATAGGGATTTTCTTATATAGTGTTTTTCCTTCCTCATATTCGATTATTTTAACTTTAACAGTAACCTTTTCGTTCTGTTTTAATTCTGAAATCTTTTTTAACTTAGATCTATCATCATAGTCTCTGGGATAATAAGTTATAAGATCATGAAGAGTTTTAATTTCAAGTTTCTCAAACAATTTTGCTTTTTTAGGACCAATACCTTTTATATATTGTATCGATCTATTCCAAAAATCTTCAGATGAGTAGAATACTATAGCTTTATCAATTATTTCATATACTTTATCCACCACTATCTTTCTTTCATCCAAAGGTTTTATATCATAATATTTCACTAAATCTAATACCTTTTGAGTCCAGAAACCATTCCAGATAGGAAATTGATTAATAGCCACACTTACAGTCTTCTCTAAGCCATATTTAATAGCTTTATTTGAATATCCTGAAGAAATTTCTTTTTCAAGGACCGATTTTAGTCCTTTAATAATCTTCACTTTTTCTTGCATTACCAACTATTCAACACCTAAATAATAAAAATAATAGGGTTGACCACCATAAAGGAGTTCAATTGATAATGAAGGATATTGGTTATTTAATTTATTAACTAATTTCTCTGCTTCTTCCTTAGATACATCTTTTCCATAAAAAACAGAAATAACCTCTGAGTCTCCATCAACAAGAAGCGAAAGAAGATCTAAACATACAGTCTCTATATTTTTACCAGCTACTTTTACCTCATCATTCGTTAATCCAATAATATCTCCTTCTTCAATCTTTAATCCATTATAAGATGAATCTTTTACAGCCCTTGTTATTTCTCCAATTTTAATTTTTTCAATACTTTTTTCCATTTTCTCTTTTAGAATTTCCCATGTATCTCTTGGGTTATATTCATAAAGAGCTCTTATTCCTTCTAAAACGTGCTTTGTGAGAATAATTACAACTCTTTCTTTATGTATATTTTCCAGCTGTTTTGCTGCTAATATAACATTTTTATTATTTGGTAAAACAAATACTTTTTTGGCTCTTACTTTTTCTACTGCATTTGAAAGTACTTCTACGCTAGGATTTAAAGTCTGACCTCCATTTACAATAATATCTACTCCTAATCCTTTAAATATTTCATTAATCCCTTCGCCCCAAGAAACTGCAACAAATCCTATCTCTTTTAATGGAGTTATACTATCTCTATTTATCTCTTCTTTTAATCTTTCTTCATGTTGTTCTGCCATATTGTCGATCTTTATTCTCGAAAGCGAACCTAATTCCAAGGCTTTTTCTAAAACAAGACCAGGATGATTAGTATGAATATGAATCTTCAAAAGTCCAGGAGCCTCAGAAGTAACAATACTATCACCTTGACTCTCTAACCATTTCTTGAAACCACTGAAATCTGTATTTTCAGAAGAATTTATTATAAATTCTGTACAATATTGATAAGTAATTACATAACTTTCAAGAACCTCTTTTTCCGGTCTTTCCTTTACTTCTATCTTTTCCTCTTTCTCCTTCATCGGTTTTTCTATGAAAATTTCTATCCCCCTAAGAACCTCATAGAATCCTGTCCATATCCATACAAGTCCCTGTCCTCCAGCATCTACAACTTTTGCTTCCTTCAAAATAGGAAGAAGATTAGGAGTGTTCGCTAAAGATTCTTTAGCTTTATTTAACATTCTTTCCATAATTAATGTAATGTCATTCGTTTCTCTTGAAGCAATTACCCCTTCTTTTACCCCTTCTCTTAATACTGTCAATATAGTTCCTTCTGTTGGTTTTATTACTGCTCTATATGCGACTCTTGTGGCATTTTGCCAACTTTTAATCCATACTTTTGCATCAATATACTCATTTTCTCTCATTACCTCACAGAAGCCTCTTATTATTTGTGAAAGAATAACCCCAGAATTCCCACGAGCTCCCATTAATGAACCTTTTATTGCAGCTTCTGCTATTGTCCTTATAGTTTTATTTTTAACTTTTCTAATTTCATCTAAAGTAGATTGAAGAGTATATAACATATTTGTACCTGTATCACCATCGGGTACTGGAAAAACATTAAGTAAATCTATCTCTTCTCTATGTTTCTTTAATTCGTAAGTTGCGTATTCAAAAAGCTTTATCAAAAGATCTGAATCAATATTTTCTACTCTCATCATATCTCTTCCCAAGGAAATGGCTCCTTTTCTTCTTGAAGTCTTATTCCCCACACATTAACATTTATTTCTTTAACTGATAAACCAGTTACCTTTTCAAGATTCCATTTAACTCTTTCCATAATATTATGGGCAACCTCAGGAATCCTGACACCATATGCTACAATAATATAAAGATTTATTTTTATTCCATTCTCATCAATCTCAACATCGACACCCCTATTAACCTCTTCCAATCTTAATAATTCAG
Source organism: Dictyoglomus sp. GBS (assembly GCF_055179815.1). Lineage (NCBI taxonomy): Bacteria > Pseudomonadati > Dictyoglomota > Dictyoglomia > Dictyoglomales > Dictyoglomaceae > Dictyoglomus > Dictyoglomus sp. GBS. Next base: position 1,244,022 of record NZ_CM143687.1, read on the forward strand.
AAATTCCATCTGCTATATTTCTTGCAGCCATACCTACTACACCATAACTTTGTATAGTTGCCATACTTGCAATAGAAGCTATGGCATTTGGTGAAACTTCGATCCACCCTATTTCTGTATAATATTTTTGCTTATTTTTTTCTTTTTTAGATATAAAGTCTTGGATCCAACGCATCTCTCAAACCATCCCCTAATAGATTAAATCCAAAAACTACTATCATTATGACAACACCGGGAGCTATAGGATACCACCAACAACTCCTTAGATATGCAAGTCCCGCTTGTACCATAGAACCCCAGCTCGGAGTTGGAGCTTGTACACCAAGACCCAAAAAAGACAAACCAGCCTCTAACATAATCATTCCACCCATCCCTAAGGTAGCTTCTATTATAAGTGGAGAAAGTGCGTTAGGCAATATGTGTCTAAACAATATTCTCCAAGTAGAAGCACCAATAGCTATAGCACCGGCTATAAAATCCCTCTCCCTTAAACTCAAAACTTGCCCCCTAATTATACGGGAAACACCAGCCCAACCAATTAATGCTACTGCTAAATAAAGATTTTGTATTCCAGGTCCTAAGGTTGATACTACTGCAATAACAAATAATAAAAATGGAAAAGCAAAAAGAATTTCCACTATTCTCATTATAAGATCATCAACCCAACCCCCATAAAAGCCTGCAATAAGTCCTAATACTGTGCCTATAGATATGGATATTAACTGAGCAAAAAATGCAAACTGTAATGATACACGTGTACCATATATAATCCGGCTGAATATATCTCTTCCAAATTCGTCTGTCCCTAAGAGATGTCTCCAGCTTGGAGGTTGAAGAGCTCTTGATAAATCCACTTCATTCCATGGGTATGGAGCAATATAAGGAGCCAAAACAGCTACAATTACAAAAAAAATAACTATTCCAAGCCCTAAAAGAGCTAATTTATTCTTTGCAAGCCTTTTCCAAGCAATTCTCCATAAGCTTCTTGGCTTTCTACTTTGCAACAAATTTTCTGTTTTCATTGTCATAATACTTTTTACCCCCAATAAATATCATTACTCATATCTAATTCTTGGATCTATAAGTGCATAGGAAAGATCAACTACAAGGTTAGCAAGAATGTATATAAAAGCTATGACAATAACACCACCCTGCAAAACTGGTAAATCCCTATCAAAAATTGATTGAACAACTAATCTTCCTATTCCAGGCCAAGCAAAAATTGTCTCTGTTAAAACTGCTCCTGTAAGGAGATCGCCAACCACCATTCCTGCATACGTAACAACAGGAATAAGGGCATTTCTTAATGCATGTTTAAAAATTATCTTTCTTTCAGAAACTCCCTTTGCTCTTGCAGTTAATATATATTCCTGTCTAATTACTTCTAACATGGAAGATCTAGAAAGACGAGCAAAGTAAGCCGCGGGTCTTGTTCCAAGAGTTATTGCAGGAAGAATAACAGCCTTCAATCCATATTCTGTTACATATCCTCCTAAAGGCAACCATCCTAAGTTAAAACCAAATATTAATAGAAGAATTATTCCCACCCAATAAACTGGAGCTGAAACTCCCAAGAGAGCAATAACCATTGCAGAATAATCAAAAATAGAATATTGTTTTACAGCAGAAATAATACCAGCAGTGACTCCTATTAAAATTGCTATAAGAAAGGCAAAAAGAGCAAGAATTGCAGTTGCTTGTAATCTTTCTCCAATAGATACTATAACAGGAATATTTGTTTTAAACGATCGACCAAAATCAAACCTTACAATTCTTCCCAAAAAAAGTAAATATTGAATAGGCAGAGGCTTATCAAGCCCCCATGTGGAACGTATTCTAGCTAATGTCTCAGTATCAGCTCTTTGCCCTGCAATTAATCGTGCTGGATCGCCAGGTGCAATAAAAAACAAAATAAAAGTAATAAGTGTAACTCCTATAAAAACTGGTATTGCTTGTAGAAGTCTTCTTATTATGTATCTTAGCACTTCTTTCCTCCTTTCTTGAAAAAAGAGGAAGAGGAGCAGAACCCTCTTCCTCTTTAAATTCTACTTATTTCTTATCCATCCACACTACCCTATATCTTACTCCAGAAAGACCTGTTAGAGGATCTAAGTATAATCCATGGACCCATGGTTGATATATTACTTGAGATACATAATAATAAATTGGAACAATTGGACAATCCTCTAATATTATTCTTTCTGCCATGTTATAATATTTTACTCTCACACTCCATAAAGTTTCGATTCTTGCCTTGTTGGTATATTCATCAACCTTATAATTTTTATAAAAACTATGGTTACCTTCAGGCCCAAAATTACTTGAATTGAAAAGAACCCATAAGAAATTGTCAGGATCAATATAATCCGCTACCCATCCAAGTCTATATACAGGAAGCTCACCCTTGTCAAGGAGATCTAAATATACTGCCCAATCATAATTTTGTAATTTTGCATTTATTCCTATCTTTTGAAGATCTGCTTGTATTGCTTCCATAATCCTCTTATGTGAAACGCTTGTATTGTAATAAATCGTTATCTCTGGAAGCCCTTTTCCATTAGGGTATCCAGCCTTTGCAAGTAGTTTTTTGGCTTCTTCTACATTATAACTTAGCTTCTCTTTTGCCCAATTATAATTTTCTTTACTAAAACCTGGCATAGATGGAGGAAGAATAGTATAAGCAACTTGTGCTCTTCCTCTTCTTATAACTTTTACTATACCTTCTTTATTAATAGCTCTTGCAATTGCTTGTCTGAGATATTTATTATCAAGGGGTTTCTTTTGTACATTAAATCCTAAATAATATATACCAATTATTGGTTTTTCTAGAATATATGGTTTATACTTGGGATCATTACTTACCCTATCCCATTCTGGATCAGGTATTCCAGTAATATCAAGCTGTCCTTTTTCAAAATTCATGAAGTCAACATTTTCATCTGGAATTATTACCCACTCTATAGCATCCACATATGGACGCCCACGGAAATAATTGGGGTTAGCCTTTAATCTAATCTTCACATCATGCTTCCACTCATCAAACATAAAAGCCCCAGTACCAATTGGTTTTGTAGCAAAATCTTTTCCAAGTTTTTCAACTTCTTCCTTAGGGACAACCCAAAAACATGAATAAGTCAACGTAGAAAGGAAAGGAGCAAAGGGTCTTTTGAGGGTTATTACTAAAGTATATTTATCTTTTGCTACTACATCTTTGATTGGCTCTGCAAAACTTGCTCTTGGGGATGCTGTCTTTGGATCCATCACTCTCTTTATGGAATACACAAAATCTTCAGCAGTTACATTTCTTCCGTTATGGAAATATACGTTGTTGTTTAAATAGAAAGTGTAAACTGTTCCATCTTTTGATATAGTCCATCTTTTTGCAATTGAACCAACAACTTTTCCATTGGGATCATATTCTACTAATCCATCAAAAATTTGCCTTGCCACCTCATCTGAGGCAGTATCAGTTATCATCGCCGGATCAAGAGTTGGTGGATCATTTACTAAACTTCTCTTAAGAACACCACCATATTGTGGTGTTTGGGCTACAGATAAACCTATCATGGAAAAAATTAAAAAAACTAACAAAAAGAACCAAAAAATTTTCCTCATTTTAGAGCACCTCCCATGTATTTATTTAATGGAGAACAAAAATAAGAACAGATGTTACCATAAACAATAGAGCTAAAACTACAGTCGCTTGTTTTAATCCTTTCTCCATCTTACGCTTGGCCTTATAAAAAGTAGTTTCTCCTCCCCCTATAAAGCCAAGTCCTTCTCCAACTTCTGATTGGAAAAGAATTACTACTATCATTCCCAAAGATACTAAAAAGTGAATTATATACAATAATACTTGCATTTTTATTACACCTCTCCTATGATTTTACAATTTCCCAAAAAGATTGAGGTTTTAAGCTTGCTCCTCCAACGAGGGCTCCATCAATTTCAGACTGGCTTAAAAACTCTACTATGTTTTGAGGATTCACGCTCCCCCCATATTGTATTCTAACTTTATTAGCAATATCACTATTATATAGGGTTGATATAATATCCCTTATCAATTTTGCAACCTCATTTGCATCTTCTCCTTTTGCAGAATGACCAGTACCAATTGCCCATACTGGTTCGTAAGCAATAACTATCTTTTCAACATTTTCCATTGGAAGTCCTTCTAATCCTTTAGTTACTTGTTCTCTTATTACGTCTTCAGTTTTACCTTTTTCTCTCTCTTCCCATTTTTCACCAACACAAAATATGGGTGTAAGTCCCCAATTAAAAGCAGTTTTTATTTTCTTATTTATATTTTCATTGGTTTCACAAAAATATTGCCTTCTCTCAGAATGACCTATTATAACATATTCACAATTTAAATCCTTCAACATTACCGGAGATATTTCCCCTGTATATGCACCTTCTTTTTCCCAAAACATATTTTGGGCCCCAAGTTTAAATGGTGTATCCTTAAGTAAGTTTTGGGCAACAAACAATGAAGTAAAAGGTGGACAAATGACTACTTCCTTTTCTTCATAATTTCCTGCTAAATTTTTAAATTCAGCAATAAAACTTTCTGTCTCTGTACAAGTTTTGTACATCTTCCAGTTAGCCGCAATAATCTTTTTTCTCAAGATTGTTCCCTCCTAATTCAATATAATTAAAAATTATATTATTCTTGCCAATTGAAATACTCCTTTTTTAATCCCTATTCTAATCTTACCTAAATTAGCACTTTTATTCGATACTACAACGAGAATGGCAGGTTTCCCTTCTACTGGAACTATGAATACTGCTCCATCTTCAAATATAATAACCATTTCTCTTGTACTTCCTTTTGCGAGTTCTGTCCCTATCATTTCTGATGCCCTTAAACTTCCTGATGCAACAGCCGCAAGCGGTTCCGCATTTGAACCATTTCTACCTACACTTTCGATAACTAAACCATCGTCACTAACCAAAACCGTAACTTGCACACCATCTAATCTTGATATTTCTTCAAGTGTCTCTCTTATAGTTGCCAATTTATCCCCCTCTTTTTAATTATTTATCTTGAAGAACTGCCACCCCCGGCAGAACTTTTCCTTCCAAGAACTCTAAAGAGGCTCCACCCCCAGTAGAGATATGAGTAAATTTATCTTCTAAACCAAAGAGTTGTACGGCAGCTGCAGTATCTCCTCCTCCCACAATACTTACACAATTTTTATTTTCTGTGATAGCTTCAGCTACTTTCTTTGTTCCATTTGCAAAAGCAGGTATTTCAAATATTCCCATAGGACCATTCCATATAATTGTCTTTGCTTTCATTATTTCCTCTCTAAATAGTTCTATAGTTTTTGGTCCTATATCTACTCCAATATCATCTTTATCAAACTTATCCACATCTTTAATAGTAGTAGGAGCATCCTCCTTAATCTCTTTAACAACTACAGCATCTACAGGAAGAATAAATTTTACTCCTTTTTCTTCGGCAAGATTCATCAAATCTTTTGCAAGATCAAGTTTATCTTCTTCAACAATAGATTTACCTATCTCATAACCCAATGCCTTAAGGAAAGTGAACATCATTCCTCCACCAATTAACAAAACATCCACTTTATTCACAAGATTTTGGATTACACCAATTTTATCAGAAACCTTTGCTCCACCCAAAATACAAATAAAAGGTCTATCGGGATTCTCTAGGGCTTTACCCATAATTTCAATCTCTTTTTTCATCAACAAACCAGCTACACCAGGAATATAATTAGCAACACCTGCTGTTGATGCATGTGCTCTATGAGCAGTACCAAAGGCATCATTTACATATAAATCAGCAAGTTTTGCTAATTTCTTGGCAAACTCAGGATCATTTGCTTCCTCTTCTTTATAGAATCTAATATTTTCTAAAAGAACCACATCTCCAGGATTCATATTAGCAACTTCTCTTTCTACCTCTTCTCCAATACAATCATTTAATTTCTTAACAGGTTTTCCGAGTAATTCACTTAATCTTTTAGCAACAGGATCTAATCTTAAGTCATCTTGAAAACCTTTTGGTCTACCGAGGTGAGACACAAGAATAACTTTTGCTCCTTTTTCTATTAAGTATTTAATAGTTGGTAAAGCTTCTCTTATTCTTCTATCATCAGTTATAATTCCATTTTTAATAGGTACATTAAAATCAACCCTTACAAATACACGCTTTCCCTTAAGCTCCTCATCCTTCAAATCTAAAATGGTCTTTTTCGGCATAGAAAATCCTCCTCCCTTTATTAACTTTATATTATAGAATTTTACAATCTTTTGTCAATTTATAAAACTATTTTATTCTATAAAATTTTTAACAAGGAAATTGGAAACTTTATAAGGATCGTGTCTTACTACGTTTGTTTCAGAAATAAAATCACCAGAGATTATCTCCACATTCAAAGCCCTAATATTTTCTATATCAGGATGAACAAAATCAGCTCCACTTTCTTGATATTTTTTAAGTATATCATCCTTTGGCTTTTTATTATTTAAAATTATATAATGAAAAATATTAAAACCAATATGCTCAATGATAGCTTTTAAATGATCAGAAGCCTTATATCCTGTTGTCTCTCCTGGCTGAGTCATGACATTACAAATATAAATAATTTTAGCTTTATCATTTAAGTAAATATTTTTCAAGGTTTCTCTGATTTCATCAAGAATAAGATTTGGAATTATACTTGTATATAAACTTCCAGGACCAACAATTATAATATCTGATTTTTTTAATGCATAAATAGCTTCAGGGGTTGCACATATCTTTTCCCCATCTTTTACTGGTATCAATTCAATCTTCTTAATTCTGCTTTTTTTATAATTTGAAATAGCCGTCTCTCCAATAATTTGAGTGTTATCCTCAAAAATTGCTTTCAACCTTACACGATTTAATGTGGATGGCAATACCTTACCTCTTATGGCCAATACTTTGCTTGTTTCTTTTATACCTAATAAGAAATCACCTAAGATATCTGACATAGCAACTAAAAATAAGTTCCCAAAAGAATGCTCTTTTAATCCTCCTTCTTTAAATCTATATTGAAATAGCTTTGCCATCAACGATTCTTCATCTGCCAAAGCAACAAGACAATTACGTATATCTCCAGGAGGTAAAACACCTAGTTCTTCACTAAGTCTTCCTGAACTTCCACCATCATCACTAACAGTTACAATAGCACTTATATTAAGAGGATAATATTTTAACCCTCTTAATATATTAGATAAACCTGTTCCCCCACCAATAGCTGTTACATTTCTTATTTTATTCATATTTTTATATCTTTATCTATATCTCTATGGAAAATTTTCACATTATACCTATCTGATAAATAATTCCCTATTTCATTTGCTATAACTACTGCCCTATGTCTTCCACCTGTACACCCTATTGCAATATTAAGATTTGTTCTTCCTTCCTCTTGATAAAGGGGAATTAAAAAATCTAAAAGTCTTTTTAAGTAATCTAAAAATTCTTTTGCTTCTTTAGTTTCTAATACATAATTTCTTATTTTTTCATTTTCACCAGATAAAGGTCTTAACTCTAAAATATAGAATGGATTGGGTAAAAACCTCACATCAAAAACAAGATGTGCATCAATAGGTACCCCATATTTAAAACCAAAGGAAGTAATTCCTACCATGAATCTTAATTTAACATTGGAAATATCTTCGGATACAATTTCAAGTATCTTATCTTTAAGATTTTTAGTACTCATATTAGAAGTATCAATTATATGGGTTGCCATTTCTTTTATCTCTGATAATTTCTGTCTTTCCAGTTTTATACTTTCGAAAATTCCTATACCCTCTTTATCTAATGGATGTCTACGTCGGGTTTCATTATATCTTCTTACTATAACCTCATCCTCAGCTTCTAAAAATAAAATTTTATAGTAAACATTTAATTTTTTAATATTATCTACCATTTCTCTAAAATCTTCTAAGAAATTTTCACTTCTTATATCTATAACTAAAGCAATTCTTGATATTTTGCCATCAGTAGAAAAACAAAGTTCTATAAGAGTAGGAACAAGCTTGGGAGGTATATTATCCACACAGAAAAATCCTAAATCTTCTAATATACGTAATGTTTGCGACTTTCCTCCCCCTGAAAGTCCTGTAATAATGTAAAGACTAAAGTTATCTGTTTTTGCTTTCATATTGTTAAAACCTTCCCTGATTTTATATAATACATAATACCATATGTTTTAAGGAGGTACAAAGAGGAAAAATGACTAAAAAATACATAGAAGAAGTCGCAATAAAAAAAGGAAAAAGATGGAAAAAAAATCTTTTATATATATTAATTGCTATTATTAGTTTAATTTTACTATTGGGCTTATCCTTAGCAATATATGTTTTTTTAGTGATAAGAGAAGTACCACCTATTGATAAATGGATGGAAATAAAACCAAGTCAAACAACTATAATATACTCTTCTGATAATAAAACACTTGGAAAAATATATAAGGAAAATAGAATTTACGTACCTCTATATAAAATTTCTCCCTATTTGCAACAAGCTGTAGTAGCCTCTGAAGATAAAGAATTTTATAATCACAGTGGTGTGAGCTTAAGGGGACTTATAAGAGCAGCTCTTATTGATCTATTACATTTAGAGAAAAAACAAGGGGGAAGCACTATAACTCAACAATTAGCAGAATTATTATTTTTAAATCCAGAAAGAACAATAAAGAAAAAGATAAAGAAAATATATATAGCTTTACAACTTGAAAGATATTTTACAAAACAACAAATATTAGAAATGTATTTAAACCTTATTTATTGGGGTCATGGAGTTTACGGAGCAGAAACTGCAGCTCAATTTTATTTTGGAAAAAGCGCTATAGACTTAAATATACCTGAATCAGCACTTCTTGCTGGTATTATTCCTGCACCTGAAATTAATTCTCCCTATAGAAATCCTGATTTAGCTCTAAAGCTAAGAAACATTGTTATAGAGAAAATGTACAATCTTGGGTATATATCAGAAGAAGACTATAAAAAAGCTATAAAAGCACCTCTTGGCATTGTGAAAAGAAATAATCCAAGCTCTGGTTATATAGCTCCTTATTTTTTTGATTTTGTATTAAAAGACCTCATTAAAAGATTTGGAAAAGATATGGTATATGAAGGCGGACTTAAAGTCTACACAACTATAGACACAAAAATTCAAGATATGGCTGAAAAAGCACTTTTAAAAATTATAAATGAATATGGGAAAAAATATAACGTAACCCAGGGAGCTTTGTTTTGCTTAGATCCCAATACTGGATACATCAAAGCATGGGTGGGTGGTTTAGATTATAGTAAAAGTCAATTTGATAGAGTCTATATGGCTGTAAGACAACCTGGGTCAGCATTTAAACCATTCGTATACTTGACTGCTCTTCAAAAAGGTTTTAGACCATGGGATTTGATTGAAGAAAAAGAATTAACCTATACTTTTAATAAAAAGGAATGGAAACCCAAAAACTATGATGGGAAAATACATGGTACCGTTACACTTCAAGAAGCATTAGAAAATTCATATAATATAGCAACCATACTCCTATTAGAGGAAATAGGCGTAGGTGACGTAATTAAAAATGCAAGAAAACTTGGAATAGAGAGTCCTTTAGAACCAAGTTTAGCACTTGCTCTTGGTACTTCAGGTGTAACCTTATACGAAATGGTAAGAGCTTATTCTAGTTTTGCAAACGGAGGAAACAGAATTACTCCTATAGCGATCTTGAGAGTAGAAGACAATAATGGAAATATAATATATAATGCAATTCCTGAAACCACACCTGTTATTGAAAGAGATGTAATATCAACACTTGTCAAAATGATGAAACAAGTAATAACAAAAGGTACAGGAAAAAGAGCAAATATTGGCAGACCTGCAGCAGGAAAGACAGGAACAACAGATGATTATAGAGATGCTTGGTTTATAGGTTTTACTCCAGATCTTTGCACTGGGGTCTGGATGGGTAACGATGATTACACCCCTACAAATAAAGTACCTGGCGGGCTACTCCCAGCTATGTCATGGAAAGAATTTATGAGTAATGCTCTTAAAGATATTCCTCCAAGAGATTTTGATTTCTTAATAGAATATTCTGTACCTGTTACAGAAACCTCTAATCAAACAAATACTCCATAAAAACCAACTTAAGCTCTATGCCTTCTAATTAATTCCTCAATGATATCCTTTAACCCTATATTCTCTTCTACAAGTACTAATAAAAGGTGAAATAAAAGATCAGAACTTTCATAGATAAAATCATTTCTATTGTTCTTCATCCCTGCTATTATAGTCTCAACTGTCTCTTCTCCTAACTTCTGAAGAATTCTGTCTTTCCCTTCTTTAAACAGTTTTGCAGAATAAGACTCTCCTGGAAGTTTTTCCTTTCGATCTCTCAAAAATTTCTCAAGATAAAAGAGAAAACTATCTCCTGAATTTTTTGCTCTGTAAAAACAGGAAAAATTACCTGTATGACAAGCTACTCCTATTTGCTCTACTAATAAAAGAATAGTATCCTTATCACAATCAACTGCTATATCTATAACCTTCTGAAAATGTCCTGAGGTTTCCCCTTTATGCCAAAGGGCATTTCTACTTCTACTAAAATACCATGCTTCGCCTGTCTCAATTGTTCTCTTTAGTGCTTCTTCATTCATGTATGCTAACATCAAAACTTTCCCTGTTTTATAATCTTGTACAATAACTGGTATTAATCCTTTCTCATCATATTTTAAATCTTTAATAAGATCATCTATATTCATAATCTTATCCATATACCCCTTTCTTTTAAGTATTCTTTTACTTCCCTAATACTATATGTTCCAAAATGAAAAATAGAAGCAGCAAGTACTGCATCAACTCCAATATAAAGGGCTTTATATAAATCCTCCAAATTACCTGCACCACCTGAAGCAATAAGAGGAAGATTACAGTAATTTAAAGCCAACTCTAAAAGTTCAAAATCATATCCAGCCTGATGCCCATCTGCATCAATACTTGTTAAAAGAATTTCACCAGCCCCTCTTTTTTCTACTTCCTGTATCCAATCCTTAAAATTTATACCTGTCGGCTCTTTACCCCCTTTAACATAAACTTCCCACTCTCTATTATTTCTTCTCTTTACATCTATAGCTACAACCAAACATTGACTTCCAAATTCTTCTACTATTTTATTTATAAGATCAGGATTTTTGACAGCAGAAGTATTAATAGAAACTTTGTCAGCTCCAGCCTTAAGAAGATTTCTTACGTCTTCTATATCTCTTATACCTCCTCCTACTGTCAAAGGAACAAAAAGTTCTTCTGCTACTTCTGAAACTACCTCAATAAAAGTTTTCCTGTTTTCCTCACTGGCTGTTATATCTAATAAAACCAACTCATCCGCACCTTCTCTCTCGTACCGATGAGCAAATTCCTTAGCATCTCCTACAACTCTAATATTTCTAAAACTTGTTCCTTTAACGACCTGTTTTCCAATAGTATCTAAACACGGAATTATTCTCTTAGCCAGCATTTATAATTTGATTAACCTCCTCCCAATCTAACCTTCCTTCAAGAAGAGCTCTTCCCACAATTATGCCTTTTATTCTCCCTGTTACCTTTGCTAATTCCTTGATCTTTATGACATCTTCTATAGAGGAGATCCCTCCTGCAACCCAAATATCCCAATTGTTTAAATTCAAAAAGTTATTAATATGAGATATGTTTATACCTTTCAATGTACCGTCACGCGATATATCAGTAAAGATAACTTCTTTAATATTTAACGTTTCAAATTTTTCTTTAATATCATCCCATTCAATAAAATTTTTCCACCCTTTTATTCCAATCTTTCCTTCTTTCCAATCTAAACTTGGTATAATTTTCTCTGGAAATTCATCGAATATCCTTTTAAGTAAATTTATGTCCTCCACTAAAATACTACTCACAATAACTCTCCAAACACCCCAATCTAATGCGTTTTTTATTTTTTCATAACTTCTAAATCCCCCTCCTACCTCAACAGGAATATCTATTTCCTCTATTATTCTCTTTATAATTTCCTTATTCTCATCATTGTTATCTATGGCAGATTGTAAATCTATAACATGTAGAGCCTTTGCTCCTTTTAAATACCAATATTTTGCAAGTTCAATAGGATTATCAAACTCTAAAACAATCTTTTCCTTTTTACCCATTTCCATCCTAACAGCTTTCATTCCGAAAATATCAATAGCAGGAATGACAATCATTTTTTACACTCCTTAATAAAATTTTCTAATAGCTTTATTCCATAACTACTACTTTTTTCAGGATGAAATTGGACTCCAAAAATATTTTCTTTTTCTATGTAGGATGGAAATTTTATTGAATATTCTGTTAAACCAATTACAATATCTTCCTTAGGATTAACATAATAAGAATGAACAAAATAGAAGAATGAGTTATTTGGAATTCCATTTAGAAGTCTACCATGCTTTTCAAATTCTACATTATTCCATCCAAGATGAGGAATTTTTTTGGCAGGTAATTTTTTCACTTTTCCCTTGAAAACACCTAATCCTTTTTCCAATTTAGATTCTTCACTTTCTTCAAATAAAATCTGAAGTCCTAAACAGATACCTAAAAAATATTTATTTTTAAGAATCTCTTTTAATGCTTCATCTCTCGAATCTTTTTTTAGCTCCGATATAGCTTGAGCAAAATTTCCTTGGCCTGGAAATACAACTGCATCTCCTCTAAACCAATCTTCAGGATCTTTACTTACTATGGTCTCTACTCCTATATATTTTAAAGCCTTCAAAATACTAAAAAGATTACCACTCAAATAGTCTATAATTACAACTTTCATAATATCCTTCCCTTTGTAGATCTTAGACTATCTATAATTTGACTTGCATCTTTAATAGCAAGACCTAAACCCTTAAAAATTGCCTCTTCAATATGATGTGTATTTTCCCCTGAAAGAATCCAAATATGCAGTGTAATACCTGCCTTATTTACAAAAGCTCTTAGAAACTCTTTTACAAGTCCACCTTTTAGAAGTTCTCCATCATCCCTAAAAGAAAAATAAGGCCTTCCACTAATATCTATTACTACCATCACAAGAGCATCATCCATAGGAATAATTCTCTGTGAAAATCTATTAAAATTGGAATCTTTTATTGCAGTAATAAAAGCCTCCCCTAAAACTATTCCTGTATCTTCTATTAAGTGATGAGGATCTACCTCTATATCTCCTTTGGCTATAATATTTACATCCCATTGCGCATAAAAAGAAAGGGCAGTTAAAAGATGTTTAAAATAAGGAATAGGATATTCTCCATCAAAGTTTCCTGTTCCATCTAGATTTATATCTATCTTTATATATGTTTCCTTTGTCTCTCTTTCAATGCTGGCTTTTCTCATGAAAGCACCTCACTTAATATTTTTAAGAAAAGATCATTCTCTTTTCTATCTCCTATTGATACCCTTAAACAATTTTCTAAAAGGGGTTCTTTACTAAAATCCCTTAAAGAGATACCATTTTCTTGACATCGTTTCAAGATTTCATCCTTCTTATCAGATCTAAAGAGTATAAAATTGGTAAGAGAAGGATATACAATTATTCCCTCCATAGTTTTCATCTCTTTATAAACTCTTTCCTTTTCCTTTTTAATTATATCAATCTTATCTTTTAAATAGTCCCAATAAGAAAGAAGAATTTCCCCTGCAATCTGAGAAAAAATGTTTAAATTATATGGCAGTCTAAAATTATCCAAATATTCTATTACCCTTGAGTTAGCGATAAGGTATCCTAATCTTATTCCTGCAGAAGAAAAGGCTTTAGAAAAAGTTCTTAAAATTAAAAGATTTGGTAATTGATTAATATAAGGAAGAAAAGTTAAACCAGAGAATTCAAAATAAGCTTCATCTATCAATACAAAACCAGAGAAATCAGAGATTTTTTCTAAATCCTTTTCTTTTATAAGAAAATTACCAGTAGGATTGTTGGGATTTGTCAAAATTAAAAGCTTTGGACTATTCTTAAAGGTTTCTCTTAGCTTTTCAAAATCTAATGAAAAATCTTTTTCATTAAGATATGTTTTTATAATCCTAACATTTTTTTGCTGAAGCAATTTTTCATATAAAGGAAAAGTAGGAATAGGAAGAACAACTTTATCTCCTTCTATCAACAGCCCATTAAAAATGATTTGTATAACCTCTCCTGAGCCTGTACCTAAAAGTAAATTCTCAGGACTTACCCCTAAAAAATCTGAAAGCTTATTTTTAAGGTTTTTAGCACTACCATCTGGATATCTATTCCATGGGGTTTCAGCTAACTTTTTTAAAATTTCTTCCTTAATGTATAATGGTATATCATAAGGATTTTCATTTCTTGAGAGTTTTATAGGAAGATCAGGAATATTTACCTTATAACCCTTATAATCACTTTTAATAATATCTTTCCAACCCAATTACCTAATCTCCTTTCTTAAAGTAGTTTTTTAGACTCTTTTCATGCATATCAAAACCCTCTTCTCTTGCCATTATACTTCCAAAATATGATAATCTTTCTTTATCTTCATCAGTTAATTTTACAAAACTTATTCTTTTTAAAAACATATTAACATTTAAACCTGAAGAAAATCTTGCAGAACCACCAGTAGGAAGAATATGATTTGGCCCTGCAATAAAATCCCCAAAAATAGAAGACTGATTTATAAAAATAACCCCTGCATTCTTTATGTAAGGTAAAAATCTTTCTCCATTAGGATCCACAACCTCTAAATGTTCTGGAGCTATAGTATTTATAATCTCTATGGCTTTTTCTTCCCTTTCTTCCACTATAATATAAGCATTTTTAATGGATTTTTCTAAGATATCTCTTCTTGATGACTTATTTATTTCTTCTTCTATTTTCTCAACTACAAGATTAAGTCTTTTTTCGTCTAATATTAACCAGCCACGATCAAAAGGTGAATGTTCTAACTGGGCTAAAAAATCACACACCACTATATTTATATCTATATCTTCTGATTTCAACCATACACAAACCTCACTGGGACCAAATATACCATCTATTCCCACATCTCCAAAAACCTTCTTTTTAGCAATAGCCACATATAAATTTCCAGGTCCAATAATCATATCTACTTTAGGAACAGAGTAAGTACCATAAGAAAAAGCAGCTATGGCATGAGCTCCACCTAATAGATACAACTCCTTTATACCAAGTTTATTAAGAGTATAAAGAAGATTTTTATCATCTTTTTTGCTTGGAGGAGTAGTTATATAAATATCTTTTACTCCAGCTATTTTAGCAGGGATAGTACCCATAACAACAGTAGACGGATAGGATGCTCTACCTCCTGGAACATATAATAAAACCTTCTCCATTGGTACTAATAGTTGCCCTAATAAGCTTCCATTTTCAGTATAAAACCAAGAATTTTTATATTCATGGCTATAAAAATTCTGAACCCTTTTTATCATTATATCTATAGCTTCTGCAAAATCTGATGAAACCTCAACCTTATCAGGTACAGAGATTTTTAATCCATTTTTCTTTATATCAAAATTATCAAATCTTAATGAAAACTCATATAAAGCTTCATCCCCCTTTTCTTTAACTAATCTTATTATTTCTTCCACATCTTTTTCAATTTTATCGATCTCTTTTTCCTTATCTTCTGCTAAAAGAAAAGGATTAAATTCATAACCTTTAATTATTTTCATAAATGTTCTCCACCTCTTTCAGAATATCTGATATCTCCTTTCTTTTCCATACATAACTGGATATATTAGCTATTAAACATGCAGAAGATTCAAAAAGAATTTCTTTAACAACAAGCCCATTTTCTTTTAATGTTCGACCTGTTTCTACTAAATCCACAATATAATCTGATATATTTAAAATAGGACCCAATTCAACAGATCCGTTAAGTTTTATTATTTTTATTCTATTCCAACGATTATTGAGATATCTCCTTGTAATATTTACATACTTAGACGCAATTTTCACTTCTTCCAAATTCTTATCTTCAGGAAAGCCTGCAAGTACCATTTTACAATATCCAAAAGGAAGTTTAATCAATGAGACCACTTTCCTTTCTTGTTCTATTATTATGTCCCTACCTATAATTCCCAAATCAGCAACTCTCTCCTCCACATATAATGGGAGATCCCATGGTTTAGCCAAAAAGATTTCAAACCTTTCTCCTTTGAACTTCAATTTCCTGTTTGAAACATCATCCTCTAATGATGGATCTAAAATCTTTAAGAAATTTAATGCTTGTTCTAACATTCTCCCCGTAGGAAGAGCTATTCTTATTAAAGGTTCTCTATTAATATGATCTCACCATCCTTTTCTAATTCTTTTATATTTAAACCTTCTAATTCCTTAGGTACAAAAACAGCAATATTACCCTTCCTTCTTTCTTCCTCAATCAATTTCTGAATTTTATGAAAATCCTTTTCAGAACAAACATAATATTTTTTATTAATTTTCTGGTTATGATCATTTATATTTTTTAACAAATCTTCTTCTACAAAAGCAAAACCTGTACCAAAAATTTTTTCCCCATTTTTATTCGTGGCCACATAACTTCCTCCCCCTCCTAAGGCTTGCTTCATATCCTCCAAATAAACCTCAAATATTAGTCCGTTATAGTATTCAAAAGGTCTAATAAAAGCTGGATTTATTAATATAGATTCCGATGAATATCCTAAGTTTATCAACTCTCTTTTAAAAGAGTTTAATGACTTAAGTTCATCATTTAAATCTTTATCATAAAAGGAATAACTATCTTCAAAAAATAGGAGTTTTTTAATATCATTTAAAACATTTGTTGATAAAGAAAGTTTCTCTAAATATTCCATTAGAGATACATAATCTTTTATTAGTAAAAGATTTTTTAAACTCTTAATCTCCTCTTCTTTAATATATTTTCTTAAAAAATTCCAAATGTTTGTGTTACTTATTTCAATAATATAATTTTCTATGCCTATTTTTTTAAATATATTTTTAATGGTTAATAATATCTCTAAATCTCTCCAAAGA
Source organism: Dictyoglomus sp. GBS (assembly GCF_055179815.1). Lineage (NCBI taxonomy): Bacteria > Pseudomonadati > Dictyoglomota > Dictyoglomia > Dictyoglomales > Dictyoglomaceae > Dictyoglomus > Dictyoglomus sp. GBS. The sequence goes on from NZ_CM143687.1 coordinate 1,261,055, forward strand.
GAAGGTGAATATATAAGTTCCCAACCGATTTGAAATTTTTCTTCTATACTATATCCGTTAAGGCTAAAGACAGGTCCCATATAAAAAAGTCTAATAGGGAAGTTTTCCCTTTTTATATTTCTTAATATTTCAGAGGTCATTTCTGGACGAAGAGATAACAATTTACCATTTTTTTCAAAAAATAATAGGTTTTCATTTCCCCATAAATTTTCTGAAACTATAGGGATTCTAATCTCTGTATACCCCCAAAGTTCTAACTCTTTTCTAATTATATTTTCTATGTTTATACTCTTCATTTATTTATCACTTTAAATTATTAAAGCAATAAAGATTATATTTAAAAATATATTTTTTGTCAAGAGAAAGCTCATAAGATATAATATTAAATATGAGTAAGGCAATTAAATTTATACAACCCCTAATTTTTATCCTACTTTTAGTATCCTATATATTAGGAGCAGAAAGCTTTTATATAGCTCCTTCTATAGAGTATAAAAAGGTTACATCAGATGGTTTAGTATATCACATTACTTCAATAAATCAATTCGATTCTTTATTAGACATAGAAACAGTGGTAACAAACACAAAACTTTCAGATGTATTAAAAGAAAAGAACTACGATATTATTATTAACGCAAACTTCTTTGATCCTAATAGTAAAGAGCCTGTTGGACTTGTAGTTAAGAATTATGAACTGTTACATTTACCTATAAAAAGGGGGGTCTTTGGAATAACCTCAGACAATAAAGCTATTATAGATATTTTTAATATCAACATAAAATTAAAAATTGACAATACAATAATACCAATTAATAACTTAAACTCTCCTCGTGGGGCAGACCAAATCACAATTTTCACTAAATTCTTTGGAAAAGAGACCAAAATATTAGATAATGCAGTAGCCGGAGTTGATATAGAAGTAAGTTTAGATGATAAAATTCCATCCTTAGGTACAACCTCAGGCAAAATTTCTAATATATATTATGGGGTAAAAAAATCTATTATTAAAGATAATTCTTGTATTATATCTTTAGGAGGTACTGCCTTAAAATATCTTCCTTTCTTTAGTTTAAATAAAAAAATAGAAATAATAGTTGAAAGTAATCCTCCTATAAGGTTAAAAGAAGCAGTATGTGGAGGACCTATTCTTATAAAAAATGGTGAAATCGTATTAGATAAAACAGGAGAAATTCCTTTCAACTCAAATATCATCAACTCAAGACATCCTCGTACTGTTGTAGGAATTACAGATGATAAAATTTTCTTTATAGTGATAGAAGGGAGAAATAATAATTCCTCAGGTCTTTCTATTCCAGAAACATGTGAACTTGTAAAAAATATGGGTATTAGAGATGCTATTAATCTTGATGGGGGAGGATCAAGTCAAAAAATAATTTGGGGAAATTTAATCAACCAAGTATCAGAAAGAAGTGTTCCAGTAGGAATAGGAGTTAAAAATAACTATCCTTACAAAAATCCTACATATCTAAGCTTTAAAGAAAAGGACGATATCTATATAAGAAAAGGAGAAAAATTAAAATTGGAGCTATTACTTCAAGATGAAAATTATCATCCCTATTCTATTACATATACAATGTTAACATGGACCATAGCCAATGATAATATAAACTTTAATCCCTCAATATTAGAGGTAGAAGGAAGGGAATTAGGAGAATCAAGTCTAACAATTTATTTATCCAATTTGGAGGCTTCTAAAAAAATATATGTATGGGACTATGTAGCATTAAAAATAGAGATTGATGAGGATAAAGTATACTTGGGGGATAGTATTCTCCCTAAAATATATGCTATAGATAATCTTCAAAGGGAAAAGATTCTTTCATTAGACGGATTAAAATTTGACCCTAATTATTTCAGGAGAAATGGAAAGGGATTAACTGCTATTAACCCAGGAATTACAACCATAACGTATACATTCAATAATCTTTCTGCGACTTATACAATAGAAATTGTGCCAAATACAATAGAAGATTTTGAAGAAGACAAGAAATGGAATATAAGGGGAAAAAATTATAATCCTGATAGTACATTTTACAAACTTACATCAGATGCATACACAGGAAAAAGTTCTTTTATGTTAGTTTATGATTCAAAAGAAGAAAATTCTTTTATCTATGTTGATTTAAATATATCAATTCCTCCTGATAAAATTTCCCTCTCTATTGCACTAAAAGGGCAAGGAAATGGCTGGATTAGGTTATTATTTTATGATGACGATGGAACCCCATGGGTAATGGATCTAACAACAACACTACAATATAACTTTAATAAATGGACAACTATTAATAAAGATCTCACAGAAATAAGACCTTTAATATCTATAAATAAAAATACTCCCAAAATTCCTATTAGATTAGCTAGCATCTATTTAGTTGGATTAAACAATAAAATCTCTGGAAACCTTCTCATTGATAGCTTAAATTTTAAATAAAAAATTATTTTCTCAAAACCTTTAAGTAATAGTTTAAATAATCTAAGCCTGCAAATATGGAAAAGAAAAGTCCAATAGCAAAAACCGATACAGATAAGGGTATTTGAAGTAATGCCATTAATATAGATATAGACGTTAACACCATTGCAATCTTTCCATACATTCTTGAAGATATTATCTTTATCCCTTTTAATAAAAACCACAAACCCACCAAAAGCATCAATAACTCTTTTAATACAAATATGATAACCAGAACTGGCGGAAAAATTCTTTTGAATGAAAAAAATATAAGAGTTACTCCTACAATTAACTTATCAGCTATTGGATCTATTATTTTCCCTAACTCAGAACCTTGATTCAATCTTCTTGCCAAATATCCATCCAATATATCACTGACAGCAGCAAGTCCATAAAGAACTGCTGCTGTCATGTAACGATTAGAAACTAAAAAATAAAAATAAAAAGGTACAATAATAAATCTTATAAAGGTCAATAAATTAGGAATAGTAAACATGTTAATCTCACCTATATAACACAAATAAAGCTGCTCCAATGCCTCCTGCATCTTCACCTAACTCTGCCCATGCAAAGGATATCTTATCCCTTAAGCTTGGTAAAACTCTTTTATAAAACTCATCTCTCATAGGCTTTCCAATATAATCTCTTACATTAGCAACACCACCGCCTACAACTATTTTCTCAGGATCAATTACGTGAACATAATTCGCCAAGGCTATACCAAGATAATATCCTGCTCTATTGAAAATGTCTATAGCTAACTTATCTCCTTTTTCTGCAGCTTGGTATATTACCCTTACAGTTACTTTATCTACATCTCCATTTACTAAATTCCATATAAGACTATCCTTATTATTTGGAATAATAGATTTTGCATATCTTTCTATACCACTTCCCGAGGCAATTGCTTCAATACACCCTTTATTTCCACAACCACAAATAGGCCCATCGGGAATTACCGTAGTATGCCCAAATTCACCAGCCATTCCATGTGCTCCAATCCATAATTTACCATTTAACACTATACCAGAACCAATCCCTGTTCCAATCGCGATAGATATCATTGTTTTAGTCCCTCTTCCTGCCCCCACAAGCCATTCTGCCCAAGCCACTAAATTTACATCATTTTCCAAAAATACAGGCACCTTAAAATAATTCTCCAGCTCTTCTCCTAGAGGTACTTCCCTTTTCCATTCTTCACCTAAATTAGGAGCATATAAGGTTGTTTTCTTTTCTCTATCCATAATACCTGGAAACCCTACACCTATACCCTCCATATCACTAATTTTAATATTTGCTTCAACAAGTACTTTATTTATCATGTTTTTAATCTTTCGAATTACATAGTCTCTTCCTTTTTCAGACTCAGTGGGTTGTTTATCTCTTGAGATTATCTTACCCTTTTCATTAACCAGAAGTACATCTATTTTAGTACCACCTAAATCAACACCTATAGCTTTTCGCATCTTCAACCTCCTTTATCTTACTAATATAAATTCAAAATTTATTTTCCTCATTGTTGTTTCAAAAAGAACATCAGGAATGATAAATCTTGCGGGGAATTTACAATAAGGTAAATGAAAAGCTATCAAACCACTTACTCTTGCACCTGCAAAAATTCTCCCATCCTTAAACTTTAAAAGTTCATAACTTTTTATAATTTCTTCCAAAGATTTTTCTTTATTAGAAGAACTTATACTGAAAGAAAAAGTCGGAGGTTGGTTTGTCCCAAATGAAACTTCAAAAGATACTTTTGGGGTTGTGGAGGGTTGATAATATATCTCTCTTATTGGTGAAAATTGTTTTCCGGTTTGATCTATAATCACAGATTTTCCTAGTGGATAAACCCAAATATTTTCTGAAGAGTTATTCACTATTTCCAGGTTTATAACCAAAATATCCTCTGAAAGATTATACCATCTTGAATCCCTAATAATATCAACGCGTGCTTCTACTCCCCCTTTGGATGTAATTTGAGGGGATATATTTACGGGTTTTATACAACCGCTAATTATTAATATAGTAAATATTAAAAAACAAAAAATAACCTTTTTCATAATTAAGCCACTCCTTTAAATTTAAACTAAATTAAAAAGTTTCACACTAATACATTTTACATTAAAATAAGACTTCTTGACAATAAATATCTTAAGATTTAAAAATATGAAATGGTGAACCTTAAAAAGAAAGTTTAATAATTATACTAAGGAGGTGAAAGTAATGCCTATCTATGAATATGAATGCGAAAGATGTCATGAAAGATACGAGATTATGACAAACCTTGGAGAAGAACCCCCAAAAACTTGTATAAAATGTGGTGGCAACTTAAGAAAAATCTTTTCACCTGTAGGAATTGTCTTTAAAGGATCAGGATTTTATACTACAGATTATAAGAAAAAATCTTCTAATTCTAGCGAAAAATCTAGTGATAGTAAGGGGGAAGAATAATTTCTCCCCCTTTATTTTTTAATTGCCAATATTATTAATCTTCTTGATCCAATATGAAATTTACGACCTTCATAATCTCCCATAAGCCTATCTACATGAAATCCGCTCTCTTTAAAAAGATGTATAATCTCTGAAGGAGAATAAAGATATATTCTTCTTACAAATTCCTTTCTAATATTGTTTTTCAAATCAATAACTATTCTGTTTGATATATAAAATCCCGTATCCGGCTCAAAAAAATGTTCTGTAAGTAAAACATAATCCTCCCCAAAAAGATCCCAAGAGTATGGAATAAAATATTTAAGAAGGGCATCTCTATTTTCAATATCTATAAGAAATCTACCATCCCTTTTTAACACTTGATATACCTTATTAAGAGTCTCTTTATCTTCCTCATATGTGGAGAGTCCAAAACTGGTATAAAGAGAAAATACGATGTCAAATTTATAGTCAAGCTTATCAATATCTTTGTATTCCATCACATAAAATTCCACATTAAAAACTTTTTCTTTTTTAGCATTTTCTTTTGCTATCTCAATAAGTTCAGATGAACGATCTATTCCAATTGTTCTGTATCCTCTTTTGCCAAGTTCTAAAGTATGTCTTCCAAATCCGCAACCAAGATCTAATATTAAAGATCCCCTTTTTAAGCTTAGTACAGATTCTAAAAAATCCACTTCCCTTTTTGTACGCTCTGGAGTTAGATGTTTAGCAAGATATTGATAATAATCTCTACCAAAATATTGATCTCTCCAATCTTTACCTTCTTGCATATTTCTGCCTTAAATAATACAAAAGTATAGTAAGATCACCAGCGTTTACTCCTGTAATTCTCTGAGCTTGTCCAAAAGTAGTTGGTCTTACTTTTTCAAGCTTTTCTTTTCCTTCTCGAGAAAGATGCGGTATTTCGTCATAATTTATATCAGGAGGAATCACTAAATCTTCATATTCCTGAAATTCTCTAATCTTTTGGAGTTCTTTTTGTATGTATCCTTCATATTTAATATCTATTTCTATTATGCTTCTCCACTTTTTTGGTAAATCTCCAGAAAGACCTATTTTTTCCAAATCATCATAGGTTATTTCAGGTCTTTTCAATATCTGGATAAGAGGAATCGACTGTTCTATAGGATTAGTACCCTTTTCTATTAATAAGTCATTAATTTCATTAGGATCTACCGATGTTTTTTCAAGTCTCTTCCTTTCAAGCCTTAATTTTTCCATTTTTTCTTGAAACATTTTCCACATATCTTCATCTATTAGACCTAACTTGTAAGCCTTGGGAGTAAGTCTTTGATCTGCATTATCAGATCTTAAGAGTAATCTATATTCTGCTCTTGATGTTAAAATTCTATATGGCTCATCCACACCCTTTATTACAAGATCATCTATAAGTACCCCTATATATCCTTCGTCTCTTCTTACAATAAGTGGTTCTCTTCCTAATAGACTTAACGCAGCATTAGCTCCTGCAATTAATCCTTGTGCGGCAGCTTCTTCATAGCCAGTAGTACCATTTATTTGACCCGCCAAATATAAACCTTTTATTTTCTTTGTTTCAAGAGTAATCTTTAACTGTTGAGGATATACAAAATCATAAGCTATAGCATATCCAGGCCTTATAAGTTCAACCTCCTCTAAGCCTGGAATACTTCTTAAAATTTGGATTTGAATTTCCTCTGGCAAACTTGTATATATTCCTTGTACATAAATCTCTACCGAGTTTTTTCCTTCTGGCTCAAGAAAAACTTGGTGAGTTTCATGATGAGGAAACCACACATATTTTTCCTCTATAGATGGACAGTATCTCGGTCCTTTTTTTACCATCCCCCCAATTCGAGAGGCTGTTAGATGAATATTATTAAGTACTATTTCTTTCGTCTTTTGGGTGGTTCTAGTTAAATATGATAAAACTTGCTCTCTTGGTTCTGGCTCTTCCCAGAAAGAAAAAGAATGAAGTTCTTCATCTCCTGGTTGAGGTATGGTCTTACTAAAATCAATAGTTCTTTTATCTACTCGAGGAGTAGTGCCTGTATTAAATCTTCCTACTTCTAAGCCTAATCTCCTAAGAGCATCAGAAAGACCTATAGAGGGAAATTCTCCCATTCTTCCTGCTGGCTTAGACCAGGTACTTATATGGATAACACCATTCATAAAAGTACCAGGGGTAATAACAACTCTTTCAGCATAAAACTCTTTTTTAGTTGATAAAACTACACCTTTTACTTCATCATTTTCTACAATTAGATCTATAACTTCTCCTTGATAGACATCTAAATTTTTCTGCTTTTCAAGAAATTCTCTCATCTTTATAGGATAAAGCCATTTATCTACCTGTGCCCTAAGAGCCCTTACTGCTGGACCCTTAGAAGTATTTAGCCATTTTACTTGAATCATACTTCTATTTGTTATTCTTCCTATGGCACCACCCAAAGCATCTATTTCCAATATTAGGTGACCCTTCCCAGGACCCCCCATAGCTGGATTGCAAGGAAGCCATCCCAAGGTATCATAATTCATAGTAATCAAAAGAGTTTTAACACCAAGACGAGAGGCTGCATAGGCAGCCTCACATCCTGCATGACCACCACCTACTACAATGACATCATACTTTTCCATCGCCATTTCTCCTTATCTCTAAAACTCCTAACTTTTTCAGTATAAATAATATTAAAAATAAAGTTCCAAACACAAGAAGAGCTGATATATAAGGATCCTGGATTAAAGAAATTAGTATCGCCACTAAAGACATACAAATGGTAAATAAATAAATAAAAGCAATACTTTGCTCTGTTGTCATACCAATCTTCAAAAACCTATGATGTATATGATCCTTATCAAACTTCCAAGGTGCCCTACCTTCAATTAGTCTTCTCACAATAGAAAAAGCTGTGTCAAGAACTGGAAATCCCATAACAAGAATTGGAATAAACAAATTAATAATTGTACTTATTTTTAAGACTCCCACTATAGATATGGCTCCTAATATAAAACCTAAAAACATTGCCCCTGAATCTCCCATAATAATAGAAGCAGGTGGAAAATTGAAAAATAAGAATCCTAATACACCTCCCAAAATACTTGCCAATAAAAATGCCATCTCCAATCTTCCCAAAAGTAAAGAAATAATGAGTAAAGAGAAAGAAGATATTGCTGATACTCCTCCAGCAAGACCATCAAGACCATCTATAAAATTCATGGCATTTGCAATACCTAAAAGCCATATAAATGATATTAAATGAGCCCAAAAACCCTTTATTATTATTCCTGTATAAGGAATCCTCCACAAATCTACTCTAACTCCCAATATAACTGCCATAAGTATAGCTATAAATGTAAGAGAAAATTTGGGGGCTGGTTTTAATTCCACAAAATCATCTAATAATCCTACTAAAAATACTAATGTTCCCCCCATTAATATCCTCTCTACAATAAGAGACCTATTAAAAAGAATGTTTACTATTAAAACTCCTAAGAAAAATGAAACACCACCAATTCTTGGAATAGGTTTATTATGAACTTTTCTATCTGTAGGAATATCTATTCCACCTATTATAAAGGCTTTCCTTCTTATCCAAGGTGTAACTATTAAAGAAATAATTAAAGATAAAGTAAAAGATATTAATATGTTCATTTTTCCTTCTTATCTTTTAATTCGTAGGCTAATATAATAGCTTGAGCTATCTCTTTCATAGGTTTTCTTTTGTCCATACTGGCTTTCTGAATTAATCTAAAAGCTTCATGCTCTTTTAAACCTTCTCTATCCATAAGCAATCCTTTTGCTCTATCTACAAGCTTTCTTGTCTCAAGAGCATCTTTTAGGTCTTCTACTTCCTTTCTTAAAAGTTGAAATTCTTTAAATCTTGCAATAGCTATTTCAATAGCTGGAAAAAGATCAGATTCTTTAAAAGGTTTTACAATATAAGATATAACTCCAACCTCTTTTGCTTTTTCTACTAATTCTTTATCTGAATAGGCAGTAAGAAAAATTATGGGAGCAATTTCCTCTTGAGTTAATATCTTAGCTGCCTCAATACCATCTAAATTAGGCATTCTAATATCCATAATTATCACATCTGGCTTCAATTTTCTTGCAAGTTCTACAGCTAGCTGACCGTCTGAAGCTTCTCCTACCACTTCATAACCCTGTCCTTCTAAAATCTCTTTTATATCCATTTTAACTATAGGTTCATCTTCTGCTATTAATACTCTTATAGGCTTTTTCATATGTATCAGCAACCTCCTCAAAGTATATCTTTGAATATTTCATTTGCAAGTAATACTCCTTTTTTAGTCAGACATATTCTATCATTTTTTCTCTTTATAAGGCCTTTCTTCAAAAAAAGAGAGAGATTTGGAATATAATCTGATATTTTTTTTCCAAATTTTTCAAAAAACTCCTTTTCAGAAATTCCTTCCATAAGCCTTAGCTTTACAAAAAGATAATCCTTAGGATAAGTTTCATCATTTAAAATTTCTATATTTTCAATCGGCAATTCACCATTATTTATTTTCTCATAGTATACAAAAAGATTTTTGTAATTTCCATACCTTATGTGATTAGTAAAAGAATAAGCTGATACACCATATCCATGATATTCATCTTGATTCCAATACTTCAAATTATGTCTACATTTTAGATTAATGTTTCGTGCAAAATTAGAGATCTCATAATGGATAAAACCTACTTCTTCTAATAGATTCATTGCATACGCATACATATTGGCTTCTTCATCATTATCAGGTAAAGTAAATTCCCCCTTTATATATCCTTCATAAAATAATGTACCTTCCTCTATTATAAGATTATATATAGAGATATGCTCGGGATTTAGTGAAAGGGTAAAATCTAAGGACTTATAAAAGTTATTAGGGTTCTGAAAAGGTATAGAGTAAATAAGATCAAAATTTATATTATCAAAACCATATTCTCTCAATAAAAAAAATGTTTTTAACGTATCTGAAACAGTATGAATCCTTCCTAAAATGAATAATTCTTCATCTATGAATGATTGAGCTCCTATACTTATTCTATTAATTCCTATATTCTTCCAAAAACTTAATTTCTTCTTGTCTATAGTACCAGGATTGACTTCTATTGTTATCTCTGCATCTTTTCTTATCCTATAATTTTTATTAATACTCTCAAAAATCGAATTCAATACCTTTAGAGACATTAAAGATGGCGTTCCACCACCGAAATATATCGTATCTACAATCTCTCCTTCAGCCTTAAGTTGTATCTCTTTAGAAATATATTCCAGATATCTTTCTTCTTCCTTAATAGAATAAACAAAAGAGGTAAAATCACAATAAGGACACTTTTTCACACAAAAAGGATAATGAATATATACTCCTATAGTTTTCATAAATATTTATTCAGTTATAAGCTTTTTAATTATTTCTATTAATGGAAAATAAGTCATGTTAGAGTGAAGAGGAGTGATAGAAATCATCCCATGATTGATTGCCCAGATATCAGAACCTTCTTCTGCTTGCTTTTCTATTTCGCCATGAAGCCAATAATACTCTTTATTTCTGGGGTCATATCTTTTTTCTACTCTATTCCTATAATGAAACTTACCCTGGTAAGTTACAAAAATATTTGAAATATCAGCTTTAGGTGGTACATTTATATTCAAGAAAACATCCTTAGGTAATATCCCTAAAAATAAGTGTATATATTTCATTAAGAACTCTACAGCCTTTTCATAATCTTCCTCTTCTCCTTCATGAGATACAGAAATGGAAATAGCAGGTATACCATTAAGAGATGCTTCCCTTGCCCCAGAAACTGTACCAGAATAAATAATATCAGTTCCTAAGTTATATCCCTTATTTATCCCAGATATAACAACGGAAGGGAAGTCAGGAAGTAAAGCATAAAGCCCTAAAAGAATACAATCTGCAGGATTACCATTAGTAGTCCAGCACTTAATATTTGTAATTTTCCATGTTACCTCATTAACTCTTAAAGGCTTATGAAGAGTAATAGCATGACTTCCTCCACTTCTCTCTCTTTCAGGTACAATAATATAAACCTCTCCTATATCTTTTAGTCTTTTGCTCATAATTTCTAAAGCAGGTGAATTTATTCCATCATCATTTGTTATAAGTATTCTTAAGCTTTCCATAATTCCTAATCCCTCTTTAATACAGTCCAAAAAGCTTCTTGAGGTATTTCTACATGACCTATTTTCTTCATTCTCTTTTTACCTTCCTTTTGCTTTTCTAAAAGTTTCTTTTTTCTTGTTACATCTCCACCGTAACATTTTTGAAGAACATTTTTTCTTAAAGGCTTTATCTCTTCACGAGCTATAATCTTACTCCCAATACCCACTTGTATTACTACCTCAAAAAGTTGACGTGGTATAACTTCTCTCAACTTCTGTGCCAATTTTCTTGCTTCTTCATAAGCCTTTCCTTTATGTGCGATAAGAGAAAGTGCATCTACTGGTTTCCCATTGATATATACATCTAATTTTACTAACTCACTATTTTTATATCCAATCAGCTCATAACTTAATGATCCATACCCACGGGTAACAGATTTTAATATATTGAAAAAGTCAGTTATAATCTCAGAAAGAGGGATCTCAGCAGTAATTAACACACGATTAATAGTAAGATAATCCATACCCTTAAATTCTCCTCTTCTTCTATCAATCAATTCCATAACTGACCCAACATATTCATTAGGTGTTACAATGCTTGCTATTACAAATGGTTCTCTAAACTCAGAGATTTCATATGGAGGAGGTAAATCCAAAGGATTCTGAATAATTTTTTTCTCTCCTTTTTTCGTAATTACTTCATAAGCTACAGAAGGTACAGTAGTAATTATATTTAAATCAAACTCTCTTTCTAATCTTTCCTGTATAATTTCCAAATGTAAAAGTCCTAAAAAACCACATCTAAAACCAAAACCAAGAGCAGGCGAACTTTCAGGTTCATAATATAAAGAAGCATCATTTAGACTTAGTTTTTGTAAGGCATCCCTTAATTTCTCATAATCTTCATTCTCAATTGGATAGACCCCACAAAAAACCATAGGTTGTAATTTTCTATAACCAGGCAAAGGTAAATTTGCTGGATTATCAGTTTTTGTAATTGTATCTCCTACTCTGGCCTCTGAAATATTCTTTACATTAGCAATAATATATCCAACTTCTCCTGAAAGAAGACTTTCCACCTTTACCATATCAGGAGTAAATACTCCTACTTCTTGCACCTCATATTCCACGTTATTAGACATGAATTTTATTTTATCCCCTACCTTTACCATTCCGCTAAAGACTCTTACATAGACTACAACACCTCTGTATGGATCATATTTAGCATCAAAAATCAATGCTTTTAAGGGAGCATTAATATCTCCCTTTGGATGTGGTATATATTTAACAATACCCTCCAATAATTCCTCAATTCCCCAGCCTTCCTTAGCACTTACAAAAAAAGTTTCTCCTATATAATCCCTCCCAAGAAGTTCCTTGATCTCTTCAGCTACCTTTTGAGGTTCTGTATTTAGAAGATCTATCTTATTTATAACAGGAATTATGGCCAGATTATTCTCAAGGGCTAGAAGAAGATTATTTATCGTTTGGGCTTCTATTCCTTGAGAGGCATCTACAACTAAAATTGCACCTTCACAAGCCGCCAAACTCCTTGATACTTCATAAGTAAAGTCCACATGACCAGGTGTGTCAATTAAATTGAATTCATAGGTTTCTTTATCTTTGGCCTTATAAAAAAACCTTACCGCTTGAGCTTTTACCGTGATTCCCCTTTCTCTCTCAATTTCTAGAGTATCTAATAATTGATCTCTCATCTTTCTCTTATCAATAGCTCCTGTAAACTCTAAAAGTCTGTCTGCTAATGTAGATTTACCATGATCTACATGTGCAATAATGCTAAAATTTCTTATCTTAGTTATATCTCGCATAAATCCTCCTCCCAATCTTTGCCATATTTTTGATTATATAACATTTTGTAAAATCTTTTGAACTATTTTAATTTTATGGTATAATTCACACTGTTAAATCAAAAATTCTTATAAAGGAGAGGGAAAAGGAATATGGCAAATACAAAATCTGCAATTAAAAGAATAAAGATAAGTGAAAGAAACAGAATTAGAAATCGTGTAAGAATTGGAAAAATTAAATTTTATACAAAACAGTTTCTTAATCTCCTCAAAGAAAATAAAATAGAAGAAGCTAAAAAAATTCTTCCAGAAGTAATAAGTGCAATAGACAAAGCAGCACAAAAAGGAACTCTTCATAAAAATACTGCAGCAAGAAAGAAATCAAAACTCATGAAGCTTCTTAACGAAAAACTTGCTGTCAAATCTTAGCCCCGATTTTTAGCAGTACTTTTTCCAAAAGTACTCTTGGATCTTTAGCTGTAGTCTTAAACTCCAAATCAGTCTGCCGCAGAAGAAGATATATCTCAAAAATTTCTGCGGCAGAGTATTTTGTTAATGCATCTAAAAGCTTTTTTACTACAAAGGGATGTAAACCAAGTTTTTCCCTAATCTCTTCACTTGAATACCCATCTTTAAACAACGCATTTGCTCTTAGAAGTTGTCTCATTTGTCTAATAAGGATTTCCAATATAACTTGAGGATATGTTCCTTCATTAAATAAAGTATCAATTCCAGACAAAGCAAGATAGAAATCTCTCCTCAAAATAGCATCTAAAAAAGTATAAAAGGCTATCTCCACAGGAGAGAGTAATCCCTTAAAAACATCAATTGTAATATCCTTTTTATCTATAGCAAAAATACACACTTTCTCAATCTCTTGAATAAGTAATCCTATATTTTCAGAATAATAAGATGATAGAAAATATATACTTTCATCATCAATATTTTTACCCTTCTCTTGGAATTTTTCTTTTATCCACTTTCTCAAGGCATCAGTCCTAAATTTAGTAAACTCTACAACTCCTTCTGGGGGTATCATTTTTGAAAAAGAAATCTTTTTGGGTTTTTCTTCTTCAGCATTAGCCATAAAAACTAAACAAGTATTAGTCATTCTTCTAAATAAAATCTCTAATTTTTTTGGAATATTTTGATCTTTAAGATCTTGGGCATGCCTGACTACAATAAATTGATTCCCTAAAAGCGGAGGTGATTCTAAATATGGGAGAAGATCATTCCAATTTATTTCATCTCCAAAAAAGGCCACATAGTTAAATTCTTTAAATCTCACTTTCTTAAGTTCCAATAAAGCTTCTTCCATTAAAAATTTTTCTTCACCTATAAAAAGGTAAACAGGAGAAAACTTCTTTTCTTTTAATGAGTGCCTAAACTCCCAGTAATTCATAATCCTCTCTTTTCCTCATAATTATTGGTAAAAAGATAAGAAATAAGGAAATTACAAGACTAATTTTATAATGAGAAAGAATGAATTGCAAACCATTTAGCAGAATGTCAATCAAAATAGATAATAGTTTTACCAAAATATGATTAATTGGATAAATATTAATAAAAAATAATAAAAAACTAAAAATTAAAATAATATAGAATATGGGAATTGAAAAAATATTTGAAAGAATTGAGATAAAACAAATTTTCTTAAAATAGTAAAGGTAAAGAGGAGATAAAAATATCATTAACCAAAAAGAGCTTTCCCAAATTTCCTGAAAAAATTTTGGTAAAAACTTAGGAAATTGAGGCTTATACAGAAGACCTAACATGGAAAGATAAGAAAGTTGAAAGCTTAAATTAAAAAGCTTTAACGGAAATATTATAAGATTAATCAATGCAACCCAGAAAACTGCGTTCAAAGTATCTTCTTCACGTCTAAAAAGAAAAGCTAAAAGTAGAAAGATATATTCCCCTATAACTCTCCATATAGGTGGATTATCTCCAATAATATAACCATAAAAAATAAGTATGGGAAGAAAAATAATTCTGCTCAATACTTTCCTAAAAGGTAAAAAGTTAATAAAAATTCCTATTAACAAAGAAACATGTAAACCTGAAATTGCTAACAAATGAGAAGTACCAGTTTCAGAAAATATCTCTTTTATATCTTTATTTAGTCCTAATTTCTCTCCAATTGTAATAGCCTTGATAAATTCTTTTTTATCATCACTATAAAAACCCAAAATGTGATCAACATATTTTTTAAATTTTAACCTTAAAAGCTTAAATCTATTTTGGTATCTATGTCCGACTAATTGCATCTCCTTAACCTTTATTTTATATATAATACTTTCACTCCAAATATTATTATTTTCTAATGGATAATATTCTACTCCTCTTAAAAGAAGTACATCTCCCACTTCATATCTGACACTTTTACCAACAGACATAATAAATTCTTCCTTACTAATATCTGCTTTTATAACATATTGTATATATTTTTGGGAAAATCTCACATCTTTTACCTCTGCATAAATCTCATGATATTTTTTATGAAAAAGTTCATATTGAGGTGATGATACCTTATATAACAAAGATCCAAGAAAGAAAAAAGACAAAGATAAGAAAATAAGTAAAAATCTTTTCCTTAAAAAGATGAAAGAAGCAAGAATAAAAAAGGGTACTCCAAAACTAAAATGATATTTGGATATAATTATTCCTACCACATAACTTATTAAAAAAATAAATGAATAAGGTATTCCCAAAAGTCACCAAGTAATTTTATCTTTTATTTTTTCAAGTTTCTTTTCTCCTATTCCCTTAACATTTAATAGATCATCATAAGAAGTAAATAATCCGTGTTCATTTCTATAATCAATTATTCTTTGAGCAAGGGTAGTTCCAATTCCAGGTAAAGTTTCAAGTTGTTGTTTGGAAGCAGTATTTATATTAATCTTATCATTAGTTGAAATACCAACCGAAGTTCTTAATTCTTCTTTAGAAGATATGACTGAATTTAAGTACTGGACTTTGGAAGGAACGTTTATTTTTGATGCGTCTTTCAAATAATCTGCAAGGTTAAGCTTATCTAAATCAGCAGAGGGTAAGGGACCACCTGCCACATTTATAGCATCAATAACCCTTGCTCCATCTCGTAATTTATACACCCCAGGAATCTTAACTTCTCCTGCCACATGTACTACTATAAAACTATTTACATCCTCTTCTAATATTTTTTGTTCCTTTCCAAATAAGTTAAATACAGTAAAAACAATAACTAAACATACAAAAATTATGATAATTATTTTTTCTTTTTTATCAAACATCTATTTTCTTAATAATAATTTAGTTTTATCCCTCAAAAGAGAGATATTCTTTTTCAATATTTCTATAGCTCTATTTAGCTGAATATCATTATCCCTACCCACACTCTCTGGGGCCATCTCTACTAATACCTCTGGAACTATACCTTCTTTATTTATATCTCTACCTGATGGAAGTAAATATTTTTCTGTAGTTATTTTAACAGCTGATCCATCTGAAAGAGTGAAAATTGTTTGAACTACTCCTTTACCAAAAGTTTTCTCTCCTACTAATATACCTTTATTATAGTCATTTATAGCTCCTGACAAAATCTCAGATGCACTTGCAGAATACCTATTAACAAGAACTATTAAAGGCTTATTCCATTTATATGTTCCTTTTACTACTTTCTCTCCATATAATCTTTTATCCCTATCCTGTCTATAAACAATTATACCTTTTGTATCAAATGTTTTAGATGTATTATTATCTTTAATAATAGTTTTTACTTGATCATTTTCGGAAATAAAGAAACTTGCTATAGTAACTGCAGCTTTTAAATCTCCCCCTGGGTTATTTCTAAGATCTAATATTACTCCGCTTACTTTCTTCTCCAATGCTCTAAATGCATCAGATAATTTTTGAGGTGAGTTTTGAGTAAATTCATAAAATCTTATATAACCAATATTATTATCTAAAACCTTATATTCCACAACAGGCACTTCTATAAGCGCTCTCTTTAAAACAAACTCATAATATTTCTTCTCTGATTCTCTATATATTTTTATTTTTACCTCTTTACCTACCTCCCCTCTAATCATAGAAACCACAAGATCTAAAGGTTTATCAACCACACTTTGTCCATCCACTTCCACTATCTGATCCCCAGGTTTTATACCTGCCTTGAAAGCTGGTGTTCCTTCTATAGGTGATACAACTAAAATTTTACCGTCCTTAGACTCAAGCCTCATTCCAACCCCACCAAAAGAACCCTGCATATCCTCTGTAAAGGTCCTAAAAGCTTTTGGATCAAAAAATTCGGTATATGGATCGTCTAAAGCCTTTAAATATCCTCTTATTGCTTCATACTCTAATTTCTTATTGTCTAAATTTTTCTCAATATACGCATTTCTTACATAATAAACAGTTTCAATAAAAACCCTAACACTTGTAATAATGTCATCAATAGAATCCTTAGCTATATTTAATTTTGAGATTAAAAATACAGTTATTAAAGCAATGAAAACAATTATTAAAATTCTCTTTTTAAATCTCATTCTTTCCTCCTTCTATTATTTTAACCAATTTATTGGATCTACAGGTTCACCATTTACTCTCACCTCAAAATGTAAGTGGGGACCTGTACTTAAACCTGTACTTCCTACATATCCAATTATATCACCCTCAGAAACTTCTTCTCCAGATCTTACAGCTATCCTTGACAGATGTCCATAAACAGTAGATATATTACCTCCATGATCTATTATTATCATATTTCCATATCCACCATACCATCCAGCAAAAATAACTCTGCCAGAAGCTACTGCTCTTATAGGTGTTCCATAATCTGCTGAAATATCTATACCAGTATGGAAAAGAGGAGCTCCTCCAAGTATAGGATGTCTCCTCATACCAAATCCAGAAGTAACACTCCCAATAACAGGCCAAGAGAGGTATCCTTTTTTAGCTTTTTGAATTTTAGAAGATGCCAATCTCTTTATAAAATTCTCAATCTCCTTTGACTCTCGCTCTAAGGTTGCAATAACTTGTTGCTGATACCTTTTTTGCTCCCTAATTTTCTGAAGAAAGGCTTTTCTTTCTTTCTTCTTTGCTTCTATATATCCTTTTCTTTCTGATATATCCTTCACTAAAAGTTCAACCTTCCTTTTTTCAGCCTCCCATTCTTTTTTCTTCTTATCTATATCTTTACATTGTTTATCAATACTTTGTAGTCTATTTACTTCTTTCTTCATTAATATCTTCAAATAATATGGAACAGCAATAGAAGCAAATGTATTCTGTGTAAAGATAATATCTAAATATATCTTAGGTTGTATAGTTTTAAAAATATCACCTAAGGATTCTTTGTAGTTTAAACTTCTATATCTTAAATTTCTTTGCATTATACTTAATTGTGTTGATAATACCACCAATTTTGCTTGAGCTTCTCTAAGTTTCGTTTCCGCCATACTAAGATCTCTTTCTGCTTTATCAAGATCCATATCAATTTTGCTTATTTCTTGAACAATATTCAATTCCTTCTTTTCTAAATTTTTAACTTGCATCTTTAAACTATTTATTTGCTCTCTTTTTTTCTGCAATTCTTTTTGTTTTTGAAGTATGGTATAATCTACGTTACCCCATGTAAATATGGGTACTAACAATAGTGATAGAACAACTGTTACTGTAATTATCCTTTTCATCTAAGCCTCTGAAAGCTTATTAAGGCAGAAGTGAAACTAATAATTACGTTGGATATTACAAAATAAAAAATCCATATCAAGATGTGTTTTAAATCAAATACATAAGAGAAATAAGGAAGTATTGTTGATATATGATCTTTAAAAATGTTCCCCAAGAAATATATGGAAGCCAATGCAGAAAAAAAGGATATTGTTGTTATTATTACATTCTCCATTATTTGAGATGGTACTGAAAGTATGGGATAAGCAAGATGAGTATGAGTAAGTAATTCAACAGACAATAAAAGAAAAGACAAACTACCTAAGTATGTAAAAATCTTCTTAATGATCTCTACTAAGCCCTGCAAATTATACCATTGAGTAACCATTTCCTCAGGATATCTTACCTCTTCAACAAAGTTATAATTAAGAAGATACCTTATAATATCATGTATATTTTCTAATAAAGATGGGGTTATTTCGATAGTTTTAGGCAAAGAATCAGGTGATCCCCAAGCAAAAATATCATTCTCTCTTCCTACAACTTCCTTTAGCTTCTCCCAGGCCTCCTTCTGGGTTATATAAGTTGCTTCCTTGAAATGAAAATTAGATTTTAAATCTATCAATAATTTAACTATATCAGAATCAGAAGTTTTTGGATTTACAAAAGCATAAATTTTTATCTTCTCTGCCCAAAGATTTAGAGATCCATTCATAGAAGTAATAAAAACAATCAAAAACAATAAAAGTATATAGAGTATAAAAAACCCTATAAAGACGAAAAAACCTTTGTTTTTTAACCCCTCTATAAAATCTCTACTACCCATAGTTAAATTATAACTCTAAATATTACAAAAAAGCAACACAATTAATACTCCTAAGGCTCCACCCAAATTAATTTTTAAATCAAATCCTAATGTGAAAGTAAAAAAATACATGTTAAGAGTAACTGGGGAAAAGCCAATATTTAATCCCTTCTTTAAAAATTCTAACTTATCTCCAAATGCCTCAGCAATAACTCCACCCACAATTAGTCCCAGAACAATAAGAAAGATTAGAAGTTTTGTAGACATTTTACTTCTTCTCATAGGTCACCCCCTAAATAGTTTTTAATATATTTTATTAGATACCCCCCCACTATTCCATTAAAAAGACCTGCTAAAAACCCAAAAATGATAAGGAATGGAGCGTAGTAAAAAATACCCTTATGAAAAATGAAAAAGGCAACTATAAAAAGTTGGGTCATATTATGAATAATCGCTCCTATAATGCTATTATTTATAACACTTATTGAGGTTTTTGAAAAAAAACCCATAAAAAGATTACTTATCAATCCACCAAAAAACCCTAAATAAAAAGAGATATCTAAAAATCTTCCCATAATTATATTAACTATTATAACTCTAAGTACAGTTATAATTATAGCCTCTTTTATACCTACGGTATAAATAGCAACTAAGGGAACTAAATTTGCAATTCCAACTTTTCCACCTGGTAGAAAAAGAAAGGGAGAGATAAAAATACTTTCAAAATAATAGAGAACACAAGCTAAGGATATCATTAAACCTAAGGTAGTAATATAAACAACTTTATTTTCCTTTATCCTTTTCACTTTTTACTCTCCACTTTAAATTCCAGATTAGGAGAATACCATACATTTAAATTTGGAAAAACAATAACTAAGCCTAAGTAAGAAAATTTTTCTTTCCACAAAGATATGGCATCTTTACCTAAAACAAAAAAAGCTGTTGATAAAGCATCAGCTTCTGTTCCACTTTTACTTATCACACTAACACTTATAACGGAGTTTGATGGATATCCATTTTTAGGATTAATTATATGACAATATCTCTCATTGTCTTTAATAAAAAATCTTTCATAATCTCCCGACGTAGAAACAGAACCTTCTTTTATGCATACTTTTCCAATAAAACCTTGATCTTTACGGGGATGCTTGATACTTACTTCCCAAAGAGTTCCTTTCTGAGTTCTTCCATAAACTCCAACTTGTCCTCCAAAATTCAAAACAGCCCTATCTATAGAATATTTTCTCAAAACTTCAAATATTTTATCCATTAAATATCCTTTAGCAATACCCCCCAAATCTATTTCCATTCCCTTTTCTATCATAACTTTGTTTCCTTTTATATGAATTTTTCTATAATTCACATATTGAAGTTTATCTTCAATCTCTTTTTTGTAAGGAACTCTGTAATTTTTATCATAAAATCCCCAAATCCTCATGAGAGGAGCTATTGTTGGATCAAAATAACCGTTTGTAATCTGAGCAAAATATTTAGCCTTTTTTATAATGTCTACAATGTCATAAGAAATTTCAACATAATTTCCAGCATTTTTATTGATCTTACTTATTTCACTATATGGGTTGAACCTGTCAATTTTTTTACTCAAATTTTCTATTAAAGCCCAAGATTCATTAAGAGCTCTATAACTGTCTTTCCCCCAGATTCTTATATCAACAAAAGTATCCATTAAAATACCAATATGAGAAGCTTCCCTATTCCCTTGATAACTTCTAATCAAGAAAATAAAGAAAATCAATATAGACAATATAATTAACGCTTTAATAATATAAGCGCCTTTGTTGGACATTTTTCTACACAGATTCCACAACCATCACAAAGGTCATAATTTATAACTGGAAATCTACCCTCTATCTTAATTGCTCCTTTAGGGCATACCTTTTCACAAATACCACATCCAATACATGCATGAGAACATACCTTTCTTGCATCAGGTCCTGGAAGTTCTGTTTTACAACAAAGTAGTAAAGGGATATTAACAGGTAATAAAGTTAAAATACCCCTTGGACATGCTTTCACACACAAACCACATCCAGTACATTTATTCACATCAATTTTAGGTAGACCATCGTCTCCCATATGTATAGCATCAAAAGGACAAGCTCTAACACAATCACCATATCCTAAACATCCAGTAGGACAACCTTTATAACCTCCTTGAACCAAATTTGCTGCTTTACATTTTTCTACTCCCTTATATATAAACCTTTCCTGAGCAATTCCTTTGCCTCCTTGACATGTAAGGAAAGATACCTGTTTCACAAGACTAACTTCTTCATTAGCTCCCATAATCTTTGCAATTTCTTTCGCTACTTTATCTCCTCCTACAATACAAGCAGTAATAGGTGCTCTACCCTCTAAAATCGCTATAGCACAAGCCTCACACCCTGTATAGCCACACGCACCACAATTTCCCCCCGGTAAAACCGACATAATCTGAGAAATACGAGGATCAAGCTCTACCTTAAATTTCTCACCTGCTACTGCTAAACCTAAGCCAAAAAGAAAACCAATCCCTCCTAATACTAAGATTGATATTATTATTAATTCCATATCATTTCCTCCTTTTTAATGAGCAAGTCCTTGAAATCCAAGAAAAATTAATGCCAATAGGCCAGCGGTTATAAAAACAATAGGATATCCTTGCCAAAATTTAGGTATATCTGAAAAAGAAAACCTCTCTCTTATGGTTGCAAGAAGTACTAAGGCAATAGTAAAGCCAAGAGAGACACCCAATGAATAAATAATAGATTCAATAAGATCATGCTGATAGTTTATATTTAAAAGCGTAACACCTAATATAGCACAATTTGTAGTTATTAATGGTAAGTAAATACCCATAGCCTTATAAAGAGATGGAGAAGTCTTTCTTATAAACATCTCCACAAGTTGTACTAAAACTGCAATCACTAATATAAAAGATATGGTTCTTAAAAAAATTAAATTAAGTGGAATAAGAATATAATAATAGATAAAGAATGTTACCACCGATGCCATGGTCATAACAAAAGCTACAGCAACACCCATACCAATAGATGTTTCAAGAAAAGAACTCATACCTACAAAAGGACATAAAGCTAAAAATCTCATAAAAACAATATTATCGATAAGAGAAGCAGATAGAAAAAGAAGAAATAGTTTTCCAACATATCCCATGTTATTACCTCCTAATTTTACTATCTACCCATTTCAATATTCCTATCAACAATCCTATTCCCCAAAAAGCTCCAGGAGGCATTACAAAAACTTTAGCAGGCTGAAAATTTTGAAAAATATTTGTATTCAAAAGAGTTCCTGATCCCAAAAATTCTCTTATGGCTCCTAAGGCTACTATAGCCCATATATAACCTATACTTATTCCTATCCCATCAGCAATAGATTCCATTACTGAATGTTTATAAGCAAAAGCCTCAGCCCTACCAATTATTATGCAATTTACCACAATTAATGGAATAAAAATACCTAAAGCCTTATAAAGTTCTGGAAAATAAGCAGATATAACAAGATCAACAATGGTAGTAAAAGTACCAATAACTACAATAAAAATAGGTATTCTTATGTCGTGAGGTGTAAATTTTCTTAAAAGAGATACAAACAAATTAGAAAAAACCATAACAAAGGTAAAAGCAAGTCCCATTCCAATTGCATTTTGTACACTAACAGAAACAGCAAGTACAGAACACAGACCTATCATTAATATCAAAACAGGATTCTCTTTAAAAATACCATTTCTTATATATATCCATAGCTTTTTCATTTTTCTTCCCCCCTAAAAGTTTTTGTGTTTCAGAACCTCATTTACAGCTCTCACAATTGCAGAAGAGGAGATAGTTGCTCCTGATACAGGAGTAACATTCTTTTTTACTTCTAAATTTGGGGTATCTCTTCCTATAAACTGATTTAAAAAACTATCCTTAACAATTTCAGTCCCAAGGCCTGGTGTTTCTTGTTGAGAAAGTATAGTTATGTGGGAAATTTTACCTTCCTTATTTGTACCAATGATCATCAAAATATCACTACTATACCCCTTTGATGTCACTTCCCAAACAGTTCCAGTTTTTTCATTTCCTTTATAAGCAATATATACTTCGGTTATTTTTACTAAATTACTATCAGATTTTGGAGGATTCTCGACTTTTTTGAAATCTGTTGCCTCTGGAATTATTTCCTTTAAAATTCTTTCTTTTTCTTTTTTTCTATTGCTCTCAATTACTCTCTGAGTGTTTTCATATGTAAAGGCTAAAACACCAGCTGATATACTACATACCAAAAAAAGGATTAATCCATATCTTAATATCTGTTTCATTTTCTCACCTCTCCAAATTTGCGAGGTTTTAAGGTTCTATCTATAAGAGGAGTCAAAGCATTCATAACAAGAATTCCATAAGATACTCCTTCTGGATAAATACCAAATAATCTTATAACCATTGTAAAGAAACCTGCTCCTATTCCAAAAATAATTTTACCTTTTGTTGTAAGAGGGGTTGTTACCCAATCAGTAGCCATAAAGAAAGCACCTAAAAAAAGTCCTCCAGCTAATATTTGAAAAATAGGGTCTTTCCCGAATAAAAGGGAAATTATAATAACCGTTGAAATATATGAAAGTGGTATTCTCCAATCCACTATTTCTTTATAAATAAGGTAGAGACCACCTAAAAGCAATAATAAGGCAGAAGTTTCTCCTATACATCCTGGAATATCACCAATAAAAAGATGAAAATATGAGGGTATTTGATAACCAGTAAGTTTAAGTTTTTCTATAGCAAGAGGGGTGGCAGTAGAAGTAAGGGGAGATGCTTGTGAAACCATGCCTCCAATTTTATGAATAGGTTCCATCCATGAGGTCATTATTTGAGGATAGGAAGAGAGGAGAAAGGCTCTTCCAACTAAGGCAGGATTTAAAAAATTATCACCCAATCCTCCAAAAACCTGCTTTCCAAGAAGAATAGCTGCACCAGATCCCACTATAGGAATCCATAATGGAACCTTAGGAGGTAAAGTAAGGGCAAGAAGAAGCCCTGTAACTACAGCACTAAAATCTAAAAGTATATTTAATGGCTTTTTCCTCAAAATAAGAGCAAAAGCTTCCCATAAAACTGCTGAAATTATACTTACTAATATAACCAATAAAGAATACAAACCAAAAAAATAAACACCTGCAAGAGTAGCAGGTATTAGTGCATAAATTACTTGCCTCATCGCATATGAAACATCTTCTTTAACAAAAATATGAGGCGATGAAGAAACTATTAATTTATCCATCTCTGACTTCATAACTGGTTATGCCTCCCTTTACTTTCTTTTCTTTGCTAAGATATCCGTTTTACCTACTCTTATCCATTGAAGAAGGGGTCTTCTGGAAGGACATATATAATTACAAGAACCACATTCTACACAATCTAATATTCCTAACTCCTCCGCCTCTATTAGTTTACCTCTTCTTACATATTTAGCTAATATGGTAGGCATTAATCCCATAGGACAAACATCAATACATCTTCCACATCTTACACATTCCACAGGTTCATAATATTTTGTTTCCTTCTCAGAAAAAACAACCACACCTGATGTACCTTTAATAACTGGTGTATCCATATCATAAATAGCTATACCCATCATAGGTCCACCAAATATAATCTTTCCTGGCTTTTCTCTGAATCCTCCTGCAGCCTCAATAAGTTTTGATACAGGAGTACCTATCAAAACCTCTAAATTTTTAGGAGAATTAATATTCTCACCTGTAACTGTTACTCCACGAGAAATTAAAGGAAGGCCTGTTTTAAAATGTTCAGCAATAGCTACTGCTGTTCCCACATTATTAACAACTACCCCTACATCTAAAGGAAGACCTCCAGAGGGAACTTCCCTATCTAAAATAGCCTTTATGAGATGCTTTTCAGAACCTTGAGGATATTTCGTGGGTAAAATAGCAATTTCTATATCCCTATCTATATATTTTCTCAAAACTTCCGCTGCATCCTTCTTGTTATTCTCAATACCAATAATTCCCTTCTTAACTCCTAATGCATACATCAATATCCTCAACCCTTCTATAATTAGTTGAGGTTTCTCTAACATAAGCCTATAGTCTATAGTCAAGTACGGCTCACACTCTGCTCCATTGAGAATAACCGTATCTATCTTTTTCTCTGGTGGAGGTGATATCTTCACATGGGTAGGAAAAGCAGCACCTCCGAGTCCAACAATACCAGCCTCTCTAATTCTCTTTTTAATCTCGTCAGGTGAAAGATTTTGCCATGATAAATCTCTGGGAATATCTGGAAAAATCTCTTCTTTGCCATCTGGCTCTATCTCAATACCCAAAACATTTCTTCCATTGGGATGAGGAAAAAGTGCAATTCTTTTTACAGTTCCTGAAGTTGGAGCATGAATAGGAGCCGTAACAAAAGCCTGCGCATCTCCAATTTTTTGTCCTTTAAATACATGGTCCTTAGCTTTAACAAGAGGGGTTGTAGGAGCTCCTGTATGCTGAATTGTAAGAATAAGTAATCTTTCAGGGAGAGGAATTTTTGTTATTGGTACATCTTTTGATAATTCCTTTTTTTCAGGGGGATGTACACCACCTTTAAAGCCATATATTTTCATAATGACCTCCCTGTTTAATTTTTAAACTACTTAACTACTCTAATGTATTAAAACTTTCTTCTAAGCTCCTTATCTTTCTATTAATACTTTCTAATTTCTCTTTCTCCTTTTCTACCACATTTTCTGGGGCTTTTCTTAGAAACTCCTCGTTGGAAAGTCTTTCTTCAATTTTCTTCTTTATATTTAATGCTTCCTCTAATTCTTTCTTTATTCTCTCTTTTTCTTTTGTTATATCAATTAAACCCTTTAGATTTACATATAAATCAACACCTTCTAAGACTTTATGTACTACATTTTTAATATCTTTCTTTTCGTCAACTTTATTAATTTCTGCTTTTGCAAGCGTAGCAAAATAACCAGAATTACCGAGAAGTAAAATCTCCTTATCTTTATCAAGGGTGTAAAAATCTACTTTTATAACATCAGAGGGAGAGATATTGAATTCAGATCTAATTGCTCGAATTGTTCTGATTGACTCCATAATAAATTCCATATCCTTTTCTGCTTTTTCATCAATAAAGGTATCCTCAGAGATAGGCCAAGATGAGATCATTATACTCTCGCTGTTTTCTGGCAGTTTATGCCAAATCTCTTCAGTAATAAAAGGCATTACAGGATGAAGAAGTTTCAGATTATCACTTAACACCTTCCAAAGAATAGTTTGAGAAACTAACCTACTCTCTGGATCCTCTTTTTGAGATAATCTGGGTTTTACCATCTCAATATACCAGTCACAAAATTCATTCCAAAAGAAATTATATATAGTTTTTACATATTCACTAAATCTATAATTCTCTAAATGATCTGTTACCTCTTTAATCTCTTTTTGAAGCCTGCTCAATATCCATTTATCTGATAAAGATAAGAGATGGTATTCTAATTTTACTTCTGAATATTTTCTATCTTCCAAATTTGATATT
This sequence comes from Dictyoglomus sp. GBS, assembly GCF_055179815.1. Classification (NCBI taxonomy): domain Bacteria; kingdom Pseudomonadati; phylum Dictyoglomota; class Dictyoglomia; order Dictyoglomales; family Dictyoglomaceae; genus Dictyoglomus; species Dictyoglomus sp. GBS. Next base: position 1,287,895 of record NZ_CM143687.1, read on the forward strand.
ACAAATCTGGAAGCATTCCATATTTTATTAGTAAAATTTCTTGTGTTTTCAAAATTCTCTTCATGAAACCTCAAATCTTGCATTTCAGTACACTGAATAGCAAGGCCAAATCTTGTAACATCTGCACCATATTTATTTATTAAATCTAAGGGATCTACACCTGTTCCCTTCGATTTACTCATACGTTTTCCTTCTCTTGTGAGTACTGTTGGATGAACATATACATGGTAGAAAGGCACATCCTTTTTAAACTCAAGCCCCATCATAATCATTCGGGCAACCCAAAGATTAATAATATCTCTTGCTGTACTTAATACAGAGGTAGGATAGAAATATTTAAGATCTTTTGTATCTTCTGGCCATCCTAAAGTACCAAGAGGCCATAAAGCAGAACTAAACCATGTATCTAATACATCATCATCTTGTTTTAGATTAGATGAACCACAATTCTCACATTTATCAGGAGATTTTTCAGCCACATTTATATAGCCACAATCATTACAATACCAAGCGGGAATTCTATGCCCCCACCATAACTGTCTTGATAAACACCAATCTCTAATGTTATACATCCAATCGAAGTAAACCTTCTTCCATCTATCAGGAATAAATTTCACTTTACTTTCCTCAACTGCTAATATGGCAGGATTTGCTAAATTATCCATTTTCATAAACCATTGTTTAGATATCATAGGTTCTATGGGAGTACCACATCTATCACAAGTGGCAATATCATGAACATATACTTCTTTCTTTAAAAGAAATCCTTCTTTTTCTAAATCTTCCTCTATTTTCTTTCTACATTCTAAAACACTAAGTCCTTTATATTTACCAGCATTCTCATTCATAAATCCTTTTTCATCAATCACAGATATGAAATCCAAATTATGTTTTTTACCTATCTCAAAATCATCAGCATCATGAGCTGGAGTAACCTTTAAAGCACCGGTGCCAAAATTAGGATCTACTGTCTCATCGCCAATAATAGGAATTACTCTCCCGACTAATGGTAGAATAACTTTTTTCCCAATAAGATTTTTATATCTCTCATCTTCCGGATTAACAGCTACAGCAGTATCACCTAACATGGTTTCAGGTCTTGCAGTTGCTATAACTATATAACCTTCTTCATCATAGAAAGGATATTTTATGTACCATAAATAGGAGGACTCTTCTATATATCTGACTTCCAAATCAGAGATTGCTGTTCTACAACGGGGACACCAATTTATTATTCTTTCTCCTCTATATATATATCCCTTTTTATAAAGCTCAACAAAAGCCTTAATTACAGCTTTTGAATATTCTTCATCCATGGTAAATCTAAATCTTTTCCAATCACATGAAACCCCAAGTTTCTTTAACTGCTCTACAATAGTATTTCCATATTTTTCCTTCCAGTCCCATACCTTTTCCAAAAATTTTTCTCTGCCTAAATCCCATCTGCTTTTTCCCTCTTTTAAAAGTTCTCTTTCTACTACCATTTGGGTTGCAATGCCTGCATGATCAGTGCCTGGAATCCATAATGCATTATAACCTTGCATTCTTCTCCATCTAATCAAGATATCCTGAATAGTCGCGTTTAAAGCATGGCCTAAATGTAAAGAACCTGTAATATTTGGGGGTGGCAATACTATACAGAAGGGTTTTTTTGAGTCATCCACTTCTGCATGAAAATAATCCTTATTTAGCCAATAATCATACCATTTTTTCTCCACATCCAAAAAGGAATAAACAGAAGCCATCTCCTCTTTCATAAAATAAACCCCCTAACCTGCCATCTTTTTTAATTTTTCTATAGATAATTTTCCACGATTATAAACTAATTCTGGTGTGATGACAAATTTTTTGATTCCTAAGGACGGTAGCTCATACATAAGTTCTAACATAAGTTCTTCCATTACAGCTCTTAATCCTCTTGCACCTGTAGCCTTTTCTTGTGCTTCTTTGACTATAGCTCTTAATGTATCCTCTGTAAAATCTAATTCTACCCCTTCTAAAGCCAATAATGCCTTATATTGTTTAACAAGAGCATTTTTAGGTTCTACTAATATCTTCATAAGAGCTTCCTCATTAAGAGGTTCTAAAACCGCTACAACAGGAAATCTTCCAACAAATTCAGGAATCATTCCGAATTTTATAAGATCTTCTGGAATGATATTTGAGAGGATCTGACTTAAACTTTTTCTATTTTTAGGTTCTATTTGTGCACCAAATCCGATACTTGATACATCAAGTCTTTTTTCTACTATTTTTTCTATTCCTTCAAAAGAACCACCAGCAATAAACAAAATATCTTTTGTGTTTATCTGAATAAACTCCTGATAAGGATGTTTTCTCCCACCTTGAGGGGGTACATTAGCTATAGTTCCCTCAACAATTCTTAATAAAGCTTGTTGAACTCCCTCCCCAGAAACATCTCTTGTAATAGATGGATTTTCAGACTTTCTCGATATCTTATCTATCTCATCAATGTAAACTATTCCTTTTTCTGCCCTTTTAACATCCCAATCTGCATTTTGAATGAGTCTTAAAAGAATATTCTCCACATCTTCCCCCACATAGCCAGCCTCAGTAAGTGTGGTAGCATCTGCTATAGCAAAAGGTACCTTTAAGAATTTTGCGAGAGTTTCTGCAAGAAGAGTCTTACCTACACCAGTTGGTCCAATTAGAAGTATATTACTTTTCTGAATTTCTATATCCTCTTTTAATTTATCTCTCATAAATATTCTCTTATAATGATTATAAACTGCTACTGATAATATTTTTTTTGCTTTCTCTTGCCCTATAACATATTGATCTAAGAAAGATTTAATATCGGATGGTTTTGGCAGTTCAAAATTATCATAAGTATCGTCTTTTTTATTCTCTTCTTCCAATATTTTATAAGCTATTGATATACATTCATCACAAATATAAACTCCTGGTCCTGCAATAAGTTTTTTAACCTCTTTTTGACTTTTTCCACAAAAAGAACAATGAAGCTCTCTATTTCCCATAAATTGATATCTCCTTTATCTATGATTTAGCCTTTTTTACTTTCTAATACTTCATCAACAATACCATACTCTTTTGCCTCATAAGCAGACATGAAAAAATCTCTGTCGGTATCTTTTTCGATCTTCTCTATAGGCTGTCCTGTATGATATGACAATATTTCATTTAATATCCTCTTTATTTTAAGGATTTCTCTTGTATGAATTTCTATATCTGCAGCAGGGCCATATGCACTACCCAGTGGTTGATGTATCATTACTCTTGAATGAGGTAAAGCATATCTTTTACCTTTGTCTCCTGCACTTAAAAGAATAGCAGCCATGCTTGCTGCCTGACCTACACATACAGTGGCTATTTTAGGCTTTATATGTCTCATAGTATCATAAATAGCAAGTCCTGCTGAAACTTCACCACCAGGGGAATTTATATAAAGATAAATATCCTTTTCAGGATCTTCAGACTCCAAAAACAAAAGTTGCGCAATTATAAGATTTGCCACATCATCATTTATGGCTGTACCTAAAAAAACAATCCTACTTTTCAAAAGCCTTGAATAAATATCATATGCTCTTTCCCCTCTTGGGGTCTGCTCTATAACAATAGGTACTAATGTCATAATAGATCTATTCCTCCTCTATTAAGTTTTGTTCTAATAAAAATTTCTTAACTTTTTCTCTAATAAGATTTCTTCTTAGAGTATTTATTAAATCTTCTTTCTCAATTTCTTTCTTAATCTCTTCGTAATCTCTACCTTCGCTATCAGCGATTTCTCTTATAGCATCTTCTATCTCTTGATCAGAAACAGAAATATTTTCAACTTCCGCTATCTTTTCAAGAATCATCTCCATCCGTATTCTATTCTTTGCATCTTCTATGACATTTCTAATAAACTCATCTTTTGTTATCCCCTTCTCATTAAGATAATTATCTAAGCTCATTCCTCTTTTTGTAAGATCATTAACGAATTCTCTAAAAATATTTTCTGCAAGATACTGTACATAACTTAAAGGAGGGTCAAGTTCTGTATTCTCCAATATTTTGCTCATAATTTCAGAAAAAGCTTTGTCCTCAGATCTTCTTTCTCTTTCTTCCTTTATGCTTTCTCTCACTTTCTCTCTAAACTCTTCAAAAGAATGTGCACCAACCTTTTGAAGAAAAGTTTCTTGATCAGGCTTCTCATATCTCCAAATCTTATTAACCTTCCATTTTAATTTTAAAGTTTGACCTGATAAATCTTTTTCATAAAAACCTTCAGGAAAAGTTATCTCAAATTCCTTTTCTTCTCCTGGTTTCATTCCCAATATCTTATCTTCCAATTCTTGAAACACCTTTCCATTTAATGTAAACCACATCGGGGGAAGCTGGGTACCATCTTCTTTAACTCTTTCTAAATAGACCACATCACCTTTCTCAACTTGTCCTTCTTCTACAGGATTTAATTTACTAAGTTGTAATTCTATCTGTTCTATAACCCTATTAATTTCTTCCTCAGTAACTTCTACTTTTTCTTTTCTAATATTTAAACCTTTATAATCTCCAAGCTTAAATTCTGGTGGCACTTCCAGCACAAAAGAGAATTTTAAATTTTCACCTTCTTTCCAAGAATCAGGAATATCAAAATAAGGATCCTGAAGAGGTGTAACATTTCCTTTATTTAAAAACCATTCCAAGGTTTCTCTCGCAACTATTTTTATTGCTTCACTTTCAAAGGTCTCATTTCCAAGGTATCTTTCCAAAATAGGACGAGGAGTATAACCTTTTCTAAAACCAGGCACTTGAATTCTTTTTACCAAAGATTTATATGCCTTCTCAAGACTTTTCTCCCTCTCTGATTGATCTATCTCTACATTCACTTTTACTCTACTTCCCTCAAGCTTTTCTACATCATATTTAATGTTGGTCTCATTAATTGTCATTACATTACCTCCTATCTGTTAAAATAGCATTTTTTATATTAAATACCAAAGCTATATTATATCATCATAAAAAATACTATTAAAGAAGAAAAATAGAAAAGAGTTTATCAAATTTGTGTAAAAAATGATTGCATGGGGTATATTATTAAAAATTTGGAGCGGGAGACGGGATTTGAACCCGCGGCCTTCTCCTTGGCAAGGAGACGCTCTACCCCTGAGCTACTCCCGCTCATCAATTTATCTCTTTGGTGCGAGGGGTGGGATTTGAACCCACACGGGAAATCCCACTAGATCCTAAGTCTAGCGCGTCTGCCATTCCGCCACCCTCGCACAACTGGTGAGCCGTGCAGGAGTCGAACCTGCAACCCCCTGATTAAGAGTCAGGTGCTCTGCCAGTTGAGCTAACGGCCCGTGAATGGCGCGCCCGGAGGGAATCGAACCCCCGACCCACGGATTAGAAGTCCGTTGCTCTGTCCTACTGAGCTACGGGCGCTTTTTATATATTATGGGGTGAACGGCGGGACTTGAACCCGCGACCACTGGGGCCACAACCCAGCGCTCTACCATCCTGAGCTACGTTCACCATCCTCCAAATTTTTTAACCTACTCTTACTGGCGCGCCCAGGAGGACTTGAACCCCCGACCCGCAGATTCGAAGTCTGCCGCTCTGTCCACCTGAGCTATGGGCGCAAATGCCCATCAAAAGTGGAGCGGGAGACGGGATTTGAACCCGCGGCCCTCAGCTTGGAAGGCTGATGCTCTACCCCTGAGCTACTCCCGCTCTTTTATTATATGGTCGGGGCAGCTGGACTTGAACCAGCGACCTCCTGGTCCCAAACCAGGCGCGCTAAACCAACTGCGCCATGCCCCGATTGCTAAATAAATATTATAAAAAATTGTCTCTAAAGTCAAGAGTTACCATGTAATTATATTATCACTTAGTCAATTCCAAACTAAAAATTTCTTTTTTGCTTATTATTTCTATAATTGAAACTTTATTTTCATCAAGAAAAGCTACAGATTTATATTCTGTCTTTGGTAAAGCAGGACTTCCAGGATTAAGTATTATTCTTTTATTTCTTTCTTTAAGAACTGGGATATGGATATGTCCAAATATTAAAAGATCTACATCAAAAAGTTCTGCAAGATTAAAAAAATCATCTTCATTTCTATTTTCTCCATGAGTAACAAAAATCTTCAAAGAATTCACATATAACAGAAGATAAGGAGAAGAAATAGGAAATTTTATAACTAATTGATCCACATCAGCATCACAATTACCCTTTGAAATAAAGAAAGGTTTTGAGTTATTTATAAGTTCAGCAAGCTTGCTAGGATTATATCCTGCAGGTAGTGGATTTCTTGGACCATGATAAAGAACATCTCCAGCATGTATAACGAAATTTGCTTCGGACAAAAAATCATTTATATATTCCCAAAAACTTGTATCACCATGAGTATCACTCATAATAAGTACTTTCAAATTAATCACCTCCCATATTGGAGCCTTTCCCAAAGCTGTTTAGGAAAACCCAAAAGTTTCATATAATTTTGTATTTTTCCTACATCATATTCAACTCTCTTAAATTTTAAAATCTTTTTATCAACATCATATATAACAAAGCTTGCTTTCCAATTACCATCTCGAGGTTGACCTACACTACCAGGATTTATTAAATATTTACTATTTTTCTGTAACTTTAATTCTCCTCCTTCGCTAAAATTTACATAGTATATTTCTTTATCCGAATATACAAAAACCCCAGCTAAATGAGAATGTCCAAAGAAACAAATATTCTCATCCATAATCTCAAAATTGGCCAATACTGAATAATAATTTATTAAATATTCATCAAGAGGTTCTCTGATGCTTCCATGAACTAAACAAAAATTATTATTTTCAATAATAAGAGGAAGCTTTTTCAATTTTTCAATATTCTCCCAACTTAATCTTTCTTTAGTCCAATCTATTGCAAATTGAGCATAAGGATTAAAATCATCATAGGTTCTCAAATCAACTACTGCAGCATCATGATTACCTAATACAGAATAACCAAATTTATTCAGATATTCCATACACTCATTAGGATATGGGCCATAGCCTACTATGTCTCCCAAAAAATATATCTCATCTACTTCTTTCTCAAGTTCACTGTAGACCTTTTCTAATGCAGGCAAATTAGCATGAATATCTGAAATAATCCCAATTTTCATTTTTATTTAACCAATGAAAGATCTCTTTCTAAAGGAGAGGTTAAATCCATATGTCCCACTAAGGTCTCTACCACAGCACCACTTATTAAAATTTGAACCTTTTTAATTTCTGGAAATTCTGTAAGCGTATCTACAATGCTATAAACAGTTAACATCTCTCCCAAACTACCACCAGGATGGTTCTTCCTTAATTCATCGGAAAAATCTATATAAGCTATATTGTTTTTGACAGATATATTAAGGATTTTTGTCCCTTTTGGTATAGGTAGATGATATATATTATTGTCAGAATAAGAAATAAGATTATTGATTGCTTCTTTATATATTTTTTCCTTTATAAAATATTTTTCAAGTCTGGTTAACTTAATATTTATATCCTTGCTTTCTAAGGCCTGTTTTTGAGGATTGTAAATATATAACCTTATAGAAATATCTTCTTTAGTAAGAAGAAAAGCCAAAGTCACTATTATTAGAGATATAAATAAAATAATTAATATTATTTTTCTCACCTTAACCTACCTTCTTACAGTATTTCCTTTCTTTATAATCCCATCAATAAATTTCAGAAATTCCTCATTATTTCTTGTTTCTCTTAACATTCTCTTTAAACCCTCAATAGCTTCTCCCTCTTCTTGCCCTATCAAAGTTCTTCTCAAGAACCAGATTTTCTTTAACTGATCCTCAGGATATAAAAGTTCTTCTTTTCTTGTACCAGATCTTGAAATACTTATAGCTGGGAATATTCTTCTATCTGCCAATTTTCTGTCTAAAACAAGCTCCATATTTCCAGTACCTTTAAATTCCTCAAAAATTACATCATCCATACGACTACCAGTCTCAATAAGAGCTGTAGCAAGAATAGTCAAGCTTCCTCCACCCTCTATATTTCGGGCAGCCCCAAAAAATTCTTTAGCATGATGTAAAGCTGCAAGCTCAACTCCACCTGAAAGAGTTCTACCACTTGATGGTACTGCCCAGTTATATGCCCTGGCAAGCCTTGTTATACTATCTAAGAGAATAACCACATGTTCACCATATTCCACCAATCTTTTTGCTCTTTCAAGAACTAACTTAGCAACTTGTATATGCCTTTCTGGTGGTTCATCAAAAGTAGATCCAATTACTTCACCTTGAACAGATCTTCTAAAATCGGTTACCTCTTCAGGTCTCTCATCAATTAGTAGAATAAATAATTTAACTTCTTTATGATTAGCAGAAATTCCATTTGCTATTTTCTTTAAAAGAGTTGTTTTACCAGCTTTTGGTGGAGAAACAATTAAACCTCTTTGTCCCTTTCCAATAGGAGCTAAAAGATCAATGAGTCTTGTGTCTACTTCTTCTGGGGTTGTTTCTAATTTTAGTCTTTCTGTAGGATGGTACGGAATAAGATCATCAAATTTGGGCCTTTGGCGAGAATGCATTAAGTCTCTTCCATTAACCGTATCTATCCTTAATATAGCATACCATCTCTCATTCTCTTTTGGTGGTCTTACCATTCCTCCAATTAAATCACCATACCTAAGTCCAAATTTTTTAATTTGGGATGCAGATATATATACATCTTCATCACTTGGCTTAAAGTTTTTCCTTATAAAACCATATCCCTCTTCCTGAATCTCTAAATAACCCTCTCTAAAAACACATTCAAAACCATCAATAATAACCTTATCCTTTTGTTCTTGCTTTTCCTCGATCTTTATCTCCGTCTCTCCTTTACTTTCAATTAAAACATCTGGCTCTACTTTGGTTTTCATCTCTTCACCTTTTTCCTCAATTAAAATTTCTCCCCCCTCTTCTAATTTCCTACTTATTGCTTCTATCATTTCTTCTTTTGTCATACGATAGTACCCAGGGATTTTCAATTCTCTTGCTATTTCTGCTAATTCTGCTCTTGTTTTTATTGCTAAATCCTCATAAGGCATTCCTCAAACCTCCTCTTGTAAGGAAATTTTTTTATGGATGTAAAAAAATACAAGTAATAAAATAGATAAGGTACATTCTTGAAAGTTCATGGTAGTATAGAACAAAAGTAAAAAATAGTCAACAAAGGAAACACAAAATTTTAAAAATTTATAATTTTTTATGATTCTATTATATAATATTTAAGGGGTAAATAAAAGTGGATATTTATATTGGAACATCGGGATGGAATTATAGTTGGAATCCAAAAAGAAGCTTAGATTGGTACATTGAAAATACTCCTTTCAATGCTATAGAAGTTAATAGTACCTTTTATCATATTCCTAAAAAACAAACAACTAAAAAATGGTTGTCCTTTGCAGAGAAATTAAGATTTGTCATCAAAGTGAATCGTTCAATCACCCACCTACATAGATTTAACGATAAAGCAATGGAAGAATGGAATAAATTTTATGAAGTTTTCTTAGATTTAGATCCCTTTATTGATTTTTATCTTTTTCAAATTCCTCCAAGTATAAAAATAAACTATTTAGAAAAAATTATTAAATTTTATGATTTTACCAAATTAAAAGAGAGGTTCGCCTTTGAACCAAGAAATATAGAATGGTTTGATGACAAGATTATTAATATAATAAAAAACTATGGAATAACTATAGTGTCAGTAAGTGCTCCTAAATTACCAGATAAAATGATACTAAATTTATACTCTCAAGTATATATGAGGTTTCATGGAAAAGAAAAATGGTATTCATATTATTACAAAGACAGTGAAATTATAAAATACGCTGAAGAAGTCAAAAAATTAAATTCTAAAAAAATATATTTATTCTTTAATAATGATTATATGTTAGAAAATGGAATCACTATGTGGGAACTCTTAAAGTCTTAAAGAATCCAAAACCTTCTTGTACTCTTTTGGAACCTTTGCTTTAATCTCTACAAAATTATCCTGATATTTTTCTTCTTCGATATAAATTCTACTTTTAATTTTTTGAAATGTACCCCATCTCTCATATGGTATTTTAAATTTATATGTTCTAACACCTTTTAGCAATTCTTTTACAATTGCACCTTTTAATTTCTTAATTCCTATTTTATGATAAGCTGAGATAAAAACCGAAGGCCTATAAAATAACTCTTTTCTCAGATAAGCTAACTCAGCTTTAGTTAACAAATCAATTTTATTATATACCCTTATTATAGGTTTATCTTCAATTCCCATTTCTTCTAATAAAGATTCAACAGTTTCTATATGCATCTCAAAATTTTTGTTAGATACATCAATGACATGTAATATAACATCTACATAATATATCTCTTCTAATGTTGCTCTAAAAGCTGTAAGCAACTCTTCGGGAAGATTTCTAATAAAGCCAACTGTATCTGAAATTAGAAATTCCCAACCATTCTCAAATTTCACCCTTCTTACCATTGGATCCAAAGTTGCAAAAAGTAGATCTTCTGCCTTAGCATTCTCTCCTGTAAGTACATTAAACAAAGTTGATTTTCCAGCATTTGTATAACCTACAAGAGCAATTTGCGGAATATCTAATCTTTTTTTCCTTTGTACTTCCCTTTCTTTCCTTAACTCTTCTAATTCATTCTTCAAGGTATGAACTCTTCTTCTAATTTTTCTTCTATCTATCTCTAACTTTGTTTCACCAGGTCCTCGAGTACCAATTCCTCCTCCTAATCTGGAAAGAGCTTCTCCTCTTCCCACAAGCCTTGGTAGAAGATATTGAAGTTGGGCAAGCTCAACTTGAATCTTACCTTCCTTCGTCATAGCGTGTTGCGTAAAAATATCTAAAATAAGCATGGTTCTATCTACAATCTTAACTGGTATTTCTCTCTCTATATTTCTCAGTTGTACAGGAGTAAGTTCATTATTAAAAATTACCACATCAATTTGATTTCTAAGAACCAGATCCTTCAGCTCATTTAATTTTCCAATTCTTAAAAATGAGGAAGGATCTGGTTCACCTCTAAAAACTAAAACATCCTTTACTAATACCCCTGCAGTTTTTGCTAATAGTTTTAATTCTTCTAAATCATCTAAATTTTCTATTTTAGCAACAAGGATGGCTTTTTCGATTTCCAATCCCCCTTACTGAAAAATTCCTTTATCCTTCTTAAAGCTTCTTTAAGTTTATTCTCCTCTACAGTAGTAGAAATCCTTATATAACCTTCTCCATAATCTCCATATCCAATTCCAGGTACTACTAATACTCCTATTTCTTCTAATAAAAAGGCAGCAAAATCAGTAGACGTAAAACCTTCGGGCACTGGTACCCACACATAAAAAGTTCCCTTAGGAGGAAGAATTTCAACTCCTAAATCTTTGAAAGCATCTAATACCATATCTCTTCTATTTTGATAAATCTTACTACTTTCCTTTGGAAAATCCCTAAGATTATATAAAGCCTCTATCCCTGCATATTGAATAGCCTGAAAAACTCCTGAGTCCACATTGGTTTTAACAGTAGAAAGAATAGATATTAGATCACTATTTCCTACAGCATAACCAATACGCCAACCAGTCATATTAAAAGTCTTAGAAAACGAACCAAACTCTAAAGCTATATCTTTTGCTCCTTTAACTTCTAAAATACTTGGAGCAATAAACCCATCAAAGGTTATCTCTGAATAAGCATTATCGTATAAAATCACTATATCATTTTCTCTTGCAAATGATACAGCTTCTTCTAAGCCATGCTTATCTATCACAGCCCCTGTTGGATTACTTGGATAGTTAAGAAACATTACTTTACTCTTTTTAGCTATATCCGATGGAATATCCTCCCATTTAGGAAGGAATTTATTTTCTTTCTTTAAAGGTATGGGATAAGGGATACCTTCTGCAAGAAGTGTTGCTATTTTATAAACTGGATATCCTGGATCAGGACATAAAACTATATCTTCCTTATCCACAAGTCCCCAAATAATATGCACTAATCCTTCTTTTGAACCAATAAGAGTTAAAACTTCTTTTTTAGGATCTAGGTCTACATTAAACCTATACTTATACCAATCTGCTACTGCCTTTCTAAATTCTAACATTCCTTCATAAGATGGATACCTATGATTTGCAGGATTTAATGCTTCTTCACATAATTTCTGAATTACTGGCATTGGAGTAGGTTGATCTGGATCTCCTATTCCTAAACTTATTATATCTATACCTCTTTTTATTGCCTCTTCTTTTAATTGATCAATTCTTGCAAAAAGATAAGGGGGTAAACTCTCTATTCTTTTAGCCTTTTTAATCATTAAAACTTTCACCTTCCCTTTCTTTGAATTTATATCCTAATAATTCCCAATCTTTGATTATGGTATTATAAACTAATATTGCCAATTGGTGAAGATCATATAAAGAAACATCAAACCAATGAATATTTTTGTCCTTTTTAAACCATGTATACTGTCTTTTTACAAATATTCTTGTTCTTTTCTTAATTAATTTTATACTTTCATCCAAACTTATCTTTCCTTTTATATACTGTAATATTTCTTTATAACCTATACCTTGCATTGAAACCTTATCTTCATCTATTCCATTTTCGTAAAGCCTTCTAACCTCATCAACTAAACCCATTTCTATCATCCTATCAACCCTTTTATCAAGAATCTCATAATGTAATTCTTTTGGTAAAAAAAGTCCAACTTTTGAAACTAAATATTTATCTTCAATTTTAGTACCAGCTAACTCACTGATAGGTTTTCCTACCTTATAGTAAACTTCTAATGCTCTAATAATCCTTTTATAATCATTAAAATGGATTTTAGATGCTGTTTTAGGATCAACTTTTTTCAATTCTTCATATATCTTTCCAATACCTTCCTTCTCTATTCTTTTTTTCATTTCTTCTCTAAACTTATAATCGGGTGGAACATGGGGAATATGAAATTCACCAAATAAGACTTTATAGTAAAGGGGAGTACCACCTACAAGTAGAGGATATCTACCTCTTTCATATATTTCTGGTATAATTTTTTCTACCCTTTCTTTAAACTCTGCCACTGTAAAGGGATAATCAGGAGAAACAATATCTATCATATGATGAGGTACTTTTTTCCTATCCTCTTCAGAAGGCTTTGCGGTACCAATGTCCATATCTTTATAAACTTGCATAGAATCAACAGATATAATTTCTATTGGAAGAAGATTAGCAAGTTCAAGAGAAAGTGCCGTTTTACCTGTACCTGTTGGACCCAAAATGACTGCAATTGGTATCTTCATTTTCTATGAAAGTATTTCTCTAACTCTTCTTTTTTTATTTCCCATATATAAGGTCTTCCATGAGGACATGTAATAGGGATTTGATTATCAAAAACCATTTGTATAAGAGCTTCCATCTCCTCCTTTATTAAAATATCCCCACTTCTTATAGCTCCATGACAAGCCATACTTTTTACAATTTTATCTTCTAAAACTTCTAAATCTTTTTCATTTATCTCAGAAATTATTTCTTTAAAAAGACTTTCAATGGATACAGACTCAAAATTCAAAAACTCATATGGTACCTTTATAAGCCTTATCCTATTAGGGCCAAAATCTTCCCATGAAAAAGCAAATTTTTCTAAAATTTCTCTTTTTTCTTCTAACTGCTTTTTTTCTTCTAAGGAAACATCAATTATAATAGGTAAAATAATCTCTACATTTTGAAGAAGACCTAAATTTAATTCTTCTTTTAACCTTTCATATCTAATCCTTTCATGGGCAGCATGTTGATCTATGATAAATACCTTATCTCCAGTTTCTACTATTACATAATTATTAAATATCTGTCCAACTATTCTAAAACTAAAACTTTTTTTGGTTTTGGGTAAGTATTTCTCGGTCTTTTCAGAAATATAAGTCTTCTCAATTGATGTTAAGGGTAATTGAATATTTTCTTGGATAATTTTTTTATCAGTTTCATAATTTTCCCCATTAACTTTTATGTTCTGATCTAAGTCCACTCTTCTAAATGTCTTTTCATAATTCTCTAAAGCCTTTCTTATAGAATTTTCTATAAAACTAAAAATCTCTTTTTCCTTTTCAAATTTTACTTCCCTTTTTGTGGGATGTACGTTTACATCTACTTCATCATAAGGTACCTTTAAAAATAAAATTGCAAAAGGATAATAACCCTCCAATATTCTGCCTTTATATCCTTCCTTTAGTGCTTGAAAAATACTAAGATTCCTTACCCATCTTTTGTTAACATAAAAGAAATCTTGAGGCTTTATGGAAACTAACTTCCCAGGTTTACTTAGTAATCCCCAAATAGAATAATCACCATGTGTATTCTCAAATTCTATAAAATCATCCAAATTTATATTTTTAAACACTTCAATTATTACATCCTCTATTTTTCCACTCCCTAAAGTGGTAAATTTAGTCTTTCCATCATCAATATACTGAAAAGATATATCAGGATAAGCCAATGCAATCTTTTTTACAAAATCTACTATAAGATTACTTTCTGTGATCTTAGTCTTTAAAAATTTCTTTCTTGCTGGCACATTATAAAAAAGATCTTTAACCCTAATACTTGTTCCCACACTTCCTTCCCATGGTAATACATCCAACATATTTCCACCTTCTACTCTTATAAAAACCCCCTTATCTTTTTCAGTCTTTGTTCTTATTTCCATTCTTGAAACACTGGCTATACTTGCTAATGCCTCCCCCCTAAAACCTAATGTTTTTATCTTAAATAGATCATCAATTTTTTTTATTTTTGAAGTAGCAAACCTATTAAGTGCAAGAATAGCATCATCCTTAGACATACCTTCTCCATTATCGGTAACTGAAATTAAATTTTCTCCTGCATTAATAATTTCAATTATTATTCTCTTTGCTCCTGCATCTATTGAATTTTCCACCAGTTCCTTAACTACAGAAACTGGCCTTTCTACAACTTCTCCTGCTGCTATTTTATTTCTAATCTCTTCCGGAAGTATTATTACTTTTCCCATTCTTTTATAATTTCCTTCCACTCATGGATTTTTAAAAGGGCCTGAATAGGTGTTAATTCGTTAGTATTAAGAGATAATATCTCCTTTTTTAATTTCTCAAATCGCATATCTGTAACCTCTGAAAAAAGTGGGAGTTGAATAATTTCTTTCTTTTGAATTTCTCTCCCCTTTTCCAATTCTACGAGTATTTTCTCAGCTCTTTCAATTACCTCTTTTGGTAATTCGGCAAGTTGGGCTACATATATTCCATAACTTTTATCTGCTGGTTTTTCAACTATTTTATGAA
Source organism: Dictyoglomus sp. GBS (assembly GCF_055179815.1). Taxonomy (NCBI): domain Bacteria; kingdom Pseudomonadati; phylum Dictyoglomota; class Dictyoglomia; order Dictyoglomales; family Dictyoglomaceae; genus Dictyoglomus; species Dictyoglomus sp. GBS. The sequence continues at coordinate 1,303,189 of NZ_CM143687.1, forward strand.
GAAATATTATATCCTTCCCTCTTTCTTGCACAGCAACACTTAAATTTTGCAGATTCTTAAGCTCTTTTTCAAGTTCAGTAAGCTCGTGATAATGGGTTGCAAATAGGGTTTTGGCCTTAAGTTTATTATGGATATATTCTAACACCGCCCACGCAATACTTATTCCGTCATAGGTACTAGTTCCCCTTCCTACCTCATCCAAAATAAGTAGACTTCTCTCTGTAGCATGAGAAAGTATATTTCCAACTTCTTTCATCTCTACCAAAAATGTACTTTCGCCAGATGAGATATCATCCCATGCTCCAATTCTTGTAAATATCCTATCTACAACCCCTATTTTTGCCTCCTCAGCTGGAATAAAGGACCCCATTTGAGCAAGAATAACAATAAGAGCAACTTGCCTTATATATGTTGATTTACCTGCCATATTTGGTCCCGTAATAAGTTTTATAAATTTATCCTTACTTAAATAGGTATCGTTGGGAACAAAGGTACCAGGAGGTAACATTCTTTCAATTACAGGATGTCTACCCTGTCTTATTATTATTTCATAATCATTTGTAACTTGTGGACAAACATATCCATAATCTTTAGCAGTTTTAGCGAGAGATATATAGACATCCAATTCTGCAACAACCTGAGCAAAAGTTTCTATATCCTTAGACCTTTCTACAACTTTTTTTCTCAACTCTTGGAATAAATTTTCTTCTATTCTTTTAATATTTTCTTCAGCATGGAGAATCTTATTTTCCCATTCTTTTAGCTCGGGTGTAATAAATCTTTCTGCATTTACTAATGTCTGTTTTCTTATATATTCGGGTGGAACAAGGTTCAAGTTTGCCTTAGTAACCTCTATGTAATATCCAAAAACCTGATTAAATCCAATTTTGAGAGACTTTATACCTGTTCTTTCTCTCTCCCTATTCTCAAGATCAATAAGCCAATTCTTACTATCTCTAAGAAGTGCTCTTAACTCATCAAGCTCCTCATTATAACCATCTCTAATAAAGCCACCTTCTTTTATATGGGATGGAGGAGAATCAACTAAAGCTCTATTTAACTCCTCATAAAGAGGTTCCAAATTTGGTATATTTTCCTTTAACTCAATTAATTTTGAAGATTCTACTTTCTCAAAGACCTTTCTTAAGGAAGGCAAGAAGGATAAAGCTTGCATGAGATATATAAGTTCCTTCGGAGTAGCAGTATTATAATTTACGCGAGAATTTATTCTTTCAAGATCTGGTATGTTCTTTAATAGTTCTTCAAACTCTCTTCTTAATACTTCTTTTTCTAATAATTCCTTGATAGCTTCCTGTCTTTTTCTGATAATGTTGACATTAAGAAGAGGCTGCAAAAGCCATTTCTTTAGAAGTCTTGCTCCCATTGAGGTTAAAGTTTTATCAATCACCCATATAAGGCTTCCCCTTCTCTGTCCCTCTCTAACAGTTTCTAATAATTCTAAATGCTTTATAGCAGTACTATCAAGGATTAAATATTGATGGGGTTTATAAAACTCTAACCTATCTATATGAGTAGGTATCGTAAACATTACGTCTTTTATATAATTTAAAATACCATAAGAAGCCTTTAAGGCTAAGGGATAATTCTCTTTTGGTTCGGAAAATTCCAAACTATGTTCTACCTCTTCGAAATATTCCTCAGGTACGAGAGTAATTTTAGGATCTATATCCCTCTTTAAATCAGTTAATATATCCACCAAAATATCCTTTGCTGAAAAAGGTAGAATAATCTCCTTAGGTTTTAATCGCACAAATTCAGAGTAGATTATTTCCTCAGCATCTTTACCCATCCACTCGGTTCCGAAGAATTCTCCAGTTGAAACATCAATAGTAGCTATACCTATATATTCTTTATTTAATATATAGATTGATGATAGAAAATTATTATTTCTATCTTCCAAAAGAGTATCCTCAACAAGAGTTCCAGGAGTAATAACTCTTACTACTTCCCTTTTTACAAGTCCTTTAGCTAAAGCAGGATTTTCAACTTGCTCACAAATTGCAACCTTGTATTTTTTTTGTACCAATTTTGAAAGATAGCTATCTAAAGCATGATAGGGCACACCTGCCATTGGAATTCTTTTTCCTTTTCCAACCTCTTTTGAAGTAAGCACGATATCTAATTCTTGAGATATAATCTTTGCATCGTCCTCAAAAGCCTCATAAAAATCTCCAAGTCTAAAAAGGAGGATTGCATCTGAAAATTGATCTTTTATACTCTTATATTGTTTATAAAGAGGAGTCATATTTTCCATAAAATATTTAATCATTCACCTCTCTTACAACTTCGCCTTTTAGAGACCATAATCTAGCTTCTTTTATTTTTACCACTAATAATTTTCCAAGAAGGGATCTATTACCTGGGAAAAATACAAGACGAAAATTTTTTGTCCTACCGCTTATTTCTTCTGGATTTTTAGGATTAATTTCTTCAGCAAGTACTTCTTCTTCCTTTCCTATCATACTTAAGTTTTTTTCATATATTATCTTTCTTTGAAGATTTTCTAATTCTTCAAACCATTTCTTTTTGGTTTCAAAAGGAATTGGATCTTCAAAATTAGCTGCTGGAGTTCCAGGCCTTGGGGAGTAAATAGCTAAATTCACAGTATCAAATCTTAGCTCTTCTAAAGCTCTTCTTGTAGCTTGAAAATCTTCTTCTGTTTCTCCAGGAAATCCTACTATAATGTCGGTTGAAAAAGACGAATCCTTGATTTCAGATCTTATTTTATATATTAAATCCTTATACTCTTGGTAAGTATATCCTCTACCCATTCTTTTCAAAACCCTATCAGATCCAGCTTGTAATGGTAGATGCCAATGCGGACAAACTTTAGGAAGTTTTGCCACTTTTTTAATGAGCTTATCAGTTACATCTCTTGGATGGGAAGTAAGAAATCTTATTCTCTTAATATTAGAGATCTTATGAATCTCTTCCAATAGATCCGCTAAATCAACATCACCAAGATCTTTACCATAAGAATCCACATTTTGTCCAAGAAGTGTTACTTCTACAACACCTTGTTCCGCCAAATATTTTGCTTCCTCTACAATATCTTCTAATTTTCTACTCCTTTCTCTTCCTCTAAGATAAGGTACTATACAATACGTGCAGAAATTATTACATCCATAAATAATAGGTATCCAAGCTTGAAATTTACTATCTCTCTTTATAATTTTCCAATCCAGGTCCTCTGGATAAGGCTCGTCATCAAATAATATAACTTTTTTATTATCTTTTAGTTCTTCTAATATTTCGGGAAGTCTTATAAATTTATAACTTCCTAAAACAAAATCCACATGAGAAAATTTTTCTGCAAGTTCATCTTTCATCCTTTGAGCCATACATCCAAAAACTCCAATTTTTAATTCTGGATTTCTCTTTTTTAACTTTTTGAGTTCTCCCAATTTACCAAATACCTTCTCTTCCGCTCTTTCCCTTACAGAACAGGTATTCAAAAGTATAAGATCCGCATCTTCTTCCCTATCAGTAGGAAGAAAACCTAATTTTTCAAGTATACCTGCCACTTTCTCCGAATCTGATTTGTTCATTTGGCAACCATAGGTAATTATATGATACTTAGGCATATTATTCGTCTCCTCTTGAAAAGATCAACTTAATTTTTAATGTATCATCTACTTTATCAATATCTATTTTACCTCTAATTTCATCTACTAACATTTGAACCAATTGAAAACCTAAACTTCCTTTAGATGAAAGAAGCTCTGAACTTTTTGTTTCTTTATCTAAAAGAGTATTTGTCACCTCTAATATTATATACTTATCATCCTGATTTATGGAAAGGATAATTTCTGTAACTATATCTTCAGAAGTGCCATGCTTTACTGCATTTTGTAACAGCTCATTCATAATTAAACTTACTGATGTGGCTTTCTTAGATGATAAGAAAATATTTTTTTTGTTTTTTTCAAATTTAAAATTACAAGGAAGCTGCTGATAAGTCTGCTTAAATGCATTAAGTAATTTTTCAGCCACCTCTATGATATCAACTCTATCTTCTTCAAATTTAGATAAAGATTCATGTACTAATGCAATACTATTTATTCGATTAATACTTTCTTGTAGTGCTATCTTGGCACTCTCAGAGTCAAGTCGCCTCATTTGTATCCTTAAAAGACTTGCTATAGTTTGCAAGTTATTTTTTACCCTATGATGAATTTCCTTGATAAGTACTGATTTAAAATTTAATTCCCTTTCCTTTTGACGAAGCTCAGTTGTCTCTTTTATTAAATAAAATATTCTCCATAGAGAATTATCCCCTTTTGAAACTGGAAGTATTCTCTTATAAAAACTTCTTGTTTCTTCGCCATATTCTTCAAAGAGTTCTTCCCCATATGCCTTAACAGTACCCATTTCTTTATAAGCATCTACGAATTTATAGAAGAAAGGATCTTTAATTTTTTTTCCCAAGATATTTCCCACTTCTCCAAGAGTTCTAAATAGTCTCATTCCAGCCATATTAGCAAAAAGCACTATACCATCTTTATCAAGGATTAAAACCCCTTCATTATCTAATAGTGGGTCCACATATCCTTTCCAACTTAGTTCTTGCTTAATAAAAGATTTTATTAACCAATGGGATGTTTCTTTGAATACCCTTGAATTATAAGGAAATTCATTATGTATTAAAAGATTTCTCTGTATCTTAAGAATTCCTATAATCTTTCCTGATTTTTTAATAGAATAAAACTCCTCTTCTACTGGAAATCCTCCTATTACAATATCAGTTTTTCTTATCTTTGATTTATCGGAGTATATTAGCTTAAATATCTCTGGCTCATCTTCAAAAAATATAAGCTTTCCCACTTCTTGCCTCAAAGAAATTGGAGGTACTACCTTAGGATGAGCCTCCGATATTAAAACAACAGCAGATAAATCCCAGATAGGTTGATATAAGTAAAGATCTGCTCCTAATAAATCAGAAATCAGATATAAATAGGGTAAATAGTCTTTAAATTCTTCAAAAAGATATATGGTATCTTTTTTATTATTAAGCATTTACTCCTGTAAATTTTGAAGTTTAGATAATGCTACTTGTATTTTCTCCTTAGTTCTCAAAACTATTAATATCGTATCATCTCCTGCTACACTACCTACAAAATAATCCCAATCTTTCATAAAATTATCTAACATAAAGGCGACAGCCTGTGCATTACCAGGTAAAGTTTTCACCAAAATAAGATTTTCTGCATAATCAATGTTTATCACGACCCTTTTGAATAGGTCTTTTAAGGATAGTAAATTGAAATTATTCTCCGGAATAATATATCTTTTTCCAAACTCAGTATTTTGTCTTATGACTCCTAATTCTTTAAGATCTCGAGATAAAGTAGCCTGTACCACATTAATGCCTTCTTTTTTTAAGGCTTCCATTAACTCTTTTTGGGTACCTATATAATTTTGTTTTAAAATAATTTTGATTTTTTCTAATCTTTCTCTTTTACTTAAAATATTATCTACTCCTTTTTGCACATCCTTCACAAATACCATAAATAATCATATGAAAATCTACATCTTTAAAAGAAGTACTTTTCTCTATTTCTTTCCTAATCATTTCACTATTTAAATTTTCTCCCTCCCAATCTTCAACCTTCCCACAGATCTTACAAATTAAATGATGATGAGGTACTATCTTTGCATCATATCGGGCGACTGCACTTCTATCATAAAATTTTAGAGCCTTACCCTCATTCACTAAAAGCTCTAAAGTTCTATAAACAGTACCCAAACTTATTTTTGCTCCTCTTCCCTCTGCTCTTCTAAAAACAGTAAGAGCATCTGGATGATCCATACTCTCCATTAAAATCTCCGAGACTAATTTCCTTTGTCTTGTTTCTCGTTGCATAGCTTTTTTCATCTCCTTTCCATATTAAAGTTTAGATTATAATTATTATTTTGTCAAAATAATCTATTTTTTGTGATATAATATTTCAAAATAAAAATCAATAAGGAAGATATATGAAAAAATATTTTCTTAAAGCTCAAAAAATATATTCATTTGACCCTTATTTTAACATTTATTCTTGGATTTTAATAGAAAATAACAAAATTATAGATTTAGGAAACGAATCCTTACCTTCTGAAACTAATATACCCATATATAATTTTGAAGAAGGCTATATATTACCAGGATTTATTGATTCTCATGTTCATCTTTCATCCACTGCTATCAGTGATATTTTATTGGATTTAAGTAATTTTTCATCTCTAAAGGAAATAATTAAAGCTTTAGAAGCATTAAGAGATTCAATGCCAGAAGGTGAATGGATTATTGCAAAGGAATTTGATCCTGAAAATATGGAGGAAAAAACAAATATTACAAAAGAAGATTTAGATAAATATTTTCCAAAACATCCAGTTTTAATAATAAGAAAAGACGCACATTCAAGTATTATAAATACAATAGGAGAAAAAGTTCTAAACTTAGATTTATCATACTCAGAAGGCGAAATATTAACAGGAAGAGATCATCAGATAGTGGTTGGAAAGGTTTATCAAAATATTGAACCTTCTTTATTGGTAAAAGGTATTTTAAAGATATTAAAAAAATCAGCAGAAAAAGGTGTCACAACAATACATGCCTTAGAGGGCGGATACACATCCCCTCCCAATATTCCTCAACTTTTATTGGGATTAAGGCAATATTTTCCAATAGATGTACTCATATATTACCAAACAACCTCTATAAAAAAGGTAAAAGAACTTGGCTTAAATCAAATTGGGGGATGTCTTCTTGTAGATGGTTCTATTAGCAGTATGACTGCAGCTTTGTCGGAACCATATAATGTAGATAACGAAAATTATGGCGTCTTATACTGGGATTTAGACTCCTTAATAAACTTTATCAGATCTGCCCATAACGAAAACTTACAAATAGCCTTCCATGCTGTAGGAGACAGAGGAATTGATCTTCTCCTCAAAGCTTATAAGAAGGTATTAAAAGATTACCCTAAAAAAGATCACAGACATAGGATAGAACATTTTGAATTACCTAAAAATGAACATATAAAAATGGTAGCAGATTCAGAATTAATGTTATCTATGCAACCAAGCTTTTTATACTTTTGGGGAGGAGAGGGGAAATTATATGAGGAATTTTTAGGAAAAGAGAGAAGTAAAAGAATAATACCATTAAAAAGTATTATAGAGAATAATATAATTGCTGGAGGTGGATCTGATAGTTCAGTAACTCCTATAGATCCATTTTTGGGTATTTATTCTGCAGTCAATCATCCAAATCGAGAGGAAAGTATATCTATAAAAGATGCTATTAAAATGTTTACTTTTAATAGTGCTTACATTGGTTTTTTGAATAATGAAAAAGGCTCTATTGAAAAAAATAAACTTGCTGATTTAGTAATATTGGATAGAGATCCGTTAGATATAGACACAAAAGATATTTTGGACATAAAAGTCTTAGCAACCATCTGTAGAGGAAGATTTGTATATAAAAATCCTTCTTACGATTTTAATGAATAAGAAGTAAGCCTCCTAAGAATTTCTTGTCCAACTACTAAACCTGAAACCGATGCTTGCATAAGACCTCTTGTAATTCCTGCACCATCTCCTATAGCAAATAAATTTTTAATTTCTGTTTCAAGTGAAGAGCTTAATTTTACTCTTGCTGAATAAAACTTAACCTCTACACCGTAAAGAAGAGTATGTCGAGAATAAACTCCTGGAGTAACTTTATCTAAAGCTTGAATCATCTCAATGATATCCACTAAATATCTATAAGGTAATACCAAACTTAGATCTCCTGGAACTGCATCTTTTAAAGTAGGAACAACCATTCCTTTTTGTAATCTATCCCATGTGGATCTTCTTCCCGCTAATAAATCTCCTAACCTTTGTAATATAACCCCATTACTTAATAGATTGGCAAGACTACCTATTGCTCTACCATATGCAATTGGGTCTTTAAAAGGTTCGGTAAAATTCTTTGAAACAAGAATAGCAAAATTTGTGTTTTCAGTTTTCTTTTCAGCAAAACTATGTCCATTTACCGAGATTATTCCTTCATTTTGTTCCATTACTACCTCACCATATGGATTCATACAAAATGTTCTTACCTTATCATCAAAAGTTTTTGTGTAATATATAAATTTTGCTTCATATAATTCATCTGTAAGTTCCTTCATAACTGCTGCAGGAATTTCCACCCTCACTCCTATATCTACAGGATTTATGACCCAAGAAAGCCCAATTCTTTTACCTTCTTCAGAAAACCATTTAGATCCCTCTCTACCAGGAGCAACAATCACAAAATCAGCATAATAAATTTTTCCATCCTCTAATTCTACACCCTTAACTTTATTTTCCTCAACAATAATTCTAATAACTTGCCTATTCAAAATAACATCTATTTTATCCTTTAGATATTCATACATGTTGAGTAATATAGGTGCACACTTTTCAGTACCGAGATGTCTAATAGCATAGTAGACTAATCTTAAATCTGCTGCTATTGCTTTTTTATGAAAATACGCAAACTTATCAGGATCTGGTTTTACAATAGGTTGATCTGCTCCAAATTCGGTATAAATTTCGTTTACATCATCCATCAATTTTATTAGCTTTTGCTCGCCAATATAATCCTTTAACCAACCACCAACCTCAGTTGAAAAAGTAAGTTTACCATCACTAAAAGCACCAGCTCCACCCCATCCAGATACAATATTACACCTCGGGCATAAAACACATCCTTGTCTATTTACAATAGCTGGACATATCCTTCTACTGGTAATATCTCCTTTTTCTACCAGCAAAATTTTAAGGGGCTTATTACCCCTTACTAAAGAAATGGCACTGAATATACCTGCTGGTCCGCCACCAACTATAATTACATCATACTTCATACTGGATACAAATTCTCCTGTGATAATCTTGGCAGATATTCAAGACCTTCTTTCAATCTCACTCTACCACCTTTAACTAATTTTACAAGTTCCGGTATAATTTTACCTCTTTCTTCTTCAATTTCCAAGAGGATTTTTTCCATATTCATCTTTCCATCCATAATCTTCAGCATCTTTTGGACTGCAGGATCATTAGATGAAACGTTACCCACCTTCTCAGGCACCACATACCGCAAATTTACAAGATCTCTTAATGCAAGCCTCCCTGATTCTAAATTATTTAATACTACATCTATAGCCAATAATGTGCCTAATCCACTTATTCTTGCAATTGTAGCAAAATCTCTCCTACCATCTATATTTGATAAAATGAACCTTTCCTTCTCTTCGGGTGTCATATTCTCTGGATCTTTTCTTAAAAGAAGTATTTGAACATTTGATGGTATAGCAAGAGATGGATTAGGAAAGAAAGGAACGACTGTAAGGGATCCTAATTTTTTTGTTTTTTCTTGCCACTCATCCATAATTCTTGCTGCTTCTAAAACTAAAGCTTCAGGAGACATAGATATAGCAACAGGAACATCTATATTTGTTTCTTCCACAAACTCAAAATTTCCATCATCCCAAGTAAATAGCTCAAGGAAAGCCGACATTCCTTTAAGTTTACCAACCTCGCCATTGATTACTCTTCCGTCTTTAAAATAAAGAATTCCTTTCTTAAAAGGTTTATTAACGATGAGTTTACCAGTAGAAAATTTTCCAGATAGTATCTGTATCAAAGAGACTAAATCGAATTCTTTTAAATTACCAGTAAGTGGCATATACCTCTCCCCTCATATATATGGTGCGCCCGAGAGGACTTGAACCTCTAACCTACGGATTCGTAGTCCGCCGCTCTATCCTGTTGAGCTACGGGCGCACTCTTCTAGATTGATTATAAAATGTTTTTTTTTAATAAGTCAAGAAAGTTAATGACTCTTATTTATTAGAACAGTGATTGAAGATCTCTTAATAATTCACTTATCTCGTTTTCTAAATCTTTATCTCCTTCAGCAAGACATTTTTTTGCATAATTTTCTACTAACAATACTCCTACTCTCTTTAAGGCAGATCTCACCGCAGCAATTTGAGAAATAATCTCTTTACAGTCCCTATCTTCCTCTATCATTCTTTGAAGTCCTCTAACCTGCCCTTCTATTCTTCTTAAAGCCACAAGATAATCTTTCTTATCCAATGTTTAATTCTCCTCCAATAAATGTTTAATAATACTCCTTGCTGCTATTTTTCCTGCACCCATAGCGTTTATTACCGTAGCTGCACCGCTTGCAATATCTCCTCCTGCATAAACCCTTTCTTTAGATGTTTTTCCTGTTGTTTCATCGATTATTATAGTTCCATGTTTGCTTATAGCTAAACCTGGAGTAGTCATACTTATTAGTGGATTTGGTACGGTTCCTATAGCTACTATTATCATATCTAAAGGGAAAAAGAAGTTTGAATCGGGAACAGGAATTGGTCTTCTCCTCCCACTACTATCTGGTTCTCCCAATATCATTCTTTGAAGTTCTACACCTATTACTCCACCATGTTCATCACCAATAAACTTAACAGGAGCAACTAAGAAATTAAATCTAATTCCTTCTTCCTTTGCATGGATGATCTCTTCATATCTTGCAGGCATCTCTTCCTCAGTACGTCTATATAAGACATGAACTTCTTCTGCACCTAATCTTAGAGCTGTTCTTGCAGCATCCATAGCTACATTTCCTCCTCCTATTACACCCACTCTTTTTCCTATTTTTATCGGTGTGTCATATTCAGGAAATCTGTATGCTTTCATAAGATTGACCCTCGTTAAAAATTCATTAGCAGAATATATACCCACAAGATTTTCCCCAGGTATATTCAAAAACTGAGGAGCACCAGCTCCCGTACCTATGAATACTGCATTGTATTCCTTCAAAAGCTCATCTATGGTTATAGTCCTTCCAACAACTATATTTGTGTAAATATTAACCCCTAAATTTTTAACATATTCTATTTCTGCTCTAACTATTCTTTTAGGAAGTCTAAACTCAGGTATTCCATAAATTAAGACTCCTCCAGGTTCATGGAAAGCTTCAAAGATACTTACATTAATTCCCTTCTTCGCTAAATCTCCTGCTACTGTAAGCCCTGCAGGGCCAGAACCAATTACCGCTACTTTTTTATCATACCTTTTCTCTATTTTGGGAATTTCTATACCTTCTTTTAATTCGAGATCTGCAACAAATCTTTCTAATCTACCAATTGCTACTGGTTCTCCAACTTTTTTTAAAGTACATAGTGCTTCACATTGGTTCTCCTGAGGACATACTCTTCCTGTTGTAGCTGGAAGATTATTAGTCTCCTTAATTTTTTTAATAGCCTCATCATATCTTCTTTCTCTTATAAGTCTAATAAAACTGGGAATATCAATATTTACAGGACATCCTTTTATACAAGGAGCACCCTTACATTGCAAACATCTACTTGCCTCAATTAAAGCTTGCTCCTCAGTATAGCCTAATGCCACCTCATCAAAATTCTTAATCCTTTCTTTTACTGGTTGTTCAGGCATCGAAGTTTTAGTCTTTAGAACTTTCAATTCTATTCGCCTCGCTTTCTTCAAGAATCTTTAGAGCGAGCATCTCTTCTTCCTTATAAGTCTTTAACCTTAATAAAAGTTCGTCAAAATCAACCAAATGCCCATCAAACTCTGGACCATCCACACAGGTAAACTTTATCTCACCACCCACAGTAACTCTACATCCCCCACACATACCAGTACCATCCACCATTATAGGATTAAGACTTACTATAGTTGGCACATTATATGGTCTCGTAACCTCAGAAACTACCTTCATCATAATAGTAGGACCTACAGCCCATATTCTATCTATTTTCCTATTTTCTAATAATTCCTTAAGTACATCAGTAACAAGCCCTTTTCTACCCAAGGTACCATCATCTGTTGTAATATAAGCTTCATCTACTAAATTTTCAATTTCATCTCTATAAATTACATAATCTTTACTTCTTCCACCTATAATACTTATTACATAATTTCCATAAGATTTTAGAGATTTTAATATAGGAAAAAGTGCTGCTATTCCTACTCCTCCTCCCACACCAATTACTACTCCGTATTTATCTATTTCACTTGGTTTGCCCAGGGGGCCAACCACATCAAGTATATATTCACTCCTTTCTAATTTTCCAAGAAGTTTTGTAGTTTTCCCTACTTCTTGAAAAACTATTGTAATACTTCCTTCTTTTTCATCTTTATCTGCTATAGTTAAAGGAATTCTTTCACCTTTCTCATAAACTCTTATTACAACGAATTGCCCTGCTAATGCCTTCTGAGAAATTAAAGAAGCTTTAACTTTAATTAACTTAACTCCTGGAGCTAATATTTTCTTGTCCAATATTTCAAACAAGAATTAACCCCTCCTTTTTTTTGAGAAAAAGTATAGCATCAAAGGATAAACAAGTAAACCCAAATGGGTATATTATGCTTTTGGAGGAGGCGATTCTATAAGAGGAAAATTTTCAAAAAACATAACATTTACATTAATCTCTTCTATCGTTATTTTAAATGATTTGGGTAAGTTGCTATAAGTAAAAAGAAGGATAAAAGAAAATGATTCTTTAGTTTTTAGAATCTTATTTATTGGAATATATATCAAAGAATCACCTAAAAGTTTTCTAAAAATATCATCATTGTTTAATAATTTTTCTTCGCTACGAGAAACATTTTCTAACACAAAAATTGCTTTACTTAAATCTAATTCCCTCGTCCCATTATTGTATATACTTACAAAGAGTGGTAATGTTTTATCATATAAATAATAATCAAATTTAGGATAATTCTTAAGATTAAGAACAGAAACTTTTAGAGGATAATTTATAGCATAACCATAATGAAGGTTAAAAAAATTAAGATTTTTAGCATTAATCCTAACACCTTCAATGTGCAACCTAACCAAGTTTTCCTGAAGCTCTAAATAATTTGCCGTTTGATACAGCTTAGTATAATAATCTACTGCAATATTCCAAGCCACATAACTATTATCAGGATTCTTCCAAAATCTATCTTCTTGGTCTTTTGCTATCTTTAATAATACATCATCATTCTTACCTTCAGATATGGTAAGAAGTCCAAATAGAATCATGATAAAAAGTGGAAAGAGTTTTTTTATAAACATATTTTCTCTTCTGAAAGAATATCAATAAAAATTGGTGGAGCTGGGGGGACTTGAACCCCCGACCTCTTCCGTGCCATGGAAGCGCGCTCCCTCTGCGCTACAGCCCCACCAAGATTTTTCAAATTGGAGGCGGCACCCGGACTCGAACCGGGGAATGGGAGATTTGCAATCTCCTGCCTTAGCCGCTTGGCGATGCCGCCACAAATTCTAAACAATTTTTGGAGCGGGCGACGGGATTTGAACCCGCGACCCTCGGCTTGGGAAGCCGATGCTCTACCTCTGAGCTACACCCGCCTTCCCAAGTATAAAATCAACTCATTTCTTAATAGAGAATAAATTCTTTTTTAAATTTTGTCAAGAATCAATTAAAATAATTATTTTGGTTGACAATAATTTATTTTCTTATTATTATAAGAATTAAAATTATCTTCATCGGGAGGTGTTAAGATGCCAAAGAGAGGTATTAGGGTTCTTTTATTAGTAGTATTTCTTTTAGGCCTATTCCTCTTATCTTCTCAAGCACAAACCGTTAATGTGAATCCAAATGGATGGCTTGACCAAGTAGCCTTCATTCCTGAAAAGGATATGGCAAAGGCTGTAGAAATGATGTCCAAAGGAGATATTGACATATATTTCAACGAAATAAGTGACCCACAACTTTTCAAGAGAGTCAAAGAAGATCCAAATTTAACCTATGGAACATCTTTTGGACTTTATTATGAACTTACCTTTAACCCAGTAGGACCAACCTATAAAGATGGAAGATTAAATCCATTTAGTAATAAGAGAATTAGAGAAGCAATGAACATAGTAGTAGATAGACAATATATAGTGGATGAAATCATGGGAGGACTTGCAGAAGTAAAGCTTTTACCTCTCAATAAAGGTTTTCCAGAATATGAAAGATATAAAGACACTATAGCAGGTTTGGAGAAACTCTATAAATATGATTTTGCAAAAGGCAAAAAGATCATTGATGAAGAAATGAGAAAGATGGGAGCAGAATTAAAAGGTGGAAAATGGTACTATAAAGGAAATCCTGTAGTAATAAAATTTATCATCAGAACTGAGGATAGAAGAAAACAAATAGGAGATTATGTATCAACACAGCTTGAAAAATTAGGATTTACAGTAGAGAGAATGTATAAAACATCAAGAGAAGCATCTCCACTCTGGGTAAGAGGCAATCCTGAAGATGGCCAATGGGATGTCTATACAGGCGGCTGGATAACAACTGTCCTTTCAAGAGATATGGCAGATAACTTCAGATTCTTCTATACACCAGATTCTGAAATGTCCTATTCTCCACTTTGGAGAGCTTATAAACCAGATAAAGAATTTAGAGATATAGCCAACAAACTTGCTCAAAGAACCTTTAAATCTATAGCTGAAAGAAACTACTTAATGAGAAAAGCCTTAGAACTTTGCTTGAAAGATTCAGTAAGAGTCTTTTTGATAGACCAAAAGGCTGCATGGGCAAGAAGAAAGAATATTGATATTGCAGTAGATTACGCAGGTGGAAATTCATCAAGAGCATGGCCATACACATTGAGGATTGTTGGAAAAGAAGGCGGAAGTGTTAAAGCAGGAATGGCTGAAGTAATAATTGACCCATGGAACCCAATAGCTGGATCTAACTGGGTTTATGATACTATTTTCTGGGAAGCAACTTTTGGAAGAAACTGGATCTACCATCCATATACAGGTCTTCCTATACTCTTTGGAATCAAGAGTGCAGATCTTACTGTTACAGCCGATGTTCCTACATTCCCCAATAAAGGCTCAGAAAGCTGGTTGAAATTTAAGAAAGTTAAGATTGTTACTGTCCCAGATGATGCATGGTATGGTTGGGATGTAAAGAAACAAACTATGGTTACTGTAAAAGAAGCTGGTGTAAAAGAAGCTAAAGTAAAAGTAGTAATTAACTATGGAGATGTTATTGGTAAGGATAAATATCATGACGGAACAGTTCAAAGTATTGCAGATTATTTAGTAGACTTTATTGTAGGCTTTGAAAGAGCAAGTAAAGATAGCAAACTTTACGATGAAAGTTTTGTGGACTACTTCAATTCATGGAGAGAAAGTTTTGTGGCTTGGAAAATTGTAAAAGAAAATCCACTTATCATCGAATACTATACTAACTATGCTGAACTCGATGCAGAATTGACAGCTCTCTGGCCAACTACCTCTGTATTATTCCCATGGCATGCCCTTGCAATTGGAATAAGAGCAGAAGAAGAAGGTAAACTTGCCTTCTCTGCTGATAAAGCTGAGTCCCAAAAGGTAGAATGGATGAACTACATTGGCGGACCAAGCTTAGGAGTACTTAAAGAAATGCTTGATAAATCACAAAAAGATAACTACCTACCATTTAAGAATTTCGTAGGAAAATATGTAAAAGAAGGAGAGATCAAAGAAAGATATAACGCTCTTGCTAACTGGTATAATAGATTTAAACATTTCTGGGTAAGTAATGGTCCATACTATCTTGAAAAAGCAGATACTGTTGCCCATACAGTTCTCTTAAAGAATACTAAATTTTTGAAGTAAAATATAGTATAATATAAACCCAGGGGAAAAAATCCCCTGGGTTTTTTTTTTGAACTTTTATAAAAAGGAGGTTGATGAAGATAAAAGAGCTTAAAAAAGTACTTCTATATTTTCTTAAAAGAGCAGTAGCAATTTTTATTACCGTTGCTATCGCTATTTATTTAACAATAGTAATAGCAAATGCAGGTGGATATGTAGATAAAATTGTTGAAGATGAAATAAGAATGAATGTCGCAATGAATTTAAGAAATGATCCCACAGTACGAGGATATACTGATGAACAGAAACAAAAGATCATTGAAAGTAGAGTAAGAAATGAATTAAAAAGAAGAGGCCTTGACCAACCCTTTTTAATAAGAAGTATCTATCATTTGAAGAGAGCATTACTCTTGGACCTGGGTACTGCTACTACCATGACCAGTGATAGTGGATCAATGCTTGTAAAAAACATTATCTTAGAGAGAATTCCTTTATCTGTATTACTTTTTACAACTATTACCCTTTTAGAATTTTTAGTAACTTTATATCTTGGTCTAAAACTTTCAAGAAAATATGGTTCCTTTTTTGATAAATTAATAGTATATTTGTCACCCCTTTCTACCATTCCAGGATGGTTTTATGGAATTTTTCTTATAATGATTTTCTATTCATGGCTTCATATATTACCCCCAGGTGGATTTATGGATTTTCCACCCCCCAACGATATTTTAGGAAAAGTATTAAGTGTTTTAAAGCATATGATTCTTCCTGTTTTTTCATGGCTTTTAAGTTATCTTTTCTTGGGAACATACAGCCAAAGAAACTTTTTCCTCATATATTCCACAGAAGATTATGTAGAAGTTGCTAAGGCTAAAGGACTTCCTGATAAAGTTATTGAAAGAAAATATATATTAAAGCCTGCCCTTCCACCTATAGTGACCTCTTTTGCTTTAGCCCTTATATCTTCATGGATGGGAGCAATAGTTACAGAAAGTATTTTTAACTGGCCAGGATTAGGTATGGTTCTTTCTCGAGCTATAGGATCTTTTGATGCTCCAGTGATAGTAGGAATAACTGTAATATATGCATACCTTTTAGGAGCTACTGTTTTACTCTTAGACTTTATTTATGCTCTAATTGATCCAAGAGTTAGAATATGAGGTGAAAAGTATGGATAATATGGAATTTACATCATCTTATAGTTTAAAAGGAATAATAAAAGAAGTTATTAAGAGTAAGGCTGGTTTATTTTCCCTAATTATATTTTTTATATTAATTGTACTCTCTATGTATGCATATTTGAGCATGCCTTATAATGAGGTTAAGACTTTATGGAATGATAGTCAGGTATGGCTTAAATATCCGAGAAATGCAATACCCTCCTGGTGGGCTTTATTTACAAGGAAAAATCTTCCCAAAAACATAAATCTTAAAGAACCTAAGATTGAGACTATATCAGATAATCCTAAGATTCTTAAATACGAGTATAGTTTTTCTTATTTTTATGATGATTTTCCCAGTGAATTTAATATATTCCTTAAAAGCAGTTATAAAGACACCCCACCAATTTTAAGATTTTATTGGATAAATTCAAAAGGAGATAAAATTTTTCTTTTAGAAAAACAACAAAGATCAGAAACAGATACTTTTTATTTAGCAAATGAATCATCTATTGAAGAAAATTTAACTAAATATATTCAAGACAAGTTGGGATATTATCCTCCTTTTCCTGTAACTACAATGAAAGGACTTTTTATTGAACCTAATGAGAACCAATCTATTGCCAAGGGATCCTATTCTTTTATAATTGAAGTGCAATTTTCAGATAAATCAGATACCATTGAGATAGAACCTATAATATATGGAAAGGTCTATGGTATAGCTGGAACTGACCACTTAAGAAGACCCTTAGAATTAGGAATATTGTGGGGGATGCCTATAGACCTTGCCTTCGGTTTAGGTGCTTCTTTAAGTATTACTATTATTCATCTAATTCTTGCAACAATAAGTGGTTGGTATGGTGGTATTGTGGATAACCTAATTCAAAGACTTACAGAAATATATATGCTTCTTCCATTTCTACCCCTCATGATCATGATTTCTTTATTCTATAAATTAACCATATGGAAACTACTCGTTGTATTAATAATATTAAGTCTTTTTGGGTCAGGTATAAAAACACAAAGAGCTATGGTATTACAAGTCAAAACCTTACCATATATAGAAGCTGCAAGAACTTATGGGGCAAGTAACATGAGAATAGTGTTTTTATATATTATTCCTAAAATCCTACCACCTGTAATTCCTGGTTTAATAATAAGTATACCTTCATATATATTTTTAGAGGCTATCTTATCCTTATTTGGAGTATTAGATCCAACAGAACCAACTCTTGGAAGAATTATTGAAGAGGCATTTCAAAATGGAGCCTTATATAAAGGATTCTACTATTGGGTAATAGAACCATCCATCATAATCATTCTTATGGCTATTTCCTTTGCATTGCTTGGATTTGTAATTGATAAGATAGTAAATCCAAGACTAAAAGAGATATAGGAGTGAAGAAAATGGCAGATGTAGTACTTAAGCTTGATAATTTTTCAGTATCTTATAAAACTCAAAAAGGAAGTTTAGAGGCAGTAAGAAATGTAAGTTTTGAATTAAAAGAGGGGGAAACTTTAGCTATTGTTGGAGAATCAGGTTGTGGAAAGAGTTCTCTTGCAAGAGGTATCCTAAGACTTTTTCCAAGAAATCTGGAAAAAGCAAGTGGAAAAATATATCTTGATGGTGAAGATATTTTATCTTTAAAAGAAGATATTTTCCGTAAAAACGTACTATGGAGTAAAATCTCTATGGTTTTTCAAGGAGCCATGAACTCTCTTAACCCAGTATTAAAAGTCATCTATCAAGTTGCAGAACCATTAATAGTACATATGGGAATGGATAAGAATTCAGCCTTTAATAGAGCAAAAGAGATGCTAAGTTTCGTAGGTATTTCTGAATCCTTCGCAGAAAGATATCCTTTTGAATTATCTGGGGGTATGAAACAAAGAGTTGTTATTGCAATGGCATTAGTTACACATCCTAAGATAGTGATATTAGATGAACCAACATCCGCTTTAGATGTTATTACGCAAGCCAACATTTTAAACTTATTAAAAATTTTGAAAAAAGAACTCAACCTTACATATATTTTTATAACCCACGATATAGCAACTACAAGTGAACTGGCAGATAAAGTAGCAGTAATGTATGCTGGTGAAATTGTAGAATTAAGCCCTTCTGAGAACTTTTATAATTTACCAGCCCATGGTTATACCATGATGCTTCTAAACAGTGTACCAACTTTAAAGACAATAAAAAAGTTAAAGTCTATTCCAGGATCTCCACCAAGTCTTATATCTCCACCAAAAGGATGTAGATTTCATCCAAGATGCCAATATGTTATGGATATATGCAGAGAAAAGGAACCTCCCATGTTTAAAAAAGGTGAAGAACATTATGCTAAATGTTATATAGGTGAGAGCCATGAATAATAATGAAATCTTACTTAGAGTTGAAAATTTAAAGGTTTGGTTTGAAATCAGGAAAACAATAATATCACAGCCTCTATACGTAAAAGCTGTAGATGGGGTAAACTTTGAGTTAAAGAAAGGAGAAACCATATCTTTAGTAGGAGAAAGTGGATCTGGAAAAACTACTCTTGGAAGAACAATTCTGAGGCTTTATGAACCTACTGATGGTAAAATTTTCTTTGAGGATAAAGATATTACAAATTTACCTTTTAAGGAACTAAATTGGTACAGAAGAGAAACAGGATTTGTACAACAAGATCCTTTTGGAGCATTAGCTCCCCATTTTACTGTTTATAGAATCTTAGAAGAGCCTTTAATTATTAATAAGATAGGAACACCAGAATCAAGAAAAGAAATGATTATAAAGGCACTGGAAGAAGTAAAATTAACACCAGTTTCGGATTTTATAAATAAGTATCCCCACATGCTTTCCGGTGGACAAATGCAAAGAGTTGTTATTGCAAGAGCTCTAATTATGAAACCTAAGCTAATAATAGCTGATGAGCCTGTATCTATGTTAGACGCATCTGTAAGAATTGAGATTTTAGATCTTCTAAGAGACATACAAAGGAACCATAATATGAGTTTAATTTATATAACTCATGATCTTGCTACTGTAAGATCATTCTCAGATTGGATTTTCATTATGTATGCTGGAAACTTAGTAGAAAGAGCGAAAACTGACGAATTACTAAATAATCCTTTACATCCATATACAAAAGCCCTTCTTTCAGCTATACCAGATCCAGATCCCACAAATAGGTTTAAACTAAGAGAAGCACCACCTGGAGAACCTCCAAATCTTATAAATCCACCAGAGGGCTGTCGTTTTCATCCAAGATGTTCTTTTGTCATGGAAATATGTAAGAAGGAAGAACCAAAGGAAATTAATATTGCAAAAGATCATTGTGTGAAATGCTGGTTATATAAAGAAGGGTAGGATTAAATCCTACCCTTCTTTTTTTATCAATCTATCTAATATAGTTTTGTAACCATCTGCTCCATAATATAGAAATTTTTTCACTCTACTAATAGTAGCAGAGCTTGCTCCTGTCTCTTTTTCGATCTCTTCATAAGATTTTCCCTCATAAAGCATTTTTGCGACTTTAAGCCTTTGAGATAACTCTTGAATTTCATTAATAGTACATATATCTTCAAGGAATCTTAATACTTCTTCTTCATTTTTTAAAGAAAGAATTGCTTTCACCAAAAATTTTACATCATCAACTACCCACTTAGGCTGATAACTCAATAACATTACCCCCTAACTGAGAAACAACCTCAACAAAATTAGGAAAAGAAATACTAATACTTTCACTTTCTACTATCGTTTCTCCTTCTGCTACTAAACCCGCAATAGCAAATGCCATGGCAATTCTATGATCATTAAAAGTATAAATCTCCGATCCTATAAGTTTAGAAGGACCATATACTACAAATCCTCCATCAATTTCTTCTGCCTTACCCCCCATTTTATTTATTCCATTAACTATAGCTTTTATTCTATCAGATTCTTTCACCTTCAGTTCTTCCACATCCTTAAAAACACTTTTACCTTTTGCCTGTGTTGCAATAATAGCCAAAATCGGGACTTCATCAATAAGCCTTGGTACAATGTCCCCCATAACTTCTATTGGTTCTATCTCTGAAAATTCCACTTTGATATCACCAACAGGTTCTTTTCCAGCCTCCCATTCCTTTAATATTTCAATTTTTGCTCCTGATTTTTTTAATACCTCCAACATACCTATCCGCGTTTGATTTAATCCTACACGTTTAATAACTATACTCGATCCTTCAGAGATTAGCCCTGCTCCAATCAAAAATGCAGCAGAAGATATGTCCCCTGGAATATAAAAATCCTTTGCCTCATAACCCTCTATTTTGTGAGTCTTTAGTGTCAAACCGTCTCTTTCCAATGGTAATCCTAAATATTCAAATATTCTTTCTGTATGATCTCTTGATAATGCAGGTTCAGTAACCCATGTCTCACCTTCAGCCAATAAACCAGCTATAAGAAGAGCTGATTTGACCTGAGCACTTGCTACTTTTAATATATGTTTGAAACCTTTAAGTTGGTTACCTTTTATAGCTAATGGGGGATTATTGTTATCATTTCTTCCCCAGATCATTGCACCCATATTTACCAATGGATCTATAACTCTTCTCATCGGTCTCCTTCTTAGAGAATTATCCCCTGTTATAACTGAAAACATGTTTGGTATACTGCTCAAAAGTCCCGTAAGAAGCCTAATTGTAGTTCCAGAATTACCTGCATCTAAAACATCCTCTGGCTCTTTAAAACCTTTAATTCCTACTCCTTTCACTTTTATTACTTTTCCAATAATCTCTATGTTTACTCCTAAGCTTTTCAAACAATTCAATGTGGAAAGACAATCTTGAGAAAACAAAAAATTTTCTATCTTAGCTTCTCCCTCTGATAGAGCAGAAAAAATTAAAGCTCTATGGGAAATAGATTTATCTCCTGGTACTAAAATCTCTCCTCTTAAAGATACACTCTTCTTAATAACAATTTTTTTCATATTTTACCCCTCAATTTTCATTCTTTTTTCTCTTGCTCTTCTAAATATTTCTTCTATTTTTTCGAAATTTTTATCCCTTAAATAGTTAATAAAAAAATCTATATTATTTTTAAACTCACAAAATACATTCAATATTTCATCATAGTTTTCCTTTATAATATCCATCCAAAGTTTAGTATCACTCTTTGCTATTCTTGTTGTATCCTTAAATCCTGTTCCAAAAAAATTAGTTGAATTTCTTATTGACGTATAAGCCAACAAATAAGCAACAATCTGTGGTAAATGACTTGAGTATGCAAGAATCCTATCATGTTCATATGGATCAATCAAAACTGGTAAGGCTCCTATATTTTCGATAAAATTCATCAAAGTCTCTATTTTATCTTTTTCTACCCCCTTAGCAGGGGAAAGAAAATAAATCTTGCCCTTGAATAAATCAGAAATAGCCCCATATGCTCCTGAAATCTCTCTTCCTGCTAAGGGATGTCCCCCTATAAAAACTTTACATAATAATTTATCATTATTTACAAAAGTCATAATTTTTCCCTTAGTACTACTGGTATCACTTATGATACTTCTTTCTGGTATATAATTCTTAAGCTCTAAAAGCACATCCCTAACCCCTGAAGGATATACTGATATAAATATTATATCCGTATTATATATTTCTTTTTCAATTTCAGATATATCGATAGAGATATGGCTAAAAATGTCTTTATCCTTCAGAAAATTTAATGTATCACGATTTGTATCAATTCCCCATATCTCTATATCTCTATTTTCTTTTTTAATTGCCATTGCTATAGATGTACCAATTAATCCTAATCCTATTATTCCTATCTTCATAATCTTCTACCTATAGCATTAGCTATGCTTTTTAATTCATCCATAAGTCTTCTGAAATCAGAGAAGGTTAAAGATTGAGGACCGTCTGAAAGAGCTCTTTCTGGATGCGGATGAACTTCAATTATTAATCCATCAGCTCCTGCAGCTATAGCTGCCTTTGCCATACTTGGAACATATCTAAAGTTTCCAGTCCCATGACTTGGATCTACAAATACAGGAAGATGGGTTTTATACTTTAAAGCTGGCACAATAGTTAAATCTAAAGTATTTCTTGAATAATCCGAAAAGGTTCTAATTCCTCTCTCGCATAAGATAACCTCCGAATTTCCACCTACCATTATATATTCAGCTGCAAAAAGAAATTCTTCTAAAGTAGCAGAAATACCTCTTTTTAATAGAACAGGTTTTCTTAATTTACCCACTTCTTTAAGTAAGGTAAAATTCTGCATATTTCTAGCACCTATCTGAATTATATCTGCGTACTCTGCTACTATTTCTAAATCTCTTGGATCCATTACTTCTGTTATTACTGGCAATCCATATTTTTGCTTTGCTTCATAAAGTAGCTTTAATCCTTCTATTCCAAGACCCTGGAAACTATAAGGAGATGTGCGAGGCTTAAAAGCACCTCCTCTTAAAACCTTAGCTCCTACACCTTTTACAAATTCTGCAATCTCAAATAGCTGTTCTTTGCTTTCCACGGCACAAGGACCTGCCATAATTACTATTTGATCATTTCCTATTTCCACATCAGGAGAAATTCTTATTTTTGTTCCTGAAGGATTAAATTCTCTTGTCACTAATTTATATGGAGATAATATAGGAATTACCTGCTCAACAAATGGTAATGAACTTATCTGTTCCATTATCAAAATTTTCTCTTCCATTCTCTTCTCCCCTATCGCACCAATAACAACTCTATTTTCACCTCTTGAAATGTGGGCACCATAATTAAATTCTTTTAATTTTTCAACAACTCTTTGGATATCTTCATCAGAAGCTTCTGCTTTTAATACAATTATCATTTTATTACCTTTCCTCCTTTAACAAGATTATAATTTAATATAAAAAAGATAAGTTCTTAAACTCATAAAACTCAGATTCCATAACTATCACCCTCTTTCATAACCCTTAGTATATCTTCTTCTTTTAAATAATCTATGATCTTTACCTCTCCGATCTTTTCAGGTAATATAAATCTTAATTTGCCTTTGAAAGCTTTCTTATCTCGCTGTATAAATGGAATAAGTTCTTCAAATTTATAGGGGTTATTCACTACAAACCCAAAATTTAATAAAAGTCTTTTTAACCTTTCATACACTGAGAAATCACACATCTTCAGTTTATACGCCAACTGGGTTGCTAATATCATACCAATAGCTACTGCTTCTCCATGCAAATACTTTTTATATTTACTTTTTGCCTCAATTGCATGGCCAAATGTATGTCCAAAGTTTAAGATCATTCTTAAAGATGATTCTTTTTCGTCCCTTTCAACCACGTATTTTTTACATTCAAGACTTTTCTTTATAATCCATATTAATTTTTCTTTATTTCGATTTTTAATATCTAAATAATTTCTCTCCAAATATTCAAAAAGCTCATAATCCATAACTAATCCATATTTAACAATCTCTGCTATACCACTTATATATTCCCTTTGTGGAAGGGTTTCTAAGGTTTTAACATCAATAACAACAGCTCTTGGATGATAGAAGGTACCCACTAAATTCTTTCCTTCTGGTATATTTATCCCTGTCTTCCCTCCTATGGAGCTGTCAACTTGTGCAAGTAAAGTAGTAGGTATTTGTATATAATCAATACCTCTCATATAAATGGAAGATACAAATCCTGTTAAATCCCCAATAACACCACCACCAAAAGCTAATAAAACACTCTTTCTGTCAGCACCTAAATTAGCCATATTTCTAACAATTCTAATTACTTCTTTAAAGGATTTACTTTTTTCTCCTTCAGGAACAAATATATATGAATCTTCCTTTATATTTACGAAATCATTTTTGTAATAATTAATTAAAAATTTATGAGATATAACAAAATATGAGGAGTATGGCAAAATTAATTCATTAATCTTTTCCTTTAATATATCATCACCAATATATATTGGATATTCTCTTTTATCTGGCAAATAAATCCTTAACTCTTCCATCCCAACCTCTTATATACATAATTTTTATAATTTTCATAAGACAATTTAATCTCCTCTATATGATCTCCAGAAAATTTCTTAAGGAGTTCATCTGCAATTATCCAAGCCATCATTGCTTCACCTACAACTCCTGCAGATGTAACTACACAAACATCACTTCTTTCATAGTATCCTTCCGTTATCCTCTTTTCTTTTATATCAAAAGTTTTTAATGGTTTTCTCAAAGTTGGTATTGGTTTTACTGCAGCTCTAATCATTATTATTTCTCCGTTTGACATACCACCTTCTATTCCCCCTGCATAATTTGTTTTTCTCAACTTTGTACTTTCATTAATAAATTCATCATGAACTCTAGAACCCTTTTCTCTACTTGATAAAAAGGCCTCTCCAATTTCTACTCCCTTCACTGAGGGAATGCTCATAACTGCATATGCCAACAATGCATCAAGTCTTCTATCCCAATGAACATGACTTCCTATCCCAATAGGGACATTTTTTGCAAGTAAAATAAATCTTCCACCAAGAGTATCTCCCGTTTCCTTTGCTTCATCTATTAACTTTCTTGCTTGTTCTTCTAATTCATCGTCAATCATTCTAAGCTCTGAGTTTTCTACTTTATTTTTAATATAATCCCAAGAAAAGTTATTAATATCAAATCTACTTTCAATATTACCTATCCCTTCAACAAAACTTATTATATCTATATCAAATTCTCTCAATATACATTTAGCTACAGCTCCTACTGCAACCCTTGCAGATGTTTCCCTTGCACTTGCCCTTTCTAAAATATTCCTTATATCATCAAAATGATACTTTACAACTCCAGCAAAATCGGCATGGCCTGCCCTTGGTTTTGTTACAGGAACATAATCGTAAATTTCTTCAGGATCCATAACATTTTTCCAATTTTCCCAGTCCTTATTCTTTATTAAAAACCCTATAGGTGACCCTAAGGTATATCCACCTCTTATTCCTGAAATGATTTCCACCATATCTTTTTCGATTTCCATCCTCTTTCCTCTTCCATATCCTTTTTGCCTTCTATGAAGCTCCTTATCTATATCTTCTTTGTTTATCTTAATCCCTGCAGGAACTCCTTCTATTATTACTAATAAACCCTTTCCGTGAGACTCACCAGCTGTTAAGAAGCGCATATTATTTTTTCTGCCTCCTCCCTCATAATATTCACAGGTCCCATAAATCCAAACCATCTCTCCCAAGAAAATGCCGCCTGATATATGAGCATATCAAGACCATTTTTATAAGGAATATTATTTTCTTTTGCCATCATCAAAAGAGGCGTCAAAGGTGGGTTATATATAAGATCATAAACAAAAACAGCCTTATCTAAAGATGAATCCCAAGGATTACTCTTACTATCAAGTCCTAATGATGTAGTATTTATAAGTACAAATTTATCTTTAACTTTCTCCTTCTCTTCCCAAGGTAATAATTTAATAGCAATGCCCTTATTATTCCATATTTCTTCTGCTAATTTTTCTGCCCTTTCATAAGTTCTATTTGTTAAAAAAATCTCCCTTACTCCATACTCAACTAATGCATATAAAACTGCTCTACATGCTCCTCCTGCTCCTAATACTAAATAAATTATGTCCTGAGGAAGATTTAATTCCCTTAATGTATATAAAAAACCTGGTAAATCTGTATTATCACCCAACCAACAATTTCTTTTATCTCTATAGATAGTATTCACTGCCCCTAGCATTTTGGATGTGGGTGAAAGATCATCTAAGAATTCTATAACCTTCTCTTTGAAAGGTACAGTTACATTAAGTCCCCAAATAGGTAAATACTTTAATCCTAAAAATGCTTGGTTAAAATTCTCGGGTAAAATGGGTATATTTAAGTAAATAGCATCAATACCTGATGCCTGAAAAGAGGCATTGTGTATATAAAAAGATATAGAATGCCCTAATGGGTATCCAATAAGTCCTAATAATCTTGTCGATGAGGAAATCAAAGAAAATAATTCACCCCTCTTTCCACTATTTTCTCCCCTTTGAGCTTTTTAGTTAAAGGATAATTTACCAAAAAAAGCGTATTTTGTCAAACAGAAAGGATTTTACTTAGAAATTCAATGGTTCTCTCCTCCTTAGGGTTTTCAAAAAATTCCTTAGGATTACCTTCTTCTACTATCTGTCCTTGATCTAAAAATATAACTCGATGAGCCACATCCCTAGCAAAACCCATTTCATGAGTAGCAATCATCATAGTCATGCCACCATAAGCAAGTTCCCTTATTACATCTAAAACCTCTTTTGTCATTTCAGGATCTATAGCAGAAGTTGGTTCATCAAAAAGCATTACTTCTGGTTCCATGGCTAATGCTCTAGCAATTGCTATTCTTTGCTGTTGCCCCCCAGAAAGTTGAGATGGATAACTATTAGCTTTATCCTGAAGCCCTACTCTTTTCAAGAGTTCATATGCCTTCTCTTTAGCTATTTTAGGATCTATCTTTTTAACTTTTATTGGAGCTAAAGTTATATTTTCAAGAGCTGTAAGATGAGGGAACAAATTAAATAATTGAAAAACCATACCTACTCTTTGTCTTATTTTATTTATATCTACCTTAGGATCCGTGATTTTTACTCCATCTATATATATTTCTCCTTCAGTAGGTTCTTCCAACCTATTTATACATCTTAAAAGTGTGCTTTTACCTCCTCCACTTGGACCAATAATAACTAAAACTTCTCCTTTTTTTACTTCGAGATTTACGCCCTTTAATACATGAAGATTTTTAAATTTCTTATGAAGATTTACAACTTTAATCACCTTTTTTCAACCTCTTTTCCATCCACATTGATAAACGGGTTAAAGGTAAAGTCATAAGAAGATAAATAAGCGTAACTCCTAAAAAGGGACTAAAAACATTTGCTTTCCAAGCAACTATCTCTCTACCAGCCCTTAAAAGCTCAGTAACAGCTAAAGTAGAAGCTAATGAACTTTCCTTTAACATAGAAACAAATTCATTCGTCAAAGGAGGAAGAATTCTTTTAAAAGCTTGCGGCAAAATTACATATCTCATGGCTTGAAAATAGGACATACCTAAGGATCTCGCAGCTTCCATTTGTCCTTTCTCTATAGATTGAATTCCCCCTCTAAAAATTTCTCCTGTATATGCAGCACTATTAATCGATAGACCGACAATAGCAGCAGTAATAGCTCCTAAATTTATACCAAAGGACGGTAAAGCATAATATATGATAAGAAGTTGCATTAATAAGGGTGTACCCCTTATAACTTCTACATATAATGTGGCTGGTATCCTAAAAATATATTTTTTTGAAATTCTTGCAAGCCCAATAAATAACCCCAAAACTACACCAATACCTACAGATATAATCGAGAGGCGCAAAGTCACTAATGCGCCTCTCAATAGATATGGGATACTTTCTATGAAGATATTTATATTAAAATCCAAAATATCACCTCTACTCTATTGGCTCTGTACCAAACCACTTTTTATATATTTCTTTATATTTACCAGTTTTCTTTAAATTAACTAAAATTTCGTTTATTTTCTTCAAAAGATCAGTATCTTCTTTCCTCACAGCAATACCATACTGTTCCTTAGTAAATGGTTTTCCTACACATTTTAACTTTGGGTTATTCTTTGAATAATAAAGGGATACAGGAAGATCATTTATAACTGCGTCAAGTCTTCCAAGTTCAAGATCCATAAATGCTTCTGGAATTGTTTCATAGCTCCTTATCTCTTTAATCCCTACCTGATCCTTTAACTTTTTAGCACTTATTTCTCCTGTAGTACCTAACTGTACTCCAACTATTTTACCCTTTAAATCCTTCTCACTTCTTATATCTTTATTATCACTCCTTACAACTATAATTTGTCCTGAATCATAATAAGGGATAGAAAAGGATATTTCTTTTTTTCTTTCCTCTGTAATTGTCATTGCAGAAATAATCATATCAAACTTCTTCGCTTTTAATGCAGCTATTATTCCATCAAAAGAAGTATTTATAACTTGTAATCTCACTCCTAAGGCTTTTGCAATTTCATTAGCTATATCTATATCAAAACCTACAGGCTTATCACCTTCCATAAACTCGAAAGGTGCATAAGCCACATCACTACCAACTTTAAGAATACCTGCTTTCTTAATCCTCTCTAAAGCAGAAGCTCCAAATGTTGGTAAACTTAAAACAAATATTAATAGGAATAATATTAACCATAGTTTTCGCATAAATTTTCCTCCTTTTTGAAATTTTTAAAAGTATAAGAATAGATATTCATAAAAGTCAAGTATAATATATGAAGTGGAGGTGAAAAATTATGGATTACCTAATAAGAGGAATCTCTAAAGACAAAAAAATTATTGCTTATGTTGCTAAAACAACAGAACTGGTAGAACAGGCCAGGATTATACATAATGCCTCTCCTACTGCAATAGCAGTTTTAGGAAGAACTCTTACCCTAACAGCTATTATGGGGAAAATGCTTAAGAAAAAAGATGAAAGAATTAGTTTGCAAATTGTAGGGAATGGCCCCTTAGGAAATGTTTTTGCTGATGCTGATGCTAATGGAAATGTAAGAGGGTATATTAAAAAACCTTACATAGATTTGCCACCTACCCCAGAAGGAAAGCTTGATGTAGCTTCTGCAATAGGAAAAGAAGGAGTACTAAGTGTCATAAGAGATTTTGGACTTAAAAAGCCATATCAAGGAATGACACCACTTGTTTCTGGAGGAATAGCAAAAGACTTAGCTTATTATTTTGCTTCCTCTGAGCAACAACCATCAGCTGTTGCTGCAGGGGTTTATGTCAATAAAGAAGGAAAAGTAATTGCGGCTGGAGGTTATATTGTACAGATATTACCAGATTCAGAGGAAGATATTGTAAGTAAGTTAGAAGAAAATATTAATAGATTAAAACCACCAAGTCAAATGATATTAAATGGACTAAATCCAGAAGATATAATTAATAAAATATTTGAAGGATTTGATTTCGACATGTTTAATAGAGAAGAATTGAAATATGCATGTAGGTGTAGTCGAGAAAGAGCTGAGAATACTCTCATAGCTTTAGGATTAAAGGAATTAGAAGAACTACAAAAAAGAAAAGAAGACATAGAAGTGAAATGTGAGTTTTGTGGTAAGAAATATATTTTTCAAAAACATGATATAGAAAAAATTATTCTTGAACTTAAAAACAAAACTTAAAAAACCCCCGGAAAAACCAGGGGTTTTTTATACATTAACTCATTAACTTAGTACGTTTTCTAAAGGAGTGTAAGGCAGGTTAAAAGCGTTAGCAACTGCCTCACAAGTAATTTCCCCTTTTACTATATTTACACCTTTGGCAAGACTTTTGTTCTCTTTCACAGCTCTTTCCCAACCTTTATCAGCAATCTCAATTACATAAGGAAGAGTATTTAGAGTTAAAGCTCTTGTTGCTGTTCTTGGAACAGCTCCAGGCATATTAGCCACACTATAATGTATTACTCCTTCCTCCTCATAAATAGGATTTAAATGGGTTGTTGGTCGTGATGTCTCAGCACAGCCACCTTGATCAATAGCTACATCAACAATAACAGCACCTGTTTTCATTCTCTTTAAAAGATCCCTCGTAATTATTTTGGGGGCTTTTGCCCCTGGTACTAATACTGCTCCAATAAGTAGATCTGCGTATTCTACAGCCATCCTAATATTGTATTCATCAGCTATCATCGTATTCACCTTTCCTTGGAAATAATCGTCTACAAATCTTAATTTTCTTGGATTTATATCCAATAAAGTTACAGATGCACCCATTCCATAAGCTATTCTTGCAGAGTTAAAACCAACAGTTCCTGCACCTATTATAACCACATTGGCAGAAGGAACTCCTGGAACTCCACCTAATAAAATTCCTCTTCCACCAAAAGGTTTCTCTAAATATTTAGCACCTTCTTGGGGAGCCATTCTTCCTGCTATCTCACTCATAGGAGCAAGAAGTGGTAAAAAACCATCCTCTGTTTGTACAGTTTCATAAGCAATGCATATTGCTTTACTTTTAATAAGATTTTTTGTAAGTTCTTCAGATGCTGCTAAATGCAAGTAAGTAAATAAAATTTTTCCTTCAGAAAGAAGAGAGTACTCTTCAGGTAAGGGTTCTTTTACTTTTAAAATTAATTCTGCCTCATAAAACACATCCTCATGTTTTTCTAATATTATTGCTCCTGCCTTTTCATATTCTTCATCTGTAAAACCACTTCCTAATCCTGCACCTTTTTCAATATGTACTTTATGTCCTTTTTTGACCAATGTTTGTACTCCACCAGGAACAATAGCAACACGATTTTCTTCAGGTTTAATCTCCTTAGGAACACCTATAATCATATCTCTCTTAAGCCTCCTTGTTGTCTTATATCTTCTTTGATCTTAAGAAATAATAAATAGCAATTAAGGTTTTA
Organism: Dictyoglomus sp. GBS; assembly: GCF_055179815.1. NCBI lineage: Bacteria > Pseudomonadati > Dictyoglomota > Dictyoglomia > Dictyoglomales > Dictyoglomaceae > Dictyoglomus > Dictyoglomus sp. GBS. The sequence goes on from NZ_CM143687.1 coordinate 1,334,413, forward strand.
GAATCCTCAAACTTACCACTTTCTAAAGCTTTTATTATCTCATCTGCTGTTAAAGAAATTATTTTTAAAAACTCATCATCATCAGGATTTGTATTTGTCTTCTCAAGATCTGTAGCTTCATATAGATATAACACCTCATCACTTATTCCAGGTGATGGGTAAAAAACATGAATTAACTTTAAATTTTTTGGAATATACCCTATTTCTTCTTCCAGTTCTCTTTTAGCACAATTTATTGGTTCTTCTCCAAAATCAAGTTTTCCGGCTGGAATTTCTAATAAGACTTTTTTAGCTGGAAGTCGATATTGCTCTACAAAAAATACAGATCCATCCCTTGCTATTGGTAATATAGCTACTGCACCCGGATGATGTACTACTTCCCTCTTAGCTAATTTTCCATTTTCAAGTACTACATCGTACTCTTTTACTGTAATTATTCTTCCTTTATAAATTTCCCTTTCATTTATTACTTTCTCATTCAACTTTCATCCCACCTCCTATTTCTCTCAATTTTTCTCTATTTTTAAGTTCTGACGCTTTTACTAAAAGCTCTTTAGCATGCTGTTGACTTACTTCAGAAACTATACTACCTCCTAACATTCTTGATATTTCCATCACTCTGATTTTATCCTCTAACATAGAAACCCTTATTCTTGTTTGATCATTTATAATCTTCTTCTCCACATGGAAATGATAATCAGCCCACGCTGCTATCTGAGGTAAATGTGTCACACAGAAAACTTGTCTCTTCTTAGATATATTCCATAATTTTTGAGCAAGTAGATAAGCCGTTTCCCCTCCAATACCTGTGTCTATTTCATCAAATACCAAAACAGGTGTATTATCCACTTCGTTAAGTATAGTTTTTAAGGCAAGCATTATTCTTGAGAGTTCTCCTCCAGATGCTATATGTCTCAAGGGTTTAAAAGCCTCTCCAGGATTTGGAGAAAGCATAAACTCTACAACTTCTCTTCCTTTTTCTCCCACTTTTACCCCATTAATAAATATAAATCCTCCTGTTGGTTCTTGAAAATCAACCGAAAATCTTGCATGTTCCATTCCTAAATCCTTTAACTCATTTTCTACCTTTCTTACAAAATTATCAACAATCTCTTTCCTCATTTGAGAAAGAACTTCACTTTCGTATAATAGCTTTTCCTCTAATTCCTTTATCTCCTTTTCTATGTTCTCTAAATGGGCTTCCATATTAGATAAAGTGTTAAGTTCTTCTTTAGCTTTTTCTTTATAATCTAAGATTTCCTCAATATTTTTACCATATTTCCTTTTTAATTGAGAGATTCTATAAAGTCTTTCTTCTATATATTCAAGATCATTAGGATCTATCTCTAAATTATCTTTATATCTCATTAAATTATCAACTGCTTCACTAAGATATAATTTAGCATTTTCCAATAGTTCTAATATTCCAGAAATATTTTCATCTATAGAAGAAAGAGCTTTTATACTATTTAATCCTTCTCCAATTAATTCAAAAGCAGAATATCCTTCGTTATTTTCATACAGATATTTTATAGCATCCTCAATACCATATCTTATTTTTTCAAAATTTTGTAGCTTTTGCCGTTGCTCTAATAGTTCCCCCTCTTCTCCTATTCTCAAATTTGCCTTTTCAATTTCTTCTATCTGAAAAGATAAAAGATCTATTCTTTGCTGTCTCTCTTTTTCCTTTGCATAAATTTCTTCCCTTTCGGAATAAAGACCTTTTAATCTAGAAAACAATTCTTTAACCTTTCCTTTTTGTTTTATCAATGAATCTCCACCTAAGAGATCGAATACTTCCAACTGAAAATCCTTATGAAGAATTTTCTGATGTTCGTGTTGTCCATGTATTTCAAGAATATTCGAGAGTAAACGCTCTAACATTCCTACTGTAACAAGTTCACCATTTACCCTACATTTACTTCTTCCATTTTTATTTAATTCTCTTGATACAAGTAATGTTCCATCCTTCTCTTTTGGAATCTCCCATTCATCCAATAGTCTTTCTGCTTCTTCATTCATAGCAAACATAGCTTCTACTAAACTTCTATTACTTCCTGTTCTAATAATGTCTGTTGATGCTCTTTCTCCAAGCAAAAAGGCTAAAGCATCCACAAGCAGAGATTTACCAGCACCTGTTTCTCCAGTGATTACGTTTAAACCATCATGAAAATCCAGAGTTAGCTCATCTATTATTGCAAAATCCTTAACTCTAAGAGCAAAAAGCATTTCTTATCTACCTCCAATGTAATTTCTTTTTTAATCTATTAATAAAATCCCAACCTGGAAGGAAAATAAGTTTTCCATAAAATTCCGCTTTAGTTATAATAACTTTTTGTCTATTTCCAACAAGATCTACTTTTTTACCATCAACCCAAACTTGCACTTGTAATGACCTTTTTGAAAAACTGATCTGAATTTCCGAATTAATTGGAAAAACAACAGGTTTAGATATAAGAGAATGGGCACATATGGGCAAAAATTCAAAAGCTTCAAGATCAGGAAAAATTATAGGACCACCAGCAGATAAAGCATAAGCTGTAGAACCAGCAGAGGTAGCAATAATTACTCCATCTGCAGGTTGTGTATTTAACAAAGCCCCATTTATTAATAGATTTAAAGATATCAATGGAGTATTCTCAGATTTCAAAAATACAACCTCATTAAAGGCATAATAAATATTATCATCAATTTTTAATTTGATTACAGGATGCTGTTCTATGAAATACTTCTTTTCATCTAAAGAAAATAAAAATTTACCTATATCTTTAAACTCAACAGTAGTTAAGAATCCAAGTCTACCCGTATTTATTCCTGCTATAGGTATACCCTTAGATGCCAACCTCTGTAAGGCATACAAAACAGTACCATCCCCACCAATTGCTATTCCCAAATCCACATCAGTATCATCTATTAAAACCTTATAATTCTTCTTTATTGCCCACTCTTTTATTATTTCTATTCCCTTTTTCGCATCTCTTTTTTTAGGGTTGTAAAATATACCTATTTTTTGGAAAGTAATTTCCAATTTGTAAAAGCCTCCCTTACTATCTCTTTTATCTTATCCATAGACAACTCATCCTTTTCTTGCAAAACAAACAATGTTGGATATTCTATATTTCCTTTTCCTTCCTTGCTATAAAAATACGTAATATTTTTTAAATAAAATCCAAGATCTTTTAAATTATTTTTAATATTTTCTATTACTTTTAAATGGACGTCAATATTCTTTACTATACCCCCCTTATTAACATCCTTTGGTGATGCTTCAAATTGAGGTTTTATCAATGAAATAACCATTCCTTCTTCTTTTAAAAAAGATTTTATAACAGGAAAAATCTTTAATATTGATATAAAGGATATATCTATAGTTATAATATCAACCTTATCGGGAATATCACCTTCTTTTAAATATCTCGCATTTATCCCTTCCATTACTACTACTCTTGTATCCTTTCTTAATTTTTCGTGTAAAACGCCCTTTCCCACATCAACAGCATAAATTTTCTTTACACCTTCTTGTAATAAACAGTCAGTAAACCCACCAGTACTTGCACCTACATCAATAGCTATAAATCCTGTAACATTTATCTTAAATTCATTTAAAGCCTTTTTTAGCTTAAATCCACCCTTACTAACATAGGGAAGAGATTGTTGAATTTCAATGGAAACAAAAGGTGAAAATTTTATATCAGGTTTATCTGCTACCTTGCCGTCTACTTTAACCAGTCCAGCAATAATAGCAGACTTAGCTTTTTCTCTACTTTCAAAAAATCCTTTCTTAACTAATAGAGTATCGAGTCTTTCCTTAGGAGTTTTTTCTTTCAACCTTCCACCCTTGTTTTATCAAGAACCCTTATTACTTCTTTTACCACATGATATTCTTTTAAACCGTATATTTCTTTTAAGATTTCCACATTTCCATGCTCTATGAATTTTTCTGGAAGTGCTATGGGATATACATTTACGTTAAAATGAAACTTAGAAACAAATTCAGAAATTGCACCAAAAAGTCCTCCTGTTACAATGTTTTCCTCTAATGTAAAGATATATTTAAACTTAGAGAATAATTCTTCAAGCAATGGAATATCTAAAGGTTTTAAAAATCTTAAATTGACTACTTTAGCATATATTCCCTTCTCCTTCAAAATATTATGGGCTTCCAAAGCAGTATAGACCATGGAACCTATAGCCAAAAAAAGAACATCCTCACCTTCTTCTAATATCTCAGCTTTACCTATCTCAATCTTACTAGGATTAGAAGGAAGTTTTACTCCGTATCCTTTTCCTTTGGGATATCTTATTGCAAATGGACCAGGATAATTAACTGCTGTATATAATAAATCTCTAAGTTCAGATTCATCCTTTGGAGAAGAAACAACTATATTGGGGATAAGCCTCAAATAAGAGAGATCAAAAATTCCTTGATGAGTAGGTCCATCATCACTAACAAGGCCAGCCCTATCTAATACAAATACTACAGGAAGCTTCTGTAAACAAACATCGTGAATGATCTGGTCAAAGGATCTCTGGAGAAAAGTAGAATATATAGCAACTACAGGTTTTAATCCATTCATAGCAAGTCCTGCTGCAAAGGTCACTGCATGCTGTTCTGCTATTCCAACATCAAAAAATCTTTCTGGAAATCTTTCTGCAAAATAGGAAAGTCCAGTACCATCTGGCATTGCAGCTGTAATGGCTACAATCTTTTCATATTTTTCCCCTAATTCTACCAATGTCTTACCAAAAATCTCTGTGTAGGTAGGTACCTTTTTTTCGCGTTCTTTCCTTGATCCCACACTATGGAACTTGGAAGGTACAGCTTCTGCATCTTTATGGCCAATTCCTTTTTTTGTTGTGACATGTATCAAAACTGGACAAGATAGATTATCTTTTATACCCTTAAATACAGAAATTAAAAGGGGTATATCATGTCCATCAAAGGGGCCAAAATACTTAAAACCTAAATCTTCAAATATGGGATTTTCCAAAAGGAGACTCTTTAAACTTCTCTCCAATTTTAGATCCAAGGATAATAAGGTCTTTCCTAAAGGTAAATTCTTCAAAAAATTCTGGGTTGTCTGCTTAAAAAATCTATAAAGAGGATGTTTCCTTAATTTAGCCAAATAAACTGCCAAAGCTCCTACATTCGGTGAAATAGAATGTTCATTATCATTTAATATAACAATAAGATCTGTATTTAAGAAGCCAATTTGGTTCAATGCCTCCCATGCCATTCCAGAAGTCAAGGCACCATCACCTATCACTGCTACAACTTTATATTTTTTCCCTTTAATATCCCTTGCTTTAGCGAATCCTAAGGCAGCAGATAAGGATGTACCAGCATGTCCTACAGCAAAATGGTCATATTCACTTTCCCAAGGAGCAATATATCCACTGATTCCACCATATTGTCTCAATGTATGAAAATCTTTGGCTCTTCCAGTTACTAATTTATGAGTATATGCCTGATGCCCTACATCCCAAATTATCTTATCCTTTGGTGTATCAAAAACATAATGAAGAGCTAAAGTTAATTCAACAGTTCCTAAATTAGATGCTAAATGACCACCATTATTCTCTACTGTATTAATAATTACTCTCCTAATTTCTTCAGCTAAATTCCTTAGCTCTTCTACAGATAGAGATTTTAAATCATTCGGAGAATTAATTCTCTCTAACAACATTTAAATATTCCTCTCTAATTTTTAAAATCTCATCCCAATTCCTAACTATATTCCTTAAAATACCATTAACAAATCTACCAGCTTCTGGACTGACATATTTTTTAGCCAACTCAACAGCTTCATTAACAGTAACACCAGGTGGAATATCTTCAAAAGCAAACATTTCAGCTATTGCCATTCTTAAAATGTTTCTCTCCAAGCCTCCTATTCTATCTAATCTCCAATTCTTACTAAATTTACTTATAATAGCATCAGCAACATTTCTAAAATAAAGAGTACTTTCATAGAGTTTGTGAGCAAAAGCTTGAGCTTGTAGTGAAAAATCATCAAAATCTACTTCAACATTTTGACCCAATTCTTGCTGGAATAAATACATCAAAACCTTTTCTCTACATCTTGTTCTTTCTTTGCTCATTTTTACCTTCCTATCATAAATATCTCTTTAATTTTTTCTATAAAAAGAAACAATAGATTCTTATCAATTATATTACCAATTAAATACCCTAAAAGTAACATAATGATTAGAAATAAGGTTCTCCAAAAACCAATAGTAAGAATAAGGATTCCTAATATTAAAAATACTAATGAGAAAATAAATCTATATTTATAATTTTTTATCCTTTCAAGATTCATCTACTTACCCCTTTTTGAAGGAACCACATCATCAATTATTACGTTTATTTTTTCTAAGTTCAAAGGTAAAACACTTTCAAAATAAACTTTTAATCTTTGTTGCATCTCATTAACAATTCTTGTTATATCTGCACTAGCAGGAATTTTTATCCTCAAAGTAATATATATTTTATCTTTTATAATTTCAATCTCAGGTCTTATATCTTGAATTTCTGAAAAATATCCAGCTATCTCTCTGATAGAACTTTTAATACCATTAACAGAAATCATTACATCACCTAAACCTGTTCTATTTCCTATAACAACAGAAGTTTTCTCTCTATTTATAATTAAAGCAAAACTTGATGAAAAAGCAAGAACAAAAAGAATTATAAACAAAATAGCAGAAAACAAAAAACCAGGTCCCTTAGCCCAATTTATTATACTTAATGCTAATTCCCATTTAAAAAGTCCAAGGATTAAAATAAGATCAATAAAAGAGAAAATTAACAAAATTATAGAGTAAATAATAATTTCATATCTATTAAGTTTCATTTCTTCTCCTCCTTATCTTTTTTACCTATCAATACTCCTTTTATAATAACATTCACTTCCCTTACATTTAATCCTGTCATACTTTCTATCACTTCCTTAACATGGGATTGAACTTCTCTTGCAACTTCAGGAAAAAAAACATTTTGTTTTACATAAATAGGTATCATTATGTATACATCTTTTTCATATAGATCAATTTTTATGCCCCTTCCAAGAGGTATACCCGATACAAGTTTCATAAATGAAGAAGAAGGCTCTCCTACTTGAGCGACACCTTCTACCTCTTGAGCAGCAATACCCGCTATTACAGAGATAACCCCTTTTGATATATTTACCGTTCCATATGAAAGTTCTTCTTTCATAGCTTATCACCACTCTCTATTTTATCAAAAATTAATCCTCTACTAACACCCTTCTTGATAAAAAGTTAGTAGAATAGTCTCCTTTTATAAATGAACTGTTATTTAGTACTTTTAAATGAAGAGGGATTGTCGTTTTAATTCCTCTCAAAACAAATTCCTCCAAAGCCCTTTTCATCCTTATTATAGCCTCATTTCTATCTTTTCCCCAAGTTATAATCTTTGCCAGTAAAGAATCATAAAAAGGTACCATTTCATAACCTTCATAAAGATGAGTATCAATTCTTACAAAAGGGCCTCCTGGAGGTATATATTTATCTATTTTTCCAGCAGATGGAGCAAAATTATTATCAGGATCCTCAGCATTAATTCTACACTCTATAGCATGTCCTCTTAATGTTACTTCTTTAAAATCTAATTTCTCTCCAGCTGCAATTAGTATTTGCCATTTTACAAGATCAATACCAGTTACCATTTCTGTTACAGTATGTTCTACCTGAATTCTCGTATTTACTTCCATAAAATAAAATCTCCCATCTTTGTCCAAAAGAAATTCAAAGGTTCCAGGACCCACATACCCAACCTTATACGCCCCTCGAATTGCAGCTCTACTCATAGCCTCTCTCAATCTTCTATCTACTACTGGGGAAGGAGATTCCTCAATTAATTTTTGATATCTTCTTTGAATAGTACAATCTCTTTCACCAAGAGAAACAATATTACCATAAGCATCTCCCATTATCTGTATCTCCACATGTCTTGGTTCTTCTATAAACTTTTCAATGTACACGCCAGGATTTCCAAAATTTTTCTCAGCTTCCAATTTAGCAAGTCTTATATTTTTTACCAATTCCTCAGGACTGTATGAAATCCTCATTCCTTTACCGCCACCACCAGCAGTAGCCTTTATAAGAACAGGAAAACCTATCTCTTTAGCAATTTTTACTGCTTGTTTTTCATCCTCAACAAGTCCTTCAGACCCAGGTAACAAAGGAACACCTGCTTCTTTCATTATTTTTTTGGCTCTGGCCTTGTCCCCTAAACTTTCAATAACTTCCTTTTTAGGACCTATAAACACTATACCGTGGTCTTGACAAATTTCAGCAAATCTTGATGATTCTGCTAAAAAACCATATCCTGGATGGATAGCATCAGCATTTGATATTAAAGCGGCACTAATAATGTTTGGAATATTTAAGTAGCTTTGTGAGGCAGGAGGTGGGCCTATACAGATTGCCTCATCTGCCATATATACATGAAGAGATTCTTTATCTGCTTCAGAATATACAGCTACTGTTTTAATGCCTAATTCTTTACAAGCCCTTATAACTCTAACAGCAATTTCGCCTCTATTTGCAATAAGAACTTTCTTAAACATTGCTCTCTGTATCTATTAGAAAAAGTTTTTGTCCAAATTCCACTGCCTGACCATTTTCAACTAATATTTTTTTAACTCTTCCTCTTACATGACTCTTTATCTCATTCATTAATTTCATGGCTTCAATTATACATACTGTTTGTCCTGGCTCTACCAAATCACCTTCTTCAACAAAAGGAGGGGCGCCTGGAGCGGGGGAACGATAAAAAACTCCAACCAAAGGAGCAGTAATATATACACCTTCCTCAGCAACCTCTTTTATGGCTTGTAATTTTTCAACTTGAGATTCTACCTGAGGTGATGAAATAGAAACAACATGATCACCTCTTCTTAAAATCAATTTATTTTCTCCATTTTCTATTATCAATTCTGAAAGATTACTCTTGTTAAATAGACATATTAACTCTTTTAACTCTTCTAAAGACCATTCTTTCATAGTAATACTCCTTTTTATTAAAACTCATTATTAAAATCTATGCTCTTTCAACATATTTTGCATAACGAGTATCCACTACAACTTTATCTCCAATTTGTATAAATAAAGGGACCTGTATTACTAATCCCGTTTCTAATTTTGCAGGTTTTGATCCACCCGAAACTGTATCTCCTCTAAGACCTGGATCAGTTTCTATAACCTCTAAAACAACTGTAGTAGGAAGCTCTATACCAATAGGATTTCCTTCATAAAAAAGCACACTAACGATAGTTCCTTCTTTTAAGTATTTAATTGCATCTCCTAATTGCTCCTCAGTGAGCATATGTTGTTCATAGGTTTCATGATCAATAAAATAATACTCATCTCCTTGTTTGTAAAGAAATTCTGCTTCTCTTTTATTAATAAAAGCTTGAGGAACATATTCATCTGATTTAAATGTTTTTCTCAATACATTTCCTGTTTTCAAGTTCTTTAATTTTACTTTGACTGTTGCCTGACCCTGAGCCATATGTACATGTTGGTATTCAAGTACTATATATATTTCTCCATCTAATTCAATAGTAAGACCAGGATAAAAATCATTTACTGAAATCATCTTTTTTATTACCTCCCTTTCCCTATATTATTATAAGTTCGTTAGTAAAACTATTTAATATAGTTGCCTTTTCCTCTTCAACAACTACCATATCTTCAATTCTTACCCCAAACCTTCCAGGAATATAAATACCAGGTTCAACAGTAACTACCATATTTTTCTTTAGAACCCAATTTCCTTTTGGGGATAACCTTGGTAATTCATGTATTTCAAGTCCTATACCATGCCCAAGGCCATGACCAAAATAATTTCCATAACCATTTTCTTGAATTATATCACGAGAAACTTTATCTACAAAACTACTTTCTATACCTTCTTCTATTACTTCTTCTGCCCTTTTCTGTGCTTCAAGAACAATATTGTATATTAATAGTTCTTCTTCAGTTGGGTTTCCGATATACACGGTTCTTGTAATATCCGAATGATATCCCTTATAAACAGCCCCAAAATCAAATACAATAAACTCATTTCCATATATCTTTTTATTGCTCGCCTTTCCATGAGGAAGTGCAGCTCTTGGTCCTGATGCCACAATTGTATCAAAAGCTATTTTCTCACTACCTTTTTTTGCCATTTGATACTCTAATTCTATTGCTAAATCTCTTTCAGATATACCTGGCTTTATAATTTCTAATACTTCTTCAAAAGCCTCTTCTGCAATTTTTAAAGCTGTTTTTATTTTCTCTATTTCATTATCATCCTTAACCATTCTCATCTCCTCTACCCAATTTTCTACTGGAATCAACTCAATATTCAATAAACTTTCAATCAATTTTTTATACTTAAAATAATTGAATGATTGTCCCTCAAAAGCTATTCTCTTAAAATCTTCTTTTTTTGAAAGATCCTTTAAGAAGGAGAATAAATTCACATCACCATTAATAAGAACAGGCTCCACCATATCAACTTCCTGGTGTACTTGTTCCCAATACCTTGAATCAACTAATATGTAACCCCCCTCCTTCAGAAGCACAAGTTCAGCTGTTGAGCCCGTAAATCCTGTAAGGTATCTAATATTCACTATACTACTAATAACAATCCCATCTATTTTTTCTTTATTTAGTTTATTTTGTATTTCTCTAAGTCTTGTATTCATAAAATATTTATCCTCATTTTTATCTTATTCTATTGTCTTAGGAGTTATAAGTATAATAAGCTCCTTCTGAACATTTTGAGTCTTCCTTGCTTTAAAGAGTTCTCCAAGAATTGGGATATCTCCTAAGAGTGGTACCTTAGACATACTTTCAATTTCTTCTTGTCTTAACAAACCACCTAAGGCAAGAGTTTCACCATTCTTCAAGTTAACTATGGTTTGAGCTTCTCTGGTCGATATTATAGGTACATCTCCATCCTTTCCTGCATAACCACTTATTGTGCTAACCTGAGGCTTAATATTTGCAGTAATAGTACCATCAGGATTTATAGTAGGTGTTACATCAAGTATTATTCCCACATCTATATATGTAATTGATCTATTACCTTGAGCATCATAAGATACCAATGGTACCCTATCACCTATCATAATTCTTGTAGCTTTACCACTTATAGTTGTCATACTTGGTTGAGCAAGTATTTTAGCTTTATTTTGGGTCTCTAAGGCCTTTATAGTAGCAAGCACACTTTCAGGATTTATAATACTTAACTTCAGATCTTGCCAACCAACATTAGCTTCTATTTTAATACCTGTACCTATATTTTGTGTACCCCACGCTATACCTATATCCTTTACATTTTCTCTTGATACCTCTACTATTTGAACATCTACTTTTACTTGTGGGGTTGGCTTATCAAGTTTTGCTATCATATTTTCCACAGCTGTAACTTGGTCTACAGGACCTTGAACCAACAAAAATCCTGAGGTTTGATCATAATAGAAGGATACATCTTTAGCAAGACCTGAAACTACAGATTTTAATGTATCTAAGGATATATATTTTAGCTTATACTCTTTTGTAATAGTTTGTACTCCCTCTTTAGCTGTTATAACTGGTGGCACATAAGGTCTAACATATGTCACAACACCCACTTTTTCAAAGGTTATATTTCCTATTCTACTCAATATATCAATAGTATCTTGTAACTCTACCCTGTTTAGATAGAGATCTACTTCTCCTACTACCTTTGGATCTATCACAAAGTTAATATCTGCTTTCTTACCAAGCTCCCTCAATACTTCCCTTATATCTGCCTTCTTCAAATCACAGCTTACATATATCTTCCCTTCTTCTTTCTCTACACTTAATAACTCCTTCGCTACTACTACCTCTTCCCCTTTCCTCTCCACATCTATCCTGCTTATTAGATCATCAAGTACCTTCAAGTCCTCTTCCTTACCTTGGGCTATTAATAACCTCGTCTTACTATCATAACTTAAGCTTATGTTCTTTACTAATGCCCCTCCTACTCTCTCTATGTCTGATATGTCTATATATTTCAATACATATATCTTCGTCTTCGCTGTCTCTACTGGTACCGCTACCTTCTCCTCTTGCATCTTCACATAGGTCACTTTATCATCCCTCGTTATGCTTATCTTCGCTGCCTTCTGGAGTATGTTCAATACCTCTGATAACTCTACCCTGTTTAGATAGAGATCTACTTCTCCTACTACCTTTGGATCTATCACAAAGTTAATATCTGCTTTCTTACCAAGCTCCCTTAATACTTCCCTTATATCTGCCTTCTTCAAATCACAGCTTACATATATCTTCCCTTCTTCTTTCTCTACACTTAATAACTCCTTCGCTACTACTACCTCTTCCCCTTTCCTCTCCACATCTATCCTGCTTATTAGATCATCAAGTACCTTCAAGTCCTCTTCCTTACCTTGGGCTATTAATAACCTCGTCTTACTATCATAACTTAAGCTTATGTTCTTTACTAATGCCCCTCCTACTCTCTCTATGTCTGATATGTCTATATATTTCAATACATATATCTTCGTCTTCGCTGTCTCTACTGGTACCGCTACCTTCTCCTCTTGCATCTTCACATAGGTCACTTTATCATCCCTCGTTATGCTTATCTTCGCTGCCTTCTGGAGTATGTTCAATACCTCTGATAACTCTACCCTGTTTAGATAGAGATCTACTTCTCCTACTACCTTTGGATCTATCACAAAGTTAATATCTGCTTTCTTACCAAGCTCCCTTAATACTTCCCTTATATCTGCCTTCTTCAAATCACAGCTTACATATATCTTCCCTTCTTCTTTCTCTACACTTAATAACTCCTTCGCTACTACTACCTCTTCCCCTTTCCTCTCCACATCTATCCTGCTTATTAGATCATCAAGTACCTTCAAGTCCTCTTCCTTACCTTGGGCTATTAATAACCTCGTCTTACTATCATAACTTAAGCTTATGTTCTTTACTAATGCCCCTCCTACTCTCAAAATATCTTGTAAATCAATATATTTAAGAACATATAATTTAGTTAATATAGGCTGAACCACTGTAGGGGCTGTTTGTATTTCCTTAGGTTTAACATAATAGGTCTTCCCTACTTTTTCCATATCAAAATTGGCAAGCCTTTGTAAAATAGTAAGAACTTCATCCAGTGGTACTTTATTTACAAATAGATCTACACTTCCTGAAATCTTTGGATCTATTACAAAATTAAACTCTGTTTTCTTTGCTATCTCTTGGAGTATATCTCTTATATCAGATTTTCTAAGATCTGCGGTAACATAATAAACATCACTAATTTTATCTATCTTAACAAGTTCTTTTATCTCTAAAATAGGTATTGAAGGAGCTTCACCCTTAGGTACACTTACTATTATAAAACCTCCTTCTCTTATCTCATATGTGTATCCTAAACTTCTAATAATAAGATCTATAGCTCTATCTAAGGAAACTTTGTTTAAGGTAAGATATAAACCTCCAGAAATATCTTTTGAAAATATTATATTCCTACCCGTTTTTTGTGCTATTTCTTGAAGAATATCTTTAATATCTTCTCCCTTCGCATTAAGAGAAACAAGATATGTATCTTCAAACCTTTCAACTTGAACCTTACCTACTCCCTTTGTCTCGGCAACTTTTTCAGATGGTATATCTAAAATTTTGATGGCATTCTCTATCTTCGGAAATTCTGTTGATGGAGCTGAAACTATTAGCCAATTTCTCGTATCATCAGAATCAAAAATTGCAGTTTTAGATGTTTTGGATAGAATTTCCTTAGCCTTTTGGCTTTCAAAATATCTAAGTTGATATACCTTTGTAACTAAATCTCTACTTTCAATTTTTTGAAGCTTATCAAGGTTCGCTACAATAATTACTTCTCCTTGTTCCACATATCCAAGATCCGATGATGCAAGTAAGGCGTAAAAAGCATCTCTAAATGGAATATCTTTTAAATAGACACTTATTCTTCCTTGGACACCAATATCCGTTATTATATTAAGTCCCGCCAACTGCCCCATTGCCTTTAAAACATCTCTTATTTCAGCCCTATCAAAAGAAACTGAAATCTTTTGCTGGAATTTATCTTTTACCTCTACAGGCTTAGGATGTTCCAATTTGGTTTCTACTTTTTGTTCTTCTTGTACTTCTCTAGTTTTTATCTCAGTTATCTTTGGAGTCTCTTCCTTTTCTGGTGCTTCTATAGTCTTCTGACTCACAATCTTTGTGGTTGTTGGAACAACTTTGGCTAAAACATCTTCTGTCCCTATATATATTTTATTATCAGCTGATTTTGCAGATATTGCAGGAAAAGAAGTCTTCAAGTCAATTACTATCCTTGTAACAAACGGTTTAGTACTAAATTGAGAAGTTCTAATTGAAATAATAGGACTGGAATTTACAGATATAACCTTAGAGCCAAGTTTGTTTATCGTATCATTTAAATCAATAACAAATCTTAAAGGATTTTTAAGGAGCGAGCTTTTAAAATCTGGGGCTTTATTAGAAAACTCTAACACTATAAGATTGGGCTTATAATTCTTATCAATCTTTATATTCAAAAGAGTATTTTCTATTGAAGAAATCTGTTTAATAGATGAAGTTTCTTCTTTGGAATAAGCACCTGAAGGACTTAGTGTAATTTTTAAAATTCCAGAAGTAGAAGTAACTGAATACTTAGGTAAGGATCCTATAAAATTTATTACAAGTATAGTATTATTTTTATTTTGAGAGAGTTCTAAATTAGTCAAAAATCCTTTATTTATTTCAACATTTTTTGATACAGTTTTTATCTGAGTATCATAAAAAGTTACCACAATTTTTGAGGCAGATTGTTTAATATCATATTTTGGTACCGAAGTAGTTGAAAAATAAATATTTATATTTATGGTACCACCACTACCATCTTCTACTTGAATTCCCACTAAACTTTTTAAACTATTTTGAGCAAATATCCCCCCAATTAACAAAAAGTTTATAAACAGAATCAAAGAAATTAATTTTCTTATGTGAGACAAACTATTCACCTCCCAGTTTAATAGTAGTTGTTTCTTTTCCTTTCCTTAAAATTACCGAATTTTCCAAGATCTTTTCCAGGTATATATCCCCCCTAAACAATTCTCCTTCTCTTATGATATAGCCCCTATCACCTTCTTCTATAATCGCATAACTTTTATCCCAACTTCTTATTATTCCTGTAAGCTTAAAATTGCTATACCAAGTTTTAGTAACAGAAGAAGACTGTGGTACTATAGAAATTCTCGTAGTTGCTTGAGGTAAAGACGATATCTTAGGCTGTGGTTTTGGATTTAAGTCAATAACAGGTAAAAAAGGATTACTTCTTCCTAAAGCAACATTTGAATAAGTAAAGACTACTCCTATTTGTTCAGTAAGAGTTTCTAATATTTCAGCAAAAGTATAAGTACCTGTTGTAGTTTTTGCCTTAGGTGTTGTTATAACAGGTTCCTCTTGGGGAGTTAATACATAATTTGCCACAATATAGTATCCTCCAATCGCACCTACAATAATAAAAAGACTTATAAGGACTATTAATCTTTGTTTTGGATCATTAAATATACTTTTAATATCCATATTTCCCCACCTATTTAATTATAAATGTAGACAATATGAAGGAAAATTTTAGTTCTTTAGCAGTTGTATCTACAGGATCAATTTTTAAATCCTTTAAAAGAATAATACGAGGTGCTGTCTTTAGCTTAGCTAAAAATAAGAGAAATCCACCATAACCACCTTGTAAGTCCACACTATAATTTCTTTCTTCATAAAGAGGTTTTGGAGCCTCTTTTTTCCCCTCTTGTGAGGTAGGCTGAGGTTGTTCTTGTACTTGAATTGGCTTAAAACTATTTACAGAAAGCTTTGATTCTTTACATATAGTCTCTACAAAAGCTAAAAGATGAGGAAGATCTTCCTTTGTAGGTAACTTCTGTTGTAATTCAGCAAATTTCTGCAAAGATTCTTTAAATTTCTCCCACTCTTCTAAGCTCTTTTTGTAATTCAGCTGATACTTAAGAAGCATCTGACGATTATTATCAATGCTTTCCACTAATGTGTTTTTTTCATTCTCTAAAGATTTATATACAAGAAAGTAAAATCCAACAACAATAACAAATAAAAAAATACCTATAATTATCCATATATTTATATTTGGTTTCATCTTTCACCCCTCTTATACTGAGCAGCTATCCTAAAATTAATAGCAATAACTGGAGGCTGTCCAACCTTCTGAGCAAAACCCAAGGTAATTTTATCCATAAGATTGGTTTTTTCTAATTGATCTAAAAAAATTGCTATATCTTTGTAGCTTACAGCAAATCCCTCGATATTTACATTATCTGAAGAATCTAAGCTAAAACTTTTAATCCAAAGATTTTTAGGAGTAATTCCATTTATAGTCTCAAAAATATCAACCCAAGATATCTCTTTAGAAGAAATCTCATTTAATAAATTTATCTTTTCTTCATATTGTTTTTTTATGTCTTGCAATTTTTGTAATTCTTTTATTCTTATTTTAAGATCATTTATTTGGGCTTCAAGAGAAGTATTTTCGTTTCTTAAATTATTAACTTCAGATGAAAGATTAAAATAAAGAACAATCTCTCCAAATAGAAGTAATATCCCAATCACAGTAATAAGAATACCTAAAAAGGGAATTCTTATTGCCTCTTTTTTCTTAGCTTCCTTCGGTAAAAGGTTAATCTTAAACATATTCCTACATCCTTCCCCAGAAAAATAGTCCTATAGGTACTACCCAAGAAGAAAGATCTTCTAAAAATGATTTATCTTGCTTTTTTGCATTTACTATTACGTCAGAGCTAAGAGTCAATGGGGCTACTTCTGATGGTACATTTAAGAGAGCCTCTAAAAGATCCACAAAATCTTTATTTTTAGCATTGCTTCCCATAACTATAGCTTGATCTATATGTTCCTCTGGAAACTGTAGAAAGAAAAAATTAATAGATTCTTGAATTTTTCTTACAAAATCTTCCAAAATAAAAGACTTTGTAAGCTCATCTACTCCTTCTTCATGTGGATTCCATTCTTCCATAATAGTGCTTCTAAAAAATATGGGTTGATTATCCTTTAGCACAACAAATTCTGCAATATTATCGTGAGTATACAAGAACAAGGTATTACCCTTAGGAAGCTCTTTTCTATTAAATACTACTGATCTTACAGCCGAAAAAATACTTATATCTACTACCTCTAAATTTAGCCCTAAGGATTTTACTATCTCCAAATATGGATTTATGACTTCTTTTGGTACTGCAACCAGCATTACTTTACATTCTTTACTTCCTTCCCTCTCTATTACATCAATAATCTCTAAATCGTACACTATATCTTCCTCAGAAAATGGAATATACCTATCAAGCTCCCATTTTATGGCCTCTCTAAGTTCTTCTTCTGGCATATAAGTAAAATTAAAAAATCTTACCACCACATTTAAAGATGGTATAGCTATATATGTTTTTGGGTTCTTTACTTTCAATACTTTTAAGTCCTTTTTGAGAGTTTCTACTATTTTGGAAATATCTAAGGATTGACCCCCTTGAAAAATGTCAGGTGAAAAAAGAAAAGAAACTGCATTTTTAATTACAATCTTCTTATCTTTTCTCCTCCCCCCATATACTAATCTTACAGGATTTCCTAATTCAATACTCAAAATAGGCTCTTCTGAAGAAAATAAATTAAAAATCCCCATCTTTCCCTTCCTTTCAACCTCTCCCTGAATAAGATTTTATTTTAATACAAAAGATATAAATAGACAACTCTTTTAAAATTCATTCCATGAAAGAATCTTTAATTTTGTCTTTGTAGCTTTTACTACATTTGTTATGCCATGAGATTGCATGATATTTTCGATATAACTTCTATTGTGTTTTATAGTACTATTACCTCCAATTCTTACAGCCTCACCTATACTGGTACCTTCTATAATAGGATCTCCAAATATAGAAAGATCATCTGTAACAGAGTCAACTTTTGCTGCATATAATATCCCCCTTATTTTATTCCCAGTACCTGTAATCTTTACATCTCCTTTTACAATAACCATCCCTTGAAACTCAACATTCCCAGCCATCCTAGCATTACCATCTATATATATCACCAACGTCCATGTCAACCAAGTATTAGTGGCAGAATTGTACCAATTAGGATTACTCTTTGCATAATCAACTAAATTCTTTAAATCTACTATTCCCCCAGATCTGTAAAGACCTTGTGACATAGCTACCCCTTTAAGATAATCCTCATTTAAGGTTGGCATAGAAAGGGAATTATCATTTGCAATAACGTCTATTCCTAATACAGGAGAATAAGAACCATTTATAAGTGGAGGATTACTTAAATCTACAGGACCATTAGAATATATTGCAGTATCAAAAGTCCCATCAGGCAATCTCTCTCCTTCAATAACTGCAGCTTTTCCAGAAAAATTAACAGAAGTTCCTGCAAAGACTGCAAATTTAAATGGATCAAGAGTTATTTCAGTATTATTCCCATATACTTCAAGTTTCCTAATAACCCTATAATTATCTATGGATGGTACATAGCCTTCACATCTTATCTTATATATGGGATAATCGATTAAAACTCCTCCTGAATTTAATTTTGAAAAGGTATATGAAACAGTAACATTATATTCACCAACAGATATAGAACCTATATTATAGCTAAATTTAAATAAATCTCCGTTAGTATAAGTCATTGTATAGGATAATAGATTACTACTGTTGTCTATTCTTCTTAAAGTAAGGGTCAAAAATGCTAAATCTGGGTTAGAATTTATTATATAAAAAGCCTGTTGAAGACCTGATTGAGCTAAATAAAAGGCTTGATTACTCTCAAGAGTCCTTCTTGTAATAACATTTTCTGAGGGTATAAGTTGAACAATAATTAACCCCAATACAAATATAAAGATAACGATACTCATTAATATCACTAATTGTCCCTTTTCTTTATTATTAGAAAACATTTTTTTCTTCCCCCTATTTTAAGTAATAAGTGTTTTTTATAGGGAGAAATATTGAAAAAGTCAAGGTATAATCAACAACATTATCTTTATTTCCGTCAAATTTAAGTACCACTTGAACAATTTGAGCATTCCTTGGAGAAACAATATTCCCAGAATCATCATAATAAAAAAATATAGGAGGTATAACCTTGAAATCACTTTCTGTTAGGGGATTATTACCTACCCATAAGTTCCCCTGTTTTACTTGTCTTCTGAGAATACCATTATTATCTATATAATATCTTATAGTAGATAATGTAGACGAAATAGGATTAGTACTAAAGTCATAATAAGTATAACTAAATATTAAATTACCACCATCTGAAGTACTATCAATAATAGATGCTTTTTTAACTTCCCTAATAAGTCTCTCTGCCACTAATCTTGCATTTCTTTGATATTGTATCTTTTTATTTATAAACTGATATCCTAAGGAACCTGTGGTTAAGAAACTCACCACAAGAGCAACTATTATAAGGGATATGGAAACACCAATTAAAAGTTCAATTAAAGTAAAGCCCTTTTTCATAATTTAGCCCTAAAAAATTCAATTCTAAATTCTTTATTTTCTTTACCTTCAATCCAAGATGCTTCTAATCTTATGAATCTTCCCCATGTAAGAGTATTATCTATTGTACATGTAATAGTATATACCATGTTTTTATCCTTTACAACCTTAGGATAATTAGAAGTTATATAGCTATCTAAAATAGTATAACTTTTTGAAAAAATTAACTCTGCCTCTTTTGAAAGGATATAGTTAGCATTAATAAGGTTCTCTACCTTCGGAGCATTATAAAAAGTTACAAAATACATTTGTAAAATTCCTACGATTGCTATTAAAAGTACCGCTCCAGCTATCAATGCCTCTAATACACTAAAACCACTATATTTACTAATCTTCTGGCATTTTATCACTTATATATATCCTCCCTGTAGCAGGAGTTACTACTACATATTTTCTCATATTTTTATACCTTATTACAACAGTTCCCCCTGAAGAAGGAATTCCCAGCCTATTAAAGTAAACATACTCATTTACTCCAAAAACTGAAGAAACAAGATCTATATTTTCTTCTCTCAGATCAATTATTTTCGTAATTTTATAAAAATTACTTTTTTTATCATAACATTTTAAAACAATCTTGTCTATAGAAGGAAAGAAAAATAAAATGTTTGGAGTACCCTCATCACAAGAATATGCACTATCTCTAAGTTCTACAAGCTCTTTTAATATTAATATAGCACAACTATTCAGATTAGCTCTATCTAAGCTTGCAATTGTAACATGGAAAGAAATATAGGATAAAATTCCAATAATAATAACAGTTATTAAAAGTTCTATCAGTGTATATCCGTTTAAATTTGTCATTTAATAAAAAAAAGAAATATAAAGACTTATTATAGACTCTCCCCAAAATAAAGATATGAATGATCCCGAGATTAGAAAAGGACCAAAAGGTATAGCAGTTTTTAAGTCTTTATTTTTAAATAGCAAAATAAAGACGGATATAACACCTCCTAAAATGTAACTCAAAAATAAAGCTAATAAGGATAGTTTTAATCCAAGAAAACTTCCCAAAAAAAATCCCAACTTTATATCTCCCTGTCCCATGCCTTCTTCTTTTAATATTAAAAGAGCACCTAAATATATTAAAAGTAATATTCCCCCAAAAACAATGCTTCCTAAAATGCTTTGGTAAATCTTACCTTCTAATAAAGAGAGAAAAAAACCTATTCCTAAACCAGCAAAAGATAAAACGTCAGGAATCAACATATGTTCGATATCTATAAAAAAGATTGGCAAAAGGAATGAGAAAAGTATTAATATTTTAAAACAGTGAAAAGACCATCCATATACCCAAAAAGATAGGGCAAAAAATATTGCAGTAAGGGTCTCAACCAAGGGATATCTTATAGAAATCTTTGCTCTACAGTATCTACATTTCCCTTTAAGAAATATATAACTGAAAATAGGTACAAGGTCCTTCGGTGCTAATTTATGATTACAAGAAGGACAACGAGAAGAAGGAAATAAAATAGATTCTTTTCGAGGAAGTCTATATATCAAAACATTTAAGAAACTACCGACAGCACTCCCCAGCAAAAAAAACCAGATAGTAAAAAGAATCTTAAATAACATTTATTTATCCTCCTATAAGGCTTTTTTTGGTATTTATCTCGTCTGAAAGCTTGTTAATAATGACATTAAGTTCAAAAACCCCTAAATCTTGATTATGGGTCCTTACACTTACCTTCCTTTCTGCCTTTTCCTTATCCCCTACTATAAAGATATAGGGTATTTTATTATTTATAGCCTTTCTAAGCTTATAATTCAACTTGGCTTGATCTAAATCAACTTCTACCCTAAAGTCATTTTCTTTTAAAATCTTAGCAATCTCTAAGGCATAATCTTCATGCTTTTCTGATATAGGAAGAATAGCAATTTGAACAGGTGCAAGCCATAAAGGAAATCTTCCACCATATTGTTCTATAAGAATACCTATAAATCTTTCATAGGAACCTAATATTGCTCTATGTATCATAACAGGTCTTTTCTTTGTTCCATCAGAAGCATCATAGGTTAAATCAAATCTTTCTGGCAAATTAAAATCCACTTGAATTGTAGGACCTTGCCATCTTTTTCCAAGTAACCCCCTTAACTTTAAATCAATCTTAGGACCATAAAAAGCACCTTCACCTTCAGCAACTTGATAACTAACCCCTACACTCTCTAAAGCATTTTTAAGAGCTATTGTTGCTTTTTCCCATATTTCATCAGATCCAATATATTTTTCGGGTCTCGTAGAAAGAGTAATTTCATATTCATTTAAGCCAAAACTTTTTAACATAAAAAATACAAAATCTAATACTCTTTTAATCTCTTCTTCCAATTGTTCTTCTGTACAGAAAATATGTGCATCATCCTGAGTAAAACCTCTGGCTCTCTCAAGTCCATATAATACTCCTGATCTTTCATATCTATAAACAGTTCCCATTTCAAAAAATCTAAGAGGTAAATCCCTATAACTTCTTACAGTAGACCTATATATAAGAACATGTCCTGGACAATTCATAGGTTTTACAGCATAATCTTTTTCGTCTACTTGTAAAAAAAACATATTTTCTCTATAATTATCCCAATGACCTGATATTTTCCACAAATCAGCTTGCATTAAATGGGGAGTAATAACTGGTAAGTAACCTCTTTTTAAATGTTCTTTTCTTTCAAATTCTTCAATAATCAGTCTTAATAAAGCTCCTTTTGGTGGATAAAAAATTAAGCCTGGACCAGCTTCTTCAAAGGTATTAAATATCCCAAGTTCTCTTCCTACTTTTCTATGATCCCTCTTTAATGCTTCCTCCCTTTCTTTTAGGTAATCATTTAATTCTTTCTCAGAAGGAAAAGATATACCATAAATTCGTTGCAACATAGGATTATTTTCATTTCCTTTCCAATAAGCACCAGAAGTACTTAATAACTTTATAGCTTTTACTTTTCCCGTAGAAGGTAAATGAGGACCCTTACAAAGATCTATAAAATTACCTTGTCTATAAAAAGATATTTTTTCTCCTTCTGGTATTTCCTCAAGAAGCTCTAATTTAAAATTCTCTTCTAATTCTTCTAATAATTTTCTTGCTTCATCCCTTGTTAACTCTATTCTTTCTATAGGTATATCCTTCTTTATTATCTCCTTCATTCTTTCTTCTATTTTTTCTAAATCCTCCTGAGTAAAAGGAGTGTCTTTATAAAAATCATAATAAAACCCATCTTCTATAGCAGGTCCAATTCCTAATTTAACCTCTGGAAACAATTCTTTTACTGCATGAGCCAAAATATGAGAAGAAGTATGCCAATAAATACTTTTCCCCTCAGCATCATCCCAATCCACAATTTCCACTACACTACCAAAAGGAGGAATTATCTTCAGATCAGTTAAAATACCATTAATCCTTGCTCCTAATATTATATCTTCTAAACCTTCTTCCCTTAATGCATCCAGCAAACTGCCTTTTTTCTCCCAACTTTTATTTTTATATACCATTTTCCAACTCATAATATTCCGACCTCCCGTTTAATTTTTCACTATTTATTCTACAAATAAAAAAGCTCTCGTCCCATTAAAGGACGAGAGCTCCCGTGGTTCCACCTTAATGGATCTAAAAAAGATCCACTCTTGATCTTTAACGGAATCACCCGTCACTGCTTACTTTTCCATTAATGGAATTTCAACAGGAAGCTCCAAGGTGGTTTTCATCTATTTCAGATATGGAAGACTTCCAGCTTCTCGTCTTCCTCTCTGTATATCTGAAATAGATTACTTTCCTCTTCTTCGCCTTTTCTCTTATGGTGGGCGCGGGTGGGATTGAACCACCGACCCCTACCGCGTCAAGATAGTGCTCTCCCACTGAGCTACGCGCCCTTACAATGCAAAATTATACCTTTTCTTGTTCTTCGATGTCAAGTTGTATGGATGACAAAAACTTTTGTAGTATAATTATTGCTGACTGCTTATTCTTAATAATCTTTCTATCCTTTCTTTTAACATTAGCCTCTATTAAAACCCTCTCTACCTCCATAGTAGTGAATCTTTCATCTACTAAATAGGTTTTGATTTTAAATTTTTCTTCTATTTTCTTAGATAATTCTTTTATTTTTTCTGTTTTCTCATTCTCATGTCCTCTTAAGCTTATCGGATAGCCAATCACTATCCCTTCAATATCATATCTTTGAAGTATACCTTTGAGATAGTCGAAAAAGGATTTTTCGTTTTTAAACTCTATAACATCTAATCCTTGAGCTATAACCCCTAACGGATCAGAAATAGCAAAACCTATATATTTTTCTCCCCAATCTATTCCAAGATATCTACTCATTTGTTTTTAAAATAATCCTTCAAATATTCCTTAATTCTTGTGATATCTATTTTAGGAATATTAAACTGTGCTAATGTATCCCTTCCTCCACCTCTTCCTTTAAACTCTTCTGTTATTACTCTTACTATATCTTTAGCAAGAATATTTCTATCTACTAACTTAGGACTTATCATAACTGTACCTGTAAAACGTCCATCAATCTCTTTTAGAAAAACTATAACAAGATTTTCTTTTTTACTCTTTAAATAATCTCCCAATCTTTTTATAGCCTCATTATCCATGTCAACAATTTCACAAAGTATAGCTATATCCCTAATCATCTCAATTTTATTTAGTAAATTAGAGGATTCTTTTTTAATTATTTCTTCCTCTAGATTTTCTATCTTTTTATCTTTTTCTTTTAACTCTGAAATTAATCTTTCAATTCTTAAAGGTATTTCTTCCATATTATTTGCACCTAATAAATCCATAGACTTTTTAAGAATACTTTCCTTTTCTTTCTGATATTCCCAAGCTTTAATTCCACATACTGCAAATATCCTTCTTATTCCACTCCCAATTCCTTCTTCTCTGAAAATGTAAAAACTTCCTATCTCTCCCGTATAATCTACATGAGTACCACCACAAAGCTCCATACTAACATCCTCAATTTTAATGACCCTAACATCCTTCTGATACTTTTCAGTAAATAAAGCTATTGCTCCCATTTTTCTTGCTTCATCTAATGTAGTCCAGAATTTATCAACTTTAAAATTTGATAAAATATTTTTATTTATCTCTCTCTCAATAAGTCTCAATTCCTCATCTATTATAGGAGAATGGTGAGTAAAATCAAATCTTAAAAATTCTGGAGAAACTAAAGATCCAGATTGCATAATATGATTACCTAAAATCTTCCTAAGAGCTGAATGTAATAAATGGGTGGCAGTATGATGTCTCATAGTATGATATCTTCTTTCTTTATCTACTTCTGCCTTAACCTTCATCCCTTCCTTAAAGATTCCTTTAACTACTTTTCCTTTATGAAGAATAAATTTATCTCCAAGTTTTCTTACATCAGAAACTATTACCTCCACATTATCATTAAATACCTTGCCAGTATCTGCAACTTGACCTCCACTTTCTGGATAAAATGGTGTTTTATCTAATACAAAGTATACTTCTTCCTCTTCTTTTATTTCTTTATTATGTTTATTTCCTAAGAAAAAAAGAACGTTGCTTTCAGAAGAAAGAGTATCATATCCTACAAATTCAGTGTTAGGAATCTCCCTTAATTGATATACCTCATCATCGGATAATGATATGAATGTACTTTCAAGTTTTTCTTGAGTAGATAATCTTGCTTTCTCTCTTTGTTTCTCCATTTCTTTATTAAATCCTTCAATATCAACTTTAAATCCTACCTCTTCTGCAATTTCCTGCGTCAATTCAATAGGAAAACCATAAGTATCATAAAGTTTGAAAGCAAATTCACTATTAACAACTTTACTTGTAGATTTTCTAAAATAATCCTCCAAAAGATTAAGACCTTGCTCTAAGGTTCTTATAAATTGCTCCTCTTCTTTGATAAGTACTTTCATAATATAGTCAGATTTTTCTTCCAATTCAGGATAAGCATCTTCCATTACTTCTACAACAGTAGGCACAATTTTGTAAAGAAAAGGCTCTTTCACTCCTAACTTATAAGCTCTTCTTAATGCTCTTCTTATTAACCTTCTCAAAACATAGCCTCTTCCCTCATTAGTAGGAACCACACCATCACTCATAAGAAAAGTTATAGCTCTAATATGATCTGAAACCATTCTTTCTGTAACCAAATCAGAATCCTTAATAATTTCTTTTACCTTTTGAATAATTGGTTGAAAAAGATCTGTTTCAAAAACATTACTAACATTCTCAACAACTGTTACTATTCTCTCAAGCCCCATTCCTGTATCTATATTTTTCTGAGGTAAAGGAGAAAGTTTTCCCTCTTCATCCATATAGTAAGCCATAAATACTAAATTCCATATCTCCATAAAACGATCGCAAGGATCACCTGGCTTGCAATTTTCTTCCTCCTTAGATTTGGGACCAAAATCATAATATATCTCAGAACATGGACCACAAGGTCCCGTGGGTCCTGGAGGACCCCAGAAATTATCCACTTTTCCTAATCTTACTATTCTTTCTTTTGGAATTCCCATAATTTTATTCCAAATTTCAAAAGCCTCATCATCTTCCTCGTATACAGAAATCCAAATTCTTGATAAAGGAATCTCTAATTCTTTCGTCAAGAATTCATAAGCAAAACCAATCGCTTCCTTCTTAAAATAATCACCAAAAGAAAAATTACCAAGCATCTCTAAAAAAGTTAAGTGCCTTGGGGTAAGGCCGACCTTTTCTATGTCTGTAGTTCGAAAACATTTTTGAATTGTGGTAATACGCCTTTTAGGGGGTATACCTTGCCCTAAAAAATATGGTTTAAAAGGAACCATCCCAGCAGTGGTAAAAAGTAATGTGGGATCATCTGCAGGAACTAAAGATGCACTGGGTAAATGTAAATGGCCATTTCTAACGAAATATTGTGTAAATTTCTCTCTTATTTGTTGGCTTATTCTCATTTCTACAACCCCTCTAATGAAAGAATTTTTTTAAACAATTATTAAAAGCCCCGCTGTGCCGTGATGCCGAAGTCCTTGTGCCCCGTTCCACAATTTTGAGGCCTACCCTGCTTGGTTATGTAGCTCTTTAAGAGCCGCAATCCCAAGTCAGGAGATCAGCCTCCTGAAACAAGGTGTTGAGCCAGGACCACAGCATACACCACGCACACAGCAGGGCTTTCTAAATTGAATATACCACAAAACCAAACAAATTTCAATTACAACCCTATTTTTGTGGTAAGGTTACTTTCTGAAGTAGCACTGAAAGTCTAACTTTCGTCATAACTAAAATCTGCGGATCAGCTTTATCACCTAATTCTTCAATAATCTTATAAGTTTTTATGGCATCAATGATATTGTCTTCTTCTTCGTAAATAGTAGCTAAAATATACAAAGCATTTGAATTATCTTTATTCCTTTTAAGTACTTCCTTGATGTCTTTTTTAGCTTTATCAAATTTACGTAATCTTTTATACTCTAATGCTCTCTGTAAATAAAACCTATTTTCCTCACCACTTATAAAAAGCCCCTTTTTAAAGGTTTCTTCAGCTTCTTTTATTTTTCCTTCTTCTTCTTGAATAATACCTAAAACTATGTATAACTCCTCTTTGTCTTTATATTTTTTGATTTTTTCTTTCAATAATTTTTCAGCCTCTCTATATTTTTTAGCTGCCATAAACTTATAACTTTGGTCAATAGTCTCTAAGATCTCTTCAGCAGGTGTCTTGTAATTTAAAGCTATAAAAATAATTAGCCCGATAGTCATAATAACAACAACACTTCCTAAAAAAATTCTTTTTAATTTTCTTCTCCTTTTTTCATCCACTATTTCAACTATGTGCCACCACCAATACTCTTTAGGATAAAGATTAGATTTGTCCTTTAGTCTATTACTCTTTCTCATTATCTTATACAAAGAATTTATATTCTTCTTTAATTCGCCATCTATTTCACTCAATCGAGAAAGCTCTGGATCAATTGTAACATTTAATTTTTTCAGATCAATAAGCAATTCCTCTACTTCTTGTCTTAATGTCAAAAATTTTTCAATATATGACTCACTTTCTTTAAAATCAGGTACTATAAGTCTTCCAGAAATCTTCTTCAACTCTTCTAATTTATCCCTCAATTTTTCTAGAGGACTTTCTTTCATTATTTATCCCCTTTTATAGTTATTAAAACTACTGCAACTGCATATTTATGAGTATGAGAAATACTCACCTTTATATCTTTAACTCCTTTTTGAAGAGCAAATTCAAGAGCTTTATTCCTAAGATTAATCTCAGGCTTTCCACTTATTCCGTAAAGAATTTCCACATCTTTCCAATCCCAACCTGAATATCTCACACCAATGGCTTTTATAAAGGCCTCTTTGGCTGCAAAACGCGCAGCCAAAGAGGGATATAAATCTTTTTTCCCACTTAATTGCTCTAACTCTCTTAAAGAATATATCCTTTCTTTAAATCTTTTATATTTTTCACATAATTTCTTTATTCTTTCTATCTCAACAATATCCAAACCTACCTCAATAATCACGTTCTCCATATTATCTATTCTACCGTAACTGATTTTGCTAAATTTCTTGGCTGATCTATTTCTCTACCTAAATTATTAGCCATATAATAGGCAAAAAGCTGTAAAACAACAGCAGCTAAATATGGGTAATAAAAAGGATCAATATTAGGCATAGGAATCAAATCGTCTACCAAATTTAATAATTTTTCATCCTTTTCATTACCTATAGCTATAATTGGAGCTTTACGTGCCTTTGCTTCTTCTAAATTATTTACCATTTTAGAATAGGTCTCATCTTTATATACCAAACCAAAAACAGGAGTATCAGAATCTAAAAGGGCAATAGGACCATGCTTCATTTCTCCTGCAGGAACCGCCTCAGCATGTATATAAGATATCTCTTTAAGCTTTAATGCACCTTCCAAGGCTAATGGATAATTTTTACCACGAGCAAGATATAGAAAATTTCTTTTCAAATAATATTTATCCGAAATATTTTTTACAAGATTCTTTACACTATCTAAATAGTTTTCTAAATAAGTGGGCAGTAAATTCCAATTATCTAAATTAATATTTTCTTTTAAAACTTTAGCTTTTATATAATCTTTTAATAGACCTAACCATATTAATTGAGCTATAAAAGTTTTTGTAGCCGCTACCCCAATCTCAACTCCAGCTTTAAGCCCTATTACATAATCGCTTTCCCTTGCAATAGTACTTTGGGTATTATTCACTAAAGATAAAACTTTAAAACCTTTCTCTTTCAAATTTTTAACTGCTGTAATCACATCTGCTGTCTCACCAGACTGACTTATAGCAATAAAAAGAGTATTTTGAGGAACCTTTAGCGATCTGTAATAGATCTGTGATGCGAGTTCTATATCTACAGAAAAAGGAAGCTCTGATTCCCATAGAAATTTTGCAAAATAGCCTGCATGATATGATGTACCACAAGCAATTATGAAAGTATGTTGAACTTTATCCCATTCAATATTACTCTCCTTTAACTCTTTAATTTCAAAAACATTATCGTACCTTTCTAAATTAGAAATAATTCTTCTTGCAACAGAAGGTTGTTCAAATATCTCTTTAAGCATAAAATGAGGGTAACCATCTTTCTCAGCCCTTATATTATCTTGGGGTATTTTTATTGGATTAATTGTAATTAATTTACTCTTATCACCTGTCACATGGAATATCTCTACTTTTTCGGGAGAAACCTTAGCAAATTCATTATCTTTTAAAAAATAAAAAGTATCTGTATACATACCTAAAGCAGGAATATCAGAAGCTATAAAATTCTCTCCTTTTCCATATCCTATAATCAGTGGACTTTGCCTTCTTATAGCAAAAAGTTCTCTATTTCTTCTCTTATCCATAACTAAAAAAGCAAAGGATCCTTCAAGTCTTCTGAAGATTTCTTCAATAGCCTCCTCTAAGCTAAGTTTTTCTTCTTCTAAAAGATACTCTAAAAGATGAACTGAAACTTCAGTATCTGTTTGACTTAAGAATTTATGACTTTTATTCTCTAAAAACTTTTTTACCTCTTTGTAGTTTTCAATTATTCCATTATGTACTAAGGCAATATTTTTTAAACAATCCACATGAGGATGTGCATTTTCGTAAGTAATACCACCATGAGTAGCCCATCTTGTATGACCAATACCAATATTTGAAATAGTAGAAAAATCTAAACTATTCTTAAGGTCTTGTACTTTTCCTACCACTTTTTTAATTTCTATCTCTCCATTTTTTATATAAGCAATACCAGCTGAATCATAACCTCTATACTCTAATTTCTCGAGACCCGATATTATATAAGGCAAAGAATTATTACTTCCTGTATATCCAAAAATACCACACATCTTTCTCCTCCTCCTTAAATTTTTCTGGGAGAAGGAGAATGTCCCTATAGCTACTTAGGGACCTTTTGTCCTGGTAGTCACCCACCAGTTTTGTGAGTCCCCTTAAGGCAGGTAGCTACTGCCTGGAGGCATCCGCCGAAAACCTCGATTAACCTCCACCTCGTCAACTTGCCTAAAAGGCAAGTCCTGGCGCTTAGATACTCAAATAACTTAAAATTTTCTCTTTAATATCTTTTAGAAAACAATCTAATTCCTTTTTAGGGACATCTCCTTCTAATGTGATTCTTAAAACTGGTTCTGTGCCAGATCTTCTTATAATAATTCTTATACTATTATCCTTTATCACCTCCTTAGCAATATCCATTATTCTTTTCTCATCATCTTCTGTAAGTTTTATTCCACTTATATTTATCTTATCATGTACTTGAGATAAAAGTTTTATTTCTTCCAACATTCTTACAAAATCATCTTTCATATGCTTAAAAATTTTTACTAAAAAAAGAGATGTGAGAATTCCATCTCCTGTAGGTAAATAATCAAAAAGAATTATATGGCCAGAAGTTTCTCCACCTAAATTTAAATCATGTTTTAGTATAGTCTCAAGTACATACCTATCACCAACATTTGCCCTAATAAGTTTTATACCTTTTTTATCTAAATACATCTCAAGCCCATAATTGGTCATAATTGTACCAACTACTTTGTTATTTCTTAGGATTCCTTGCCTTTTAAAATATTCTGCAAGAATACCCAAAATTTTATCTCCATCGATAATTTGATCTTTAAAGAATACTATAACTCTATCCGCATCTCCATCATATGTAAATCCTATATCAGCCTTACTTTCTATAAAAAGAGCTTTACCTATCTCTGGATATACTGCCCCACAATTTTCATTTATATTAAGACCATTATATTCAATATTATAAGCATACACTTCTGCCCCTAATTCTCTATAAATTTCAGGTGCCACATTAGATGCAGATCCATTAGCACAATCCAACATAATTTTAAAACCAGTGAAGTCTTCATTCACTACTTGTTTAAGATAATTTTTATATATTTCTTTTCCTTCATTAAATTGAAATATTCTTCCTATTTCATAAGGGTCTGCCCTGTAATAATTATCAGTTCCTTTCATGTATTCTTCAATCTTTTCCTCTACTTCATCAGGTAACTTAAATCCATCATTAGCAAAAATTTTTATACCGTTATATTTAACAGGATTATGGGAGGCTGAAATTACAATACCCAATAAAATATCTGGATTAGTTTTAACT
The DNA here is from genome assembly GCF_055179815.1 of Dictyoglomus sp. GBS. NCBI lineage: Bacteria > Pseudomonadati > Dictyoglomota > Dictyoglomia > Dictyoglomales > Dictyoglomaceae > Dictyoglomus > Dictyoglomus sp. GBS. The sequence goes on from NZ_CM143687.1 coordinate 1,365,656, forward strand.
AAATAAGATACAGATGATGTTGGCAATATTCCAGCATCTAATACATCTATACCACCTGAAGTAAGTCCTGCTGACAAAGCACTTTTTATCATATCACAAGATCTTCTCGTGTCTTGAGCAATAATAACCTTCTTGCCTCGAGAATTCTCAAAATAACCTAAAAGAGCTCTAGCTAATTTATACGCGAGCTCAGGAGTTAAAGCTTTATTAACAATACCTCTAATGCCATCAGTACCAAAAAGTTCTCTCACTTAATTTCACTCCTCTCCTTTTCCAAAATAACAATATCATATTTTTCATTTACCTCTTTACCTTGCCAAAAACCAACCACTTCAAAATTCTTTCTTACCTCACCAGTTACAATTAATTTTTCACCTTCAGCAGGAATTCCAGTAGTACTTAATACAGTAATCTGAAAGTTTTCAAAAGTAAGAGAATAGGCAGAATATATACTTCCCCATATACCATAAGGGTTTGTAGCCTCACCTTTTAGGGTTATTTCTTTCCCTATATATTTTTCTATATTTCTCCATTTCTCTCTCCATGGAGAGTCTTTTAACCAATCGTAATAACTATAACCAATAAAACATAATAAAAGAAATGAAAAAATTAAAAAATTTCTTATTCTTTTATTTTTAAAAAATTTCATGACAAATTACCCCCTACATATATAGGAAGTCCATAACCACAATAAGGACATTTATTATTGTGTCGTAAAAGATTTTTTCTTATAAAATATCCTTCTCTTACAATTAATTCACTACCACAAGAAGGACAATATGTAGTACTACCCCTAACATCCCTTACATTTCCAGTATATACATAATTTAATCTTTTTCTTCCTTCTTCATATGCAAAATTAATTATTTCAAGAGGAGTGGGAGGCTCTATAAATTTATATGCTGGAAAATATCTAGTAAAATGTAAAGGAATATCCTTACTAATTTCCGCTACCCATTCAATTAATCCGATTATTTCTTCCTTCTTATCATTATAATTTGTTATAATTAAATTTGTTAACTCAATGTGAATCTCTTTTTCAAAAGCCAAAAGTATAATTCTTTTTACCTTTTCTAAGTCTCCTTTACAAAGTTTTCGATAAAAATCAGGATTAATTGACTTAATATCTATATTCATAGCATCTATGAATGGAGCAATCTCTAAAAAAGGTTCTTCCTCAACAAATCCATTAGTCACAAAAACATTTTTTAAGTTATATTCTCTCGCGAGTTTAGAAACGTCAAAAACAAATTCGTACCATATAAAAGGCTCATTATATGTATAAGCTATTCCTATGGATTTATTTTTCAAAGCAATATTAACAAGAGTTTCTGGAGAAATCTCTTCTAAGTAAATTTCCTCTGGTAAAACTTGAGAAATACTCCAGTTTTGGCAAAAAGGACACTGAAAATTACAACCTGCTGTGCCCACAGAAAGAATCGAATTTCCTGGATAAAAATGGTATAGAGGTTTTTTTTCAATAGGATCTAAAGCAATAGAACTTACTTTTCCGTATATAAGAGTTACAAGAGTACCTTCTCTATTTTCTCTAACACCACATATTCCTCTTTTATTAGGATAAATTATACATTTATGAGGACATAAAAGACAGTGAACTTTCTTTTGATCTAATTTTTGGTAAAATAGAGCCTCTCTCATTAATCATTCCTTAAATCTTTGAACAGAAAACCTATATATTTTAAAATCCTCATCGGGATATATTCCAGCCTTAGCAAGAGCGATATTTAGCTGTTCTTCCACTGTATCCACACCTTCTAAATCAGGAAGTAATACCCCTTTTCTCCATCCTTTCTGAACTACAATACCATATCTTTTGGGATCAAGTTCTGTAATATTTTGAACTTCTTCCAAAGGGGAAAGAATATCTACAGAAATTTCTATATTATCTAACTCATCTAAGGACACAGGAGGAAATCGAGGATCTTCAGTAGCTGCACTTATAGCATTCCTTATAATTTCCTCAGCTATATTGGGAGTAGTAGGTAAAATAGTACCAATGCATCCTCTAAGCTCTCCATTTTGTCTTTTATGTAAAGACACAAATACACCTGATCTCCTTCTAAGAAGTTCATGAGGTAAATCCGAGGGAGGAGAAATTACTCTCCCCTCCCTGAGGTATGTCTCAATAGCTTTCCTTGCCAAAGAGACTATATGATAACCAATATCCATATAAATTCTTCCACATTAACGTTTTGAGTATTGAGGTGCTCTTCGTGCTCTCTTTAAACCATACTTTTTTCTTTCTTTTTCTCTTGGATCTCTCTTTAAAAGTCCCTCTTTCTTAAGAAGAGTTCTCCAATCAGCTTTTAAGGCAACAAGAGCCTTAGATATTCCATGAGCAAGAGCTTGAGCTTGAGCACTAACTCCTCCACCAATCGTTTGAGCTAAAACATCCACTTGATCTTTCATACCAGTAAGTTCCAAAGGCTTTTGTACCACTTTATGGAAAAAAATTCTCCCTCCAAAATACTCTTCCATTGGTTTATCATTAACTATTATTTTACCTTCTCCTGGAAATCTAAGCCAAACCTTTGCTCTTGCTGTCTTTCTGCCACCTACCTCATGAATTACTTTTACTTCCTGATTTGCAAACTCCAACATTTATCCCTCCCGTTTTATATATTCAGTTCTTTTGGCTTTTGTGCTTGATGTGGATGATCAGGTCCAGGATAAATCTTTAATTTCTTTAACATTTTTCTTCCTAATGGACCCTTAGGTAACATTCCCTTAACAGCCAGATATATTAACATCTCTGGCTTCTTAGCTTTTAATTCCTTAGCAGGAATTAATCTATGCCCTCCTGGATATCCTGAATGAAAGAAATAGATTTTTTGATTTTCTTTTTCTCCTGTAAGAACTACATCCTTAGCATTAATCACAATCACAAAATCCCCTGTATCCACATGAGGTGTAAAAATAGGTTTATGCTTACCCCTTAATATTTTAGCTATCTCTGAAGCAAGCCTTCCAAGAACTTTTCCTTTAGCATCAACCACATACCATTCTCTTTTTACCTCTTCTTTTTTTGCCATAAAAGTTTTCATTTTTAAATATTCCTCCTTTCCCGTTGCATTTTAATATAAATTTGTAAAATATGTCAATAATCTATTTTATATAAATATAAACCATTAGAGGGAGCAGGAGCTGAAAATCTATCTTTATATTCCTCTATTAAATAACTCTCAAAATCCTCTAAACTTTTTCTACCTAAGGATATCTCTACCATACTACCTACCAAAAACCTTACCATTTTTCTTAGAAAGTAGGGGGCACATATGAAATAAAAAAGATAGTTTTTTTTAAAACACCAAAATGATTCAAAAATTTCAATAATAGTATTTTTTTCTGATTCTTTAACTGCAAAATTCACAAAATCATGTTTACCTTTTATAATAAATGCTGCTCTCATTAGTAGATTCCTATCAAGAGGCCCTTTTATCCACCAAGAAAAGTCATTTAAAAAAATATTTTTCTCTGAATGATTATATATGAAATACATATACCACCTTCTTTTAGCAGAAAACCTTGCATGGAAATTGTCTTCAACCTTTTCAACCTTTTTCACTACAATGTCCGTAGGAAGTAACTTATTCAAAACAGATTTAATTTTTTCTTCCTCCCATTCTCTTTGAGATTTAAAACTAATTACCTGTCCCAATGCATGGACACCAGCATCAGTTCTTCCAGCTCCAACAATTTTTATCTCCTCATTAAATATATAACTCAATATTTTCTCCATCTCCCCTTGAACTGTTCTTTTACCTTTTAATCTTTGAAAGCCATAAAAATCTCTTCCTAAATAAGATATCTCCAATTTCCAGTTTGGCATATCAACTAAAAAATACCAGCAATAAAATTGGATATAAAATACCAATAGTCAAGAATACTAAATCCTTTATAGTCCAATGAGATATTCTATATCTTGTTCTTCCCTTTGCTCCTCTATAACAACGAGCTTCCATAGCTTCAGCCAGCTCATTTGCTCTTCTAAAGGCATTTATAAATAAAGGAATAATTATAGGCAGTAAACTTTTGGCTTGAGATATTAAATTTCCTTTTCCAAATTCCGCTCCTCTCGCCTTCTGGGCTTTAATAATCTTATCTGTTTCCTCTAAAAGAGTAGGAACAAATCTTATTGCTATAGTCATCATCATGGAAAATTCATGTACAGGAAATTTAACAAAATTTAATGGCTTTAATAGATCCTCAATAGCTTGGGCTAACTCTAATACTGAAGTGGTAAGAGTAAGAAGGGAAGTTATCAATACTAAGTATATGAGTCTTAAAGACATAAATAAAGCCATTTTGATACCATTGTCAGTAATATGAATAATTCCATATCTAAAATATACTTTTCCACCTTCCTCTCCAAAGAAAAAATGAATTACAAACGTGAATAATATCAAAAAATAAACTGGTTTTAGACTTCTAATAAAATAGTTTATTGATAAAGAAGATAACAGTATTCCAAGTAAAACTAAGAGAAAGAAAAGTAAATAAGAATAGAAATTCAGTTTAAGAAGGAAAATAATAATTATCAACCAAAAAGATACTATAATCTTAGCTTTAGCACTAATTCCATGAAGTAAAGAATTTCCCGGAATGTATTGTCCCAACGGAAATGTCTTTAAGATTTCCATATCGAAATATGCTCCTTAAAAGCTACAATTCTCTCTACAATTTCATGCACAGTAAAGGCTCCTTCTAAAGGATAGCCTTTATCTTCTAATACCTTTCTTAATTTAAGAATTTCCGGAAGCTCCAACTCTGCTTCTTCAACTTTTTCGTAATTTAAAAACAATTTTTCAATAGGACCATCAAAAATAATTTTTCCTTCTTTTAAAACTATTATCCTCTTAACGGTTTTTATTATCTCATCCAAATCATGAGAAACCAAGATTAAGGTTTTATTTTTACTTTGTATCCACCTATTAATATAGTTCATTATTTCGATCTTACCTTTAGGATCTATGTTTGCAGTAGGCTCATCCAATATAAGTACCTCTGGATTCATAGCAAGAATACTTGCAATAGCCAATCTTCTTTTTTCTCCACCAGAGAGATTAAATGGAGATCTATCTTTAATCTCTTCATATGGCAATCCAACTGTAATAAGGGCTTCTCTTACACAATTTTCTAACTTTTTATCTGATATCCCTATATTCCTTGGACCAAATGCTACCTCTTCAAAAACTGTCTCAGCAAAAAACTGATGTTCTGGATATTGAAAAACAATCCCTATAATCTTACAAAGTTCTTTAGAATTCCATTTTCTAATATCTCTGTCTTTTATAAAAATTTCTCCTTGAGTAGGATAAAGAAGACCTGAAATCAACTGAATCAAAGTTGATTTACCAGATCCTGTTTTCCCTATTATTCCTATACTTTCCCCTTCCCTTATATCCAGAGAGATATCTTTAATTGCTTCTCGTTCTAAGGGGGTCTTTTCTAAATATATGTATTGTACATTCTTAAGGCTTATCAAAGCCATACAGAAAGTTCCTCAATGGTAAGAATGGGATGAGGTATTTCAAAACCTCTTTCGACTAAACATTTAGAGAGTTTTGTAACTAATGGTACAGAAAGTCCCCATTTTTCTAACTTTTCGTCTTCCATAAATATCTCCTTTGGAGAACCTTCTAAAACTATCTCTCCTTTATTAAAGACTGCTATTCTATCCGCCCATACAACCTCTTCCATATGATGAGTAATAAGTATAATAGAAGTTTTCTCTTCTTTATATAATTTTTTTATAACCTCCATTATCTCTTTTCTACCTTTTGGGTCCAACATAGTTGTAGGTTCATCTAAAACTATATATTTAGGTAACATGGCCAATATTCCAGCTATTGCTATTCTTTGTTTTTGTCCACCAGAAAGAAGATGAGGAGGATATTTTCTATATTCTTCCATCCCGACAGATTTTAAAGCAAAAGCAATTCTTTCTTCAATCTCCTTGGGAGGCAAACCAAGATTTTCACAACCAAAAGCTACATCTTCCTCAACAGTCATTCCTACTATTTGATTATCCGGGTTTTGAAAAACTAATCCTACCCTTTTTCTTATTTCCCACAAATTTTCAAAGTTTTTAGAATTTAAACCATCAACGATCACGTCACCATATGTAGGAATAAAAAGGCCATTCAAAAGCCTTGCAAAAGTTGACTTACCTGAACCATTAGCCCCAATAACAGCTAAAAAAGAAGGAGAAGGTATCTCTATATTAATATCTTTTAGAGCTACCTTCTCCTGAATCGTACCTTCATGATAGACATAAGAAACATTTCTCAATTGAATCATTATACAAGTTCAATTACCGCCTCTTCTGCTGCATCCCCTCTTCTAAAACCAGCTTTTAATACTCTTGTATATCCACCATTTCTATCTTTATATTTTGGAGCTATTTCTACAAAAACCTTTCTTACAAGTTCTCTATCTTGTAACCATGCATAAACTAACCTTCTATGATGCACAGAGTCATCCTTGGCTATAGTAAGAAGCTTCTCAGCTAATCTACTTACCTCTTTTGCTCTTGGTAAAGTTGTAACTATCTTTCCGTTTTTAAATAAAGAAATTAAAAGAGCTTTTAAGAGAGCCTTTCTTTGAGGTGTTGGCTTACTTAATTTTCTATATGCCTTTCGATGTCTCATTCTAAGTCCTCTCCTTTCTCTAAATCAGGGTTTTCAGTATCCCTTAAACTCAAGCCTCTTTCTCTAAGCTTTTCCTCCAATTCTTGGAGAGACTTTAAACCAAAGTTTTTAATCTTCATTAGATCTTCTCTTGTTTTTGTAAGTAAATCCTCAATAGTATGTATACCAGCATGTCTTAAGGAATTATATGCGCGAGTTGAAAGACCTAAATCCTCAAGAGTTAATCCCTTCTTGCTCTCTTCTTCTAAAGTTGTAATTTCCTCAGTTACTTCTTCATAAGAAATTTGAAAGTCTTTCTCTGCTAAAAGTTTAAAATATTCCATAAGAATTCTCGATGCTTCTCTAAAAGCTTCTTCTGGAGTTATAGATCCGTTAGTCCATATATCTAAAACAAGTCTATCCAAATCTGTCCTTCTACCTACCCTCGTCTTTTCTACCTCATAACCAACTTTCTTTACAGGAGAAAAAATAGAATCTAAAACTAAAACTCCAATAGGTTGGTTAGGCTCTTTATTTTCTTCAGCAGTAACATAACCCTTTCCTTTTTTAACTTCTACTTCCATTCTAAATGGTACTTTATCGACTAAGGTTGCAATTTGTAAATCAGGATTTATTATTTTAACATTAGCAGGTACTACAAAATCTCCTGCCTTTATTACTCTTGGACCCATAACATCAAGATGGAGTATATGGGAATTATTATCTTCTATCTTTACTACCATCTTTTTCAAATTCATTAATACTTCAAGAATCTCTTCTTTAAGACCTGGAAGCACTTCTAACTCATGTTTCACTCCTTCAATCTTTACAGAAACAACTGCTGCACCCTCGATAGATGATAAAAGTATTCTCCTCAAAGCATTTCCAATAGTCCAACCATAACCCCTCTCTAAGGGTTCTACTATGAAACGACAATAATCATCAGTTTTCTTTTCAATAATAACCCTTACATTTTCTTCTATTAGCAAATTATCTACCTCCCTTATCCTGCCACAAAAACTATCTAGAGTAGAACTCTACAATAAGTTGTTCTTGTACTGGTGTATCTATTTCATTTCTGGCAGGAAGTCTCAAAACTCTACCTTTAAAATTATCTTTATCCAATTCTAACCAAGGAGGAACAGACCTACCTCCCAATACAGAAAGAGCTTCTTGAACTGGAAGTAAATCTTTATCTAAAAGTTCTATTATATCTCCTGGTTTTACATTAAAAGATGGTATATTTACTCTTCTTCCATTAACAGCAATCTTACCATGAGAAACTATTTGTCTTGCCTGATCACGAGAAAGTGCCCATCCAAGTCTGTAAACCACATTATCAAGTCTTGTTTCTAATAATTGTAAAAGACGTTCACCTGTAACCCCTCTTCCTTTAGAAGCTATCTCAAAATATCTTCTAAACTGCCTCTCTAATACACCATATATTCTTTTAGCTCTTTGTTTTTCTCTTAATCTCAATCCATATTCTGTTAGTTTTCTCTGAGCTCTGCCATGCTGTCCTGGAGCATAAGATCTTCTATCAAAGGGACATTTTTCAGAAAAACATTTTGTACCCTTTAAAAATAATTTCATTCCTTCTCTTCTACACAAACGACAATCTGGTCCTGTATATCTTGCCATTTTCTCTCCTCCCTTAAATTTTACACTCTTCTTCTACGGGGTGGACGACACCCGTTATGAGGTATTGGTGTAACATCCTTTATAAGAGAGATCTCAAGGCCTGCAGCTTGCAAGGCTCTTATAGCAGTCTCCCGTCCAGGTCCTGGACCTTTAACTAATACATCTACTTTCTTCATTCCATACTCTGAAATAGCCTTTTTAGCTGCCATTTCAGCTGCAAGTTGAGCAGCAAAAGGAGTGCCTTTCTTTGTACCTTTAAAACCAGCTGTGCCACCACTACCCCAGGTAAGAACGTTTCCTTCAGGATCTGTAATGGTAACAATTGTATTATTAAATGTTGAGTTTATATGCGCAACTCCTACAGGAACAATCTTTTTCTCTTTACGAGGACCTCTTGTTCTCTTCTTTTTAGCCATTTACTTAGTTTCCCTCCTGTTTTAACAAATTTTATCAGTTTTATTTAAAGCTAAAAATTATTTTTCCTTTCTCTTAGCACCTACAGTTTTTCTTGGACCTTTTCTTGTACGTGCGTTACAACGAGTTCTTTGACCTCTTACAGGTAATCCTCTCTTATGTCTAATACCACGATAACATCCTATTTCTATAAGACGCCTTATATTAGAGGCTATCTCTTGCCTTAAATCACCTTCTACTTTATAATTATTTTCGATTTCCTCTCTTAATTTGCTTATTTCTTCTTCAGTTAAATCTTTTACTCTCTTATTAGGATCAACACCAGTAGCTTGTAAAATCTTTTTGCTTGTAGTTCTTCCTATTCCATATATATATGTTAGAGCAATCTCTATTTTTTTATTGTTTGGTAAATCTACTCCTGCAATACGTGCCATTTTAAATAAAACACCTCCTATCCTTGCTTCTGTTTATGTCTTGGATTTTCGCAGATAACAAAAACTCTCCCGCCTCTCTTTACAATCTTACATTTTTCACATATTTTCTTCACCGAAGCTCTAACCTTCATCCTTATTACCCTCCTTATTTACGAATCTATATGTTATTCTTCCTTTAGTAAGATCATATATCGAAAGCTCTACTTTTACTCGATCACCTGGCATTACTCTTATAAAATTCATCCTCATTTTTCCAGATATATAAGCCATTATTTCAAGACCATTATCTAATTGTACCTTAAATGTAGCATTTGGCAATGCCTCTTTTACCGTTCCTACAACTTCAATAACTTCTCTATCCTTTTTTGTCATAGGCCCTCCCTAATCTATGGTCAATACCTGAGGACCATTTTCAGTAATTGCTACTGTATGTTCAAAATGAGCAGAAAGTCCACCATCTACTGTAACAGCTGTCCAACCATTATTCAAAATTTTAACCTCATAACTTCCTGTAACAACCATTGGTTCTATAGCAATAACTAACCCCTCTTGTAATACAGGTCCCATTCCTGGAGGTCCATAATTAAGAACATTTGGGGGCTCGTGCAATCTCCTTCCTATACCATGCCCAACAAAATCTCTTATAACATTAAATCCATTCTTCTCAACATATTCTTGAATTGCCCATGATATATCTGAAAGTTTTGCCCCAACTTTAGCCTTCTCTATTCCTCGCCAAAGAGCCTCTTCAGTAACTCTTATAAGTTTTAGAGCTAAAGGAGAAACATCTCCTATAGCATATGTTTTTGCAGCATCTAAAAAGAATCCTTTATATTCTATACCAATATCTACACTTACAATATCTCCATCTTCTATTAGTTTCTTTGTGCTTGGAATTCCATGCACTATTTCTTCATTTATTGAAACACATATTACCTCAGGATAACCCCTATAACCTTTAAAAGCTGGTTTAACATTATAGTTATTCATAAATTCTTCTGCTCTTCTTGCCAAACCATAAGTTGTTATTCCACTTTTTAGGACTCTTTCTATCCCGTTAAAAATTTTTGATAATATTCTTCCTCCTTCTCTCATAATTGCTATTTCATCTTTTGTTTTTAACTCAATTACCATCTTTTACCACCTTTAATATCTCCTGCAAAACTTCTTCTCTATCTTTTTCAGCAATTATTGTATACATTACTCCTCTGTTTTTATAATAATCAATAAGAGGTTGGGTCTCTTTATAATAAGTTTCTAATCTTTTCTTAATAACCTCGGGATAGTCATCACTTCGTTGATATAACTCTCCTCCACAAATATCACATATTCCCTCCTTTTTAGGAGGCATAGAAATTATATTATATATTGCTCCACAATTTTTGCAAACTCTTCTTGATGAAAGTCTTTTTATTACTAAATCATCACTTGCATCCAAATATATAACTTTTAAATCTGCATTCCTTTCATTTAAATATTTATCTAATAATTCTGCCTGCAAAATGGTCCTGGGAAAACCATCTAATATAAAACCATCCTTGCAATCTTCTGTATCTAAACGATCTTTCACTACTTCCCACACAAGTTCATCAGGCACCAATTTACCAGAATCAAGAAATTCTTTAACCCTCATTCCAAGTTCAGTTTGATTCTTAATCGCTTCCCTAAATATATCCCCTGTAGAAATATGGGGGATGTTTAAGATATAACTAATTTCTTTCGCATGTGTACCTTTTCCAGCCCCTGGAGGACCTAAAAATATAATTGCTTTCATCATTTTAAAAACCCCTCATAACTTTTCATTATCATTTGAGCTTCAAGAGTCTTTATAGTCTCTAATATCACACCAACCATAATTAATATACTTGTTCCACCAAGTTGAAATTCTGTAACACCAGTAATTCTTTCAATAAAAGTAGGCAACAAAGCAATCAATCCTAAGAATACACCACCAAAAAAGTTTAATCTATTTAAAGTTTTCGATAAATATTCCTCTGTTGGTTTTCCTGGTCTTACTCCTGGAATAAATCCACCATATTTCTTAAAATTCTCAGCTAAATCTGCAGGATCAAATACTATGGATGAATAAAAGTAAGTAAATCCAAGAACAAGTAAAAAATAAATAATAGGATAGAAAATGGAACTTGGAGAAAAAATATTCAAGATACTCTTTAGCCAACCAATTTTTACAAACGGAATAAAACTCTGTGGAACCATAAGAATTGTAATTGCAAAAATGATTGGTATCACACCAGCTTGATTTAATTTTAAAGGAAGATAGGTACTTTGCCCCCCATAAACTCTTCTTCCTACAATTCTACGAGAATATTGTACAGGAATTCTTCTCTCTGCACTCTCTTCCCAAACCACACCTATAATAATTAATATTAAAAGAGCAAAGAAGGCAATTACATTTAAAATTCCAATTTCTCCTCTACTTAGCAAAGCAAAAGTTCTTGCCAAATCAGTTGGAAATCTTGCAACTATAGATGTTAATATGATTAAGGATACACCATTTCCTATTCCATATTGAGAAATCTGCTCACCAAGCCACATTATAAAAGTACTTCCCGCTGTTAATGTTATTACACTGCTTATCACATATAATGGGGTAAGACTTGGAATAACTTTATAATTATGCATAAAAATAGTTAATCCAAAAGCTTCAATGGCTGCTAATAAAACTGAAAGATTTCTAGCATATCTTGTGAGCTTTTTCCTTCCATCTTCTTCCTTCTTTAACTCAGCTAATGATGGAAATACGGCAGTTAAAAGTTCCATCATGATGGAAGCATTAATAAAAGGTATAATACCCATAGAAAATATAGAAAATCTTGATAGCGCTCCTCCTGTAAATAAATCTAAAAATCCTAAAGCCCCTTGGCCTTTAAAAAGATTTGATAGAGCAACCCTATCTACTCCAGGCACAGGTATATGAGCACCTAATCTATATACCGCAAAAATAAAAAGAGTAAAAAGTATCTTTTTCCTTAAATCTGGTACTCTAAAAGCCCTAGCTAAAGTATCAAACACTATTCAATCACCTCAGCTTTTCCGCCCACACTTTCTATCTTCTGTCGGGCTTTTTCACTAAAGGCATGAGCTTTTACAAGAAGAGGTTTAGTTAATTCACCATTGCCAAGAATTTTTACACCATTTCCAATTTCTTTTACTATTTTTTTCTCCAAAAGTATATTAGGATCAACAATCTCATTTGCGTTAAACTTTTCCTCTAAAACTGAAAGATTTATTACAGTAAATTTTCTGCGGGGAGGATTTGGAATACCATCCATTTTGGGTAATCTTCTAGTTAATGGGGTTTGACCACCCTCAAAACCAGGTCGTACGCCATCTCCAGTTCTTGAGTTCTGACCACTCATACCTCTACCTGCATATTTACCAGAAGCAGCATATCCACATCCCCATCTTTTAGGTTTTTTACGAGATCCTAATTTAGGCTTTAATTCAAATAATTTCAATTTTCTCCCTCCCTATTTTGGGTATTCTCCTCCTTATGTTTTACATCTATTATCTCCCTTATCTTTTTATCTCTCATTTCAGCTACTTCAGGAATAGATCTAAGTTTTTTAAGAGCTTCAAAAGTAGCTTGAGCAAGGTTTATGGCTGTAGTAGAACCCAAAGCTTTAGCCAAAACATTTTTAATTCCTGCAAGCTCTAAGACTGCTCTCGCAGCTCCACCAGCTATAACACCTGTTCCAGGTGCAGCAGGCTTTAAAAGTATTTTAGATGCTCCTAATTTTCCATATACTTCATGCGGAATGGTACCTTTGCTTATTGATATCTTCACCGCATTCTTCTTAGCCCTTCTTACAGCTTTTCTAATAGCATCTGGCACTTCAGCAGCTTTTGCTATACCTACCCCAACAGTACCCTGCTCATCACCCACTACAACTAAGGCTCTAAAACGCAAATTTTTACCACCAGCAACCACTTTAGCTACTCTTCTTATCTCTATAACTCTTTCTTTAAAGACAGGTTCTAACTCTTTCAAAGAAGTTCCCTCCTTTTTTAGAATTCAAGGCCAGCTGCCCTTGCACTATCAGCAAGAGCCTTGACTTTACCATGATATAAAAATCCACCTCTATCAAAAACTACTTTTTTAATTCCCTTTTCTAAAGCTCTTTTTGCTATCACTTCACCAACTAATTTTGCAGCTTCTATATTTTTAGTAGATTTTAACTGTGATCTCAATTCCTTTTCCAAGGAAGAAGCCGATACTAAAGTATGACCTTTCGTATCATCAATTATCTGAGCATATATATATCTCAAGCTTTTAAAAACAGCTAATCTCGGTCTTTCAGGAGTTCCATAAATCTTTTTTCTTATTCTTAAATGCCTTACTTTTCTAAGTTCCTTTCTTGATCTTTTTATAATCATAATGTCAAACCTCCTACTTCTTACCAGCCTTACCAGCTTTTTGTCTAATCTTTTCGCCTTCGTATCTTACACCTTTTCCTTTATATGGATCTGCAGGTCTAATTCTTCTAATTATAGCTGCAAACTGCCCCACTAGTTCTTTATCAATACCCTTTACACTTATTTTAGTATTATCTTGTACTGTTACTGTAAGCCCTGTAGGAATATCAAGCTCTACGGGATGAGAAAAACCCAATTCTAACACAAGTTTATTACCTTGTACTCTTGCTCTATATCCTGTGCCCTGCAATTCCAATCTTTTCTCAAATCCTTGTGTTACTCCTATTACCATATTATTTATTAAAGCTCTTGTTAAACCATGTAAGGCTTTAGTAAATTTTTCGTCATTAGCTCTCTCCACTACTATTTGGCCATCTACTTTCTTTACAGATACAAGAGGATGGAAAGTTCTTTCTAGCTCTCCTAAAGGACCTTTTACCTTTACCAAATTTCCATCACTTATTTCTACTTGTACATTTTGTGGTATTGGTATAGGTTTTCTTCCTATTCGTGACATATTTTATTCCTCCTTTTCTACCATACCATACAAATAAGCTCTCCACCGACCCCTAAAAGTCTTGCCTCTTTATCTGTCATAATTCCTTTAGAGGTAGATAAGATAGCAATTCCCAAACCTCCAAGAACCCTTGGAATTTCTTCTCTCTTAACATAATATCTCCTACCGGGTTTACTCACTCTTTTCAATTCCTGAATTACGGGAGTTTTTCCCTTATATTTTAGATAAATCCTAATATATTTTTGTGGGATCTCTCCTATTACCTCATATTTTGCTATATATCCTTCCTTAAGCAAAATTTCTGCAAGCTTTTCCTTAATTCTTGAATGAGGAATATCAACAGTAGGATGTCGTCTCATATTTGCATTTTTAATTCTAACTAACATATCAGCAATAGGATCTGTTACGTTCATAGCAACCCTCCTTACCAACTTGCTTTCCTAACACCTGGTAATTCGCCTTTTAAAGCTAATTCCCTAAAACATAAACGGCAAAGACCAAACTTTCTTATATATCCTCTTGGTCTTCCACATATTCTACACCTATTATATTCTCTGACCTTATACTTCTTAGGTTTAAGCCATTTTACAATTTGCGATTTCTTAGCCACAATTTCCTCCCTCGCTTTTCAAATTATTTTTTAAATGGCATTCCAAGAAGAGAAAGAAGCTCCTTAGCTTCTTCGTCTGTTTCTGCTGTTGTCACAATGGTAATATCCATCCCTCTTATTCTATCTATCTTGTCATATTCTATTTCAGGAAAAACTAATTGTTCTTTAAGACCTAAGGAGTAATTACCTCTACCATCAAAAGAATTAGGTGAAACACCTGAAAAATCTCTCACTCTTGGCAAAGCAAGATTTATCAATTTGTATAAGAAGGCATACATTCTTTCTCCTCTTAAAGTTACCTTTAATCCTATAGGCATACCTTTCCTTAAGTGAAAGTTTGCTATAGATTTACGGGCTTTTCGTACTATGGGTTTTTGCCCTGTAATGATGCTGAGATCTCGAGCTGCAGCTTCAATTGCTCCTGGATTTTGTACTGCTTCACTTACTCCAATATTTACTACAATCTTTTCAATTTTAGGTACAGCCATTGGATTCTTATATCCGAACTTCTTCATCATTGCAGGAATTACTTCTTGAATATATTTTTGCTTTAAAACTTCCATTATTACCTTCCTCCCTTATTAAACACGATCAATAATCTCTTTACATTTAGAGCAAACTCTTACTTTTTTTCCATCATCTAAAAATGTATGCTTTATCCTCGTAGGTTGGTTACAACGAGGACATATAAGCATAACTTTACACCTATATAAAGGTGCCGGTTTCTCAACTATTCCACCTTGCCTCATTTTAGCAGAAGGACGTACATGTTTTTTTACAATATTAACTCCTTCGACAACTATTTTCTCTTCAGCAGGAAGAACAGAGATAACCTTTCCTTTTTTTCCTTTATCTTTTCCTGATATTACGAGAACTAAATCACCCTTTTTAATATCCATCTCTCTTCACCTCTATATGACTTCTGTTGCTAAAGAGATAATTTTCATAAAATTCTTTTCCCTTAATTCTCTGGCTACTGGTCCAAACACTCTTGTCCCTCTTGGATTACCATCCTTATCAATTATTACTGCCGCATTGTCATCAAACCTTACATAAGATCCATCTTTCCTTCTTATAGTTCTTCTTGTTCTAATAACCACAGCATATACTACATCACCCTTCTTGATATTAGCTCTTGGAACAGCATCTTTTACGCTGGCCACTATAATATCTCCAACCTGAGCTACTCTCTTTTTTCCTAAAATTCTAAAGCACATTATCTCTTTAGCTCCACTATTGTCTGCTACTACCAATCTAGTTTGAGGCATTATCATTTAAATCACCTTCCCTTATACTGTCATTAGTAATATTCTCTTCCACGTTTTCCCCAGATAAGGTAGGTATTAATTCTGCTTTTTTCAAGATCTTTACTAATCTCCATCTTTTTTCTTTTGATAGTGGTCTTGTTTCCCTTATTAATACAATATCACCTTCACGAGCTTCTTGAAGCTCATCATGAGCCTTATACTTTTTCCTTCTTGTTACTGTTTTCTTATATAATGGATGAGTATAAGTCTGTTCTACTAAAACAACAATAGTTTTTTGCATTTTTGCACTTACAACTTTTCCTATCATTTCTTTTCTCTTGCCACTCATTTAATCTCTCTCCTTAAATTAAGATTTTTTAAGTTCACGCTCTCTCAGAATAGTAAGAATTCGAGCAATATCTTTTCTTATTTCCTTCAATCTATGAGGATTAGTTAACCCACCTGTTGATTGTTGTACTCGGAGATTAAAAAGCTCTGATCTCAATTTCTTTAATTCTTCCATTAACTCTTCATTGGTTTTTTCTCTTAACTCCATAGCTCTTCTCCCCATATATTAATCACCACCCAATTCTCTTGTTACAAATCTTGTCTTAATAGGTAATTTACTTCCAGCTATTCTTACTGCTTCCATGGCTTCTTCCTTAGGGATTCCTCCAATTTCAAAAAGTATTGTACCTGGCTTTACTACTGCTACCCATCCTTTAACATCACCTTTGCCTCCACCCATTCTACTTTCTGCAGGCCTTGCTGTTACAGATTTGTCTGGAAAAATCCTAATCCATATTCTTCCATTTTTCCCAGCATGTCTTGTAAGAGTTCTTCTTACAGCCTCTATTTGTTCACTCGTTATCCATGCTGGAGCTAAAGCTTGTATACCATAATCACCAAATACTACCCTATTACCACGCGTAGCTACTCCCTTTAATCTTCCACGATGTTGTTTTCTATGTTTAACTCTTTTAGGCATCAACATCGTAATTCACCTCATCTTTCTCATACATATCTTCATCTATAACCTTTTGAGGTGTAGCCTTTTCCGGTAACTCTCGAATAGGTTCTTTATGAAGTTCAGGAATATCTCCTTTATATATCCAAACTTTTACTCCTATTACTCCTGATATAGTGAAAGCCTCCGCAAAACCATAATCAATATCAGCAGTTAAAGTCTGCAAAGGAATACGGCCTTCTCTAAACCACTCTGATCTTGCAATTTCTGCACCATTAAGTCTTCCACTACACATTACTTTTATACCCTTTGCTCCAGCCCTTAAAGCTCTATTTATTGCTTGTTTCATTGCTCTCTTATAACTTATTCTTTTTTCTATTTGCATTGCTATATTCTCAGCTACAAGTTGGGCATCAAGTTCTGGATTTTTTACTTCTATCACATTAACAAAAACATTTTTATTAGTTAATTTAACAAGATTTTTCCTTATATTTTCAATTTCACTTCCACCTCTTCCAATGAGTACACCAGGCCTTGCAGTATGAATTGTTATATCAACTCTATTTATAGCTTTTCTCTCAATCTCAACACGTGATATTCCTGCTTGGTAGTAGTTCTTTTTAATATAATTTCTTATAGCCCAATCTTCATGTATTAAGGAGGAATAATCAGATTTTTCAGCATACCAATGACTTTTCCAATCTTTTGTTATACCTAATCTAAAACCATAAGGGTGTGTCTTCTGCCCCATATTATTCTTCCTCCTTCTCTTTTAAATAGATTACTATATGACTATTTCTAATTTGTACAATATCTGCCCTTCCTCTTGCACGTGGATTTAACCTCTTCCAACGTGGACCCTCATTTACAAAAGCCTTTGATACATATAATCTTTCAGCCCTAAGTCCATAATTGTGTTCAGCATTTGCTTTAGCAGATCTCAAACATTTTAGTATAAAATGTGCAGCTTTATGAGGAAGGTTTTCTAAAATAGCCTCAGCCTCACTAACCATTTTACCCCTTACAAGATCAATAACCCTTCTTGCCTTGTAAGGAGATATTCTAATATATTTGCTTTCAGCCTTTACTTCAATCATCTAAATTCAACCTCCCTACTTAATCGCTGTAATACGAGCAGTAGGTATTCTGTGACCTGTAAATGTTCTTGTAGGAGCAAATTCTCCCAATCTGTGCCCTATCATATTCTCTGTAATATACACTGGAATATGCTTTCTTCCATTATATACAGCAATAGTATGTCCTACCATTTCTGGAACAATAACAGATCTCCTAGACCAAGTCTTAATAATTCTTTTTTCGCCTTTCTCATTTAACTCTCTTATCTTTTTAAGAAGTTTTGGATCTACATATGGACCCTTTTTTAATGAACGACCCATGAGCTCCTCCCCTTTACTTCATTTCTTTTTTGTCGTTTGCTCTTTGAATTATGAAACGATCAGAAGGCTTTCTCTTTTTCCTTGTCTTGTACCCAAGAGTTGGTTTACCCCAAGGAGTAAGAGGTCCTGGATGACCTATAGGTGCCTTACCCTCACCACCTCCGTGAGGATGATCTACAGCATTCATAGCAGAACCTCTTACATGAGGTCTTCTACCAAGCCATCTGCTTCTCCCTGCTTTTCCTAAGGATATGTTCTGATTATCCACATTACTTACCTGACCGATAGTTGCTCTACAATTTAAATCAAACAACCTTATTTCGCCCGATGGGAGCCTTACGTATGCCCATTTTCCTTCTTTACCTAAGATTTGAGCAGCTGTTCCAGCAGCCCTTACAAGTTGACCGCCTCTTCCAGGATATAACTCCAAATTATGAATCAATGTTCCATCAGGAATATTCTTTAAAGGAAGATTATTCCCTACTTTAATATCAACATTTTCGCCAGACATAATAATATCTCCAACTTTTAAACCTTCTGGTGCTATAATGTATCTTTTCTCTCCATCAGCATAATATAATAACGCTATCCTGGCAGTTCTATTTGGATCATACTCTATACTTGCTACTTTAGCTGGTATTCCATCTTTATCTCTCCTGAAATCAATTATTCTATAAAGTCTCTTATGACCACCACCTCTAAATCTTGTAGTAACATGGCCAAAATTATTCCTTCCACCACTTTTCTTAAGTGGTTTTAGCAGAGATTTTTCAGGTTCTTCTTTAGTAATCTCTGAAAAATCAGGCAATATTAAATGTCTTAATCCAGGTGTAATAGGTTTAAACTTTTTAAGTCCCATTCTTTTCTACCTCCTATACTCCACTAATAAGCTCTATTTTATAACCTGGTTCTAAAGTTACTATGGCTTTCTTTCTTGTTGAAGTAAATCCCTGAGAAAGACCCAATCTACGTCTTTTTGGTTTTTCATTTATTATAGCCACCTTTTTAACCTTTACCTTAAAAATTTCCTCAACTGCTTTTCCAACTTCTATTTTATTTGTATCCTTAGCCACTTCAAAAACATACTTACCTTCTTTAGCCAAATTTAAACTTTTTTCAGTAAGAACAGGCTTTATAATAACAGTGTATGGATCTCTCATTTCAAAAATGCCTCCTCTATTACAGGTATAGCATCAACAGTCAATACCAAATAATCATATTTTAATAAATCATATACATTAAGACAAGATGCTACCATCGTTTTTACATTCTCTAAATTCATAGCAGCTCTTTTTAATGTTTCATCTTTTTGAGGTATACCTATAAGTACTTTTGCTTCTTTTAATCCAAAATTATTTAATATATTTACCAACTCTTTTGTTTTGGGTTGTGATAATTCAATTTTATCCAAAATATAAAGGTTATTTTCCTTAAGCTTAGTAGATAATGCAGATCTTATTGCAAGTCTTCTCACCTTCTTAGGAATCTTATAAGAATAATCACGAGGTTTTGGACCAAAAGGTCTACCTCCACCTACCCAATGAGTAGCTTTTCTATCACCCTGTCTTGCGTGACCTGTACCTTTTTGAGGCCAAACCTTTCTACCACTTCTATTTACCTCTCCTCTCCTCTTGGTAGAATGAGTACCCTGTCTACCATTAGCTAAATGCATGACCACACATGTGTAGAAAAGGTCAGGTCTTTTCTCTATTCCAAATAATTCATCTTTTAACTCAATCTCTCCAATCTTTTCTGCTTTTTGGTTATATACAGGTACTTGAATCATTTTTCTATCCCCTTCCTATTACTTTATATCCTTAACAGCCTTTCTGATAATTAATAAATTACCTACAGGACCAGGAACAGCACCTTTAACCAAAATTAAATCTTTTTCTTT
Source organism: Dictyoglomus sp. GBS (assembly GCF_055179815.1). Taxonomy (NCBI): domain Bacteria; kingdom Pseudomonadati; phylum Dictyoglomota; class Dictyoglomia; order Dictyoglomales; family Dictyoglomaceae; genus Dictyoglomus; species Dictyoglomus sp. GBS. The sequence continues at coordinate 1,385,867 of NZ_CM143687.1, forward strand.
ATCTACCTTTACAATCTTTAGATTTTGAACAGTGATAGTTTCATTGCCCCATCTTCCTGCCATTTTCTGACCTTTCATTACATGCTGAACTCCACCAGCACCAATTGATGCTCTTCTTCTATGAAATTTAGAACCATGAGACATTCTACCACGTGCAAAATTCCACAATTTGATATGTCCAGTATATCCATGCCCTTTACTCTTACCAGTTACGTCAACCAATTCTCCTTCTTGAAATATTTCTACTTTTATCTCTTGACCAGGAACAAAATCTGAAGTATTAACTACTCTTACCTCCTTTATAACTTTAAAGGGTGGAAATCCCAATTTTTTAAATATACCTAACAATGGCTTATTTAGTTTACTCTCCTTACACCTTTCAAACCCTAATTGAATAGCATTATATCCATCTTTTTCTTTAGTTCTCACATTTAATATAAGGCAAGGTCCACTCTTTATTACTGTTACTGGTATAATCTCGCCATTTTCACCAAAAATCTGGGTCATTCCAACTTTTCTACCTAATATAGCTTTTGTTGTAGGAGCAGCCATAGTCTTTACCCCTCTCTATGTTTTAATTTCAACTTCAACACCAGCTGGAAGCTCTAAATTCATAAGAGCTTCCACTGTTTTTGCTGTTGGATTTTCTATATCAATTAGTCTTTTATGAATCCTTATTTCAAAATGTTCTCCAGAGTTTTTATTCACGTGTGGAGAACGTAATACCCAATATCTTGTAACCTTTGTAGGAAGAGGAATAGGGCCAGAAATCTTAGCCCCAGTTCCTCTTACTGTTTCTATAATCTTTTTAGTTGATTGATCAAGAACTCTGTGATCAAATGCTTTTAATTTAATTCTTATTTTTTGTCTATCTGAATAACTACTCATGTCTACTGATCGCCCCCATTATTCAATAATTTTAGTTACGACACCTGCACCAACAGTCTTTCCACCTTCTCTGATTGCAAATCTTAAACCTTCCTCTAATGCTACAGGCTTTATTAACTTTATCTCCATCTCTATATTGTCCCCTGGCATCACCATCTGTACTCCCTCTGGTAATCTTATCTCACCTGTTACATCTGTAGTTCTGAAATAAAATTGTGGCTTATATCCACTGAAAAATGGCGTGTGCCTTCCCCCTTCTTCCTTCTTTAATACGTATACTTGCGCCTTGAAATGCGTATGTGGCTTTATACTCCCTGGCGCCGCTACTACTTGTCCCCTCTCTACTTCATCTTTGTCTATCCCTCTTAATAATATCCCTATGTTGTCTCCAGCTATCGCTTCATCTAATTGCTTCCTGAACATCTCTACCCCTGTTACTACACTCTTCTTTATCTCATCTGTTAACCCTACTATCTCTACTTCATCCCCTACCTTCACTCTTCCTCTCTCTACTCTCCCCGTAACTACTGTCCCTCTACCAGTTATGCTAAATATGTCCTCTATTGGCATTAAAAATGGCTTGTCTACATCTCTCTCAGGTAATGGTATGTAACTGTCTACCGCATCCATTAATTCCCATATCGCATCTACCCACTTGTCCTCCCCTCTCTTCGTGTTCGGATTCTGACCCATTACCTCTACGGCTTTTAATGCTGACCCCCTTATTACTGGTACTTCATCCCCTGGATATCCATACTTCGTTAATAAGTCCCTTACTTCCATCTCAACTAAGTCCACAATCTCTGGATCATCTACCATGTCTATCTTGTTTAAAAATACTACTATGTATGGCACGTTTACTTGCCTCGCTAATAGTATGTGCTCCCTCGTCTGCGGCATTGGCCCATCCGCCGCTGATACTACTAAGATCGCTCCATCCATCTGTGCAGCCCCTGTTATCATGTTCTTTATATAGTCAGCATGCCCCGGCGCATCTATGTGCGCATAATGCCTGTTTGGTGTCTCATATTCCGCATGATATAAGTTTATCGTCACTCCTCTCGCCCTCTCCTCAGGCGCTTTATCTATGTCTTCATACTTCAATGGCTTCGCTAACCCTTCCGCCGCTAATACCATCGTTATGGCCGACGTTAATGTCGTCTTACCATGGTCTACGTGACCTATCGTACCTATGTTTACATGTGGCTTCGTCCTTACAAATTTCTCCTTCGCCATCCTTTATCTCCTCCTATTCATTATTTTTTAAAATTTGAAGATAAGATTTTTTCCTGAATATTTAATGGCATTTCTTCATAATGAGAGAATTCCATTGAGAATATTCCTCTTCCCTGAGTTAACGAACGGAGAGTTGTAGCGTAGCCAAAGATCTCAGCAAGAGGAACAAGGGCTTTTATAACTCTTGAATTATTTATAAATTCAATTTTTTCTATTCTTCCTCTTCTGCTATTAAGATCTCCTATAACATCACCCATATATTCTTCAGGAACAATTATTTCTAACTTCATTATTGGTTCAAGAAGAACTGGATCACCCTTTAAAACACCATCTTTAAAGGCCTGTGAGGCTGCTATCTTAAATGCCATATCTGAAGAATCTACTTCATGATAAGACCCATCAAAAAGAGTAACTCTTATATCAGTAACGGGATACCCTGCTAATACACCTCTATCTGCAGCCTCTCTCACGCCTGCTTCAACAGCAGGAATGAATTGCTGTGGTATAACACCCCCCACTATCTTATTAACAAATTCAAGTCCGCTTCCTCTTGGTAAAGGCTCCAAATCAAACCATACATGCCCATATTGACCTCTACCACCAGTCTGCCTAATGTATTTTCCTTCTATCTTTACTGGTTTTCTTATAGTTTCTCTATAGGAGACCTGAGGTTTACCCACATTAGCATTAACCTTAAATTCTCTCTTCAAACGATCAACAATAATCTCCAAATGTAACTCTCCCATACCATGAATAAGAGTTTGACCTGTTTCTTCATCATAAGTTACCCTAAAAGTAGGATCCTCTTCTGCAAGTCTTTGTAAAGCAAGACTAAGTTTATCTTGTTCCTCAGTACTCTTAGGTTCAATTGCAACAGAAATAACAGGTTCTGGAAATGACATTCCTTCCAGAATTATAGGTCTATTCTCATCACATAAAGTATCTCCAGTGGTTGTATATTTTAAGCCTACTACAGCAGCTATATCTCCCACATATACTACATCAATATCTTCTCTATGATTTGCATGCATTTGAAGGAGCCTTCCAATTCTTTCTTTTTTACCTTTCGTAGAATTATAAACGTAGCTTCCTTTCTCTAATTTACCTGAGTATACTCTAAAATAAGTTAACCTCCCTACATAAGGATCAGTCATAACCTTAAAAGCAAGAGCAACAAAAGATTCATCTTCGCTCACTATTCTTATCTCTTCTTCTCCAGTTATAGGATTTATACCTTTAACAGGTGGCAAATCCAATGGAGAAGGTAAGTAGTCAATAACAGCATCAAGCAAGGGCTGAACCCCCTTATTTTTAAAAGCAGATCCACACAATGCTGGATATAATATTCCCTCAATAGTTGCTCTTCTTAACACCCTTTTTAGTTCTGATACAGGAATATCCTCTCCCTCTAAATATTTTTCTAAGAGCTCGTCATCGAGCTCTACAATTTTTTCAACAAGTTTATGTCTGTATTCTTCTGCTTGTTCCTTTAACTCTTCAGGTATTTCTGTAATTTCCCACTTAATACCAAGATCATCATAATAAACAATTGCTTTTCTCTCTAAAAGATCTATAACACCCTTAAAATTGTCCTCGCTACCAATAGGTATTTGAACAGGCACCACATTGACTCCTAATCTATCTTCAATCATTTCTACAACCCTGAAAAAGTTAGCACCCACCCTATCCATCTTATTTACAAATATGATTCTTGGCACATTATATTTAGTAGCCTGTCTCCATACAGTTTCAGATTGAGGTTGTACACCAGCAACCCCACAGAAAACAGCAATAAGGCCATCCAAAACCCTCATTGATCTTTCAACTTCAACAGTAAAGTCTACGTGTCCTGGTGTATCAATTATATTGATAACATGATCCTTCCAGCGACAAGTTGTAGTAGCAGCTGTTATGGTTATTCCTCTTTCCCTTTCTTGCTCCATCCAGTCCATAGTAGCAGTTCCTTCATGTACTTCGCCTAATTTATGAGTTCTTCCTGTATAAAACAGTATTCTCTCAGTAAGTGTAGTCTTACCTGCATCTATATGAGCTGCTATTCCTATATTTCTTAATTTATCCAGTGGACATCTAGGCACTTTTATCTTCCTCCTTTTTAATTACCATCTATAATGAGCAAAAGCTTTATTAGCTTCTGCCATTCTATGCATTTCTTCTCTCTTCTTAATAGCCCCTCCTGTATTATTGAGAGCATCTAAAATCTCAGCTGCGAGCCTCTCTCTCATAGGCATACCCTTTCTTTCTCTTGCAGCTCTTACAAGCCACCTTAAAGCAAGAGAAAGGCCTCTTCGTGGAGGAACTTCTATAGGTACTTGATAAGTAGCTCCTCCTACTCTCCTTGGTCTTACTTCAAGAAGTGGAGTCAAATTTTGTACTGCTTTTTCTAAAACAGTTAAAGGATCTTGCTTTGTTTTATCTCTAATTATTTCCATTGCTCCATATACAATTTTTTCAGCAGTACTTTTTTTACCATCCAACATAACCTTATTTATCAACTTTTGTACAAGTACACTATTATAAACAGGATCAGGCGGAATATCTCTTGGAGTAGCAGGTCCTCTACGAGGCATTATTTCTTACCTCCCTCTTTTGGACGCTTAGTTCCATATTTTGATCTTCCTTGTTTTCTGCCTTCAACGCCAGCAGCATCTAAGGCACCACGTATAATGTGATATCGTACACCTGGGAGATCCTTAACACGTCCTCCTCTTACAAGAACTACAGAGTGTTCTTGAAGATTATGGCCAATACCAGGAATGTATGCCCACACTTCAACTCCATTAGTAAGCCTTACTCTTGCTACCTTTCTTAAAGCAGAGTTAGGCTTTTTGGGAGTCATTGTAGTAACACGAATACATACTCCCCTTTTCTGGGGATTACCCATAAGGGCTGGAGATTTACTTTTTCTCTCTTTTGGCTTCCTTCCTTTTTTTACTAATTGATTTATGGTAGGCAAAATTACACCTCCTACTCTATATCTTTTTGAAATTTTTATTAACAACTATAAAAGTATGCCCCTAAAAGCAAGCGAAAAAGTTTATCATTATATACTTAATTTTGTCAAGAGATTTCTTCTGGTTCACCTCCATTTTCTAAGACTTCAGCTTTTTGAGCTTGAGATTTTGCAGGAATAATTCTCTTAAATAGTCCTGTACCTGCTGGAATTAATCTACCTATAATAACATTTTCTTTTAATCCCTCCAAAGGATCCTCTTTACCTTTTACTGCTGCTTCTGCAAGAACTCTTGTTGTTTCTTGGAAAGATGCTGCAGAAATAACACTATCAGTTGTAAGAGCTGCTTTTGTTATACCTAGTACAACATCTTTTGCGATAGGTGGTACTTTTCCTTCTTCTTCAAGTTTCTGCCTGATCTTTTCAAAAGTAACTCTATTAACTAACTGACCAACCAAAAAGTTACTATCTCCTGGATCTTCTATTCTCACCCTATTAGTCATTTGTCTCACAATTACTTCTATATGTTTATCATTTATTTCTGCTCCTTGTTTTGTGTATACCTTTTGTACCTCATCCACAATATATCTTTGTAAGGCAGCAAGTCCTTCATTAGCTAAAATATCTGCTGGGTTTCTATAACCCTTAGTTAATTCTTGTCCAACTGTTACATAATCACCCTCTTTTACTAATAATTGAGCATTAGGTGGTAAAATGTGTTCATCCCTTCCATCTTCTCCTTCTATAACAATTTTTTCTCCTGATTTCGTTCTTACAATCTTTACAAGACCACTCTTACCAGCTATAATTGATCTTCCTTTTGGTTTTCGTGCCTCAAAAAGTTCTTCAACACGAGGAAGACCTTGAACAATATCTTCAGTTTTTGCAGTTCTCTGCTGATAGGATGGGAAGTAAGCAAGGATTGTGCCAAATTCAACTTTTGAACCAACTTTTACATGTATCTTCAACCCTCGTGGAATCCTATAAATTTCTTCACCATCTGATGTTTTTATAATAATATAAGCCTCTCCTGTTGCAACAATATTATCTATAATCTCTCCATTACCTTCATTAATCTCTACCACTTCACCATCTTTACATGCTTGTATTTTGACAGTTTCTCTACTATATTCAGCTATAGTTTCTCCAGCCTCAATTCTCTCACCTATCCTAAATAGAAAACCAGCACCTTCTGGCAAAGGTACATTATATTCTTTTCCATCATCGCCTCTAATTATTAAAGTATAGATCCAATAATGAGATTCTTCGTTATATATATAATCAATTTTTCCTCTATCCCGATCATATTTAATCCCTACAAATGTAAATCTTCTATTTTCCCCATTTTCTTTCCTTACACTTAATACCTTACCATTATATGGTGACATGATATATCTTAAGTTAGGTTCTATATATCCCAAACTCATCCCCTTGGTTACAACTTCCCCTTCGTATGCAGACAAAACAGTACCAGGCGGTAATAAAATTTCTTCTTTTTCATTTACACCTTCAATTATTATTTTTGCCTTAGGACTTACCACTACTTTTTCTTTCTTTCCAAGCACTTCAAATCTTTCTCTAAATTTAATATTTTCAAATTTTACATTTCCAGTTACTCTAACTTGAATATTTTGATGGCTTATAGAGGTTAATGCTACTCCACCAGTATGGAAAGTTCTCATAGTAAGCTGTGTACCAGGTTCTCCAATAGACTGAGCAGCAATAACACCTACAGACTCACCTATATTAACTATTCTATGCATAGCTAAATCTTCACCGTAGCATTTTTGACAGATACCTTTTTCACTTTTACATGTCATAGGAGATCTTATTTTAATTCTTTTTATACCTGCAGCCTCTATTTTTTTAGCCTTTTCTACATCTATATATTCATTTCTTCTTACAATTAGCTCACCTGTATCTGTATAGACATCCTCCGCTACAAATCTTCCTATAATTCTATCCTTGAGCGTTAATACAATCTTTCCTTCATCTTCTAATGGTTCCACATATATTCCATCATTTGTTCCACAATCTTCTTCTTTTATTACAAGACTTTGAGCAACATCCACTAATCTTCTTGTTAAATATCCAGAATCTGACGTTCTCAAAGCTGTATCTACTACTCCCTTACGAGCACCATAAGATGATATAAAATGCTCTGACATAGTAAGTCCTTCATAGAAATTTGACTTAATTGGTATATCCATAATTCTACCTGAAGGATCAGACATTAATCCGCGCATTGCTGCAAGTTGTCTTACTTGATCCACATTACCTCTTGCACCCGAAAAGGCCATCATAAATACTGAATTAAGCATATCAAAATTAGCAAGCATTATATCTTTTACTTCTTCGGTTGCTTTAGTCCATATTTCAATAGCCCTATGATATCTTTCTTCTTCAGAATAAAGACCACTTTCTACTGCTTTTTGTAAGTTTAAAGCCTCCTCTTCAGCCTTTTTAATAACCTTTTCCTTTGCTTCTTTTGGTATTTCTATATCCACAATTGAGAAGCTAACTCCAGCTTTTGTAGCATACATAAAGCCTAATTTCTTGAGTTCATCCAAAAATTCTGCAGTCCTTCCCCAACCATACTCACTAAAGCACTTTTCAACAATTTTCCTGATTTCTTTTCTTGTTAAAACCCCATTATAATATCTTAATTTATCAGGTAAAACCTCATTTAAAATCAATCTACCTGGGGTAGTCTCAATATAAACTTTTTCAACAGGAAATTCCACTCCATACACTTCTTCCATGCTTTTTCTATAAACATACACTTTAGAATGTAAATCAACTTTTCTTTCATCTAAAGCAAGTAATACTTCTTCAGGACTTGAGAATCTTATATTTTCAACTTCTCTTCCTGGTACCATTAAGGTAAGATAATAAAGTCCAATAACTATATCCTGAGTTGGTAATGTTAATGGTTTTCCATGAGCTGGAGAAATAAGGTTATTAGAAGAAAGCATAAGGAGACGAGCTTCAGCTTGAGCCTCTAAGGAAAGAGGCACATGAACAGCCATTTGATCTCCATCAAAATCTGCGTTATATGGTGGACATACCAAAGGATGGAGCTGAATAGCATTTCCATCTATTAATTTAGGCTCAAATGCTTGAATACTTACCCTATGTAAAGTAGGTGCTCTGTTTAAAAGAACAAGTTTTTCTTTGATTATTTCATCTAGTACATCCCATACTTCAGAAGTTTCTCTTTCAATTTTTTTCCTTGCATTCTTAACATTTGTAGCAAAACCATGTTCTATTAATTTATTTATTACAAATGGTTTGAAAAGCTCCAAAGCCATTTTTTTAGGCAATCCGCATTGATGTAACTTCAATTCTGGTCCTACCACAATAACAGCTCTTCCCGAAAAATCAACTCTCTTACCCAATAAATTTTGCCTAAATCTACCTTGTTTACCCTCTAAAATATCAGATAAGGATCTAAGAGGTCTTCCACTAGCATTAGTAACAGGTTTTCCTCTTCTTCCATTATCTATAAGCGCATCTACCGCTTCTTGTAACATTCTTTTTTCATTTCTTACAATTATTTCGGGAGCATTTATTTCTAAAAGCTTTGCAAGTCTGTTATTTCTATTTATCACTCTTCTATAAAGATCATTTAAATCTGAAGTAGCAAATTTTCCTCCCTCAAGTTGAACCATAGGTCTTAAATCTGGTGGTATGACTGGTAATACCTCTAATATCATCCACTCAGGTTTATTTCCAGATAATCTAAAACTTTCCACAATCTCTAATCTTTTAATAAGTTTTGCTTTCTTTTGTCCTTGTAATTCATTTATCTGTTTTCTTAAATCATAAGAAAGTTCCTCAAGATCTATTTCTTTAAGAAGTTTTTTGATGGCTTCAGCACCCATTCCTACTTTAAAGCTATTACCAAATTCGCTCAGAGCTTTTTCATATTCTTCCTCTGTAAGAATCTGCATCTTTTGTAATGGTGTATCTCCTGGAGATAAAACTATATATGAATGGTAATAAATAACCTCTTCCAATTGCTTACTGCTTATATTTAAAAGTAATCCTATATAGTTAGGTACATTTTTAAAATACCATATATGAACTACAGGTACCGCCAATTTTATATGCCCCATTCTCTCTCTTCTAACATCACTTTTTGTAACCGTAACTCCACATCTATCACAAGTTATACCTTCATATCTTTGCCCTTTATATTTACCACAATGGCACTCATAATCCTTGACTGGCCCAAATATTTTCTCACAAAAAAGGCCATCCCTTTCAGGCTTAAAAGTTCTATAATTTATTGTTTCAGGCTTTTTAACTTCTCCATAAGACCAATTCAATATATCTTCTGGAGAAGCTAATCCAAAAACTAATTTATCAAAATCTTTAATTCTCAAGGTTTAATCCTCCCCTTCCTTAAGATTCATTCTCAAGCTTATAAAGATTTACTAATTTATTACCAATATAGGCTGAGACTTTTATGCCTAATCCTTGTAATTCCCTTACAAGAACCTTAAAGGATTCAGGAATACCTGGTTCTTTTATAAGATTTCCAGATACAATAGCAGAATAAGCTTCAGTTCTTCCAGTCACATCATCAGATTTATAGGTTAACATTTCCTCTAAAGTATGGGCAGCTCCATAAGCCTCTAATGCCCAAACTTCCATTTCTCCAAATCTTTGACCTCCAAATTGAGCTCTACCACCTAATGGTTGTTGAGTTACAAGAGAATAAGGCCCAACAGATCTTGCATGAATCTTATCATCAGCAAGATGTATGAGCTTCATTATATACATATAACCCACGGTAATTTTTTGATCAAAAGGTTCTCCTGTTCTTCCATCATAAAGAGTTACACGTCCATCCTCTGGAAGACCTGCTTTTCTTAACATCTCCTTAACAAGATTTGCAGATCTATTTTCTCCTAATACCTCATCAAAGGGTGGTACTATAGCATAAATACCGAGTTCATTAGCAGCCCATCCTAAATGAGTTTCAAGAATCTGTCCTACATTCATTCTAGAAGGTACTCCTAAAGGATTTAATATTATATCTACAGGAGTACCATCCTCTAAGAAAGGCATATCCTCTTCTGGTAATATAGTAGCAATTACACCTTTATTACCATGTCTTCCAGCCAATTTGTCCCCTACAGAAATCTTTCTAATTTGAGCAACTCTTACTTTAACTATCTTATTTACTCCTGGAGGTAATTCATCATCATTTTCTCTTGTAAGAACCTTAACATCTATTACTTTACCCCATTCACCATGAGGCATTCTCAAAGAAGTATCTTTTATCTCCCTTGATTTTTCTCCAAAAATTGCTCTGAGTAACCTTTCTTCTGGAGTTAGCTCGGTCTCTCCCTTTGGAGTAACTTTTCCAACTAATATATCATTAGGACCAACTTCTGCACCTATCATTATTATTCCATCCTTATCTAAGTACCTTATAGCATCTTCACTTATATTAGGAATATCTCTTGTAATTTCCTCAGGGCCCAATTTTGTGTCTCTTGCCTTTATCTCGTATTCCTCAATATGGATAGATGTAAAGATATCTTCTTTTACTAATCTTTCGCTAATAATAATAGCGTCCTCATAGTTATAACCACCCCAAGGCATAAAGGCCACAAGGACATTTCTTCCAAGAGAAAGTCTACCTTTGGATGTAGATGGACCATCTGCAAGAATATCTCCCTTTCTAATTCTTTGGCCAACTTCAACAATTGGTTTTTGATTCCAACAAGTTCCCTGATTTGTTCTTCTATACTTTATTAAGTTATATTTTTTCTCCTTTTTATCATCTGTCTCTATAACTATTTCCGATGAAGTTACTCTTTTTACCACTCCATCCACATCTGAGATCACCATTACTCCAGTATTTCTTGCTACTGTCTCTTCTATACCAGTACCAACAAGTGGTGGCTCTGTATTTATTAAGGGGACAGCTTGCCTTTGCATGTTAGCCCCCATAAGAGCACGGTTAGCATCATCGTGTTCAAGGAAAGGTATTAAAGCCGTAGAAATACTCACTGTTTGATATGGAGAAATCCCAATAAAATCCACTTCCTTAGGAGAACAGAGAATAAATTTACCCTTTCTTCTTGCGTGTACTAATTCATCAACTATTTCTTTATCCTCATTGAGATGAACATCAAAAGAAGCAATGGTATATTTCTCCTCGTCAGTAGCAGAAAGATATACTATTTCGTTAGTTATTTTTCCATCTTTTACCTTATAATATGGTGTTCTAATAAAACCATAATCATCTACTATCGCTAACGTAGAAAGATAGTTTATCAAACCTGCATTTGGACCTTCTGGGGTTTCAATAGGGCATACTCTACCATAATGAGATGGATGTATATCTCTTACTTCAAAGGTAGCTCTTTCACGAGTTAATCCTCCAGGTCCTAATGCACTTATCCTTCTCTTATGGGCTAGTTCTGAAAGTGGATTTGTTTGATCCATAAATTGGGATAATGGATTTCTATTGAAGAATTCCCTCACTGCCGCCATCAATGGCCTCGTACTTACTAAGTTTATTGGACTTGCTTGTTCTGGATCAGTTAAAGCCATTTTTTCCCTTATTAATTTCTCTACTCTTGCGAGTCCAGCCCTAAATTGAACTTGTAAAAGCTCTCCTACAGATCTTATCCTCCTATTTCCTAAGTGATCAATATCATCCACATCGTCTTTTCCTGTTTTAACCATAGTGATTCTTTTGATAATTTCTACAAAGTCTTCTTCAGTTAAAGCATAATTATCTAAAGGGATATTTAGACCTAACCTCTGATTAAGTTTATATCTTCCAACTTTTCCTAAATTATATTTTCTTACATCAAAAAATTGTTGCTTAATTACTCTTAAGGCTTCGTCCTCTTTGCTTGGAACATCTCCTGGTCTCAATCTACTACATGCTTCGAATATTGCCTGAGTTCTATCACTTACGTTATCTCTTGAAAAAGTAGTTTCAAGATAACTTAATTCATCTTTTCCTAAATATTGTGAAAAGAAATCAAGCTCATATCCCAAAGCCCTAAGGATAAGAGATACTGGAAATTTTTTAATACCATTGGGATGAATAAAAATCATTCCATTGCCATCAAGTTCGAATTCTATCCATCCACCTCTCGTAGGAATAAGGGTTGCTATAATACTGTGTCCTTCTTCTTGGAAGAATACACCTGGAGATCTTGTTATTTGGTTTACTATGACTTTTTCTGTCCCATTTACAATAAAAGTAGCTCTTTCTGTCATTTGGGGAATATTTCCCAAAAATACCATTTGTTCTTTAATATCTTTTATGTTTTTGTTCTCATCCTTAAAGTAAAGCCTTGCTCTAACATATATGGAAGATTCATAAGTAAGACCCTTCTCTAAACATTCATCAGGAGATTTTTGGGGTGGATCGATTTTGATGCCATCTTCTGTTGTAACAAATACCAAAGAAAGTCCCTGTCTTGTTGATTCAATAGGACTAATTTCGTTTAAAACCTCTCTTAAACCATCTTTTAAAAACCAATTAAATGAGTCATATTGAATTTTAAGAAGATCAGGAATATTTTGAAAAATAGGTCTATCATCATCCCAAAAAACAGTAATATTATAATCCTTTTTCCTCATACCTCATCTCCTTTTCCCTATTTTGTAATTAGACAAAACTATATTATACTATAGAGAGGTTATATTTTAAATATAAAAAGAAAAAGAAATTCCTAAAAAATTTAGGAAATATGTTTCACTTTTGGGTTTATTTTACTTTCTTTTTCTTATTTCTGATTTTTTTCTTTAATTTTTTATCACTATAAAAATTCCTATTAAAATAAATAATATACCAACAACTTTTTCAAATATACTCTTAGGAATATATCTTGTCAATAAACCACCAAGATAAGCCCCTAAAAAAGAAATTAAAGACAAAGCTAAAGCTGCACCTAAAAAAACCCAAAAAGGCTGTTTTGTTTTTACAGAAAGACTCAAAACAGCAAGTTGAGTTTTATCACCAAGCTCTGCTAAAAATATAGCTCCAAAAGTCAATAAGAGTATTTCTATTTTACTCTTTAAATCCAATTTATAGCACCTCCATATTATACACTAAATAAATATACACTGTAAAAAAGTAGTATAATATATGTCTAAACTATTTACAAGGAGGTGAAAAAATAAATGTGGAATGTGATAATTACTGGTATAGCAAGCTTTCTTACGGATATAAGCACAGAAATGTTCTATCCTTTAATATCTTTCTATCTTCTTGCCTTAGGTGCTGGACCTGCCATATTAGGAATAGTAGAAGGTTTTGCAGAAAGTATAGCATCTCTTTTAAAAGTTTATTCAGGTTATATTTCAGATAAAATTAGAAAAAGAAAACCCATTGCAATAGCAGGATACGCTCTTTCAGCCTTTGGTAAAATCTTTTTATATCTTGCAGGTTCATGGATTGGAGTTTTTATTGGTAGACTCCTTGACAGATTTGGCAAAGGAATAAGGACCGCTCCTCGAGACGCACTTATTGCGGAATCTTCTATAGAAAATCGAGGAAAAGCATTTGGACTTCATAGAGCAATGGATACTCTTGGGGCTTTTTTTGGGGTTCTAATATCCATATGGATAATAAGTTCTTTGGGAATCAAAGAAACATCTTCTAATTTATCTCTTTACATACCTACCTTTAAAAAGATAATACTAATAAGCATAATCCCAGCCTTTCTTGGTGTCTTAATATTATTCCTTGCAAAAGAAACCATGAAACATAATTCAACATCTAAATTAACTTTAAAAATAAAATGGAAGGATCTGGATAAAAGATTGAAAGCTTTTCTAATATTTACTTTTATATTTACGCTCGGAAATTCCTCTAACCAGTTTCTATTTTTAAGATCAAAGAATTTAGGTGCATCAATGCTTGATGCACTTTATCTTTATCTTTTATACAACTTAGTTTATACATTATTTTCATTTCCTGCGGGCGCTTTATCAGATAAAATAGGACGCAAAAAAATCTTGATCATAGGATATTTATTCTATGGTTTAGTATATTTAGGCTTTGGATTTGTATCTAAATTTTCCTATTTATGGCTACTTTTTGGACTTTATGGACTTTATATATCCTTTACAGAAGGAGTTGAAAAAGCCCTTATTGCAGATCTCGCACCACCAGATTTAAGGGCTACGGTAATTGGTCTTCACGCCACCTTAGTGGGTATAGGATTATTCCCAGCCTCCTTTTTAGCAGGTCTTTTATGGAGTTATTTTGGTCCATCTGCCCCTTTTCTTTTTGGAGGATTTTTAGGAATACTTTCAGCTATAGGATTAATCTTTATTCTTTAACATTTTCATAGTATAATTAATAAAATTATGAAAGATGAGGAAGGCTTACTTCAGGAATTATTACAAGCATCAAATAATAAATATTCTTCAGAAAACCTGAAGAAAGCCTTCCTCTTTGCACAAAAGGCTCATAAAGATCAATTTAGAAAATCTGGAGAACCATACATAACTCATCCTGTTGAGGTTGCCAAAATACTCATGAATCTTGGAATGGATGAAACTGTAGTAATAGCAGGTTTGCTTCACGATGTTTTAGAAGACACAAATATCACCCCTTTAGAATTGGAAAAAGAATTTGGAAAAGATGTTCTTTCCTTGGTAGATGCTATTACAAAATTAGAAAGATTAAGTTTTTACCCCACAGAAGCTTATAAAGCTCAAAATTTGAGAAAAATGTTTATAGCTATGGCGAAAGACATAAGAGTAATAATAGTCAAGCTTGCAGATAGATTACATAATATGCAAACTCTTCAATATCATGATGAAGAAAAAAGAAAAAGAATAGCAAAAGAAACCTTAGAAATCTATGCACCCCTTGCTCATAGATTAGGTGTTTGGGACATAAAGTGGAGATTAGAAGATTTAGCTTTTAGATATTTAGAACCAGATAAATATCATTACGTAGCCAATAAAGTAGCTGAAACTAGAAAAAAGAGAGAAGAATTTATTGAGAAAGCCATTGAAATAATTAAAGAAGAACTTAAAAAAGCTAACATAGAGGCAGAAGTCACTGGAAGAGCAAAACACCTTTATAGCATTTATCAAAAAATGATTCGTAGAGGAATTGAAATAGAAGAAATGTATGATTTATTAGGAGTAAGAATTATAGTAAATAATGAGATAGAATGTTATGAAGTATTAGGAATTACCCATAATTTATGGAGACCAGTTCCTGGAAGATTCAAAGATTATATTGCCAATAAAAAATCTAATAACTACCAATCACTTCATACTACAGTGATTGCTATGGATGGAAAACCCCTTGAAGTACAGATTAGAACATGGGAAATGCATAGAATAGCAGAATACGGAGTTGCTGCACATTGGCTTTATAAAGAAGAGATAAAGAAGCCCGATTCTTTTGAAGAAAAATTATCATGGTTAAGACAACTACTTGAATGGCAAAAAGAATTGATGGATGATCAAGAATTCTTAGATTCTATAAGAAGTGATCTTTTTGAAAGAGAGATCTATGTTTTTACTCCTAAAGGAGATATTATTGCTCTACCTCAAGGATCAACTCCTTTAGATTTTGCCTATGCTATACATACTGAAGTGGGCCATAGATGTAAAGGAGCTAAAGTAAACGGTAAAATAGTTCCTTTAAATTATGTTCTTCAAAATGGAGATATTGTCGAAATCATAACAAGTAAAGAAGAGGGAAAACCAAGTAGGGACTGGCTTAATATTGTAAGAACAAGTCAAGCTAAAAATAAGATAAAGCAATACTTTAAAAAATTAGCAAGAGAAGAAACACTTCAAAAAGCCAAAGAAACTATCGAGAATGAAATAAAGAAAAATGAAGATTGGCTAAAAGAAGTGTTAAATAAAGATGAGATTTCTATAAATGATTTGTTAGAATCTTCCATTGGTAAGAATTTCTTGAATGAACATGGTTTCAAAGAAATAGAGTCTTTCTTACTTAGCATAGGTACTGGAGAAATAACCCCTCAACAATTTATTGAGAGGTTTAAGAAGGAGCTTAAAAAAGAAATTATTGTGACTTTGGGGGAAACTGAAAAAAACAAATTAGTAGAAGGTCTCGAAATATCTGGATTAGATAATATTATGATCAGAATTGCAGAATGTTGTAACCCTATACCAGGAGACCAAGTTATTGGTTATGTATCAAAAGGAAGGGGCATAGTGGTACATAGAAAAGATTGTCCTAATCTTTTACACCTTAAAAATAGATACCCAGAAAGAGTTATTACTATTGAATGGCAAAAACTCAAAGGTGGAGGAAAATATAAAACAGGTATCGAGATAGATGCTATAGATAGAGTAGGCTTATTGAAAGATCTAATAGAGAGAATCTCACAGGCAAGAATAAATATATTGGACTTAGGAACAAAGGTTGGAAAAGATGGCATAGCAAGAATAAAAGTAGTTGTAGAGATTGACAATCCTTTAACCTTCAATTATCTTATGGAAGAGATAAAAAAATTATCTGATGTCATTTCAGTTAGAAGAGCTGTGAGAATATAAATGAGAACAGTCATACAAAGAGTAAAGAGAGCAGAGGTAAGAGTAAAAGGAGAAGTAATAGGTAAAATTTCTCAAGGACTTCTAATTCTCTTGGGAATAGCTCAAGAAGATACAGAAGAAGATATTATAATGTTAGCAGACAAAATCATTAACTTAAGAATTTTCTCAGATAAAGAGGGAAAAATGAACTTAAGCATTAAAGAAATAAATGGAGAAATCCTTGTAGTTTCTCAATTTACCTTATATGCTGATTGTAGAAGAGGAAGAAGACCCGATTTTACAAGGGCTGCAGAAAAAGAAAAAGCCTATTTTCTCTACAAAAAATTTATAGAATATATAAAAACACATATAGATAAAGTACAAGAAGGAGAATTTCAAGCTTACATGGAAGTTGAATTAATAAATGATGGTCCAGTAACTATTATAATTGATACCGAAGATCTTAAAAAACCAAGGAGGGCTAAAGAATGAACATGGAACTTCCCCGTGGAGTACAAGATATACTTCCTGAAGATATCCCATATTGGCAACTTGTAGAAAACACAGCCAGAAAACTTTTTGAATCTTATAACTATGAAGAAATAAGGACTCCCATATTTGAATACACAGAACTTTTTAGAAAAGGCACTGGCGAAACTACAGATATTGTAATGAAAGAAATGTATACCTTTACAGATAAAAAGGGGCGTTCTCTCACACTAAGGCCAGAAGGTACTCCAGGAGTTATAAGAGCCTTTCTCACAAACAAAATATATAATCAGAAACCTGTATGGAAAGTATATTACATTGGTCCTATGTTTAGATACGAAAGACCTCAAGCAGGAAGATATAGACAATTTCATCAATTAGGAATAGAGGTTTTAGGAAGAAAAGATCCATATATAGATTTTGAGGTAATAAAATTAGCAGTAGATCTTTTGAAAAACCTTAAGTTAGAAAATTTAGAAGTGGAAATAAATTCGTTAGGTTGCATAAAATGTAGACCAAATTATAGAGAAGCTCTTATAAGCTATTTCAGAAAATACGAAGACCAACTTTCCCCCATAGATAAAGAAAGATTAGAAAGAAATCCATTAAGATTACTTGACTCAAAAGATGAAAAACTTATTGCTTTAAAAGATCAGGCTCCACAACCCATTGATTATCTTTGCGATGAATGTAAAATTCACTTTGAAAAAGTACAGAAATATTTAAGTTTAGATAATATCAAATATAAATTAAACCCAAAGCTGGTAAGAGGACTTGATTATTATACAAGAACCGTATTTGAGATTACCACCACAACTCTTGGATCTCAGAATGCAGTAGTCGGGGGAGGAAGGTATGATAATTTAGTAGAAACTTACGGTGGTCCATCCATCCCTGGCCTTGGTTTTGCTCTTGGTATAGAAAGACTTATTATTCTTTTAAAACAGCAAAACCATATATCTCTACCTTATATCCCTCTTATATTTATTACCCTTTCTGAAGATTATGTGGAGACAGGCATAAAACTTGCGAACATATTAAGAACAAAATATAGAGTTGATATAGGTTCTCCCCAAGAAAATTTAAGAACTCAATTAAAATGGGCAGATAAATTAGGGAGTTTTATTGTAATATTCTTAACTGAAGTAATCGAAAAAAATAAACTTAAGATAAAGAATTTTAAAACAGGAGAAGAAAAATATACAGATTTAAACTTCAATACTATCTTAGAAGACATTGAGACTATGCTATAATTACAAAGAATTTCACACAAGGGAAAGGTGGGAAAGATTTTGAAAAGGAACTATTATTGTGGAGAAATAAACTCAAAAAATATAGGTGAAACAGTAATTTTAAGTGGATGGGTACATAGAATTAGGCATCATGGTGGACTTATCTTTGTAGATCTTAGAGATAGAGGTGGAATTATTCAATTAGTATTTGATCCATCTATTTCTCAGGAAAGCTATGACATTGCAGATAATTTAGGTAATGAATGGGTAATAACAGTAGAGGGCAAAGTTAGAAAAAGACCTGAAGGAATGGAAAATCTTAAAATACCAACAGGAGAAATTGAAATCGAAGTAAGAAAAATAAAAGTAGAAAATACAGCTAAACCCCTTCCCTTTAACCTATGGAGCAATAAGGAGATTGATGAAACAGTTAGATTAAAATATAGGTATTTAGATCTAAGAAGAGAAAAAATGCAATATAATATAACCTTTAGGCATAAATTTATTCTTTCCATAAGAAATTTCTTATCTAAAAAAGGTTTTATAGAAATCGAAACCCCATATTTAATTGTAAGTACTCCCGAAGGAGCACGTGATTTTTTAATACCAAGTCGACTTCAGCCTGGAAAATTCTATGCTCTCCCCCAATCCCCTCAATTATTTAAACAAATTCTTATGGTATCAGGATTTGATAAATATTTTCAAATAGCGAGATGCTTTAGAGATGAGGATTTAAGAGCTGATAGACAACCTGAGTTTACCCAGCTCGATATGGAAATGTCTTTTATAGATCAAGAAGATGTATTTAATATTATAGAAGAGTTATTTAAAATAACTCTTAGAGAGACTTTAGATATGGAAATCCAAATCCCCTTTATCAGATTAACTTATGATGAAGCTATGAACACATATGGAAGTGATAAACCCGACTTAAGATACGATCTAAAAATAACTGACGTAACAGATCTTTTTTCAAATTTCTCCTTAGAGTTTATAAAAAATACTATCGCAAACAATGGTGTGGTAAAAGGAATAATGTTGAGAGGAATAATACCAACAAGGAGAGATTGGAGCATCATAGAGAACAAAGTAAAAGAATTAAAAGGTAAAGGAATAATGTGGTTCTCTTATGCGGATGGTGAATTAAAATCTTCCATTAACAAATATCTAAGTGACGAAGATAAGGCTAAAATCATTGAAACATTAAATTTAAAACCTGGAGATTCCTTTTTTAGTATTGCAGGTGAGTGGAAAGAGGTAGTAAAAATCCTTGGAATCGTGAGATTAGAGCTTACCCAAATATTTAATATTCCTAAAAAAGAAGGACTTTTTTTCCTTTGGGTTACAGACTTCCCTCTTTTCGAATATGATGAAGAAGAAAAAAGAATTGTAGCTGAACATCATCCATTTACTTCTCCCAAAGAGGAAGATCTTCCCTTATTAGACACCAATCCATTGAAGGTTAGAGCTCAGTGTTATGATTTAGTATTAAATGGTACTGAATTAGGGAGTGGAAGTATAAGAATTCATCAAAGAGAAATTCAAGAAAAAATATTTAATATATTAAATATTTCTCCTGAAGATGCAAAGAAAAAATTTGGATTTCTTTTAGAAGCCTTTGAATATGGAGCTCCACCCCATGGAGGTATAGCGTTAGGGATAGATAGAATAGTTGCTATTCTTACTAATTCCCCATCTTTAAGAGATGTGATTGCTTTTCCAAAGACTCAAAGTGGGACTTGTCTTTTAACAGGAGCTCCCTCAGAAGTTGATCCAAAACAATTAGAAGAAGTACATATTAAAGTAGTCCTACCTGAAGGAGAGAATTAAATGAATTTCTATGAAAAAGCTATTGAGCTTCATAAAGAGAAAAAAGGTAAATTGGAGATAAAGCCTAAAGTACCATTAGAGAATAAAACCGATCTTTCTTTGGCTTATACGCCTGGGGTTGCAGGAGTATCTCAAGCTATCCATAAAAAATCTGATTTAGTTTATGACTTCACTATAAAAGCAAATACCGTAGCAGTTGTTAGCGATGGTTCTGCAGTTTTAGGTCTTGGAAACATCGGTCCTTTAGGAGCTATACCCGTAATGGAAGGGAAGGCAATATTATTTAAGAAGTTTGCCAATATAGATGCTTTTCCTATATGCTTAAATACACAAGACCCAGAAAAAATAATAGAAATTGTTTATAATATATCTCCTATATTTGGAGGGATTAACCTTGAAGATATATCAGCACCAAACTGTTTTTATATTGAAGAAAAACTCATTGAACTATTAGATATACCTGTATTTCATGATGACCAACATGGTACTGCAATAGTAACTTACGCAGCTCTCATAAATGCCTTAAAACTAAAGAATTTAAAACTGAATGAAATAAAAATAGTGATATTAGGGGCGGGAGCTGCAGGAATAGCTATAGCAAAATTTCTTATTTCTGAAGGTGCAAAAAATATTAGATTAGTTGATCGTCATGGTATCATATATCCAGGAAGAAAAGATGGTATGAATCCTGAAAAAGAAAAAATAGCATCAATAATTAATCCTGAAAAAGAAAAGGGAGAATTAAAAGATGCCCTAAAAGATGCTCACGTGTTCATTGGTGTTTCTCAGGCAAATCTTTTATCTCCAGAGTATATAAAATTGATGAAAAAAGACCCTATTATTTTTGCCATGGCCAATCCTGTTCCAGAAATAATGCCTGAAGTTGCCCAAAAAGTGGGTGTAAGGATAATAGGTACTGGAAGATCTGATTATCCTAACCAAATAAATAATCTCCTCGCTTTTCCAGGTGTATTTAGAGGAGCCTTACTTGTCAGAGCAAGAGAAATAAATCAAGAAATGAAACTCTCTGCTTCTTTTGCCATTGCATCCTTAATCGAGGAACCAAGAGAAGACTACTTAATACCCTCCCCGCTTGACAAAAGAGTAGTTCCAAAAGTAGCGGAAGAGGTTGCTAAAGCGGCCATACGTACTAATGTAGCGAGAACGTTTAAAACAGAAGAAGAGATAAGGAAGGAATTGAAAATTATGTTAGGAGGAGAAGAAGATGAATAAAGAATTTAATACCATTGTTGTAATAGGATCTCAATGGGGAGATGAGGGAAAAGGAAAAATTATAGATATTATTTCACAAAATGCTGATGCAGTTGTAAGATTCAATGGAGGAAATAACGCTGGCCATACAGTGATAGTTAAAAATAAAACCTTTAAATTTAGACTTCTCCCATCCGGTATAGTTTCCGAAAAGGTAATTAATATAATTGCCACAGGAGTAATTGTCAATCTACCGGCTTTAGTAGAAGAGATTGAAGAATTAGAGAAAAACGGTATAAAGATAAAAAATCTTTACATTAGTGATAGATCTCCTTTAGTTTTGCCATACCATCCTATATTGGATAAATTTTTTGAAGAAAAAAGAGAAAAATCCAAAATAGGTACAACCGCAAGAGGTATAGGACCAGCTTACAGTGATTACATTGCAAGAGATAGTCTAAGAATAGGAGATCTACTCGATAAAGAATACTTTAGAGAAAGAATAACTCAAATATATGACTTTAAATCGAAAATATTATCTGAAGAATCTCTTGGATATAAAATAGAGGAAATTTATAATTCCCAAATAGAAGCTATAGAAAAATTATCACAAAAAGGTGTAATAATTACAGATACCTCTAAGCTTATAAATGATCTGATTGATTCAGGAAAAAAGGTATTATTTGAAGCTGCACAAGGCACTCTTCTTGATATTTATTATGGTACATATCCTTATGTTACCTCTTCATTTACCATAGCAGGAGGAGTATGCGTAGGAGCTGGAATAGGTCCTCAAAAAATTAAAAAAATAATAGGTGTAATAAAGGGATATACATCACGAGTTGGAGAAGGACCATTTCCAAGTGAAATTCACGACTCTATAGCAGAATATATAAGAGAGAAAGGACAAGAATATGGTACAGTAACTAGAAGACCTCGCCGTGTAGGTTGGTTGGATCTTGTAGCATTACGATATGCAAAAAGAATAAATAACTTTACAAGCATTGCTATTACTAAATTAGACGTATTGAGCGGTCTTGAGAAATTGAAGATTGTAGTAGGATATAGATATAAAGGAAAATTAATTGATGAATTTCCTTCTTCTTTAAATGTATTAAAAGATTGTGAACCTATTTTTGAAGAGATACCAGGATGGAAAGAAAATCTATTGGGAATATTAGATATCTCAAAATTACCTCAAAATACTATTAAATATTTAGAAATGATTGAAAAGGAATTAGATACAAAAATCGAAATAATAGGAACAGGACCCGAAAGAAACGACATAATTATAGTAAAAGATCCTTGGGAATTATAGATGGAAATAGTAAGTAAATCTTCAGAACATACATATAAAATCGGAAAAACTATTGGAGAAAAGTTAAAACCAAGAGATATTTTAGCATTAATAGGAGATTTAGGAAGTGGAAAAACCACCTTTGTTAAAGGATTAGCTGAAGGCCTTGATATTAAAAATCCAATAAATTCTCCTTCTTTTCTGATAATAAAGGAATATAAAGGTAAATATCCATTCCTTCATATAGATGTATATCGTCTAAACAATCCTGAAATAGAACTTTTTAATATTGGTTTTGAAGAGTATCTTAAGGATGACTACATTATTGCCATAGAATGGGCTGATAGAATTTTGAATTACTTACCTGATAAAAGACTTGAAATTGAATTTCTTCATATGAGTAATAACGAAAGAAAAATAATATTTAAACCTAAAGGAGAAAGATATAAAAATCTCATAGAGGAGCTTAAAGAATGTTTATTTTAAGCATAAATACAGCATCCAATAAGAGCAATATTGTTTTGTGGAAAGACGGAGAAATTTATGAGCTTTTTTATTCTACTAATTCCAGAACATATGGTGAGACATTAACGAGTAATTTACAAGAGCTTCTAAAAAAATCAAAATGGAATTTAAAAGATGTGGATATTTTTAGCGTAATCACAGGACCAGGATCATTTACAGGTCTAAGAATAGGAGTAGTTACTATAAAAACTTTAGCCCAAATCTATAAGAAACCAACTGTTGGAATATCATATTTAGAAGCCTTAGCCTCTCAGATTGCTTTTAAAGGATTAAAAGTACCAATTTTGTCTGCAAGAAAGGGAGAGATACATGCAGGTTTTTATGTGGATGAAGATCCTATCTATCCTGAAGATGTTTATCCATACGATACATTTCTAAGCCTGCTAAATAGATTTAGTAAAGACAATCATACAATAGTAACTGGAGATACACCTGAAGATCTAAAATTATTACTTCCTAAAAATATAATATTAACCCCAGAATTTATAAACTCAATCAGAGGAGAAACCCTCATATACATTACATTGAAAAAATATCAAAATGGGTATGTTAAAGACTATTCAACTCTACTTCCTGATTATAGACAAAAATCAAGTGCAGAAATTAACTGGGAGAGAAGACATGAAAGAACAGAATCAAAAAACTGAAATAAATATAGAAATAAGACCAATGAAATTTGAAGACATAGATTCTGTTGATGAAATAAATAAGTTATCTTTCTCTAATCCTTGGAGTAGAGAGAGCTTTGAAAAAGAATTAACATCTAATAAAATTGCAAGATATTTTGTGGCTGTACACAACGAAAAAGTTGTCGGCTTTGTAGGGCTTTGGCTTATATTTCAAGAAGCCCAAATAACCACAATAGCAGTACATCCTGATTATAGAGGAAGAAAAATCGGAGATAGATTAATGGATTTTGTTATAGATTATTGTCTTAAAAATCAAGTTAGAAATATAATCTTAGAAGTTAGAGTATCCAATACTATTGCCCAAAATCTATATTATAAAAAGGGCTTTCAAAAAATAGGTGTTAGAAAATGGTATTATAAAGATGGAGAAGATGCCTTAGTAATGGTAAAAAAGTTCTTTCTTTAAGGGGAAACTAATGATAACAATTGGTATTGAAACTTCTTGTGATGAGACAAGTATAGCATTAGTAGAGGACGGAACTAAGATTTTAAGCAACATAGTTTCATCACAAATAGACATTCATAAAATATACGGGGGTGTAGTCCCAGAAGTTGCATCAAGGCTCCATGTAGAGGTTATAAATAAACTTATTGATGTGGCCTTAGAAAAAGCAAATTTAAGTTTTAAAGACATAGATTTAATAGCAGTTACCCATGGTCCTGGTCTAATTGGATCATTATGGGTAGGAATAATGGTAGGAAAAACCTTATCCTTAGCATTGGAAAAACCAATTGTTGGAGTAAATCATCTTGAGGGACATATTTTTGCCAACTTCTTAAGAGAAGATCCCCCTACATTTCCCTTTATATCTCTTATAATATCAGGAGGACACACAGAATATCTTTTAGTGGAAGGAATAAGAAAGTATAAATTATTAGGACAAACTTTGGATGATGCTGCTGGAGAAGCTTTTGATAAAGTGGCAAGAATATTAGGATTAAGTTATCCTGGTGGTCCAGAAATAGAAAAAGTAGCAAAGAATGGAAACCCAGTTTTCAATCTCCCTAAGGTAAAATGCGATAGAGATTTAGATATAAGCTTTAGCGGATTAAAAACAGCTATATTGTATCTTGTAAGGGATTTAAAAAATGAAGGGAAAGAAATTCCAGTAGCAGATATAGCTGCCTCTTTTCAGAAAAGAGTAGTGGAAGAATTAATAGAAAGAGCACTAATTGCTGTAAAAAAATTTAAAATTAATACATTAGTACTTTCTGGTGGTGTGATAGCAAATAGTTATTTACAAGAAAGGTTCAAAAAAATCTCTGTGGAGGAAAAGATAAAACTCTATTTACCCCCTAAAGAATTGTGTACCGATAATGCAGCCATGGTTGCTTCCGCAGGGTACCACCTATATAAAAATGGATATGTAAATGATCTTTCTTTATCAGCTATTCCAGATCTACCCTTAGGAGGTAGTTAATGAATAATTTGAACCGTACCCTCAAATCAGGGTTAAAATTTTCCATAGTAATAAGTGCAATTATTTTTGTAATTATCTTATTTTTTACTACAGATTCAAGAACTTGGAATGCTCTACTTACTCTTAAATGGAATTATGTCTTATATATTCTTCTCCTTAATTTTTTAAGCTGGATATTTGCAGCAATTAGATACAAAATTCTTATAAAAGGTTTGGAAGGGGTAAATATAAAATTAATAGAGGCCTTACAAATACACCTTGCTTATTATTTTGCATCAAGCATAACCCCTACATCAGCAGGTGGCGAACCCTTAGAAATATACCTTCTTTCAAAGAAAAATATTAAAGTTGGACAAGCAACAGCATTAAGTCTTTTCAGATATGTTATTAATTCTCTAACTTTTGCTATTTCTTCACCTATTGTAATATATTTTTATTCTTATCTTTTTCCTCAACAAATAATTAAAAGATTAGTTCAATATAGCGCCTTACTCTTTTTCTTAATTGTTTTAGGTTTTATATTTGCACTGTACAAACCAAGACCTATTATAAGATTTATTGCTTATATTCTTCTCAAGTTAAGGAAACTGCCCTTCCTATCGAAAATACATCCTTATAAAATATTAAGAGTTGTCAATAATACTGTAAAAGATTTTCATAGCACTCTTTGGCTCTTCATAAAAGATAAAAAACTTACTATGTTCGGCTTTTTCTTCTTCAATCTTCTTTCTTGGTTTACCTATTTTTTAATAGCACCAGTTCTTATGATGAGTTTCCATTTGAAAGTTAATATAATCTCCGTAGTTTTAGTACAAATTCCAATCTTCTTCTTAATGTTCTATGTTCCCACACCAGGAGGAAGTGGAGTCATTGAAATTCTTCTTTCCCTCGCCTTTGCCCCCTTTGTACCCAAGTATATCTTGGGAATTTATATAATATTATGGCGAACATTTACCCATTATGTCACGTTATTAGCAGGTGCATTTGACTTCATATATGTCCTTGGGATCAAAAATTGAGAATAGGAAAAAATATAAAAAAGAGGTGATTATTCAATGATGAATACAAAAATAAAGGTAAACATAATATTTAAGCCAGGTATACCTTCTGCAAGAACAAAAGGTGGTGGAGATCAAACTGCTTGTAAGATGTTATATGAAGCTCTTAAAAAAAGAAATGATATAGAAGTCTATTATAATGGTCTTGTCAAAGATGGACCTTACGATATCCTTCATTTCCATTCCTTTGGAGATGTCTTCTTCAAATACGTAAAGAAAGAAAACAAAAGTAAAATTGTATTTACAGCTCATGTAATAGCAGATACCATGTTAGGTAGTGCTTTATTAGCTGAAAAATGGAAAGGTCTTTTTTCTCAATATCTTCTTCTCTTTTATAATCAGGCAGATGTAGTTATTGCTGTCTCCCCGTTAGAAGTAGAAAAATTAAAGGAAATGGGAGTAAAAACTAAGATTGTTTTTATACCAAATGGTGTGGATTTAAGTTTATTTAAGAAAGATGAAAATTTAAGAAGAAAGACAAGAGAAGAATTTAATATAAAAGACGATGACATTGTACTTTTAAGTGTAGGTCACATGATAAAAAGAAAAGGTTTTGATACTTTTGCAAAAATGGCTGAAAGATTGCCTCAATACAAATTTGTTTGGGTTGGCGGTATTCCTTTCTCATTCTTAAGTGGAGGATATTCTGAAATAAAGAAAATTATTAAAAATCCTCCAGAAAATCTAATCTTATCAGGTCCATGTCCTCACGATGAACTCAACAAATTTTATAACATGGCTGATATTTTCTTTTTCCCATCAAGACAAGAAAACTTTAGTATTGCTGTCCTTGAAGCATCAGCTGTAGGCTTACCTCTACTTTTAAGAGATTTAAAAGAATACAAAGAACCTTTATCCCCCAATTATGTATCAGGTACAGAAGAAACATTTGAAGAAAATATAAAACTTCTTGCCGAAAACAAAAACTTAAGAGAAGAATACTCTAAAAAAGCCTTGAAAATTGCTGAGAAATACAATATAGAAAGAGTTGCCGATGAAACTGTAAAAGTATATAAAGAAATATTAAATCTGTCATGAAAATAGCATTCTTTACAAATAACTATTTACCAAATACAGGAGGAGCTGCCATAGCTGTAGAAAGCTATAGAGAAGCTTTGGAGAAGCTTGGTCATGAAGTTCATGTATTTGCTCCCAAATATCCACCATGGTTCCCTAAATACAAAGAAGACAATGAAAAACATATAATAAGATTTCCGTCTATTGCATTAAGATTTATAACTCCTCAACCGTTACCCCTATATTTCTCTTTCTTAGTAGAAGATTACTTTAGAAAACAAGATTTTGATATTGTCCATTCACATCATCCGTTTGTAATAGGAAAAACTGCTCTTAAACTTGCTAAAAAGTATAATAAACCAATTGTTTTTACCCATCATACTCAATACCATAAATATGTGCATTATATTCCCTTAATACCCCAAACCATAACCTCCAAAATTGCCATAAAAGAAAGCGTAAAATACTCTAATCAAGTAGATCTTGTAATTGCTCCCACAAAAGAAATTAAAGATATGATAATCAATTTTGGTGTAAAAACAAGAATAGAAGTCATACCTACAGGTATAGATTTTTCTTTATGGGAAAAACCTATTTCTAAAGATTTTTTAGACAAATTTCCATGGAAAGACAAAAAGATATTACTTTATGCTGGAAGACTTGCTAAAGAGAAAAATCTTGAATTTTTAATTCAAGCTCTTTCAAAATTATTAAAAGAAAGAGATGATATTGTGTTTTTAATTGTTGGTGATGGAGAAGAAAGAAAAAATCTGGAAAATCTTACAGAAAAATTAGATATAAAAGACAAGGTTATTTTCTTAGGATGGCATCCAAGAGAAGAGCTAATTTATTATTATAAAATAGCCCATATATTTGTTTTTGCATCCACCACAGAAACCCAAGGTTTAGTTACCTTAGAAGCTATGGCAGGAGGATGTGCTGTAGTAGCAGTAGAAGCCCCAGGCACAATAAGCTTAGTAGAAAATGGTAAAGAGGGTTTATTAGCGCAAGAAGATTACAATGATTTCTATCAAAAAGTTCTATATCTACTTAATAACGAATCACTTCTACATAATATGAAAAACAATGCAATTAAGAAGGCTACTCAGTTTTCGATAATGGAAAGCGCAAAGAAATTGGAAGAATTATATAAAGAAATCATAAAAAACAAAGAAAAAAATAAAAAAATTATAGAAAAATAAGAATTTTTGACATATATTTGCCATTTTTTTGCGTATTTTTCTGTTGAATAGATATTTAAAGTTAATATATATTTATTTTGGTTTTAGCACTCATCTACTTAGATTGCTAATAAAATTATGAAAGGAGGTCGAGACTTGTGAAATTGCGTCCTATTGGTGATCGTGTAGTGGTCAAGGTTATTGAGCAAGAAGAAAAAACAAAAGGAGGTATTGTTCTTCCTGACACTGCAAAAGAAAAACCCCAGCAAGGAAAAGTAATAGCAGTAGGTACTGGCAGAATCCTTGATAATGGGCAAAAAGTCCCATTAGAAATCAAAGAGGGAGATAGAGTTATTTTTGCAAAATATGCTGGTACTGAAGTAAAAATTGAAGGTGAAGAATATCTCATCCTTAGTGAGAGAGATATCTTAGCTGTAATTGAAGAGTAAAAAAATTTAAAAAAGGAGGGAGAGAATATGGCAGCCAAATTAGTTAGCCTTGACATGCAAGCAAGAACAGCACTTATAAGAGGACTTGATATCGTAGCAGATACTGTAAAAATTACTTTAGGACCTAAAGGAAGAAACGTAGTACTTGAAAAGAAATTTGGAGCACCTGTTATCACTAACGATGGTGTAACCATTGCTAAAGAAATAGACCTTGAGGATCCATTTGAAAACATGGGTGCTCAACTTGTAAAAGAAGTAGCTTCCAAAACTAATGATGTAGCAGGTGACGGTACAACCACAGCTACAGTACTTGCTCAAGCATTAGTACATGAAGGAATGAAGCATGTAGTAGCTGGAGCTAACCCCATGTATGTAAGAAGAGGAATAGAAAAGGCAGTAGAGGCAGTAGTAGAAGAACTTAAAAAGATTGCAAAACCTGTAGAAACAAAAGATGATATAGCCCATGTTGCAGCCATTTCTGCTAATAACGATGAAGAAATTGGAAAATTAATTGCTGAAGCAATGGATAAAGTTGGAAAAGACGGAGTAATAACTGTAGAAGAATCTCAAGGTATTACAACTACCTTAGAACTTGTTGAGGGAATGCAATTTGATAGAGGTTACCTTTCTGCATATATGATTACAGATCCTGAAAGAATGGAAGCAGTATTAGAAGAACCATACATACTCATAACTGATAGAAAAATAAGTGCAGTAAGTGATATTCTTCCAATACTTGAGAAAGTTGTTCAAACTGGAAAGCCATTAGTAATAATTGCAGAGGATGTAGAAGGTGAAGCATTAGCTACTCTTGTAGTCAATAAATTACGTGGCGTTCTCCAATCCTTAGCTGTAAAAGCTCCTGGATTTGGAGATAGAAGAAAAGCAATGTTACAAGATATCGCTATCTTAACTGGTGGAGAGTTCATCTCTGAAGAAACAGGAATAAAACTTGAGAATGTAACATTGAATATGCTTGGAAGAGCAGAAAAAGTAAGAGCCAATAAAGACAAGACTACCATTATTGGAGGAAAAGGAAATAGAAAAGATATTGAGGCAAGAATAGCTCAAATTAAGAAACAATTAGAAGAGACTGATTCTGAATTTGATAGAGAAAAATTACAAGAAAGACTTGCAAAACTTGCTGGTGGAGTTGCTGTAATTAAAGTAGGAGCAGCTACTGAGGTAGAGCTTAAAGAGAAAAAACATAGAATTGAAGATGCTTTATCTGCTACAAGAGCTGCAGTAGAAGAAGGAATCGTACCTGGCGGTGGTGTGGCTCTTGTAAGAACTATTAAAGTTCTTGATAATGTAAAAGTAGAAAATGAAGATGAAAGGATTGGATTAGAAATTGTAAGAAGATCCCTTGATGTACCATTAAAGCTCATTGCTACCAATGCTGGTAAAGAAGGATCTATTATTGCAGAAAAAGTCAAAGAGATGGATGGGCCAATGGGATATGATGCTGCAAAAGATAGATTTGTAAATATGTTTGAAGCTGGAATTGTAGATCCTTGCAAAGTAACAAGATCTGCATTACAAAATGCTGCAAGTATAGCTGCATTAGTACTCACTACAGAAGGTCTTGTGGCTGAGAAACCAGAAAAAGAAAAGCAAACTCCACCTCCACCACCTGAGTACTAATTGAAAACAAAAGCCCCCAAGATTCTCTTGGGGGCTTTATTTATTATGAGAATAGCATTCTTCACAAATAACTATTTGCCTAATACTGGAGGAGCTGCTATTTCTGTTGAAACATATAGATTTGCATTAGAAAAATTGGGACATGAAGTATATGTTTTTGCACCAAAATATCCAAAATGGTTTCCTTCCCATAATAATGGAGATAGAATTTTTCGTTATCCTGCATTATTTATAAAACAAATTACAATTCATCCCATTCCTATACCTTTTTCTTTCTTCATTGAGAACTATTTTAGAGATAAAAATTTTGATATTATTCATTCTCATCATCCATATATTATTGGTAAAACTGCATTAAAATTTTCCCAAAAATATAATATACCTATAGTTTTCACATATCATACTCTTTATCATAAATATGTTCATTATATTCCTCTTATACCTCAAAAAATTAAAGAATGGTTTGCAATCAAAAGTAGTGTTGATTATGCCAATAAAACAAACTTAGTTATTGCTCCCTCCACCGAAGTTAAGGAAATGATTAAAAATTTTGGTGTAAAAACTAAAATAGAAGTATTACCTACAGGCATTGATTTTTCATTGTGGGAAAAGGATATTCCAGATAAATTTAAATATGACCCAAGATGGTTTGGGAAAAAAATTTTATTATATGCTGGTAGACTTGCGAAAGAAAAAAATGTAGATTTTCTTCTAAGGTCTCTAACTCCTTTATTAAAAGAAAGAGAAGATGTAATTTTATTAATTGTAGGAGGAGGAGATGAAAGGTATAATTTAATTAATCTTGCAAAAAAAGTAGAAATTTTGGATAAAGCTCTATTTTTAGGATGGTATCCACGAGAAAAATTAGTATATTTCTATAAAATTGCTGATATTTTTGTGTTTTCGTCAACTACAGAGACTCAGGGACTTGTAACCTTAGAAGCAATGGCAGGAGGATGTGCTGTGGTTGCAGTTAGAGCTACAGGGAGTGAAAGTCTTATTACTCATGGGATAGAAGGATTTTTAGTGAATGAGGAGGAAGAAGAATTTAGAGAATATGTAAAAATTTTATTATCAAATAATGATCTCTCAGAGAAAATGAAAAAAAATGCTCAAATAAAATCAAAAGAATTTTCTATTGATAAAAATGCTAAGAAATTGGAAGAATTATATTATTCCCTTCTTAAATGAAGTTAATATTTTTTTACAACCTCTTCTCTTATCTCAAAAAGTGCATTTACAACATCAGGATTATAAAATTTCCCAGACAAAGCTTTTATTTCTTCCAAAACCTCTTCTATAGGTCTTTCTGGCTTATAAGGTCTCTTACTTGCCATAGCATCAATACTATCAGCAACTGCTACAATAGCACCACTTATAGGAATTTCCTTACCAGAAAGTCCTTTTGGATATCCTGATCCATTCCATCTTTCATGATGTGTTAATGCAATTTCTGCACCCTTTTTTAGAATTGATGACGAACTCTTATTTAAAATCTCATATCCTATCAAAGTATGTTTTTTCATTATTTCATACTCATATGGAAAAAGTTTTGCAGGCTTTAAAAGAATACTATCAGGAATTCCAATTTTCCCTATATCATGGAGAGGAGAAGAAAGCCTAATTTCACTTACCTCTAACTCATCAAGCCCTAATTTTTCTGCTAATTTTCCAGAAAGCCATCCTACTCTTAAGGTATGTTCATAGGTTTCATCATCTCTATATTCAGAAACCTTATACATAATATTCAAAATTTCCATGGTAAAATCTTTGTTTTTATTTATTAATTCTTCAATAGTCTTCTGAGATAACTCTTTCTCGGAAAAAAGAGAAACTATTAAAGAATGTCTGAATTTATGAAAAGGAAGATATTTCTCTGCCAAAAGGATTTTTGCATATAGTTCAGAAAGATCAATAGGTTTTGTGATATAATCATCTGCACCTGCAAAGGCTGATTTTTTCATCATATCTAAATCTTTATATGCTGTAAGCATAATTACCACGACAGGATAACCTAAATCTCTTATTCTCTTTGTAGTTTCTAAACCATTCATTATAGGCATAGATATATCCATTAAAACTATATCCACTTCATTACTCTTCAAAATTTCCAATGCCTTTTTCCCATTTTCTGCCTCTATTACTTCGTATCTTTTACTTTGTAGAAATTTTACTAAGAAATTTCTTGATTCTATGTCATCTTCTACTATCATTATTTTCATAATTTATTATTCCTCCTTATTACATAAAAGATAATATTCCTTTTACCAGATAGTTTATCAATGTTTCCCAGAATAATTTCTGAGGATAAAAATTCTTCTTCAGTTAAAAGAATCAAAAATGTGTCATAAAAAGAAAGATCGTTTATTGTCAGATTATAAAATTCTCTTAAGACATATTCTTTATTTAATTTTCCCAAAATCCTCTCTGCTAAAGAAATATATTCCTTAGTATTTTCGGAATAAATTAAAAGAATTTTATTACCTACAATTATTTTTATTTTCTCAACAACTTCTCTGATATCTGTCCCCTTTTCAATAAAATACTCTTCTAAATCTCTTCTCCTTGCTCCTGTGTAAAAAACAAATTTTGTATTTTTTAATATTGGCTCTTCTTTTAATCTTTTGACAAGCTCTTCACCACTTATATCTGGAAGACCTAAGGTTGTAATTACCACATCAGGGGTATGCTCCAATGCCTTGATATAACCTTCTTCTCCATTTTCTGCTTCAATAATGCTGAAATCTTTCAATGTTTTTTTAAGAAGATTTCTTGTTTCTTTATCTTGATCTATAATAAGCACCTGAACATGCTCTTTCTGCTCAAAAGATGTTGGGCGAATTAATCGTGGCATCTCAACCCTAAAAATAGACCCCTTATCTACCTCACTTTCTACATGTATACTTCCTTTAAGAAGCTCAACAAACTTTTTAACAATAGTAAGTCCTAAACCAGAGCTTTCTAAGGTTCTCTCTCCAAAGAAAGGCTCAAATATACGAGGAATATTTTCTGAGGGGATACCTTTCCCTGTATCTTTTACTTCTATTATTATCTTATTCTTTATTACCTCTAACCTTCCTTTTATTTCTCCTTTCTCTGTATATTTCACAGCATTAGAAAGAAGATTTGAGATTATAGTAATTAAAATCTGATAATCAGATGAAAAGGGAGAGTCACCAATAAAATCAAAACTAAACTCCAATCCTTTCTCTTTTGCAAGATTTCTATAATTATCAATTATTTGATATAAGTTTTCAAAATATATAAGCTCTGATTTAACTGATATCCTTCCAGTTTCAACACGTGAAAGATCAATAAGATTATCAATAAGTTCTTTACTTCTTGATACTCCTGTTTTTATTGCTTCAATTGGCTTTTCTAAGTGAGAGATATCACCATATATTCCTGATTCCATAAGTTGAAGATTTCCATAAATTACATTAAGAGGTGTTTTTAACTCATGAGATATAGCCCTCATAAAGTTTACTCTATACTCATCTAATTGTTTTATCTTTTCTAAGGAATAATTAAGTTCTTTTTTTAAAATTAATTCCTGAAGTCTACTTTTAAGATTAAATAATATATTTCTTAATGTTTCTATGTTTGTCTCCTCAAGTCCATTATAAAAGATGGATGTATCTAAAATACCAATATTATTCCAATTCTTATAAAAATTAATATCCTCAGGAAGTTCTTCCTTTGTTTTATATATAAGTTTATTCTTATTAAATATTACAAAATCTTCTTGGGAACTTAGATCAAGAATCTTAGGCATTTCTCTTAATTTTTTCAACAATTCATCAATAGAATTAGACTCTATCAATAACTGCTGAATTTTATTTATTTTTTGAAATAAACTCTCATTATTAATGATCTTTTTATATAAATCTTCTATCTCCCCACCATATTTACATACTAAATTCTCCATCTCTCTAAAAGGTATAAAAACTTTTTCTATCATTGCTCCTAAAACAAGAATTACTGCACTTGAAACAAGAAAGGCATGTCCAACTACAAATTGATTTGTAAAGACATTTTCCCCATAAGATGTAAAAGTAAGATTTGAGAGTCCTGCAAAAAAGAGCCCTAAGGGTAAAGGTTTCACATGTCTTGAAAGATAGGATGAGATAAAAAGAATACACGCATATAATATTTCCAAAAAAGATTTTAGAAAAGTAGTTTTTCCTTCAACATAAAAAATTTTGTCAGGAATATATAAAGAAAGAATAATAAGCAAAATAGATAAAATAAGAGGGCTATATAAAGCTTTCTTAAAAAACCAAGGAGTTTCTTTCTTATTTAGAAGATAAACAGTAATAAAACTTCCAATTGCAAAAAGTCCCCTTGCATATATCCAATATTCTACTGCAAGTCCAAGAGATAATTGATAAAATCCAGGGTAAAGCATAGCATGAATTCCTTCTAATATAGCAGTCCCCAAAACTAAAAAACCAAAAAATATGATAGAAGAATCTTTTATTTTTTTAGGAAGAATAGAAAAAAGAATAAAAATCACATAATAAGAGAAAATAACAGTATTTTCCCAAACCATATGGGTAATATAATCATATCCTAAAAAAGTCCCCCAAAGTAAGATTACAATAAAAGAGATTATACCTGCAAGGATGTAAAAAAGAAAACTTTTATTTATATTTTCACCTTCTTTTTGGTGGCCCTACGGGGATTCGAACCCCGGTTTTTGGGTTGAGAACCCAACGTCCTGGTCCACTAGACGATAGGGCCACTTTATATTTTATGGCTGGGGAGGATGGATTCGAACCATCCCTACCTGATCCAGAGTCAGGCGTCCTACCAGCTAGACGACTCCCCAATTTTTACTTTTAAATATAATATATTAATAAGTGAGAATTTGTCAAGAATTGGGAGATATCCTCTAAAACCCGTTTCTATTTTAGAGAGTCAAATTCACCTCCTTTTTTTATTTTAGTTCGCCTGACTTATCATTTTTGTATTAAAAAAATTTTTTACCCCTCCTTAACAAAGTTTAAATTAAAAATTATTTTTTAACATCTTTTAAACTTATGTAATGTTCCTTCTTATTTATTATTCGTATACTCTACTAATAAGAGATCTTTACCATCTTTTGTTAAAGCTAAAAATGTATCTTTTTCTTTTGTATAATAAAGATGATAAACTTGATCATAAGGTTTACTCTTTTTCCCATCAACAACTACAAACCATTTCTCACCTTTTTTGCAACATATGCAAATCTTTTTCCATCATCTGTAAAAGTTACATTATATACTTTATCAAACCAACCTTCTCTTTTTCCATTTATTATTAGAGACTGTTCATCTTCTTTTTCAGTAATCAAATACCATGAACCATTTTCATAAACATGTCCTTTAATTACTTTTTCTTCATCTTCCAATGTAAATAATTTTGTTTCTTTAAATCCCAAGCTTTGGGCAAGGGTTAATTGAAGAATAAAGAGTATTAGGATAAGGAAAATTAATTTTTTATTCATTTAATATCCCTCCTTTAATAATTCTCTCACCCTTGGAAGTTTTATATAAGACCTTATCACTTCTTCATCTACATCAAAGTATTCTGCAAGTTCCCAAATTTCTGTTATTCCCCTTCTTACTGCCTCTAAAAATTTTTCTTCAGGAATAAGATAAAATACTTGCCATTTTTTTTGCTCTGTATTCTTTTCTTGAAATCTCAATCTTTTCTCTATAATTTTCTGGGTTTTTGCTTTTGTATGTTGAACCTGTGAAGTAGTGTCCAAGTTCTTCAGCAAGAACACATTTTAGTTTTCTATTACTTTTATCAATATATTTTTGCAAATGTTTTTAAAATTCCTATATAAATAAAAAAACTTGTAATAAGCTGCGTCAAAAAGCCAAATTAAAAGAAACCTGAATGTCTTTTTAACTTCTATAACTGGCTTAATTCCTATTTTCTATATCTCCTTTGTTAATCCTATAAAATCATATAGTTTTTCTCCTATAAAATATTTTCCTTTTAGCTCTATACTTCCCTCTATAATCTCTTTCACTATCTTTACTTCACCCTCATAGGCTTTCTCTGCCTTAACCCCATATATACTTATTATCTTCAAATTTGTATTCCTCAGATTTGTAACTACCTTTCTCTATTCCATATAAATTGAAATTTTCTTCAGATTCTTTATTCTTAATTTTGCAATGTTTAAAACAGTAATAGTCTCAATAAGGAAAAAAGATGTCTTTTAAAAAAGAGAAAAAATAATAGTTAACACTATAACTTTGATTATTAAAGGAATAATCCTATGTGAGTATTCTTCTCTATATTTTTCTTACATTCCAAGTAACTCTTTCAGAAGGGTTTTGTCTTTAATACCGCTTTTGAGACCAAATAAAAGTAATAGCAAGCATTGTATATAATTATTTCAGGATCTTTTGTATGGCTTAATCATGATTTATTGCTTCTTCTGGTATTTTTAAACTTAAAATCATATCTTCTCTTTCATCATAGTATTCTCTCGAAGCCATACGTCTATTTTGTATATATAATGCAAGGCAAGTCCTAAATTCACCAAAGAATATTCATACTTTGAATACGTAACTTATCATCTTCTCAGGATCCACTCTAAGGTGGTTTTCGTAAAATATATAAAAGTTCCCCTTTTATAATTTATATCTATTAATAACTATTTTTGTTTTAATAAAAGCTGCATTAACCAATATCTTTTCCAAGGCACTTAGGAAGATTATAAGATTTAAAAATTTTATAAATAATTTTTATGTGAGTCTTTATCCTTATTATTATTTCTTATGGCTTCAGTAATTTTCTTCAAAAATATCATTTCCTCTAATAAATCTTTTCTTAGCCACATTATTTGTTAGGTCTAAAACAATTATGCTGTAACTTTTTCTTGAATATACATTTTAAAAATATCATGTATCATTAGATTAATTTTTTCGCTTCTTTTTATTTCTATTAGATTAAAATCAGGTTCACCACAGACATCAACACCTAATACCTTGTATTGAGAAAGGATATTCAAAATATCAAAAAATGAATCTAAATCTATCATTCCTTGTTCCCAATTTGTAAAGATATATTTTTTATCAAGTATATCTTTATCAATACTTATATAGACAGGAAAATTTATGTATTTTTTTAAGATATCAAAATCATTTTTAATTATTTTCAATTTTCTGAATAAATTATCTTTAAAAGAAATGTTTTCATTATCAGTCACCACTACCACTTTTTCAATAAAGGGTAATCTTACTGCGTCTCTTATCCAGGATCCACAACTTATATATCCCTCAAAGGTTTCCATAAAATCCAAATGATGATCAATAACTACTAACTCAAAAGGTAATTTTATATTCCTTATAAAAAGATAGGTTAAATAGTGAAAATCACTTTTTCCTAAAAATTTAATTCCTTTATAATCAAAAGGAATTAATTTTTTAAATTCTTCTAATTTCTCATAGGAACACAGATATTTGACCTGGGAAATATTATTAAAAGAAATTAACTTTCCTATAGAAAGAAGCTGATTCTGATTTGTATAAACATGGTCAAAATTTAATATTAAGGTAGGAAAATTGGTTGACATAATTTTCCTACTATATTCTTATTTTCACTTTTTAATCATTCTCTCAATTTCAATGTGAAATTTACCCCTTGACGTTTCCTTTATATCAAGAACTCTAAAACTACCAAGATTATGAACAGTTACTATATCTCCTATATTTAATTCATAAAAAGAATCCTGAATCTTCCTTCCATTGACCTCTACCCCACCACCTTTAATATAAGTTTGCATTTTACTTCTTGATATTCCAAGTGCAAAGCTCCCTATAGCATCCACCCGCTTAGACGCTTCTGTAGTACGTAATATTTTAGATGGCTCTGTATAACTTTGTAATTCATAAAAGCTTAATATTTTAAATTCAAAATTAGTGTCATTAAAAACTTCTTCTATATCATCTCTAATTTCATTAGCGAAGATAATTTTCCAACCATCATGGGTTAGCCATATATCCCCAATTTTATCTAATGAAATGCCCTTTTCTTTTAAAAATTCCAATATAAAATTAGAATTTATTTTTTCATAAGAAATCAGATTTATTCCTGCAAAATATTTATTTAAATCCAAATATTCTATCAATTCTATTTTATCAGAGATAAAACCTCTTTTCCTTTCAGCTCCACTTATACCACCTTCAAGCCTTGTATATAACGTATTTTGAAAAAGAAAACTGATTTTTTGAAATAAATATTGTTCTGTAAGAGACAAAAAACCTGTTGGATTTATACCTCCTTTTTGCCCCACTCTTTGGAACACCTTATAAATTTCTCTTACCTTTTCTTTATCTTCCTCTCTCTTTAAATCTTGAATAATATCTTCTAAATTTCTCATAATAATTAATAATATCACGAGACTCTCTTTTAAAAAAAGCTTCTTAAGGGTAAAATCTATAAATATATAATACTTTTAAGAGGTGGAAAAATGAAGATAGGAGTTTTAATAGGTGTTAAATCTACAGAAAAAGAAATTGCCATGAAAACTGCCCAAAATATTATTTCTGCCTTGAAGATTAAGGGTTATGAATATTGTGAAATACCTATTGATGAAAATATTGTTGAAAATATAAAAAGGGAAAAAATTGATGTGGCTATAATTTCTGCTCATGGTTTATATGGTGAAGACGGAACTATTCAAGGACTCTTAGAGCTTCTTGGTATACCTTATGTAGGCTCTGGTGTCCTTGCCAGTGCATTAGCTTTAAATAAAGTTATGGCTAAAAAAATATTTCTATATCATAAAATACCTACTCCTAAATGGATTGAAATTTCAAAAAAAGATATGGAAACAAAAGATTTAGAAAAAATTCTTGAAAACATAAAGAAACTAAAGAAACCCTGGATAGTTAAGCCCTCAAACCAAGGTTCCACAATAGGATTATCTATAGCAAATGATAAAGATGAATTAATAAAAGCCCTTGAATATGCCTTTAGATTTGATCAATATATTCTAATAGAAGAGTTTATAAGAGGAAAAGAAATAACAGCAAGTATTTATGACATAGATAATACAATTTGCCTTCCTTTAATAGAAATTATTCCCAAAACAGGTTTTTACGATTACCAAACTAAATATACCCCAGGATTAAGTGAACATATAATTCCCGCAAGACTTTCTGAAGAAACTTACAAAAAAGCCCAAGAGCTTGGTGTTTTAGCTCACCAAGCTCTTGGTTGTAGACATCTTTCAAGAGTTGACATGATTGTAGAAGAAGATACACAAAATATATACGTTTTAGAAGTAAATACTATTCCAGGTATGACAGAAACAAGCTTATATCCCGAATCTGCCAAAGCTTTTGGAATAGAATTTCCAGACCTTATTGACAGCTTCATAAAATCTGCCTTAAGAAGTATTTAATTACCTCTTATTCTTTTTTACTTTGGGTTCAGCTGAAATTTTTCTATATAATGGGCAACTTTGAGGTAAAAGTGGTAATCCTGCCTTTCTCCTACTATAAGCATAAATACCAAAAGCAATAAGCAATAAAGATACTGTCTGGGATCCTGTTAAGTATAAAAAGTTTCTTGGATTGTCTCTAAATATTTCTACAATGAAGAAAGCTAATGAATAATATACAAAGAAATTAGTAGCTACCTCCCCATCAAAAGTCTTTCTATTCTTAACTCTTAGTAAATATACAAAAACAATTAGGAAAGCAATTGTATAATAAAGTTCGGTAGCATGTCTATATCCATATATATTTGGGAATTTTACTCCCCAAAGTAATGGGGTTTCATATCCATAACAACAACCATTTAAAAAACAGCCAATTCTTCCAATTGCACTACCTATAGCAATACTTGGAGTAATAACATCTAAAAACTTCCAATAAGAGATTTTGTGTCTCCAAAGATAAATCAATACCACAATTGTTGCTGCAAAAAATCCACCAAAGAATATTAATCCACCATCCCAAAGTTGCAATATTGAAATGAGATTACCTTTATATGCATTCCAATATTTTATTACATAAACAATTCTCGCTCCTAAGATTCCTGAAATAATACTCCATACTGATACATTCAATACATGGTCTGGATCAATATCCTCTCTTTTTGCCCATCTCATTGCTAATAGAATTCCTATAAGGAAGCCTAAAGCTACTAAAGTGCCCCATGAATAAATTACAATAGGTCCAATTTTATACTTAAAAAATTGGAATTGGGGGATTGTAAACAATTTAGGGTACATTTTATCTCTCTACCTCCTTCTTTTATTTTATTAGTTTTAGAAATAGAAAAAATCCTCCCAAAGTAATAAAAACATCAGCCAAATTGAAAACAAAAAAATTTTTCATATGAATAAAGTCTATCACATAACCATAAAAAACTCTATCATACAAATTTCCTAAAAGTCCTCCTAATATAAATGCTATACCCAAAAAACTAAATTTCTTATATAGTATCAAGAGCACTATAAGGGCTAAAAAACTAAAAAATATAAGAAAGAATCTCGGAATATATATTCCTAAAGCAGCACCATAATTATGCACAAGATTAAAGCTAATTACAAAATCCAATTTTACTCCATCAAAAAAATGCCTATTGGCCATTTCTTTAGTTATTCTATCTATTAAAAAAAGAATAAGTATAATCCAGTATTTCATAAATAATATATTAAGGCAAATTCACCACAGTC
Organism: Dictyoglomus sp. GBS; assembly: GCF_055179815.1. Taxonomy (NCBI): domain Bacteria; kingdom Pseudomonadati; phylum Dictyoglomota; class Dictyoglomia; order Dictyoglomales; family Dictyoglomaceae; genus Dictyoglomus; species Dictyoglomus sp. GBS. The sequence continues at coordinate 1,427,210 of NZ_CM143687.1, forward strand.
TGGAAATTTCGGACATCTAACACAATCACTCCAAACCTTAAAGGGTAATGTTCTTTTATCAACCTCTACAAAACCCAACTTTTTAAAATACTCTGGAATATATGTAAGGGCAAGTACTCTCTTTAAACCAAGAAATTTTGCTTCATTTAGACAAGTAAATACAAGTTTTCTTCCATAACCCCTTCCTTCGTATTCTTTTTTAACAATAACTGACCTCACTTCTCCAAGGTCTTCCCAAATAATATGTAAAGCACAAGTACCTATAATTTTTTTTTCTATCTCTAATATGTAAAAATCCCTAATATTTTCATAAAGATCACTTAAAGATCTCGGAAGAAGAAGACCTTTTTCAGCATATTCATTAATTAGTTTATGAATTTCAGGTACGTCTTGTATTTTTGCTTTTCTTATCATACTTCTACCCTCGGTAAGAAAGATTCTACAAATTCTTTAGGATCAAAGGGTTCAAAATCATCTTTATCCTCACCTATACTTACAAACTTTACAGGTATTCTAAAGGTCTTTACAATATTAAAAATTACACCTCCTTTTGCAGTACCATCTAATTTAGTTAATATTACTCCGGTAAGATCAACAGCATTTCTAAAAGTCTCTACCTGTTTTATAACATTTTGACCTAAGGTAGCGTCTACTACAATAAGATTTTCAGAAGCTTTATATCCTAAAGTTTTTTCAACAACTCTTTCGATCTTCTTCAACTCTTCTAAGAGATTACTCTTTGTGTGCATTCTTCCAGCAGTATCTACCAATAAAACATTTTTATTTCTTGCTTTAGCAGCTTCTATAGCATTATAAACAACCGATGCTGGGTCAGCTCCTTCTTTTTGAGCTATAACATCTACTCCTACCCTCTCTCCCCAAAGCTTAATTTGATCAATAGCTGCTGCCCTAAAAGTATCTCCTGCAGCTATTATTGGAGAATAGCCCATATTTTTTAGGTAATAGGCCATCTTACCAACTGCACTTGTTTTTCCTGTACCATTTACACCTAAATATATAAAAACATTTATCTTTTCTGGAATAATATTAAGCTGAGAATTTATCCCACTAAAAATACTCAAAAAGAAATTAAACATAAATTCTATAAGTTCAGAAGTGGATGTGATTTTTTGCTTTTTAATTTCATTAATTAACTGATTTGTTAATTCTAAACCTAAATCACTTTGAATAAGTTCCATTTCCAATTCATCCAAAAGATCATCATCAATCTTAGAAAAGCTAAAAATGTTCTGTAATTTCTCTGCAAATTTTTGTAATTTAGGTAGCCTATTCCAAAAGCTCAATTTGCAACCTCCTCTTCTAATTTCCAAAAAAATACTTGCGAAGAACCCTTATCATTTAAAGTCACACCATATATTATATCAGCATATTGCATCAAAACAGGATTATGAGATATAAGAATAAATTGATTCTCTTTACTTAATTCCTTTATTTTCCTACCTAAAATCATGGCATTTTGATTATCCAGAGCAGAATCAATTTCATCCCAAAAGCAAAAATTAATATGAGCAAGTTCTACCGCAGAAAGCAAAATAGATATACCCACCAAACTTTTTTCTCCTCCAGAAAGCATAATAATATTTCTCCAACTTTTCTTCTGAGATGAAATTCTAAGTTTTATATCAGAGGTCAATGGATCACTTTCATTATCTAAGAAAATTTCAAGATTTGAATTAGGAAAAAAAAGTTGCCAATTTTTATTTACTAAATCCTTAAATTGTAAGAAACAACCCACAAATCTTTTTTCGGCCTCTTCCCGCGTTTCCCTAATTATCTTTCTCAAAGAATTAATAGATCCATACACATCATCTATCTGTATAATAAGTTCTTTATATTTTTTCTCTTCTTCCTCCAATTTTGTTTTTGCCAAAAAGTTTACAGGGCCTAACTTTTCCAACTCTTTAACAAGATCTTTCTCCAAAATCCTTAGTTTTTCCTCGGGAAGATCTATTTTTAATTCCCAATCCTCCTGGTAATTATTCTCTATGTCTACTTCTAACTCTCTTATACGATTTAATAAATCTTTCTTTTTTTCCAAAAGAACAATCTCTTCTTCTCTGTTTTCTTGCCATTTCTTCTCTAATTCTTTAATACGAGTCGTAAGAAGACTCTGTTTTTCAAAAAACTCATTATTTTCTTCAAGTAATCTTCTCTTTTCTTCTAATAGCTCCTTTATTCTATTTTCTAAATATTTAATGTTTTTACTTAAATTGGATAAATCATCGTCAATTTTCATTATTTCTTGGTCTATGTTTTTCATCCTTTTTTCAAGATAACTATATCTTTCCTGTAAAAGATTAAGCTCTTTTTCTAAAGCTATTTTTTGGATCTTACAATTTTCATACTTATCTCTCCATATTTTTATATCCCTTTGTAAACTATTGATTTCATCTATGATAGCTTTTAATCTATCCTCTAAAAAAAGTCCTTCTCTTTCGTATATTTCTAACTTTCTTCTTCTTTCCAATAGATTTTGTTTTTCTTCTCTTTTCTTCTTAATTAGATTTTCAAGTTTAATAATTATTGGCTCTAATTTTACTCTTATATCTTTCATTTTATCAATTTCATTTCTCAATATCTCTAAATCCCTTTTTAAAAATTGGTTGCTTTCAATAAGATCTCTTATCTTTTCCTCATTTTCTACAATAGACTTTTCTGATAAAAGTGTAGCCTCAATATTGAATCTTATTCCACCACTTATGGTTCCTGATGGTAAGAATACTTCCCCTTGAAGGGTAACAATTCTCCATCCATCATTAAGAATGTCTTTATTCTCAACAGCAGAATCAAAATTATTAAAAATAATAACATTACCTAAAATATTTTTAACTAAATTATCATATTGACAATCATATTTCACAATATCAATTGCTCTAACCGCCACATTTTTCAGCTTTTCAGGAAGATCTTTAATTTTTTCATATCTATTTAAGGTTAATGGTCTAAAAGTAGCCCATCCAACTCTTTTTTCTTTTAAAAAGTTAATTAATTCTTTTGCTGTTTTTTCATCATTCACAATTATGTCATATATAGTATTTCCTAAAAGATTATATAAAGCCTCTAAATACTCAAAGGGTATCTCTATAATGTTCTTAAAAATGTCATGTATTTTCTCTCTTTTGTAATGGATAATTTCTCTTACACCACGGGGATAATTTTCTACTAAACTTTCCTTTAATTCACCTATAAGATTTTTTAATTTGTTTATCTCCACAATATTTTTCTCAAAAGTTTCTTCTTTTTTTCTAAATATCTTATTTTTTTCAATATAATCTTTTTCCAAGCTCTCTCTATAATTTTTAAGATTAAATAATCTTTTTTCCCAATTTCTAATAACTATATCAATTTTCTCAATTTTATTATCTATAATCTCTACATCTTCATGGGAAAAAGAAAATTCAGAAAATTCCTTAATTTTTTGTTCCAACCTACTTTTTTCTATAATTTTCTCTTGTAAAGCAATTTCTCTATCTTTCAAAATATCAAAAATTTCATCATAATTTTCACTATTAATACTTTCTAATTTTTTCTCAATATCATTCCTTTGTGTTCCTACAAGATAAAGCTCTTTTTCTAAATCAGTCCTTTCTTCCCTTATACTTTTCAACCTTTCAGTTAGAAGATTTCTCTTTTCTTCATTTCTACTTTTTTCGATACTCAATTTTTGAAGTTCATTATCTAAACTCTCCAAATATGCTTTTTTATCTTTCAAAATCTTATCTATATTTTCTTTTTCTCTTTGAAGCTCTTCCTTATTCAATATGATAGAATCTATAACATTCTCAAGCTCTTTTAACCTTAAATCTATATTCTCAAATTCCTTCTTATATTTTTCAAGATTTTTTAAGGCTTTTTGCCGTAAACAATATTTAAGAGACTCCCGAACGTCAGCAATTTTTTTATTTATCTCTTCATATTTTTGGGCCACCCTAGCTTCTTCTTTTAAAATATCTAAATTGGCTTCCATCTCTTTTCTTTTCTCTTCAAGTCTATTCCATTCATTTTCAACTACTTCCAACTTTAACAAAATATCCTTTACCTTCTCATGATAACCGGATATTCCAGCTATACTTTCAATGATTTCTCTTAACCTTTCATTTTCTTTTACTACTAAATTATCTATCTCCCCCTGATTCAAAAAAGCAAAGCTATATCTACCAAGACCAAGATTTAAAAAAAACATCTGAATATCTTTTAGTCTGACCAGTTTATTATTAATATAGTAATTGCTTTCTTCCTCCCTATATATTTTTCTTGAAATTTCTATTTCCTCATCATCTAACTGCAAACACAAATCAACCTCTGCAAAATTTGAGGGAGGATGAAATTTATTTCCCCCAAAAATTACCTCGTCTACTTTTTCTGCCCTCAAGGTTTTAACTCTCTGCTCTCCTAAGACCCACCTTATAGCATCTAAAATATTACTCTTACCACTACCATTAGGGCCAGTAATAACAGTAAAATTTTGAGAAAATGGTATTTTGGTTGATCCTATAAAAGATTTAAAATTGTGAAGTTCTAATCTTTTAAGATATATCATTTCTAATTTTCTTCAACCCCTCTTTTGCAGCCATAATTTCTGCTTCCCTTTTACTCTTACCTATACCTTCAGACCACTTTTCTCTATCTACCCAAAGTTCTACATAAAAAGTTTTATTATGTTCTGGACCTTCCTCTTTTACTACTCTATATTGAGGCTCTTTTCCTTCTTTAAGAAGTATTGATCTTAATAGGTTTTTCCAATCTACTTCTAAATTTATATTTTTTATATCTTCCTCAAAAATTCTCCAAATAAAATCTTTTACAAAATCATATCCTTTATCCAAATATATTGCTCCAATGAAGGCCTCAAAAAGATCACACAATACTGATGGCTTATTTCTTCCTCCCTGTTTTTCTTCTCCTGTACCTAAAAATATTAATCTATCTAATTCTAAAGCTTTTGCTTTTTTATATAACATCTCTTCTTTTACAAGAAAGATTCTCATCTGAGTTAATACACCCTCTGTTGCATGCTTATAATAATCAAAAAGAAGATCAGTGATAACCATATTTAATACTGCATCACCCAAAAATTCTAATCTTTGATTATCTATTTTAAATTCGGGATTTTCATGCTTAAAAGATGGATGAATAAGAGCTTCTATAAGTAGCTTTTTATTATCGAATGAAACTCCAATATTTTTACCTATCTCTTGACTGATTTTATCTATATCTATTTTAACTTTTTTCATTCTTCAAATTTTTTAAAAATTAATGATGCATTTTGTCCGCCAAAACCGAAAGAATTCTTTAAGGCATATTTTACTTTCCATTTTCTACTTATGTTAGGTACATAATCCAAATCACATTCTGGATCTTTTTCCTCATAATTTATAGTGGGATGTAATATACCGTTGTATATAGACAACACTGTAGCCACAGATTCTACAGCACCAGCAGCACCAAGTAAATGTCCAATCATAGATTTTGTGGAACTTACTGGAATATTGTAAGCATAATCCCCAAAGACTTTTTTAATCGCTAATGTTTCTATTTTATCATTCAATTTAGTTGAAGTACCATGAGCATTTATATAATTTATTTCCCTTGGATCTATTTGAGCATCTTTTATTGCACGTTTCATAGAAAGAACAGCCCCATATCCTTCTGGATCTGGTGCTGTTATATGATACGCGTCATCGGATGCCCCAAAACCCACTATTTCTGCATAAATTCTTGCTCCTCTTTTTAAAGCATGCTCCATTTCTTCAAGTATTAATATTCCTGCACCTTCTCCCATCACAAAACCATCCCTTTTAGCGTCAAAAGGTCTACTTGCTTTCTCAGGAGGATCATTCTGAGTAGAAAGAGCTTGTAAAGCACAAAAACCAGCTATTCCCATAGGAGTTATCGATGCTTCTGATCCCCCAACAATAGCAAAATCTGCCTCACCAAAGGATACTAAGCGGTATCCTATACCAATTGCATGGGCTGAAGATGCACAAGCTGAAACAGGAGAATAATTAGGACCTCTGAAACCAAAAAAAATAGAAACGTTACCTGAAGCTATATTTATAATTACCATAGGTATTAAAAAAGGACTTACCCTATTTACACCCTTTTCAAATAAAACTCTAAATTGATTTTCTAAAGTTTCAAAACCACCTATTCCAGATGTAACAATCACAGCAGTATTTTCTTTTTCTTCTTCTGTAGGATTCCAATTAGCATCCTCTATAGCAAGTTTTGTAGCAGCAACAGCAAATTGAGAAAATCTATCTAATCTTCTAGCTTCCTTTCTATCTATAAAATCTTCTGGGTTAAAATCTTTAACTTCTCCTGCAATTTTTGTTGGAAAATCATCTACAGGAAATTTAGTTATGTAGGATATTCCAGATTTCCCATTTATAATTCCTTCCCAAAACTTATCTTTACCAACCCCAAGAGGTGAGATTACACCTATTCCAGTTACTACAACCCTTCGTCTCATCCACAAAACCCCCTTAATAAAAATGAGGGTACTGGATTTTTCCAGTACCCTTTCTACCATACTTATAATCTTTTCTCAATATACCTTACCACATCTCCTACAGTTTTAAATTTTTCTGCCTCCTCATCTTGAACATCAATACCAAACTCTTCTTCTAATGCCATGATTAGTTCTACAGCATCCAAAGAATCCGCACCTAAGTCCTCTTGAATATTTGAATCCATAGTAACAAGATTCTCATCTACTCTAAGTTGATCTACAATTATTTTTTTGACTTTTTCAAAGATGGTAGCCTCATCCATTTTACAGTTCACCTCCTTCCTCTTGAGAAATTATATATCATCTTTTTAGATTGCTAATCCTCCGTCTACATTAAGAACTATTCCTGTAATATAGGAAGCCTCGTCTGAAACCAAAAATTTTACAGCATTTGCCACATCTTCAGGATCTCCAAATCTGCCTAAGGGAATTTCATCTAAAACTTTCTTTTTCATTTCTTCAGAAAGAACATCTGTCATTTCAGTTTTTATAAAGCCAGGAGCAATTGCATTTACTGTAATACCCCTTGAGGCTACTTCTCTTGCTACAGCCTTTGTAAAGCCTATAATACCAGCCTTAGCTGAGGCATAATTAGCTTGTCCAATATTACCCTTCAGTCCTACCACTGATGAAATATTAATAATTCTACCACTTCTTTGTTTCAACATAATCTTTAATGCAGATTTTGTACAAAGAAATACACCTCTTAAATTCGTATTTATTACTTGATCCCATTCTTCACTTTTCATTCTTATTAGAAGATTATCTTTAGTAATTCCTGCATTATTGACTAATATATCCAATTTTCCCCATTTTTCAATAACAAAATTGAACATCTTTTCAACTTCTTCCTCTACACTTACGTCAGCCTGATAAATTTCTCCCTCCCCACCTAACTTTTTCAATTCCTCTAAGGTTTCCAATGCTGATTCTTTTTTACCTCTATAATTGATGAGGACTTTAACTCCCTCTCTTCCAAGAGCAAGAACTATAGCTCTACCAATCCCTCTACCCCCACCAGTTACAACTGCAACTTTATCCTTTAACATCCCAGTTCCCCCCTTAAAGTTTCTAAATCTTCTGATTTTTCTATTCCTATAACTTTGACCTCTGGAATTATTTTTTTTATCAATCCTTGAAGCACCTTTCCCGGACCAACCTCTACAAAACAATCTATTCCTAAGTTATATATATTATTTATTGCTTCAACCCATCTTACTGACCCTGTAAATTGTTTTATAAGTATATCCTTAACATTATTTTCTACAAAATCACATGTAGTACTACTAAGCACATTATATTTGGGTTTTTTAAAATTAAAATTACTTAAATAATCCTTAAAAATCTCTTCAGCTTCTTTCATTAAAGGAGAATGAAAAGGACCACTAACAGATAAAGGTACGACCCTTTTTATCTTATCTTTCATCTTTTGATACCATAAATCAAAAGCTTCTTTTTCTCCAGAAAGAACAATTTGTCCAGGAGAATTATAGTTAGCAATAAAGATATTCAAACCCTCTTTTTGAGATTCTTTTACGCTATTTTCTATCTCCTCCAAATCTCCACCAAGAATAGCCCACATTCCACCTTTAACCTTTTCTGCCACTTCACTCATTACTTCAGATCTCTTTTTAATTAGATTCAGACCATCCTCAAAATTATAAACCTCTGCATAATAAAAAGCAGAATATTCTCCCAAGCTATGCCCTATTCCATATTCTGCCCAAAAACCTTCTTTTTTCAAAAAATCTGATAACATAGCACTTACAGAAAAAATAGCTGGTTGAGATATTCTCGTATCCTTTAAAACCTCTTCTGGACCATTTTGAACCTTATCAATAAAATCCTTACCTAAAATCTCTTCCATAACTTGAAAGTAATACTCATATTCAGACTTCTCTAAAAATGGGCTAAACATACCCACATACTGAGATCCCTGTCCTGGAAAGACAAAACATATCTTCATAGGTTAAACCCCTCACACTTCATTTTAACTTTCAATATTCTTCCATCTTAATACAGCAGAGCCCCAAGAAAGTCCAGCTCCAAAACCAACTAAAGCCAAAATATCTCCGTCTTTTATCTTACCTTCTAAAACAAGCTCTTCAAGAGCAAGTGGTATGGAAGCTGTAGAAGTATTACCATATTTATGTATGTTAATAGCGACTTTGTCAATAGGAATACCCAATCTCTCTGCTCCTGTTTCAATAATCCTGATATTTGCTTGGTGCGGAATAAGCCAATCTAAATCAGCAGGGGTTAGTCCTGCCTTTTTTAGAGATTCTTCTGTTGTTTCACCTAAAACTTTTACTGAAAATTTAAAAACTTCTCTTCCATTCATTTTAATATAATGAAGCTTATTCTTTAATACCTCTTCAGAACATGGATTCTTTGCACATCCTCCAGGAATTGCTAACAAATCAGCTCCCGATCCATCTAATTTAAGATCCCAAGAGAGTAAACCATAACCATCACCTACTTCTCTTAATACAACAGCTCCTGCACCATCTCCAAAAAGAACGCAAGTATTTCTATCTTCCCAATCAACAAATCTTGAAAGAACTTCTGTTCCTATAACTAAAACTGTTTTAACATCTCCTGATCTAATAAATTGGGCGCCTGTAATTAAAGAAGATACAAAACCAGTACAAGCACTAAGTAAATCAAAACCACCTGCATTTTTTGCCCCAATTTTATTTTGTATAACTGCAGCCATAGACGGAAAAATCATTTCTAAAGAAGCAGATGTAACAATAATAAGATCTATTTCCTCAGGTTCTACTTTAGCCATTTTCAAGGCTTTTAGTGCAGCTTCTGCTCCAAGATCTGATGGATTTACATTACTATCAGCTATATGTCTCTCTTTTATTCCTGTACGTGTAGTAATCCATTCATCAGAAGTATCTACCATTTTCTCCAAATCATAATTCGTTAAAACTTTTGGGGGAACTACCGTCCCAATCCCTATTATCCCTACACCCATTTTAAATCTCCTTATATTATTCTTCTTTCTCTTCCTTTACCTTTAATACTTCCCTACCCTTATAATAACCGCAAAATGGACATATTCTATGAGGTCTTATCATTTTATGACAGTGAGAACATTCTACTAACGCAACACCACTTAGTTTATACCTCACCCATCTACGATCTCTTCTTGTAGTAGATAGTTTTTTCTTCGGAAGACCCATTGCTATTTCCCTCCCTTTTTATCTAAAAACTTTTTAAGTGGCTCCCATCTTGGATCAATCTTACTTTCTTTTGAACATTCACACTCACCTAAATTAAGGTCCTTCCCACATACAGGACATAATCCTTTACAATCGGGACGGCAGAGTGGTTTTACAGGTATATTTAATCTTATACTATCCTCAAGAAGAGGATCTAGAAAGAGACTCTCTTTTTCAAGTACAAATTTAAAATCTTCATCTTTTAACTCAATAATATCTCCAGGGCTTATGTTTCTTTGTATAGGAATATCCCATAAATATATTTCCTGAATCTTAGCTTCTAAATTATAAGGAAAATCTTTCAAACATCTACTGCATACAAGACTTAATTTTGTCTTAATATTACCTTTTACTAATACTTCTTTACCTAAATTTATAAGCTTTAATCTTATATGAACAGGTTCTAAAAAAAGCAAATCTTCGTAATGAGGAATAAAATCTTCCTCGTAAATAAACTCCTTTCCTACCTCAGAATGTAAATCAGCAAGATAAATTTCCACAATATCACCTTCTTTTTATTTATTCCCTACAATTTTAACTGTTTCTCTTGCAATCATTAACTCTTCATTAGTTGGTATTACCCATACCTCAACCTTTGAATCAGGAGTACTTATCTTTAATTCTTCACCTTTTACTTTATTTTTCTCTGGATCAATCTTTACACCAAGATGTTCTAAACCCTCACATATTAAACTTCTCTCTAATGGTCCTCTTTCACCAACACCAGCAGTGAATATCAAAACATCGAGTCCACCTAATATAGCGTAATAGGCACCAATATATTTTTTAATTCTATAAGCAAAAACCTTTAAAGCCAACAAGGCTCTTTCATTACCTTTTTCAGCAGCTTCTCCTACATCTCTAAAATCACTACTTACTCCGGAAATACCTAAAATACCACTTTTCTTATTAAGAATGTTATCCATTTCTTTTGGAGATAAATTTTCCTTTTCCATCATAATAAGTGGGATCGCAGGATCAATATCACCACATCTTGTCCCCATAACCAGTCCTTCTAACGGTGTATATCCCATACTAGTATCTATTGATTTACCATTTTTAATGGCTGTAATACTTGCTCCATTTCCAAGATGGCAAGAAATAATTTTTAATTCTTCCAATGGTTTTCCAGTTAATTGAGCAACTCTTCTTGAGACATAATAATGGGAAGTACCATGAAAACCATATCTTCTAATCTTGTATTTCTCATACCATTCATAAGGAAGGGCATAAATGTATGCTTCTTTTGGCATGGTTTGATGAAAGGCAGTATCAAATACTAAAACTTGTGGGGCTTCTGGTATTAAAGACATACAGGCTTCAACACCTTGTATATTATAGGGATTATGAAGAGGAGCCAAATTTTCACATTCCTTTAATTTCTTATAAGTTTCTGGGGTCACTAAGGTAGCCTCAAAAAAGCTTTCTCCACCATGTACAACCCTATGTCCTACAGCATCAATATCATTAAGAGAACTCAATATTCCATCGTTTTTATCTACCAACAACTTAAATATCTCTTCTATTGCTTTCTTATGAGTGGGTAAAGGTACCTCATAAATTTTTTTAGATTCTAAGCCTCTTTGATATACAATCCTTGAACCATCAAGGCCTATCCTTTCAGCAAGCCCCTTTGCTAATACACTCTCATCCTTCATATCAAAAATCTGATACTTCACTGATGAACTTCCACAGTTCAAAACAAGTACTTTCATAGCTACCTCCTTTTCTACCTTGAAATTTATCCACGTAATTATACTATAGCAAGGAATGTTTCACAAGATTTACAAAAGATGTTAATATTTTTTTAAATTTTTCTTATATGTTCGACAGGAATATTATTCTTTCTAAATATCTCATTCACCAAAGCAAGATCTTCTGTCTCTAGTCTGAGCACTAAAAAACCATAATCCTCAGAATCACTTGGAAAGGTAGCCATACTCATAATATTTATTCCCTTTTCAGCAATAAGATTTACAATTTTTGCTATTTCTCCAGGAGTATTTTTTATTCTTAATGTATATCTCAAACCTTTTTTACCATCTCCAAGCATCTCTATAAAAGCCTTAAAAATATCACTTTCTGTTATTATTCCAATAACTTCTCCATTTTCTATAACAGGTAAAGCACTTATCTTATTATCTCTCATGATTAAAGCAGCCTCCTCAATAGGAGCATCTGCATCTACTGTTATAGGATTGGAAGTCATTGCATCTTTTACTTTTAATTTTTCTAAAAGATAATTGATTTCAAAAATACTTAAAGATGTAGCTTGAGATGGTGATACAGACCTTAAATCTCTTTCCGTTACAATACCTACAAGCTTTCCTTTTTCCATAACAAGTAATCTTCTTACTTGGGATTCTTGCATTATCTTCCATGCTTCCAAAATAGACGTATCAGGAGATACACTTATAGGATTTTTGGTCATTCGCATTCTAACAAGCATAATAAATCAACCTCCTAAGTAGGCCTTCTTAACGGCCTCATTATTAGCAATCTCCTCTGTCGGACCTGAAAGGACAATTTTTCCTGTTTCCATAACATATACCCTATGGGCAATGGAAAAAGCCATATTGGCATTTTGTTCTACAAGAAGGAGAGTTATTTTTTCTTCATTTATCTTTTTTAATACAGAAAAAATCTCTTGAACAAGTAAGGGAGCAAGTCCCATAGAAGGCTCATCAAGTAAAAGAAGTCTCGCATTAGACATTAAAGCTCTACCTATGGCAAGCATTTGTTGCTCTCCACCACTTAATGTTCCAGCTAATTGTTTTTGTCTTTCTCTAAGACGAGGAAAAAGATTATACACAAATTCTAAATTTTTTTCTACTACCTTTTTATCTTTAACAAGATAAGCACCCATTTCTAAATTCTCTTTTACAGTCATGTTAGGAAATACTCTTCTCCCCTCAGGAACATGTGCAATTCCAAGGGAAGCAATCTTATATGATGGTAATTTGGTAAGGTTTATTTCGTAAAAATAAATATCACCTTTTACTATTGGAGTTAATCTAAATATAGAACGAAGGGTAGTTGTTTTACCTGCACCATTGGCTCCAATAAGAGCAACTACTTCTCCTTCTTTAACATCAAGATTTATACCTTGTAAGGCTTTTATACCACCATAATAAACATGCAGATCTTTAATGGATAACACCTTTTACCTCCTTACCCAAATATGCCTCAATAACTCTTGGGTTATTTTTAACTTCTTCAGGTTTTCCTTCTGCAATTTTCATACCAAAATCCAATACAATTATTCTCTCACATATATTCATAACTACTTCCATATGATGTTCAATAAGTAAGATGGTAAGATTGAATCTCTCTCTTATAGTAGATATCAAATTTACAAGCTCAAGAGACTCATTTAGATTCATACCAGCTGCAGGTTCATCTAAAAGTAAAAGGGAAGGCTCGGTGGCCATTGCTCTTGCTATTTCAAGTTTCCTCTGCTCTCCATAAGGAAGATTTTCTGCAATTTCATCTTTTCTTTTGTAAAGTCCGAAGAAATCTAAGTATTCTTCAGCCTTGTCCCTCTGAATACTTTCTTGTTGAATATACTTACGATTAGAAATTAACGTATCAAACAAGGATGCATTATAAACTTTGTGCATAGCTATCATCACATTTTCTAAAACTGTTAGTTTTTTAAATAACCTTGGATTTTGAAATGTTCTTGCTATTCCAAGCTTTGTTATTTGATAGGGTTTCATACCTAATAAATTTTTTCCATTAAATATAATACTTCCTTTAATAGGTAGATAAAAACCAGTCATTAGATTAAAAACAGTCGTTTTTCCAGCCCCATTAGGACCAATTATTCCTAAAATCTCATTTTTTTCTACTTCAAAAGAAAGATCTGAAACTGCCATCAGTCCCCCAAAGGCACAAGATAGATTTTTCACTTCTAAGATAGCCATTAGCCTATCCCTTTCCTTCTCAAGAATTTATATAATCTGTAAAAGGAAATCTCTCTATTACCCATAAGTCCTGAAGGTCTTACAAGCATCATTATTATCAGAGTTAAAGAATAAATAATTAATCTTAAGTGTGCAAAACCCCTTAATACCTCTGGAAGAACAGTTAAAACAAAGGCTCCAAAAATAGATCCCGTTATACTTCCAAGTCCTCCAAGTACAATCATGAGTAATATTTCCACAGATCTCATAAAAGTAAAACTACTAGGATGTAACATCATTAAGTAATGGGCAAAAAGTCCTCCTGCGATTCCAGCAAAAAAGGCACCTATAGAAAAGGCAAGTACTTTATAATAAGTAGTATTTATTCCCATACTTTCAGAAGCAGTTTCATCTTCTCTTATAGATATTATTGCCCTACCATGAGAAGAATTTATGACCCTGTATATAACCACAACAGCTATAAAAGCCCAAAGAGCAACCCAAGTTATATCGGTTAGCTTTGGTATACCAGGAAAACCTCTTGGTCCTCCTACCACATCTAAATTTAAAATTGCAACCCTGATGATTTCACCAAAACCTAAAGTGGCTATGGCAAGATAATCCCCTTTAAGTCTTAAAGTAGGAATACCTATCATTAGTCCTAACAGGGCAGCAAACAAACCTCCAATAATAAGAAAAGCTAAAAATATAACTCCTTGAGCCAAATCTCTCGGAAGAAAACTTAACATATTTAATAGTTTCTCTCCCTGATAGATACTTAGGGCTGCACTAAAATATCCTCCTGCTGCCATAAACCCTGCATGCCCAATTGAGAATTGTCCTGTAAAACCATTTATCAAATTTAAACTTACTGCAAGAATAGAATTTATCCCAAAAAATACTAAAATTTGATATATATAAGGATCCAAATTCTTACTTAATACAGAAAGAAATAATATTAATATTAATGTTGATAAGGTCAAAAGATTTCTTCTCATCACACCTTTTCCCTCATATATTTTCCTAAAAGTCCTGAAGGTCTAACTAAAAGAATTATTATAAGAATTATAAAAGCAACAGCATCTCTAACAGTAGATGATATAAAGGCAGAAACTAAAACTTCCGCAATACCTAAAATAAACCCACCAAGCATAGCTCCTGGTATTATTCCAATACCCCCTAAAACAGCTGCCACAAAAGCTTTTAAACCTGGCATAACTCCCATATAAGGTTCTATTTTATTAAAATATAGCCCTACAAGTACGCCACCTGCAGCTGCTAAAGCAGATCCAAGAGCAAAAGTAAAAGATATAACACTATCAATATTAATCCCAAGCATCAACGCCATCTCTTTATCTTGAGAAACAGCCCTCATTGCTTTCCCTATCTTTGTTCTCATAACAATAAATTGGAGGAGTATCATAAGAAGAATAGATATTAACAAAATTATAATTTGACGATTAGTCAAAATAAGACCACCTATATTGTATATATCTACAGGAATACTTTGGGGAAAAGATCGGGGTGACGCACCTACTATAAGTACCATCAAATTCTCTAAAAGAAACGAAACACCTATAGCTGTTATCAATAATGAGATCCTTGGAGCTATTCTTAAGGGTCTATAAGCAAATCTTTCTATAAGCATACCTATGACACTTGCACCGATCATTGCTACAACAAGCCCTAAAGCAAAAGGTAAATTCCAAGAACCTAAAGCAAAATAACCTATAAATGCTCCTACCATAAATATGTCTCCATGAGCAAAATTAATAAGTCTTAATATACCATATACCATGGTATAGCCTAAAGCAATTAAGGCGTATATACTACCTAAGGATATTCCATTTATTATTTGCTGTAATATATCAACCATCTATCCACGCTCCATTTTAAAGATAAAACCTTTATATTATACAAGAAGGGAGGTAGATAAATCTACCTCCCTTATATTAAAAACTTGTTATGGCTTCACTGTAGTCCTATAAACTTGTTTTCCATCTTTAATCTCAATTATAACTGCACTTTTTACTGGATTTCTATTTGCATCAAAAGTTATTACTCCTGTCACTCCTCTGAATCCCTTTGTGGCTGCAAGAGCATCTCTTATCTTTGAAGAATCTGTACTACCAGCTCTCTTAATAGCATCTACCAATAGTTTGGCTGCATCATAAGCAAGAGCAGCTAAAGCATCTGGTGTTGTTCCATACTTCTTTTGATAATTCTTTACAAAGGTTTGAACTACAACTTCCTTTGAATCAGGACTATAGTGGTTGCTGAAGAAACATCCTTCAGCAGCTTTTCCTGCTGTTTGAAGAAGTACAGGAGAATCCCAACCATCTCCGCCACCAAATGGAACAGTTATTCCAAGCTCTCTTGCTTGAAGAAGGATAGGCCCTACATCGGCATAATATCCTGGTACATATACAAAATCTGGTTTTGCTGATTTGATTTTAGTCAGTTGAGCTCTAAAATCAGAGTCTCCCTCAGAATATGACTCTTCAGCCACTATCTTACCACCAAGAGCGGTAAATTTCTGTTTAAAGAATTGGGCAAGTCCTTTACTATAGTCACTTGTCACAGCGGTAAGTATGGCTGCAGTCTTTAATTTTAAATTTTTATAAACAAAATTTGCCATTACTTCCCCTTGGAAATCATCTATAAAGCATGCTCTAAAGATATAATCTCCTACTTGTGTTACTTTTGGATTTGTTGCGGTTGGTGTCAGAAGTACTATTTTAGATTGTTGAGCAATAGGAGCTACTACTAAAGTAACAGAGCTTGTTACTTCTGCTATAAGAGCCACAACCTTATCTCTCTCAATAAGCTTTTTAGCAGCGTTTGCTGCCTCTTCTGGTTTGTACTGGTCATCTTCAATTAGAAGTTCAATCTTACTTCCTAATACTCCTCCTCTTAAATTAACCTCTTCAATGGCCATTTTTGCTCCATTTGCGCAGGATGTACCAAAAGTAGCCAATGGACCAGTAATTGGGAATATAGCTCCTATTCTTATTGTTCCTGCTGCTTGTAAGGGTATTACCAAAAGAAAAATTGAAACCATAGAGATTAGGAAAAGTTTTGTAAAACGCTTCATTTCTTCACCTCCCTAAAGTATATTTATAAAAAAACAGGGACATTCTCTAAAGAACATCCCTGTTCTAAGTATTGAAAAGTATAACTAAATTTTTAGCTTAATGTCAACTCCGTATATTTTCAAACTAAGGATAAATTCTATATATCATCCTCGGGAATGGAATTGCTTCTCTTACATGTTTTAAACCGCATATCCATGCTACTGTTCTTTCTATACCAAGTCCAAAACCTGAATGAGGCACACTTCCATATCTCCTCAAATCTATATACCATTCAAAAGCTCCCTTTGGTAAATTATATTCTTTAATTTTCTCTTCTAATAATTTTAGATCATGTATTCTCTGACTTCCACCAATAATTTCTCCGTATCCTTCAGGAGCTAAAAGGTCATTATTTAAAACTTCATCGGGATTATATGGATCTGGTTGCATATAAAATGGTTTTATCTTAGCAGGATAATGATGAATAAATACTGGTTTATCAAATTGATTTGAAATTATTGTCTCCTCATCACCACCAAAGTCATCTCCATATTCCACATTTAAACCATTATTTTTAAGAATTTCTATAGCCTCTCTATAAGTAATTCTTGGAAAAGGTGGTACTACATTTTCAAGAGGTTTTGTGTCTCTCTCTAATATTTCAAGCTCTCTTTTTCTTTTTTCCAAAACTCTCTGAACTATATAACTAACCAAGTCTTCTTGTAATTTCATATTATCTTGCCAATCCCAATACGCCATCTCTGGTTCAACCATCCAGAATTCTGTAAGATGACGTCTTGTCTTTGATTTTTCTGCTCTAAATGCTGGACCAAAACAATAAACTTTACCAAGTGCCATGCATGCAGCTTCCATGTAAAGTTGTCCACTTTGTGAAAGATAGGCTTTTCCAAGATCAAAATAATCAAGAGAAAATAATGTGGTTGTTCCTTCACAAGCGGAGGGTGTCAATATAGGGGCATCAACTAAAACAAACCCCTTGCTATCAAGAAAATCTCTTATAGCTTTAACTACTTCACTTCTTATTCTTAAAATAGCATTTTGCCTCCTTGATCTAATCCACAAATGTCTTCTTTCAAGAAGAAAATCTATAGAATGATCTTTCTTCTGTATTGGATATTCTTCAGAATAGGAAACCACATTTACTTTTTTCAACATCAACTCATAACCACCAGGAGCCCTTGGTTCTTTTTTCAAATCTCCAATCACAATTATGGATGACTCAATTGGAATTTTCTCAAAAAAATCAAGCTCTTCTTGATTAAAATTATCCAAAGTTGCTACACCTTGTATATAACCTGTACCATCTCTAATAATAAGAAAAACAACCTTACCACTTGATCTTTTATTAAATAACCACCCTCTTATTTCAATTTCTCCCTCTTGTATCTTAGGAATATCTTCAATGTAAACCCAGGAAGCTGCCATAGCTTCATCCTCCTAATTTTTTTTAATTAAATCAAAAGCTCTTTTCTCAGCCTCATATATAATCTTCTCTTCATCAAGAGTTTTCAATTCTCTCTTCTCCATTAAAATTCTACCATCAACAATAACAGTATCTACATCAAAAGCCCCAGCAGAATATACAAGATGAGATAAGAAATTATGACGAGGATAAAAATGTGGTTTGTTAATATCTACAAGGATTAAATCTGCCTTATATCCTTCCTTTATTACCCCAGAATCATGCCAGCCTAAAATCTCCATACCACTTTTTGTAGCCATAGTTATTGCATCCTTAGCTGGGATTGCTACTGGGTCTCTTTCATATCCTTTATGTAATATTGCAACAAGCCTTATTTCCTCCCACATATCCAGATTATTATTACTAGCGGGGCCATCAGTACCAAGACCTACCTTAACTTTTTTCTCCAACATTCTTTTCACAGGAGCAATTCCAGAAGCAAGTTTAAGATTACTCTGTGGGTTATGAGCAACACCTACACCTTTTTGGGAAAGAATCTCTATCTCTTCATCATCTACAAAAACACAATGAGCAGCAAGAACTGGCACATTAAAAAGACCTATTCTATTCATCAAACGGACAGGAGTTAAACCATATATATTTTTAATATTCTCTACTTCTAATACTGTCTCCGAAAGATGAGTATGAATACCAACATTTAACTCAACAGCTTTATTTATTACTTTTTCCAAAAAAGAAGGTGGACAGGTATAAGGAGCATGAGGTGCAAGCATTACTTTTATCCTTCCATTCTCTTTATTATGCCAATTTCTTGCAAATTCTACTCCTCTATTTAGAATCTCATCCTCATCCCCAGCAATACCTATCATTCCGACTGAAAGAGAGGCTTTTATTCCACTCTCAGAAACTGCTTTTGCAACTTCATCCATAAAAAAATACATATCTGCAAAAGCAATGGTACCAGACTTTATCATCTCACAAAGTCCTAACAAACTTCCCCAATATACATCATCAGCTTGAAGTTTAGCCTCTTGTGGCCATATTTTTTCCTCTAACCACTCTTTCAATGGTAAATCATCTGCATAACCCCTAAAAAGAGTCATAGCAAGATGAGTATGTGTATTTACAAGTCCTGGCATAGCAATTTTATTTTTCCCATCAATTTTATAATCAATATTTTCAAAATCTTTTTTATCAGAAATTTCCATAATCTTATCTTCTTCTATTAATATATTCTGATTTGATATTACTCTATCTTCTTGAAGAATATCCACATTCTCTATAAGAATTCTCATTTGAATATTTCCTCCTTTATTTTTAAAATTTTCTCTTTAAAGGGAGGATAAATAACACCCTTATCAGTTATTATCCCTGTAATAAGTTCGGCAGGTGTTATATCAAAGGCAGGATTTAGAGCCTTTATCTCATCCGAGGTAATTTTCTTACCCATACACGTAAGGACTTCTTCAGAATCTCTTTCTTCTATAGGAATATCAGATCCATTTTCAATGCTAAGATCAAATGATGAAAAAGGTGCAGCTATATAAAAGGGAATATTATGATAATTGGCAAGAATAGCTATCATGTATGTACCAATTTTATTTGCTGTATCTCCTCTTAAAGTAATTCTATCAGCCCCTACGATTACAATATTTACAAGACCCTTAGACATGACATAACCCACCGTATTATCAGTAATTAAAGTAGAAGGAATTTTCTCTTTATAAAGTTCCCATCCAGTAAGTCTTGCTCCCTGTAAAAGGGGACGAGTCTCAGTAAAATATACATGCTCTAACTTTCCCCATTTCCAAGCCTCTTTAATAACTCCAAGAGCAGTCCCAGGACCTATGGTAGCCAAGCTTCCAGTATTACAATGTGTCAGTATTCTTGCCTTTTCAGGTAATATTTCAGCACCATAATTAGATATAGCTTCGGATTTCTCTCTTTCCTCATTCTCTATTCTTTTAGCCTCTTCAAGAAGAAGGATCTTAATATCAGAAGGTGATAAATTCTTATTATTATTTAAAACATTTGCCATTCTATTTATAGCAAAAAACAAATTTACAGCAGTTGGACGAGAGATGGCAAATTCACTCATTACCTCATTTAAATAATCCACAATATTGGAACCTGTGTACTTGATTGCAGCAAGAGCAATTCCATAAGCAGTAGCAACCCCAATAGCAGGTGCTCCTCTTATTCTCATTTTCTTAATAGCATCAATCACTTGTTGATATTTAAAACACAAAATATAATCTTCTTTAAATGGGAGTTTAGATTGGTCAAGAATATATAGGACATTATTTTTCCACTCTATAATATTCATAATATCCCCTTCTCCTTATACTCCTTTAATGCATCTTTACATATACATTTTCTTTCCTTAGGAATCTTAGGTATCGCTCTTGCAAATAATTTTCTTACTTTCTCTATATTCTCAGACATAACATCCAAAACCTCCTGATGAGTCAAAGGAGAGGGAGATATACCTGCAGCATAATTAGTTACTAAGGAGACCGAAGCATAACACATCTCAAGCTCCCTCGCTAATATAACCTCAGGAACATTGGTCATCCCAACTACATCACCAAAATAAGAAAACATTTTTATCTCCGCTGGGGTTTCAAAACGAGGTCCCTCTGTGCAAATATAGGTACCATAATAATGGATTCTCAATCCTAATTCTTTTGCTGTTTTAAATAAAATCTCTCTCAATTCTGGACAATATGGTTGTGTAAAATCTATATGAAAGACTTTCCCATCATCTCCATTAAAAAATGTATAATCTCTTTTCTTTGTAAAATCAATAAATTGATCAAGTATTACAAGATCCCCTGGCATAAGATCCATCTTCAGACTCCCCACAGCAGTAGTTGAAAGAATCCTTTCTACCCCAAGACTTTTTAGAGCCCACATGTTAGCCTTGTAATTTATCCTATGAGGTGGAACTGAATGACCTGCTCCATGTCTTGCTAAAAAAGCTACTTCCTCTCCTTGATATATACCCTTTAATATCTTGGTATCCCCATAAGGGGTAGAAATTATAATCTCTTGAGGACTTTCCAAAAAGGCAGGATCATATACACCTGTACCCCCAATGATCGCTATTCTCATTTAGTAACCTCCCTTTTTAATCTGAAAAAAATACCCTTTATATAATCTATAAGATCATTGACAAGATCTATAAATGAAGTTCCTCTTGTACCTCTCTCAAGAGCACTATAAAAATAGCTTGCTACATCAAAAGTTGCTTCATCTATTTGCCTTTGGGTAATTTTTGAAACATCCGAGAAACCTTTTCCTCTTAAATAAGCTCTTTCAATATCACTATAATATTTAGACGCAATTTTTGCTCTTTCTATAATATAACTCATAGGGTAAGAGATATATTTTAAAGACTTTGGTCTTTTAGGTTCAATTACTTCTGCATCTTTCTCATATTTACTGTGAAAGAGATTCTCTGTTTTGCTTGTTGCTGTATGAAGAGGTTGATTCAAATCAGCAATATAATGAGATAAAACTCCCAGTTGAAAAGCTATAAGTCGCCAAGGTTTTTTATCTTGAATTAATCTAATAATTTCTAAATATTTTTCTCTTACCTTTTCAGGACCTTTTCCTTTACTTCCATATACATGATAAATGTGGCTATCAAAATCCCTATAAATTCTATCTGGGGCTGTACTTCCATCTATTATTTCATCAAAATATGGTGATAGTTTCTTTTGATACTCCTTTGGCAAAGCATAAAATGCTTCCTTTGCTATCTTTTGATGAGTTTTACCTCCCCACCCCAAAATGGGGGTACTAAGAAGTAATATGATAAGAAAATATACGAATAATTTCTTATAACAGAATCTTCTCATAACGGTAAATATTTTATCACAAAAATTAAGCATTATTTAATATCTCATCCAAAAACTCTTTAAATTCTTTTAAAAATCTATCTTTTGAAAATCTATATGCATTTTTAACTATATTTTCAGTTTTGAAATTATCTCTTTCATTTATAAACCTAAAAATAGCTTTCTTTAAAGACTCCACATTCTGCTCATAGAAAAAGATACCAGTTTCCCCCTCTATCACAGTCTCTAAAGCTCCTCCTTTTCCATAAGCAATTACAGGAGTTCCACTTGCTTGAGACTCGACAGGAACAATACCAAAATCTTCTTCTGCTGGGAAAATTAAGGCTTGAGCTTTGGATAAATAATCCCTAACAATATGATCTTCTTGCCAACCTAAAATTCTAATATTTTCTTTAGCAATTTTTTTTATTTTTGACATTTCCTCTCCATCCCCAATAACAACAAGAGGTAACTTTATCTCATTAAATACTTCCACCACTAAATCTACCTTCTTATAGGGAACTAAACGTGACAGAACCAAAAAATAATCATCCTTATCTTTAGAAGGAGTAAATTTATCAATATCTACGGGAGGATATATAACTTTGGACTCTCTTTTATATATTTTCCTTATTCTCTTTGCCACATTTTTTGAATTTGCAATATAATAATCCACTCTATTTGAACTTAAAACATCCCACATCCTTAAATAATGGAAAATTACTTTAACAAACAAACCCTTTATACCAGTATCTACCTTATGATCTCTCAAATATGGAAAATAAAGATCCCAGATATATCTCATAGGAGTATGGCAATAACAAACATGTGTCTGATGCGATTTAGTTATTACTCCTTTTGCCACACAATGGCTACTGGAAATCACTAACTCATATTTGCCAAGATCCAATTGCTCTATAGCTAAAGGCATTAGTGGAAGATAAAAAGAGTACTTTTTCTCGCTAAATGGCATATATTTTATAAAAGAAGCATAAACCTTATTTTTTATATTCAGTTTTTTCAAGGTTTCCTCAGAATACACTAAGGTAAAAATATCTGCATTAGGGAAAATCTCTAAGATGGCTTTTAATACTTTTTCAGCCCCTCCTATATTAACTATCCAATCATGAACTATTGCTACTTTCATTTTCAAACCTTTTATACTTCTACAGGAAATAATACGGCTCTTACAGGTGATCCTTCTCCTCCTTCAATCTTTAAAGGAAGAGAAACAATAAAATATAGACCTTCCCTCACATTTAATAGGTTTAAACCTTCTATTATTCCTATTTCTTCCCTCAAAAGAGTCCTATGTACCTCTCTCCCTTCATCTCCTCTTGGTCCAATTGATAGATAATCGATTCCCACCGTCTTTATTCTTTTGCTTGCTAAATATTTAGCTGATTCAATAGATAATCCTACATAATTATCATGAAATTTATTTTCTCTCAACAGATATGAATTCTTAGTTTTAAAAAGGATTATATCACCTTCTGCAATAGGCAAAGAAACGATGTCATCTAACATTATTTTCTCTTCATTTTTTATTAAAAAAACTTTAGCTAAACCCAAAAATTTATATATATCAATCCTATCAAGAGTCTTCCCATCCTCAAGAAAATGATAAGGTGTATCAATATGAGTACCTGTATGAGAACCCATAACTATCTTTGATAAATTTGCATTTCTTCCTTCCGATATTTTTGATACCCATTCCCTTTGAAATTTAGGATCATTAGGCCAAAAAACCATATTTTCATTTATAAGTAAACTAACATCTATTGGTTTATCCCAAATAATTTTCATTATTAAACCCTCCTTTTTTAAGTATTATAACATCAATCTATAAGAAAAATATTCTCTGTCCGCATTGTAGAAAAACATATAAAGATTAAAGTAAAAGTAAATTAAGGTAAGCAATTTCCACAAGGCGAATATCCATTCTCTACAGCTTCATTTCGAGTTTTTAAAAAAGTTTGATTTTGAGGAGAAGGAAGAGTCCAACACCAAGGATAATGAAATTTCTTTGTTCCTTTATTACCTACATAGAACTTGGGAGGATAGTAAAAGATTGTATATGCTTTTTCTTCATAAGCATAAAAAATTATGTGGGCATTTTTAAAATTATCATTCTTAAAAGCATTTCTGAAATAAGTTATATCTGATGTAAAGGTGTAATGCTTATCATTATAAGGACTAATAGGATATTCGAAAAATTTAGATAAAAGATCTTGTAATTCGTTGAGATTTGGATATCTTCCATATTTTATAGCAAAAATCTCAATTTCTTTAGTTATCAATTGCATATTATTATGCTGAGTATCTCTCTTCGCTTCTTCTATGGTATTAAAATATAGAGGTAATGCTAAAGAAACTAAAATAAATAAGATACTTATAACAATCAAAATTTCTAAAGAAGAAAAACCCCTCCTCACTTTCGTCATGCCATTAATATCTAAAAAAGTATTTAAAATTTATATATTTAAAATAAATTATAACTCAAATTTAGTAAATTTTCAAAAATTAAAAGCAATTGACCTTTAGAAGGAGAAAAAATCATATTTTTTTATATTCTATTTGAGCACAACATCTTGCAGTATGTCTATACAACATTTGTACTTACCCTAAATAAACATATCTAAAATCACTTGACCTAAATAAATTATGTGTAGTATCTTTAACATAGTTAAAATAAATTAAAAGAGAAAGGAAATTCATATATGGATTGGCTTAATGTATTTAAAGCAAAAGGAGCTTTTTTAGAAGGCCATTTTTTATTATCCTCAGGTCTCCATAGTCCAAATTATCTCCAATGTGCCCTCATACTCCAATATCCTGATTTATCAGAAAAGATCGCAAAAGAAATAGCAGAAAAAATACCTGAGTACTTAAAGATTGATGTAGTAGTTGGTCCTGCTCTCGGTGGAATTATAATTGCCTATGAGCTTGCAAGGGCGTTAAACGTAAGAGGAATATTTGCAGAAAGAGAAGAAGGTAAAATGACACTAAGAAGAGGCTTCAGTATCAAACCAGGAGAAAAAGTCTTAATCTGTGAAGATGTAGTTACTACAGGTGGTTCTGCGTTAGAGGTAGCAAATTTAATTAAAGAAAATGGAGGAGAGGTAGTTTCTTTTGCCTGTATTGTAGACAGAAGTGGAGGAAAGAATATTTTTGACAAACCTCTTTATTCTTTAATTCAATTAAAACTTGATACCTATAAACCTGAAGAATGCCCCCTCTGTAAGGCAGGAATTCCCTTATTAAAACCAGGAAGCAGAGGACTAAAATAAAAAGGGGATAAGAGATTACTTCTATCCCCTTATATTCTCAATATCATTATATTCCTTATAATAGTGTTTCCTTGAACTACTCCTGTAAAAATCACAATGTTGTAACTAATTCTCCAGCACCTCCCGTTACAAGATTCTTATATAATATCTTCATATCTTCCAGAAATATTTTTTGTTGCTTGGTGGAAAGTTTTATATTTTTCCCATTGAAACGCGCAAGTTTTATTCAATAGAAGTATTACTTGCCCATATAGTTTTTTACAAACTTTTACTTTTTAAAGGTAGGAGGTAAAATTACTTAGGGATTAGATATTGTTCTCAAACTTGTTGAATTTTTCAACTCAAGTATACTTTTAGTTTATATTGCACATAATCCAGATTTTGTTGAAACAAAGGATGAATTAAAATGGAATTTTAAATGATGACTGTCAATACTATGAAAAACCTCAATGAAAAGTAGAAAGTTATATGGAGCAAGATACATACTCGTTAAAGTAGCAAAAAATATAGTTAGACATGCCCACTACTCTGTAAATGAAGAAGATATAAGATAATTATCTTTACCTATTAGTGATAAAAGACCTAATAATTAAAACATTCTGCCGTTTGAAAAAATTATAGTAATTTTTTTTAATGGACTTTTTTAAAAATCTAACTTCCTGCTTCCAATAGTCTACTTACAACAAAATCTTTCGGCAAAGATATTAAGAAGTAACCAGCTCTTGGCCCTGATGTTTGATTGAGAAAAGAAAGATATATAAGCTGAAAAGCTCTTTTTCCTTCTATTCCATGTTCTTGCGCTAAGTTATATATAAAGTTTTGGAGTTCATTACCTTGCCAATCTTTTTCCTTTATTTTATTAGCCAAAATTCTTAAAAATTCCTTTTCCTTAGGAAGAAAGGTTTTAACTATTTCAGGTGTCTTTTCCTGTAATTTAAATTTCACCTGAGATGGTGCAAATTTTTCAAGCCAATTTTTTACATATTCAATCCTTTTTAATATCTCATCAAACTTACTAAGCTCACTTTCATAACCGCTTCTTATAAGCATCTCTTTTAGAAGTTCATTATTTCCCAAGGATATTTGAGTTAATGTAATTATATGCCTGAGTGGTACTTGTGGCCCTATCTCTTTTGGAATCTCTCTTACCTGTGAAAGTTCATAAAGTCTCGCAATTTCAGCCCACTCTTCTTCCGTACCTTCTAATCGGTAATAAATTCTCTCCAATCTTTCATAATCCTCTGCTAAAAGAATATATCCATTTACTGGATCAAAATCTATATGCTTATCTGGTTTATATCTCAATATGAGATATCTTACCCATGAAGGGGGGAGGATTTCTAATATTTCATTAATAGAAATAGCTATCCCTTTTGAGCTTGACATAGCTCCTTTCCCTTTCAGATATATCCATTCATATACAAAGGGATAAGGAGGCTCATATCCAAATATCTCTTTCGTAATGACCTTTCCTGTATCATAAGAACCACCTGTAGTAGCATGATCTTTCCCAAAAGGTTCTACTGTAACTCCAAAAATCTTCCATCTACCCGGCCAATCAAGTCGCCAAGGAAGTTTTGCTTCTCCTTTGCTATAATCTGATACTCCTTGATGACCGCATTTACATTGATATTCCACTTGATGTTTTTTAGTATCATAGGAAATTATTTTTGTAGTAGCTAACCTTCCACATTTTTCACATTTTGGAAGGAGAGGAACAAAATCTTTCTCTAAATTTCTCCCTGCTATTTCATTAAGAATCTCTTTTATTTTTTGATTATTTTCCAAAGTTAAGTCAATAATCTCAGTATACAAGCCCTTTTTATAACTTTCGTGAGCCTTTATTACTTTTGGTTCAATACCTAATACTTTTATTGCTTCTAAAAATGGTTCTAAAAAGTGTTCTGCATAATTCTCATGACATCCTTCAGGATCAGGAATTTCAGATATGGGCTTTCCTACATGTTCAGCATAAGATTCTGGTAAGAAAGGATATACTTTTCTTAAAGGGTCAAATGTATCAGCTATATAAATAAAATCTACTTCTGAACCTTGATCCCTTAAAGCTCTTGAAAGGGCATCACCAGTTAAAATCTCCCTCAGGTTCCCAAGATGGATGGGACCTGAGGGAGTAATACCAGTTGCTACCACATTTTTATTACCTTTTAACTTAATTATTTCAGATGCTGCTATATCTGCCCAATGCGGGACTTTTTTTACCATACAGAATACTTCCCTTCTGCTAATTCATTGCAGAATTTTTCGATATTAGCAAGCTCATTATCAATAATGTTTTCTACTGATTTTGATATATCATAAATTGATACACCATTTTCTAAAATAAGTTGAGCAGTAGCAATTTTTGGTTGATCAATTGGCCTTCCAATTTGACTGCAAAGCCATACATATACCTCTTTTATACCAGGAACATTCTGATAAATTTCATTTGCTATTTTATGAGTCAAAATATTGTATATTTTTCCTACATGGCTTACAGGATTTTTACCTGCAGCTGCCTCCGTTCCCATAGGGCGATTTAGTGCAATAACACCATTTACTCTATTTCCTCTTCCCACTTGTCCCGAGTCAGCATCTTCAGCAGAAGTTCCAAGAACACTTATATACATTCCATCCATGCCTCTTTCAGGATCATCCAATGTGTTAATATCTATTGTTATCTGATCAAAATTTTGAGCTCTCTCTTGTACAAACTTTTCAACTATTCCTCTAATTACTTCCTTTTTCTCAAAATAATCTTGCACACTATTAACATATCTATCGATGAAAGGCATAGCTATAGTAATTTGCAAATTTCTTTTTTGACGAAACGCCATTATTTTTATGTCTTCTCCTACTTCGGGATGAATTTTCTTAAATTCTGGGGAGTTAAGATATCTTTCAAGTTCTAAAACTATTTTTTCAGTGGATGTTAAAGGTGCATATCCTACAGCAGCTGAAGTATCGTTAGCTGGAAGAAGACCTTTTCTTCTTCTGAAAATATCAGTAAGCTCTGGAGAGCCAGGATAAAGCTCCACTTGATATATTACATGTTTATCAGGGTCAACAAATCTCAAGTTTTTTCTAAACCATTCTTTAGCAGTTTCTATTGCTATCTCTTCTACAGGAATTCTAATACCATCAACTTCAAAAGTCGCTCTGTCTCCTATTACTAAAAGCATTGGTTTTTTCACTTCTCCACCAATGCCAAGCCTTCTTTCAACCTCTCCAGCTACTAATAAACTTTTATCAATATTATGGTGTAATACATTTCCCACCCTTCTTATATACTCCTGGGAAAGATTTACAGATATCTGGTCCATGATTGCATCACATATAGAGTCAGGATGTCCTACACCTTTTCTTTCAACTAGTTCTACTCCATGTTCTTCTACTGGTAATGAATTTAATTTTTCAACTACAATGTTTCTCATCTTTCCTATCCTCCTTCTTACTTTTTTGTTGAAAATAAGCAAAAAAATAATATCACAAGTTAATTAATATTACAACAAAAAGTTTATATTAAATAAAAGTAATACATTTTTCTTAAAATTGCAATAAAAAGAGGGGAACATTTTAGTTCCCCTCAATATTATTTTATTATAAACGTATGTTTAAAAAATTACTTCTTATTAGAGTAATATCTCTCTATAAAATTATGTAATTTTCTATAATATTCCTTCATTATAGGATACAATTCTCTGTAAAGACCATATAATTCTTCATATAGTTTTGCTCTTTCTTGATCTGGTTCTTCTCTACTTACTACTTTTACTACTTTATCACAAGCATCCTCTACACTCTTGTAAACTCCAACACCAACTCCCGCAAGTAGAGCAGCGCCATAGGCGGCACCTTCTGTTACATTTATAGTAGTGATAGGAGTATTAAATACATCAGCTAAAATTTGTCTCCAAAGAGGACTTCTTGCACCTCCAGCTATAGCTCTTATTTCTCTCATATTTATTCCAAGAGCTTTCATAAGTTCCAAAGAATCTCTTAAACCAAAAGCCACTCCTTCTAACACTGATCTTACAAAGTAAGGCTTATTATGCCTCAAACTAATTCCCACAAAAATCCCTTTTGCCATAGGATCGGCATGAGGAGTTCTCTCACCAGTAAGATATGGTAAAAATATTAATCCCTCTGATCCAGCTGGAACATTACCAGCTTCCATGGTTAAAAACTCATAAGGATCTTTTCCTGTCCATTTAGAAAGCTCTGTTTCTATCTCCCCAAAAGAGTCTCTAAACCATCTAAAGGATCCACCAGCTGATAACATAACTCCCATAGTATGCCACTTTCCGGGAACTGCATGACAAAAAGTATGAAGTCTTCCCTCAGGATCTCCTTCTGGAGTATCCAGATGAGCAAAAATTACTCCTGAAGTTCCTAAACTTACAAATAAGACCCCACTTTTTACAATCCCACTACCTACTGCTTGCGCTGCATTGTCACCTCCACCACCTACAACAGGAATCCCTGCAGGTAGACCGATTTCTTCAGCAACTTTTGGAAGTAAGGTTCCTGTAATCTCAGGAGATTCATATACTTTTGGCATCCAATCCTCTGGAATATCAAGAAGATTTAACATCTCTTTAGACCAAGTTCTCTTTTTTACATCAAAAAGCAAAGTACCAGAAGCATCAGAAACTTCTGATGCATACTCCCCTGTTAATCTGAATCTTACATAATCCTTTGGTAATAATACTTTAGCAACCTTAGAATAATTCTCTTGCTCGTTCTCTCTAAGCCAAAGGATTTTGGGGGCTGTAAATCCTGTAAGAGCAAGATTTAAAGTAAGTTCAAGAAGTTTTTTAACCCCTCCTACCCTTTCTACAATCTCGTCGCATTGCTTAGCTGTCCTTTGGTCGTTCCAAAGAATAGCTCTTCTAATTACATTACCTTTTGAGTCAAGAAAAACAGAACCATGCATTTGCCCAGATAATCCTATACCTTTTATCTCTTTTGGTGATACGCCAGTTTTATTTATTAAACTAATAATTGCATCCTTTGTTGCCTTCCACCAATCCTCTGGATCTTGTTCAGACCAAGAAGGAAAAGGAGTATATAGAGGATACTCAAAAGTTGAACTTCCTAATACTTTTCCTTCCTCATCAATAAGCAAAGCTTTAGTTCCAGAAGTACCCACATCAATACCTAAAAGCACTTTTTTCCACCTCACCTTTCCTATGGAGTTTTATCTTTGATTATAAAAACGTTTTTCTTTTTAGTCAATAAAAAAATAAAGATACCATAAAAAATTTATAATATTTCCTTATAAAACTCTTCTTTTAAGAGTTGTCCCTTTTCTCACTATAGGGAGGAGTAAAACTCCTCCCTATTATTCTTTTCTAATAGCTTTAAATGGACATACCTGGAAACATATTCCACACTTAGTACATTTACTCTGATCAATAACATATGTTCCATCTTCGTCTTTATAGATCGCCCCTACAGGACAATTTCTAAAACATATAGAACATTTCCTACACTCTTCCCTTATTACCTCATAATGAATCAAGGCAGTACAAACTTTTGCAGGACATTTTTTATCCCTAATATGGGCAAGGTATTCATCCTTGAAGTATTTTAATGTTGTTAAAACAGGATTAGGAGCTCCTTTCCCAAGACCACAAAGTGATGTATTTCTCACAGTATAAGCCAATTGTTCAAGCTCTAATAAATCCTCTTCCGTCCCTTCACCTTTTGTTATTTTATCTAAAATTTCCAACATTCTCTTAGTACCTACTCTGCATGGTACACACTTTCCACAAGATTCGTCTTGCGTAAAAGACAAGAAAAATTTAGCAACATCTACCATACAGTTATCTTCATCCATAACGATAAGTCCACCAGATCCCATGATGGCTCCAAGGGCAGTTATTGATTCATAATCTATAGGTGTATCTAAGTATTCCGCTGGTATACAACCCCCAGCTGGACCTCCTATCTGGACAGCTTTAAACTTCTTTCCATTAGGTATTCCACCACCAATATTGTAAACTACCTCTCTCAAAGTTATACCCATAGGTACTTCTATAAGTCCTGTCATATTTATTTTCCCAGCTAAAGCAAAAACCTTAGTCCCTTTACTCTTCTCTGTTCCATAACTTGCAAACCAATCAGCACCATTAATAATTATTGGTGGAATATTAGCCCACGTTTCTACATTATTTATCACAGTAGGTTTTCCCCATAATCCAGAATTTACTGGAAAAGGCGGACGGGGTCTTGGCATACCTCTTTTACCTTCTATAGATGCAATTAATGCTGTCTCCTCTCCACAAACAAAAGCTCCTGCTCCAATTCTAATCTCAATATCAAAGGAAAAATCAGTACCCAATATATTGTCTCCTAAAAGGCCATAATTTCTTGCTTGTTCTAAAGCTGCAGTAAGTCTTTTAATAGCTAAAGGATATTCAGCTCTTATATAGACAAATCCTTTCTTAGCTCCAATAGCATAACCTCCAATTAACATACCTTCAATAACAGAGTGAGGATCACCTTCCATAATACTTCTATCCATAAAAGCTCCAGGATCCCCTTCATCTGCATTACAAACTACATACTTTTCCGATCCAGAAGCTTTTCTACCAAGCTCCCATTTTAATCCAGTAGGAAAACCCGCTCCTCCCCTTCCACGAAGACCAGATTTTTTAACTTCAGAAATTACATCTTCTGGAGACATTTGAGTAAGAACTTTTGCAATAGCAGAATAACCATCTCTTGCAATATATTCCTCAATATTTAGAGGATCAATAAACCCTACATTTCTTAAAGCAATTCTTACTTGATTTTTAAAAAATGGAAGATCGTTAATGGTTGGTATAAATTGTTTTTGCTCCGGTTCTTTTACAAGAAGCCTCTCCACAATCCTACCCTTAATAAGGTGTTCATATACAATCTCTTTTGCATCCTGTGGCTTTAATTTAACATAAAAAGTCCCCTCTGGATATATGGCCATAACTGGCCCTAAATCACAAGTACCAAAACATCCAGTTTCAATAATTTTTACTTCATCGTAAATACCTGCTTCTTTTAATTCCCTTTCAAGGGCTGATTTGAAAGTTTCTTCACCTGCAGAAATGCATGCTGCACCTGCACATAAAAGAATATGTGCTCTCTCTGGCATTTTTAAACCTCCTTATATTGTTTTATTCTTTATTCAGTAGAAAGAACATCCTCAGATACAACCTGACCATTAACCACATGTTGAGCAATTATCTTTCTTGCCTTTTCAGGGGTTACATGTTTATAAAGAACCTTATGTCCTCCTAACTTTTGAACAGATATTAATGGCTCATACTCACAAAGTCCAATACATCCTGCCTGAGTTACAACCACATTTTTTAAACCTCTTTTTTCTATCTCATCCAAAATAGCCAATAATGTCTCCCTTGCGCCAGCTGCTATTCCACACGTCCCCATATGTACTACTATCTTATCCTTACCTTCAGGACTCCTCATCTCAAGTTCTGCTTGAGTCTTTTCTTTAATCTTCTTAAGATCCTCTAAAGTTAATTTTTTCATTTTACCAACCTCCCAAATTTTCATTTAAAAATTCTTTTAAAAAAGAAATTACTTCTGGAGAATTAATAGGTATTCTAATAGACTCCTTTATTTCCTTTGTAGAAATATTGATCTCATCACCATTTTTAACTATCTTAATCTCAAAATCTATATCTGGATTTGTAGCTATCAAGCCCCATATAGTCCCAGAAAGATTTCCCATAGGAGGTAAATCTACACATAAAAAAGGAACTTCTGCATAAATCTCTGTGCCTTTTCCTACCTCAGAGTTAATCTTTACCTCTCCCCCACAATTTTTAATCAACTCGTAAAATAGAGGAATACCAAGACCAACTTTCCTTGTAGTTCTACTTGTAAAAAATGGATTTTTAATCTCTTCTAATATTTCTTTTGGCATACCTTTTCCATCATCTTTTATAATTATATACAAAATTCCCCTTTGGAGATCTTTTCTAATCTCCAAGTAAATATTTTTTGCATTAGCTTCTATAGAATTTTGTACAAGATCCAAAATATGAAGAGATAATTCTTTCATTGATGTTCTTTTCTAAAGTTTTCAATTAATTTTCTCAACTTATCAGGAGTAAGTTTTCCATAAACATCATCGTCTATCATGAGAGCTGGTGCCATACTACAAGCTCCAATACACCTTACAAGATCCAAAGAAAAGAACCCATCCTCTGTTACTTTACCTTCTTTAAGTCCCATCTGCTCAAGAGTTCTGAGTAAGTCCTCAGCTCCTTTAACATAACAAGCCGTTCCCATACAAAGTCTTATTACATGCTTGCCTTGAGGCTCAAGTCGGAAAAAGGAATAAAATGTTACTACACCGTAAATCTCACTTAATGGTACTTTTAATCTTTCAGAAATCAGTTCTAAAGCTTCACGAGGTAGATATCCAAACTTTTCCTGAACTGCGTGAAGGATCATAATCAAAGATCCCCTTGAGTTTGCAAAACGGTCTAGAATCTTTTCTACCTCTTTCTGAGCATATTCGGAAAACTTTAATTCTACTGCCATTTCTATACCTCCATTTCCTGTATTTTTACATTTTTTTCTTTCAAGCTTTTAAAAACTGCTTTTTTAGAAAATTCTTCTAAATATATAAAAGTTTTTGGTTCTTTTATATCCTCTAAATAGTGAGCATCAGAAGAAATTAAAAATTTCTTATCTTTCAGTTCTGGGTGCTCGCTAATAAATTTAGTATAGCTTATCTTGTTAGACAATTCTATAAAATCAAAAAATAAATCCTTCGGAATAAAACCCAAATTTGATATTATACTAAAGGAAGGCCTATCCACATGGGCTAATATTATTATCCCGCCATATTCTTTTATTTTTTTAACTGTGTCTGTAACCCTAAGTGATATAGAGGTATTTAATAACCTTTCCTCTATTCTTTCTACCTCATCATTCTCATTAACCACTACTTGTACTCCAAAAATTTCTTCTCTATTTTTAGTATCTGGTAAATAGTTAAAAATATCTTTTTGAAATTTTAAAGCTGTATCATAATCTTCAAATAAAGCCAATATATGCACTTCTTCACTGGTTTGAATTTCCATACCTGGTATTACTAAAACACCCATTCTATCTCCCCAGAAAGAGATAGCAGGATAATTTTCTACCATATGATGATCGGTTATCGCTATAACTCCTATATTCATTTTCTTTACTCTCTCTATAATGTTTTTAGGACTCATACTCCAATCTCCACAAGGAGAAAGAACCGAATGTATATGCAAATCTATCCCTACCCATGCCAAATAAAAAATTCCTCCTCACTATGAATCATTAATAGAGGTAGGCACAATACCTTTATTATATAGAATTCCACTAACCTCAAAAACTATTTTATCAGTACTTATAAGAATAATTCCTTTTTCTTTAGAAAGTTCAACAACTTCCTTAGGAACTACTTTTCCTCTGCAGACAATTATCATTGGTATATCAAGAATCTCAGCAGTGCGAACAATTTGTGAATTTGTGATCCCCGTAATAAGTACCACATCTTTTTCATTAGAAGTTACCATAGCTAACACATCACTCATAAGATCTGCAGCAAAAGCCTTTTTAATATCTACCTCATCTAACAAATTTTCTCCTGCCAATACCTTCCCATTAATCAACTCTACAATCTCTCTTGCCTTCATTGAAGCCTATCTACTCCTTTTATTCCTAAACTATAAAGTTTACCTACCACATTAAAGGCATTATCTTTAGTAATTAATAAAGCAATTTTTTCTTCTTTTGCCTTTTTAATAGTCTCTTCATCAGGATTTTGACCTGAAACAAAAATTATACTTTTAATTCCAGTAAGTACTGCAACTGCTATAGTATTTACATGAGTCTGAATAGTAACCCATACCGAATCTTCGGGAGCATGAGCCATAACAAAAGAAAGCAAATCACTTACAATTCCACCCCTAATTTCATAATCCTCATCCATATAAATAACATTTAACTCCAAATTTCTAACAATTTCACTCAGTTTCATCTTTTTCTTCCCTCCGTTTTAAGACAACCGAAGAGGATCTTCTGGATAATTCTTCCATCTCTTTTGCCATTTTCCATAACTTTTCCTTAAGAAGAAATATACAATCATAGATTTGAGCATCTCCTCTCACTATATCTTCTGCTAAAGCAGCGCAAGTAGGAGATCCACATGAACCACAATCAAGTCCAGGAAGCATTTCCATTATTTTTCTCATATCCTCCATCTTTCTTAAAGCCCTATTTATATCTTCATCTAATTTCCAAATAGGTCTTGGTAAAATAGGAGAAGTTCTTAATACTTCTGATAGATTTATATCCTCACAAAGAGATTTTTTTATAAAATCTTTATCAAGTTTTTTGTATAAGGCTAAAATTCTTTTCTTGGCAAGATAATAGTTCTCAGGATTTAATACCCCTCCAACACAACCTTCCTCACAAGCCCTAAGCTCCAAAAACTTCACATCCTGAAGTTTATTTCTTTCTAAATCTTCAAGAACTCTGGCTACCTTTTCTATACCTCCCACACTTATTACTTCTTCTTCGTTGAATACCATTCCCTCTCCCCCAAGAGCTCCTGATAAAATTCCCTTTGCATAAAACCCACCATCTATTGCTTCTACCTCTCTATTGTCATCTTTAAGTTCCTTTTTTATTTTTAAGTAAATATTATCAATGCCTATAACAAATTCAAAACCTTCTTCCTTATTTTGTTTTAAATATGTAGCAAAGGCAGGACAAGGAGTAATATAAGCAAGATGAAGTATTCCTCTTTCTTCCTTCTTCCATAACTTTTTTATTATACTCCCCGCTATCTCAACAGGTGTTTTAAAGGGTGATAAGTTAGAAATCAAAGTAGGAAAACGTACTTGTATTAACTCTACAACAGCAGGACAGTAAGTGGATATAAGTGGAAGATTGCGAGAACTATTAATATAGTCCATAAGAGCTTCTTGTAAAAGGAATAAACCACAGGTAGTATCCCAAACTTCTACCGCATTAGTTACCTTTTTAATTGCTCTTTGAATCTCAAAAGGAGAATAATTAGTTGTAAATTGGGAATATATCTCGGGAGATATTACTACAACTAAATTATCTAAATAAGATATACTATCATAGGTGTGAGTAAATCCAAAAGGTGCATGATATGGGCAAACTCTAATGCATTCCCCACAATCGATACATCTATATGGAAGAATGAGGGATTTTCCATTACGAACCCTCATAGCTTCAGTAGGGCAATGCCTTATACAATGAATACACCCCTTACACCTCTGCAAATTAATAGCCACTGAATGAATATATTTCTCACTCATTGTCTTTCCCTCTTTAAATATATTTTCGAGTACACCTTTGTACCCTTTCCCACTTCGGACTCAATCTTTAATTCATCTGATGAATTCTTAATATTTGGAAGTCCCATACCTGCCCCAAATCCCATTTCCCTAATATTATCTGGTGCTGTTGAATAACCTGGTTGCATAGCAAGCTCTATATCAGGAATTCCTGGACCTTCATCCTCAGCAATTATTTCAATATACTCTGGTGTAACTTTTACTCTTAAAACTCCCCTGTAGGCGTGAATAACTATGTTCATCTCAGCCTCATAAGTGACGACCGCAACCCTTCTAAGTATATCTACACTTATTCCAAGTTGTTGCAAAGCTTTTTTTATATTACTGGACGCCATACCAGCAAGAGCAAAATCTCCCCCTAACACAGGAAACTCCAAAGTTAATATATTTTCCTCTTTGGGCTCCTGAGTAATAGTTCCTTCTATATCTTCCACATCTACCAAATTCAAAACTACATCCTTAGTACTTAACATTCCTAAAACCTTTTTTTCATTATCTATTACAGGAAATCTTCCATACCTAAATTGTCGGAATCTAATCAAAGCTTCATACAAAGTATTATCTGGAGACAAACATTTTGGATCTCTTACCATATACTTTCCACACGGTGAGTTTAAATCGCCATTAACAAGTGCCACAATTACATTCTCTACAGTGACTAAACCTACAAGCCTATCTATATCATCTACAATAGGAATTGCATCAATTCTTTTGATTCTCATAATTTCTTGAATTGAACGCATATCTTGGTAAGGTTTTAACCTTACTATATCTGTGTTCATTATATCTTTTACTTTTATTTTTTCTAAATATTCCTTAGGTATCTTCAAATATCAAAATCAACCTTCTTTCCTTGAAACCCAGCTACATATAATTTTCCACATGCCTCATACATAGGGTATTTTGTTGTAAGAAGAGGAATACCAGATTTCTTTGCTACTTCTATTACATCTTGATAGGGTATTTTACCTCTAACAAACACGACTCCAGCCAAATCTAAAATCTCAGCAGTTCTTATAACCTGTAACGTAACAAGACCTGTAAGGAGAAGCGAATTTGCCTCTAAGAGACAAAGAGCATCACTCATTAAATCTGTTGCACCTACATACAAAACCTCATTTTCAAGTTTCTCTTCTAAACATAGAACTTCAGCTTTTAATATTTCTTTTACCTTCTTAAGATTCATTTCTCTCTCCTCAAAATATTTTCAGGTTTAATTTAAACACATTTTTAATATCATTGTCAACAAAGATAAAATATGATATAATCCTAAATTTTTTTTAATCATACCTATAGGGGTAAACTAATTTGTTAAAATTTTCTCAATTCATTTAGGTTTTTAAAGATAATAATTATTGATATACAGTAGTAAGGTATATAAAACTAGTGATATATATTCAGTTGCAATGTTATATAATATAAACATGAAAAAGAAGAAGATAGGACTTGCATTAGGTAGCGGAGGAGCAAAAGGTCTTTCCCACATTGGAGTATTAAAAGTACTGGAGAGGGAAGGAATAGAAGTCTCTTATATAAGTGGGAGTAGTGCAGGAGCTTTAATAGGTGGATTATATGCAAAAGGATATTCTGCAAAAGATTTAGAGAAACTAGCCTTAGAAATAGGAAAAAATAAAGAAGAATTTTATAAACTTTTTGATTTTTCAAAATCTCTCCAAGGAATTATAAAAGGTGAAAAAATATTAGAGTATTTAGATAATATATTAGAAGGCACATTATTTTCGAACCTAAAAATACCATTTATATCTTTAGCAGTAGATCTTATTACTGGAGAAAAAGTAATTATAAATGAGGGAAAAGTATCAGAAGCTATTAGAGCAAGTATATCCATTCCTGTGATATTTCAACCTTATCCTTGGAAAGATAAACTCCTAATAGATGGGGGTGTACTTTCCCCTGTTCCAGTTAAAGAATTGAGAGAGATATATAAACCAGATATCATCATAGGAGTTAGTTTGCATAAGAGAACAAATTGGAAACCTAAAAAAGAAATTCAGATAGATATCCCCTATCAACCCAGCAATATAACAGAAAAAATCACATATAAAATGTCTCAGATAAAGCTCCTTAAGGAATTTCAACAGAGGTTAAATCCATTATTAAACCCATCCTTATTTGAGGTCCTTATGCAGACCATAGATATTATGAATTATGAATTAGAAAATCAGAATCTCAAAAATGCAGATTTAGTTATCATCCCTGAGGTACAAAATTTTGGAACTTTTGATTTTGATAAAGCTTCCGATATTATAGTCTTAGGTGAAAAAGCCATGGAAGAAAAGCTTGATTCCTTAATAAAGCTTATAAAAAAGAAAAAATTTATATTCTTCTAATAAACCTGTATTATTTCATCTAACGGGAGTCTTGGTTTTTTTGGGGGATCTTCAGCTGGATACCCTAAGGTCATAAGTTGTATTACCTCTGCTTCCTTAGGAAGATTTAATACTTCTTTAACTTTATCTTGATAAAAAGATCCTATCCAACAAGTTCCAAGTCCTTCTTCTACTGCTTGAAGATGTATATGAGTTAAAGCTATAGCAACATCTATATAATGAGCAGGTATTCCACACCTCATTACATAATCCTTATCTAAAACATAAGCCACTATAATTATGGAAGCCTTTAACATAAAAGGCTGATGAGGAGAAGCTTCTTTAACCAATCTTTCCTTCAAATTTTTATCTCTCACAATAATAAATCTCCATTCCTGCCTATTTCTTGCTGAAGGAGCATGTCTTGCCGCCTCCATTATTCTTAGAAGTTTTTCCTCCTCTATATCCTTATCTAAATAATCTCTTATACTTCTTCTCTTATTTATAGCCTCAAAAACATCCATTTATTTCACCCCCATAAGTTTCCATCTTTCTCCCATCATCCTCAATCTTTTTATTCTTTCTTCTATAGGCGGATGAGTACTAAAAAGATTATTTATATTATATTTTTTGAGGGGATCAGCAATATATAAAGGAGCAGTGATATTATTCGCTCTCCTTACAGGATTTGGATCCTTAGCTATCTTTTCCAGTGCAGAGGCAAGACCTTCAGGATATCTTGTAAGCATAGCTGCAGTAGCATCTGCCATATACTCTCTCTGTCTTGACAAGGCAAATCTTAAAATTGTTGCTACTAAGGGAGCCACTAAGGCAACAATCAAAGATATAATACCTAAAAAGTCTTGGTCTTTAGTTTTTCTTTTTCCTGAAAAGAAAGATCCATAATAAAATGATCTTTTTAAACTATCTCCAAGAATTACAATTAAACCTACCAATACAACCGCTATAGTTTGAAGTCTTACATCATAATTTTTTATATGTGATATCTCATGAGCAACTACTCCCTCAAGCTCCAATCTATTCATCTTCTCTAAAAGGCCAGTAGTTACAGCAATTGCACTATTTTTTGGGTCTTTTCCTGCAGCGAAAGCATTGGGTGATGGATCATTTATTACATAAATTTTAGGTGTAGGAATACCTGCAGCTATGCTCAAACCTTCCACAATATTTATAAGATAAGGATATTCATCCTTTTTTGGCTCATATGCATCACTTATAGATAGAATTAATTTATCACTATTTTTATACGCATAGTAGTTTACTGTTAAAGTAATTAACAAAGCTATGAATATAGCTATTTCTCCTAAATTGAAAAAATAGATTATAGAATAACATACAAAGAAAAGAAGAATAGATATAAGAAATAATATTAACCATGTTTTTCTCTTATTTTGTTCTATAGCTTCATAAAAAGTATAAGTATTCTTCATAAATTAAAAGCTAACTTTAACAGCTTTTCTTTCCTCTGGATTTTCCACTTCAAAATATTCTTTAGGCTTAAATCCAAAAATATTTGCGATTACAGAATTTGGAAAAACCTGCAAAGATTGATTATAAATCATAACAATGTCATTATAAAATTGTCTTGCATAAGCAATTTTTTCTTCAATTCCACTCAATTCTTCCTGCAACATAAGAAAATTTTGATTTGCCTTTAAATCTGGATAATTCTCAACTATGGCAAAAAGGGTTTTTAAAGTAGAAGTAAGTCCTTGATCTGCTTGAGCTATTTCTCCTGGGGTCTTCGCACTCATCATTTGCGCTCTATAAAGAGCAATTTTATCAAATATTTCTTTTTCATGAGATGCATAACCTTTAACCACTTCTACTAAGTTTGGAATTAGGTCATATCTTCTCTTTAGTTGTACATCAATTTGAGCCCATGCATTCTCCACCCTATTTCTCAAAACTACTAATCGGTTATATATGACTATAACAAACAGAGCCAAAAATATTAATATACCTAAGATGATTAAACCTAACATTTTAAAAACCTCCCCTAAAAAAAATTTAAAAATCAAAACTAATTCCAACTTTGAAGATAGCGAATCTGCTCTTCTGTAAGAGTATCAATTTCTATATTTAGGCTTTTGAGCTTTAATTCTGCAACTTCTTCCTCTATTTCTCGAGGAACTTGAAGCACTCTCTTAGGTAAATTTCTTCCATGCTCAAGCAACCATTTCATCACCAAAAACTGAACTCCAAAAGAAAGATCCATTATTTCGACAGGGTGACCATCACCCCCTGCTAAATTCAAAAGCCTTCCTTCTGCTATAACATAAAGCCTCTTATTATTAGGAAGGACATATTCATGTATATTTTCTCTTACCTCTTTTTTATTAATTGCTAATTCTTCTAAAGATTTCATATCTATCTCCACATTAAAATGTCCTGCATTAGCCAATATGGCTCCATCTTTCATATTCAAAAAGTGCTCCTTAGTTATCACCTTACAATTCCCCGTTGCTGTTATAAACACATCTCCTAACTTTACAGCCTTTGAAATTGGCATAACTTCAAAACCTTCCATATATGCTTCTAATGCCTTAATAGGATCAACTTCAGTTATAATAACTCTTCCTTTTAATCCTTGGATTTTATGAGCTATACCCTTTCCAACCCATCCATATCCTGATATTACGAAAATTTTTCCTGCAACTAACAAATTGGTGTTTCTCATAAAGGAAGACAAAGCAGATTCACCAGTACCAAACCTATTATCAAATAAAAATTTTGTCCTTGCATCATTTACTGCTACTATTGGAAAAAATAATCCCTTTTCTTTTTCAAGGGCCTTTGCTCTTATAACACCTGTCGTAGTTTCTTCTCCCACACCTAATATTTTACTTTTTAAACGTGAAAATTCCTTATACAAAAGGGTTGTAAGATCAAAGCCATCATCAATTAAAAGATCAGGTTCTTTATTTAACACTTCCCTCAGATTATTTATATAATCTTCTTCTGTTTCTCCTCTCCAAGCAAAAACTTCTACTCCTTCTTTTACCAGATAAGCTACCACATCATCTTGAGTAGATAAAGGATTACTTCCAGCACATACTACCTTTGCTCCACAATTTTTAAAAGAAAGAGCAAGTCGTGCAGTTTTTGCCTCTAAATGAATACACATCCCGATAGTAGTATTTTTAAAAATTTGAGTAGAAGAATAGTTTTTTTCAAGAAGATTTACTACAGGCATAAACTGTTTTGCCCAATAAACCTTTCTTTCTCCATTTTTCCATTGATTAATATCCCTAATTTTGCTCATAATTTATCTCTTTTTCGTGTTTTGCATAGCCATAAATTCTACCTCACTTTTCAATATTTGCAAAAAGAGATTGTTTCCCACATTTTTATTCTCTTTCATATACTTTTCTATTCTTTCTCTCTCAAATGATATCACCTTCAAAAAATCATCAACGGTAAATATGGGAAGACCAAATTCATTTTCTCTCTTCTCTAATTTCGCTAATTCCTCTTGTAAAATACTCTTTAGCTTTGTCCCGCGGGAAGATTTAGGGTAAAGATTAGGAAGATATAAATTTTTTTTACGGGTTTGATATTCCTTCTCAAGTAAACTCAAAACCTCTAAAAACTCTTCATCAGTAAAAGAAGGAAATTCTAATAAAAATTTATACACCAACTCTTCTAAGAATAAAAATAAATCCCATTGGAGTCTTGTAAAATCAGCAGGTTTTTCTTCAACCCTCTCTATAGTGTGTATTTGAGCTTCCTTTAAATAGATACAATCTTGAGTACAATTTATCTCCTTTATACGCTTTGTGCCACAGCACTCAGTACATATAAAGGCGCTAAGAGCTGGACATTTTCTTTTACCTTTTCTTTTCCCACATATAACACATACACTCATGAGATAAATTATAGCATGAAGATTTTAAAATAACATTAATTGAATCCCATCAACTATGAATATATAATTACTCTATCAAAAACCAATAAATTTTTTAAAAGAGGAAATTCAATTTGGAAAAGACTACCATAACAAAAGAAATAGAAATCTTAAGAGAAAAACTTATACGTATGGGGAGCATTGTAGAGAAAATGCTCCATCAAACTATTGATTCAATAAGAAGAAGAGATCTAAAATTAGCCCAAGAAGTAATTGAAAAAGATAAATTGGTAGATGACTATAACTGGGACATAGAAAATCAATGTATTAGTATACTATCTAATTACCAACCTGTGTCAAAAGATTTAAGAATTATAACCTCTACAATGAAAATTGTAAAAGATTTAGAAAGAATTGGTGATTACTCTGTTGATATTGCTAAATATGTTTCAAGTCTCCTTGAATATTCCTTTGAATTACCTATTTCCGATATTATATCCTTAGCCTCTTTCGTTGAGCAGATGACAAGAGAGACAATAAGAACATATTCTAAGCCAGATTTAAACAAACTAGAAAGATTATCAACATACTACAACCTTGTAAATCAAAAGTATCAGGAAACATCAGATGAATTGTTAGGTGAAATTTATAAAAATCCTATACTTACCCAACAAATTATCCAATTAATAATGATCTCTCGTTATTTAGAACGTATTGCTGATCATGTAACAAATATAATAGAGCTTATATTCTATATAGAGACTGGAGAAAGAAAAGAATTACATGGATGAAAAATAATGGAATACGTATTAGATGAAAACTCCTTATCTATAGAGGACTTTGTAGATATTGTTAAGAAGAGATATATAATAACTCTTTCTGAAACTCTTTCTCAAAAAGTTAATCAATCTAATAATCTTCTAAATATATATATTAGACATTTTGACTCAATATTTAAAGATGAGAAATTTAATAAAATCTTCTCTAGTTCTTATTTAAATAAGGAGGAAAAAAGATCTATTATTATCACATTAATATACACTGCATCCAATGGAAATTCAGGCATAAGCTATAAAACCATAAAAGAGATTATAACTAAAATTGGTAGATTAGAAGATATAGACATTCCAGAAACTTCTTTAAGTCCAATAAATATGCCTCCATATGGCTATATTTTATCCCACTTAGATACCTCAGATGTGGAAAGAAGAATAATTCTAAAAAGTAAGGGTTATTATATAGCTATCTTAGCTCTTTTATATTATAGATTAGAGATTATTAGAAAAATTCTATCGGTAATCTTTGTCCTATATTATAGAACAGTGAAATTTCAAAACCCTTATATTGATCCCTATATTTTAGCTTCAAATCCTCATTTATCCTTGATTAAATTAGGAGAGAATATAAATATCCTAACAAAAAAGGAAAATGATAGATCTTTATTGGATTTAAATTCTATTGAAATTTCTTTTCACAAACTCTGTCATCTTTATGATTTGTCCTACAAACTAAAAGAGATATTAAATATCGAATTAAACTCTTCCCA
The DNA here is from genome assembly GCF_055179815.1 of Dictyoglomus sp. GBS. Lineage (NCBI taxonomy): Bacteria > Pseudomonadati > Dictyoglomota > Dictyoglomia > Dictyoglomales > Dictyoglomaceae > Dictyoglomus > Dictyoglomus sp. GBS. The sequence continues at coordinate 1,471,649 of NZ_CM143687.1, forward strand.
ATTCCCTATAATTTTTAATATAGACAAAGAAAATTATGTTTTAAATCCTTTAAACACAACGGAAAAATATTTATTAACTATTTACTTGGAAAATATTACTAAAAATATTGTTGAGATTTTGTCTACCCTTTTTCCATCCTCAAAATATAAATTATTCACAATAAAAAACTCTAAAAATTATGAGAGCAGTATACTATATTTTAAAGAAACCATTCGTATAACAGAAGAGATTTTAAGTAAAATACTATTAGAACTTTTAAAAATAAATAATTTACAAACTGAACTAAAAAATCTTTTAATAAATTTCCTGAAAGAATTTAAAATAAAAACTCAAGAAGAACTAACATTATCCCTTGAAAATCTAATCTCCTTTTTAGAGAATCAAATAGAAGAACTATACTAATTTAATTGTTTCTTTTATAACTCTAACAATCTTATCAATTTCCCACATACCCATATTGATTACCATATGATATAATTCTGGGTCATTCCAATCTACATTATAAAACCTATATAGATATTCTTGAGCAGCCCTATCCTTTTCAGAGATGTATTTTAAGGCTTCCTCCTTTGAAAAACCCTTTTTCTTCATTATATTCTCAATTCTAAATTCTAAAGGAGCTATTACTCTTAGATGTAAAGTGTGGGGAATATTCCTAAGAAGAATTTGTCCACCTCTTCCCACAATTACCACATTATCCCAATCCACCAACTTTTTAATTACTGCTTGTGTAAAGGCCAAAGAATTTTCTTCATCAAAAGTTTTTGTGGTAATAACGGTTCTACCTGTTTCATCTTTTTCTTTAACGGTTATCTTACCTAAGGGGGTCTTTCTGTTAAAAAGCTGTTCAAAAAAGCTTTTTATTTTATAATTATCTTCATTGTAATCTATAACTTCAGCCTCGCTTAATCCAGAAGCAACAGCTATCTCTGTCATTAGGAGCTTATCAAAATACCTATATCTAAGTTCCTGTGATAACTTTTCTGCTAACTCATCTCCCATACTTCCTATCTGTCTTGATATGGTAATAATAGCCACAAAAACACCTCCCCCTAAAATGCTTAAAGTTTATATCCTATTTTTCTAAGAAATTCCTTTCTATGTTTCATATCTTCCTCTCCTTCAATTCCCTTTGGTTTCACACCATCAATTACTCCTAAAACCCCTCTACCTATTCCGTCATCTGCAACTATTACTCTAAGAGAGTTAGCTGTAGCAGCAAAAATATTTACAACTTCTGGCACATGTTTTATAGCATTTAAAACATTTATAGGATAAAAATTCTTTATAAATATTATAAAAGTATGGCCAGCAGCTATTTTTTGCATATTCTTTATGGCTAATTCCTCCATTTCTTGATCAGTACCTATATGCCTTATAAGGGCAGGACCCGAAGCCTCACAAAAAGCAATACCAAACTTTGCAAAAGGTACACTATTTACAATTGCCTCATATAAATCCTCTACAGTCTTTATAAAATGCGTCTGACCAAGTATCAAGTTAACATCTTCAGGTTTCTCAATCTCCACAATTTGAATCTCCATATTTTCAACCCCTCCTATTCTAATTCTTTAAAAAAAAAGGGGAGGAATTTTCCTCCCCTTTTATTAACTTCATTTTGCTTTAACTTCTTCGGTTATCTTTTCAAACTCTACTTGATTCTTTTCTTGATCATACTTAACCCTTATCTTATCTCCTTCTTGGATTGTACCATCTAACATGGCTTTAGCAAGCTTAGTTTCAATTTCATTCCTTATCTTTCTCTTAAGTTCTCTTGCTCCAAATTCTGGACTATATCCTATTTCAGCTAAAAATTCTATTACTGAATCGTCAAACATAAGATCTACATTCTGAGCTTTTGCTGTTCTTCTTACTCTTTCCAGTTGTAATTTCACAATATCCTTTATCTGCTCTTTAGTAAGAGCATGGAATACAATTATCTCGTCAATTCTATTGAGAAATTCAGGCCTAAAGTATTTCTTTAATATTTCCATAAGCTTTTCTTTCAATTGTTCATATGAAAGCTTATCCTTTCCGGTAGCACTTAAATTAGCCTGAATAATATCAGAACCAATATTACTTGTCATAATTACTATGGTATTTGTGAAATCTACAACCCTACCTTTTCCATCTGTAAGTCTACCAGCATCGAATACTTGTAAGAGAATGTTATGCACGTCTGGATGAGCCTTTTCTATTTCATCCAAAAGTATCACGCTATAAGGTCTACGACGAACTCTTTCTGTTAATTGGCCACCCTCTTCATATCCTACATATCCTGGTGGTGCACCAATTAGTCTTGATACAGTATGTCTCTCCATATACTCACTCATGTCAATCCTTATAATAGCATCTTCATCACCAAACACCGCCCATGCTAATGCTTTTGCTAATTCAGTCTTTCCTACTCCTGTAGGACCAAGGAACAAGAATGAAGCTATAGGCCTATTCTTTTCTCTTAATCCTGCCCTTGCCAATCTTATAGCATCACTTACAGCTTTTATAGCTTCGTCTTGACCAACTACTCTTTCATGTAATTTTTCTTCAAGTCTTAATAATCTTTCTTTTTCGTCTACAGTAAGTTCTGTTACTGGAATACCAGTTAATGAGGAGACTATCTCTGCTACATGTTTGGCTCTAACTTCTGGTACCTCAGAAGCTCTTTCTTTCTGCCAAGCTTCAGTTTTTTCTTGAAGCTCTTTTTCAAGTTTTTGAATTTGTTCCTCTAATTCTTTAGCTCTATCATATTGTTTTCTTGATGTAGCATATTCCTGCTCTCTCTTTAGAGATTGTATCTTAGACTCTAATTCCTGAATTTCAGCCGGTCTTGAAGTAAGCATAATTCTTACTCTTGCAGCTGCTTGATCTATAAGATCAATAGCTTTATCTGGTAAGTACCTGTTAGTTATATATTTATCCGATAGCTCAGCTGCTGCAATTATTGCTTCATCTGTTATCTTTACCTTATGATGGGCCTCAAATCTATCTCTAAGCCCTCTTAAAATCATAATTGTTTGTTCTACAGTTGGCTCAGCTATAAAGATAGGCTGGAATCTTCTTTCCAAAGCAGCATCCTTCTCTATATATTTTTGATATTCATTTAAAGTGGTTGCGCCAATTAAATGCAATTCACCTCTTGCAAGAGCAGGTTTAAAGGCATTAGCTATATCTAAGTTACCTTCTCCAGCAGCTCCTGCACCAACTATAGTATGAATTTCATCTATAAAGATAATTAAGTTGTCTTGATTAGCAATTATTTCATCAAGAATCTGCTTTACTCTTTCCTCTAATTCTCCTCTATACTTAGTACCAGCAACTATTGAGTTGATATTTAATTCTACTAATCTCTTATCTCTTAATACTTCTGGTACTTCGCCCTTAACAATTCTTTGTGCCAATCCTTCCACTATTGCTGTCTTTCCAACTCCAGGCTCTCCTATTAAAACAGGATTGTTTTTCTTTCTTCTTGCAAGTACTTCAATAACTGTCTCTATTTCTTTAGCTCTACCAATTACTGGATCAAGTTTTCCTTGTCTTGCTAGCTCTGTAAGATCACGAGAATATTTATCTAAGGTAGGAGTATTAGTTCTTCTTCTTGTTTTTGCCTCCTCTTTACCTCTACCAACAACTTTAATTGTAGCTTGTCTTAAAGCCTGAGGAGATAATCCATATTTTCTTAAAACAGTAGAGGCAAATCCCTCCTCTTCTTCGGCAAGTCCAATTAATAGATGCTCAGGACCTATATAATTATGTTCTAAATCCCTTGCAGCCATAAACGCTCTCTCTAAGGCACTCTTAAGCCTTGGAGAGATATCTACTTCTACTTCTTCTCCTTCAGGCTTGAAGCTACCCTTAGGAGCATTATTTTCTATATATATCTTTATGTCCTGAGGAGAAAGTTTAAATTGTTTTAGTATTTCACCTACCACATCGTTATCAAGAAGAACATATAGCAAATGTTCTGTTCCTACTTGATTTTTCCCAAAATCTACAGCCTTTTTAGCTGCCTCCTGTAGCAAATTCTTTGAAACCTCACTCAAATAGTCTCCTATATCAATAGCCTCTCTTTCTCTTTCAGGGTATCTTCCAAAAGGAGAGCCAAATTCATCTCCAAAAAAGTCTCTAAAAAGATCTCCAAAGAATAACGATTCTAAAGGAGAATAACTTCTTTCTTGTCTCCTTATTTTGCTATAACACTCTTCACAAATATCTAAGACACGCCTTTGACCATTTTTGATAGTATACACCCTTACAGTAGCAGGGTTTTGACTACAAATATCACATAATTTTCTACCCATACATTTCACCTCCTTTTTATTATATCAAATTTCACAAATTAATGTTCTATATATTAAAACTGTATATATATTACATCTACATATTGTTTTTGTCAACATATTTGAAAGAATAATTTAAAAATTTTATAATCAAAAGAAATGCTAACATCTGGAGGGAAAAGTATAATGTTAAGATTTTTGGAATCTGCAATAAATATAGCCAAAAAGTCTGGAGATTTCATAGTTTCTCATTTAGAAGATGAGAAAATTATAGAATTAAAAGGAATTTCTAATCTGGTTACTTCCATAGATAAAGAATCTGAGAAATTAATTATAAAATGTTTAGAAGAAAATTTTCCAGATCATTCCATATTAAGTGAAGAAAGGGGATTTTTGCAAAAAAAATCTGATTATACATGGATCATAGATCCATTGGATGGCACCACAAATTATGCCCATAGATTTCCTTTCTTTGGAGTAAGCATTGCTCTTAAATATAATGAAGAAATAATATTGGGAGTTATATATGATCCCATAAGAAAAGAATTATTTTTCGCCTTAAAAAATGAAGGGGCTTATTTGAATGATAAAAAAGTAGCAGTATCAAAAACTAAGAATATTGCAGATGCACTAATAAGTACAGGCATGCCATATGAACTAACCCTAGATGAAAAAAATTTCTTACCTTTTATTAATTTATCTTCAAGAACACATGGAATAAGAAGAGCAGGATCTGCAGCATTAGAGATTGCTTATGTGGCCTGCGGAAGATTAGATGGCTTTTGGGCAAGAAAACTAAAACCATGGGACATTGCAGCAGGAATAATTTTAGTAAAGGAGGCAGGAGGAAAAGTGACTGATTTTAACGGTAATGATATACAATTAGATGATGATACTTTTTTAGCATCTAATGGACTTATTCATGATAATATGCTAGAGATCATAAAATTGGAAAGGATAGTGATTAAGAAATGAAGATTTTTCCATTTATACATTTTATTAATTCTCTTCTTCATATTTTTTCTCTTTCTTATCTTATTGGATCACCTACTTTTTTAGTTATTTTAGCATTAAAAGAAAAGTTCAATAGAGAGGAATTTTTAAAAGTTATTAACAAATATATTTATTTTTCTTCCTTTTTCTATCTTCTTTTCTTTATTACTAATCTAAACTTCTTACTTATTGATAATACCTTTTCTTACTTTTTCAAGAAAAATCCATATGTTAAAATTCTAATAGAAGTCTATGTACCATTTGTAATTGGAACTATACTTATGAGTTTGCATCTTTATAGTAAGACATCTAAACTTTTAAAAGTCAAACTTCCAATACTTATACAAAAAGAATGGAGAAAGATTCAAATAGATCTTGTTGTTATAGTAGAGTTTTTCTTGGTTATAATAATTATTGAGGCATTAATTTTCTACTTAATTTATATAATACCTTAAAAGGTGCGCCCGTAGCTCAAAGGGATAGAGCATCGGTCTCCGAAGCCGGTGGTTGGAGGTTCAAATCCTCTCGGGCGCACCAATAATTATCAATAAACAATAAATTTCACACGAGTTTCCCAACTTTGATTTGGTCCTAAATTTATATGATAAAAATGTACAAAATCACTTCCTTGATATACTCTTTCAAACCCCTCTTCTGATAAAGATACAGTCTCAATAGGATATCTATAAACTTTTGTTTCCATATCAAGATAACAGTCTAAATTTATTCCAATACCAGAACTTATACCCCATCTATTTATACTCTCAACTCCCATAGAATTAAGAGGAGCCTTCTCATTTTTTGTAGAAAAATAATAAAAATCAGGATGATTAGGTGCCAAGAAATTTAAATTTATCTCCCATGAGAAATTCAAACTAATATTTTCATCTTTCAAATTTATAATTCGATAATATACTTCAATTTCATTCCTATCCTTAGGAATTAGAAAAATCTTGTATAATTCAAAATCTGAAAATCCCTTTTTAAAGGAACAAAGGAATCTATTATTTTCTTCCTTTATATCATAGTCAAATTTCTCATAGAAAGTATCGATTATTAAATTTTCGTTATCTTTTAGTAATAAATCTATAGCTGGTTCTTTCTCATAAAATTTTTCAATAAAAGATACCCTTCTGTGTCTATCATAAAATAATACTTGATCTAATCCTTTCTCTTTAGCTGTCCATCTTTCATGAATACTTTTTCCTAATACATATTCTTCTATTTTATGAAGCTTCTCATGATAAGCTTCTCTTCTACGGGTAAGAACATTAGTAAGATTAAAAGACTTATTTTTAAAATCCCATTCTATTAATGATCCTCCATAAGAGGGTGAAAAATAAAGATTAAAAACAGAAGATTCAATGATAATCTCATCTTTACCGTCACAATCAAAGTCAAAAATATTATACTTGAAATCCCCATCAACAAAATTTTCTGCTTTAATTAAATGTTCATAAATAGCAGATCTTAAATGTGGAAGATAAAGTCCACCAAAAATTCCATGCCAATACGCATCATTCGCTTGCCCTTGCCAAAGTTCCTCTAAGGCTTTATTTTTTAACTCATCATTATTCGATAAATCAATTTTTTTCCTCACATACAACATCTTCTTTTGCATATGATTTGATTCGTCATATTTGCTGAGAAAATTTCTCCAAAAACCCCCTTTAATAAATGGTGCATATATTTCCCATGTACCTTCATTCTTAAGTTTTTCTGCTAATCTCTCTAAATTTAATTGTGCATCTGGAAACAGAACCCATTCCATCATTTCTCTGTAGGAGGCTGTAGGTAAGTAAATTCTCCCTTTAGGGGGATATTTTTTCATGTACTCATATAAATTAACAGGTGTTATTAATAAAAAATTTTCCTCCAATTTCTCGAAAAACCTTTCAAGCCATTTTTCTTCATACACTAAATTATATGTATCAGGCCAAAGCCCAAATTTTTCTCCATCATCAAAAAGAAGAGCTATTCTATCTCCCTCTACTGTTGCATACTTATCCAAATATTCTACTGTCTCTTGAGGATCTGCAAAAGGAATTAGATATCTCAATTTCATACTAATTGGAAAAACAGCTAATTTATACCCTTCTTCTTCCATTAAGTAATAACCAAAAAGGTCATCTTCATTTAATCCAACTGATAGAAAATGAGCATCATCTACAATCACATACTCAATACCAGCCTCTGCTATAAATTTAACAAGATGAGGTTCCCAAACTCTTTCTGCAAGCCACATTCCTTTTGGCCTTTGCCCAAATTTATTATAGATATAATCATTTAGTTTTTTTATCTGCAAAATTTTATCTTTATCAGGTATTATGGGTAATATAGGTTCATAAAAACCACCGCTTAATATCTCAACTTGTTCCCTTTCTGATAAAGCCTTAAGAATCTGAAAATACTCTGGATGATTATTCTCCAACCAAAGCAATAAATATCCTGAAAAGTGGACATTGAAAGGAAATTTTGGATAGTTATAAAAAAATTCAATAAGAGGCTTATAACACATTTGATATGCTCTTTCAATTACAAAGTCAAAGTTTCCTACAGGTTGATGATTATGCAGTCCTAAAGAAAAATATATCTTTTTTTGCATCCTCTACCTCCTTTCAAAGATTCTATAATTTAAGGACAAGAATAAAGAGTCTTTATCTTCTAATTTTTTCAATGTCCTATAATCTTCAATAGATAATTTATCCTCATTTAAAAAATTAGATAGATCCTTAAAATTGTTATAGTGTTCATAAAATCTATTAAAACCATATTCTTTGGCTTGTCCTGTGGTAATTAAAAATGGCCAATCACTACTTTCAAGGAGTAATTTCTCTCTTCCCATTTGATTTAGTACCTTTTCCTTCCATAATGGAACTTTCTGTTCTTTTACACTTGAAACAATCTCTTCCATAAATTCCTCTATTTCATAAATTTTTTCCCATAATTTATAAGTTTCCTCATTAAGCCACACTTCATGTTTTCCACCTCTTCCCCATGATGATTCAGGAAGATCAATTCTTTCTTCTGGCTCAAATTTTTCTAATGCTAAGCTTGCGTTTATACTTTTAACCCTTTTACTTTCATTTAGAAGCTCAAACACTCTCTCAATAAACATGAGTCCCTCAAACCACCAATGTCCAAATAGTTCAGTATCATACATTGCAGTCACAATTCCCTCTTCTTTTATCTCATTTTCTAAAATACTTACGAAATGTTCAGCATGTTCATAAACTCTACCTTTGGCTAACAATGGATCATAAACATCTTTTTCCCCTAATCCCTTGGTTTTATCTGTTATTCTCCAGTACTGAATACCTGAAGTATCTGCTTTTTTGTGAAATTCTCTATAAACTCCATCTCCAGGATATCCCCATTCTGCAGACCAAACTTGCATACTCGTCTTACTATCTCTTCCAAAAACAACCACATTACTATCGGATACTAAATATGGTTTATAAATACTTCTTTCAGTATTTTTAATCTCTACTTCTTTCTTTTTAAAATAAGGATAATCCGAAGGTTCTCCACCAAGGATTGTATGGGTATCAACAAAGAAATACTTAATATCAAAATTCTCTAAAAATTTTTCAATCCCAGGCTTATAGGCACATTCAGGAAGCCAAATACCCTTAGGAGGTCTGTTAAACTTTCTCAAATATGTCTCTTTACCAATATAAAGCTGAGCGTATATAGATGAATTCTTTTTTAAAAGAGGCAAATATGCATGAGTTGCAGATGAGGTTATTATATCAAGATATCCTTCCCTCTGAAGATTACCCCAATATCCAAGAATATTATATGATATTTTATTCTTAAAAAAATCTAAAATCTCTTCAAAATACTCAATATAAAATTTTGCAACTTCTGATTCTTCCTTATTCTCCCTCTCAAATAAAACATAATCTTTTTGGGCCATTTCTAACTTATTGTTTATATATTTCTCAGTTTCATAAATCATATAAGAATCCATCATCATCTCAGATAGAACTGGAGTAACACCTATGGTTAAATGCCATTCAATACCCTTATCAATTAATCTATCAAAACATATGGAAAGGGGTATATAGGTTTCCAACATAGCCTCAAAGAACCATTCCTCTCCAAAAGGCCATCTTCCAGCCTTTTTAACATAGGGAAGATGGGAATGAAGCACCAAATTAAAATATCTCTCTACCATATTAATCCTCCTTATTAACACATGTTAATAATTATATATAAAGGAAGGGGGAATTTGGTTCCCCCTTCCTTAACATCCCTAATACCCCTTTCCTTAATAATCCTTAAATTATAGCCATCTGAGTAACAGGATCAAAAAGATGCATCTTTCTTAGATCAAACATCACTTTTACATTTTCACCCATCCTTGCCCTTGTTTCTGCACTAACTCTTGCTACCACACTTACAGGTCCATTTAATAAATATAAATATACTTCAGTTCCCATAGGTTCTAAAACTTCTACTTTTAGATCTGCTACAGCTTCTGGTATTAGATCTTCTGTTTTCATAAGAGCCACCTCATATATATGCTCTGGCCTTACTCCCAAAATAACCTTTTTGCCCAGATAGTTTTTGGCATGTTCTGCCACAAAAGATTGCATATCAGAAGGAATTCCTAATTTGAAACTTCCAAGATTAAGAACTTTAGCATCTTCAGAAAGAGTTGCATCAATGAAATTCATTGGGGGACTACCTATGAAACCAGCTACAAATACATTATTGGGTTTTTCGTAGACTGTTAAAGGATCATCTACTTGTTGAACCACTCCATCTTTCATAACTACAATTCTATCGCCCATTGTCATTGCCTCTGTTTGATCATGAGTCACATATATTGTAGTGACCCCAAGAGTTCTTTGAAGTTTCTTAAGCTCAGCCCTCATTTGTACTCTTAACTTTGCATCTAAGTTAGATAAAGGCTCGTCCATAAGGAAAACCTTAGGTTCACGAACAATTGCACGACCTAAAGCAACACGCTGTCTTTGACCACCGGAAAGTTCTTTGGGTTTTCTCTTTAGCAGATTCTCAATACCTAACATCTCAGCAGCTGCTTTAACTCTTCTGTCAATTTCACTCTTTGGATATTTTCTAAGTTTTAGACCAAAAGCCATATTATCATAAACAGTCATGTGAGGATAAAGAGCATAGTTCTGAAATACCATTGCTATATCTCTATCTTTGGGGGGTACATCATTAACTATTCTTCCATCAATATAGATGTTTCCAGATGTTATCTCCTCTAATCCAGCAATCATTCTTAATGTAGTTGTTTTACCACAACCAGATGGTCCAACAAGAACAATAAACTCTTTATCCTTGATATCAAGAGACACATTATTAACAGCTATAACATCACCAAATTTTTTTGTTACATTTTCCAATTTTACCTCTGCCATCGCTTCTACCTCCTTAGAGTTCTTAATGATTCATGTTTTAAAGAGCACAAAGAATACTGTGTTTTAATTATATGTACCACCTCCAAGTATTATATATTGAAGCGTAGGGTAGGTAACGCGGGTATTCAAAAGTGGTGCGCCCGAAGGGATTCGAACCCCCGACACGCGGTTTAGGAAACCGCTGCTCTGTCCTACTGAGCTACGGGCGCTTAGGAGTTCGAAAGGTAAAAAAGAATTAAAAAATCTATAAAAAAGATAAAAACCCTTTCTTATCAAATTCCTCTTTATTCTCCCCATTATATGGTGCGGACGGAGGGAATCGAACCCCCGACGCAGGGATTTTCAGTCCCTCGCTCTACCGACTGAGCTACGTCCGCACTCTTGGATAAATTATATCAAATAAACTTATTAAAGACAAGGGTTTATATCTATTTGTTATTTATTGGAATAATTAATTTTTGTCCTACCACTAAATAATTAGGATCTTTTAATTTATTTATTTTGGCCAACTCTTGCCAACTTATTCCATATTTTTGAGCAATTCCAATAATAGTATCTCCTACCTTAACTTCATATATAATCTGGGATGGATTTTGTATTTCTGGTTGTGAAGATTCTTTTTCTTTAGTGCTTGATTGAGAGGATGTAGAAGTTACGGTCTTCTGAGCTGTCATTGTATAGGTTTGAGTATTTGTTACATTTGTTAACGTGTATGTTGGAGTATATACAGAACTTACTGTATTACTCTTTATAGATGTATAAATTGGTCTTTTTTCAAGAGAAAATAGTTGACTCGTTAAAAAGAGAATTAATAAAAAACTTATACTATAAATTAACAGCTCTCTTAAAAATTTTTTCATATATTTTTTCTCCTATTAATTTATAAATTGGTAACAAGCTCAATAAAATAACAAAAACAAGATCTTTTAGATCTAAAATCTCTATATTAAAAAATCTTATTCCCCAAGGTGTATATAGTACTAAAAGCTGGATAATAATTGAAAATGTTATAGCTAAACTTAAATATTTATTTGAGAATAACTCTCCAAAAATCTTTTCTCTTCTCCTTAATGAAAGGCTCAAGGCTTGGAAAATCTGTGAAAAAACAAGACCAGAAAAAGCCATAGTCCTTGCAAAATTTAAGCTTTTAGCTAACCCAATATTAAATAATATTAATGAAGAGATCCCTATAAAAATTCCATCAATAACTATCTTTCTCCATAATTCTTTATTAATAATACCTTCTTCTATTCTTCTTGGCTTTCTCATCATAATATCTTTTTCATAGGGTTCTATTCCTAAAGCTAAGGCTGGAAATCCATCAGTTATCAGATTAATCCAAAGAAGCTCTAAAGGTGTCAAGGGTAAAGGTAAACCTAAAAATATACTCATACTTACCACAAAAATCTCACTTAGATTACACGAAAGTAAATAATATGTCACTTTTTTTATGTTATCAAATATTCTTCTTCCTTCTTTAACAGCCTTTACAATTGTAGCAAAACTATCATCAAGAAGGACAAGGTCTGATGCTCCTCTAGCCACATCGGTTCCTCTCAACCCCATACTCACCCCAATATCTGCCATTTTTAATGCAGGGGCATCGTTTACACCATCTCCTGTCATTGCAACTATTTCTCCTCTTTCCTTTAACTCCTTTACGATATCCATCTTATGTTCTGGTAAGACTCTTGAAAAAATAACTACATTGTCCCAAGATATATTATTTAAACCAAGTCTATTTATATCTTCCCCTGTATAATATAAACTATTTTCCACATCCATTCCAAGATCTTCTGCTATCTTTTTGGCTGTTAAAAGATAATCGCCTGTTACAATTATAGGACGAATGCCTGCCTTTTTACATTCTTCAATAGCCTCCTTTACCCCCTCTCGAAGAGGATCCATAAATCCCAAAAGACCTAAAAAAACAAGATCCTTTTCCCAATTATCTTTGTCTATTAAATCTTTAAAGGTTCTCTTTGCTACAGCTAAAACCCTTAAACCTTGTTTGGCCAACTCATCCTGAGCCTCTAAAAATTCCTTTTTCTTTTCTTCTGTTAATTCTATTTCTTCACCATTTAGATAATAAAACTTACTTTTTCTTAAAATTTCCTCACCAGCTCCTTTTACCGCAAGAAAATATAAATCATCTAATTTATAAAGAACACTTACTCTTTTCCTTTGAGAATTAAATGGAATTTCATCTACTTTTTCGCAATAATTTAATGGATAAAGCTTCGAATAATGATTATATATTGCCACATCTAATGGGTCACCTATAAGACTACCATCATCTTTTTTCTTTACATCGCTTGCTAAAACAGCAGTAAAAAGCAACTCCTTTATATAATCTTTTTCCTTTACAAAATCTTCTTTTTTAATTATTTTTCCATCTGGTAAAATTACAGAGACAAGATCCATCTTGTTTTCTGTTAAAGTACCTGTCTTATCAGTACAAATAATAGATGTGGCTCCTAAAGCTTCAACAGCAGAAAGTCTCCTCACAATAGCTTTGTTTCTTGCCATCTCTTGTACACCTAATGCAAGAAGAATAGTAATAACTGTAGGAAGACCTTCAGGAATAGCTGCAACTGCTAAACTTACAGACGTAAAAAACATTTCAAAGGCATTTCTTCTTTGAATAACTCCTATAATAAAAACTAAAAATATGATGGCAAGAATTACATAAGTTAACTGTTTTCCAAGTTTCTCTAATTCTTTCTGAAGAGGAGTTTTTTCTTCTTCTATCTCAGATAGCATACGAGCAATATTTCCAAGTGCTGTATTTAAACCTGTTCCTATTACAACACCCTTTCCTTTACCAGAAACTACAGTGGTTCCCTTAAAGCCCATATTAAGTTGATCCCCTAAAGCCATGTCATTATCCGCTATAAAATCTGCATTCTTTGTCACTGCCACCGATTCACCGGTTAAAATAGACTCATCAACTTGAAGATTTGAAGTTTCAATCCATCTAACATCTGCAGGTATTTTCTCTCCTTCTTCTACAAGAACTATATCACCTGTTACTAAGTCCTCTATGTTAATTTCTTTAATCTTACCATCCCTTATAACTTTTACTTTAGGAGTTATATAAGATTTTAAAGAAGCAAGAGTCTGTTCAGCTTTAAACTCTTGAAAAGCACCTAAAAAAGCATTTATAAGCACAATAATCAAAATAGCTATCGCATCCTTTGTCTCTCCTAAAACAAAAGAAATAAAGGTAGCAATAAGAAGTACAATAGTAAGAAATTCCTTAAACTGTCTTAATAAGATACTTATAAAACTCTCAGGTGGTTTTTCAGGAATAGTATTTTTACCATACTTCTCTAACCTTTTTCTTGCTTCTTCCTCAGACAGTCCCGCATTAAGATTCACCTCTAATTTCTTTAATACTTCCTCCTTAGACATTTTATACCACATGAGCATTCCTCCATATATAATTCAAATGTTAAATATCTACATTAAAAAAATATTTTTTCCATCCTTCGTTTTTTTCTTCCTCTAAATATTTAGCTAATCTAAAATAATAAACATGTTTAGGAGCTTTAGGCTCCTTCAAAAGTCTCATATTAGCCTCTTCAAGAGTCCTATCTCCCTTCTTATGATTACATTCCTTACATGCAGTTACCAAATTTTCCCAAACAGATTTTCCACCAAGCCTTTTAGGTACTACATGATCTATTGTTAACTCTCCTCCTTTTTTACCACAATATTGACATGTATAATTATCTCTCAAAAATATCCCTTTTCTTGAAAGCTTGAGTTCTAATCTTGGTCTTTTTACATAGTAAAGTAGCCTAATCACAGATGGTATCTCAAGTTCTAAAGTTGCACTTCTTACGACGCCACCATTTGTTTCAAGAGTCTCTGCCTTCTCTTGTAAAATAAGACTAATTGCCCTCTTAACTCTACATACGTCCAAGGGTTCATAATTACTATTTAATACCAATACCATTTCATTCAAAAGTTCTTCCATGAAAAGTCACCATTTAGATTATATCATAACTTGTTTAGTAAGCACCCTTTCCCAAAAAAACAGCAGGAATAGTTTTAAGAATTATCTTTATATCTAAAAGAAGACTCCAATTTTGTATGTAATAAAGATCCAATGCTATTCTTCTTGCATAACCCAAATTGCTTCTACCACTAACCTGCCAAAGACCTGTTAAACCAGGCTTTACTCTAAGGACTTCATCTTTATATTCACCATACTTTTCCAGCTCCTTAAAGGTTACAGGCCTTGGGCCCACAATACTCATTTCTCCTTTCAAAATATTAAAAATCTGTGGAATCTCATCTAAACTAAACTTTCTCAAAAATTTACCTATACGTGTTATCCTTGGATCTTTTTTAAGCTTAAATTCTTTTTCAAATTCCTTCTTTAGCTCTGGATATTTATCTAAAATCTTATCTGCCTCCTTATACATTGTCCTAAATTTCCACAAATAGAATGGCTTACCATATCTACCTACTCTCAGATGCTTATAAAAGATAGGACCCTCTGAATCCAACTTTATAAGAATAGCAATTATTATAAAAAGTGGAGAAAATACAATTAGCCCTATAGTTCCTAATACTATATCTATAATCTCTTTTATATAACCTTGAAATCCTTCTAAATTAGAAATTTCAAGCTCCATAATTGGGATACCACTAATTTCATCAAAAGATATCCTCTTGCTAAAAAAGAGATAACTTTCCGGCACCATTTTTATATAAACTCCTTTTTTTCTTTTCAAAGATACAAGTCTCAAGATCTCCCCATTATTTAGCCTTTTAGCCACTAATATCTCATTAATACCTTTTTGAGAAACTAATTCCTCAATATTACCTACTATCCTCAATCACATCTATAACATTATAATTTAAATAAGGATTTTGCTCCCAAAAAGATTTAATTACTTCTGATATTTCATTTCTCCCTACTATAATTACTTTATTAGAAATTTTGCCTATAGTAGACATCTTTAAAAGAAAAAGAATTATCCTTGTAAAAAAGGTTAATATTATTGCCACTCCCCAAGTTAATATAAAAACTAACCTCGAATAAAAAAAATCACGATAAAAGAAAGACAAAGAAGAAACCAAAAAGGTACCTATAGTAATAGCACTAAATACTTGTTGAAAAGATAAAAAATTCTTAGATCTATAGACCTTATATATAATTAAAAGTAAAACCCAAGCAACAAATAAAATTAAGTTAAGGGTAAAATAATATGGAAAAAATTGAGGAATTTCGTTTCTTTCTACATAAAAATATGGAATCTTACTTAACAGGTTAAAACGAACAAAATAAGCCAAAGGTAAAGAAAAACTTAATGTTATTAAATCTAATATTACAAGTATAAGTAAAAATAAAGCTTCTCTTCTTTCTTTCTCCATACTTGATAAATCTCCCTTTTTGGATTATAAAAAGATTTATAGAAAATGTCAAAAGGGAGGGAATTATGAGAAAGATTATAATAATATCTCTATCCTTTATCATCTTGTTTTCCTTAACTTATGCGTATGAATGGGGTAAAATGGAAATTTCAACAGAGGTAAATTCTTCATATGGCCAAGACTTTAATATCTCTTTTGAAAGATGGTGGAGTGACAATTTGGGTTTAGGGTCCTCTATTTTATACAACACTCTAAATAAGGAAATAAACTATCATCTTTTTATCCAATCCCCACATTTAAAGATAGTATCAGGTCTTTTTTATCCATCTTTGAACCTTTTTACAAATAATTTAAGATTGAATGGCTATCAATTAAGTTTATATTTAGGAAATAATGAGATTTTTTATCTATCTGGAAAAGGAAGTAAAACATTTGAGGATCTACCTTCATTAACCCATTTAGAACCAAATATACCCTTAAAAATTTTAGGATGGAGTACCACGTTTTCCAATAATAATTATCTTACCCTTTTTATTTTATCTCTAAATAAAAATAATACCGAAAATTATATGGCAGACATCTTATTTGTAAGAAAAATTCATCTTCCTCTTGGATTTCTATTACTAGCTCAGGAGACAAATTTATACCTTAAAGATTCAAATTTAAATTTTAGTGTTTTATTTAATGGAGAAATAAATATTGGAAGTTTAGGAATAAGAGGATTCATAGGATATTTAAATGGAAACACTCTTTCTTTGTCTTCCTTAGATGAAGGGGATTTAGGTTTTAAACTTTCATTAGCTTTACCATTAAGCAGTAAAATATTTCCAGAATATAGCATAGGCTATTTTTACAATACAAAAGACAATGAACACAAAATAGATCTGGGAATAAAAGCCCAATGGAATGTTACTAATAATTTAAATGTTGAAGGCTTAGTAAGATATCTTATCAATTTATCAGGAAAGAATTATATCTTTACTAAATTAGCCCTCAATTTTCCTGCCTTGGAAGGAGCTATGTGGAATAGCCTCTATATAAAACATGAATTGAAAGAAGATTCTGAAAATACAAGTCTTGGAATGAAAATTTCCTATCAGTTTTAAAAAGGGGGTAATTAAAAGATGAAAAAGATTCTAAATTTAGTACTAATTTTTTCTCTCTTTCTTTCCTTTGTATATACTCAAACTCCTGATTCTATTCTCAAAGAAATAGAGAATAAATGGAACTCAGCAAAAGATATAAGTATGAAAATGACAATGACGGTTTATTCTTATTCCAGCAAAGGAGAAAGCCTTCCCACAAAGATGTCGATGGAGATTAAGGCAATAAAAAACCCATCTATTTTAAGAATAGATTTTACAGAACCAGCACTTCTGGCTGGACAGATATTTTTGATTGATGCTGAAAAACAAATAACAAAAATGTATTCACCTTCCACTAAGCAAATTATTGAAGCTCCTTACACTGTAACCCAAACCTCTACTATTTCTTTTTCCTCTATTCCTATGATTGGCTCTAGTGAAGACTTTTCATTAAAGTTAGAGGAAGTTACTGAAAAAAATCAAAAATTATATAAGATTACAGGAATTCCTCAAAAACCAGAATTAAAAGCCAATTATTCATATTTAGAATTTTTTATAACAAAGGATTATATACCCTTAAGATTAAAGGTTTATGATGTACAAAATAGGCCATATATAGAAATATTGTGGTCAGAAGTAAAAATTAATTCAAATTTATCTCCTAACACTCTAAGAACATTACCTCAAGGCAAGATTATAAAACAAAAAGAGCCATTAAATATGACCACACCTATTCCCTTTATGTCGCCTTCAAAGTAATCTCATGAAGTGCTACTGAAAAAGCTCCATATAGACCTACATCTTCTCCAAGTTGGGCAGGGACAATTTCAACCATATCTACAGGAACCAAAAAGACTCTCTGCCCAACTATTTCTTTTATTTTAAGAATGACATCCTCTCCTGAAAGACCTACGCTTCCCCCAATTATTATCCTTTGAGGAGAAAGAATCGTGATAATATTACCTATCCCAATACCTAAATATTCCATTGCCTGATTCCAGATATATGTTGCTACCTTATCTCCTAACAACATAGCAGACCTTACATGTTTTGCAGTAATTTCTTCCTTCTTACTCCAATCTAAAAGTATAGTATCTTCCCCTCTTTCTATAGCCTCTTTAGCCCTCTTTGCTATAGCAGTTCCAGAGGCAAGAGCTTCTAAACATCCTTTATTACCACAATTACATAATGGGCCATCAGGTAGAATGGTCTGATGCCCTACTTCTCCAGCACTATCTCTCCTACCATGCAAAATTTTTCCATCTATAATAATTCCTCCCCCTATCCCTGTACTTACAGTCACATAAACTAAATCTTTTACTCCTTTTCCAGCCCCAAAATAATATTCTCCCAGACAAGCTGCGTTAGCATCATTATCCATATAAACAGGAATTTTGAAAGCTTCTTCCAAATCTTTTTTTAAAGGTACTCCATTCCATCCTGGAAGATTAGGAGGTGAATATATTTCTCCTTTAATTCTATCTAATGGACCTGCTGTTCCTATTCCTATGGCTATTACATCTGGAGTTAAAAACTTTTCTATATTTTCTACCATTTCTTCCAATATCTTTTGATAACCCCTCTCAGGTCTTGTTGGAAATACAACTTTCTCTTCCAAAATTCCTTCTTCCTTAAATCTTCCTAATGCAATCTTAGTCCCACCAATGTCTACAGCTATATACTTTCTCATTTTCTATCGTCACTCCTTCCATTCTAAGAAGCCATATTTTTAAATCTTTTCCAAAGGAGAAATTACCTATATTTCCATCCTTCCTAACAACCCTATGGCATGGGATCACAATCAAAAAAGGATTCATTCTTAATGCATTACCTACAGCTCTACTTAAATTTTTATTTCCTAATTCTATAGCAATACTTCCGTAATTTGTAATTCTTCCATAAGGTAAATTTCTAAGTAATTGGTATACTTTCACAAAAAATCCGGGAATATACTTCATATCAAGTTTGAGATCTTTAAAATCTACCATCTTACCAGAAAAATAATCTAAAAATAAATCCTTTCCTGGAAAATCCTTCTCAATTTCCTCTTTAAAACTAAAATATATTTTTGTAATGACTCCCTTTTCAAACTCTACTACTAAAAATTTATTATTATCTATTCTTAAAGCTCCTTTCACTCACTTCCTCCTTTAAATTCAAAATCCTTTTTAAAAATTGTCCTGTGTATGACCTATCATTCATAGCTACATCTTCAGGAGTACCCTCTGCTACAATCTCACCACCCCTATCTCCTCCTTCAGGACCTAAATCAATAATATAATCTGCTGTTTTTATCACATCCAGATTATGCTCTATAACAAGTACAGTATTTCCAGCATTCACTAATCGATGAAGCAGATTTAATAATTTTTCTACATCAGCAAAATGTAATCCTGTTGTTGGTTCATCTAAAATATAAAAAGTCCTACCTGTACTTTTTCTTGAAAGTTCTGCTGCAAGCTTGATTCTTTGAGCCTCTCCTCCTGAAAGAGTAGTAGCAGGCTGTCCCAATTTTATATATCCTAATCCAACATCATACAATGTTTCCAGCTTTCTTCGAATAGATGGAAAGTTTTCAAAGAATTCCAAGGCTTCTTCTACACTCATATCTAATACATCTGCAATATTTTTACCTTTATAATTTATTTCTAAGGTCTCACTATTATATCTTTTCCCTTTACATACTTCACATGGAACATAAATATCAGGTAAAAAGTGCATTTCTACTTTTACCATACCTTCCCCTTTGCACGCTTCGCATCTTCCACCCTTCACATTAAAGCTAAATCTTCCAGCTTTATATCCTCTCATTTTAGCCTCTGGTAATTGGGCAAAAAGTTCTCTTATTTCCGTAAAAACATTAGTATAGGTAGCTGGATTAGATCTCGGAGTTCTCCCTATAGGAGATTGATCAATGACAATAACCTTATCTATATATTCGGTACCTTTTATTTCCTCATAATACTCGCTTCTTACCTTCTTTCCATGTAATGCTTTCTGAAGAGCAGGATATATAATCTCTTCCACAAGAGTACTCTTTCCAGAGCCCGATACACCAGTAAGGCATACAAAGGCATTTAGTGGAATTTTAACATCTATATTTTTTAAGTTTCTTGCCTTAGCCCCTTTAATTTCTAACCATCTTCCACCTATATTCCTTCTCCTTACAGGAATAGGAATTTTTCTCTCACCCCTAAGATATTGGGCTGTTAAGGATTCAGGATGTTTTATTACCTCATTTAAAGGACCAGCAACAACAATTTGTCCCCCTTTTTCTCCAGCTCCTGGCCCTATATCTACAATAAAATCTGCGGATCTGATTATTTCTTCATCATGTTCTACAACGATTACTGTATTTCCAAGATCTCTAAGATTTTTTAGATTCTTTATTAATCTCTCATTATCTCTTGGATGTAATCCTATACTTGGTTCATCAAGGACATATATAACTCCTACAAGTCCTGACCCAATTTGAGTAGCAAGCCTAACTCTTTGAGATTCTCCTCCAGATAATGTAGATGCAGATCTATCAAGAGTTAAATAATCTACACCTACCTCTATTAAAAAATTTACCCTTTGAATTATCTCTTTCAATATGGGTGATGCAATAATTCTTTCTCTATCAGATAAGGAAAGATTCATAAGAAAATCCTTTAATTCCACAAGAGTTAAAGAAGAAACATCAGCTATATTTTTACTCCCTACAAATACTGATAGAGCTTCTTTCCTTAATCTCTTTCCCCCACATTCACTACAGGGGGAAAAAACCATAAATCTCTCATAGAAGTTTTTAACATCCTCAGATTCTGTCTCTTCATATCTTTTCATAAATATATTTATTAAACCCTCAAAATGTCTATATCCATAAATATCCCAGTCGGGAAAATTTACTTCTACCGCAAAAGGTACACCATATAAAAGAGATTTTAGTTGATTTTCTGTAAAAAATTTAAGGGGAGTATCAAGATTAAAACCAAGCCTCTTTCCAATATTGGCCAGTAGAATTTTATAATAAGGAGATATTTCCTTTCCCCAAGGGATAATTGCCCCTTCTGATATAGATTTTTCATAATCCAAAATCAAATCTGGATCAAATTCTTTTTTACCTCCAAGTCCAGAGCATACAGGACAAGCCCCATATGGACTATTAAAAGAGAAAAATCTTGGAGTTATCTCCCCAAAACTAAAACCACATATTGGACAAGCATAATTTTCACTGAAAATGTGTTCTTCCACTTTATCTCCCACATATTTTTCCACAATTAATAATCCTTCACTAAGTTTTAAGGCCAATTCTACCGAATCAGATAATCTTGTCTTTATATCAGGTTTCACTATTAATCTATCTATGATCACAGAAATATCATGTTTTTTATTCTTATCAAGTTCTATTTCATCTTCTAAGGAATAGAGCTCACCATCTATTTTTACTCTTAAAAATCCTTCTTTTCTTAAATTCTCCAATAACTTCTTATACTCTCCTTTTCTTCCCCTTACCACAGGAGAAAGGATTTGAATCCTTGTTCCCTCTTCCCAAGAAAGAATCTTTTCCACTATTTCCTGGGAGGTTTGGGCAGAGATTTCAATACCGCAATTGGGACAATGGGGTCTTCCAATATTAGCAAAAAGAAGTCTTAAATAATCATATATCTCGGTAACTGTACCTACCGTAGATCGAGGATTTTTTATCACTGTTTTTTGATCTATAGAGATAGCGGGTGAAAGACCTTCTATAATATCCACATCAGGCTTATTTAACTGTCCTAAAAACTGTCTTGCATAAGTAGAAAGAGATTCTACATATCTCCTTTGCCCCTCAGCATATATGGTATCAAAGGCAAGTGAAGATTTACCAGAGCCACTTATCCCGGTAAATACAATAAGTTTGTTTCTGGGGATATCTAAATTTATATTCTTTAAGTTATGCTCTCTTGCTCCCCTAATCTTTATATAATCACTCATAATTTTGTCTTTTTCTTTAATTCATTCTTTAATTCTTTTATTTGATCCCTTAAATATGCCGCTCTCTCAAAATCAAGTTCCGCAGCAGCAGAATACATCTCCTTTTCAAGCCGCTTTATAACCTCTCCTATCTCATCTATAGATAGATTTTTAGATACAGCTTTGTAATCTGCTTTTTTCTCACTAACTGCCTCAACAAAATCAAAAACTTCTTTCACAGATTTTTGAATACTTCTTGGAACTATTCCATGAGCTTTATTATATTCCATTTGAATTCTTCTTCTTCTCTCCGTCTCTTCAATAGCCCTTCTCATAGAATCGGTTATAGTATCTGCATACATAATTACTTTACCATTGACGTTTCTTGCTGCTCTTCCCATCACTTGAATAAGAGATCTTTCTGATCTTAAAAACCCTTCTCTGTCAGCATCTAAAATTGCTACCAATGAGACCTCGGGTAGATCTAACCCCTCCCTAAGAAGATTTATCCCTACTAGTACATCAAATTTTCCCAATCTCAGATCCTGTAAAATTCCTGTTCTTTCTAAGGTTTCTATTTCTGAATGCAGATAGGTTACTCTTATACCAAGATTAGATAGATATTCTGCCAGATCCTCAGCTGTTCTTTTTGTTAATGTAGTTACAAGAACCCTTTCTCCTCTTGAAACTGCCTCTTTTATCTTTGAAATTAAATGCTCAATCTGACCCTCCGTTGGATGTACCTCAATTTCAGGATCAAGTAATCCTGTAGGTCTGATAAGTTGCTCTACTATCTGTTCTGAAATACTAAGCTCAAAATCTGCAGGTGTTGCAGAAACAAAGATCACTTGTGGAACCCTTTCCCAAAATTCTTCAAAAGTCAAAGGACGATTATCATAAGCTGAAGGAAGTCTAAATCCATATTCTACTAAATTATCCTTTCTTGATTTGTCACCATGATACATAGCTCTAAGTTGAGGAATAGTTAGATGAGATTCATCAATAAATACTAAAAAATCCTCAGGAAAATAATCCAGAAGGGTATAAGGAGGATCACCAGGTTTTCTACCATCAAAATGTCTTGAATAATTTTCTATTCCCTTACAATAACCTACCTCTTTTAATAGTTCTAAATCATAAAGGGTTCTCGCTTCTAATCTTTTTGCTTCAAGAAACTTTCCTTGAGATCTAAGCTCCTCAAGCCTTTCTTCCAATTCTTTTCTAATAGATTCTATAGCCCTTTCTAGTTTCTCCGTAGGAGCAATATAATGGGTGGCAGGATAAATAAAGGTGCTTTTTAAATCACAATTTCTTTTACCACTTATGGGATCAACCTCTGATATTCTTTCTATGATATCACCCCAATATTCTACTCTAATCGCAGTTTCTCCTCCTATAGGAAATATCTCTACTAAGTCTCCCCTAACTCTAAACTTTCCTCTTGTAAATTCATAATCATTTCTTTCATATTGTAATTTTATAAGTTTTCTTAAAAGTACTTCCCGAGGTATCTCATCACCCTCTTTAATCATAAATATCATCTGTTCATAATCTTCAGGAGAGCCCAAACCATATATACAAGATACACTTGCAACCACAATAACATCTCTTCTTGAAAGAAGACTACTTGTAGTACTATGTCTTAACCTATCAATTCTATCGTTTATATCTGCATCCTTTTCTATATAAGTATCAGTTTGAGGAATATAGGCCTCAGGTTGATAATAGTCATAATAACTTACAAAATACTCTACAGCATTATATGGAAAAAATTCTTTAAACTCACTATATAGTTGGGCTGCAAGGGTCTTATTAGGAGCAATTACCAGAGTAGGTTTTTGTACATTAGCTATCACATTTGCCATAGTAAAAGTCTTACCTGAACCAGTAACCCCTATAAGGGTCTGGTATCTCAGGCCTCTTTTAACACCTTCGGTAAGCTTCTCTATAGCCTGAGGTTGATCTCCACAGGGTTTAAATTCAGATACTAGTATAAAACCATTCATAATTTACTCCAAATTCTTATTATATAACATCCTATATAAGTATGAAATTCTATCCAAAACCTGCTTTTTAGTATATTCCTTATCTTTATCATTATAAACAATGAAATGAGCTTTTTTAATTTTTTCTTCTAAAGGCATCTGAGATTTTATTCTTTTTATAGCTTCCTCCCACGATATCCTATCTCTATCTATGATCCTTTGTATTTGGATATCAAGAGGCACATAAACTACCCATATTTCATTAAACCAATTCTCTATACCCACCTCAAAAAGTAAAGGAACTTCTACAGCAATTATTGGTTTCTCTTTTAATTCTTCCATTTTCTTTATAATCTCTTTTAATACAGGGGGATGAAATATACTGTTTAATTTTAATCTTGCAGATTCATCATTAAAGATAATATCAGCAAGTTTTTTTCTATTTAAATTTTCACCTTCAAAAACTTCATTTCCAAAAGTCACTCTTATTTTTTCAAGATAATATGGATCTTTTTGGAGATCTTTCACAATATCATCAGTACTAATAACAGGAATACCTAAATCCCTCAAAATTCCAAGGACTAAAGATTTACCAGATGCAATTCCTCCTGTAATTCCAATCTTATAACTCATTTTAATTCAGCAAGGTTTTTACCAACTGAAATTTCCACCACAAGAGGAACCAGGAGCTTAACTATATTCTCCATTTTTTCTTTAGCCATCTTAGGCACTATTTCCATCTCATCTTCAGGTACCTCTAAAATCAACTCATCATGAATCTGAAGGATGAGTCTTGATTTATAATTCCTTTGCTTTATTTCATTAAAAATATCAATCATGGCAAGTTTAATTATATCAGCAGCAGTGCCCTGTATAGGAGCATTAATAGCAATTCTTTCATAAAGACTTCTTACCTGCTTATTTATACTTTTAATTTCAGGAATATATCTTTTTCTTCCAAAAATGGTTTTAACATAAGCCTTTTCTCTCGCCTCATAAAGAACCTTATCTATATATCTTTTTACATAAGGATAATGTTTAAAATATGTATCTATAAATTTTTCGGCCTCTTCAGGGAGAATTCCGGCTGTTTCTGATAATCCAAAAGCAGAAATACCATATATAACTCCAAAATTTACAGCTTTAGCACGTGATCTTAAAAGATCATCTACCTTATCCTCTGGCACACCAAATATTTCAGAAGCAGTTTTCCTATGAATATCTTCCCCTTTTTGAAATGAGGATATTAACTTAGGTTCTTGAGATAAATGGGCCATAATGCGAAGTTCTATTTGAGAATAATCTAAAGAAACAAAGTAATATCCTTCTTCAGAAATAAAAGCTGATCTAATTTTTCTTCCTTCTTCGCTCTTTACTGGAATATTTTGAAGATTAGGCTCACTACTACTTATTCTACCCGTAGCAGTACCTGTTGGATTAAATTTAGTATGAACCCTACCTGTTATAGGATTAACCAGATTGGGGATAGTATCTATATAAGTGCTTTTTAATTTGTATAATTCTCTATATTCTAAAATTTTCCTCACGATAGGATGAGTATTTATCAAATTCTGGAGAATAGAAGAAGAGGTTGAATATCCTTTCTTACCTTTCTTTCCCGTAGGAAGCTTTAACCTATCAAATAAAACTCCAGAAAGCTGTTTGGGAGAATTAAGATTAAATCTCATTCCTGCCAATGAATAAATATCCTCTTCTATCTTTTTAATTCTCCCACAGAACTCTTCAGAAAGCCTTCTTAAATAATCTATATCAACCTTTATTCCCCATCTTTCCATAGAATGTAAAACGGGAATCAAAGGAATTTCAATTTCATATAACACCTTCTCCAATTCTTCCTCTTCAATTCTTTTTTCAAGGATCCTCTTTAGATCAAATAAATATCCTGCAAATTTTTGAGGGATAAAATTAGTTTTACCAAGATACTCTCCTATAAGAATATCTAAAGAATGATTTTGTCTCTCAGGATTTAAAAGATAAGATGCAATACTCACATCAAAAACATTACCTGATATATTACCTTCAAAAAAATGCAGATCTCTCTGAACATACGAGCCTATTTTTTCTACCTCATTTGATATAAGAACTTTTTCAAATTTAGATCTTATATCATTATTAAAATCAAAAGATGTTATAAAATACCCTTCCCCCTCTCTAAAAGATATGGATATACCTTCTAAAGCTTTTTCCCCAAGACATTTAAAAGCAATTTTCTTCTCTCTTTTAGCAATATCCTCTAAATCAAAATCTATATCCTTAAATTCTATATTCTCTTCATCTTGAAGATCTGGAAATAACTTTTGAATAATACTTTTTAACTCATACTTTTTAAGAAACTCAACTACTTTCTCTTCCCTTTTTATTTCAAAAGGTTTAAGTTCAAAATTTTTACCAATATCTTTAAGAGTAACAAGCTCCATGTTCCTTTCAATAAGTTCCCAATTATCCTCTAATACCCTCCTAATATCGCTATCAATCATAGGTAAATTTATTTTTAGTTCTTCTATATTTGAAATCTTTTCTAAAATTTTTGTGGCCTTTTTAGGTCCTATCCCTGGCAATCCCGGAATATTATCCGATTCATCTCCTACAAGAACTTTATACAAAGGTATTTTATATGGCTCAATTCCATATCTCTCTTTAACTTTTTGAGGATCATATATGATAAATTCTGTTATACCCTTCTGGGGGTGAATAAGATAACAATTATCAGAAATCAACTGAATTAGGTCCAAATCTCCAGATAAAATATATTTCAAAGATCTTTCATTTCTCTTTACAATTGTAGCTATAACATCATCAGCTTCATATCCAGGCTCTTCTAAAATTGGTAGATTATTAATTCTCAAAAATTCTCTAATCCACGGAATTTGTGCTTTCAAATCGTCCTTCATAGGGGGTCTTTTAGCTTTATACTCTTTATAAATAAAATGCCTAAAAGTTGGCTCTGGTCTATCAAAAGCTATACCAATAAGATTTGGCTTAAAATCCTCAACAGCTTTTAAAAGAATCCTTATAAAACCATAGAGAGCATTAGTAATTTCTCCATTTTTTGTTTTTAAAGGAGGTAGAGCATAATAAACCCTATAAATGATACTTGAAGCATCAATTAAAAGAATTCTATCTTCTATGGTTTTTCTCTTATCCTCTTGAAATAGATCCCAAAGAGATTTTTGCTCCATGATATTAGAAATAATTTTTGGCTTTTAAGCTTAAATAGCTATCATTGTATATTATAAGGTGATCTAAAATCTCAAGTCCAATAATTTTTCCCGCCTCAGCAATCCTTTTTGTAAAAATTATATCATCTTCACTGGGAGAAATATCACCAGAGGGATGATTATGAGCTAATATAATTTTGGCCGAATTTTCCTGAAGAGCATATTTTAATATTTCTCTCGGAGTTGCATATACCAAATTCAGATTACCTTTTGCAATCAATATTTTATTAAGACAACGATTTTTAACATCCAAATATGCACAAAAAAGATGCTCCTCTTTTAAATCCCAAAAATCATTTTTAAAGAGATTAAAGGCATCTTCAGGTTTAGTTATACTTTCATTAAAAAAGTTCTTCTTCTCTGAATATATCCTTCTTCCAAGCTCTATACTCGCCTTTATTTGAATAGCCTTTGTAATACCAACTCCAGGATATTTTATTAACTCTCCTATTCCAACCTCTGAAATCTTTTTTAAACTTCCAAAATCAATTAAAAGTTTCTGAGATAGCTCATATACTGTATTATTCTTATCCCCTGTCCTCAATATAATGGCAAGAAGTTCTGCATCCGAAAGAGCTTTCTCGCCATAGTTTAATAACCTTTCTCTCGGTCTTTCCAATGGGGGAAGATCTTTAATCTTTCTTTTCTTCATCTTTTAATGTAGGAATTTTTTCCACATCTTCAGGCTCAAGTTTTTCTTCTTCGGCAATTTTCTTGATTTCCTTTTGCTTCTCAATTATGGTACTTTCAATTTTTTCAACCTCTTTTAAAAGATCCTCAAATTTATCATTTTTAATCTCTTCTCCCTTTTTGTGAAGATCATAAAGTCTTTCCCCAAGCTTTCTAAAAATATCATTCCTATTTAATTCGAGAGAGACTATTTCCGCCTTCAATTTACCAATCTTAGCAAGCTTTGCTGATTCCTTTCCCAGGGTCTTTGCCATATCTGATATTGTATCTCCTGCTTTTTTAGCTACCTCTCCTGCCTTTTGAGCAAGATCTGATATTTGTGGTTTTAAATTTTCCCATAGTTTTTTCCAACGGTCCTCCATCTCAGTTACCCCCTTTTATCACAATTTTATTTGAGAGCAATATAAGCCTCTTTATATTATACCTGTCCCATACCGTTAATGTATAGGCATTTTCCAAAGGATCGTATGTATAGGTAATTCTATAATAGCTGTTGTTTTCATCAGAATAAGGTTGATCATTATAAGGATTTGCTGGAAGATTTCCTCCAGGAAGAAATTTTTTTATTTTTTCTCTTAACTCGTTTAATCCACTTGCCAAAGGATAACTCCCTTCATTTTCCGTAGCATACATTTCTAAGGACATTTGAATTACTTTTAATGCTTGAGTTGCCACACTTTCTCTTGTCTTTTCCAAAGCCCTGTAATAACTTCCTATTCCTACACTAAAAAGTATAGCTATGACAACAATAACTATCATAATCTCAATAAGAGTAAATCCCCTATCTTTTCTCATGATAGTTCTTCACCTCTTTTAAAGTTAAAAAAAGGGGGCAAGATATGATATCTTGCCCCCTTTAAAGATTATATCAGCCAATATTTTTACTTAATTGTACCAGCACTTGAGACTGATATTACAACCTTAGTATTATCTTTACCATATCCTGTGATAGTATAAGCTGTATTATCAGAAGTAACAGAATAAACAATCTTGTATGCAGACTCTCCACTATCATTGCTACTTTCTGTGAAATTATAAGGCTGATTTGTTGCTGGATTGTTTGGGAATTTTCCACCTGGTAAGTAGTTACCTTGTGTTAGAGAGTAAACAAAAGAAGGATAATAACCATTGTTGTCTGTCGCATACATCTCAAGAGCTGTTTGAATAGTTTTTACTGCAGATCTTACTGCAGACTCTCTTGCTCTTTCTGTTGCTCCCATAAAGTTTGGTAATGCTACCGCGGCTAAAATGGCAATGATCACAATAACTACCATCAACTCAATTAATGTAAAACCTCTCTCTTTACGCATAATCTAACCTCCTTTTTAATTAGTCTTTCTAACAAATATTATACCCTAAAAAAATTTTTTTATTCATAAAAAATAAGTTTTTTTAACAATATTTTTAATATTATTACAAATAAAAAATAAAGGGGGAACCATATATAAAGGACTGTTCCCCCTTTGTAATTATTGATTTTTAAACAATTAAGTCTACTTCATAGTACCAGCACTTGAGACTTGTATTACAATCTTAGTATTATTTTTACCATATCCTGTGATAGTATAGGATGTATTATCAGTAGAAACAGAATAAACAATCTTGTATGCAGACTCACCACTATCATTGCTATTTGATGTAAAGCCATAAGGTGCATTTGTTGCTGGATTGTTTGGAAACTTTCCACCTGGTAAGTAATTCCCTTGTGTTAATGAATAAATATAGGCAGGATAATAACCATTGTTGTCTGTTGCATATATTTCAAGAGCTGTTTGAATACTTTTTACTGCAGATCTTACTGCAGACTCCCTTGCTCTTTCTGTTGCTCCCATAAAGTTTGGTAATGCTACCGCGGCTAAAATGGCAATGATCACAATAACCACCATCAACTCAATTAATGTAAAACCTCTCTCTTTACGCATATTAATGTCCTCCTTCCCCCAATTTTACTTTCACTATAGATTATACCCTACTCTATTTATAAATTATGCATAAATTTACTTTAAAAAATTTAAAACATTTCTCTTAATCTTTTTAAAGCTATCTTCAAAAGCCTTGAAACTTGAGACTGAGATATTTTTAAAATCTTTGCTACTTCCATTTGAGTTAAATCTTGATAGAATATAAACTCAATAATTTTTCTTTGTATCTCTGGAAGTTTTGAGAGAGCCTGTTCAAGAGCAATTTTATCCTCTATAGGTAATTTAAAAGATTCTAATTTTTCTGCCCTAATCTTATCCATTTCAATTTCCATATCTTCCAAAGATATGGCCATTATAGATTCTTTTATCCTAAAAAGTTCCTCAACAGCTTCTTTTTTTACATTCAAATACTGAGCTATTTCTTCCGTAGTAGGAGATCTATTTTCCTTTTCCCATACCTCATTTATATACTTATCCATTTTATTGATTAATGTTTTTACGCTCCTTGGAATTTTTACCTTATCTATTTTATCTCTTAAATAATGTCTAATTTCACCCAATACAAAATGGGATATATAGGTAGATAATTCACCTTTTTCTGGATCATAATTCTCTATAGCTTTAAGAAATCCTAAATAGCCTATCTGCACTAAATCCTCTAATGGTTCACCATAAGATACAAACTTAGATGCCCAGTAATAAATGAGATCATCATATAGTTCAAGAAGAGCTTCTAAAGCCTTTTCATCCTTTTCCTTTTTATATCTTTCCCAGAGTATAATAGCAGAATTCTTCATTTTATGTATTGGAACATGGTAAATATAGGTAGATACAAAGCTATAAGCATACCACCTACTATTCCACCTATAACTACCATCATGAGAGGCTCAATTAAAGATGTTAAACTTTCAACAGCAGCAGCAACTTCAGCCTCGTAAAATTCAGCTATCTTATTCAACATAGTCTCTAAGGAACCCGATTCTTCTCCCACTGAGATCATATGTATTACCATTGTTGGAAATACTTTTGTCTCTTTAAGAACAGGAGCTATTCTCTCACCTTCTCTTACCCTTACTCTAACTAAATCAATGGCTTTCCTATAGACACTATTTCCTGCTGTTTGTCCTGCTAATTGAAGAGCTTGTAGTATGGGAACCCCTGTTCTTACTTGGGCAGAGAGGGTAGTTGCAAAATTAGCTATTGCTGTTTTTTGTATTAAACCGCCTAACACAGGTATTTTTAATAATATTTCATCTATTTTTTCTTTTATTTTAGGATTTTTCCATGCCCTAATAGCTGTCAAAACTAAAATCACAGTTGCCAAGAAAATAAGCAAGAAATTTTTCCTTATCATTTGGCTTAATCTAAGTAATACAGCTGTAGGTAAGGGCAACTGTGCACCCATACTTTCAAACATACCAGCAAAAATAGGCACCAAAAAAGTAAGCATTCCAAACCCTGCCCCTATAGCTATTATTAATACAATAACAGGATAGGTCATAGCTGATTTTATCTTTCTTCTTAATTCTTGCTGCTTTTCTAAGGTTATTGCCAATCTTTCTAAGGTCTCATCTAATGTTCCAGCTGATTCTGCAGCTCTTATCATATTTACATAAAGTGGAGAAAATACATTTGGAAAATTCCCAAAGGCATCAGATAAAGAACTTCCTTCGTCTACCATTTTTTGTACTTCTTTTAGTATTTGTCTCAAAGCTTTACTTTCACTTTGTTCTGATAATATATTCAAACAAGTAGAAAGAGAAAGACCTGCATTAATCATGGTAGCAAATTGTCGAGTAAAGATTGTAATATCTTTTAGTTTTACTTTTCCTCCTTTTTTTTCTTTTGGAGAAGTTAGGGAAAGAGTTAAAAAGGAGGATGTTCTTTTTTCTTCAATCCTAATAGGATATAAATTCATTCCTCTCAATTTCATAGCTAATTCTCTCATACTTTCTGCTTCTGATTCTCCAGTTACAAGCTCTCCCTTCATATTTCTTGCATGATAAACATATACCTTTGCCATCTACCCCTCACCTCCTAATTTCTCCCCCCAAAAGACGCATTAATTCCTCTCTATTAACAGCCCTTTCAAAGGCTACTTCTTGAGTTATAAGACCTTTTTTAACAAGATCAGCGAGACTTTGATCCATAGTCATCATTCCATATCTTCCACCTGTTTGTATTACACTATATATTTGAGGAGTTTTTCCTTCTCTAATGAGACTCCTCACTGCAGGGATACCAATAAGTACTTCAGTAGCAACTATTCTTCCAGTACCATCTTTTCTTGGGAGAAGCTGTTGAGAGATAATTCCTTGAATAACTCCAGAAAGTTGAAGCCTTATTTGTTGTTGTTGATGAGAAGGGAACTGGTCAACTATTCTTTCAATACTTTGAACCGCATCAACAGTATGTAAAGTTGCCATAACTAAGTGACCAGTTTCTGCTGCTGTGATAGCTATAGCTGTGGTTTCCAAATCCCTCATCTCACCTACTAATATGACATCTGGATCTTCTCTTAAAGCTGATCTTAAAGCATTAGCAAAGGAATAGGTATCACTTCCTACTTCTCTTTGATTCACAATAGATTTTTTATGAGTATGCAAATACTCTATAGGATCTTCTATTGTTATGATATGCCTGCTGAAATTTGAATTGATATAGTCTATCATAGAAGCAAGATTAGTAGATTTACCACTTCCTGTTGGACCCGTTACAAGTATTAATCCTCTGGGAAGGGCTGCAAGATCTTTTAAAATTAAAGGTAATCTAAGTTCTTCAATAGAAGGAATCTTCCAAGGAATTAATCTAAATACAGCAGCTAAGCTCCCCCTCTGCCAAAAAGCATTTACTCTAAATCTTCCTTCACCACTTATACCAACTGAAAAATCCAACTCTTTGTTTTCTTGAAGCTTCTGCTTTTGTTCTTCTGTTAAAAGACTAAAAACAAGATTATAAGTAAGTTGGGGAGTTAAAACAGGATATTGAGTTTGAGGTATTAAATGCCCCTTAATACGGAAAACAGGTGGTACTCCAGAAGTTATATGTACATCTGAGGCTTCTTTCTGTAAAGCATTTTGTAGTATTTCAATAATAGAAATACTTTCTTTCATTTTTTATTACCTCCCTCTTAATCTGCAGCTGTGACCCTCATAACTTCTTCCACAGTAGTAAAACCTCTAAGAACTTTACGCATTCCATCTTCCCTTAACGTTACCATTCCATATTTTCTTGCAGCCTCTTTTATAGTCTCACGAGAAGCCTTTTTTAATACCAAATCTCTAATTTCATCATTCATAAGCATAATTTCATGAATAGCTGTTCTTCCCTTATAACCTTTGTTGTTACATCTGGGGCAACCCTGACCTTTATAAAAAGTAGCATTAGATAAATCTATGTCTCCTAAGGTTGCTTTTATAGCTTCTATTTCCTCCTTTGTAGGTTCATAAGGAGCCTTACAATAAGGACATACTGTCCTCACCAATCTTTGTGCTACCGCTCCAAGTAAAGAGGAACTAATCAAGAACGGTTCGATACCCATATCAATTAAACGGGTAACAGCCGATGGTGCATCGTTGGTGTGAAGGGTGGATAATACTAAGTGTCCTGTTAGAGCAGCCTGTATAGCAATTCTTGCTGTTTCTTCATCACGAATCTCACCTACGAGCACCACATCTGGGTCTTGACGTAAAATAGATCTCAAGGCACTGGCAAAAGTAAGACCCGCTTTTGGGTTCACCTGCACTTGATGTATCCCTGGAAGCTGATACTCCACTGGATCTTCTACTGTTACTATATTAATATCAGGAGAATTTATCATATTTAAAGATGCATAAAGGGTTGTGGACTTACCACTTCCTGTTGGACCTGTTACAAGTATAATACCATATGGTGTCTTTAACATTTTTAAATATCTTTCGTAATTATCTTCAGAAAAACCTAGACTCTCAAGAGATAAAGATATAGCTCCTCTTCCTAAGATTCTCAATACCACCTTCTCACCAAAAACTCCAGGTAATGTAGAGACACGGAAATCATACACTTCTCCTTTTATATTTGCTTTAATACGTCCATCTTGAGGTATTCTCCTCTCAGAAATATCCATATCACTCATAATCTTTATTCTTGAAACAACAGCTGCCTGAAATCTTTTTTGAATATACATAATTTCATGTAATACACCGTCTATTCTAAATCTTACCCTTACATTTCTTTCCAGAGGCTCTATATGGATATCACTAGCTCCTCTTTTAACTGCATCAACTAAAATACTATTTACGAGCTTTGCTATAGGACCTTCCTCAGATGAAACTTCTTCTAAAGAAACCTCTTGATATTGAGTCTCTTCCTCTTCCTTCTGAACTATAATCTCTTCAAGTACTTTCTCTACCTCTTCACTACCCCAAATCTGATTAATAGCATCAATAAGTTCATTTCGTGGTACTATTACTGGTATAACTTCATTTCTAGTTACCATTTTTAAATCATCGAGGGCTATTATATTTGCTGGATCTACAATTCCTACTATGATCCTCCCATCCTCCTTATAAAGAGGAAGTATTAAATTATCTCTCGCTTTTTTAGCTGTTATAAGTTTTGATAGATCTGGATCAATTTTTATCTCCTTTATTGATTTAAAAGGAATCCCTAATTGTTCACTTAATAACTTTGCAAGATCCATATCACTTAGAAGCTTTAGTTCTAAAAGTGCTTCTCCAAGCCTTATACCCTTTTTAGATGCAAGCATCAAAGCTTCATCTAATTGCTCTTTTGTAATTAAATTCTTTTCTAATAATATCTCACCAAGAGGCTTTCTTTTTGCAGGGGTTGATGTTTTCCTTAATGTTTTTTTCTCAGTAGTGGTTAAACTACTTTTAATACTTTCAATTATCTTATTGGCAAGATCCTTTTCTTTTTTCCTCTCTTCTTTCTCCTCGGTTTTTATCTCCTCTTTAATTTCCTGTTGTATATTTTCTTCTTTAGTCTCTTCTTTGATCTCTTCCACAATTCCTATGCCTTCTAACTCAGAGAGCACATCAGTTATTGATTCTTCTTTAACATTAATCTCTTTAATATCTTCTTTAGGTATTTCTTCCTCAGATTTAGAAGGCATCTCTTCAATAATCTCTTCCTTGACATCCTCTCCCTTTAGCTTCTCTAACAATCCACCTTCAGGAACTAATTCTTCTACAAGCTTAGAAATTTCTATATCATTTATTGTTTCTATACCTATCTTTGATTCTTCCTTTACCTTAGTTTCAGAAACATCAGTTCTAGGAATCATTGACGATGTCAAAATTGAAGTTGTAGAACCTATTTCTTTCTTCTCAAATATATCTTCTGAAGATTCCTTATCCACAACCTTTAAAAGATAAGGTTCTACTGAAAATCCTGTAAGCAATCTTATATCCTCAAGTGCTGTAGCTTTTACTGGTGGGAAGAAACCCACATGAAGCATTCTTTCTTCTAATTTAAGAGGAATAAAATTATGAAATTTCACTAAAAAAGGAGGAATAATCTTTAATGCGTCTTCATCAGGTTTAAATTCTTTTCCTTCAATAATTTTCCACCCTAAAATTTCTGATAATAAATCAGTAAGTTTATCTTTCGATATTAATCCCTCTTCCAAAAGAATTTCTTGTAGTTCTTTACCTTTTACTGAAGAAAGTAAGTTATCTAATAACCCCTTAGGGATAAGATTTCTCTCTCTAATAATCTCTAAAAGTTTCTCATTAATATTAGGAGAATCCATCTTACTCCTCCTTTATTAACTCCTTTTTAGACAACCATCTCTTAATTAAATAATTTTCAATAAGCCTTACAGTCCATCTTTTAATCCACAATTCTTTCTTATTTAAAGGAGATACTAGTATGGTAAACATCCCCAATTTATTACCACCATATATATCTGTTAATATTCTATCACCAATTACCAAAGTTGTCTCGGGGGTAGTACCCATTATCTCTAAAGCTCTTTTAAAAGATCTACTTCTTGGTTTTAATGCATATCCTAATGCAGGAAGCCGTATAAGCTTAGAAAAATGTTTTACCCTTCTCTGAGACCAATTATTTGATAAAATAACAACTTTAAAGCCTAAATTTTTGATATCTTCTATTAATTTTTTTGTTCTCTCATCCAATTTGTTTTCATCCCAAGGAACAATAGTATTATCAAGGTCAAAAATAATACCCCTGTATCCTAATTTATATAATTCTTCAAAATTAATTTTAAATATTGTTCCCACATATCTATTTGGTTTTAAAATTTTGCACATCATAATCACCTTTTATAACCTTGAGCTTTTAAATGCTCTTCATAGGTTTTCGAAAAGGTATGAGTTCCATCATTATTTGAAACAAAAAAAAGATAATCTCCTTTAGGTTGTAATATTGCCTCCAAAGATTTTAAAGATGGAGAACAAATAGGAGTAGGAGGAAGACCATAATATTTATACGTATTATAAGGAGAATCAATCTCCAGATCTTTGTATAAAAGAGGATTTTTCTTAAAATCATATAAATACTCTACTGTAGCACAAGATTGAAGCATATATCCTTTCTTCAAACGATTAATAAAGACACCAGCAATTAAAGGTCTCTCTCTGTCTATCTTGGCTTCTTTTTCCACAATAGATGCCAATATTATCCATTCATTAAAACTTAAACCAATTTTTTTAAGATCTTCTTTATAATCAGGAAAATTAGATAGGATCTGCTTAAAAAATTCTTTCAAAAGAATTTCTATAATCTCTTTCTCTTTAATGTCTTTTGGTAAAAAATAAGTAGAAGGAAATAAATAACCTTCTAATGACATGGGTATTTTACCCCCAAAAAATTCTTTATACTCTTTTAAAAAAGACGAAACATAATTAGAATCAGTACAATATTTAAGAAAAAGATCTTTTGAAATATTTAAGCGTTCTTCAAGAATTGCCCCTATCTCTTTTAAAGATACTCCTTCAGGTATTGTTATCTTTATACTTAAATTTTCTCCATTTACTAATTTATTCACCACATGAACAAGTGAATAGGATGGAGATAATTTATAGTACCCTTTTTTAATGTTCCTCTCTCTCCCAATAAGCTTTGTATACAATATAAATATTTCTTTAGATTTTATAATCCCTTTTTCATATAATATATCAGCTACTTGGGAGAGTGAGGAACCCTCTTGAATATATACTTCTACATCACTATTAGTCTTAAACTTTGGGACGAAAAGTATTACAAAAACAAATAATAAAAATAAAATTAGAGAAAAGGAAAAGAATATAAGAATTTTTTCTAATTTACTATTCCTCTTCTCCTTTTTCTCAATCTTCTTCTTCCAAATCCTCTTCTTCCCAATCTTCGTCTTCCCATTCTTCCTCTTCTTCCAGAGCTTCCACAACTTTTTCAAATTCATCATCATCTTCTATTTCTTCCAAAGCATCTATATAGAGTTCACCATCTTTTTCTGAAAGCCTGCAACGATATACATAAATTTCATCCATATCTTCCGCATCTTTTGGTGTTAGAAGAACATACGTCTTATCATCTACCTCCACAAAATCTCTAATCAAATACTCATAAGTATTTCCATCCTCGTCTTCTAAAATTATAACTTCCTCGTCAAACATTTTATCTGACATTATGAACACCTCTTTTTTAAAATTTAAAGAGGGGCTAAGGATTGGTGCCGGAGGCCGGACTCGAACCGGCACGGGGATTGCTCCCCACTGGATTTTAAGTCCAGTGCGTCTGCCATTCCGCCACTCCGGCGGTAATTCCTCATACCTCTCTTTGGTTAAAAAGTGTATCATAAGTTTTTATATTAGTAAAGTATTGTCTAAAACAAAATTTTTTATTATAATTTAAAGCAAGGAATATCGGCGGTGTAGCTCAGCGGTTAGAGCACACGGTTCATAACCGTGGTGTCCAGGGTTCGAATCCCTGCACCGCCACCATGAAAAGTGAAAGATAAATTTATTGAGAACTTAGAAAAAAAAGTATTAAATTTTATTAACACTGAGTCCCTCATTAATGAGAGGGACTCTATTCTTATATGTATTTCAGGAGGAAGTGATTCTTTTGCATTAGCTGAAGTACTTAGCACTCTCTCACCTCATTATAATTCTAATATTCATCTTTTATATGTTGATCATCATGTAAGACAAAATACAGAAGAAGAAAAGTCGTTAATAAAGGAATATGCAGATAGGAAAAATATTCCTTTTACTATTTTAAATATATATCCTGATAATCTTACAGAAAAAACCTTAAGAGAAGAAAGATACAAAATAATAGAAGAATTTGCTCAAAAAAATGGATTTACCAGAATAGCTCTTGGACATACCTTAGATGATAATATAGAGACAATACTTATGAATTTCCTAAGAGGATATGGGCTTGAAGGACTTATTGGTATACCCCCAAAGAGAGATAAAATAATAAGACCAATTTTGGTTCTTACCAAAAAAGAAACGGCAGAGTATTGTAACAAAAAAGAAATAAAGTACAAAGAAGATTTTACAAATTATTTACCAATTACTCTAAGAAATAGAGTAAGATATCAATTAATTCCATTTTTAAGAGATATCATAGAACAATTTCCTCAAAGTTTAATGAATCAAAAAATAATACTAAATTGGGATCAAGAATTAATAAAAAACATATCAAAGGAGTATTCGAACAAATACATAAAAAGTAATATGGATGGTTTTGAAGTAAATTACAATGACTGGAACAATATTCCAGACGCAATAAAAGTAAGGATTTTAAAAAATATATTTAATAACATGGGTGAGATTATCACAATTGAAGGTTTAATATATTTAATGAATAAACTTTCCAAAATAAGAAAAACAGGTAATATAGCTACAATGAATACTATTAAAATATATAAACACGAGAATACTGTCTATTTTATCAAGAAAACCTTGGAAGAAAACTACGAATATACATTACCTATCCCTGGTTCTTTAAAGCTTCCATCAGGTTACGAAATCATTACTGAAATAATTGAAGATAATAAAGAGTCTATAAATTTTAATGATCTTTGGCATGTATATTTTGACTATGATAAAATAGAAGTAGATAAATTAAAAGTTAGAAACTGGAGAGAAGGAGATAAAATTAAACCATTTGGTCTAAAAGGTAAATCCAAAAAGCTTCAAGATCTATTTATTGATAAAAAAATTCCTAAATGGAAAAGACTTGAAATTCCAATTATTTTTTGGGAAAATGAAATTTTGTGGGTAGTAGGAATAGCAAGAAGTAACATAGCGCCTATTACTGAAAATACAAAAAGAATATTACATATAATGGTAAAGAAGGAGGTTTAAATAATTGAACTTTAAAAATATAATCTCAAGATTAATAATTATTTTCTTTATAGGCTTTCTTATTTTTACATTCCTTAATCCCAATATACTTGATAACTCTGCAAAGGAAAGAGTGATTCCATATTCAGAATTTATAAAATCTGTAGAAAACAAGGAAGTATTTAAAGTAGAAATTGGAGAAAAAGAGATCAATGGTCTATTTCGAGATGGATCAAGATTTAAAACCTATTCACCAACTCAGGATGCTAACTTAATTCCTACTTTAATTAAAAATGATGTTGTGGTAGAAGTAAAACCACCAGATAACACTTCATTATGGATAAGTTTCATCTTAGGATTTGCTCCTTATCTTATACTTATATTTTTCTTTTGGATGATGTTTCGTCAAGTACAAGGAAGTAATAGTCAAGCCTTTTCTTTTGGAAGAAGCAGAGCAAGATTATTCTTAGATAATAAGCCTAAAGTAACCTTTGCTGATGTTGCTGGCGTGGAAGAGGCAAAACAAGAATTAAGAGAAGTAGTAGACTTTTTAAAGAATCCCCAAAAATATAGAAGACTCGGTGCTAAAATTCCAAGAGGAATACTACTAGTAGGACCTCCAGGCACTGGGAAAACTCTTTTGGCAAGAGCTGTTGCAGGAGAAGCAAATGTACCTTTCTTCTCTATAAGTGGATCAGAATTTGTAGAGATGTTTGTAGGTGTAGGAGCAGCAAGGGTTAGAGATCTATTTACTCAAGCAAAAAAACTAAGTCCATCTATAGTTTTTATTGACGAATTAGATGCAGTAGGAAGACATCGTGGGGCAGGGCTTGGTGGGGGCCATGACGAAAGAGAACAAACATTAAACCAGCTTTTAGTAGAGATGGATGGATTTGATGAGAATACTAATGTGATTGTACTTGCTGCTACTAATAGACCTGATATCTTAGATCCAGCATTATTGAGACCAGGAAGATTTGATAGGCGTGTGATTGTAGATAGACCAGATTTTGAGGGAAGAAAAAAGATATTAGAGGTACATCTGAGAGGTAAACCAATTGGTAAAGATGTTAATATAGATATAATCGCCAAAAGTACTCCAGGATTTGTAGGAGCAGATATTGCAAATCTTGTAAATGAAGCTGCTATTTTAGCTGCAAGAAAAAATAAAAACGAGATAAATATGGAGGAATTTGAAGAAGCAATAGAGAAAGTAATTGCAGGACCAGAGAAAAAAAATAGAATACTAAGACCCCAAGAAAAGGAAATGGTAGCTTTTCATGAACTTGGACATGCTTTAGTAGCAAAATTAATTCCTGAAGCAACTCCTGTACATAAAGTGACTATAATCCCAAGGGGACTT
This sequence comes from Dictyoglomus sp. GBS, assembly GCF_055179815.1. NCBI lineage: Bacteria > Pseudomonadati > Dictyoglomota > Dictyoglomia > Dictyoglomales > Dictyoglomaceae > Dictyoglomus > Dictyoglomus sp. GBS. The sequence goes on from NZ_CM143687.1 coordinate 1,512,231, forward strand.
GCTTTAGGCTATACCTTGCAACTTCCTGAAGAAGACAGATATTTACTCTCTAAAAAAGAATTAGAAGCTGAAATAGCAGTACTTCTTGGGGGAAGAGCAGCAGAAGAACTTATCTTTGGTCAACCAACATCTGGTGCTGCAGATGATTTAAGAAGAGCCACTGATCTTGCAAGGAAAATGGTGTGTGAATATGGTATGAGTGAAAAATTAAGAAATTTAACTCTTGGAGAAAATCATTCTGAAGTATTTCTTGGAAAAGACCTGATGCAGATCAAAAATTATAGTGAGGACACTGCAAAAATAATAGATGAAGAAATAAAAAATATAGTAGACAAAGCTTATAATAGAGCATTATCATTATTAAAAGATCATGAAGATGTATTAAAAGAATTGTCTAAGATATTAATAGAGAAAGAAACTCTTGATGGTAGTGAAATTGATAAATTCTTACAAAAAACTACAGAAACAGAGGGAATATCATAGTTTCCCTCTGTTTCTTTTAATTTCCCTTTGTTTATTTCTTAATTCTTGGACTCTGTAAAGAATCTGCCAATCCTTAGGATCCTTTTCTCTAAATTTTTCTATCTCTAATTTTGCTTCTTCAAGCTTCCCAGTTTTTATTAAAAGTTCAATTAAATTATCCAAAGCTGCACTATTTTCAGGGTCCTTATTTAACACTTCTCTAAATAAATTTTCTGCTTCTTCATAATTGCCCTTCAAAAACTCAACCCAAGCTAAACCTCTTAAGTATTCGGAGTTATCAGGGTCTAATTTTAGTGCAATCTCAAAATATTTTTCTGCCTTGATTAGATCTCCTCTTCCTATCATTATAAATCCCATATAGTAATAATTAAATGAATCATTAGAATTAGACTCTATATTTTCTAAAATAAGTTTCTCTGCTTTATCAAAATCTTTAACCCAAAAATAAAGATCAGCAAGTGTTAATCTCAACCAATATAAAAGATTTTCATCAATTACTTCATTATAAAGGGTTTCATATAAGGTAATAGCTTTATAAAGTTTACCCCTCTGTTTTAGATCATCTGCTCTTATAAGAATTTCATCTACTCTTAAACTCATAGTTAATTAAGTATAATATAATCATAAGAAAAATTAAAGCTGGAGGAAATAATGATTTTAATAGTAAATCTAAATCCCAGTTTGGATGTTATATTCTATACAGAAAAATTTTTAAAAAACAAAGTTAACAGATCTATCAGAGAATATATTATGCCAGGTGGAAAAGGTATAAACGTAGCTAAAACCCTAAAAATTTTTAATGAAAAATTAAAAGTTATTGGCTTTTGTGGAGGAAATACAGGAATAATACTTAAACAGGAATTAAAGAAAAGAGATATTGATTTCAATTTTGTAGAAGTACAAAATAACACTAGATTCGCTATAGGAATAAAGAATTTATATAAAAAAGAGCTTACTATTCTAAATGGTGCAGGATCAGAAATTCCAGACTATAAAATAGAAGAATTTTTTAAGATATATAGAATCATTATTAAAGATGCAGATACCTTGATAGTTTCAGGAAGTATTCCACCTAATATTCCATATGATATATATTTTAAAATATTTAAAGAAGCAGAAAGAATTAATATAATCAGAGTATTAGATGCTAAAGGAAAAGAATTTATAGAAGCCCTTAAAGCCCAACCTGACATAATAAAACCAAATAAAGAGGAAATGGAAGATATTTTGAATAAAACCATCAAATCAAAAAGAGATATTATAAGAGCCTTTAAGTTTATTGAAAAATTCCAAATAAAATACCCAATAATTTCTCTTGGAAAAAAGGGAGCTGTAATATCTATAGATAGCAAACTATATCATTCCTTTTTACCACCAATAGATGGAATACACTGGGGAGCTGGAGATGCATTTCTTGCAGGTTTTATTTATGGTTTAAGAAAAACTAATGATCCACTATATTCATTGAAAATTGCCTGTGCTACAGGTTATGTAAAAGTCAAAAAAGAAGAACTTAATATGAACGATAAAGAAGAAATTTTAAAATATGTAGATAGAGTAAGTGTTAAAGAAATAAAATAATACCTCTTGACCTTTTAGCATAATTATGCTAATTTTATGGAAAAATTTAGGAGAGTGGCGAAAATGGGGAAGAGAAATTTCTCTAAAAGAGCATCCTACAGAACTTCCGATGCTATGTCAAAATTTGTTTTAGCTCAAGACCCAGAAACTATCTCTTTCGCTGGTGGTCTGCCTGATAATAATCTCTTTCCTGTTGAAGAATTAAAACATGCATATGAAGAGGTTTTAAGAACGGAAGGAAACCTTGCCTTTCAATATACATCAACTTGTGGAGATATAAAACTAAGAGAATTAGTAGGTAAAAATCTTTTCAAGAGATGGGATAAGACAATCCCTGCAGACAATATAGTACTTACCGAAGGCTCTCAACAAGCACTTGATCTCTTAGGAAAGTTATTTCTCGATGATGGTGATATAGCACTAATTGAAGAACCAGGTTATTTAGGTACTATTCAAGCTTGGAGTATGTACTCTGATAATCTAATAGGGATACCTCAAGATGAATATGGAATTGATATAGACTACTTGGAAGAAAAACTAAAAGAGCTGAAAGATTCTGTTAAAGTTCTTTATGTGGTACCAGATTTTTCAAATCCTGCTGGGACATGCCTTGAAATTAAGAGAAGATTGAAACTAGTAGAACTATCTGAAAAATATAATTTTTACATAGTAGAAGATTTAGCCTATAGTCTTCTTTCCTATGATCATGAAACATATCCTCCATTAATTACTTTCTCTGATAGCCACAAAATCATAACTATAGGGAGCTTCTCAAAAATACTTTCTCCAGGACTTAGAACTGGATTCATAATTGCACCAAAGGAAATTACTCAAATGATTATACGGCTTAAAGAAGGCACAGATTTATGTTCTGGTACTTTAAATCAAAAATTAATATATCAATTTTATAGGTTAGGATATTTAGAAAAACATATTGAAAAATTAAAAATTGCATATAGAACTAAAAGAGACTCACTGAAGAAAGCCTTGGATGAAAAATTTAAAGACATTGCAAAGTGGAATTTTCCACAAGGGGGTTTCTTCTTTTTCCTTGTTTTTCCTGAATGGGTAGATGCATATAAGCTTGCAGAAACTGCTTTAGAACAAAAAACCAGTTTTGTCCCTGGAGAAGAATTTTTCGTCTCTAAAAGAGGGAAAAATACTGCAAGAATATCATTTTCACAAGTATCTCCAGAAAAAATGGCAGAGGGAATAAAAAGACTTTATATTGCATGGGAATTATATAAGGAAAAAGAAGAAGTTTTTCTATGATATGGGATTTAGTTATAATTGGTGGAGGTCCTGTAGGAAGTTACGCTGGATATTTATCAGCAAAAAATAATATAAAAACTCTAATCTTAGAAGAACATGACAAAATAGGAGAACCAATACACTGTCTTGGAAAATTAAGTGTCCATGCTTTTGAGGAATTTCATCTACCTAAGGAAACTATAGTAAATAATCTAAAAGGTGGATACTTTTTTTCTCCTTCAGGAGAATATTTAAAACTTAAAAAGGATTCCTCTGATTCTTTTATCTTGGATAGAATCTTATTTGATAAAATAATTGCAGAAAAAGCAGAAAAAAGTGGCTGTTTTTACTCATTCAATTCAAAAGCAATAGGAGTAAATCATTATGAAAATCACTCTACCTTGATAGTAGAAGAAAAAGGTAAAACAAAATATATTAACACGAAGGTTATATTAGTAGCAGAAGGTGCCAAAAGACAATTTCTTAGAAAGATAGGACTTAAAATAAGACCTTACTTAGTATCTTTACAATATGAGATTTCAGGATTAAATCCATTAGATAGAGAATGCGTAGAAGTTTATCTTGGAAGTACTTATTCACAAGGTTTTTTTCTTTGGATTTCACCATTTAAAAACATAGCCAAATTGGGTGTTGCTGTAAATCCTTCATATAATCCTAAAGTATTCCTTGATAATTTTATAAGGAATAAATTAAAGGAAAGATCTGAAAAAATATATATAGAAAAAGCTTATGGGGGAATAATTCCTATTTTTGGACCTTATGAGGAATTTATTCCTCCAAATATCTTAATAGTTGGAGATGCTGCAGGTTACAATAAATCAACAACAGGTGGTGGTATATACTTTGGATTAAAAGGTGCTGAAATAGCAGTTAATCAAATAAAAAAATATCTTGAAGATTATAATAAAGCATATTTATCAGATTATCCAAAATTAACCCATAGATCCTTTGGAAAAGAATTAACTTTTACAAAAGTTGCTAGAAAGTTTTTAAATTCCCTATGTGACGATGATTTTAATCTAATATGGTCAGTTTTAAAAGAAAATGATAAAATTGTAAAGACAATGGAAAAATATGGTGATACCGCTTATCAAACATCTATTATAAAAATATTCCCTAATCTCATTACCTCAAAAAGTTTTGTTAAATTATTGCCATTAATAAAAACACTTATAAAATCTCTTTTATAAATAAAAAAAGGGTGGGGATAATTATCCCCACCCACTGATTCTATTTTTTAGAATGTAATTGTTGTTCCAAAGTTTACACTATCTGGATATGGGTTACTTGTAAATGCTGGTAAGTTAGTTTTTTCAACACCAAGTGTAAGATTTACATTATCTACTGGAACATAGCTTATTCCAAGACTTAATTTAGATACATTATTAATTCCAGAATTGTTAGTAACTGATCCTGATAATGTTAATCTCTCATTAACTTTATATGATCCAAATACTGTTACTGTTACAGTTTTCATACTAATATCTGAGAGATCAGCCATATCAACTGATACACCAGCATCAAAGCCTTTCATCAATGTTGTACTTACTCCTGCATATGCTCCAAATTTTTTATCAACATATTTAGCTTCTAAAGTTACAGATGTATCTTTTAATAATCCATCAAGGGATACACCAGCAAGACCTGCAAAAGATGCGTCATTATAGTAAGCATCTGCAAACACTGTTAACCCTTGTGAAACAGGCATACTTATATCTGCTCCAACTGGACCAAAGTCATATGCTTGAGATTCTATACTCAACATTCCATATACATTCCAATTTATATTACCCATACTTCCAGAAACTTTTCCACCTACAGCATTAGCACCAGCACCCACAGAAACTTTTACTCCTGCAACATTTACACATGCAGATAATGGTGCACCAAATCCTACCAAACCATAGTCATCCATAGCAAAGTATCCAGAATTGTTATATGTCAAAACAAGTTTATTGATACCGAAATCTAAATTGTTCAAAGTTAATACCACTTTACTTATAGATACAGGTGTTGTAGATATGGTCTTATTTACAAAGTCCCATGTTGCCCCAAATGTTAATGTTAATGTGAATGGTTTTACACCTTTGTTCTCAAGATCAGCCACTTTGCTCTCTAAGTCAGAAAGTCTATTTATTGCTTCGTCAAGTCTTGTAGAAACTCCATCATTCAATACATAGAGATCGTCAACACTGGTAGATAATGCATCTATACTGGAATTGATGTTGTCTAAGGATGCCATTAATTCATCTACTCTTGCATTAATATCATCAATTTGAGATTGTAAATCGGATGCAAGAGTATTCAGATCTTCCATAGCTACTGCAAGATCAGAAACCTTAGCATCTAAATCTGTAACAAAACTCTCGATATCTTCTAATTCAGCAGGAACTTCAATACCAGGTATTGCTTCAACCATTTTAATTATTTCATCCAATTTATCTTTTAATGCTAATACTTCTTCTACTCTATCAGAAAGATCTACAAGATTAGCATTAACTTCATCTATAGTGCCCATTAAATCAGATATTGCAAAGTCAAAATCATCAAGTCTTGTCTCTACTGCGGATACTCTATCCTCAAGATCTGATACTCTACCAGTTAATTCCTCAACATCTGGTACGGAAATCTCAGCTATCTTCTCCTCTATCATTGCTTGCACTTCATCAAGAGATGGCTTATCTACTAACGCTGTCTCTACATCTGCTAATCTGCTGTCAAGATCAGTCACAAACCCCTCAAGATCTGATACTCTACTTTCAAGATCTCCAATTTTCTCTTCCACTTTTTCACTAACAGCCTCTTCTAATTTATCTCCAACTACAGCTTCAATCTGCTCTGGAGTAACTTCTACTTTTTCAATAGATAATACAGCTTCTTGTATCATTGCTTCTACATCTTGAACGCTTACTTTCTCTTGCACTGCTGACTCAAGATCTGATATTCTACTCTCTACGTCATCAAGTCTTGAAACAACATCAGAAAGTGATTCTTGTATCATTGCTTCTACATCTTCAACACTTACCTTCTCTTGCACTGCTGACTCAAGATCTGACACTCTTGTATCAAGATCTTGCAATGCAGACACCAAATCTTCAACATTAGCTCCAATAAGATTTAATTCATCTTGAAGCTGACTTACAAGATCTTTTAGCTCTTCAACATCTGCTGTAGGTAATGCTATTTTTCCAGCTTGTAAAGCTTGAATTAATTTATAAAGTAATACTGCAACCTGATACCTTGTAACGTAAAGATCACCACCAAAAGTATCTGGTCTTATACCTGAAATAATCCCCAAATCTGTTAGATACTTTACTGCAGACGCTGCCCAGTGATTACTTGGAACATCTTTAAAATTTGCTGTTTGAGCAAAAGAAACACTTAAAAGTAAAAACAATGTGAGTAATACTGCTAATAACCTCCTACTCATACGACCCTCCCATCATATAATATTTTAGAGAGAGCTTCTTTTATCCCAAAAGGGATAAAAAGCTTCCTCTCTAATTTTCCTAAATCACTCCATAAAAATCTAAATATCATGGTTAAATGGGTTTTCCTCACCACCTCCCTTTCCAAAAAAGCTTCAAATAAGATTATACTTCTTACTAAGAAATATGTCAACCTGACAAGGGAATATTCTAAAACTTCATAGATAAGAAAAGAAAATGTTTTTATATTCTTTCAAGTTTCTTTCTTATATTTTTCTAGTAAGATAATGTGTATAATCAGGCACTAATCTTTTGTATTCTCTATCCATAAGAGGTGAGGAAATCAAAAAATCAGCTGTAGATCTATTTGATGCTATAGGAATATTCCATACTACTGCTATCCTCAAAAGAGCTTTAACATCAGGATCATGAGGCAATGGTTCTAAAGGGTCCCAGAAAAATATAAGAAAATCAATTTCACCTTCTGCAATCTTTGCTCCAATCTGTTGATCACCCCCTAAAGGTCCACTAAAAAATCTTATAATCTTTAAACCCAATTCTTTTTCTAAAATCTCACCAGTCGTTCCTGTAGCATATAATATATGTTTTGATAATGTTCCTTGATTAAATCTTGCCCACTCTAATAATTCTTGTTTCTTATTATCATGGGCAATTAGGGCTATCCTTTTTTGAATCCCAATAGGTATTTCTTTATAATTCATTAAAAAGTTCCTCCTTTCCATTTATAAGATCGTGGATCAAATATATCTCTTAATGCATCTCCAAACAAATTAAAAGCAAGAACAAGAAACATTATGGCAAGACCAGGAAAAATTACAGTCCATGGTGCTGACCTTAAATATTGCCTTGATTCACTTAACATCGCACCCCACTCTGGAATAGGGGGCCTTGCCCCCAATCCAAGAAAAGAAAGACCTGCAGCTTCTAATATAGCGGAAGCTATTCCTAAGGTAGCCTGCACAATAATTGGAGCTAATACATTAGGAAGAATATGTCTAACAATTATCCTAATTTCTCCTATCCCTAAGGCCTTTGCAGAATTTATATAGTCTTTCTCTTTTATAGAAAGAATTGTTGCTCTAACTACTCTTGCAAATTGTGGAATTGAAACAATACCAACAGCTATCATTGCATTTTCAAGTCTTGGACCTAAAACTGCCACGATACCAATAGCAAGAAGAATAGTTGGAAAGGCAAGCATTATATCTATAATTCTCATAATCAGAATATCCCACCATCCCCCAAAATAACCAGAAGAAACCCCTAAAATTGTTCCAAAAATTAAAGCTAATAAAACAGACACAAACCCTATGGTAATAGATATTCTTGTTCCATATATGATCCTACTAAAAATATCTCTTACAGCATAATCAGTACCTAATATATGCTTCCATGATGGTGGTTGCAATCTTTCTGATAAATTTTGAGCAATGGGATCAAATTTTGCAATATATGGTGCAAAAACAGCCGTAATAATATAAATAAGTAATATTAAACCTCCTATTATTCCTGTCTTATGCCTTTTAAATTTTATTAAAGATCTTTTCCATAAACCACGATTATAATTTCTCTCCAAAGACATTCCCTCCTATTCATATCTAATCCTTGGGTCTATAAATGCATATAAAATGTCAACAATTAGATTTATAAATACAAACAACAAAGAAGACAATAAAATACAACCTTGAATCAACGGATAATCCCTTGACATTATTGCATCATAAACTAACCTTCCCATGCCTGGCCATGAAAAAATCGTCTCTGTCATTATTGCTCCTCCAAGAAGGAAACCAAATTCAAGCCCTATTATAGTTATTATTGGAATTAAAGCATTTCTTAAAGCAGATTTCATGATTATCTTCTTCTTAGGCAAACCTTTTGCATATTCAGCTAATATATATTCTTGGTTTAAGACTTCTAACATGCTTGATCTTGTCATTCTTGCAATTGTTGCCATAGGAACAGTGGATAAAGCAAAACCTGGAAGGACTAGATGATACAACGCATCTATAAAAGCTCTAAAGTTAAAAGTTAATAAGCTGTCAATCAAATAAAAATTTGTTATCACCTTAAGATCAATACTTATATCTAATCTTCCCGATGGGGGAAACCAACCAAGAACCAAAGAACCAAACCAAATCAACATTAAACCAAGCCAAAATATTGGTATAGAAACACCTATTAAAGCTAAAAACATAACCAGAGTATCTATTAAGGAGCCTGGTTTAATAGATGCTAATACTCCTAAAAATATACCTAATGAACTTGCTATTAACATTGCAAAAAGTGTCAATTCAATAGTAGCAGGAAACCTTTGCATAATTTCAGAAATAACTTTTTCTCTTGTTATTATAGATCTTCCTAAATCTCCCTTTGTAGCATTACTTAAGAAAATTAGATATTGTAAAATTATAGGTTTATCAAGCCCAAGCTCTTTTCTAATTCTTGTGATTTCTTCTGCAGTAGCTCTTTCACCTAACATAATCCTTGCAGGATCCCCAGGAATCAGTCTAATAAACATAAAAGCAAAAAAGGAAACTCCAATTAATATTGGAATTAAAAGTAATAACCTTCTTACTATATATTTTTTCATTCTTTCCCCTAATTATTTGTTTAATTTAAAGCATATATATTTATATTTTAAAAGGGGGAAAGTGGTATTCTCCTCCCCCTTTGTACTAAATGATAAATTTATTGTTCTTTCCATACACGATACAATGGTTCACTACCAGTTGGATGTGGAATATAATTTTTTACATTCTTCTTTCCTGCAAGAGGTGGCATTGTATGAGCTATTATCACCCATGGAGCATCTCTGTGTACTATTTCACATGCCTTTTCATACAATTTAGCCCTCTCTTTTTGGCCAGATATGGTCTGTGCTTTTATAAGTATCTCATGCAACTCATCAGATCTGTAAAAAGCAATATTTCCAGAACTACCTTTTACAGCATTATCCTTATCTAATAAAACATAGAAGAAATTGTCTGGATCTCCATTATCTCCTGTCCATCCTAAGAAAGCCATATCATGTTCACCATTTTCTGTTTTTTGTAAGTAAGTACCCCAATCATAAGTAACTATTTCTGCATCGATACCCACAGCCTTTAAATAGCTCTGAACAGCTTCTGCTATTTTCATTGGTTGAGGATTATATGGCCTGTTTACTGGCATAGCCCATAATGTGGTTTTAAAGCCATTAGGATATCCTGCCTCAGCTAACAATTTCTTGGCTTTTTCTGGATCATATGGATAATCTTGTATTTTATCATTGTAACCCCATAAGGTGGGTGGTATAGGATTCTTAGCCACGATTGCTAAGCCTTTTGGATAAAAAGCATCCACAATTGCTTTCTTGTCAATTGCGTAATTTATAGCAAGCCTTACTCTTAAATCATTAAAAGGTTTTTTATCCATATTCATAGCAAGATATCCAACATTCAAACTTGGTCTGACAAACAATTGTAAATTTTTATTTAGTTTGACCCTTTCTACATCCTCTGGATTCAAACCATCAATAATATCCACCGTGCCAGCTTCTAATTCCATAAATCTTGCAGAATTATCCGGTATTGATCTAAAAATAATTTTATCAATATAGGGGGCTCCATCCCAGTAATTTTTATTTGCTGAAAGTACTATCTTATCTCCCTTACTCCAAGAAACAAATTTAAAAGGACCAGTACCTACAGGATTTTTAAAGAAATCTTCCTTATATTTCTTAATTGCAGTTGGGCTTGCAATAGCAAAACAAGGCATAGCAAGGTTAGAGAGAAATGGGGCTAAAGGTTTTGTTAAAGTAATTTTTACTGTATATTTATCAACAACAGAGACAGTTTTTACAATTCCTGGAAATCCACCAAACATATACCCCCAATATTCGAATTCGCCACCAATATGATAAGGATTCTTAGGATCCATCCATCGATCAAAGTTAAATTTAACAGCATAAGCATCAAAATCAGTACCATCATGGAATTTAATATTTTTTCTCAATGTAAAAGTCCATGTTTTTTGATCCTTCGAAACTGTCCATTTAATAGCAAGACTTGGCAAAATCTCTGTATTTTCTGGCTTGTACTTAACAAGAGTATCAAATATTTGATGTGTAACTCTTAGAGATTCGCCATCAGTAACATTAATGGGATCCAATTTAACAGAGTCCCCACCTCTTCCAAAAACTAAGGTTCCACCCTTTTTTGGAGTTTGGGAATTAGCAAAATTAACAAATAACATTAAACATAAAAAGAGGACCAAAAACTTACGCATCCTGACACCTCCCATAAAATCTTACTCCCCCTCCCCATTCTCTTTATTCTCTCTTAAGGCATCATTGTCCTAAGTTATTATGATTATATATTATTCTTCTTTAACTTCAAAATCATCTATCCAAGCCCAATTTCCTGAATTTCCCTCAACAATTATACTAATCTTTATTTCACCTGTCGTTACATTTATATCCCTGATGGTAGGATTACTCCATTTCAACCATCCAGTATTTACAATATCTATATACTTTTCTTCTTTTCCGTAACCACTCACTTTAAATCTAAGAAGGTTTTCTCCTCCACCACCATGAATCCAAAAACTCACTCTATACTTACCAGGTTTTAAATCTTTAATCACTAAGTTCATTTCAAATTTAAATGGTCTATCTAACCAGTAATTTATCGCATACTCCCCTGTTTTTGCATTTTGAGGTGGAGTAGCCTTAACAACCTTAACTGCCATCTTATCTCCTTCTACTATCCAAGGATCTATAGTTCCCGATTCAAAGCTCCAATTAGGTACATAATTCTTCTCCCCAGATACTGATATCTGAGCATATATTTCCTTATCTATACCTTCTATCTTTCCCCTCAATTTAAATTCTCCAGGAACACTTAATAGTTTATTATCTATAGCATCCCATGTAACTTTGAAATTCCTTATAGAATCATCATTGAAAAGCACTTTAACCTTTTCTGGAAGTTTAGGAATCTCTCCTGTAGAAATCTTTATTTTTACATCAGATAAAATATCTACTACTTTTACATCTATTTTTTGATGTCCATAAACTAAGTTAAAGACATCAAGAGATGGTAATACATTACCTTTGAAATCAAATAAGGTTTGGTTATCCCATGGATTACCTTCCCCAACTTTCCATCCTGCACTATTTACTGGAATCCAGCAACCTTCCCAATAAAATATGCCCAAACCTTTATTATTTGGAATTTGAGCCACAACCTCCATAATATCTCTTATTGCTGTAGCTTGCCCTTGAACAGTGGGTTTATATCCACCTATCATCCATAAATCTCCACCAAATATATTTGGATGATTATCACCATCTTCAAGAGTCCATGCATAGGCTGTTTCAAAAACAGCAATTTTCTTATTATATCTTACTGCTATATCATTAAGATTTTCCTTTAACTCTTCCAAGGTGCCATGCCAATATGGGTAATAAGATACTCCAATAACATCAAAATCCATCTTCAGGCCAGAAACATTTGCCAAAAACCATTTAAACAGGGAACTATTTCCTCCTTCTGCTAAATGAACAGCCACTTTTATATTCTTATCAATTCTTCTTACAGCACTTGCACCTGCATTAAAAAGTTTAACAAAGGTTTCAAAACCTCCTGCATCATCACCTATAAGCTTACCATCAGGCCATAAAAATCCATTATTAACTTCATTACCAATTTGTACCATATCAGGCAATGCTTTATTGTCTTTCATATGTTTAAGTACATTATATGTAAAGTCAGAAACTGCTTTTATTAATTGGGATCCTTTTAAATTTTTCCATGCCTTTGGTTTCTCCTGTTTACCAGGATCTGCCCAAAAATCACTATAATGGAAATCTACAAGTACTTTTAGTCCAAGAGTTTTAGCTCTTTTAACAAGCTCTGTCATCCTTTTATAATCACAAATACCCCCACCATATGGATTTCCTTTTTCATCATACGGATCATTCCAAATCCTAACTCTAACCCAATTGACCCCATGATCCTTCAAAATCTGTAATGGATCCTTTTGCACTCCATTGTCATAAAATTTCCCACCCTTAGCTTCTACTTCATATAACATGGATATATCAACACCCTTTATAAAATCCTTTGATAATCCCTCTATTGGATTTATAAAAATTTTATCTTCTCCATAACTATCCATGAGAATCATCGTAACCCCCAATAAAATTAAAAGAAATATTATTTTTTTCATTACATCTCACCTCCCAAATTTTATCCTTTAACAGCACCCTTTGTAAGACCACTAACTATATACTTTTGCAATGAAAGGAATAGAATAGTCATAGGAAGCATACCTAATAGGGCAGCAGCTGTAAAAAGACCCCACTCAGTCATATAAGGACCTGAAGAAAAGGTCCAAAGCCCTATTGCATATGTATATTTCTGAGCATCTTGAAGAATAATTCTTGCAAAGATAAATTCGTTAAACACATTCATGAATGTTAGTATTACCACTACTGTAAGTATTGGTCTTGCTAAAGGAAGTATTATCTTATAAAAAGTTTGAAATCTTGTTGCTCCATCTATCATTGCTGATTCTTCTAAAGAGTCAGGAATAGTATCATAGTAACCCTTTATAAGGAACATGTTATAAGCAATATTTCCCAAATAAACGAAAGTCAAACCCGAAAGAGTATCAAGACCTAAAAATGGAATAAATTTTCCAAGAAGATTAAGTAAGCTATATATAGCTATCATATATACAGCACTTGGGAACATCTGTATAAGAAGGAGGGTAAGAATACCATACCTTCTTCCCCAAAATCTCATTCTACTGAATGGATATGCTGCTAAAGCACAAATAAAGGTTGTAATTATAGCTGACACTCCAGAAACTATAATAGAATTTCTTACCCATCTTAAGAAATAATGTTTTGTTTTTTGTTTCCATATTTGATCTATTCGAAATATTTCGTTATCAATTTTCCTTAAATAACCTTTAATCTCTCTGTATGGCATATTATCCATCAATTCTCCAGCTTTTTTCGAGACAATATTGAGATTTGAGCTTACCATATTAACAAAATCAGTTTTACTCAAATTGTATAAATCATCAACTTCGGATAGATAGCTTTTTTCTCCCTTAAAAGATTCTTCAAAAACTTCTTTCCATTTTTTATCAATAGCATAAATAAGAGAATCTGATCTTTCTGTAACAAGATTTAGATTTATTGAAAAAAGATTGAATTTTTCGTAAAAGATTTTAAAATCATTAAGCCACTTTAACTTATCCGCTGTTTGCTCAACATTCATGATCAGATTATCTCGACCAAAATCAATGATATAAGAAGTTGCAAATTCCCTGAATTTATTACTCAAAGGGTATGTTAATTCAAGAAAATTATTAAAACTTTTAGCTCCTTCTATTTTCTCAATATCTTTCTCTAAATCTGATATAAAGATTTTTAACTGTCCATATCTTGTAAAAGGTTTAATATTCTCTTCTTGTTTTTCTAATTCCCCCTGAGTAAGTTCCTTTTCAATCTCTAAAAATTCATTTTCTTGTTTTATAAGGGCAACTTTTCTATTTTTCTCTTGAAGAATCTCTACATTTTTATCAAGTTCTTTAAGAAGCAATTTCAAATTATACAAAATATTATCAATTCTTTTATAATCCGATTTTTTTACTAAGGCTAATTTTGCACTAACGTTATCTAATGCTCTTTTAACTTCATACAAATCAGGATACTTAGAGATATTTTCTGTAACTTGTTTTATGTCTGTAATTGTATGATTTATAGAATGTTTATATGCCACATTAACATATGATAAATGATTGTCTTCAACTATTTTTTCTAGTTCTTTATCAAAAGTTAAAATCTCTTTGAGAATATCATTTGTTATCTTATTGTTAATGTTTAGAACCCTGTCTTGCAAATATGTATATTCACTAAGCAATCTATCATACCTTTCTTGATTTAAACCAATAATCCTATCCAGCTCTCTTAACTTAATATTACTTTTTTCTATTTTTTGCTTGTAGTATTTTCCTAAGAGAGAGGTTATCTTTTTAATATCTTCTTCTGAGGAGATTTTTAAACCAAAAAGCTTCTCCAAATCATCTTTAAAAATTAATATTGTATCTTTATCAAAATCTTTTTTATAAAGGATTGTAGCGATAGCCAATTTAAAATTTTCATTTTTTGATTCCTCTTTTGGAAGATTTTTTTCTAAATATCCTCTTAGATCTTCCAAAATTGCAATAATATCATGTTTTAGTTTCTCATTTTTTGATGCCATATAATCTCTAATTTTATAAAATGCTTCTGATGCATTCTTTTGCCTATCTTTTGTCTCTTTCACATATACTTTCAAATAAGATATATCTTTTTGAATTTCTTTTTCTATTTTGTTTTTATCCCATTTGTCATAAGGTGGGGTAACCATAATTAAATTCTGTAACTCTTGAGCTAAAACAGGCATATTTTTTTCAGGGATAAGTAAATCCTTATAATTTTGAATGGAAATTCTGGAGGAAAAAAGCCTTGTAGAAAAAGCAGCCTCATCTCTTCTTAAAGATGTTGATACAATCCATACTACAGGAAAAAGTATTATGGGAATAAGAATCCACAGTATAATATGGGTAATAATATGCCCCCTCTTTACTATCATTCTCATTCACCTCTTACTTCCTCAAAAGCTCCTGATATTTTAAAATTAACCAAGCTTATACCAGCCACTAAGAAGAAAATCAAAATGGAAATTGCGCTCGCAAAACCAAATTCCTGACCTCTTCCCTCAAATGCTAATTTATATACATAAGATATTAGAATATCTGTATGACCTGCCGGAGTAGTTGAACCTACCATTGGTGGTCCGCCCCCAGTTAATAAATATACAAGAGTGAAGTTATTAAAAGTATATGCAAAACTACTTATTAAAAGTGGAGCAATAATAGAAAGTAACAAAGGAAAAGTTACATATCTAAACCTACTTAATTTTCCTGCTCCATCTATAGCAGCTGCTTCATACAAATCATCTGGAATAGATTGTAGCGCTCCTAAGGATATGGTCATCATATATGGAAAGGTTAGCCAAGTGTTAACAACAATACAAATCACTTTAGCCCAAAAAGGATCATTAAACCATTTTATCGGATTAAGCCCCAAGTAAGGTAAAATAATTTTATTCAATATGCCATATGTTTCATTAAATATTCCATTTTTCCATGTTAAGACTGATATGAAATAAGGAATAGCCCAAGGAATTATTAAAAGAGTTCTATATATGTTTCTTCCTTTAAGTTTTCTATTATTTAAAACTAAAGCAAAGGCAAGACCAATTGAAAAAGAAAATAAAACTGTAAAAAGAGACCATTCTACAGTCCATAAAAATATCTTAAAGAAAGGACTAGATATCCTTTCATCGGTAAAAATTCTTGAAAAATTTTTAAACCCTACACAAGCAGTATAACCAACAAGAAATATCTTATTACCATTTTCATCTACATCATAGAAAGATCCTTCCTCCTCAATTAAAGGCTTATTTGTTTTTGTGTTTATAATTACCATTTTTGTAATCTTTTTGCCGTTTTCTTCTACATCTTCATAAGTCAATCTATAAAGTCGTTCTATAGTAAAAAATTTCCATTTTCCATCCTCATCAACTTTCACACTAATTATCTTTCCTTCTGGGGTTATATATTCTGCATTAGCAAGAAACTTTTGTATAAGCAAAGTAAAATAATAAGAACTCTTTTCTAAATTATTATCATTTAGAGAATATAATGGTTTGTATATTTTATTAGTAGAAATAATTTTTTCTATTTTAGAAAATGATGGTTCAGGAATGAATTCATAAACATTACCATTAATATTGATTTTTGATGTCGATAATTTATAGAGTTTACCTTCTCTTAAAAGTATTTCTCTCCCTCTTTGCTTAACAGGTACAGGAACAGTACCTATAAAGGTTTCATTATTAATATTAAAAAGTAGAACAAAATCTTCTGTAGGTTTAAAATTATCATAAGTAGTAAATATTTTAAAGTTTATAGGCTTTTTATCCACAACATAAGTATAATTTGGATCATATAAAATTTTCTCTAAAGATTCTTGCCTTGTAAATATATGACCTGTCCCATAGTTTGTAAAGGCAGTTTTTATAGTAAAGTATATAGGGTACAAAACGAGAAGAAACAGAAAAATTAGAGCTGGGATAGTATATCTATAAGGATAGCACTTTGGGTTAAAAATAAAAAAATCAATTAATAAAAGAGCTGATATAATAATAACTCCAAGTTCAAAATAATAATTTTGAATTAAATAAACACCACCCCAAAAAAGGATACCATTAACTATAGCAATAACTAACCATAAAAAAATTTTTAAAAAGCCCCTCAAAATCATCCCTCCTATAAAAAAGGAGCCTAAGAACATAATCCTTAGGCCCCTTTTAAAAGTTTACTACTTCTTAATTTGAGCCTTTATAGCTTTGACAGCATTTTCTAAAGCTTCTTCTGGGGTAGCCTTGTTATTAATTATAAGATTCAATGCATCATTCATTGCACTCCATACAGAGGCCATCTCAGGTACATTGGGCATTGGAATTCCATTAGCAGCACTCTTAGTGAATCCAACAATATCTGGATTATCTTTTACTAATGAAAGAACATCTTTTCTTGCAGGAAGTCTTGGATCTGCCAAATAAATCTTATACATTGTATCTTTAGTTGCCACATAATTTATAAGGAAATCACGAGCAAGAATCTTATTAGGTGATTTAGCATTAATCATAAATCCTTGTACACCTACAAAGGGTTTTGCTACGATTCCTTTTTCAAGTGCTGGTATTACGGTTACTCCATAGTTTACACCGGCATCTTTATAAGCTTTTACTGCCCATGGCCCATTAATAATCATTGCAGCTTTACCTTCTTTAAACATTGAATCCATTATCTGATAGTTATCTCCAGGTGTTAAAATGCCCTCATCTACAAGTTTCTTCCATAACTTTGCCCCTTTAATAGCACCAGGATTTGCAAGACCAATATCTGTTACATCAAGACCCTTTGGTGTTTCTTTAAATACATACCCACCATATCCAAAAATTACAGGAGAAACATAATAAAATTCTGCAGCACTTGTTATAAATCCTCTAACCTTTCCTTTATAAGCGGTATTTATTCTCTTAGCTGTGCTTATTAAAGCTTCAAAAGTAGAAGGTGGTAGTTTTACATAATCTTTATTATAAATAAGAGCTATAGCTTCCATTGCATATGGTAATCCATATAATTTACCACCATAAGAGAAAGCGTTAAGAGCAGTTTTATAAAATTGATTCTGATCTTTAAATTGAGGAATTGGTTCTAATAAACCATTAACCACCAATTCACCAACCCAATCATGGGCTCCCACAATTATATCTGCACCTTTACCTTGAGGAGCTGCCGTAAGAAAATTAGGCTTTATAGAACCAAATTCTACATATTGAACATCAACACTGACACCATATTTTGCTTTAAACTCTTCTCCCAATCTTTGAAGAATATCCACTTGTTTTTCTGAACACCAAATAGTAATCTTATTTGCTTGAGCTCCAGTTAAACTAATAGCTAAGAACAAAAACAGTACAACTAATAGGAAACTACTCAGTTTTTTCATAATGAACCCCCTTTCTTAATAATTTTTAGGTTAATCCCCAAAAATTTTTTGCTTTACCTATCCTTACTTATTAATTATAAGCCAATTTAAAACCATTTTGATACCAATTTATTATTATAAATGATTACTCATATTTGTCAATTACAATCTCAAAGAATCCCTATATATAACTTGAGCAGGTATTAGTACCCTCTTTTGAGTTATATTCTTGCCATGATTAATATCAATAATTATATTCAATATCTCTTTGACTATCTTCTCTACGTCCCATTTAAAAGTAGTTAATGAAGGCTTAATTTCAGTAGAAAGAGAAATATTATCACAACCTATTATACCAATTTCTTTACCAATATTTAATCTCTTCTCTTTTAACCTTTGTATTAAACCAATTCCCATCCAATCATTTGCAGTAAAAATACCTATAGGCTCTCTAATTTTATTGTATATACTATAAATTTCATCGCCAATCATATACCCTGATGTATAATTCATTTTTGATTCTATAACCCTATAATTTATTCTAGTAGAACTTTTCACTCTATCTAAAAACCCAATTTTTCTAAGATAAGATGCGGTATATCTTTCTGGCCCTGCTAAATGTATTAAAAATAAATATCCAGACTTAATTAGAATTTCAGCAGCCATCCATCCTATCCTATAATCATCTACAGAAACTTGTATAATCTCGTCATGATTCATATACTGTTCTATGGTCAAAATATACTTATAACTTCTCTTAACTTTTTCTATTAATTCATCATTTAAAAGACCTATCATAACGATAGGGATATCTTTATTTTTTTTACTTTCATTAGTAAGACTTTCTACATTTACAAAAAGGATCTTAAAACCATTAAGAGTAAAAATATTAGTTAGCTCCACAAAAAACCTTGCATAAAAAGGATCATCGCTTTTTATGTCAGGAGAGGATAAAATATGCACAATTTTATCTCGAGTCTTAGGTACAATATATGTGCCTTTCCCTTGAAATTGAATAAGTAATCCATAATTAATTAACTCTTTTATTACAGAACGTATAGTAGTACGACTAACCTGAAAAGTTTCAGAAAGGTCTCTTTCTGAGGGTATTTTTACATAATCATACCCTCTATTCTCTTCTATCAGTTTTAATATTTCTTCTTTAACTTTTTCTTTAACTAATGGTTTAAACTTCATTTTTAAACACAATACCATTTAAATACCACTTTAAATATAAAGGTATCATATTAGAAAAAAAAGTCAATTATTTTTAAGATTGACTATGTGTAAGTTTAAATTTAATATCTTAACTATAAACATATTTAAAGGGGTGACAAAATATGAGAGCTTTTAAAAAAGCTAACACCCAGAAAAATGAAATAATAATTATCAATCTGGATCCTGAAGAATTTCTCATTGAAAGTATAGTTGATTATCTTAAAAACAATAATATTAAAAATGCTTGCGTGATTAGTGGAATTGGCACCTTAAAAAAATTAACATATCATCGTGTTCTTTCCACATCCATTTATCCCGAAAACGAATATCTATCTTTAGAAGGACCTTTTGAACTATCTTCTCTTCAAGGAATGATAATAAACTATGAACCACATCTCCATTTCGTAGCTTCAGACTTAAAAAATACATATTCAGGCCATATTGAGTTTAATTCTCAAGTATTGTATCTAGCAGAAATTGTCTTATTAACATTGAATAACTTTTCTCTTAAAAGAAGGCTCAATGAAAAAAATATAAACATTATCGAGGAGGAATAACCAAAATGGTTTTCAATGATAAAGAAAATCAAGAACTTTTGAAACTTTTTGAGGGATTAAGAGTGGCAGATGTAAGAGATGGACTTGATTATCTTTTGTTACATCATAATTATAGTATTCCCTATACTATAAAACCTCTATTTCGTACAAGAATTGTTGGTATTGCAAAAACTGTTAGATATCTTCCTTATAAAGGAGAAATACCCAGAATGTCACCAAAAGAATATGCTGAATGGATGGGTTATTATTATAACAATATATGTACATATCCATGGTTAGATACAATTAAAAAAGGAGATTTTATAGTAATAGATCAAAGTTGTGTAGACGCAGGATTAATGGGATCAAACAACTCTCTATTAGGTTTCACTAAAGGAGTAGTTGGATATTTAACCAACGGAGGTCCAAGAGATTCTGATGAATTAATATTACAAAAGATTCCTTTTTGGTGTAAATTTATATCTCAGAAAACAGTAATTGGAAGGTTGCAGTTTGATGCAATGAATATTCCTGTTAATATAGAAGGCGTAATTGTTAATCCAGGTGATATTGTAGTAGCAGATGGGGATGGAGTAGTCATAGTACCCCGTGAAAAAGCTTTTGAGGTAGCTATGTATGCCAGAAAAGAATTAGAAATGGATAAAGAGGGAAGAAGAAAACTATATGACATAATGGGCTGGAACTATGATGAAACAGTAAAATAAAGAGGGAGGAGAAAAATCTCCTCCCTCTTTATCTATTTTACTATTACATCACTTGAAAATTTTCTTTTCTCAGTTATTACTTTTGTCTCTTTAATCTGGAAATTACCTTTAAGTTTGATGTCTTCAGATGAAGACCCAATCATTACCTCAAAATTTCCTCTTTCTACCACAAACCTCATAAACTCATCATAGAAAGCAAGTTGCTCAGGATACAAAATAAACTTAATAGTCTTTTCTTCTCCAGGATTTAAATAAATCTTTTTGAACCCCTTCAATTCTTTAACTGGCCTTTCTAAGCTTGCTATTTCATCATGTATATAAAGTTGTACAACTTCTTCTCCAGCTAGTTTTCCTACATTTTTTATTTTAAAAGTTATTTCAACAGATTCCAAGGAATTAACTATTTGAGGTTTTATCTCTAAATTGGAATATTCAAAATTTGTATAAGATAGACCATGACCAAAAGGATATAGGGCTTTAGCTTTAGCATCAACATAATCAGTAAAGGCAGAAGGCTTTCTATTATAATATACCGGTATTTGACCTGTTACAGCCGGAAAAGATATAGGAAGTTTTCCTGAAGGATTGTAATCACCAAATATAACATCAGCTACTGCATTTCCTCCTTCTTCTCCTGGATACCAAGCAGTTAAAATAGCATCCATATTTTCATCTTCCCATTTCAAAGCCAATGGTCTTCCATGGATAAGAACAAGTATAATAGGTTTACCTAACTTCTTAAGCTCTTTGAGCAATTTCCTTTGGATCTCAGGAAGTTCTAATTCTGATCTATCATTACCTTCTCCAGATATACCTCTATGGAAAAGACCACTCTCTTCTCCCATAACAGCAATTATAACTTCTGACTTCTTAGCTTCTTCTAAGGCATTTCTTATATCTTCATCAGAACCATCCACTATATCACATCCTTTAGCATAATGAATATCTGTATTCTTAGAAACTTTATTTCTTATTCCCTCAAGTATACTTACTGTTGGTACAGCACATACTTCTTCTATCTTCTGGCCTTCTAATGTTTCAGAAACAGATGGAATATGTACAGTATAACTATAATCACCATGTAGATTTCTTGGATTATCAGCATTAGGACCTATAACTGCAATAGATTTTATATCTTTTGGAAGAGGAAGAATTCCATTATTCTTAAGTAAGACAATTGATCTTCTAGCAACATCTCTTGCCAGTTCACGATGTTCAGGAAGATCAAAAGTTTCATATACTTTCTTAGGCTCTTTCTCTTCTTCTTCGAATAAGCCTAAAAGGAATTTTGCTCTCAATACTCTCTCCACAGAAGTATCTATAACTTCCTCTGAAATTAATCCTTCTTTTACTGCTTGAATGAGAGGTTCACCATAACAATCAATTTCGGGTAACTCAATATCAATTCCTGCTTCAAGGGCTAAAACTGCAGCCTCTTTAGCATCCTTTGCCACTCTATGAAAATTTTCTAACATCCTAATAGCAACATAATCAGAAACCACAAACCCTTTAAAGCCCCATTCCCATCTTAATATTTTAGTTAACAAAAATTTAGATGAAGCACAAGGTACACCATCTATTTCATGGTATGCATTCATTAAAGAACCAGCTTGAGCCTCTTTTACAGCCACTTCAAATGGGAAAAGAAATACTTCTCTAAGTTCCCTTTCTCCAATTTTAGCTGGTCCTAAATTTCTCGCACCTTCAGAAATACCATAAGCAGTGAAATGCTTAATTGTAGCAACTATTCCTTCTTTCCAGTCCTCACCTTGAAGTCCTTTCACGTAAGCTGAAGCCATTCTTGAAACCAGATACGGGTCCTCTCCAAAAGTTTCTTCTGTTCTTCCCCATCTTGGATCTCTTGGGATATCAAGAACTGGAGCTAATCCTTGGTGAACGCCTACAGCCCTCATTTGTTGCCTAATAACATCAGTAACCTTCTGAATAAGATCTGGTTCAAAGGTGCTTGCCATACCAATCGCTTGTGGAAAAGTAGTAGCACCCTTTGCTAAATATCCGCTAAGACATTCCTCATGAATAATGGCAGGAATTCCAAGTCTTGTTTTTTCTTTAAGAAACTTTTGAATCTTGTTTCTCAAAATAACTGCTTTCTCAGGTTCTACACCCTTATCACCAGCCAATCTTGTAATTTGACCAATTCCGTATTTCAAATATTTTTGAGCTTTTTCCTCAGAAAATTCCCCATTATCATCTACTAAATTTTTAGCAAATACTGCTTGCAATTGTGCAATCTTCTCTTCGAGAGTCATCTTTTTAATTAATTCTTTAACCTTTTTACTTAACTCTTTTTCTTCCATGATAATACCTCCTTATAAGCAAACGTTTTTATCTTAAATTATAAACTAATAGGATAAAAAAATCAAAAAAGAATTACTAATCAAAATAATATATGTTATTATTATTTAAGACTACTTTGTTATGGAGGTAACTATGGATAAGAATATAAAATTTAAAGTGGTAACAGACACTACGTCTGATATACCTACTGAGATAGGAAAAGGGCTTAATATTAATATAATTCCTTACTATATTCATATGGATGGAAAATCTTATGAAGAAAATGTTGATATTCAGCCTGAAGATGTTTGGGAATATCTAAAAAAGGCTCCAGAAAATAACCTTCCTAAAACAGCATGTCCTGGTGTAGGAGAATATTATGAGGTATTTAAAAAAATTTTAGAAGAAGGCTTATCTGTCTTAAGCATACATTTAACATCATGGGGAAGCGGTGCTTTTCAATCAGCCAGTACAGCAAAATCTATACTAAAAGAGGAAAATCCAAATTATGAAATAGAAGTTATAGATTCTAAAAGTGTTTCGTTAGGAACTGGGTTTATGGCTATAGAAGCTGCTCGAGCTGCACTAAAAGGATTATCTCTAAAAGAAGTAGTAGAACATATCCAAAAAATAAGAGAAAACTTATTTCATGCTTTTACTAATGAAACATTAAAATATCTTGCAGCTGGTGGAAGGATAGGTAAAGCAAAGTATCTTTTAGCTGAAATATTAAATATCAATCCCATAATTTCAATTGATAAAGAGGGAGTCCTTTTTGCTTTAGATAAAGCAAGAGGAAGGCTTAATTCCTATCAAAAAATTATATTTCATATGCATGATTTTTTTAAAGAAAAAATCAGTTTGAATATAGGATTACTTCATGCAAATGCATGGGAAGAGGTACAGAAATTAAAAGAAGAAATTGCTAAATATTTTGAAATAAAAGAAGTACTTATTAATAAATTATCAGCGGCTCTAAGTGTTCATTCTGGACCTGGCACTGTAGGTGTGATTGCCTATCCATCATCCCTTTCCATAGAGTAAATTTGACAAAAACCATAATTTAATTTAAAATTATCGGCAAGGTATTACCTTCGGGGCAGGGTGAGGGAAGAGATAAAGCTCTTCCCAATTCCCGACCGGCAGTGATGGTATCTCTACAAGAGATACCTAAGCCTGCGAGCAAGTCTTTTGGCTTGCAGACCTGGTGAGAATCCAGGGCCGACGGTATAGTCCGGATGGGAGAAGGTAATTTATTTATTTGTAAAAAAAGCCCTGGGGGTAAATACCCCCAGGGCTTTTTTAATTCTAAAAAAGGAGGTTGATAGCATGACCACTAAAAAGCTTACAACAATTTCTATCTTAACAGCCTTATCTATCATCTTATCAATAACAATCTATTTCCCCATTCTCCCCCAAGCCCCCTATTTATTGTATGATCCAGGAGATATTCCTTTATTATTAATAGCTTTGTATTATGGTATTTCGGAGGGTATCATTGCAACTCTTATTGTGGCAATTTTGATGGCCATATTCACAGGCCAAGGTGGACCTATAGGAGCTCTTATGCATTTTATAGCCACAGGCACCTTAATAACAGTAGCTGGCATATTATACAGAAAAACAAAAAATAGAATTCTATCTCTATTTTTTGGAACAATAAGTATGGCTATAACAATGGCAATTGCAAATTTAATACTCACTCCCATCTACTTAGGAGTACCAAGAAGTAGTATTATTCCATTAATTATTCCAGTGATAATTCCATTTAATTTAATTAAGGCTGGTGTCAATTCAATTATTGCTTATCTTATTTCCTCCATAAATACATTAACTAATTATCTATTGGAGAAGAAGGAATAGAAATGAACAAAGCTAAGAGTATAAGAAAAGCTCCAATAAACTGAATAAAAGATAATGATTCTTTTAATATAAAAAAGGCAAAAACAGTAGCAAAAACTGGTTCTAAGTTATATATTAAGGCTGATTTCGTAGGAGTAAGGTACTTTTGACCTATAAGTTGAAGTGTCAGAGTTAAAGAAGTAGCAATAGTACCTAAGTAAAAAACAGGAAGAAAAGATATAAAAATACTTTTTAAAGGGAGACTTCCTGTTTCAAAAAAATATGGAACAATAATGCTAAAAGAGCTGTTAAAAAGAGTTCAGAAAAAGCAAGATCTAAAACTTCTTTTTTATGAACTACATATGCAATATAGACAATCTGGATAGCATAGAGTAATGCGCAAATAAAAACCAGGAAGTCTCCCCAATTTACATAACCAATCTGCTTAAAATCGACAGTAAGCATAGTTAATCCTAAGAAGGCTATAGAAACCGAAAACCATAATCTAACACCAATTTTACTTCCCAAAAATATTCTTTCAAAAAATGGTACCATTAAAACAGAAAGCCCAGTTATAAAAGCACCTTTAGTAGCAGTTGTAGATCTTAATCCAAAAGTTTGAAAAGCTATAGCTGAAAAATTAATAATTCCTAAAATTGATCCTGCCCAATTTATTGTTAAAGGATCCCTTTTAGCTATGAAATAAATACTTAAAGATAGACTTCCCAAAAAGAATCTTACAAATAAAAGAAAAAAAGGAGTAAGATATTTTAAAGATATCTTCGTCAAAGAAAATGTACTTCCCCATATTAAAGTTACAAAAATTAAAATTAATGTACCTTTAATTTCCAATTTTCTCATCATATAGCAGAATTATATCACAACGATTTACAAATAAGCATATTTGGGTTAAGATATGATAAAAGGTCAATCAAAAGAGGTGAAATATCATGATGGTTGAGGTTTATATAGCAGGGCTAAGTTTAGATCCTCAAACCAATCAGTTTGTTGTTCTTTTAAGAGAAAAGCCAGAAGGAAAAAGATTCCTCCCAATATGGATAGGTCCTTTTGAAGCAAATGCTATTGCTATTGCTTTGGAAAAAATAGATATAGGGAGACCTCTTACCCATGACCTTCTAAAAAATATAATTGAATCTTTAAATGCAAAGGTAGATAAAGTTTATATACACTCCCTAAAAGAAAATACTTTTTATGCGACAATCTTCTTAAATGTAAGCGATAAAACATTAGAAATCGACTCCAGACCTTCTGATGCTATGGCCCTTGCTTTAAGAACTCAATCTCCCATTTATGTAGATTCCCAAGTATTGGAAGAAGCTGGTTTTGTAGAGGAATATAATGCAGAAGAAGAATTAACAAAACTATTAAGAGATTTAAATCCTGAAG
The DNA here is from genome assembly GCF_055179815.1 of Dictyoglomus sp. GBS. Taxonomy (NCBI): domain Bacteria; kingdom Pseudomonadati; phylum Dictyoglomota; class Dictyoglomia; order Dictyoglomales; family Dictyoglomaceae; genus Dictyoglomus; species Dictyoglomus sp. GBS. The sequence continues at coordinate 1,538,644 of NZ_CM143687.1, forward strand.
AATTCAAAAAACAATAAGAAGGAGGTTATATACTAATGCCTTTCTCTCTTATTAGTGTTTATGACAAGACCGGAATTGAGAATCTTTGCCTTGAATTAATCAACCATGGATATCATATTATTGCGACTTCTTCTACTGCTAAATATCTAAGGGAGAAAGGATTTGAAGTAAAAGAAGTATCTGAATATACAGATTTCAAAGAATTAATTGGTGGAAGAGTTAAAACACTTCATCCCAAAATATTTGCAGGAATTTTGGCTAGAAGAGATAAAAAAGAAGACATAGAAGACATACAGAAAAAAAACATCCCTTTAATAGATATTGTTGTTTGCAACCTTTATCCTTTTGCAAAAGTTATTTCTAAAAAAGATGTATCTTTAGAAGAAGCATTAGAAAACATCGATATCGGAGGTGTAAGCCTTTTAAGAGCAGCTGCAAAAAACTTTCCATATGTTCTTGTAGTCCCATCCCCTGAAGATTACGAGAAAGTAATTCAATATTTAAGAGAAAATAGTAATGATATTGAATTTAGAAGAGAGATGGCTATTAAAGCCTTTTCTATTACCTCCATATATGATCAAACTATATCCTCCTATTTATCTCAAGAATTTTATGAAAATATAAATCTTAATTTAAGCAAGAAAATAGATTTAAGGTATGGAGAAAATCCTCAGCAAAAAGCAGGATTTTATACTTTACCTTATCAAGAAATACCTTTTGAGAAACTTCAAGGAAAAGAATTATCCTATAATAATCTCTTAGATATGGATTCAGCTTGGAATTTAGTTAAAGAATTTACAGAGCCCACTGTAGCAATTATCAAGCATAACAATCCTTGCGGTGTAGCTTCTGACAATAACCCCACTAAAGCCTTTTTAAAAGCCCTTGAAAGTGATCCTGTATCAGCATATGGTGGAATTATAGCATGCAATTTTATTTTAGACGAAAATACAGCAAAAGAGATAACAAAATCTTTTTTTGAGATTGTAGTAGTACCAGGTATTACAGAAGAAGCTAAAAATATTCTTTCTACTAAAAAGAACTTAAGAGTTTTAATATATAAAGAAAATATTCCAGAGAATCCTTTTGAGATAAGATCTTTAAGGAGAGGATTCTTAATTCAAACCTTCAATAATGTAATGATGAAAAGCTATGAAGTAAAAACATCTATAAAACCTGATGAAAAGGATATAGAAGAATTACTTTTTGCTTTAAAAGTTGTAAAACATGTTAAATCAAATGCTATTGTGGTTAGTAAAAACAAACAAACCTTAGGAATTGGAGCTGGACAAATGAATAGAGTGAATTCAGTAAAAATAGCACTAGAACAAGCAGGAGAAAAAGCAAAAGGGGCTTATCTTGCATCTGACGCTTTCTTTCCTTTTCCAGATTCCATAACTCTTGCAGCCCAATACGGAATAAAGGCTGTAATTCAACCATCAGGGTCCATAAGAGATGAGGAAGTAATAAAAGAAGCAGAGAAAAATGGAATCATATTAGTCATGATAGATACCAGACATTTTAGACATTGAACCAAATAGAAGAGATTTTTAAAATTCTTTTTGATAGATATGGTCCTCAATATTGGTGGCCTGCTGAAACTCCTTTTGAAGTAATAGTAGGAGCTATTCTTACTCAGGCCACAAGTTGGAATAATGTGGAAAAGGCAATTAATAATTTAAAAAAACATAATCTTCTTGATCCTTATAGTATTTACAACATCTCTGAAAAGGATTTGTCAAATCTTATTAAACCATGTGGATTTTACAAGATAAAAGCAAAAAGACTTAAAAGTTTTATAGAGTTTTTTATTAATAAATTTGAAGGAAACATATCCAAGATGAACGTTTATCCCACATCATATCTAAGAAAAGAACTTTTAAACATAAATGGCATAGGTATGGAAACCGCAGATTCCATTTTATTATATGCATTAAATAGACCTGTTTTTGTAATTGACAACTATACCAAAAGATTATTTCACTGCCTTGGACTTTTTGACTACAAATTACCTTATGAGAAATGGCAACAAATTTTTCACAACTCTTTATTCCCAATTTACCAACTATATCAAGAATATCACGCACTGATTATAGAACATGGTAAAAGAAAATGTAGAAGATGCAATGATAAATGTTTTCTTAAAAAGACTTTATATTTAAACCCTACTTTTGGATAAAAGCTTTTTCTAAAGGTTCCTTTTTTATTTCTCTTATGGATAATTCTTTCATTACTTTTATAAAAATTGTTTCTACATAATTATCAGGAATATCACCCACGAGAAGATAATATTTATTATCTTTCTTCCAAACTATAGATTTCCACAGAATATTAGATGCAAAAAATACCTGAGTACCATCAATAATAATAAGCTGTCCAGTAGGTCTGAAAGGAATATTGCCCTCAAAAAGGGATAAATCAGAAACTCCATCTGAATACTTATAATAATGGGTTATTTTATCATTATCTTCTAATATAGAATAAAATTTAATAAGCATATATCCTAAAGGAAGCTCAAAAGGTACTTTTGCATTATTAATTTTTTCCTCGACTAATTTACTCTCCTCTATTTTCGTATTCTTATTTCTTATAAAGTCAAGATTAAAAAGATTCTCAGAGAACTTAGGATTAAAATTGATCTCTATAAACATCGTTCTTCCCACAATTTTTCCATTACTATTATACTTATCCGTTCTCAAAGATATATATTTTTCACTATCTATCCACATTTTACTTATGAGTTTCTTAGTATATTTAGAAACGAATAGAATAACATATACCCTCCTGCCTAAAAATACCTCTTCATTTTCTATAGTAACAATATAATTTTTCCTTATTAATCTTATTTGTCTTTCTATCTCATCTTTAGTTCTTATGATAAAAGATGAAGGAGAAATTCTTACCACATTAATTTTAGGGTCAAAATCATATTGATATCTTCCATTATCTATAACTACTCTACCCAAAAGGAAGGGTGGAGATAAATAATCTTTTCTAAAAAGATAATTACCATTAGAGTAAACCTTAGCAATACTTGTTTTCTCAAAATTAGGATCATCAAATAATATAGAAACCTCTATGCCTGAAAATGGTACTATACCATTATTTTTTTCATAATTTCTAATAATTTCGAAAGGATCTTCAGCAAAAACAGTTGTAATGTAAAAGAGACTTATAAACAGTACAAATATCCTTTTCATTACTCATTTTCCACTATACTGATAAAGTACAAGATCGACCAAAGTATTTTCATTTATTGAAGTACTCATTTTTCCGTGAAAGTTATAATAACTGTATATGTTTTTATCAAAACTCTGAGATTTAAAATAATTCTGGGCAAGAAAGATAATTGCACCGAAGAAAGCAATAAAACCAAGAATTAAAAGGAATTTTCTGAACGGGTTCTTTAAAAATTCATCTTTCTCTAAGGTATATTTTACCCAGATTTTATCTGACAATTCTTCGTAAGGTTCAATTTCAGGAAGTTCATGGATTAATTTCACTATTTTCTCCATCATTTCTAATTCCCTTCTACAATAAGGACAAGTTAAAAGATGAGCTTCTAACTCTCTCCTTTTATCTGGAGAGATTTCACCATCAATATATGACGATATCAATCTTTTGGCCTCTTTACATTGCATAATTTACATCTTCCTTTAAAAGTTTCTCTTTCAATTCTTTTCTTGCTCTAAAAAGTCTTGATTCTACAGTACCCACAGGACAATTTAGTATTTTAGCTATCTCCCCGTATGACAATCCTTCATATTCCCTAAGTATTAAAACTTCCTGATATTCCTTAGGAAGCTCCTTTATTAATCTACGTACTTTACTTTTCACATCTTCCTTTTCTACTATATCTAAAGGATCCTTTGTATCTCCCGCTATTATACTTTCAAATGTATTATCATCTTCTTCATTTATTGAATTATCTAAGGAATATACTTCTTTATTTTTTCTTCTATAATCATGAGCAATATTAATCGTTATTCTATAGAGCCATGTAGAAAACTTTGAATCTCCTCTAAAACTATTAATACTTTTAAAGGCCTTTATAAATACTTCTTGTACAAGATCCTCCAAATCTGGAATATTTCCAAGTTGAAGATAAAGAATATTCAAGATTTTCTTTTCGTATCTTTTCACAAGGATAGAGAAGGCCTCTCTATCTCCACCTTTGATATAAGAGAGAAGAGCATGATCAGATAACTTGCCTTTTTCCTCCTCAGAAAGGGAGGAAAAAGGCTTTAATTCATTATCAGATATAGTTTTCTTTCCTTTAATCACACTAACTAATTCTCTATACATAATATTTTCTTCCCTTCAGTTTAAAATTTAGGAGCCTTTCTATTATATATCATTAACAAGTATCTTAACCTTGCCACATCCCCTTTATCTAAAACATTGCTTATCTCTTTCCACATTTCTTTCTTCGTATCCTTTTCTTTTATCCTTAGTTCTCTAATCTCTTTTTTCAATTGTTCTAATTTTTCCTTATCTTGACTTCCAAGAGCTCTTGCTTGTAAAGTCTTTTCTCTTATTTGTAATCTTAATTCCTTTAAAGCATCAAAATACTTATCCAAAATAGCCTTAACTTTTACCTTCTGTTCTTCTTTAAGCTTTAAACTCTTATCAAGGAAAGACAGTAAATTCTTCTTCCATTCTTCATATATCTTGTTATTCAAAATTTTTAATTCTTTAATATTTTGCTGTAATTTTTCAGAATCAATCTTTTCTTCTCTTAAAAGTAACTGAATCTCAGCTTGTATTCTATTTCTTTCTCTTAAAAGATTCTGTAAATCTTGAGAAACAAGAACTCCCAGCCCAAAGGTATATCTGTTTCTGTCTAATATCATAACTTTTTCTCTATAAAGCATCGGACCTTTATGATTTGGAGTAGCAAAAATAATATTTGAAATAAGGAAAAGTATTATTAAGATTCCTACAACATACTTCAGACTTTTCATATTCTCACCCCTTTCTAAATACCTTTTTACATAATTTATGACGAAAATTACTATTTTTTATTCCCAATTTTTAGCTCTTCTAACAGCTTCTTTCCATTTCTTTAAAAGCTCTCCCCTTTTCTCCTCTGAGAGACAGGGCTCAAAAATTTTCTCTTCTCTCCATAAATGCTTGAGTTCATCAGTACTTTTCCATAAACCTACTCCAAGGCCTGCCAAAAATGCTGCACCTAAGGATGTTGTTTCAGTAATAAGAGGTCTTATAACTCTTATATTAGAAATATCAGACTGAAATTGCATAAGAAAATTGTTAGCAGAAGCACCACCATCAACTCTTAATTCTCTAATTTTTATACCAGTCTCTTCACTCATGAGTTCTAAAACATCTTGGGTTTGATATGCTATAGCTTCCAAAGCTGCTCTTATAATGTGTCCTTTCTGAGTTCCGCGGGTTATTCCTATAATTAGTCCCCTCGCAAACATATCCCAGTAAGGCGCTCCCAGCCCTACAAATGCAGGTACAAAAAACACTCCTCCGTTATCATCAACACTCTTTGCAAGAATTTCGCTTTCTAAAGAATTCTTTATAATTCCTAAATTATCCCTAAGCCATTGTATCACTGCTCCTGCAATAAAAACACTACCTTCTAAGGCATAATAGATCTCATCTCCTACCCCATAAGCTATAGTAGTAATAAGACCTTTAGATGAATATTTAATATTTTTGCCCGTATTCAGTAAAATAAAACAACCAGTACCATATGTATTTTTTACTATGCCTTCTTCAAAACCACATTGCCCAAAAAGGGCAGCTTGTTGGTCTCCTGCATCCCCAGATATGGGAATCTCAAAATTGTCAATAATATGGCATGTCCCATATACACAACTTGAAGGGAGAACCTTAGGCATCATAACTCTCGGAATATTCATTATCTCTAAGAGCTCATCATCCCAATCTAAGGTTTTTAAGTTAAAAAGCATAGTTCTTGAAGCATTAGAATAATCTGTAACGTGGACTTTACCTCCCGTAAGATTCCATATTAACCAAGTATCCACTGTACCAAAAAGGAGCTTACCTTCTTCAGCCTTTCTTCTTGCGTTAGGTATATTGTCTAATATCCATTTAATCTTGGGCCCTGAAAAGTATGCATCAATTACAAGACCAGTTTTCTCCTTTATTAATTCAGAAAGACCTTCTTTCTTTAATTCTTCACAATAATTTGCTGTTCTTCTACACTGCCAAACAATTGCATTGTATATTGGTTCTCCTGTTTCTTTGTCCCACACAATAGTTGTTTCTCTCTGATTAGTAACTCCTATAGCAGAAATCTCTTTTGGTGATATGCCTGATTTATAAACAGCCTCTATCATTACTTCTTTTTGAGAATTCCAAATATCCCAAGGATTATGCTCTACCCATCCTGGTTTTGGGAAAATTTGAGGAAATTCTTTTTGAGCCATACTAATAATATTACCTAAGGAATCAAAAACTATTGCTCTTGAGCTCGTAGTTCCCTGATCTAATGCAAGAATATACATATTTACCTCCCCCTCTTTCCTAAATTTTTTTATTTTTTCCTCAAATAGTCTATCAAATCGTTCAACTGCTTTTTATACATAGTTACGTGATAAAAAGGATTTAATGGTTGTCCTTTACTCCATGCTTCCATAAATTTTTGAAATTCCTGTCTCTCTTTCTCAGAAACATTTTGTGGTCCTCTCCATTGAGGATTAACTTGCCCCTGACTTATCTGTGAACCTTGAGGATTTTGTTGCAACTTTTGCCTTATTTCTTCAAATCTTTTTTGCCTTTCTATTTGTAATTTGTCAAGATAGGTTATTTGCTCATCAGTTAAAACAGTCTCAATCCTTGATATAAATTTATCAGCCTCCTTCTTGGGAAGCATATTTGTTTTAAGAAGCTCCTGTAGGATAGGAATAAGTTTTTGAGCCTGGTTTTTTGTAATAGCCACCTTCTTATCTTTATCAAGCTCTCTTAAATCCCTTATTAATCTTATAAGATATTGAACTTCTTGAGACATAAAATTTCTTCTTTGTTGTTGAGTTTGGGTTTGAGGATATACTAAGGTTATTAGTAATATAACGAACAACATTAAAGTAATTAGTCTCTTCATGGCATTTACCTCCTTATTATTCATACCTCAAAGCCTCTATAGGATTCAATTTAGAAGCTCTTCTTGCAGGATAATAACCAAAAAATATACCAACCAATGCAGATACTGTAAACGATAAGATTATAGGATTTAATGTTACAACAGCAGAAAGACCAGAAAATGATTTTATAATTTGTGCTAAGAAAATACCTAATAAAATACCCACTATCCCACCTACTACTGACACAATTACTGATTCTAAGAGAAATTGCAAAAGAATATATCCAGATTTTGCTCCTACAGCTTTTCTTATACCTATTTCTTTTATTCTTTCTGTAACGTTGACCAACATTATATTCATAATACCTATTCCACCAACTAAAAGGGAAATAGCCGCTATTCCTGCAAGAAAGAGAGTTAATGTTTGCATTGACTGATTCAAAGAAGAAAGAATAGTTAATTGATTCTGTACTACAAAATCATCTTCATCGGGATTTGTTATCTTATGCTTTTTTCTTATTATTTCCTCAATCCGGGTTTGAAGATCATCCATGACATCAGGACTTACAGCAGAAATATATATATTGTTTAAAAAATTTCCTCCTTGAATTTTACGCTGAAAGGTAGTTAAAGGTATAAATATCATATCATCCAAGTTAGCAAATCCGCCTAATTGTCCTTGAGGTTCAAGAATTCCTATAACTTTAAATGTTATTCCAGCTATTTTTATACTTTGACCCACAGGGTCCTCATTCCCAAAAAGAGTTTCGGCAACAGAAGATCCCAATACTGCTACTTTTTTACTCCCCCTATAATCCTCTTCACTGAAGAAATCTCCTTCCTTTAACTTTATCTCTCTCACCCTCATATAATCAGCAGAAGTACCAATAACTTGAGTATTAGAATTTGATGCCTTATACTTTACCTGAACATTTCTGTTTGCATAAGGTACTATAGCTACTACTTTTGAACTGTCCAACTCTTCTTTAAGAGCTTCATAGTCATCATTAGTAATAGAACTTCGAGGTGCTCCTCTTACAAGCCCAACTCCTCTACCAAATCGTGGAAAAACAGTAAGAAGGTTAGACCCAAGAGATGTAAACTGCTTTTCAATAGAATATTTAGTACCCTCTCCTAAGGATACTAAAGTTACTACAGCTGCGACTCCTATTATTATCCCAAGAGTTGTAAGAAATGTTCTTAATTTATTTGACGAAAAGCTATAAAGGGCCATCTTTAGTATCTCTACAATCATCATAGTTATTACACCTACCTTAAAGGAACCCCTGGAATTCTTATTTGCATTTGCTGGTTTGTAGATCTTGATGTACTGCTTGATGATGATAAAACAATAACATCACCTTCTTTAAGACCACTTTCCACAATCACATTTGTACCATCGTCTTCTCCCAAAGTGACCCTAACAAGTTCAGTGTTTCCGTTTCCTTTAAGGATTTCTACATAACTTCTTCTTTCTGTCTTTTTTATAGCTCTAAGGGGTATTAATAAAACATTCTTCTTCTCTAAAAGAATAATATCCCCATCAGCACTCATCCCTACTTTTAATTTTAAACCAGGATTAGGTATTTTAACCCTTACCTTAAATATAGGTATATTATTTGAAATAGTTGCAACAGGAGATATCCTAATTACTTTTCCCTCAAATTCTTCATCAGGAAAAGCATCTAAAGTAACTCTTACAGGTAGACCCAAAGAAACTTTTCCTATATCTGTCTCATCTACTTCTAAACTTAATTCCACATTATCTGTATCCAGTAGCGTCATTAGAACAGTATTATTTGAAATTATTTGGCCATTTACTACTTTCACATTAGACACAATTCCAGAAAAGGGTGCTTTTATAATAGTATTTTCTAAGTTTTTTTTCGCATTTTGTAAATCCAATTTTGCCTTTTCAAAAGAAAGTCTACTTGTTTCAAGATCTTTTTGTAAATTTTTAAGTTGATTATCATAATTACTTTTCACGGTCTTTAAATTTGTTTCTGCTTGCATATATGAATTCTTTGCTTTTTCCGAAGTTAGTCTAGCATTATCCAAATCACTCTGTGAAGCAAACCCCTTTTCAAAAAGTCCTTTAATCCTTTCTAAATTCTTCTCAGCATTTTTATATTCCAAAAATGCATTATCTCTACTTATTTGAGCATCACTTAAGTTTTTATCTAAATTTCTTTTTTGTGTTTCATAATTAAGTTTTGCTTGTTCATAGGAGTTTTCAGCATTTTTATAAGAAATTAATGCTTGATTATAGGATATTTGATAATCTGTAGGATCAACTTTTACAAGAATATCTCCTGCTTTCACTTTTTTACCTTCTTCTATCACATATATGACTGTCCCTGATACTTTACTGACAATATCAAGACTTCTCTCAGCCTCGAGCATTCCACTGCCAGATACCGTTACTAAAAGATCTCCTCTTTGTACAGTATATGTGGTAATTGTAGTTTTATTTGAAGAAGTTCTTGAATTTCTACCAAAAATACTCCATGATCCTATAATTACAACTAAAATAGCTATAACAATGATTAATATACTTTTCTTTTTCATTTTTTAACTTCTCCTCCTTCGAAAAGTACTTTTCCTACAGAGATAGAAAGATTGTCTAAATTTTTAAAATATGTGTGCAAAGAAGAATAATAATTGTTTTCAGCCTTTATTAAATTTATTTCAGCATTCATTAGATCTAATTTCGTTATTAATCCAGCTTCAAATCGCGTTTTTGTAATATTGTAATTCTCTTTAGCAAGATCCAAATTAATCTTTTGTAATTCTACTTCCTTCAAACTTGCATACAATTGGTCTAACCTTTGAGCTATAGTTAATTTTGTACTATTCAATACCTGTTCTAAATTCATCTTTGCACTTTCCAATGAATTTTGGGATGACAAAAGAGTTGCTTTTGGTGTATATTCATTATTATAAAGCTTTACTTGTAAATTATAGAGTTCAACATTATTACTTGCCTGTACAATATTTGTTAAATTCTCTTTTGCAAGATTAAAAAGATTATCCAACGTAAAGTTAAAAACTACAAGATCTGGCTCTTTGAGGGTTATATTTTCCATAGGAGAGACCCCCAAGGTTTGCCAAAACTGACTCCAAGTTATAGCGAGATTATTCTCTGCTGATTTTAACATATTTTGAGCAGACAAATAATTTATTTCTGCCTGTTTAACATCAGTGGCAGTTGCATTACCTAACTGAAATTTTAGCTTTACTGCATTCAGATTTTCAAGATAATATTCTACTTGTTTTTTATATAATTTAACTTGTGCTTGTGCTTCTAAGACAGAAAAATAAGCATTTCTAACACTTTGAATTACTTGAATTCTTGTATTATTATATTTTACCTGTTCAAGCTTTACATTTAATTCTGCTTGCTTTAAAGAGAGTATTAAAGTAGTTGGATCTTTCTTTTTATTTTCATAATCAAAAACTGCATTATCCAAATTTATTTTCGCTACCAAAATATCTTTATTATTTTTTAAAGCAATATTTACTGCTTCATCAAAAGTTAATATCTTTAATTCTTGAGAATAGCCTAACGTAAGAACCAAAAATGTTAAAACTAAAAAAGCCAATACTTTTCTCATAGTAGATTACCCCCTAAATTTCCAAGAAGATTAGTTAATTGGACTCTTAAAAGATTATAATTTAAAATAGCATCTTCAAGATCATACTTGGCCTGTATAAATTCTATTTCATAACTCTTTAAATCCAAATCTGTAATTAAGCCCAAACTATACCTTATCTTTTGAGCCTCAAAATTTAGTCTCTTTTGTTCTAAGGCAATCTCTTTCTGTTTTATAACGGATTGAGCTTGAATTAGATTATAATAGGTCTTCCAGAAATTAAGTTCTACCTCTTTCTTAGTTTTCTCAAAATTAATCCGCGTTTGTTTCAAGGAAAGTTCTGCTTGTGTTTTATTTATATTACTACTTCCTCCATCCAAGATAGGAATACTAAACTGAATCTTGATATTCCATGACTCTTTACTCGAACTTATTGTATCTCCAAAAGTTTGATCTGTATTAAATGATAAAAGATAGTTTTTTGTATTAAAGGAGGCATTATAAGATGCATTTCCAGTATTGTAATTTCCACTAAATGAGATACCCCAAGATGGAAGATATGCTTTATCTAAATTAAGCTTACTTTTTTCTAATTCTAAGCTCGCATTTTTTACACTTAAATTATTAGTATAAAGTTTACTCAAAAGATCTTCAGGTTTGTCTTCTATTTCATCATATTTAATATCAATTTTTACCGGAACTCTTGGTAAGGTTGTTCCTAAAAGATTTTCAAGGGACTTATATGCTAATTCTAAATTACTTTTTGCTGAGTTATAATTAGTCTCTGCCAATTTTTCCCTTTGTTTATAATCCAATAAATTTATTTCATTTATAACCTTATTCTCAAATTGTTTCTCCGCTACTTCCCTTTGCTTTACTGCTAAACTATAACTTTCTTCATATATCTTCAATTTTTCCTGAGCTAAATAAAGATTATATATGGATTGTAAAAATTGAAGAAATAGATCATTATAATTAATTTGAAAATTATTTTTTGCCTGCTCTAAACTTAGCTCAGCTAATTTTAGATTTATTCCCGCTTCTCCGAAAGGAAGAATAATCTGAGAATAACTTAAGGATAGAACTGTGTTTTGAGTTGTATTAATAGTAGTAGATGATCCTATTATAGTCTTTGTTTCTCCCAGATTATATGATGCCTGAAATGTAATATTAGGCTTTAAATTTGCTTGAGATAAATAATAATTCTGTAAGGAATTTTCGTATTGAATTTTATATACGCTATAGAGGGGTGACTTTTGTAAAAGAGGTAAAAGAGAGTCTATAGTTATGTAATCTTCGCTATAAGATATATTTAAAAAAACAAAGAAGATGATCATAACCAAAAGAAGTTTCTTATACATGGCTTATCTCCCTTTTCCTATCCTCTATATCTACGATTTTTCCGTCTTGCATCCTTACAATTTTTTCAGCATAAGAAGCAATATCTTGTTCATGGGTTACTAAAACAATAGTAAGATTTTCTTCTTTATGAAGCCTACTAATTAAATTCATAATCTCATGACTGGATTTAGTATCTAAGTTTCCTGTTGGTTCATCAGCAAGCAAAACTAAAGGATCCACTACAAGTGCTCTTGCAATAGCAACTCTCTGCTGTTGACCACCTGAAAGTTGAGTAGGTCTATGAAATAACCTATCACTAAGACCCATTCTTTCTAAAATTGCTTTAGCTTTTTCTCTTCTCTCTTTTGGTGAAATTCCTTGGTATATTAAAGGAAGTTCTACATTTTGGAGTGCATTATAACGGGGAAGTAAATAAAAACTCTGAAATACAAAACCAATTTTCTTATTTCTTATCTCAGCTAATTCATCATCAGTAAGTTTAGAAACATCCTTTCCTTCAAAATATATTTTACCAGATGTTGGTCTATCAAGACATCCTATAAGGTGCATCATAGTAGATTTACCAGATCCGGAAGGGCCCATTATTGCTATAAATTCCCCTCTCTTAACCCTTAATGAGACTCCATTTAATGCAGTAGTCTCTACTCCATCCATTTTATAAATCTTAATCACATCTTCCAAAACAATAATGTCTTCCATCTTGACTCTCACACCCTTTCTTTAATAGTTTATCCAATTAAATTAGACATTTTAAATGATATCGTTATTCCATGAAATTAAATTAAAACAATTTGACAAAAACCTTTTGTTTTGATTAAACTTAAAAAGGTTTAAATAAGGTGGGGGCGTAGCTCAGCGGGAGAGCGCTTGCTTCGCATGCAAGAGGCCGTGGGTTCAAATCCCATCGCCTCCACCAAAACAGGAGAAATAGTTTATATCAATATCTTCGCCATTTTAGTTATTTTATTAAACAACCTTTATTGTCTTAATTTTTAAAGAAAGCAAACATATTATGAAAAACCAGTTAAAAAGCTGAGGTTTGCCTATCTTTATCTTTTAGCTTTTTGGATCTATATTAATTTTTAATCAAGATGTATAAGAGCCATATTGTTCCTATGAATTACCTCTTCGTAAGAGTTATCCCCTAAAATAGCTTTTATTTCTTCAGAGTTTTTTCCAATTATGTTTTGAATTTCATTGCTGTCATAATTAACAATTCCTTTACCTATTTCATTTCCTTCTTCATCCAATATAGATACTGTATCCCCCCTTACAAAATCACCTTCAATCTTTTTTATCCCAACTGGAAGTAAACTCTTACCTTTTTTAAGAATAGCTTCTTTAGCACCATTATCTACATAAATCTTCCCTTCACTTTTCGCCACAAATAACATCCAGTGCTTTTTTCTACTTAGATGTTTCTCAGGAGGATAGAAAAAAGTTCCAATTTTTTCATTTTTTAAGATAAGTCTTTCCAAAATATTTTCAATATCTGTTTTTGTTAGAATCATAGGTATCCCAGCCTCTGTAACTATCTTGGCTGCCATTAACTTTGTATACATACCCCCAGTTCCCTTACCAGGGCCTGCATATTTTTCAATATTTTCATTTATCTCATAAACTTCCTTTATCAATTTAGCATCATTAGATTTATTGGGATCTTCTGTATATAGACCATATACATCAGACAATATAACTAAAACGTCAGCATCTACAGCACATGCTACTTTTGCTGATAATGTATCATTATCCCCAATCTTTATTTCTTCAACTGCTACTGTATCATTTTCATTTACAATAGGAATAATCTTCTCTTCTAAAAGAGTCTCAAAGGTCTGAGATATATTTAAATACCTCTTTCTATCATAAATATCTTCTGCTGTAATAAGTATTTGGGCTATAGGTTGTTTAAAAATAGAGAAAATTTGTGCATAGTATTGCATTAACCTTACTTGTCCCACAGCAGATAATGCCTGCTTGGCAGGAAGATCCTTTCTCTTAGAGAGACGAGTTATAATTTCTCTTCCTGAAGCAATAGCTCCGGAGGATACCAATATAACTTCTTTACCAGATCTTATAAGTTTTACGCATTCTCTTGCTAAGGAAAGGATCTTCTCTGCCGATGGATTTCCCTTCTCATCAGTAATACTTGAAGTACCAACCTTTACAACAATTCTTTTCCAGTTATTCATCCTCTTTTATTTCTACCTTTCCCACTTTTTTTGCCTTTCTTTTTATATCGATCCTTGGTAGCATAACTATATGACCACATTTTTCACATTTTAATTTAATATCAACACCAGAATAAAGCACAATCCATCTATTTCCACCACAAGGATGTTTCTTAGGTAGTTCTAATATATCACCTACTTCAATTTTCTCTATCATTCCTCTTCTTCTTCTGCTCTTGGTTTTGCCTTAGCTATAATCTCCTCTTGTATCTTTGCTGGTACCTCTTCATAATGTGAAAATTTCATAGAATAAGATCCTCTACCTTGAGTAATAGATTTAAGAACAGATGAGTATCTAAGCATTTCAGCCAAAGGTACAAGAGCCTTTACCACTTGTAGTTTACCCAAGGAATCTATCTGGGTTACTCTCCCTCTTCTACTATTAAGGTCACTTATAATATCACCTGTATACTCACTTGGTGCTGTAACTTCTACACTCATTATTGGTTCAAGAAGTACAGGTTTTGCCTCCATAAAACCTTTTTTGAATGCTTTAGCAGCTGCTATCTTAAAGGCCATATCTGAAGAGTCTACTTCATGATAAGATCCATCGAATAAAGTAACTCTAACATCTACTACGGGGAATCCAGCTAATACTCCTTTTTCCATTGTTTCTCTAACACCTTTCTCAACTGCAGGTATATAGTTCTTAGGAACAACTCCACCAACAATCTTGTCTACAAATTCATATCCAGCACCTCGAGGTAGAGGCTCTAACTCAAGCCATACATGACCATATTGCCCTCTACCACCTGTCTGCTTTTTAACTTTACCTTCAGCTTTGACAGTAGCTCTAATAGTTTCTCTATAAGCTACTTGTGGTGTACCTAAGGTCACATTTACCCCAAATTTTCTTTGCATTCTCTCTACTACTACTTCTAAATGAGAATCTCCTAACCCATAAATTAATGTTTCATTGGTTTCCAGATTTCTTTGCACCCTTAAAGTTGGATCCTCCTCTAAAATTCTTGCAATTGCAGAACTCATCCTATCTTCATCAGCTCTGGTCTTTGGAACTACTGCAACTGCAAAAACAGGTTCGGGAAATTCCACTGGAACTACCTTTATTGAATTATCTTTATCACTCAAAGTCTCATTTGTGCTTGTTTCTTTCAATTTTGTTATGACACCTATATCTCCAGTATTGATCTCTGTTGCAACTTCCTGATTCTTACCTCTTTGATAGAAAAGTCCACCTATCTTTTCCTGTACTCCTTTATTTACATTGAATAATGGAGAATCTGGCTTTAACACTCCTGATAAAACCCTAATGTAACTTATCTTACCAACAAAAGGATCTGCAGAGGTTTTAAAAACAAAAGCCAAAAGGCCATTCTTTTCTCCTATTCGTACAGCTTTTGTTTCCCCCTTTTTAAGATCTTCAACAGGTATAGCTGGTCTTTCTAAAGGATTTGGGAAGAAAGCAACTATTGCATCAAGTAACTTTGATACTCCTACATTTTTAAAAGAGGATACAGGAAAGATTGGGAATAATTCTCTTCCTATAAAAGCCTCCTTTAAAGTTTTAGCTATTAATGCACTTTCTATCTCTTCTCCTTCTAAATATTTTTGAAGCAACTCCTCATCAAACTCAATAATAGTTTCAATTAACTGTTGTCTATATTTTTCATAATCCGACTTAAGCTCTACTGGAATATCAGACTCTACTGGTTCACCCTTCTCATCTTTATAAATATATGCTTTACCCTCTAAAAGATCTATAATACCATTAAAATTACCTTCTTTACCAATGGGTAAATATATAGGAATTGCTTTGCCTCCAAATCTTTCTTGAATAGCTTTTACATTTTCATAGAAATCAGCACTCTCTCTATCAAGTTTATTCACTACAAAAGCTACTGGTAACTTCTCTTCCTCACCTATCCCCCACACCTTTTCAGTCTGAACCTGAATTCCAGAAATAGCATCAATTACAATAAGCATACTATCTACTGCTCTTAAAGCACTCTTGATTTCTCCTATAAAGTCTGCATATCCTGGTGTATCAATTACATTAATTTTCTTTACCTTCCATTCCAAGGGTAGAACTGAAAGACTTAAAGATATTCCTCTTTTTATTTCTTCAGGTTCAAAATCAGAAACCGTATTACCATTTTCAACTTTACCTATTCTATCTATTACTTTTGCAGTATATAAAATTGCCTCAGCTAAACTTGTTTTTCCGGCACCTCCATGCCCAAAGAGTCCTACATTCCTTAAGTTTTCAGTTTCATATTTCATTTTTCTTTCATAACCCCCTTACTTCTTTTTGTTTTAAAAACTTCCATTTAAATTATATATCACATAAAAGAAAATTACATTTTATAAAATCCCAGTACTTCCCAGCCCCCCTTCTCCTCTTTCCGTTAAAGGAAGGCTTTCCACTTCTTCCCATTCTACCCTCGGATAATGAAGAACAAGAAGTTGAGCTATTCTCATACCTTTTTTACCGTAAAATGGCCTTTGTGAAAAATTGATAAGATTAACTAAAATTTCTCCTCTATAGTCACTATCAATAAGTCCTGGAGTGTTTAAAACTGTTATACTTTCCTTTGCCGAAAGTCCACTCCTAGGCAAGACCAATGCCAAATATCCTTCAGGAAGGGCAATTTTTATTCCTGTAGGAATTATAATTCCTCCACCTATCTCATTAAAGGGGGGAAGTACAAAATCAACGCGAGAATACAGATCTAAAGCAGCAGATCCAGATGTAGCATAAAAAGGAAGTGATAGTTCTTTATCTATTCTTTCTATAAGTACTTTAACCTTCATATCTCTAATATGCCTTTGCAAATAAGGCTTTAATTTTTGTTTCCTTTCCACAAAGAACACATTTTCCTTCTTCCTCTTTCCAATCAAGGGGTAAATTTCTTATTGTTGCTCCAGTTAATTCTTTTATCTTTAACTCACATTCTCCGTCTCCACACCAACTTGCTTTAACAAACCCCCTTTTTGTATCCATAATTTCTTTAAATGTATTAAAGTCTCTTACATTATGGAAATTTTCTTCTCTAAATTTTAAAGCCTTTTGGAAAAGAGTTTTTTGAATATCATCTAAAAGATTACTTAGCTCTTCCACCATATTTTCTTTTTTATACGACATTTTCAATCTTAAATCTCTTCTTGCCACAAATATTTCTTGCTTATCTACTTCCTTTGGACCTATTTCTAATCTTACTGGAACACCTTTAAGTTCATACTCATTAAACTTCCAACCAGGAGTATGTTCCTCATCCTTATCTACCTTTACTCTAAAGTATCTCTTCAAGATATTATATATTTCATCTACATAATTGTAGACTTTTTCCCTTTCAGCATCATTTTTCCATATCGGTATAATCACTATTTGATAAGGAGCAACCCTAGGAGGTAATACAAGGCCATAATCATCACCATGAGTCATTATCAAAGCTCCAATAAGCCTTGTAGACACTCCCCAGCTGGTTTGCCAAACATATTTTCTCTCTCCATCCAAATCTTGGAACATAATATCAAATGCCTTAGCAAAATGCTGACCTAAATTATGAGATGTACCAGCTTGA
The DNA here is from genome assembly GCF_055179815.1 of Dictyoglomus sp. GBS. Classification (NCBI taxonomy): domain Bacteria; kingdom Pseudomonadati; phylum Dictyoglomota; class Dictyoglomia; order Dictyoglomales; family Dictyoglomaceae; genus Dictyoglomus; species Dictyoglomus sp. GBS. The sequence continues at coordinate 1,556,447 of NZ_CM143687.1, forward strand.
AGGGCCCTTCCATCTGCTAAAAGAACCTCTATAGAATATGTGTGTAAAGCACCAGCAAATTTTTCATTCTCCGTTTTTTTACCAGCAATTACTGGAATAGCTAAATCATTCTCAACAAAATCTTTATACACAAAAAGCATTTTTAATGCTTCTTCTTCTGCTTCTTCAAGGGTTCTATGAGCGGTATGACCTTCCTGCCATAAAAATTCAGTGGTTCTTAAAAAGGGTCTTGTTTCTTTTTCCCATCTAACAACATTAGCCCATTGATTTATTAGTACTGGTAAATCTCTCCATGATTGAATCCATTTAGCATACATGCTGCAGATTATTGATTCTGAGGTAGGTCTCACAGCAAGAGGTTCAAAAAGATCCTCATCTCCCCCCTTTGTAACCCAAGCAACTTGAGGTGAAAAACCCTCCACATGTTCTGCCTCTTTTTCCAAGAAGCTCTTTGGTATAAAAAGAGGGAAATATGCATTTTCATGACCTGTTGCTTTAATCTTTTCATCTAAAATCTTCTGTATATTTTCCCATATAGCATATCCGTAAGGTTTTATTACCATACAACCTTTAACAGGAGAGTAATCCACAAGTCCTGCCTTTAATACCACTTCGGTATACCATTTTGAAAAATCATCTTTTTGAGATGTTAATGCTTCTACAAATTTTTTTTCCATAAAAATCACTACCTCCTATATCTCAAATCTTATTTTTAAAGGACCACTGTTATAAGTATCCTCTTCAACTATCACTTTTAGGATAACCTTTTTACCCCTCTCTTTAATTTTATAAGCAGTATCATAAAATTCATCAAAAGATATTTCACCAACAGTATTTGATAATGGATCAGGAAGTATTCCTTTTTGTTGAGCTATTTTATTAACCTCTGATAGAACCTCTAATAGTCTTGATTCAATCTTATCTAAACTTTCACTACCATCAATAACTTTTAGTAATATTACCTCTCCTGTCTTATATACTAATTTATAAGGAAAAATTTGGAAATATACAATAACTGGTTCACCCTCAAATATGTTTGCTAGAGAATGTACCCTTACCAATTTTTCCTCTGTAGTTTTCATTTCCTCTAAAAGTTTTTTCCATTCCGCTTCTGGCACCCATACGTATCCTTTTTCTTCATTTCCTGCTCCTCTTTCTCTTGCTATACTTTCAATTAAAGAAAGAAGTGCTTTTGCCTCTTTTTGTATATCATCACCTGTTTTACCTCTAATAATATAATTAAGTATCAATTCTCCTCTTTTAAATATAATTCCTTCTGTACGTAGACTGGCTATAGTAGAATTCAAAAACTGTAATTCATCAAGTAAATATTTTTTATCTTTCTCCAAAGATTCTTTTTCCTTAGATAATGTGGCTATTTTTTTAGAGACTTCGTATATAGACCTTTGAAGCTTCTCATTTTCTTTCTTTAATCTCTCTTTTTCCATAGATAATTTATTAAGTTCTTTAAGTAATTTTTCTCTTTCCATTTCCAAAATATGAATTTTATTTTTATATTCCTCTAAATCTTTTAGAGCCTTATCTCTACCTTTCTTAACTTCTTCATACCTCTTTAAAATCTCTGTATATTCTTTTTCCTTTGACTTAATCGAATTTTCTAAAGAATATATTTGTTTCTTTAATTTTTCCATTCCAAATAAAGCTACTCGAACATTTTCCGAAATAACAGAAAGCACAACAAGAGAGAAAATCATAATTAAAATGCCAGTCAAAATACTGATTATACGAGAAGTATATTTAGGCCTAAGGCCAAAGAGAGAAAGTTTCTTTTTCCCTGCTTTTCTACCTACATAATCTCCTGCATATGCAATCAAACCACTTGCAAGAATCAATATAATTATTAAAAAAAATCCAGACATTAAAGATTAAACCTCTCTCCTAAGAAAAATCTTTTTGCCATATCACTATTAACTATTTCTTCTGGAGTACCGGAGATAAGAACCTCTCCAGAAAATATTATATATGCATAATCTGTTATAGCTAATGTATCTCTAACATTATGATCAGTAATTAATATACCCAACCCCTTTTCTCTTAAATAGGAAATAGTTTCTTGTAAATTTTGAACAGTAATAGGATCAACCCCTGCAAAAGGTTCATCTAAAAGTATATACTTAGGAGAAAGGGCTAAAACCCTAGCTATTTCAACCCTTCTTCTCTCTCCTCCAGAGAGTGTATACCCTAAATTTTTCCTAACTTTCTGTAATCGAAATTCTTCTATTAATTCTTCTAATCTCTCTTTTTGCTCTTTTGGGGTTAACTTTGTTAATTCTAATACCAATTTTATATTGTCTTCTACTGTAAGCTTTCTAAATATTGTAGGATCTTGGGCAAGATAACCAATACCTTTTCTTGCTCTTTGGGGCATAGATAAATGTGTAATATCCTCGCCATCAAGTAAAATCTTACCCTGATTAGCAGTTACTTCCCCCATAATAGTATAAAATGTAGTAGTTTTTCCTGCCCCATTTGGTCCTAAAAGCCCAACTACATTCCCAGGGGTTACACGTATAGAGACATTTTTAACTACACATCTTTTTCCGTAGTATTTATATATACCTATGGTCTCAAGTGCCATAATTTAATGTTAAGAAAATTTTAACAATATGTCAATTTATCTCAAATTTTTTAAAATTCCAAATATGTTTTTATATCCTTTTCTTTGAACAATACTCAAAGTCATAAAGTATTCCTTAAGGGCAGAGAAATATCTATTTTCTCTTAAATATAAGGCACATAAAAGAGCGTGAAAAACCTCATTATCTTTATTTAATTTTAATCCTTTATCTATTAATTCTTTTGTCTTATTTAAATTATCTTTTAAATAGTACAAATATGCAAGAAAAGCTATTACCCAATCATCGTTAGGTTTTAAATCATATAACCTTTCAAAATAAAAGATAGATTTATCATAATCTTCTAAGAAATAATACAAAAATGCTAATTTATATAGATTGAATATACTACTATCTTCTTCCTTTATATCTTTTTTTAGGTTTTTAAGAAAGTTGGGATCAGTAGCAATAAGCAAATTATATGTATTATAAAGATTCTCTAAATCTCCTAAAGCCCCATATACTACCATAAGATTAAAAAGAACTTTAGAATTTTGAGGCTCTTTTTTTAATTGCTGTTCAAATTGAGTTTTTAAATATTTTAGATCATCAGAAGATAATGATAGAATAATAAAAAAGACAAGAAAGATTATAGATAAGTAAAAATTTTTAAGTATCTTTCTTAATATCAAAAATTCTCAGCTCCTTTAAAATTTCAGTAGCAAGGGCTAAAGCTAATTTTCCATCCTCAAGGGTAACTTCAGGATCCGACCCCTCAAGAATACAATTCACAAAATGTTCAAGCTCTAATCTCAAAGGTTCCTCTTTCTCTAAAACTGGAGTCTCTATAGATGTTTCAACTTGTTTTCTATTCCCATGAATTATAGATATGCTTTGTTCCATATAATCTATGCTTATTAAATCCCCATTCTTCTCATAAATATCTAATCTTCTAATCTTTTTAGGAGTTACCCTACTGGCAATCAGATTTACAAGAAGATTTCCCTCAAAAACAAGTTCTACATTTGCAAAATCTTCATAAGAAGTATAAAAAGAATAACCATATCCTTTTATGTCTAATATTTTTCTACCCTTACCTAATACATAAAAAAGTATATCCAAATCATGAATCATAAGATCCATTACAACCCCCACATCAGTTATCCTACCGTCAAAAGGACCAGATCTTTTTATCTCCATGTAAAAAGGATCATTTATATATCTTTTTAATTCTTGAACAGCAGGATTAAATCTTTCTATATGACCTACCTGTAAAATAAGATTTTTCCCACTGGCAATCTCTAAAAGAGTTTCCGCTTCTTTTAAAGTTTGAGTTACAGGTTTCTCTATAAAAGTATGAATACCTCTAAGCAAAAAGTCTTTTGCTATCTGAAAATGAGTATTAGTAGGAGTAACAATACTAACAGCATCAACCCTATCAAGTAAATCTCTATAATCAGAAGTTACAAAAGGTATATTATAAATAGAAGCAATCTCTTTTGCTCTTTGTAAATTTAAATCTGCAATTCCTACAATTTCTACTTTAGGAATCTCGCTGAAAATTCTTACATGATGTTGCCCTAAATATCCTACTCCAACAACTCCTATCTTTACCTTATTCATCTCCTATATTACTCTCCTCAAGTTGCCATTTTATTATTCTTGCATAAATTCCACCCTTCTTCAAGAGATCTTCATGAGTACCCTCTTCTACTATTTCTCCATTTTCTAATACAATTATTCTATCAGCTTTTCTTATAGTAGATAAGCGATGAGCCACAATAAAAGCAGTTTTTCCCTCCATAAGATCTTTTAAAGCTTCCTGTACATAGGCTTCTGATTCTGAATCTAATGCTGAGGTAGCTTCATCAAGAATTATTAATCTTGGCTTTAAAAGAACAACTCTTGCAATAGCAATTCTTTGTGCCTGTCCTCCCGAAATACCTACCCCACCTTCTCCAATTACAGTATCGTATCCATTTGGTAGATTCATAATAAAATCATGAGCCCTTGCAATTTTAGCAGCCTCTATAATTTCATCTAAAGTTACATTTGGGTTTCCATAACTTATATTATCCTTTACTGTACCATAAAAAATAATAGTCTCTTGTGGAACGAAACCTATTTGAGATCTTAAAGATTTTAAACTCACTTCTTTTATATTGTACCCATCAATTCTTACTTCTCCTTGAGTGGGATCTATAAACCTTGGAATAATATTTACCAGAGAACTTTTTCCTGCACCACTACTTCCAACAATAGCAATTTTTTCTCCAGGATTAACTTTAAGATTTATATTCTTTAAAACCCAACTCTTTCCGTCATATGTAAAATATACATTTTTAAATTCTACAAAACCTTTTATTGGAGGTAGAACTATTGGATTTTTAACCTCTTCTACTTCTTTACCTTTATCCAAAATCTCAAAAATTCTTTCTAAAGCTGCATAGGTTTGCCTAAGTCCTGAAAACACTCTAAGAATAGTTTGAGTAGGATCCAAAGCCATACCCACATAAGTAAGAAAGGCTACAAATGATCCCATTGTTATCTCTCCTCTTGCTATCTTTCTTGTACCTAACCAAAGGATAAAAACAAGTGCTAAAGCACTTAAAAAGCTAGCAAGAGGAATTTGAAATGCTGTAAGTCTTGCAATTTTCAAATTTCTAAAAAAGTTTTTCTCGTTTTCTTTCTTAAATCTTTCAATTTCTTTTTCTTCTTGAGAAAAGCCTCTTACTATTCTTGCTCCTTTTATACTCTCCTGTATAAGTTTTGTTAAATCTGCTACCTTTTTTTGTACAGACATGGACCATTTTTGTATTTCCCTACCTATACCAGATATAGAAAAAACAAAAAGAGGAATAACAATAAGAGTTGCAAGAGCAAGTTGCCAATCTGTGATGAATATTATAACAAGTACTCCTGATAAAAGGACTATAGCATAAAAAAGATCTGCTATGCCTGATAAAAAAGAAGTTTGTATCAATTGAGTATCTTGAAGAGTACGAGCTATAAGATCACTACTTCCCCATCTATTTAAATAATCTAAAGAGAGATATTGAATCTTCTCGAATAATTTTTCTCTTAAATCTGCTACTAATCTATGACCAATAAAAGAAAAAATATAAATCTGACCATACAAAAAAATACTTCTTGTAAAAAGAAGAAGAATAATTATAAAGGCTAATCTATTTAAAACATTTAAATCTCTAATATGAGAAAGCTGATCCAAAAGTTCTCCTAAGAATTTTGGTGCATATAATTGAGCACCATTACCAACTATAATACAGAAAAAACCTATTATAAAATAAATTGCATATGGTTTTAAAAATTCAAATAGCCTTTTCAAGTACTTCATGATAAAAATCCTTCCAGATCAACTCGGACGATAGATAATTCTTATTAAACTTTTCTTTTAACTCATTATGTATATTTAAGATTATCTCCCTTTCAACAATTAATCCTCTTAAAAATTCTAACACATCCTTAAACAAAAATTTACCTACTACTTCAGGTAGTATTCCAGGATATAGCTTATTGGGCAAGGCTAAATATGGATTTCTATTTAAGTAGGCTTTTATAATAAAATCTCGTATTCTTCCCTTAAACAAATTACCAATCCCTTCAAGAGGAAGATATTCTGGTCTATGAAGAGGCAATATTACTAACATAGGAATCTTCATATATGCAAGTTGCAAAGTATTGGTACCAGGAAGTGTAATAGCAAGAAAATAACCATTCACATCTCTCATATCCTTTAGATCTCTAAACTCCATAGGTAAATCTTTCCAAATAGGTTGCAGTTTCTCTAATATTTTTCCCCTTTCTGATGGATTTAAAAAGGGAGAGAAAAATAAGGTGAAGTTAAGATCTGGAAAATCTTTTAAAATTTCTCTTGCTAACATGAAATAAAATGGCAAATAAAATCTCAACCCATAGGTCCTACTCCCCGGAAATAAAGCAATTTTATTATTGTTAGAAAACCCATTATTGGGAAGAAAATCAAATCTTAAATCTCCAACTACTACTGCCTTTTTATATTTCAATACTTCAGATGCATAGATCCTATTATAAAATCTTTCCCAATAAAAATCTTTCTCCAAGTATGCTAAAGATTTACTTTTCCACCTTTTGGCAAGAGCCAAATTAAAAAATAAATCTCCTCCTATATGGAAGATTATTGTGTTACTTTCTTTAACTTTAAAAAGCTTCCAATATTCATTTGGTAAGATTATATCTTCAAAAAATTCCCATGTTCTTACAACTCTTTCTTCTTCTCCTGATGCAAATTGACAAGGATTTAATATTAAATAATATGACAAATTTTTACTCCAAAAAGGCTCATACTCCCTTATCCACTGTACCAATGGATAGAGCCAGCCTGCTATCTCTCCAGGCCCATTAGCTATGAAATAAATTTTCATAAAAGATTTAATATAAAATCAGAAATTTTATCTAAAACCCCAGGTTTTCCAATTATTTCAGAGATTCTATCAAGATCTTTTAACATTTTTTCTCTTCTATCGCTATCTTTCAAAAAATCATCTATATCCTTAACAACCTTGTTTATATCTATATACTGCACATACTCAGGAAATATACGTTTTTCTAAAATAATATTGGGCAAAGCAATATAAGGATAATGAACAAGTCTTTTAGCAATAAAATAAGTCAATGGAGAGATCTTATAAAATACAAAAACAGGTGTCTTGAGAATGGCAGCCTCTAAAGTTACTGTACCAGAGGCTACAAGGCTTATGACAGATGCCCTTAAGATCTTTTGGCTTTCATTTCCTGACACAACTTTCACCAAATTCTCCTCCCCTTTAATGATAGAATATAATAAATTAGAAAAATTTTGACTTGCTAAAGGAATAACAAATTTATATCCTGGCAATTTCTCAGCTATCTCTAAAAAAATAGGAGTAAGTTTTTTAATTTCCTGTACTCTACTTCCTGGGAAAAGTCCTATAAGATCATTTTTTTTGTCTATATTTGAATAAACTGAAAGATAATCTATAAGAGGATGTCCAAAAAAAACCACATTATCTCCAAATGATTTATATAAAGAATACTCTTGAGGAAAAGTAGCAATTATCCAATCCAAATTTGAAAGAACTTCTTTAGCTTCTTCTTTCTTTCCCCATAGCCAATATTGTGGAGCAAAATAATATACAGTTATTATACCTAAACTTTTCGCATATTTTGCTAATGGGAGGTTAAAACCTTGAGCATCAATAAATATAGCAAGATCAGGTCTTGCCTCTCTTAATAAATTTTTGGCTTCTTGCTGTATTTTTAATAACTTTGGAATATAAGGTAAAGGCTCAACAAAACCAACAGTACTATATCTTGTTAGATCCCATCTTACATCTAAGCCTTCTTCCTTCATTCTTTCTCCGCCAAGACCAAAAAAATATATATTTTTTTGTTTTTGTTTTAGCGCATTTATAAGCTTTGATCCATGTAAATCAGCAGAAACTTCTAATGCTGAAAAGAATATTTTCATTCTTCATTCCTCCAAGATGCATCAGCAATTCCTCTTTTCGAGCCTTTAACAAAATCAACCAACATTTTAGCCTCTTCATATTCTATCTTAGATATTGCCTCTAATCTTTTCTCAAAAGATAAACCTTTATCATATAATATATGAAAGAGTTTTCTAATTATTCTAATCCTATCACTCGAAAAACCATTTCTTCTTAGACCTACCACATTAATACCATATATTAGAGCCGGATTACCATCACATAAAGAAAAGGGAGGAATATCTTTAACCAACTTAGATAATGCTCCAACCATTGCATAACTACCTATCCTTACGAACTGATGAATCCCTACAAGACCACTTATAAATGCCTTGTCTCCAATTTCCACATATCCAGCAAGTTGTGTGGCATTGGCTATTATAACATCTCTTCCAATTTTAACATTGTGAGCCACATGAACATATGCCATTAAATAACAATTATCACCTATGATTGTAGCATTACCATTACCAGATGCCCTATGAAATACACAATATTCTCTTATTGTTACATTATTTCCTATTATAAGAAAACTTTCTTCTCCTCTGAAACTCAAATCTTGAGGAATATCACCTAAAACACTTCCTGTATGTATATGACAACCACTACCTATAATGGTTCCTCTTTTAATATGAACATTGTTTTCAATTTTTGTATAATCTCCAATTCTTACCCCATCCTCAATTACAGTAAAAGGACCAATCTCTACATTTATACCTATTTCAGCCTTACCACTGATTATAGCAGTAGGATGTATTGATACATCCTTCATTCTTTTCCTCCTAATGCAATAGTAATTTCTCCGTCTGCCACAATATTATCATCTACTTTACAAATTGCATCAAACTTATATATATTCCTTACTGTTTGCTTTAGTTTTACTTCTAAAACTATTTGATCACCCGGAATTACTGGTTTTCTAAATTTAACGTTATTCACCCCTGCTAAATACGCTATATATTCTTTATCACTTTTATCTTTTCCATAGCTTAGAAATAAAAATATACCTGCACACTGTGCCATAGCTTCAATTATTAATACTCCCGGCATAATAGGTCTTTCAGGAAAATGTCCTACAAAAAAATAGTCATTATACGTAACATTTTTTATTGCTTTTAACCATTCCCCTTCTTTAAAATCTAATACTTTATCAACAAGAAGAAAAGGGAAACGATGAGGAAGAATTTTAGTAATATCAATATTATTCACATCATCACCCCCTAAGTAGATATGACATAGCTTTCATATGTAGCGAGTGTCCTGATCCAATAGATATAATTTTTAATTTTAATCTTTTACCTGAAAGGGATATATCACCTATTAAATCAAGAATTTTATGCCTTACTGGCTCATCTTTGAAGCGAGGTTCATTAACATATCTACCTTCTCCCACAAGAAGTGCATTGTTAAGATCAGCACCACTTATGAGTCCTTTTTTAACAAGCTCCTCTACCTCATAATAAAACCCGAAAGTTCTTGCTGGAGCAATTTCAGTTTTATAATCTTTAAGATCTTTTAAATAAAATGTTTGCCATCTTAAAAAGGAATTAGGAAAAGAGATAGCACAAAGTACTTGAAATCTGCTTGAGGGAAAAAAGAGAATTTCAGCATTTTTAACCCTAAAAGAATATGGTTTCTCAATCGTCAATTCATCTATTAAATCATCCTGATCTTTTACTAAATCCTCAAGAATTTCTACCCAATAAAAAGCACTGCCATCTAAAATTGGCACTTCGTCTCCATCAACTTCCACATATAAGTTAGAAATTCCAAGGTAATATAATGAAGACAAAAAATGTTCAACAGTAGAAATCTTTTCGCCATCTTTTTCTAAAACAACTCTACGTGAAGTTTCTACTACAAACTTATAATTGGCTGGAATTTTTACTTTATTCTTAATAAACAAAACACCTGTATTTTCTGGGGCAGAATGTAAATACATTTTAGTATAACAACCAGTATGTAGGCCTTTACCTTCTACCTTGACAGATTCTTTTATTGTTCTTTGTCTAACCAAGTTTATCCCTCAACTTCTTTATTTCTTCCCAAATCTCAGGAAGTCTTCTCATAATAGCTTGTACTCTCATCTCTTCCCTATGAGGTCTGGCGGGAAATCCAGAAACTATCATGTTATCAGGTATGTCTTTAATCACACCACTCTTAGCAAGGATGGTTACGTTATTGCCTACTTTAACATGATCAGAAACACCGCTTTGACCTGCCATGATTACATTATTTCCTAATTTACTACTTCCAGCTATACCACTCTGACTTACTATAACGCAATTCTCTCCTATTCTTACATTATGTCCTATGATTATCAATGATCCTATTTTAGTACCTTTACCTATGCGTGTTTCTCCCAAAGTGGCTCTTTCAATAACCGTGTTTCCTCCTATTTCTACTTCATCCTCTATAACCACCTTACCAATATGAGGGATTTTGTAATGCTCTTCTCCATTCCATACATATCCAAAACCATCTATTCCAATACTACATCCTGAATGAATTATAACTCTATCTCCAATATAGCAATGGTCATAAATAGTTACTCTTGGATATATGATACAATTCTCACCTATTTCCACATTATTTCCTATTACTACTCCTGAAAATATCTTTGATCCTTTGCCAATCTTTACATTATCTCCTATAACAGTATATGGTGCTATTCCCACATCCTCTCCTAATTGAATCCCTTTGCCCATAATAACTGTAGGATGAATATCTTTAGGATATACCCGCCAATCAAAATACTTTAATAATTCTGCCATTGCAAGTTTAGGATTCTCAACCCTTATATGTGGCTTAGAAGAAGACCCACCATATGGAATCACCATTGCTTTTGCCCCTGTTTTTTCAGCTACTTTTATATCATCCAAATCAAATACAAATATAAGATCATTATCTCCTGCTTTGTCCCATTCAGAAATCTTTTCTATATATACATCTTCCCCAACTAACTCTCCATTAATTATCTTTGCTATTTCACTAAGATGCATCTTTATTCACCCTTTATTTATTCAAATTTTTTAAAACCTCATCAGTAATATCAATCCCACCCCATATTCTTATCTTCTTTTCGATAACCACAGAAAGCTTCTTGATCTTTGCTATATTTTCAACTTCTTTTAAAATTTTATTTTTTATATCTTGTCTTGCTTTCTCTACATATTCTCCTAATTTTTTCTCTTCTTTAGCCCTTAATTCATTAATCTCCTTATCAGTTTTTCCACTTTTCTTGGCATCAACTACCAATTTCTCAATTTCAGACTGTCTTTTCTGTATTACAGTTTGAACACTCTTAGTATATCTGAAATCAAGAAATACCTTTGAATAATCTATATATCCTATATTAATACTCTGTTGAGAAGAAATAATAGAGAAAGATGAAACAAATATAATGTATACAGATAAAATTATCTTCAATAGCCTTTTTTTCATGTCTATTTACCAGAAGATAGAATATTTATAACTTTATCTGTAATATCTACTCCGCCCCAAATTACAATCTCCTGACCTTGTACATTCTTTGTAAGTACTGCTATGTATCCCTCTTTTTTAGCAAGATCAGAGAATATTTTATCAAGAGTCTTTTTTAAGCTATCTAACACTTTTTCCACTGCTTGCTTATAAGGTTGAAGTTCCGCATCATATTGGGCCGATAGTTTCTTTATTTCATCCTGAGATTTTCCAGCCTTCTGAGCTTCATTAAGCTTATTAAGCCTATTTTGATATTCTTGTTGATATTTATTATAGGCATTCATAAAAGGAGGATAACTTCTTAAAAGTTTATCTTCATCAATATATGCTATTTTCAGAGAAGTCTGAGTCTGTGCTCCAACAATTTTAATACCAACAAAGATGAATGAGATTGCAATTAGTAAAAATACTATGAACAGACCATATTTTTTCATTTTCCTTACCTCCTAAAATTCTAATTTTGATTTGATATAAAAATTTCTTAAAGATACAAGATCACTCTCTAATCCAAAGGCAGAGAATAAGGATTTTTGAGTAACTGAAAACTCCACACCAAAAAATGGATTAATTCTAATATCACTTGCAGACACTAAATCTCTTGGATTAAAACAGCTATCACCTCCCACAGATAGAGTTAAATATATCCATTTGTTTAAGGGAAATGCATAAGTAATCTTTAAATACAAAGATCCATCCTCTGGTGAATCTCCAAAAGGATATCTTATATCCCCCATTAAACCTAATATACGTTCATTAAGACCCTCTCCGTATCTTATAAAATACTTACCTGATAATGAGGCTAAAGAATAATTATAATTAGAGCCTCCACCATGAAAATCTATGCCAAAATTAAAATAGCTTCCAGATTTATAAACACCATTCTCTTCTAAAGTTGCATCTTGAGTTATATCAAAACTCAACACTTTATCATCAAGATTCGGATTATTTTTAAAACCAATTTCACCTACTATATTATTACTACTGGAAAGAGTTTTATTAATACTCAATCCCCAATAATTATCTCCAAAATAAACTTTTAAAAACTCCCGTTGCCAAGAAATAAGGTAGTCAAAAGATCCTCGCATATTGTTAGAAATGTTTAACTCTAAATTGCCATAATTACTCAAATAGTAGCTAAAACGTAAATTTACTCTCTCATTTTTTTCATAAATCAAAGAAACTATTCTTGGTGATAGATATTCAACATTAAGATATAAAATTGTATAAGCTCCTTCAAAAGCCCATTCTGGTATTATTTTTATCCTTATATTCTTTTTCAAAAGTTTCTGATTAAGTTCATCTATTTTCTTTAGATCAAGAGGATCTCCTATTGAAAGATTCAAATTCTCTTCAATAACCTTCTTTTCCCATTGATTACCGCTTATTATTTCAATACTACCTATAATAGGAGCCTCTTTCCAAATAAATGAAAGAATTCCATCTTTAAAAATATATTGAGGAGAAATTTCTAAAACAAAACCCTTCTTTCTATAAAGATCCTCAATCTTTTTGCAATCCTCTTTAACTTTATCCTCAATAAAAAATTTGCCTTTGCCACTATAAATAACTTTCTGAATAGCATTAATTGTTATAAGCTTTATATCTGGAAATATTATGTCAGCAACAACAGGAAATTCTTCCACCTTTATGATCAGTTCATAACCACCATCTAATTTTTTAAGATCATAAGAGACAGATTTAAAATAACCACTTTCCTTTAACTTATTTAGTTGACCTTCTATATACTTTCCATTATAAGTATTTAAAACTTTAATGTTTAATATATTCTGAACCGTATCGTAAGAAACATTTTTCAAACCTATTATAGATATTCCCTGAATAAAATAATTTTCATCAGCAAAGGTAAGGTTTAAAGTAATTAAAAGAAATAAAGAAAATATTATTATCCTTTTCAAAGAGATCCCTCCATTCATTAAAATATGTCTCCAAAACTAAAATGAATTCTCCACTTAGTATTAGGATCCATTGGATCATTACCAAAATTATATCCAAAATCAAATCTTATTGGAATAATTATAGTTTCATACCTTAAACCAAGTCCTACGCCAGTATAAAGTTTAATATCAGATAAGGAGGAAATATCTTTTGAATACCATGTACTTCCTGTATCTAAAAAGAAAACCCCATAAATTCCATTCCCAAGAGGAATTCTATATTGGACATTAAAAAGAGCAAATGTATCTCCTTTAAATTCATTATCATAAAATCCTCTGATAGAACTTGAGCCACCTAAGGTAAAGAGTTCAGTAGTTGGTATATTACCCTCCCCATATCCTAATCCTAATCTAAATGATAAAACTTGTCTATTTTTCTGCTCTATAATAGTTAAGGTGGACTCTCTATTAGTGAGAGGTATATGCCACTGAAAATCTCCTACATATTTGATAAAGTTAGCATCACTTCCACCACCAGCAAATTCTAAGTTTACATATTGTCTATTTCCTTGTGTAGGATTTAAATAAAAATCTCTAGAATCTCTTATTAATCCTATCTTAAAACTCCCTACACTACTCTTAGGATTAGAGTTATCCAAATAAGTAATCTCTTCATATTTAAAACCAAAAGAAAGGCTCCAAAGTCTACCCAAAGGATAGGAGAATGAAAAAGCACCCCCAGTCTTTTCAACGGTAGATGTTGTTAAATCTGTAATAGTTGTTTTTTTGTCATAAATATCCAATTGAAAAGAATTTCTCCCTCCTAAAAACCAAGGATCACTGAAACTTAACTGATAATTGATCTTTCCTAAACCTGTTAATGATAATTGTAAACTTAAACTTTTAGCTTTCCCAAATAAATTGCCTTCTTTATACTCCACAAAACCATATATACCTACATCCGTCGCATACCCACCACCAAAATTAAAAGATCCGGAAAGTTTTTCTTTTGCAACATAAATAACCTTTACCATTTCCTCTGAACTTCCCTGTTCGAACCTAACAGATACGTCTTCAAATATTCCCACATTATATATATTTTGAAGATCCCTTTTTATCTTTTCCCAATTAACAGGTTCTCCAACCTTTAATGAAATTTCCCTCTTAATCACATTCTTATCTGTCGGTCTTCTTAGTACAGCTAAAAATCCTAATACCGAAGTTTCTGTAGCAGGAACAATTTCTACTCCAATGTCTTCTACTTTATACTCCTTAAAGGTAAATATCAATTCACCATCTTCAGTAAAAGAGAAGGATTGAAGAACTGTGAAAACATACCCTTTTTGTTGGAGGAAATTTTGAATATTAATTATATCCTTTTTTATAAAATTAGTATTAAAAGGGCTATCCTCTTTTGTTAACAATATAGTCTTTAAGTAATCAATTGCTACTCCCGTTAATCCTACAAAACTTATCTTTCTAACTATAGGATTTTCCTTAAAAATAAAAGTAAGAGATATCTTATCTTCATTGGTTATGGATTCTACATCTACATCTTCAAAATAACCTAATTCTTTAAATTTAGAAACTTGTTCATCAATCTTATCTTGCGTAATAAAATCCCCCCTATCTATTATTCTATACTTGTCAACCTCGGATTCTGCAACTTTAGAAAGTCCTTTATAACTAATATTCTCTAAGATAGGATTTTCCCTTACTATAAAAGTCACATAAGCCATATTATTAGGTGACACCACATATTTTATATCTACATATGAAAAATAACCAGAATTTATTAAGAGATTTTTTCTTTCTTCAATATATTTCTCAGATAAGAAATCCTTTGAAGTTTTTTTAATTATATTAAAAAACTTATCCTTGGACACATTTTTTAAACCCTTTACATCGATCAAAACTATCCATGGATTTTCCTTTAAGTTAATATCTAATCCAGCAGCATTGTTTCCAAGATTAATTGTTTTAAAAGCTATTTCTTTAAAATATCCTGTATCCTCTAATCTAGATCTTAGATTGTCTAAAAGCCCTTGAGACAGATAAACCTCTGTATTTAAAAATATAGAATTTCCTTTTATATCTCCCTTAAATCCTATTACTTGCATTAAATCTTTCATCTCTAATTTATTTAGACCAGAAATCGAGATTTTAGATAATAACGGATTCTCTTTTAGATTTATATTAAGTGATAACTTATTATCCTTTTTTTCAATTTTAAAATCTACTTCAGAAAATAAACCACTATACATTAACATTTCTTTCTTCTCTAAAATTGCATCTTCCGATATAAGCATGCCTTCTTTTAACCCTAATAATTCTAACACTCTCTCCTTAGATATTCTATTTAGTCCGTTTATTTGAATGCTATCTAAAACTGGATTTTCTTTAAAATAAAATGTCAAAATTACACCAGAATCTATTTTTTCTTGTGTAATATCAATATCAGAAAAATAACCTTTAGACATGAATTTTCTTCTCTGCTCCCAGATAAGCTGATCAGTAGTCCATCCTATATAAGGAAGAATAACTGAATCTTGAATATCTTTTAAAGCTAGTTTCTGTAAGCCTTGAAATCTTACTCCATTCACAAATATAAGAAAGGGTGATTCTACCACATTTATTTCAAGAATAATTCCATCCTTCTGGGAGATCTTATTCAACACAACAGAAATGAAATAAGAAGAATCCTCCAATTTTTCTTTTATCGCATTCAGTTTATCGTCAGAGATATATATATTCTTTCCTATTCCTGCTATCTTTAATATCTCTTGAGTGCTTATTTTTGTATTGCCCTTTACTATAACATCTATTACTTTATATTCTGTCTGAGCGAATACTAATACAGAGGAAAATATTAAAAAGAAGAATAAGGATAAAAATACTATCTTTTTCAAAGCTAATTCACCTTCCTTTTTAAAACTTTGTAGAATATTCCATATTAAAATTGAATTGTTTTCCCTGAGAGGTATAAAGCTTAAATTTCAAATCATTACTTAATTTATAGCTAAATTCACTACTCCACATCCTATCTCCCCCTAAAGAATAATTTAATGTGAAATATAATCTATCCCAAATTCTCTTTTCAAGAGTTAAGCTTTTCCAAATCGGTAATAAACCTTGTATTTCATAATCTACTTTTAAACTATCAAGACTAAAGATATTAGATATCTCTGAAACAATAGGATTTAAAATAAAATTTCCAAAAGCAGAGCTTATAACTCCTTCTACTCCTATAGGAATGCTTTCTATAATACTCGAAAGAGTCCAGGTTTCTGATTGCGCTATAGGAAGATTTTTTTGTCCCACAAGAAGAAATAAAATTTCTCTAAAGGTAAGAGGGGGATCTGAAGAAAACACAAAAGAATTATTTCCCATAAAACTATAACCTTTCAAATATATGATATATCCCTGTATGATAGTACTAGCAGAAATTTCCCAAATATTCTCTTCAAAACTTAAGCCAGGAAACTTAATATATCCATTATTCACAATAAAAGAATTACCTAAAACATTAATATTTCCACTATTAAAGGATAACTTTCCATCCAAAATTGGCTTTGCACTATTACCTTTTACTGCAAGATCCCCCTTAATTGACAGATATAAAAACTCATTTTCATAAAACATAACATTATCTTTAAAGGATATTTTAAGATCAAAATCTAATGGAAGAGAAATATTAGGAATCTGTGTATTTAACTGCGGATATTTAACATGGGTATTAAAAACTATGCAATTTCCACTAAGAATATATCTATCTTTTTTCTGATAAAACATTAAATCCCCAGATAAATAGCCCTTTGCCATATCAGGTATGCAAAAACAAATTTCTGAAAAATCAGATTTTATCATTATATTTGGATAAACTTTACCTTTTAAAATAAGATTATTATTGTCTCCACCTAAATTTAAATTATTTAATAAAATCTCACCATTTTTTGCAATCATATCAAAACTTACATACTTAAATTTTTTTTCTATATAATTAACCACAATCGGATCTTTCCATTTAATATCACCTTCAATACTTTGAAGATCCTTATTACCCTTTATACTGACCCTTAATTCTCCCTTAGTTATATCTCCGCTTTTTAAAATTCCTTTCGGTAATAATGAATTAATAAAGAAAATATCAGGTAATGATATGTTAAATGTAAAGTCATTCAAAGAAAATTCTCCTTTAATTTCACCATTATCTTTTGACAATCTTGAGATCGTTCCTCTCAATAAATATCTATTCTGGATGTTATAAATATTCATGGATATATCAAATGGCATAAATCCAGAGATAACCACATCCTTGGTATTTAATTTTACATTATTCACTTGAAAACTCTTCATCTCCATATTACCAGATAACATTCCACTTACAAAATCTATATTCATATTTTTCAAAAAACTAAGATTAATATTTTCAAAAGCCCAAAATCCATTTCCAGAAAAATCTATGTTCCCTTCAATTTTTCCAGCCTCTTCTAAATAAACCCTTAAAAATACTTCTCCTTCTTTTAAAGAAATATTAGCGATGAGATCTTTTAGTTGAAAAACGTTATGCTTATCTATTTTGAGATTAATATAATCAAGATCCTTGTTGACTTTTCCAATAAAAGATGAATTTAAGAGAGAAATCTTAGAATTAATATAAAGATTAAAATCATTATTTCCTTTTAAATCAAATACCCCATCAATTTTTAAATTAACTAATGAATAATCAAAAACAATCTGGAACTTCAAAAGATCTTTGTAAGTTCCTTTAAATACAACATTATTTAAGTTTATATTTCGAATGCTAAAAGTCTTAGAAACCCCAGAGAAATTAATCCCCTCATTAGCAAAATCTATTTCTAATTGATCAATTTTTCCTAAATAATCATTAAGAGAAGAAAGATCTAAATTCTCACAGATAATTTTAACCTCTTTTTCTTTCAAGTTCACATTACCAGCTAACTTTCCTCCAAGAATATCCCCATTTAATTTCATATTATCCTTTTCAATCTCTACACTAAGCTTAACAAATTCATTTCTCTCTCTATATATAAAAATCTCTCCTTTTAGATTTACACTATCAAAAGAAAACTTTCCAACTCCTTCTAAAGAATATGGTCCAATAAAGCTGATATCTTTTATCTCTTTAGAATTTGAAAGATCTAATGTTGCTTTTATATCTTCTATATTCATGCCGTAAAAATCTAATTTAGGAATTTTAAAGAGTACCTTATTTCCTTTTATTAATACATTTCCTGAAAGCTCAAAATCCAGCAACTTAATATCATTAAAATCTATGTTCCCATCACCCGAAATATCATAATAACCTTTTATTGATCCCTCAAGAATTTGCCCATCTATATTAAATTTGTTATCCCTAAAGCTCCCATGTATATATCCAAGTTTATTTTTATTAATTAAAAGATTTTCAAGTAGTATATTTCCTTTTTCTAAAGAAAAAACAAAATTACCTTCCAAACTACCTATATTATCAAGTTCTGAATAAAATTCTCCTGAAAACTTATTATCCATGGTTAATTTCAATTTTTTAACCTTACCACCCAAAAAATCAATATTTTCGCCCCAAAATGAAATCTTCCAATTGTTAAAATCTCCTTCTATTTTTGCATTCAAAAAGCAATCTTTATCCACACTCAAAAAATAACCATCAACACTTCCACTACTATCTAAATTCAAATCAAAATTAGAAACCTTAATTTCAAAATCTTTATATTTTAGACTTCCTATTTTTGTATAAAATTTCAACTTCCAAGAAGAAAAATCTCCTTTAAAATAAAATAAACTATTAAAACTAAACTCCTCTCTAAAAGATAATCTTCCTTCCACTTCCCCATTCATATTTAAAATATTTAACTTTCCCTTTCCTAAAAATAAACTATTATTATATTTTCCACTTAAGGACAGGCTTAGATTCTTTAAATCATGACCCTTTAGATTTATGCTGACTATTCTCAATGGAAAGTTTTTGATAATAAGATCTTTTCCATAGAGAGATATATCAAAATAGGGATTCTTTAAAATATTACCTGAGATCTTAATCCTTATCAACAGATCTCCATCAATATCTAAGTTGGATAATTGATGAATTGAGGATTTAATTTTCAATATTTCAATATTTGATGAAAGGAGAGAAATGTATCCCAATAGATTTTTAGGATCATATTTACCGCTTACCCAAACATATCCAAAATCATCAGTAAGTAATTTACCATTAATATTAAAATCTTCCGTAGTAGTTTTGTTTATACCTAATACTCCTTTTTTAACATATATCCCTGCGGATATACTAAAAAACTCTAACCTTAGCTTTTTTAAAAAAAAACTGAATTTCTCAATAAATCAAAATTTAAGCTTCTTTCCTCATTTTCCAAAGAAAAGATAATTTTTTCAGCAGAATAATCTCCCATTTTTCCATTCTCTATTACTCCATCAACAAAAACCTTCCATCCTTTACTAGCCTCTTTATTCCCTTTCACAACTAAAGAACCTTTTCCTTCTATATCTGGTAGGTTAAATAGCTTGGATATCTTTTCTAATCTTATGTTTTCAGCACTTAAGTAAAACTTGCCAGAATTCTTTTCAAGATCATAATTCATATTTCCTGATGCCTTACCAATTTCCAAATCACCAGTAAAAGAGACTAAAAGCCCAGGTATCTTAGCATCCAGATTTAAGGCTATATTATCAAATTTGATATCATAAATAGTTCCATCTTTAATATACACCTCTCCTGAAATCCAGGGTTTATCCCATGAATTTTTAATAATTAAATTTCCTTCTCCCTTTCCCTTAAGTTTGAGGGAACTATTAAGAAACTCTTTATCTATTTTCTCTCCATTAAGGTTCTTAAAAGATACTTGGATATCAGGATCTGGTGCTACTTTCCCACTGAAATTTACAGAAGCTTCAAACCAAACCCCATCTCCTTGTACAACTGATATATTTTCATTATTTATTTTTACCTTCATACATACATTCTCTATTGTTCCTGGAACACCAGATATGCTTCCTTTTACCTCTTTTGTATCCATCTCTCCACTATAACTCCATTTATCTTTGTCCCCTTTTGTATTAAACCATCCAGAAAAAGTTCCCTTTTCAACCTTAAATATATCAGGTAGAAATATAGGAGCCCATATTGTAGCATTAGTATTTTTAAACTCAAAAGTTAAATCTCCCGATAATTTGGAAAAATTATAATATCCATAGGCTTTTATGTT
Source organism: Dictyoglomus sp. GBS (assembly GCF_055179815.1). Classification (NCBI taxonomy): domain Bacteria; kingdom Pseudomonadati; phylum Dictyoglomota; class Dictyoglomia; order Dictyoglomales; family Dictyoglomaceae; genus Dictyoglomus; species Dictyoglomus sp. GBS. The sequence continues at coordinate 1,577,167 of NZ_CM143687.1, forward strand.
TTGTCCATCAGCCAAGATTGTAGCTACATCATAATTTATGACTTGATTTTTATAAGATAAATCTCCATTTACCTTATTTATCTCTATATCTTTCTTAAGCTTCAAATCCCTGATTACAAAAATTCCATCTTTTATTTTTCCCTTAATTTCAATATTGATATTTTGAGAAGATGTCCCAGATTTTCCAATACCAGGAATTTCAGGAAACTTCCATTCCCCTTTTTCATCATGTATTATTATTATTTTGGGTTTTATAAATTCTAAAGTAATAGGAGAAAGCTTTATAGCATCTCCCACTGAAAGGCTTACATTGGTAAATAACGCAAAATTTCCAAGCTCTAACTTTGCAATCTGTATCTTATTCGGAAAAATATACCTTACATCTTCTACCTTAAAAGATTCTCCAAAACTTCTATTCAATACATAAACTACAACATACTTTACCCATAATGGTGATGTTATGTATATAATTCCTATTAATATAAAAACTATACTAAAGACTAAGATCAGAAACTTTTTTACCTTCTTCATAACTCACTCTCTTAACATTTGCTCCTAATGTAGAAAGTTTTTCTTCTAAAGCCACATATCCTCTATCTATATGTTCATCCACATCTAATACCTCCGTAACTCCTTCTGCCACTAAACCTGCAAGCACTAAGGCAGCACCCGCTCTTAGATCTGTAGCCTCCACAGGTGCTCCTTTCAATTTTTCAACTCCCTGTATCAAAGCTGTTCTTCCATCTATACTTATTTTAGCACCTAATCTCAACAATTCTCCTACATGTAAAAATCTATTTTCAAAAACAGTCTCAACTATCAAACTTGTACCCTGAGCAAGGCTTAAAAATACCATCATTTGAGGTTGAAGATCTGTAGGAAAACCAGGATAAGGCATAGTAGTTACCTCTATCCCTTTCCAAACCTTTTCACCTTTAACCCTTACCTCTCTATCCCTTATTTGCAAAGAATTTACACCAGCCTCTTTAAGCTTAATAAATAAACTTTGGAGATGTTCAGGTTCTATATTCTTTATTACTAAATCTTTTCCTATCATTATTCCTGCTATTATAAAGGTCCCTGCTGCTATCCTATCAGGAATAATTTTATAATAATCAATGGGTTGTAATTCTTTCTTACCTTTTATATATATGGTGGAAGTGCCTAAGCCTTCAATTTCCGCTCCCATGCTTTTTAAAAAATTTCCAAGGTCCACAACTTCAGGTTCACAAGCTGCATTCTCTATTATAGTTTCTCCTTGAGCTAAAACAGCAGCCATCATAATATTTCTTGTAGCTCCTACACTTGGTTTATCAAGATGAATTTTGGCTCCCTTCAACCCCTTTTTTGCTCTTGCACAAACAAAACCTTTATCTACAGTTATCTCTGCTCCTAAACTTTCAAAGCCTTTTATATGAAGATCCACCGGTCTTAAACCAATTCTACATCCACCTGGATAAGGAATCTCTGCTTCTCCAAAGTAAGCAAGTAGAGGTCCCATCAATTCAAAAGAAGCTCTCATTCGAGAAACTAATTCATAAGGAGCTCTATATCCCTTTGGTTCTCCTTTAATAAGTACCTTATCTCCTTCTAAAAACTCTACGCTTAATCCTAAATATCTCAGTATTTCAGCCATTGTTAAGTTATCTTTTACAGGTGGAACATTATCCAAAATAAGATCTCCAGAGTTTAAAAGAGAGGCAGCCATAATAGGCAGAGAAGCATTTTTACTTCCCCATATATCTATTTCACCTTTAAGCTTATGTCTGCCTTCAATAATAAACTTATCTCTCATTCCAACTTTATTTAAAGTAATATTATTTGGTTCCAAAAAGTCTGTCTCCTGCATCTCCAAGCCCCGGCACTATATATCCGTGATCATTTAGATACTCATCTACAGCAGCAGTATAAATTTCCACATCTGGGTGAACCTCTTTAAAAGCCTTAATACCTTCAGGAGCAGCTATTATACAAACAAATTTAATGTTTTTAACTTGCTTTGATTTCAAAATGGATATGGCTGCAATTGCTGATCCACCAGTAGCAAGCATTGGATCAACTACAATTACTTCTCTTTCGCTTATGTCTTCTGGTAGCTTAGTATAATATTGGACTGGTTGAAGTGTATTTGGATCTCTATAAAGTCCTATATGACCAACCTTAGCTGAAGGAAGAATTTGTAACATACCCTCAGCCATTACAAGACCAGCTCTCAATATAGGCACTATCGCTAAGTCTTTATTGTTTAAAACTTTTCCCTTTGCTTTACCAAGAGGAGTTTCCACTTCCACTTCTTTTAATGGTAAATCTCTTGTAACTTCATATAGCATAAGGCTTGATATCTCTGAAAGTAATTCTCTAAATTCTTTGGGCTGTGTATTCTTATCTCTTAATTTTGTAAGTTTATGTTGAACTAAAGGATGATCAACCAATTTAACCATTTAATTAATTCTCCTTTCTATAAATTGGAAATTGCTTGCAAAGCTCTTCTACTTCACTTTTTACCTTTTCCTTTACTTTATCGTCCTTTATGTTTGATAAAACCTCATGAATAAGTCTCGCAATATATCTCATTTCACCTTCTTTCATACCTCTTGTAGTTAAAGCTGGTGTACCAATTCTTATACCACTTGTAACAGTAGGCGGTTGAGGATCAAAGGGTATTGAATTTTTATTCACAGTAATACCAGCTTCTTCTAATGCTTTTTCAGCTTCTTTTCCAGTAATACCCTTATCTCTCAAATCTACTAACATGAGATGATTATCAGTACCACCACTTACCAATCTATATCCAAGTCTCATAAGTTCATCAGCAAGAGCTTTAGCATTAAATATAATTTGCCTTTGATACTCTTTAAACTCAGGAGACATAGCCTCTTTAAATGCTACAGCTTTGGCTGCAATTACATGCATAAGAGGACCACCTTGAATACCTGGAAATATAGCCTTATCAATCTCCTTTGCAAACTCTTTTTTACAAAGGATAAAACCTCCTCTTGGCCCTCTTAAAGTTTTATGAGTAGTACTTGTAACAAATTGAGCATAAGGGACAGGAGATGGATGCAACCCTGCAGCAATCAGCCCTGCAATATGTGCCATATCAACCATAAGATAAGCACCTACATCCTCTGCTATACTTGCAAATTTTTCAAAATCAATAATACGAGGATACGCACTTGCCCCAGCAACAATAAGTTTTGGCTTTACTTCCTTTGCCAAATTCCAAACAGCATCATAATTTATTCTCTCAGTGTCTTTATCTACTCCATAAAAATAAAAATTAAAAAATTTACCAGAAAAATTTACAGGACTTCCATGAGTTAAGTGTCCCCCATGTGCCAAATTCATACCTAAAACCTTGTCTCCAGGATTTAACACTACAAAATAAACAGCCATATTTGCTTGACTTCCAGAATGAGGTTGAACATTTGCATGCTCAGCACCATAAATAGCCTTTACTCTTTCTCTTGCTATATCCTCTACCCTATCCATATAAAGACAACCACCATAATATCTTTTTCCAGGATAACCTTCAGCATACTTGTTAGTAAGAACAGAACCTTGAGCCTCAAGAACAGCTCTACTTACAAAATTTTCAGAGGCTATAAGTTCTAAATGATACTCCTCCCTATATTCTTCACCCCTTATTGCTTCATAAATTTCAGGATCTACATTAGGTAAGTACTTCACAGCTCCTCCTCCTCAATCATAGATATTTTTTGAATTCTTAATTTATGTCTTCCACCAGTAAACTCAGAATTTAGCCATACTTTTACTATCTCCTTTGCCAAATCATAACCAAGGATTCTCCCTCCTAATGCCAAAATGTTTGCATCATTATGTTCTCTACTTAATTTTGCCTCATAAGGATCTCTACATAAAGCAGCTCTTATACCTTTTACTTTGTTAGCTACAATACTCATACCTATACCTGTACCACAAATTAATATACCTTTTTCAAAACCCCCTCTTGCCACAGCCCTTGCTACTAATATCCCATAATCAGGATAATCTGTTCTTTCTGCCGAATAAGTTCCAAAATCATGATAACTAATATTCCATTCTTCTAACCATTTTTTTAATTCTTCTTTTAATAAATATCCTGCATGATCAGCCCCAATTGCAATCTTCATAGATCTACCCTCACCATCATATTTTTGATTAAGTTTTTTAATTCTTTTTCTATCTTATTACGAACTTCTCTATACGTCTCTATATCTTTACCATATGGATCCAAAATATCTTCATCACTTAGAGTAGATATTTTGTAGCTATATTTAGGATAAACACTTTTTAAAATCTCAGCTTGTTCTTTTGTCATAGTAAAAACACAATTAGCTCTTTCCATGAGTTCATTATCTATTTTTTTAGAAGAATGATTTGTAATATCAACACCTATCTCTTTCATTACTTCTTGAGAATATATAGATGCCTTATTTCCTTCCAAAGCAAATATACCTGCCGAGGAAACTTCAATTTCTATATCATACTCTTTAATAAGCTTACGAAAAAGATATTCTGCCATTGGACTTCTACAAGTATTTCCTGTACAAACGAATAATATCATCACTATTTATCACCTGCTGCTCTCTTTAGTCTATCCATAATTGCAAGACCTATTCCCTCTTCTGGATAAGATTCCGCAAGAATAATATCAACTTCCTTCTCCAATCTTCGTAAGGAGGGAAATAAATTTAAAGCAATATTATATAGATCAGATCTACTTCCTATAACATAAATTTTAAGATCTTTTGGATAAACATCTTTGGTTTCTTCTGAAGCAAGAACTCCCACTTTTTTACCTTCCTTTATCCAAGATTTTATTTTATTTTGCCATATTTCATTAAACTCTTCAATAATGTATAAAGGTACCTTAGGAGCATAATGTCTATATTTTAAGCCAGGAGAGGGAATATCTTCTTTTTTTACTTCTTTCCAAAAAACTATTTTTTTCTTTAATACTTTCTCAATTTCTTCTTTTGGACATGCTCCAGGCCTATATAAAACAGGTGGATCAGTAGTTATATCCAAAACTGTAGATTCTACTCCAAAACTTACATCTCCCCCATCAATTATTAAATCAACCTTATCTCCTAAATCCTCAAGAACGTGTTCAGCCTTAGTAGGACTTGGTCTTCCGGAAGCATTTGCAGAAGGAGCAGCTATTGGCCGTCCAAAAAGATTTAGAAGGGTTAAAGCAACCTTATTTTGAGGTTCTCTTATACCCACTTTGGGACTTCCACCTGTAACTATATCACTAACTATAGGTGATTTATAGAAAATTAAAGTTAATGGCCCTGGCCAAAAAGCTTCCATTAATCTCTCAGCATCAGGTGGAACATCATCCACAAGACTATAGACTTGCTCCATATTTCCTACATGAACAATAATGGGATTATCAGGTGGCCTACCTTTAGCTTCAAAAATTCTTCTAACAGCCTCTTCATTCAAAGCATCAGCCCCAAGACCATAGACAGTCTCTGTAGGAAAAGCCACAAGACCACCTCTTCTTAATACTTCAATCGCTATATTTAAAATCTTTTCATCTGGATTGTTTCTATCTACCTTAATTATTTCCACCATATTAATTTGATCACTCTATTCTTTTGGGAAAGATCTTTGTATACATGAAATTCAAACTTAAGAAAGGTTCTTTTAATCAATTTTACTAAATTGTCATAAATAAACGGTGAAATTTCAAAAATAAATACACCTTTATCCATCTTTTTCAAGTCCTTAATAATATTCTCATAAAAAACACAACCATTCCAACCACCATAAAGAGACTCCCAAGGCTCTCTTTTAACTTCCTTTTGAAGAAAAGGCATTTCCCAAGAAGCAATATATGGTGGATTACTTAATATTAAATCAAATTGTAAATTTCTCATGATAATAGGGTGTAGATAAGGTCCTAAGAAGAATTTAATCTTATCTATAACCCCATATTTTTGAGCATTAATTTTTGCAAATTTTAGAGCAAAAGGTGATATATCACACGCATAAACAGTGAGATTGTCAATTTTCTTAGCTAACGTTACTGCTAAATTACCACTACCTACCCCGATGTCAACAATTTTTTTTGAAGAATAACTTTTGATAGTATCAATAGTCACATCTACTAATAATTCCGTTTCATTTCTCGGTATCAAAACCCCTTTATCTGTAAAGAACTCATAATCATAAAAAAATTTTTTCTTAAGGATATAACTTATAGGTATTCCTTTTTTTCTTAAACCTAATAGTTTTTTAATCTCCTTTACCTTTTCTTCTTCAATAAAATCTACCGTATAAATAAAGCTTCTATCTTTATTTAGAACGTAGGATATAAGTAATTCAGCCTCCAAATATGCAGAATCTGGATCTATGTCTTCTAATTCTCTTTTTAACCAAAATAATACTTCTCTAAGAGCCTGCACTTACTTCTTCAAAAAGTTTTTTAATTTGCTCTTCTTTTTCAGCAAGGATGAGCCTATCTATAAACTCATCCAGCTCTCCTGATAACACTTCTTCTAATTGGAAAGATGAATAATTTATTCTGTGATCTGTAACTCTTCTTTGTGGAAAATTATATGTTCTTATCTTTTCACTTCTTTCCCCACTTCCTACTTGAGCTCTTCTTTGAGAAGCGATCTCATTTTCTTTTTCCTTTTGATAGTATTCATACAATCTTGCTCTAAGAACTTTCATGGCCTTTTCTCTATTTTGATGCTGAGATCTCTCGTCTTGACATTGAACCACAATTCCAGATGGTATATGGGTTATTCTTACTCCTGATTCTGTCTTATTTACATGTTGTCCTCCTGCCCCACCAGATCTAAAAGTCTCAATCCTAAGATCCTTAGGATCAATTTCTATTTCCACTTCCTCCATTTCAGGAAGAACCGCAACAGTAGCGGTAGATGTATGAATTCTTCCACTTGACTCAGTCACAGGTACTCTCTGAACTCTATGCACTCCACTCTCAAATTTGAGCCTACTATAAGCACCTTTACCTTCAACAATAAATATAATCTCTTTATAACCCCCAAGTCCTGTTGGGTTAGAACTCACAATATCTACCTTCCATCCCTTCTTCTGGGCATATCCAATATACATTCTAAAAAGATCTGCAGCGAAAAGGGCAGCCTCCTCTCCTCCAGCTCCTGCTCTTATCTCCATAATAATGTTTTTCTCATCATTAGGATCCTTAGGCAAAAGAGCAGATTTTAATTCAAACTCCTTTTGTTCAATCTTTCTTTCTATTTCTTCCAATTCCATCTCAGCTAAATTTCTAATCTCTTCATCATTTTCTTCTCTTAATACTTCTTCTAAATCTTCTTTTTCCTTCAATAATTTTTTATAATCTCTAAAATTCTCTACTATTTCCGTAATTTTTGCTCTTTCTTTAAGAAGATTCTGGTATTTGTTAAAATCATTAATTACCTCCTGTTGAGCTAAGAGATCCTCAATCTCATTAAATCTTTTTTCTATTTCTTCTAATTTTTCAATCACTATATCTTGAAGCATTTTCCTCCAGTGTCACCTCCTTTAAAGCTACAATTGCTGTTTCTAATTGCATATCATCTGGTTCTTTTGTTGTAAAATACTGCATCCATAACCCTGGTTTAAGCAAGATTTTCCAAAAAATAGAATCAATATGCTCAGATCCTAATTTTATTATCTCGTAAGATATACTAAAAATCAATGGGATAAGCAAAACTCTAGTAATAATTCTTAAAAGAAAAGGCTGTTTACCTAAAAAGGCAAAAATAACTATACTTACTATCATTACTACCAATAGAAAAGAGGTTCCACAGCGGGGATGAAAACGAGGATATTTCCTGCAATTCTCAACCGTTAATTCTTCTCCTGCCTCATAACAGAATACCGTCTTATGTTCTGCACCATGATATTGGAAAACTCTATAGATTTCTTTTATCTTACTTATTAAATAAAGATAAATTACAAAAATAGCTAATCTTATAATTCCCTCTAAAAGTCTCAAAATTATTAAAGAATTTATATATACCTCTATAGGTTTTAATATAAGAAGGGGTAAGACAATAAATAATGCAACAAAAAGAAGAAATCCTAAAACTAATGCAATACCTATCTCGGCATTACTGGTTGGTTTTTCATCTTCCTCAAAAGCAATCGATGTGGAATAATTCAATGCTTTTATTCCCCAAAAGAGAGAATCCATTAAAACCATAAGACCTCTTAGTAAAGGTATTCTTGTCCAGTTTTTAAAAAAGGGCTGTAATCTCTCTTTCTTTACAATAATTTCTCCCTTTGGGTCTCTTACAGCAACAGCAATATCTATTCCCTTTCTCATCATTACTCCCTCGTAAACTGCTTGTCCACCAACTAACTCTTTTTTATTCTTCATCTTTATCTCTCCTTAAAACTGTATGGCAATTTCTACATCTTGCTTCATAGCTTTCAAAAGCTCCTACTAAAATAATTGGATCGTCATAGTATGCAGGTTTTCCATTAATTATTCTTTGAGTTCTACTGGCTAAATTTCCACATTTCATACAAATAGCATGAAGTTTATCAACGTATTCTGCTACTGCCATTAAATATGGCATAGGGCCAAAAGGTTCTCCTCTAAAATCCTGATCTAAACCTGCCACGATAACCCTTTTCCCTTTATCTGCTAATCTCTGGCAAACTTTTACAATTCCCATATCAAAGAATTGTCCTTCTTCTATAGCTACAACCTGAGTATCCTCGTCTACATACTTTTCTATGTCTGCACTATTACTCACAGCTATCGCCTCTATCTTCAAACCTGTATGAGATGTTATATAATCTTTATCATATCTTGTATCTAAACTGTGCTTAAAAACTTGCACTTTTTGTTTTGCAATTTGTGCTCTTCTAACTCTTCTAATTAACTCTTCACTTTTTCCACTATACATTCCTCCACAAATAACCTCTATCCACCCTGAAGGCATATTCATAAATTCCATAAATTATCACCTTCTCTCAGGAATACAGCTCTTTCCCTCAGGACATGTACCTCTAAAACAAGACGGTCCTGCATCTTCAAACATATTAGGTGCTACTTTTTTAACCAAATCTAACATTTCCCAAGCCATCTCCCTTATTTCCCATTGGGCAGAATTACATGTTCTTAACGTAAAAAAATGAAGTAGTTCTCTGGCATTCATAGTAACAATTATTTTAGATTCCACAGCTTGGGGTAATAGATATCTTGCATCCTCCTTAGGAACTCCCATTTTTACAAGTTCCTCATAAGCATTAAAGGCTTTATCTAAAGTTTCTTTATATACTTTTTCCCTCTCCTTATCTATCAATATAGACTCAGGAATTACATATTCTTGCCTTATTTTTACATACCTCTGACTTTGTTGTGAATAAGATGCAATCCTATGTCTCACTAACTGATGAGTAGTAACTCTTGATATACCTTCTATATAAAAAGTAAAATTAGCATGCTCAAATATGGAAAAATGTTGTAAGGTTTTTGCCTTTTTTAAAAGACGAGAAATCTCCTCAAGAGTTAGTTTTTCTTCCAACTCTTCAATATTTCCTTGATAATGACATAATCTCATAGCCAGAGCACATACTTTTTCGGGCTCTGGCGTATAAGCTATTAGTTTTACCCTCAATTTTATTTAATTTCCCAATTATATTTTTTAGTAAATCTTTCTACTCTTCCCTCCGTATCCACAAATTTTCTTTGACCTGTAAAGAATGGATGGCATTTAGAGCATATTTCTACTGTCATATATTCCTTTGTTGATAAAGTCTCATAAACAGCCCCACATGCACATACTATCTTTGCTTTTTTCAATTCAGGATGAATACCTTTTTTCATGTTTCCTCTCCTTTCTTTACTATAAAATTTCCAAATTTACATTCTGAAAAATTATACCATAAAAATTATAAGGAGGCAGAAAGAAAATCTTCCTGCCTCCTTTTTACTTACCTTTACTTCAATTTAAATTAACGAGGCTCAACTATAAAACGGATGGCTGTTCTTTCTTCTCCATCAATTTGTACATCAGTAAATGCAGGAATACAAATTAAGTCAATGCCACTTGGAGCTACATAACCCCTGGTAATAGCAATTGCTTTAACTGCTTGGTTGACAGCTCCAGCACCAATTACTTGGATCTCAGCACGTCCCTTTTCACGAATTACACCTGCTAATGCACCAGCTACTGCATTAGGATTAGATTTAGCGGAAACTTTTAATACTTCTACCATAAACCTACCTCCTTTATATGTTCTTCCCATGGCAGACTTTTAAATTTTAAATTTCTCCCCTCCTTTGTAACCTGATAATGTTTTTTGTCTTTCCATTTACTTCTTCTACCTCTATAATCACCCCTTCCACTTTAAAAAGTCCTTTTTCTGGTACATCAAATTTTTGAGGTATTTGGAGAAGAAATTTCTTAAGAACAGCCTCCTTATCTACACCTAATATAGAATCGTAAGCCCCACACATACCTAAATCAGATATATAACCAGTTCCCCCTGGGAGAATTTTCTCATCAGCTGTCTGAACATGTGTATGTGTACCTACTACTGCTGTTACTCTTCCATCTAAAAAATATCCCATAGCTATCTTCTCAGACGTTGCTTCAGCATGCATATCCACTACTATTATTTTAGTATCTTTTTCCATTTCTTCAACTATATTATGCACTACTGTAAACGGATTTTCAATAGGTTCCATAAAAATACGTCCTTGTATATTAATTATACCAATTTTTTTGCCATAATATGAGACTGTAATATAGCCTCTACCAGGAACTCCCGAAGGATAATTAGCAGGTCTTAATACTCTCTCGTAATTCTCTAAAACAGAGATCCCTTCTTTTTTATCCCAAATATGATTACCACTTGTAAAAGCATCTATACCATAATCCATTAATTCTTTCAAAACACTTTCAGTAATACCAAATCCGGTAGCAGCATTTTCAATATTTGCAATTGTAAAATCAATTCCATATTCTTTTTTAATTTGAGGGAGAAGAAGCCCTACACCTCTTCTCCCTATTTTTCCTACTATATCACCAAGTATAAGAATATTCATAACTTATTTTGCGTACTCTACAGCCCTTGTTTCTCTTATTACAGTAACTTTTATTTGACCAGGATATTCCATTTCTTTCTCAATTTTTTTAGCAATCTGATAAGCTAATCTAGTAGCTGTCAAATCATCAACTTCTTCAGGGCTTACTAACACTCTAACTTCTCTTCCTGCCTGAATGGCATAAGCCTTTTCTACACCAGGAAATGACATAGCTATCTCCTCAAGCTTTTCCAGTCTCTTTATGTAAATTTCTATGCTTTCTCTTCTTGATCCAGGCCTTACTGCAGAGATACTATCCGCTACTTGAATTATAACATCTAAAGTCTTAATAAGAGGAATCTCTTCATGATGAGCTGCTACTGCATGGATCACATCTGGATGCTCTCCATATCTCTTTAAAAGATCAGCTCCTAAGGTTGCATGCGATCCCTCAACCTCATAATCTATAGCTTTTCCTATATCATGTAAAAGCCCAGCCCTCTTTGCTAAATTTACATCCGCATGTAATTCTGCAGCAATAATTGCTGCAATTTTTGCAACCTCAATTGAGTGCTGAAGAACATTTTGTCCATAACTGGATCTATAATAAAGTCTTCCTAAAACCCTTACTAAATCAGGATGTAAATTTTGAAGACCTACTTCTATTGAAGCTCTTTCTCCTTCCTCTCTTATCTTACTCTCTACTTCTTTTCTTGCTTTATTTACCATTTCTTCTATTCTTGCAGGATGAATTCTCCCATCTTTTACTAATCTTTCTAAGGCAATTCGAGCAATTTCTCTTCTTACTGGATCAAAGGAAGAAAGAACCACAGCCTCTGGAGTATCATCAATTATAAGATCTACACCTGTCAAAGTCTCAAAAGTTCTTATATTTCTTCCTTCTCTACCTATTATTCTTCCCTTCATTTCTTCACTGGGCAAACTAACAACAGATACTGTAGATTCCACAGTATGATCCACTGCACATCTCTGAATTGCTTCCGTTAAAATCTCTCGAGCCTTTTCATCTGCTATCTCCTTATATTTTGCCTCTGCTTCTTTTATCCTCATAGCTATATCTCTTTGTAATTCTTCTTCCACCTTCTTGAGAATAATATCACGAGCTTCTTCTCTACTCATCTGAGCAACCTTTTGAAGCTCCATAAATGCTTCTTCTTCCAATTTCTTTAGATTTTCGAGTTTTTTATCTATTTCTCTTTCTTTATTGGAGAGAATTTCCTCTTTTCTCTCTAAATTTTCTTCTCTTTGAAGAATTCTCTTCTCCAAATTGAAAAGCTCTTGTCTTCTTTCCTTAATTTCCCTTTCAGTCTCAGACCTTAATTTAAAAATTTCTTCTTTAGCTTCTAATAAAGCAGTTCTTTTCCTTTCTTCTGCTTCCTCTTCAGCCTTTTTAACTATCTCCTCTGCTCTCTTTTCTGCGACTTGTATTGTTTTTTGCTCAATATTTTTCCTTATAAGATACCCGAGACCAACTCCTATAATAAGTGTGATTAAAGCTATTAATATGCTAATTTGAATTCACCTCCTTCCATTTTTCAAGCTCTTTTTCTAATTCCAAAATTGCTTTTTCCCATGTTGTCTCCTTTACTATCTTACCATACTTAAAAATTATAACTCTTTTATTTGAGCCTGCAATTCCTATATCTGCCCATTTCGCTTCACCAGGACCATTTACTTCACATCCCATTACAGCTATCGTTATATCTAATGGAAAATCCTTAAATCTTTTTTCTATTTCTTTAGCTACTTTTTCTACTGGAAAATGAGCTCTTGCACACATGGGACACGAAATAACTTTTATACCTCTTTGCCTTAATTCTAAGCTTTCCAATATATGGTATGCTACTTCTACTTCTTTTTCTGGAGAAGCAGAAAGAGAAACCCTAATTGTATCACCAATACCCTCATAAAGTAAGATACCAATTCCTACTGCGGACCTAACACTTCCTGGAACAAGTGTACCAGCTTCTGTTATTCCTATATGGAGAGGATATTTTACTTGGGAAGAAAGTAGCTTATAAGCCTGTATAGTCAAAGGAACAGATGAAGATTTAACAGACACAACTATATCAGTGAAATCATTCTCCTCTAATAATCTAATCTCATTTAAAACGCTCTCTACCAATGCCTCAGGAGTAACTCCACCATATTTTTCAAGAATCTCCCTGCTCAAAGAACCAGCATTACTACCTACTCTTATTGGTACGCCTCTTGCTTTTGCTTCCTTTGCTATTAAAGATATATATTTAGGATTCTTAATATTACCTGGATTTATTCTCAATTTGTCTGCCCCTTGCTCCAAAGCTATTAAAGCAAGTCTATAATCAAAGTGTATATCAGCAATAATAGGAATAGGGCTCTTTTTCTTTATCTTTCCCAGAGCTAAAGCTGAGTCTTTATCAGGTATTCCTAACCTTACTAACTCACAACCCTTCTTAGCCAATCTTCTAATTTGTCTAAGAGTAGACTTAACATCTACTGTAGGAGTCTTAGTCATAGACTGTACTCTTACAGGATTATCTCCACCAATCTCTACATTTCCTACTTTTACTACCCTTGTTCCTCTTCCCATCACTTTCTAAGTCTTAACACATCAAAGAAAGTAATAATGATCATGAGAAATAAGAGAATTAGTAGACCTATCCAATGTACTATTTCTTCTTTTTTAGTTTCAATAGGCTTTCCCCTTATTTTCTCAAGAATAATAAACAATATCCTACCTCCATCTAAAGCAGGAAATGGAATTAAGTTAAATATCCCCAGTTGTACACTTAACAGTGCTGTAAAATTAAGATAATATACAAGCCCTAAAGAAGCTACTTCTCCCGTCATCTTGGCAATACCAATCGGACCTGAAACTGATATCCCTTGAGCTCCTGTAAAAAGTGCTTTTAATACAAAGAAAATAAGCAAAAAAGCATTGATTAGCATAGCAAATCCATTTTTCAGTGCTAATGTTATAGGATATCTCTTAGGGATTGATCTAAAGACAATACCTATAATACCTCCCTTTCTCTCCTCATCCCATTGAGGTATAACCCTTAAAGTAATTAGTTTACCATCTCTTTCCACATCCACTGTTATTTCTTTTCTATCATTAGGGCTTTTTATAGATTTTGTAATAAGATTTACTGCATCCTCTATTTTTTCTATTTTTATACCTTCTATCGAGATAATTTTATCACCTGGTAGAAAACCTGCCATTTGAGCTGGTTTACCTTCTACTACTCTATCAATTATAGGTATAGGTTGAGGAATTCCAATTAAAAAAATACTTACAAATAAAAGAAAAGCAACCAAAAAATTAAAAAAGGCTCCTGCAAAAAGTATTAAGAAGCGTTGCCATGGAGCCTTTTTATAGAATTTTCTTTCTTCTGGAACCTCCTCTTCTATTGGTAACTCTAAATCATCAACACCAGCCATTTTCACAAAACCACCAATAGGAATCAACCTCAATACAAATTTAGTCTCTTTACCTTTGTATTCATAAAGCTTAGGGCCAAAACCAATAGCATATTCAAAAACCTTAACCCCAAAAAGTTTAGCTAATATAAAATGTCCAAGTTCATGCGGTACAGTAAGTATAGCAAAAAGGACCAAAAACAAAATAATATCCATCTATTTTTTCACTCCTTTTTTATCTCTTCTCCTAAAAATCTAAAATTCTATTCAATAATACAGGTTACTCATAAATTTTTCAACCTCGTCTAAATTAGGGGGGTTAGCACCACGCCTTGTACAAGTTAAAGCAGCTACACTGTTAGCAAAAATAAGAATATTTTTTAACTCTTCTAAAGAAAGATTGGATATTTCTTTTTTAACTGTTTTGCCAAGCTTATATAAATAATATAAAAAGCCCCCCATAAAAGAGTCTCCAGCTCCCACAGTATCTATAACCTTTACCTTCATACCTGGCACTTTAACATAATTAGATTTTTGATAAGCAACAGATCCATCCTTTCCTAAAGTAACCACAAAAATTTTAACTCCCAAATTAATAAATTTCTCAGCAATTTTGTCTAAATCCTCTTCTCCATATAACCACTTCAAATCTGCCAAACTTACTTTTAATATATCCACCCTACTTACCCAATTTTCAAATCTTGATAAATACTGTTCCTTATTCACAATTAGATTTGGTCTTACGTTTGGATCAAAGGAAATTATACAATTTTTGTAATTTTCAAAAATCATTTTTTCAAAGACATAACAACCAGGTTCTCTAATCATTGATATAGATCCAAAATGAAGGATTTTCACTTTTTGTGAATCAATAAAAGGAATCTCTTCTTCTTTAAGCATAGTATCAGCAGTATTATCCCCATAAAATATAAAATAAGGTTCACTGTCCTTTAATATTACAAAAGCTAAAGTAGTAAGGTATTTATCTCTTAACACAAAAGATGTATCCACATTATTTTTTATAAGATTAGAATAAAGAATCTCCCCAAAAGGATCATAAGAAATTTTACCAAAGAAATATACACGTGCTCTAAGCTTTCCAAGGGTAATAGCAACATTATATGGAGATCCTCCAGGATTAGGTACATACGCATATCCATCTCCTAAAGATATAGGCGTAAAATCTATTAAGGATTCTCCAGATACTAATATCATATTTTCTTTAACCTCCACATAAAAAATATTGTATTTAATTATAACCTATGATAGAATAAAACTAACACGAGTTAATATAAAGAGGTAAGGAGAAATGTATATAGATGATAAAATTTTTGGAGATTTAGAAAAAAAAGAATTTTTATCAAATAGAAAAATAGAAGAGCTTGAAAAGTTTCCTTACATAGAAATAATTCCTGAAGATCCAACTCCTAAGGATGAAATTAAAGTTATATTTACTTGTACTCCATCTCAGAATTATAAGACTATTTATTATAAAATAAAATCCCAAACATCAGAAATACAAGAAGTTTCAATTGAAATTAAAGATGTGATTTGGGATAATGATTTTTTTAGTTTTTTACAAATCTTAGAAGCCCAAATTCCTCCTTTGAACAAAGAAGGTATAATTGAAATAACATTAAATCCGGAAGATGATTATGAAAAAGATTATTTTTCCTTTTCCATTGATGAATTTGAACCACCAAAGTGGTCCCAAGAAAGCATAATATATCACATCTTTGTTGATCGATTTGCAAAAGATAATTTTGAAGTGAGTTTATCTAATAATCTAAAAGAGAAACTTGGAGGTAATATCAAAGGAGTTATCAATCACCTTGATTATATAGAATCCTTAGGTATAAACACAATTTGGCTTTCTCCTATATTTAAATCAACTTCTTATCATGGATATGATATAGAGGATTATTTTGAAATTGATCCCGCATGGGGTAATAAAGATGATCTCAAAAAATTAGTTAATGATGCATTTGAAAGAGGAATTAGAATAATTCTGGACTTTGTACCAAATCATTTATCCTATTTAAATCCTATATTTCAAGATGCATTGAATAATAAAGATAGTAAATACAGAAATTGGTTCATTTTTAAGGACGATAATTCTTATGAATCATTCTTTGGAGTAAAATCCATGCCACAGATAAATCTAAAAAATAGAGAGGCAAGAAAATATATTATAGATGCAGCTAAATATTGGATTAAAAATTTCGGAATATCTGGATATCGATTGGATTATGCAATTGGACCAGATATCAATTTTTGGACTGAATACTATTATTCCATAAAAAGAGATTTTCCTGAAACTTTTCATTTTGGGGAGATAGTAGATACTCCCGAATATGTAAGAAGGTTTATAGGGAAAATGGATGGAGTACTTGATTTTTACCTTTTTAAATTAATAAGAGAGTCTTTTATAGGTAAAAAATGGAAATTAAAAGAATTTTTGAAAATTATAGATTTAAGATATAAATTTTACAAGAATCATATAAGGCTAATTTCGTTTTTAGAAAATCACGATTCTAATAGATTCCTTTTTGTAGCTAATGACAAAAGATTATTAAAAATAGCTTCCATATTTCAATTTTCACTTAATGATATACCCATAATATATAATGGACAAGAGATGGGTGCTAATCAATATAGAAACATGTTAGAAGGAAACAGGGCTCTTCATGAGTATGTACGACTACCTATACCCTGGGATGAAACCAAACAAGATTTAGAACTTATTGAGTTTTATAAAAAACTATCAAGAATCAGAAAAAATTATCCAGCCCTATATAAAGGAGATTTTACCTTAGGCCCTATAAAGGATATTATTAGCTTTTACAAGATTTATGATGATCAAAAAATACTGGTAATAATAAATAATACAAAAGATGAAAAAAATATATATCTTAATGGTG
Source organism: Dictyoglomus sp. GBS (assembly GCF_055179815.1). Taxonomy (NCBI): domain Bacteria; kingdom Pseudomonadati; phylum Dictyoglomota; class Dictyoglomia; order Dictyoglomales; family Dictyoglomaceae; genus Dictyoglomus; species Dictyoglomus sp. GBS. The sequence continues at coordinate 1,594,540 of NZ_CM143687.1, forward strand.
TTTTCAAAAATTTATTTAATAACAAGATTTATAAGAATGATTTGATAATTCATCCTTTTGAGGGTTATATACTTCTTGAGCTAAATCACTAATTTTCTCTAATTTTACATTGTTAAAAAATCCTTCCTGATAAAGCTCTTTTAACACCTTTATGGTCTTTGGTCTTAAATGAAATATGAATATACCCCAACCTTTCCTCTCAGCTATCTTAATAGCTTGAGAAAACCTGTATTTTATTCTATCTTCTTGATTCTCATGATCTATAAATAACATATTTTCTAAAACAGGAACTCCCACTTTATTACCGATTTTTTTCCCTACTGAATTTAAAATAGTTTTACTATCCAAAAAGCTTAGGCCATATTTTTTGAAAACCTTTAACACTTTCTCCATAGTTTCATCGTCTTTTGTAACTTTCGATCCCATATGATTATTAACCCAACATATTTTAGCATCTCCAAATCTCTTTAGATGAAGGTTCACAATTTTATCTATTTCCCCTTCACTCATACCACTCATTATTGCTTCTGAAGTTAAATATTTTGCATCTTTCGGATAAGTAATTGATTCCATAGGAATATGCATCATTACTTCCCAACCCTTTTTGACAAACTTATATGCTAAGTCCTTTGTATGTGATGTAGGAATTATAGAAACATTCAATGTATAAGGAAAAGATAATAATTCTTCAACCCAATAATTATCTTCCACTAAATCATCTACCACGAAGGCTATTTTGGGCTGAGATGACTTATGAGATATGTAAATTGGAAAATATAAAAATATATTATCAAGCTCAATTGAATCACCATTAGGAAGATCTATATCTGAACTTAAAATATACTTTTCATATTTAGAAGATATGGTTCTCCTAATGTCATAATTTTTAATTATTTCTTTTCTAATCTGAGTATTATAGACAGTTGATCTAAAATAAACAGAATATAACTTCCAATTTATAATATAATCTCCAGTTTCTCTTCTTTTTCCCTCTATTATGTATCTTTCTATAAAAGGCTTATATTCAGATAAAATTTTATTTATTTCATCTGATTCAACATTTATTTCAATCCTATTTTTCACAAATTTTTTATCATCTTTTAAAACTTCCTCTTTTCTGTTTTCCTTACATCCATAAAAAACCAATAGAAAAAATAAAAATAAAATTCCTATCTTCCATATCTTTCTTTCCATAATTTTTTAATCCTTTCTTTTATTATTTTCTCCTTTCCTTGCTCAGTTGGATTATAAAAAACCTCATTCACATCATATGGTAAATATCTTTGAATTACAAAATGTTCCGGAAAATCATGAGGGTACAAATAATCAGGAGAACTTCCCCATAAATGCTTTGGAATCTCTGACACTCCTTTCTCCTGTATGTAATTCATGGCTTTTTCTATGGAAGATATCACACTATTACTCTTTGGAGCGGTCGCAAGGTATATGGTAGCTTCAGCTAAAGGAATTCTTGCCTCTGGCATACCTACCACATCCACAGCATAATATGCAGACTGAGCAATCAATAAGGCTAAAGGATCTGCCATTCCTATATCTTCAGCAGCATGGATTATAAGTCTTCGAGCAATAAATCGCGGATCTTCTCCTGCAAGAAGCATCTTAGCCAGATAATATAAAGCAGCATCGGGATCAGAACCTCTTATGCTTTTAATAAATGCTGATATAGTGTGATAATGCTCGTCCCCTTTTTGATCATATCTTATCACCCTTTTCCCTATTACCTCTCTTACCACAGATGCATCAATAAGGACTTTTCCATCTTCATCAGCTTTTGCAACAAAGGAAGCAATTTCTAAGGTATTAAGAGCAATCCTTGCATCACCATTGGCAAACCTAACTATTTCATCAACAGCATCTTGAGAGATTACAATGTTTTTTCCTCCTAAACCTCTTTCTCTATCTTTTATTGCTCTGTCAATTAATATCCTTAGTTTATCATCCGTTAAGGGCTTCAGTTCTATAATCCTACAACGAGAAAGAAGGGTTGTATTTAAAGCAAAAAGAGGGTTTTCAGTAGTAGCACCTATAAGAATTATTATACCTTTTTCTACAAAGGGTAGTAGCACATCTTGTTGTAATTTATTGAAATGATGTATTTCATCAAGAAATAAAACAGTTTTCTTTTTATAAAGTTCAATATTTCTTTGAGCTTTTTGAAGGGCTTCTTTAAGATCTTGTACTCCAATTATAGCAGCATTTAATTCTATAAAATCAGCATTTATCTCCTTAGCTAACAGAATAGAAAGGGTAGTCTTTCCAGATCCTGGGGGGCCAAAGATAATAAGGGAAGGTAAATAACCTTTTTGAACTGTCCTTCTTAAAAAAGATCCTTCACCTATAATCTCCTCTGCACCAAGAAATTCATCAAAACTTCTTGGCCTCATTCTGTATGAAAGAGGTTGAAAACTATTATCCTCTTTAAATAGCTTTTCTTGCCTATCCATCTAAGAAGTGCCTAAAAACCACCTGAAAATTTTTTATTATATCTCCCTTACTTTGCATTATATAAATCCCATTATCAAAAGCGTATACACCATCTTTTAAAGAGAAGACATTTATTTTTTTACTTTTCATAAATCTTCTTTCTAATAGAGAATATATATTTTCAATTATATTTCTTTCTATTTTTAATGTTGTATCAATAAAAAATATTGTAATCTTTGGTTTTAATACTTCTCTTCTTCTTAAAAATTCCCAAATTTCTCTTAGTCTTATATTATTAGGAGGACTTGTTTTACACTCCACATACAATAAGTTATTCTCTAATATGGAGAGGATATCAAAGTCTCCTCCACCTTTAATCTCCTTTATTTTTATTCCCCAAATCGTGGGCATATAAAATTCCCTTTTAAATATCTCTGATATGAACCACTCTAAAGTTTCTCCAAAATTATCCAAATAAAAGTAAGAAAACAAATACTGATCTTCTTTTAAACTTTCTATAATATGAGCTTTCAATAAAAAATTCCATTGTTCTTCTACTTCATCCTTTTTCCAGCGAGAAAAAAGAGTTTCACAATCAATATAATCATCTTTTCTAAATAGTAAAAGATCACCTAAAAAGCGTCTAAATCTATAATTAAAAAGTCTTTGATAATATTCGTCTAAAAACTCCCCTCCTTTAGGTACTATCACCCTCTCAATAGGACATTCTTCTATTATCTCATATCCTCTACGCCAAAGTGCTCTTCTTACCTCTTCAGAATTCATTAAATCAATCTTTATCTTCCTCTAACATCTTTAGAATTTTTTCCAGTACTTTATCTTTGTCATTATCCCTTTCCTCTTTTGTATAAACCCTAATCACTTCATCTAAAGATACTAATTCTCTTCTTTCTTCGTCATATTCTACAATAAGCTTACTTAATGGTACATGATGATCTACTACTACTCCCTTCCCCTGCTTAGTTTCTACAATACTACCTTTGGGAGGCATCTCTTCCTTAATTTTTTGATATGTTTCATATTCATAAGCTAAACAGCACATGAGTCTTCCGCATATTCCAGATATTTTTAATGGATTTAAAGCCAAAGATTGCTCCTTTGCCATCTTAACAGAAATAGATTCAAATTCTTGCAAAAAAAGATGACAACACACTTCTCTACCACATATTCCTAAGCCTCCCATATATTTTACTTCATCTCTTACTCCTACCTGATGTAATTCAATTCTTGTTTTATATTGTGAAGCAAGATCTTTTACTAATTCTCTAAAATCTACTCTATCTTCAGAAGCAAAATGTATCGTTATCTTGCTATAATCAAAAGTTATTTCACAAGCAAGCATTTTCATAGGAAGAGACATTTCATTTGCCTTTTTTTGAGCATACTCTAAAATTTGTTTCTCCTTTTCCCTATATCCTCTTATCTTCTCTAAATCTTCTTCTGTTGCTCTTCTTAGTATAGGTTTTAAGGGAGATGGAGGTTGAAAACCATCTGGAGGCTCAAAGGGTGGAATTGCTACTCTACCTGCCTCTGTTCCTTGTACAGTTTTAACAATTACCCAATCTCCTACTTTTAAATTCAAATCATTAGTAGAAAAATAATAAACCTTCAAACTTCTTAATCTAATACCTACCACATATTCTTTAGCCTTAATTTCTTCCATCATCCTTTTATCCCTACTCTCAAAAATAAGGTTTCTATTGTAAGAGTCAAATTTGCATTATTTCTAATATTCCTAATAGCATCCTGCGTCATTCTAAAGAAAATTTTCAAATCCTCTAAGGAATATTCTTGAGATTTTCTCGCAATCTCTATAGAAAAATCTTTCTGAGTTATAAAATCCTCTTTCTGTAATAGTTTCCAGAAAAACATATCTCTCCACCAAAAAAGAACTAATTCTAAATAATTAATTATCTTTTCATTATCCTTTTCTTCTACAAGAAAATCAACTACCTCAAATGGAGAATATAATTTTTCTTTCTTTAGTAAAGTTAAGTATTTAAAAAGTTCAATTCTTTTATTCCAATTTTCTTCTTCATTCCAATACAAAGCCTTTCCAACACTTCCTTGGGATAAAGATATTAATATATCAATTCTATCTTCTGGAACTCTATCTTCTATAATTTTTCGGACTTCTTCCTCGTTAAGATATGAAAAATTAATAATCTGACTCCTTGATATTATAGTAGGAAGAAGAAGCTCAGGACGATAAGCTATCAATATAAATATGGTATATTCCGGAGGCTCCTCAAGTATCTTCAAAAGGGCATTTGCCCCTTCATTTCTCAATTGATGAGCATCGTCTAAAATAAAAAACTTATAATTACTTACATAAGGCTTTAAATAAGCTTCCCTTCTCAAATCTTTAATCTGCTGTATCTTATACCACATTCCATCAGGTTGAAGATAAAATAGATCAGGATGACTCAATTTCTTTATACTTAGACAAGTCTCACACTCCCCACATCCCTCAAAAGGTTCTACTTTACAATTTAAAGCCTGAACCAAAGAAATAGCTGTTAACTTTTTACCTACCCCTTCAGGACCCACAAAAAGATAGGTTTGGGATACTTTGTTCTCCTTAAGGGATTTCCTGAGTATTTTTATAGCTAAATCCTGACCTATAATCTCTTTAAATGCCATCTCTAAATCTTCTCAAAATAAGCCACATCTACAGCAAACACAATGGCTCCGCCAACTTTTACCTTAACAGGCATTGGTACCATCCTTAAAAGTTCTACAGAAGGAAGAGGAGGAATAATTATTTTTTCTCTTTCCTTACAATTTTCTTTTAAAACTGTAATAAAATCCTCAAATTCATCATCTTCTACAACAGTCATTATAGTAACACTACTTTCTTCTAAAAATCCTCCTTTACTTCTGAAGAAGGTCAAGGAAAAGTTCTTCTCTAAGAGAATCTCTCTAACTTTTTTCCAGTCCTCTTCCTGAATAATAGCAAAAACTAATTTCATTTATCCACCTCTAAAGATATTTTCTTTCCAAATAAGCAATGATGTCTTTACTTACTTCTTCCTTTGGTCTATCTCCAGAAATTACTACAAATCTATCTTTTTCAATTTCAGCTATTTCTAAATATCCTTTTCTTACTTTATTATAGAACTCTAAATTTTCCCTTTCTATTCTATCAAAATTCTTTTTTCTACTCAAAGACTTATAAGGATCTATATCAATAAGAAAGGTTATATGGGGTATCAAATTGGAAGTCGCAATCTTATTAAGATCAGATAATATATTTATTGGTAAACCTCTACCATATCCTTGGTAAGCTATAGTAGAATCCATATAACGTTCACATAGAACCCAAAACCCTTCTTGAAGCTTTTCCTTAATCTTTTCTGTATTTTCTACTCTTGATCCTATATAGAGAAAAGCTTCGGTCCATGGTCTTAATGCTAAATCTGGATCTAAAAGGATAGACCTTATTTTTTCTCCTACCTCTGTTCCTCCAGGTTCTCGAGTTACATAGACCTTTACACCTTTATCTTCCAAATAATTTTTAAGTATTGAAATCTGAGTACTTTTTCCAGATCCATCTAAACCTTCAAAAGTTATAAATACAGATCTTTCCATTTTTATAAATCTATGCTGGGAATATTTTTACTTTTCTAAAGGGCTCCACCCCAACACTCTCAGAATGTAAACCATATTGTTGAATAAGTTGATGCTGTAATCTCCTTATATAGGCAGGTTGAGGAGACAATTCATAGGGTTCTTCATGGGTAAGAACATATTCAATTCCTTCTTGAGCTTCTCTTAAGGCCTCTTCTTCTTCGCTACTCTTTCCTCCTACAGTTTTAATACCAAATCTTTCTCCTAAAAACCTTTCAATTTGTGTCACAGTATTACTTCTTAATACTGCTATATCTATCTTTCTTTTTTCTGCCTCTTTAAGTAAATCCTTAGCCCTCTTTTGATGAGCTTTCAATATAAGTAAACAATTTGCTTCTGATAAATTTTTTACTATGAAAGCTGGTACACCAAGATTTCGAATGGCTTTTTCCAATCTATTTCTACTTATACCATAAGGATAAATTTTAAGGACATCTGTCTTTTTATCTATCTTAACGACTGACTCCTCAGTCTCTTGAGAAGAAATTTCCAGTACAGAAGCCTCAACCTTTTTTACTTCACCTTCTGCAGTCCTTACTCTTATCTCTGGTCTTATAATATAACCTCTTAATAATGCATCTACTGTTTTTGCTACATCATGATGAATAGCCAGCTTATCCCTTTCTTGTATCTCTACTACAACTTGAAAGGTTGGAGGAGCTTTTCTCTCTAATACCGTTTTTTGGGTACCTCTTCTTTTTGCCTCTTCATCACTTAAAGTTACAACTTGTATACCACCCACAAGATCCGATAATGTAGGGTTTAATAAAAGGTTTTGTAAGGTTATTCCATGAGCAGTACCAATAAGTTGTACCCCTCTTTCTGCAATAGTTCGAGCTGCTTTTGCTTCAAGCTCTGTACCAATCTCATCAATTACTATAACTTCTGGCATGTGATTTTCTACTGCCTCTATCATCACATCATGTTGTTTTGAGGGATTTGGCACTTGCATTCTCCTTGCTCTACCAATAGCAGGATGCGGAATATCACCGTCCCCACCAATTTCATTAGAAGTATCTATTATTATTACCCTTTTACCTAATTCATCAGCTAAAACCCTTGCGGTCTCTCTAAGAAGGGTGGTCTTACCAACTCCAGGTTTTCCTAATAGTAGAATATTTTTTCCACTTTCTATAACATCTCTTATTATATCTACAGTACCTAAAACTGCCCTACCCACACGACAAGTTAAACCTATAATTCTTCCATGTCTATTTTCAATAGCTGAAATTCTGTGTAATGTTCTTTCTATGCCAGCCCTTTTATCACCACTAAACTCGCCAACTCTGGCAATAATATAATTTAAATCCTCCTCTGTAGTATATCTTCCTTCAAAAATAATAGTTTTTTTATAAAATCTCGCTTCTATTTCCCTACCAAGATCTAATACAACCTCTATAAGATCCTTAACATCAGAATCCTTTTCCAATTTTTCTTTAATATCCGCAGGAAATATAGATAAAAATTTATCTAAATCATCAACTATTTGCTGAACCAAAATTCTATACCTCTCCTTCTTTTTGAATTTCCTTAAAAGCTATTATACCCCATGATCCTGGACCTATATGTGAAAGAATAGTACAACTAAAAGATCCTATATAAAAATCAGTAATTCTAAATATTTTCTTTACTTCTTCTGCGACTTCTAAGACTTCTTCATAATTATCAGAATAAGCTATAGCTATTTTTACAGGAACATCCCCCACTCTTTCCTTAATTATTTCTATAATTCTTGATTTCACTTTTTGTTTTGTCCTAACCCTTTCAACTGGCTCTATTGCTCCATCTCTAAGCTCCAAAATAGGCTTTATCTGTAACAAACTTCCCATCCATGCTTGGGCTGCGCCTATTCTTCCTCCCCTATAAAGGTATTCCAAAGTATCTACTGTGAATTTTACTTCGGAATTTCTGAACATAATCTCCGGAATATTCAAAATCTCATTTATACTTGCTCCCTTTTCTATGGTCTTAGCCAACTCTATAACTACAACACCAAGAGCAAGTTCTGTAAGTTTTGAATCAATCACATATATTTTATCACCGTAAGGTAAAAGCTCTTTTGCAGCATTTGCAGACCCAATAGTTCCACTTAATTTAGAAGAAATATGTATAGATATAATCCCCTCTAAATCTGGATTCTTCTCAAATATATTTTTGTATGCATTATAGAAATCTTCCACAGAAGGCTGAGAAGTTTTCGGGAATATATTGGTTTCTCTTGCCTTTTTAAAGAAAATTTCAGGCGTTATATCTATACCATCTCTATACACTTCTTCCTCAAAAGCAACCTTTAGCGGTACGACTGTTATATCATATCTTTCTACATATTCTTTTGGAAGAGCAGCTGTACTATCAGTTACAATTTTAAACATATTTTCCCCCCTAAATTTATTTTTAAGATCCCTCAGTCTCTTCAGAAACAGTAGTTTCTTCTGTATACCTTTGTGGGGTTACTATGGCAACTATAACATCATCAAGAGGAGTTAATACCTTAATTTTATCAGGGATATTTAAATCCCTCACAGTAATCGCATCTCCAATATCCAAATCCGAAATATCTACTTCTATATTGGTAGGTATATCAAGAGGTAAAGCCCTAACTAAAATTTCTTCCACTCCATGTTGTAACAACCCACCCTGTTTAACTCCTTTTGGCTCTCCTTTAAGAACCACAGGCACATAAACATCTACTACTTCTTCCAATGTTACAGCATGAAAATCTACATGTATTGGTTCATCTGTTAATGGATCAATTTGTATATCTTGAAGTAAAGCAGTCTCAGTAACACTGTTATTACCATCTTCTACTATTATTTTAAGTATATGCTGTTCTTTTGAATGCCCTCTTTTAATTAGATCCCACAATGCCTTTCTTTCTATCAATATATGAACATTTTCCTTCAAGTGTACCCCATACATTACACCTGGTACCAACCCCATTCTTCTATATTTTTTTACAGATTCTTTTCCTAATTTCTCTCTTTTTTTGACTTTTATTTCAACCACATCCATTTTCTTAAACCTCCTTAAATCAATTTTTTTAATCAATTTTTTAGTCAAATAATGAACTTAAGGAATCCTTATTTGAGATCCTTTTAATAGCTTCTCCTAAAAGATTACCTACTGATATTATAGTAAGCCTTGGGACCCTCTTTTCTACAGGAATTGGTATTGTGTTAGTTACTACTAATTCCTTTATCTCAGATTCTTCTAATCTCTTATGGGCATCATTTGTTAAGATACCATGCGTAACAGCTGCATAAATATCTCTTGCACCTCTTTCTCTTAAAAGCTTTGCCGCTGAAAAAAGAGTATTCCCTGTTGTAATTATATCATCACATATAATAACATCTCTTTCTATAACATCTCCAATTATTTCCTCAACCTCTGCCACCTCTGGAGCTGGTCTTCTTTTATAAATTATAGCAAGAGGAGTATGTAATCTTTCTGCTAAAGCTCTTGCTCTTGTAACACCTCCAATATCAGGTGATATAACAACAGGATTTTTAAGATTTTTATCCTGAAAATACCTTGAAAAAAGAGGTAAAGCTGTTAAATTATCAACAGGAATATCAAAAAACCCCTGAATCTGACCAGCATGAAGGTCCATAGTTACAACCCTTGAAGCCCCAGCAACTGTAAGAATATTAGCTATAAGCTTAGCAGAAATAGGCTCTCGAGATTTAGTTTTTCTATCCTGTCTTGCATAAGCATAATATGGAATTACAGCTGTAACCTCATCTGCAGATGCCCTTTTTAAAGCATCAATTATTACTAAAAGTTCCATAAAGTATTCATTCACTCTGCTACCAAGAGACTGAATTACATATACTTCTGCTCCTCTTACACTTTTTGAAATCCTTGCATATATCTCACCATCTGAAAATCTTCTTATTTCAATTTCTCCAAGCTCAATACCTAAATATTTAGCTACTTCTTCAGCAAGTTCCCTATTAGAGGTCCCACTATACAAAGCTAAACATTTATGTGCCATACTTACTCTCCTTTAACTCTTTTATTTATATTTATATATGAGTAAGGCCCAATTATTGCTCCCTTTTTAAGATTAATATCTCCAAATATGAAAGAAAAAGGATATACAATAACATCATGCTCTATATTAGTTTTTTTTCCTATTACAACGTTCTCCGGTTCTATCATAATAACACCATTTTCCATATGTTTTTTATTTATTTTATTCTTTAATATTTTTCTTAAAAATGCAAGCTCTTCCTGAGTGTTAGCTCCTAACACCTCTTCCTTATTTACATGAAAAACACCAACTTTTTTGCCTTTTTTAACAAAATATCTAATCGCATCAGTTAAATAAAATTCTCCTTGAGCATTATTGTTAGATAAAAGTGGTAAAATTTCTTTAAGATACATCCATTTAAAAACATAAATAGATGTATTAATCTCCTTGATATTCTTTTCTTCTTCATCTGCATCTTTTTCTTCTACAATTTTCAAAACATTACCATTAAAATCACGTACAACTCTTCCATATCCTTTAGGATCTTCTAAAAAAGTAGTTACTAAGGTACAATCATTATTTTTTTCTATATGTTCCCTACACAAATCTCTTATCGTATTTTCTTCCACTAAAGGTACATCTCCTGGAAATATTACCAGATTACCACTAAAATTACCAAGTTTTTCTTCAGCCCTTTTTATTGCGTCACCTGTACCTAAAGGAACATCTTGAACCACCATGTGATCATTATCAGAAATTAATACTTTTATTTTGGGGCTCACAACTAATATATAATTTTCACCAAAAACCGACTTTATTGTATCAAGTAAAAAATCTAAAAGATTAGATTCATAGAGGGGATGAAGAACCTTTGGAAGCTCAGTTCTCATCCTTTTACCTTGTCCTGCTGCTAAAATTATAGCCTTAAATCCATTCATGCTTAGGTGAATTTTTATAATAAAAATTGGCTGGGGAGGCTGGATTCGAACCAGCGAATGGCGGATCCAAAGTCCGCTGCCTTACCAGCTTGGCTACTCCCCAGTGCCAAAATAATTATATATTATAGTGAAAAAGAGGTCAATAAATGATAAAATAATTTTCAAAATGAAAGTCAGGATTAATACAAACTTTAAAAATTTAAGAAAAGTCTATAAAAATCTGATTGAAAAATCAAAACACAATATAGTTTATCCTCTATTATTATTTATAATTATCGACCTTTTAATCCTCTTAATTGATTTTATTATTACCCCACCTTTAAAAATAGGAGATATAGCCCCTAAAAATATAGAAGCACCAAGAACTATAATATATAAAGATGAAGAGGAAACAGAAAGAATAAAAAATCTCCTTCTTTCTCAATTCAAACCAGTTTATACTATTGACCAAAATATTATTTTACAGAATATTAGCAAGCTATCAGAATTAATGATAGTTACAGAAGAATCTTCAAATATAACTAAGTATTTTTCTTCTCTTCCCTCATCAAGAATTAACCTAATTAAAAAGAAAATAGAGAAATGGTTAATAGAAAATTATACAAAAGGGATTAAACCAGAAGAGACTGATGAGGTAAAACAAAAATTTATAAATTTCCTAATAGATGAAATTTATATACCAGCCCAAATAGCCCAAGAACTTTCAGAAATACTGATAGTTCCTAACATGTTTATAAATGAAAAAGAGACGGAAACAAAAAAACAAGAACTATTAAAGTCCATTAAACCTATAGAAAGACTAATTACAAAAGGTGAAATTATTGTTAGAAAGAGTGAAAAAATAACAAGAGATAAATTTATAATTTTAGAGGCCTTAGGCTATACCCTTTCTCAAAAAAACATATTAAGACTTATAAGTCTTTTTTTAACTTTATCAGCCCTCCAATTATCCATTACCATTTTTACGAGAAAATATTTAATAATAGAAAAAAACTTAAATATTTTTCTATTGATGAATTTTTTATTTACTCTATCAATACTTTCATCTAAGATTTTCTCTTTCTATTCTCCCTACTTAAATCCTTTAACTTCATATTTATTCATTTCTACAGTTTTATTAGATTTTCCATTATCTTATATTGTTTCTCTAACAATAATAGTAAGCTCTTCTATTTTCTCCTTTTCTTATACTATCCCTATTTTATTGTTCTTTGATTTTCTTATCATAAATAACAAAATTAAAGAATTAGAAAACAGATCAGATTATGTAAAGATTGGTTCTCTTATATCACTAATTAGAATACCCTTTATTGTTTTTGGCAAGCTTGTTTTTAACGAGTCAGATTTGACATATACAAACATGATTTATTCATTTATTAACCCTACCTTATCAGCTATTCTTTCAGTGGGAATAATTCCTCCCATAGAAGAATTATTTAGAGTAGCTACACCATTAAAATTATTAGAAATGACAAATCCAGATCATCCCCTTCTAAGAAAAATCCTTATGGAAGCACCAGGTACTTATTATCACAGTTTAATTGTAGGAAACTTAGCAGAAAGAGCAGCTAAAGAAGCTGGAGCAAATGAGAGAATAACAAGAACTGCAGCCTTATATCACGACATAGGCAAAGTAAAAAGACCTCAATATTTCATAGAAAACCTTCTTCCAGGCCAAAATAATCCTCATGAAAATTTATCTCCCTATATAAGTGCTCTTATTATCAAATCACATCCAAAAAATGGAGCGATAATTTTAAATAATTATAAGTTTCCCAAAAACATTATAGATATTGTTGAGCAACATCATGGTACAAGCCTCATTAACTATTTTTACAATAAGCAATTACAGATTTCTAAGAAATATGTACCTGAGGATGATTTTAGATATCCTGGCCCAAAACCCGAATCTAAAGAAGCAGCTATAGTGATGTTGGCAGATAGCATAGAAGCAGCCACAAGAACCATTACTAATATTACTCCAGAAACTATAGAAAAAGTAATAAGAGAAGTAATTAGAGAAAAACTTATAGATGGACAATTAGAAAACAGTAAACTAACCTTAGAAGAATTAGAAAAAATTGCTCAGAGTTTTATAAAAACAATTATTGAGCTAAGACACCCAAGGATACCATATCCAAGTTTTAAACTTAAGGAAGAATAAAAAAAATCAACAAAAAAAAGAGGCTCTCTGGCGATGACCTACTCTCCCACCCCGTTGCCAGGGCAGTACCATCGGCGCTGGAGGGCTTAGCTTCCGTGTTCGGAATGGGAACGGGCGTTTCCCCTCCGCTCTAATCACCAGTAGCCTCCTCTTCCTTCATAACTCCATCATAAATCCTTCTTGAGAGAGATCACACCGTAACCAGCCAGGCGTCAAAGCCTCGGCATATTAGTACCGGTCGGCTTCACGCATTGCTGCGCTTCCACCTCCGGCCTATCTACCTCCTCTTCTCGGAGGTGCCTTACCAGGTTCTCCCTGTGGGAAACCTTATCTTGGGGTGGGCTTCGCGCTTAGATGCTTTCAGCGCTTATCCCGTACGGACTTGGCTACCCAGCTCCTGCACCTGACGGCACAACTGGTACACCAGAGGTCCGCCTGCTCCGGTCCTCTCGTACTAGGAGCAGTTCCCCTCAAGTTTCCTACGCCCGTGGCGGATAGGGACCGAACTGTCTCACGACGTTCTGAACCCAGCTCACGTACCGCTTTAATGGGCGAACAGCCCAACCCTTGGGACCTTCTCCAGCCCCAGGATGCGGTGAGCCGACATCGAGGTGCCAAACCTCGCCGTCGATGTGGACTCTCGGGCGAGATCAGCCTGTTATCCCCGGAGTAACTTTTATCCGTTGAGCGATGGCCCTTCCACTCGGGACCACCGGATCACTAGGCCCGACTTTCGTCTCTGCTCGGCCCGTCGGCCTCACAGTCAGGCAGGCTTAACGCCCTTACACTTTAGGCACGATTTCTAACCGTGCCAAGCCTACCTTTGGGCGCCTCCGTTACCTTTTAGGAGGCGACCGCCCCAGTCAAACTGCCCACCAAGCACTGTCCCCCAAAAGGCTCTTCTTTTGGGGTTAGAACCCCAACACCACAAGGGTGGTATTCCACCGGCGGCTCCACAGAGGCTGGCGCCCCTGCTTCTCAGCCTCCCACCTATCCTCTACATGCGGTGCCAAAGTTCAATGCCAGGCTGCAGTAAAGCTTCACGGGGTCTTTCCGTCCTGCCACGGGTAGTCCGTATCTTCACGGACACTCTAATTTCACCGGGCCCCTCGTTGAGACAGCGCTCCAGTGGTTATGCCTTTCATGCAGGTCGGAACTTACCCGACAAGGAATTTCGCTACCTTAGGACCGTTATAGTTACGGCCGCCGTTCACTGGGGCTTCGGTTCAGGGCTTCGGGTATTCCCCTAACCCTTCCCCTTAACCTTCCAGCACCGGGCAGGCCTCAGCCCCTATACATCGGCTTCTACGCCTTAGCAGAGACCTGTGTTTTTGGTAAACAGTCCCCAGAGCCACTTCACTGCGGCCCTTTCAGACTATTCACCTTACTCGGGCACCCCTTCTTGCGAACGTACGGGGCCATTTTGCCGAGTTCCTTAACGAGGGTTATCCCGCGCACCTTTGGATCTTCACCTCGCCCACCTGTGTCGGTTTGCGGTACGGGCACCCGCTAACCTCCCTAGAAGCTTTTCTCGGCAGTGTGGGCTCGATGCCTTCGCCCTCTCTCGAGGACTCCCCATCACTCCTCGGTTCATCAGGAGTGCGGATTTGCCTACACTCCCTCCCTTAGAGCTTGGACCTGGTATGTCACCACCAGGCGCACCTACCCTCCTGCGTCCCTCCTTCGGTATTAACGGTTAGCAGGTGGGGCCGGAATATTAACCGGCTGTGCATCACCTACGCCTTTCGGCCTCGGCTTAGCTCCCGCCTAACCCTGGGAAGACGAGCTTTACCCAGGAAACCTCGGGCTTTCGGTGGGAGGGATTCTCACCCTCCTTTTCGCTACTCATGCCGGCATTCTCACTTCCGCCTCGTCCAGCGGTCCTTCCGGTCCGCCTTCTCCCTACAGCGGAACGCTCCCCTACCGCTCTACCTACCCGAAGATAGGTAGAACCCAAAGCTTCGGTGCCGGGCTTTAGCCCCGTGTATTTTCGGCGCAGCTTGGCTCGATCAGTGAGCTATTACGCACTCTTTGAATGATGGCTGCTTCTAAGCCAACATCCTGACTGTCTTCGCCAAGCTACCTCCTTTACCACTTAGCCCGGACTTTGGGACCTTAGCTGTTGATCTGGGCTGTTCCCCTCTCGACTATGGAGCTTATCCCCCACAGTCCGACTCCCAGCCATCCACCTAAGGCATTCGGAGTTTGACTGGACTCGGCAGCGGATCCCCGCCCCTCGCCCAACCAGTGCTCTACCTCCTTAGGCTTCATCGGCTGAGGCTAGCCCTAAAGCTATTTCGGGGAGAACCAGCTATCTCCAGGCTCGATTAGCTTTTCACTCCTACCCACAGCTCATCCCATAGCTTTTCACTGCTAACGGGTTCGGACCTCCACGGGGGGTTAACCCCGCTTCATCCTGGCCATGGGTAGCTCGCCTGGTTTCGGGTCTAATGCGTGTGACTAATCGCCCTCTTCAGGCTCGCTTTCACTTCGGCTCCGGGACTCCTCTCCCTTAACCTCGCCACACGCATTAACTCGCCGGCTCATTCTTCAACAGGCACGCAGTCGAGCCAGCTCAAAAGAGTTACCCCTTTTGAGCATCGCTCTCCTACTCCTTGTGGACGTACGGTTTCAGGTTCTATTTCACTCCCCTCTCCGGGGTTCTTTTCACCTTTCCCTCACGGTACTATGCGCTATCGGTCACCAAGGGTATTTAGCCTTAGGCGGTGGTCCGCCCTGATTCGCGCAGGATTCCACGTGCCCCACGCTACTCGGGATTAAGGCCCATAAGAGATACATACTTTTCGCCTACGGGGCTCTCACCCTCTCTGGCCAGCCTTCCCAGACTGTTCGGCTAAGTATGCATTCCCTTACGAGAGAGTCGCGGCTCCCTCCGGCCTTATCCCTCTACCCCTGAGTGGCAACGCCCGCGAGCTTCTCCACCACTCAGGTTTAGGCTCCTCCCCTTTCGCTCACCACTACTCAGGGAATCGATTGTCTCTTTCTTCTCCTCGGGGTACTAAGATGTTTCAGTTCCCCCGGTTCCCCTCCCTAAGAGTTTCCCCTTAGGGATACTCTGGCATTACCCAGAGTGGGTTTCCCCATTCGGAAATCCCCGGATCATAGCTTGCTCGCAGCTCCCCGGGGCGTTTCGCCGCCTGCCGCGTCCTTCTTCGGCCCTTGGTGCCTAGGCATCCACCGTACGCCCTTTCTACTTTGACGCCCGGCTGATTACTGCATCATCCCTCTCTATCTTCTCTTGTCTAAGGTGCAAAGATACAGGGAGAAAAGAGGGAGAAGAGATAAAGGAAAAAGAGGACACTTTTCCTTCTCCATAAGAAAGGAGGTGATCCAGCCGCACCTTCCGGTACGGCTACCTTGTTACGACTTCACCCCAATCATCCGCCCCACCTTCGGCAGGCTCTTCGCCTGACTTCGGGTGTTGCGGACTCTCGTGGTGTGACGGGCGGTGTGTACAAGGCCCGAGAACGTATTCACCGCAGCGTGGCTGATCTGCGGTTACTAGCGATTCCGCCTTCACGCAGGCGAGTTGCAGCCTGCGATCTGAACTGGGGGTGGCTTTAGGGATTCGCTCCACCTCGCAGCTTCGCTCCCCTCTGTACCACCCATTGTAGCGCGTGTGTAGCCCAGGGCATAAGGGGCATACTGACTTGACGTCATCCCCACCTTCCTCCGGCTCATCGCCGGCAGTCCCCTTAGAGTGCCCGGCTTTACCCGCTGGCAACTAAGGGCAGGGGTTGCGCTCGTTGCGGGACTTAACCCAACATCTCACGACACGAGCTGACGACAGCCATGCACCACCTGTGCAGGCTCCAAATAAGGGGAAACCCCCTCATTCGGCACTTACCCTTTCGGGTAAGCTTTCAGCCTGCATGTCAAGCCCTGGTAAGGTTCTTCGCTTAGCATCGAATTAAACCACGCGCTCCACCGCTTGTGCGGGCCCCCGTCAATTCCTTTGAGTTTTAGCCTTGCGGCCGTACTCCCCAGGCGGGGCACTTATCGCGTTTGCTGCAGCACGGAGAGTCTGACTCCCCACACCTAGTGCCCATCGTTTACGGCTAGGACTACCGGGGTATCTAATCCCGTTCGCTCCCCTAGCTTTCGCGCCTCAGCGTCAGGGCCAGTCCAGAGAGCCGCCTTCGCCACCGGCGTTCCTTCCGATATCTACGCATTTCACCGCTACACCGGAAGTTCCGCTCTCCTCTCCTGCCCTCTAGCTTAGCAGTATCAGATGGCCTCCCCAAGTTGAGCTTGGGGCTTCCACATCTGACTTGCTAAGCCGCCTACACGCCCTTTACGCCCAGTAAATCCGGACAACGCTCGCCCCCTACGTCTTACCGCGGCTGCTGGCACGTAGTTAGCCGGGGCTTTTTCCTCGGGTACCGTCAGCTTTCTTCCCCGAGAAAAGAGGTTTACACCCCGAAGGGCTTCTTCCCTCACGCGGCGTCGCTCCGTCAGGGTTTCCCCCATTGCGGAAGATTCCCGGCTGCTGCCTCCCGTAGGAGTCTGGGCCGTGTCTCAGTCCCAGTGTGGCCGACCACCCTCTCAGGCCGGCTACCCGTCTTCGCCTTGGTGGGCCATTACCCCACCAACTAGCTGATAGGCCGCAGGCCCATCCCAGAGCAGTATACAGAGTTGCCTCTGTATACTCTTTCCTTACCTTAGCTCTCCGCTCGGTAAGTATATGGGGGTTTAGCACCCCTTTCGGGGTGTTATCCCCCTCTCTGGGGTAGGTTACCTACGTGTTACTCACCCGTGCGCCGCTCTCACTCCTATCGGTTATCCCAATAGGAGCTACCGCTCGACTTGCATGCCTTAGGCACGCCGCCAGCGTTCGTCCTGAGCCAGGATCAAACCCTCCATCCAGTATATATCATACCTTCCCTTTCGGGTCTGTATCCTCGCTCTCTATATGCCTTCCTCTCTTCTTCCTTCTCTCTTCTCTCTCCCTTTTCTCCCTTTGTCTAATGTGCATCCGCCCTTTCTCATCGGGCGGATTAAATTCTATCATATATATCTCCCTTTTGCAAGAGGGGGGACAAGAAAAAAATATAAAAAAGCAAAAAAGCCTCTATACCTCTTGATCTTCTTCTACCTTTTCTCTTCTTTGATTTCTAAACATTTCTAAAATTTCAGAGACAGAAGTTGCATCATAAGGACCTTTATCCTCTCTAATAAAGCCAATAACTCTTGGGAATCTTAATGCATAACCTAATCCATCAGTTTCTTTTCCACATGTATGCACGGGGCTTCTTGTTATTTCATCAGCTTGAATTTCTACCACATATTTAGGTTCTACCCATACATCAGGTTCTATTAAAGAATCAACATTACTGGGTTTATGGTCAACTTTTACTTCATCTAAAACTTCCCTAAATTTTACCCATTCCTCTTCCGTTGGGCCTGTTCCTATTTTTGCTATAGTCTTAAATAGATCTCTCTCTTGATCATACACTCCAACAAGAAGGGCACCTATTCCAAATTTTGCTCTATGTCCTCTTCCTTTAAAATATCCAAGAATCACACAATCAACTGTATCTGTGAGATGACTTTGATAAGATCTCTTTAATTTTATCCAGTTAAAATTTCTTACTCCTGCCTGATATGGGGCATCTAATCTCTTAGCTACAATACCTTCCAATCCTTCACTAATACATTCCTCAAAAAACATCTGTATTTCCTTCGGATCACTGGTAACAATATTCTTTGTTATAAAAATTTTATCTCCTTCTTTTATATTCTCTTCTAATTTTTTTCTTCTTCTAAGATAAGGTAAGGATGTAATATCTTCTCCATCTACATATAAAATATCAAAAGTAAATAGCTGGAGAGGAAAAAGCTCTACCATTTCACTAATATTATATTTCCTTTTTCTTTGAACAGTAACCTGAAAAGGATAAAATTCTCCAGTTTCGGGATTATAAGAGATAGCTTCACCCTCAATTATTATCTCCTCCTTAGGTATCTGATCAAGTATCCCTTCTACTAAATCAGGAAACATATGGGTATTATCTTCTAAATTTCTTGAGAAAATTTTGACAATTTTACCTTTTTTATGTATCTGACACCTAAAACCATCAAACTTAGGTTCTACTGAGCATTTACCCATTTTTTTAATGATCTCTTCAGGCTTAGAAACCCTTTCAGCTAATGCCATCCTTATAGGTCTTCCAACTTGTACCTTGATTTTCTTTAGAGCTTCTGTACCTCCTTCCCAAAAAACCTTAGCCACATATCCTAAATCAGAAGTAATATTAAAAGCTCTTTCTATAAAAGACCTTAGAGTCTTATCTTTTGCCTTTGCATAAGAAAGAGCATCCATAATTGTTGGCTCTCCTATTCCAAGCCTTAATTTCCCTAAAACTATTCTTACCAGATATTTTGCTCCTTCTGAAGTTAAGGAGTTTATAAGAAAAGCCAATCTATTTACTTTGGCATCAACACTTCCTTCTCCAGAGATACTAGCTATCTCATATAAAACATTAAACACCTCAGTAATTGATAAATCTTTTTCTCTTTCTCTATGGTACCTTATTACAATTTCTCCCAAGTCTCCTATTTCTTTATAAACCCTTTCAAGTTCTGATATAGGCACTATAAATGCTAAAGCCATAGCTCTTAATACTAATTTTTCTGACATACCAAACTCGACTTTTTCATATTCAGGAGCAACTCTTCCATTTAATAAATAGATTATCTTATCAATTTCTTCTTTATCTGCCTTTTTAAATAAATCAGCTAATATTTCAGTCATCTCATTTCTTTTTGTAGTAATTTCTAATCTTCCAAAATATTCTGCCAATTCACTAAAAAACATACCTCTTCATTCTCCTTTCATTAAAATCTTTTGATATAATTAATTTTATCACTATAAAAAAGTAAGGGAGGAAAATTAGTTATGGAATTTGTAAAAAGTCATGGTCTTGGAAATGATTATATAGTCCTTGAAAAAAATAAAATTGATTTTATATTAAACGAGAAAAACATTAGATTAATCTGTAATAGAAATATGGGTATAGGATCTGATGGTATCCTTGTATTTGAAAAGACTAACGATAACGAATTTGCTGTCAGAATTTTTAATCCTGACGGAAGTGAAGCAGAAAAGAGTGGCAATGGACTCAGAATTTTAGCTAAATATATATATGACTACGGTTTTACCTCTCAAAAAGAATTTTTTATACACACATTAGGAGGAAGGGTTAGAGCCAATATAATTGAGGAAAAAAATAACAAAGCAAAATGTATAGAAATTGAAATGGGAAAAGTTACCTTTAATACTAAAGAAATTCCTGTAAATACAGAAGAAGAAGAACTTGTAGACAAAGAATTAGAAATAGATCACGAAAAAATAAAAATAACCTGCCTTTCCATAGGTAACCCTCACTGTGTGTTTTTTGTTGATAATATTGATGAAGAAAAAATTAAAAAATTAGGTCCAACTTTGGAAAATCATCCTCTCTTTCCAAACAGAACAAATGTTCAAATGGTAAAGGTAATATCTCCTGAAAAAATAGAGATAAGAATATGGGAAAGAGGTGCTGGTTATACACTTGCATCTGGTAGTAGCTCTTGTGCAGCAGTTTCAGCAGCATATAGGAAAGGTCTTGTCAATAATTATGTAGAGGTTCTTATGCCTGGGGGCGAATTAAAAATAAGAATAAATAAAGATTGGACTGTTAACCTCATAGGTCCTGTAGAAGAAGTATTTAAAGGTCAATTCTCTGAAGAATTTTGGGAAAAACTTAAAGAGATTTAAATCATTCCTTTTTTAAATTCTGTTAATTGATATAAATGGTCTTTCTCTTGTTTTATTATCTCAGAGAGGATTTTTCTATCTTTCTCTGGTATAAATGGTTCTACCTCATAATAAAATAAAAGAGAATCCTTCTCAAGTCTGATAGCAAGATCTAATATTTCTTCTTTGTTCCATACAGTTTTCTTGGTAAGTTCATCCCAATCAATAAATACCTGTGAATTCACCCAAGCATGTAAATATTTATTGGCTTCTTCATCAGGATAAGCAGATACAAAACCTTCTTTTTCAATCTCACGATAAATCTCTTTAAAAGTTATTGCATGAGCATGCTCCTGAACAGCAAGATATGAAAATAGTCTTTTTAAGTCTTCCTTCTCCACTTTAGATTCCAATATTTTATAAAATTTTTCACTCTCTTCTTCTAAGTGAATTGCCATTTCTAAAAGATCAGCAGAAGAAAACATCTTTACCATTTTCTATAAAACCTCCTTTTTTTACTTTCCAGATACCATAACGTCTTCTAACTTTATTATTGGAGAAGCTACATTCCCTTTAAAATATAATTCGCTTCCTACTTCAGATATTGAATTTAAAAGATCCTTTAAATTTCCAGCAACAGTCATCTCTGCTAACGGTTTATAAAATTCACCATCTCTTATTTGCAAACCTTCTATACCTAAGGAAAAATCTCCAGAAACTGTATCTGCAAGATGTAATCCCATTAAAGAAATAATATAAATACCATTTTTTACAGAAGATATTATCTCTCTCTCTGTTCTAATACCTGGTTTTATATACATATTGAAGGAGGCTATTTTAGGTAGACTCTTAAAATTAAGACGCACTCCATTTCCAGTAGAATTTCTTCTTTCTTTATTAGCAGTGTATAAATTATGAAGATATTCCTTTAATATTCCATCTTCAATAAGATACTTTTTATATGTTTTAACTCCTTCATCATCAAAAGCCCTTGGAACCAATGACCTTTCATCAGTAGGATCCTCTATAATACTCAATACTGGAGATGCCACTCTTTGATTAATTAATCCCTTCAATAATGATTTGTTTTTCTGAACATTGTCAGCAATGAACATATATGAAAGAAGCTCTAAAAAATCACTTGCCACATCTGAGGGGAGTAAAATTGTAGTACGTCTAGATAGGGTTTGCTCAGCTCCCAATAAGCTTGTAGCCTTCCAAACAACCTTATCTACTAAATTATCAAAATTCAAATCATACCAAGTTCTTCCAGTATCAAACTCAAAACCGCTTCTCTCATTATTCCCATCAGAAGCTGAAATTTCTGTGTAAACATATTGATATTGATAATTGTATTCAAGGAAAGTATTTAATGTATTTATTATCTTATTATTTTCACATATTTTCTCCCAAACTATATTTCTTATACTTTTTATTCTCTTATCCTTAGAATATATTTTTTTCTCAATTTCTTTAAGAGTGTTAATTCTTTCCTCCATCGGAGGATCCTCAATATATCCTTTTATATCTTTGGCTTCCAAATCTTCTACTAAACTCCAATTTTCATCAATAGGCATATAATCAACATATGCCAATGCCTTATTTATAGCTTCCTCCACATTCTTAATATCAGTAGTGTATGAAAAACTTTGCTTGTTTTTTTTAAGTATTCTTATACCTATACCTTGTTCTTTTGATACTTGATATTTCTCTACGTCTCCACCATATATTGTTAAAGAATGTTTTTCCTTTTCTTGATAAAAAATTTCTCCTTCAACTTTATTTTTCTTAAGAAATTTCAAAACAAATTCTATATCTAACATGATTAAAAAATCTAATCCTCCCTCTTTTTAGTTCCACCTACAGTAATCTCAGATATTAATATGGTAGGCATTCCGTCAGTAACAGGTACACCCTGACCATCCTTTCCACATGTCCCTGGAGTAAAACCAATATCATCACCTATTAATTCTATTTTCTCAAGGATTTTAGGCCCATTACCTATCAAAGTAGCTCCCCTCACAGGATTTTTAATTTTTCCAGATTCTATCATATAACCTTCTTCAATCTCAAAAACAAAATCTCCTGAGACTGTATCAACCTGACCACCACCCATTTTTACCACATAAAGACCTTTTTCTACTTTATCTAACATATCCCCTAACTTACTATTCCCAGGAAGGATAAAAGTATTAGTCATTCTTGGGATTGGTGGATATCTAAAACTTTGTCTTCTACCATTGCCAGTAGGAGCTACTCCAAACTTTTTAGCAGTAATTCTTGAATGCATATAACTTTTTAATATTCCCCTATCTATTAACACATTATAATTTGTTTTAACTCCTTCATCATCTACATATGAACTTCCATATTTTTCTTCCAACACACCAGCATCTACTAATGTTACAGAATTAGAAGCTACTTTCTCCCCTATCTTACCTTTATAAACAGAAACACCTTTTTCTGCTAAGTCTGCCTCCAAACCATGACCTACTGCCTCATGAATTAGAACACCCCCAGCCTGAGAAGAAATAATCACAGGCATAATTCCAGCAGGCGCTTCCTCAGCTTCTAACATTAAAATAGCTCTTCGAGAAGCCTCTAAAGCTACATTCTTAACCAAATCCTCAGTAAAAAGTTCCCAGCCTAAAGTAGCTCCTACAATCTCATAACCAGTTTGTATAAGTCCATCTTTTTCACCAACTGCAAACCCATAAACGACACTTCGCACTCTCTTTTCTTCTACAAAATCACCTTCACTATTTGCTATAAGTATTTCCTGAGTATGGTTCCTTATTACTGATGTAAATTGGACAATTCTTGGACTATAATTTCTTGAACTTTCATCCATTATTTTCAAAAGATCAATACCTTCCCCAACCTCTACCGATTTATAATCTTTCAATGCTTTGGTAATAAATTCCTTTTTATCCTCCATAATTATCTTTTTATTGTTTTCTCCTTTAATAACTACCTCTGATAAATTGTTAGCAAGCTTCTTTAAACCCAATTCACTTATATCAGTAGTATAACCATAATATACTTTGTCTCCTTGAATAATCCTTATACCAGCCCCTATATCCTCTCCATAAGTTACCTCTTCCGCCCTTCTATCATCCCAATAAAAATAAAGGGAATGAGAATTTTCTAAAAATATTTCTGAAAATTCTCCCCCATGTCTGATAGCAATACCAAGAATTTCTTCTATTAAGTTTTTATTTAACATATTTGTTAACCTCAATTATTAACCTTAAGAGGGGAGAGTTTTATCTCCCCCTCAAATCTTTAAATAATTCTTAAAGAGTAATTGCACCGACTGGACAAGAATCTGCTGCATCTTGACAGCAACCTGCAGACTCGCAATCAGCCCCTTCTCTTACAACAGCTTTTCCTTCGCTATCAATCTCAAAAACATCAGGGCATAAAGATGCACAAACACCACACCCGATACAAAGTTCTCTGTTTACGTTTGGTACGCTCATTTAATTAACCTCCTTTTATAATATAGTATTATCATCTTAAAAATTCTCTTAAAGAATAGAAAATTTTATCCTAAAAGTCAACAATTATTCTCTTATGTAATCTATTTTAGCTCCTACAGAGAATTTATATTTTTCAAAAAATCCCGCTTTAACTTCCAAAGCATATCTATAGGGTTTTGGACTATAGTACACAGCACAATCTTTTCCCTCTTTACATGGTAACATTCTCTGAATATTAAAGATAATCTTATCAGAAGAAATAAATGCAATATCTAACGGTACGTACGTATTTTTCATCCAAAAACCGTAGGATACATCGGTGGAAAATATAAAGAGCATTCCATACTCCCATGGTATATCCTTTCTATACATGAGTCCTAAAGTATGCAATTCTTCCCTATCAGCTATCTCTATTGGAATCTCCAAACTTCTATGGTTTTGGGTAATAATAAGTCTTCCCTTTGGAAAAACTGTCTTAGAAGTTCCCAAGGTTACTAAAGATATAATTAGGATCCCAAAAATCATTAAAAATATAAACTTTTTCATTACATAATAGCCCCTTTCTTTTTATTTCTTGCTATAATTATAGTATGATAAAAAGAGAATTTGCAGAACTACCTCTTCATACTGGTAAAGCACCTCAATGGCTTTTTCATAGAATGAAAAAGCTATCAAGAGAAATCATTCTTCTATTCTATATGGAGAACAAAATTGATGATCTTATAAAAAAACTTTCGGATCCTTTCTGGTTTCAAGCTTTAGGATGTATATTAGGTTTCGATTGGCATTCCAGTGGACTTACTACAACTACTGGATCCGCACTTAAAGAAGCTCTTAGAGAAATTCCAGATGACATAGGACTTTATATAGTAGGAGGAAAGGGAAAAACAGCTTTAAATACTCCTAAAGAAATCATAAAAATATCAGAGAAGAGTAGCATTGATCCAAATAAATGGATCTTTATAAGTAGAATAGTAGCGAGGGTAGATAATAATGCTATTCAGGATGGATATCAATTGTATACCCATCTTTTAGTATTTACAAAAAATGACAAATGGTGTGTTATCCAACAAGGAATGAATGAAAAAAACCACTATGCAAGAAGATATCATTGGTTAGGAGATGAAATAAAAAGTTTTGTGGAAGATCCCCATAAAGGTATTATTAGTGAAAGATTTGAAAATTACGTATTAAACCTGGTTTCAAAAGAAAGTAAAAAAGCTCAGGAAACAATAACATATTTATTTCATGAAAAACCAGAAGATATAACAAAGTTATGGGAAAAAGTCTCTTTAAGACTACCCCCCTACCATCCAATAACTGCTAGAGAAATAAAGCCTGAAAATCTTAAGACTGTATTATTGAAAAATTATGAAAATCCTCCAAAGGATTTCCAAGATTTAATACTAAGAGAAGGTGTAGGAGCAAAAACTCTTAGAGCTTTAGCATTGATATCCGAGCTTGTATATGGAAATCCAGCAAGCATAAAAGATCCAGCAAGGTTCTCTTTTGCTCACGGCGGAAAAGACGGACATCCCTATCCTGTAGACAAAAGAAATTATGATAAATCCATAGAAATATTAGAAAAGGCAATTAAAAATGCAAAATTAGGTAGAAGAGAAGAGATAGATACTCTTAAAAAATTATCTTTCTTTTTTAAGATCTAATAGAATTTTCTTACTGTATATGTGGGCTAATCTTATAGGTTCAGGCAATCTGTATTTGAAAGTACAATTAAACGAAATTTTTATAGAGGATTCTAATGAAACTTTATGACCAGGAGATATATATACAGGTTTTACATTCTCTTTTGTCCTTAACACTGCACCAATAACCTCTTCCTTATCATATATATAACTAAATGCTCCCTTTTTATTATCAGGTTCTTTAAAATCTCCTATTAATAAATTTTTAGCACAACCTATGGTTGCTATATCTAACACTACACCTACATGAGATGCAATACCCAATCTTCTTGGATGTGCTATACCTTGACCATCAAAGATTAATATATCAGGCTTTATTTTGAGTTTCCCCCAAGCTTTCATTATACTTGGGCCTTCTCTAAAACTTAAAAATCCTGGTATATAAGGAACTGTTACATCCATTGAATGATAAGAAATTTCTATTAACTCTAATGTTTTGTAATTCATAACTACAATAACAGATAATGCCACATCATTAGAAAAAGATGTATCCACACCACCTACTGTGTTTATATTAATAAACCCATCTTTTAAAATAATTTTTCTTTTTAGCTCCTCTTGAATTTTTATTGCTTCATCTCTACTTTTCCAAACAAAAAAACTTTCATAATCCATAAATCTCTATACTTCCTAACTTCTCCATCTCTATATTAAGATTCTTATCCCCACCACATTTACTCATATAAGCATTTATAAATCTTTTCATTGAATTTTTGGGCTTAAGAATATAGACATTATTCAGTTTTACAGAGTAAGCAAAAGGATAAAATATAGTGTAATTTGACAAGAGAAAAATATTTAAATCTCTTAAGGCTTGTAAGAATAAAATAAATTCATCTAAGTAAATAATTTTCCTTACTTTAATAATATCACCAGAAAAAGATAAATCCATATTATTATTGAAAGTTTTATTCTCTATTACAACTTTAGTATAAAGGTTATAAAATTCCCCTTCTTTTCTCTTTAGTATAAAGGACTCTATAACAGCCACTTTTTCCTTATTCAACCTTTGAAAATAAAGCTTTGTTATAAGTTCTTCAAGAAATCCTGGCTTTCTAACCATAAACCCTTTAGAGTCTTTAGGATAACTCTCTAAAACCTTTGTATCTTTAAGAAGCTGAATATCCAAAAGAAGTTTTTCATTATGTAAAAAAACTATATTAAGGGGAATTCTTATTTCAAAAATCTCATCTAATGCCCAAAATATATCCTCACTTAAAGATGTTTTATTGTCCTTTGATATTTCTAAGGATAACATTTCTTTAGTATAATCCCTAAAATTTAATTTTAAGGATATTCCTTTATCAAAGAAATCACTCGCCTTACCATTCTTTATATCAATCCTTATATAAAGATTCTCAAGATCATAGCCATAATATATTCTCTTTATTAATCCATCCTCCTCCAAAAGATTTAAAGAAGAAAGCACCCACTCATCTTGGAAAGAAACTTTCCCGTCTATTTTAGGAGTAAAAATAAAAAATTCTCTTGATTTCCAAATAGGATTTTTAAAGACAATAGGAAAATCCAAAAAAGTAGGATAATCTTTATCTATTGATTTAAAAACATTCTTTAAATGCACTCTAAATATATAATCAAATACCTCATCATGGCCTGAATCTTGATCATCTCCGTACCACCAGAACCAATCACTCCCCTCCGCAGCCCATAAGCTTTTCCAATCTAAACTATTCTTATCAAAATAGGCTTTTTTAATCCTCCTTTCTAAATAGGCTCTAACTAAACTCAAATAATCCCAAGCCAAATTTTCTTCAAGCTCTCCAATCCAAGTAGTAAGATCAGCATTTATCCAGGATCCTGTAAAAATATAGTTTAAAGTATCCTTTGGAGGATTTTTAAGTATAAACTCTCCAACCGTTGTAGTTTCAACTTCATTAGAATCTTCAATCAATGTATAAAGATGCCTTAAAAAATCTCTACCATCATTATCATAATATTCCCAGCAGTTTTCACCATCCAAAGCAATAGTCAATAGATAAGACTGATCCATAGGTAATCTATCCTTTATTTTAATTATTCTCTCATATAGATCCTTAGCTGCATCATAGGGATCCATATTCATATAAACAAAGCCTATCCTATCTGATAAGAACTGATCTCTAAATACCACATTAACTTCCTTACCATTAATATTTACTCTATACGGTTTATACAAAATTTCTGGATTTAAAATATTTCCATTACTATTTCTCACCATCTCTTTTCTAATAGTTTTTCCAAGAATTTTCTCATCTGTAATTATCCACTTTATATTAAGCTCAGAGCATAAAACTATAACCTCTGGAGAAACAGCCTCTTCAGAAGGCCACATTCCTATAGGTTCTCTTGAAAAAATTTTTTTATAATATTCCTTTCCTAAAATTATTTGAGCTTTTGCATCTTCAGGATAAGAAAAGCTAAAAGAAGGTAAAGGTAAATCTGGAGTAGATATCTTAGCATTCTCGGTACTTACAAGAAGTGGTAATATGGGATGAAAAAAGGGAGAAAAAGTTATTTCTATTTGCCCTGAATCTTGCATCTCTTTATAAAGAGAAAATAAATTTTTAATTATATAAAACTGTTTCTCTATCAGTTTTACTTTTTCCTCTTCATTAAAAAATCTTCCTTTTTTACATAATCCTCTCAAAAATTCATCCTTTTCCCTAAATTCAGGATCAAACCAAGCCAGATTATATAAAACCTGCAAATCTAAATAATCCTGATTAGAATAATCTTCATTTTTTAACTTTTTATCATACAATTCTTTAAACCTATCAAAAATAAACCCCATTTTCTCCTTATTAAGCAGAAAAAAGTTGTCTTTAATAAATTTTCTCTCATTTTCATTTAAATCCTCCACTTTTTTAAGTGTATATTCAAGCCAAAGATCCGTAGTTGTCCCATTTAAATATTCTTCAATTTGCATTAGTAAACTTGGAACTAAATTAAAAGTTTGCTTAATTTTGGGAAAATCTCTTAATATGGACACCATATTGTAGTAATTTTTAATTGCATGAAGCCTCACCCATGGAAAAAGGGAAAGATTATTAATAGTATCTTTATAATAAGGTTGATGCATGTGCCATACAAAAGCTATATATAATTTGTTTTCATTCATTATATGAACCTCCATATATTAATACGTGTTAAAAATCAAGTGTATAATATCATTATATCCTTTTATCATCAAGTAATTGACGATTATTAGGTTAAGTGTTATAACAAAGAAAAAAAGAAGGGAGGGAGAGAATAAATTGTATGAGTAGTAAGAATGAAGACGTAATTCCGAGATGTAACTCTTTCATTACTACAATACAAAGGAAAGGAGATAAGATATCATGGAAAAAAGTAGATTCTCTCCCTTACGTAAAGGAGGCCAGAGAAAATGCCCAGGCTAATCTGGTCTCCAATAAAATATCGAAAATTTTCTGTTGGAGACATAATAATATTCCTCTTTATAGGAAGTATTATTTACTCCATTGCAACCTTAAATACTATCTATTCAAAACCCACCCAACAAATATATCTTGATCTATCCCCCCTAAAACTTCCCCTTTATGCTATCTTTTCACTTATAAGAATGATCTTCGCTTATATTATTTCTTTAATTTTTACCATTGTATATGCCTATACTGCGGCCTATAAGAAAAACTTGGAAAAGATATTAATTCCTCTCCTTGACATTCTCCAATCCATACCTGTCTTGTCCTTTTTACCACCTGTATTTATGGCAGTAATATCACTTTTTCCTGGCTCCAAAATAGGACTAGAGCTTACATCTATTATATTAATATTTACAGGACAAGTATGGAACATGGTATTTAGTTTTTATCAATCCCTAATATCCATACCCCGAGATCTCAGAGAAGCAGCTAAGGTTTTAAAGCTAAATCCTTGGCAAAGGTTTTGGAATTTAGAATTACCATGTGCTGCTATAGGCCTCATATGGAACAGTATGATGTCCTGGGCTGGGGGCTGGTTTTTCCTTATGGCCTGTGAGATGTTTACATTAACAAATCAAAATTTCGTATTACCAGGCATTGGCTCTTATCTATCATTTTCAGCCATAGAAGGAGACTTAACAAAACTATTCTATGGCTTATTTACATTAATTATTGTGATCATACTTTTAGATCAATTAGTATGGAGACCTCTTATTGCATGGGGACAAAAATTTAAAATAGAATTTGTTCAAGATGAAGAAACTTATGAATCAAGAGTATTATTATGGTATCGACGTTCAAGAATATTTGAATTTATAAAAAACCATATCGCTGATCCTTTAAAAGAGAAATTAAACCAATGTTTTGTAAGATATTATACGGAGAAAACTCTAAAAGCCCAAAATATATCTATATTTCCAAAGATATTAAATATTATTGTATCTTCCCTCTTAGGATTATTAGTATTAAGAGGAGTCTTCGGATTATTAAATCTATTAATTAAATTACCTTTAACTACCTGGGAAGAAATTCTTACTGCTGCACTCCTAACCCTTTTAAGAGTATCCTTAGCAGTTATTATTACTTTATTATGGACCTTACCTTTAGGTGTAAAAATTGGAATGAATACAAAACTTTCTAAAATATTACAACCAATAGTACAAATAGTTGCATCCATTCCTGCAACAGCCATATTTCCTATTATCATTATGTATCTTATAAAACTACCAGGAGGGCTAAATTTAGCAAGTATTATTTTAATGTTATTAGGTACTCAATGGTATCTACTTTTTAATATTATTGCAGGAGGTATGTCTATTCCAAAAGATCTTATCGAAGTTTCCAAACTTCTTAAACTTGGTAGAAAAGAACAATGGAAAATACTTATATTACCTTCCATATTACCTTACTTGGTAACTGGTGGTATTACAGCAATGGGAGGAGCATTTAACGCGAGTATTGTTTCTGAATATATAGAATTTCAAAATAAGGTGGTAAAAATAAAGGGTCTTGGAGCTTTGATAACTGAAGCCTCAAGTACAGGAAATAATGCTCTCCTTGCTGGAAGTACTATTACTATGGCTATCATGGTGGTGACTATAAACCGTTTATTCTGGAAAAGATTATTTAAGAAATCAGAAGAAATGCTATCATGATAATTAGGAGGTATTTAAATTATGGAACTTCTTAAATTAGAAAATATAACTGTAAGCTTTACCTTTCCAGAGGGCATTGTTACAGTATTAGATAATATTAATTTTACAGTTAATGAAGGAGATTTTTTGGCCCTTTTAGGACCATCGGGATCTGGAAAATCAACCCTACTTAGAATCATAGCAGGACTTATAAAACCTAATAAAGGAAAAGTATATTTTAAGGGTAAAGAAATAAAAGATATAAATCCTGGAGTAGCGATGGTATTCCAAAATTTTGCTCTATTTCCATGGCTTACTGTCTTAGAAAATGTGGAATTAGGACTAAAGGCAAAAGGTTTACCCCCTGAAGAA
This sequence comes from Dictyoglomus sp. GBS, assembly GCF_055179815.1. Taxonomy (NCBI): domain Bacteria; kingdom Pseudomonadati; phylum Dictyoglomota; class Dictyoglomia; order Dictyoglomales; family Dictyoglomaceae; genus Dictyoglomus; species Dictyoglomus sp. GBS. The sequence continues at coordinate 1,626,107 of NZ_CM143687.1, forward strand.
AGGAGAAAAAAGGCTACAGAAGCAATAGATTTGATAGGACTTGATGGTTTTGAGAATGCATATCCTAAAGAGCTTTCTGGAGGTATGAGACAGAGAGTAGGCTTTGCCAGGGCTTTAGTAATGGAACCTGATATTCTCCTTTTAGACGAGCCTTTTTCTGCCTTAGATGTATTAACAGCAGAAAACTTAAGAAATGACCTTATTGAATTATGGATAGAAAAAAGAATTCCAACTAAAGCTATAATTTTAGTTACTCATAGTATTGAGGAAGCTGTATATATGGCAGACAGAATCATTTTGTTAAGTAAAGATCCTGGAAGGATAATTAAAGAAATAAGAATAAACATACCTCATTGGAGAGATAAAAAATCTCAAGAATTTTTGGAGATTGTAGATGAAATTTATAGCACCTTAACTGGTAAACCATTGGAAAAGATCTTATGGAAAGAAAAAAGACATATTCATATTCCTGAAGCAAGCGTGGGTTCTATAACAGGATTAGTTGAACTTGTCAATGATTTAGAGGGGAAAGCTGATATATACAAATTAGGAGAGGAACTTCTCATGGACGTTGAAGATTTATTACCTATTGTAGAAGCCTGCGAACTTTTAGGTTTTGCTGAGGTTAAAGAAGGTGATTTAATACTTACTGAAGCTGGTAAAAAATTTGCAGAAGCAGATGTGTTAGAGAGGAAAGAAATTTTTAAAACTTTAGCAATTGAAAAAGTTCCATTCCTAAAGCAGATAGTCAAAGTTCTTCAATCAAAATCAAACCATAAAGTTCCAAGGGCTTTCTTTTTAGATTTATTAAGGAAAAACCTCACACCAAAAGAGGCAGAAAGACAATTAGATACACTCATAGATTGGGGCCGATATGCAGAACTCTTTGAATATGATGATGATAAGGATGAGCTCTATTTGCCTGAAACATCAGAATTAATTAATCTTTCTTCGGAAACCTAATTTGTGTTAAAATAAATAATGGGAGGTTAGAATTTTGGAAACTGTTGTTATAAGTAGGATAAGAATATTAACCTTTCTATTGACTTATACTTATGTTATATCCAATATATTTTTCGAAGACTTATTACAATATCTCGTAATATTATCTTCTATTTTTTATAGTTTTATTCTTTATTACTTTTCATCCCACAATAAAATCAATGAAACTCTTATTATCTCAGTTTTAGATGAGATCTTTATTCTTATTCACCTGTTTACCTTTAAAAATTTTATCTCTAAATTTTTATTTCTCATATATCTTCCTGTAATAAAAGAAGTACTTTTTAGAAGGGATAAAGAAGCATATCTATTAGGATTTATATGTAATGTAATAATTATTCTCTATTCTTTACAAAATACTCAATTTTTATCTCCCACCATATCCTTTTCTCTTATCCCTTTTTCCTTTCTTATTCCCTATCTTTCTCTCCATTATACTAAGGAAAAGCCGGGAGGGTAGAAATTTGAAAAAAGGAAAGTTTTTCTTAATTCTCTTTATTCTTCTTCTATGGATCATTTCCATTTCAGTTCCTGCCCAAGAGTCAGTATATATAATACCTATTAAAGGAACTATCGAATTAGGGCTTTCTTCTTTCGTAGAAAGAAGTATTAGAGAACATCCAAATGCAAAAGCTTTTATATTCGAAATTGATACATTTGGTGGAAGGGTAGATGCAGCCACAAAGATTAGAGATGCTATCCTTAATACTCCCATAACAACCATTGCATATATAAAAGATAGAGCCTGGTCTGCAGGTGCATTAATAGCGCTTGCGTGTGAAAAAATCGCCATATCTCCATCTGGAAGCATTGGAGCAGCAGAACCAAGACCCGCAGAAGAAAAAATTATCTCTGCTCTTAAAGCTGAGTTCGAGAGTACCGCAAAGAAAAGAGGAAGAGATCCTAAAATAGCAGCAGGAATGGTAGATGCAAGTATCTACATACCTGGTATAAAAGAAAAAGGTAAAATTCTTACATTATACGCAGAAGAAGCCAAAAAATTTAAATTCGCAGATCTTATTGCTTCTAATATGGATGATGTACTAAATTTCTTCAAATTAAAGGATACAAATCTTGTAAAGCTTAATCCTACTTGGTCTGAAAATATTGTAAGATTTATAACAGATCCAACAGTATCTAGTATCATTTTGACTATAGGAATGTTAAGTCTTTATGTAGCTATCTTTACCCCTGGATTAGGTGTTCCTGAAATATTAGCTATTGTTTGTTTAGGTCTATTCTTTGGAGGGCATTATTTAGCAGGACTTTCGGGACTTGAAACAGTACTATTATTTTTATTAGGGCTTCTTCTAATTTTTATAGAAATACATACCCCAGGATTTGGAATCTCAGGAATATTAGGTAGTGTCTCAGTATTTTTTAGTATATATCTTACTATAGCTCAAAAGGTTGGAACCACCCAAGCAATTCTTACAGGAATTTTTGTAGTATCTTCCCTTATTATATTTCTTATCTTCTACCTTCCAAGAAGCAGATTTTGGAAAATTTTAAACATCCCTCAAGATCAAAAGAAAGATTTAGGATACACTGCAGTTAAAGAAAGAACAGACCTTATTGGAAAAAAAGGGATAACTATAACAATGTTAAGACCTACAGGTTATATTGAAGTAGATGGAGAAAAATTAGAGGCATATACAGAATCAGAATTCATTGAACCAAATACGGAGATTATAGTGGTAAAAGTAGAGGGAAATAAAATTTTTGTAAGGAGGAGTGAAAAATGAGTTTAGTTTTAGGTTTTCTAATCCTAATCTTAGTTTTAATTTTCTTAGTAATATTCTTTAGCTTTGTTCCCTTAGGACTTTGGATCTCCGCCCTTGCAGCTGGTGTACGAATAAAAGTTACTGATCTTATCGGAATGAGACTTAGAAGGGTACCCCCTGGAATAATAATTAATTCTCTAATTAAAGCTCATAAGGCAGGACTATCGGAAGTTACATTAGATAAATTAGAAGCTCATTATTTAGCAGGAGGTAATGTGGATAGAGTAGTAAATGCTCTTATCGCTGCACAAAGGGCTGGAATTCCTTTAACCTTTGAGAAAGCTGCTGCTATAGATCTTGCTGGAAGAGATGTCTTAGAAGCAGTACAAATGAGTGTAAATCCAAAGGTTATCGAAACTCCCACAGTTGCAGCTGTTGCCAAAGATGGTATTGAGCTGAAAGCTAAAGCAAGAGTAACTGTAAGAGCTAACATTGAGAGACTTGTGGGAGGAGCTGGCGAAGCTACCATAATAGCAAGAGTTGGAGAAGGTATTGTAACCACGATAGGTTCTGCAGAGAGCTATAAAGAAGTATTAGAAAATCCTGATAGTATATCAAAAACTGTACTTGCAAAAGGATTGGATGCTGGTACTGCCTTTGAAATAGTCTCTATAGACATTGCAGACGTAGATGTTGGAAATAACGTAGGTGCAAGACTAAAAATGGATCAGGCAGAAGCTGATATGAGAATCGCTCAGGCCCAAGCCGAAAGTAGAAGAGCTCTTGCTATAGCAAGAGAACAAGAAATGAAAGCTTTAACTCAAGAAATGAGAGCCAAATTAATAGAAGCAGAAAAAGAAGTACCATTAGCTGTTGCAGAAGCATTGAGAGCTGGTAAAATAGGTGTTTTAGATTACTATACTCTTAAAAATATTATGGCAGATACAGCCATGAGAGAAGCAATATCTAAACTTGGACAAACAAAAGAAGAAGGCAAAGATTAAAATGGAATGGATAGTATTTCTATATATATTATTCATAATTCTATCTGCCACTTTAAATGCCATTAAAGAAGTTAATAAACAGAAAAAAGTAGTTGTCATTAAACCAATAGAAGAAAAGTTGGAGAAAACGCCTAAGACTGAGTCCCCACCAAAAGAAAAAACTAAAGTTTTATCTACATTATACTCAGAAAAACCAAGAATAGAGAGTAAAACAAAAGAAATTGTTCAAGGAAAAAAAATACAAGAAGAGCCCTCTTATATAGAGAAAAGCTTGAAAAATAATCTTCCAGAAATTATAGCACTAATAGAGATTATGGGCCCACCAAGAGCTCTTCAAGGATGGAGTCCTCCATATAAGAGGAAAAATTAATTATTCTAAATTCTGAAAAATAAAATTCTTTAAAAAGGAAGAGACCCATCTTATTTTTCAAATCTTCAAAGTCTACATTACGGTGGGTCTCTTCTTTTATTGATGTTACTTCTTTATCTTTTAAACCACAAGGAATAATAAAAGAGAAAGGAGTCAAATCATTATTAACATTTAGAGCAAAACCATGATAAGAAACTCTTTTTTTAATTGCTACCCCTATGGCAGCAATTTTCTTATTTCCTACCCATACTCCTGGATTTTTGACATCAATCCCAGATTCTATTCTATACTCTTCTAATAGCTTTATTAAAGCATTTTCAATTTTAAAGATAAAATTTTTAACGCCTTCAACTCTAAAAACAAAATAACCCACTAATTGTCCTGGACCATGATAAGTTATATCTCCACCTCTATCCACATGAAAATATTCAATTCCTAAGCTATTAAGTTCTTCTTTCGTTTTTAAAAGATTTTCTTCCTTACCAAACTTTCCTAAGGTGATAACTGGATAATGTTCTAACAAAATCAAGGTATCTGGAATTAGATTTTCTACTCTTAAGGAATGCAATTTTCTTTGAAGTTCCCATGCATCTAAATATCTTACTTTGGGAAGATTAAGAATTACTAATTGGCCCATATCTTTTATCAAGTTTTATACTCACTCTCTCATAACACTTCTTTATTATAAAAATATAAAAACCACAAATTGTCTTGAAAGATATATCTGTAGCCATCGCAATCCAAGCTCCAACAAGGCCTAAACCAAGTTTAATAGAGAGTATATAAGCCAGTGGTATTCTTATTAACCACATACCTAAACCACTATATATCATAGGAATTTTTGAAAATCCTGCTCCTCTTAAAGATCCAGACATTACATTAGCTGTTGCCAAAAAAGGCTGTATTATAGCAATAATTCTTAAAGCAGAACAACTCATTCTAATTACTTCTCTATCTCTGCTAAAAATCTGTACAAAATATTCTGGGACCAAAAATAAAATTAATCCTACTGTACCCATAAGTATCACTGCTCTCTTCCATGCTTCTAACGAGGCTAAAAGAGCTTTTTTATCCTCTCCTGCCCCTTTAAACTGACCTACCAGAGCAGTTACAGTAACTCCAAAAGCAAAACCAGGTTGAAAAGAAAGAGACTCTACATTAAGAGATATTCTATGAGCAGCATAGACTTTTGTTCCCAACTTTAAAACGATAGTCGCATAAAGAAGAGCACCTACGTTAAAAAGTAGACTTTCTACTGATGTGGGTATACCTATTCTAAGAATTTGAAAAGCTTTCTCTTTTTCAATTTTTAAAGAAATAAATCTAAAAGATTTAAAAAGCCTATTTTTATTATAGATTACAAGAAAAAGTACTATAACCCCCAAAAATCTTGAAATAGTTGTTGCCAAAGCAGCCCCAGCAACTTCCATTTTGGGAAAACCAAATTTCCCAAAAACAAAAACGTAATCAAGAAATATATTAATAGTATTTGAAAAAATTGTTATGTAAGGAGGTATTCTTGTATCACCAGCTCCCCTTAAAGCAGATGAAATTATATTCATATAGACCATAAGAATACCGGGAACAAGAATATATTTCAAATATAGAGATGTTTGTTTCAAAAGCTCCCCCTTAGCTCCTAACATCCTTAGGGTCTCATCTATACCAAATATGGCATAAAACAAAATTAAAATTGATAAATATAAACCAATATTCAAAGAAATTTGTAAATAATCAGATAAATCTTTATATCTCTTTGCCCCTACACTATAAGCCACCATCACCATTGTACCCGTAGTAAGGGTTGAAATTATAGCAAGGATCACATTAATTATCTGCATGCCAAAACCCACAGCAGCTAAAGCAGTTGCGCCTAAAAACCCAACAAAGATCATATCAACAAAACTAAATAGTAGTTGAAAAAGGTTCTCAAAAAGGACAGGTATAGAAAGAGTAATTACTTTTTTACCTATTTCTTTTCTTTCTTCATAGTCAAGCTCCATCGCTTTTTAAAGTCTCCTTTTACTATTTATCCCTCTAACTAAAAGAGAGGCTGGAAGAACTTTTTCTTTCCAGCCTCTCATAAGGAGGGGGGTGTGGGTAATATTATAATAAAAATCTCTATTTTTTGTAAAGAAAAAATAAAGTAAAATAAGAAAAACTAAAAGGGGGTAAAAAAAATGATTAAAAAAAGGTTTTATGGAAAAAATAAAGAACCTCTTTCCATAATAGGCTTTGGTGGAATATTAGTAATGAATGAAGATCAAGAAACAGCAAATAGGAGAGTTTCAGAAGCTATAGAGTTAGGTATAAATTATTTTGATGTCGCACCTTCATATGGAGATGCAGAAGATAAACTTGGTCCAGCTATCAAAGGAAAACGAGACAGAATATTTCTGGCTTGCAAAACCATGCAAAGAGACAAAGAAGGAGCTTTAGAAGAACTAAAAAAATCTCTAAAGAAATTAAATTCCGATCACTTTGATCTATATCAGCTTCATGCTATGACTACTGAGGATGATTTTCAAAAAGTAATAGGTCCTAATGGAGCCTTAGAAGCTTTTTTAAAAGCAAAGGATGAAGGTTTAATTCGTTATATAGGTTTTTCCGCTCATTCTGCAGATATAGCATTAAAATTATTAGATGTATTTAATTTTGATTCTATTTTATTTCCCATAAATTGGGTATGTTATTTCAATGGCAATTTCGGTCCACAAGTAATTGAAAAAGCTAAAGAAAAAGGTATTACTATTTTAGCTTTAAAAGCCATGGCAAAAACTTCTATTCCTGAAGGACAAGAAAGAAAATACCCTAAATGTTGGTATGAACCTGTTGATAATAAGGAACTTGCTCAATTAGCATTAAGATTCACCCTCTCCCTAAATATAACAGCAGCTATACCCCCAGGAGAATATAAGTTTTTTCAATGGGCAATAGAGGTTGGAATGAATTTTAATCCTATTACTCAAGAGGAATTGGAGCATCTGAAGAAACTTGCATTAAATATAGAACCAATTTTTAAAGTTTCTTAATGTACTATATCTTGAATTTTCAGATCTTTCTGATATACTCCATATGGTATATATATAAAGGAGGTGATAGTAAAATATGGATTTTATTTCTATTGCAAAGCCTATGGATAAAATTGAAGAAGAGCAAGAAGTAATAATATTAGGAGGAGGACCAGCAGGACTCACTGCAGGTATTTATGCTGGAAGAAACTTATGGAAGACCTTGATTATTGAAAAAGCAATAATTGGAGGAAATGCAGCCTTAACTGAAAAAATTGACAATTATCCCGGATTTCCTGAGGGAATAACAGGAGAAGAATTAGTTAAAAGAATGGAAATCCAAGCAAAAAAATTTGGTTCTAAAATATTAGAGGCAGATGTTCTCAATTTTCGTATTGATGGCATATGGAAAATTATTGAAACATCTAATGGTATATATAGAGCTCCAACCCTTATTATAGCAACAGGAACAAGACCAAGAAAATTAGAAGTACCAGGAGAAGAAGAATTCACAGGAAAAGGTGTCTCTTACTGTGCTGTATGTGATGGAGCATTCTTTACAGGTAAAAGAGTAGCAGTGGTAGGAGGAGGAGACTCTGCTGTTGAAGAAGCCATCTACCTGACGAAATTTGCAGAAGAAGTTATATTAATTCACAGAAGAGATACTTTAAAAGCTGAAAAGATTACACAACAAAAAGCCTTTTCCAATCCTAAAATTAAGTTTTTATGGAGTCATATAGTCAAGGCTATTGAGGGTGATAAAAAAGTGGAAAGATTAATATTACAAGATTTAAAAACCAATGAGATTAAACAATTGCCGATAGATGGAGTCTTTATCTATGTTGGACTAATACCAAATACAGAAATTTTTAAAGATATTTTGAATTTAGATAAAGATGGTTTTATAATAACAGATGAAAAGATGCATACTTCAGTACCAGGTATATATGCTGCTGGAGATGTACGCGGAAAAATATTAAGACAAATAGTAACTGCTGTTGCAGATGGTGCTATAGCAGGCATGGAAGCAAGTAAATTTTTAGAAGATATTAAATATAATAAGGAGGTATAATAATGGCTCTTTTAAAAGAAGAGGATCGTCAGTATTTAGAAAATCTTTTTAGGGAAAATCTAAAAGATAAAGTAAAAATAATATTATTCAGTGAAAAGGCTGCAGGAAGCAAACTTGTAGTTCCGGGAAGAATAGAATGCCCCTATTGTCAACAAACAAGAGAAATTTTGGAAGAATTAACTGGACTTTCTGATCTATTAGAACTTGAGGTACATGATTTCCTCACAGATGAGATTATTGCTAAAAAATATAATGTGGATAAAATACCTGCCATACTTTTTGAGAAAAATAATAATGTTTTAGGAGTAAGGTATTTCGGAATACCATCAGGTTATGAGTTCTCAAGTTTAATAGAAGACCTCATTGATATTTCAAGAGGAGAAACTCAACTCTCTCCTACAACAAAGTCATTTCTTAAGACAGTAGATAAACCTGTACATATACAAGTTTTTGTCACACCTACCTGTCCATATTGTCCAAGAGCTGTAAGGCTAGCCCATCAATTTGCTATGGAGAATCCATTAATCACAGCAGATATGATTGAAGCAATTGAATTTCCACATTTAGCAGAAAAATATGAAGTAACAGGGGTACCAAAAACCATAATCAATGAAAAGGTTGAGATAGAAGGTGCTGTTCCTGAAAATGTATTTCTTGAATATTTTAAATCTGCCCTAAAAGATTAGTCTAATTTACCAAAGAAATGGTCTAAAGCCTCACCTACTAAATACAAAGATCCAGTAATTAATATTAAGTCAGTAGGTGAGGCTTTCTTTATCACATCTTCATATGCTTCTTTAAAATCTACATAAGAAAAAGCATCTTTTACAGAGAAGCTGTTTACTATTCTTGAAAGTTCATCAGGAGTTCTTGTTCTATTAGTAGGTAATGGAACAAAATGATAGCTATAAACCAATGGATCTAAAGTAGAGACAAAGCCTAAAGCATCCTTATCTTTCATCATACCGCAGATTAGAAATAATTTATCATATTTTATATATTCTGTGATAGTATCTCTTAAAGCTTTAGCAGAAGAGATATTATGAGCACCATCTAAAACTACCATTGGATTTTCCTTTAAAATTTGAACTCTACCTTTCCATTCAATCTTTGAAAAACCATTTTTTATACTCTCATCATCAATATCTATAAAATATTTTGATTTTAAAACTTCTAAAACCCCATAAGCAGTAACAGCATTAATTATCTGATGATTACCTAATAAAGGGATAAAATATATTTTTTCATATGAACCATCACTTATTGAAAATTCCTGACCCAAATTACTAAATGACAATCTTTTCCAACTATATTTTTCATCTATTTTAATTATAGGAGCCTTTCTTTCAGTAGCCATTTTTTTAACCACATTCCATGCCTCTTCCTCTTGTAAAGATGAGATTACTGGTATATTTTCCTTAATAATGCCAGCCTTTTCAAAAGCTATTTGGGATAAAGTGTTTCCTAAAATATGCATATGATCATAACCTATAGGAGTAATTACAGATACTAAAGGCAATATAACATTAGTAGCATCCAACCTTCCTCCTAATCCTACTTCAATAACTGCAAAATCGACTTTTTTGATAGAAAAGTATAGAAAAGACAAAGCTGTTAATATTTCAAAGAAAGTAGGAGAACCATAAATAGGATGCTTTTTGGCTTCTTCAATATAAGGTTTAGCAATGTTTACAAGATCAACCAATTCCTCTTCAGAAATTAATCCACGATCAATCCTAATTCTCTCTCTTAAGGTTTGCAAATGAGGTGAAGTATATAATCCCACTTTATATCCTGCTTCTTTTAGTACTGAAAAAATAAAGGCAGATGTAGATCCCTTACCTTTTGTTCCAGCTATATGAATAGATTTAAAATTATTTTGGGGATTTCCCATAAGATTTAAAAGATATTTCATTCTCTCTAAATAAAACTTTTTCTCCTCATAAGTTAATTTATCTAAGTTTTTCTCATAATTTATAAAACCATATATGTAATCTAAAGCATCCTTATATTTCACTTCCTATTCCTCCCATTTTAATAATCTTTAATTGATTTTAACATCTTTTTGTGATAAATTTATCCTTGAACTAATAAAGGCTCAAAGATGACCAATATTTCCCTCATCAATGAGGATAGAAATATTGGCCTTTGTTTATTTATAAAATGTTAGAAAGGAGAGCGATTAGATTATGCTTAGGGAAGAAGTATCCTATTTTATAGTTCCAAAAGAAGTAGAAGATATCCTTCTTTCATGTAAAAAAGTTATAATACCAGAAAAAAGAGAAGAATTTTTTGAGCTCGCTATAGGAGGAAAAGATAATAAAGAATTTGAAGTAAAATACAATGTACCTGGAAAAGGAGAAGTAGTGGAAGCTATAGTAACAAAATGCAAAAATGGAATTGTAATAAATTATCCTGATGTATATATGAGAAGAAGAGATCCAGATAGCTTAGTAGTTGGCGACGAAGGTGATACAGATAAACCTACATTTAAGGAAAGGTTTGGAGAAGATTTTGATACATTAAGAGAAAAAACCTTTGAATGGCTAAAATCACAAGAACTTATAGTCATGCCATTTATGTCTGGTGGAAAAGAATTAGGATACCCTTCCCTATTAATTTGCCCTTCTAACGCTGCTTTTTTTGCTGGAGCACTTGCTGATATTCAAGGTTTTATACCTAAAAGCCAAATAAGAACCAATTTTGAGCCTATAGCCATAGTATATGTAGCCCCTCCTTTTAGACATACTCATTTTGGAGGAAAACAAGTCGTAGTACATAATAGAATAAATAACCATCATGAGGTTTTTTCATATAATTTATACCCTGGGCCCAGTGCAAAAAAGGGAATATATGGAGTACTGTTAAATATAGGAGAAATGGAAGGCTGGGTTACTGCACATGCCTCAACAGTAAAAATAATAACACCTTATGATAATGTATTAACTATAATGCATGAAGGAGCAAGCGGTGGTGGAAAAAGCGAACTACTACAACAGATGCACAGAGAAAAAGATAACCGAGTACTATTAGGTACAAATATCATTACAGGAGAAAAATTTTATATAGAAATCCAAGAATCTTGTGAAATTTATCCTGTAACTGATGATATGGCAATGTGTCATCCTAAGTTACAAACCGGACGAGGCAAAATGGTAGTAAAAGATGCAGAACAAGGATGGTTTGTAAGACTGGACAATATTAAAAGCTATGGCACTGAGCCTCAGCTAGAAAGACTTACTATACATCCGCCCGAGCCATTAATATTCTTAAATATTGAGGGACACCCTGGTGCTACTGCTTTAATATGGGAACATACTATGGACGAACCTGGTAAACCATGTCCAAATCCAAGGGTTATAATCCCAAGAAGATTCATACCTAATATTATAGATGAATCTGTAGAAATAGATGTAAGGAGTTTTGGTTTTAGAACCCCACCATGTACAAAAGAAAAACCAACATATGGCATAGTAGGTCTCTTTCATGTGCTTCCCCCTGCTATCGCTTGGCTTTGGAGACTTGTAAGCCCAAGAGGATATGATAATCCAAGTGTAACCAATGGAGATTTAATGAGTAGTGAAGGTGTAGGATCTTATTGGCCTTTTGCTACAGGAAAGATGGTAAAACAAGCCAATCTCCTTTTACAGCAAATATTAGATTATCCTAATACTCAATATATACTTGTGCCTAATCAGTATATTGGTGTTTATAGGGTAGGATTTATGCCAGAGTGGATAGTAAGAGAGTACTTAGCTAAAAGAGGAAGTGCTAGATTCAGACCAGAGCAATTAAAACCTGCAAGATGTCCTTTGTTGGGATATGCCCTAGAAATAGTAAAAGTTGAAGGTCACTATATACCAAAGGCATTTCTTCAAGTAGATCAACAACCAGAAGTAGGACCAGAAGCCTATGATGCTGGAGCAGAAATACTTAAAAATTTCTTTAAAAAAGAACTTAAAAAATTTATGACCTTAGATCTTGATCCCTTAGGGAAAAGAATTATTGAATGTTGCTTAGATGATGGGAGCTTAGAGGATTATATAAAACTAATTCCTCCTCGTAGATAATAAAATATTTTTTTCTCTTTTAAAAATTATATATAAGTGGTATAAATATAAATAGAAAAAAGATTTTATATTCGAGGAGGAATATAAAAATGAAAGAAATAAAAGTACCAATAGGCGTGTCTGCACGCCATGTTCACCTCTCTCAGGATGATCTGGAGAGGTTATTTGGAAAAGGTTATGAGTTGCATCCTTATAAACCTTTATCTCAGCCAGGACAATATGCAGCAGAAGAAGAGGTAGAAGTAATTGGGCCTAAAAGGTCTCTAAAGTTAAGAGTACTAGGGCCAACCAGAAAAAATACTCAAGTAGAATTAGCAATAACCGATGCTATTTATTTAGGGATTCAACCCATTCCTCCCATAAGGGATTCTGGTGATGTGGAAGGGACACCTGGAATAAAGATTAGAGGTCCCTTAGGAGAGATTGAGATTCCTAAAGGAGTAATTGTCGCACGGAGACATATACACACTCCAAAAGATATGGCAGATGAATTGGGTCTTGTGGATAAGCAGATTGTAAAGGTAAAAGTAGAAGGAATAAGAGCTGTAGTATTTGAAAATGTCTTAATAAGAGTAAGCGACAAATACGCCTGGGAATTTCATATTGATACAGACGAAGCAAATGCTGCATTTGTTAAAAACGGAGATATAGCTACAGTAGTCTTTGAGCCAATAAAGCTTTTGCAAAAAACATAGCTAAAAAAAGCTAAAATAAAAATTTTCTAGAAAAGAGAGGAAGAAATAAGTTTCTTCCTCTCTTTTTATTTACACAATTTTAGATATAATTAATAGGTAAAACGAATTTCAAGGAGGTGGTCTTATTGTCCAACTTAATTATCGTACTTCTTTTGGGAATAATTATAGCTTTAATTTTTTCATTTCAAAATCAGACTGATGTTGTAATCTACTTCGTATATTGGGCTTTTACGACTAAAATTTCTACAGTACTTTTTACTACCTTTGCGATTGGGGTTCTTTTGGCTTTTATTAGTGTATTACCAGTTTTGTTTAAATATAAACGAGAAATATCAAAATTAAATAGAAAGATAAAAGATTATGAAAAACAATTTAAGATAAATAAAGAGCAAGAAATATCTCCAGGAAACTAAGAGGTGAAAAAAATGATAGAGGAAAAGATAAAAAAATTAAAAAAAGAAAGAGATGCTGTTATATTAGCTCATAATTATCAACTTCCTGAAGTACAAGATATAGCTGATTTTGTGGGAGATTCATTAGAACTTGCAAGGATAGCAAAGGAAGTTAAAGAAAAAGTAATAATTTTTTGTGGAGTACATTTTATGGCAGAAACAGCTTCTATTCTTGCTCCAGATAAGATAGTAATTCTACCTGACCCACATGCAGGGTGCCCTTTGGCTAATTCTATAACCCCAGCAGATATTTTAAAATTAAAAGAAAAATATAAAGATCATGTTGTTGTTAGTTATATAAATACAACCGCAGAAGTAAAAGCATTAAGTGACTATATTTGCACCTCTGCAAATGCGGTCTCTGTAGTAGATAAAATTTCAGAGGATAAAATCATCTTCGTACCAGACCGAAATTTAGGCTATTATGTAAGTAAGCATACTAAGAAAGAAATGATAATTTGGGATGGATTTTGCCCTACCCATCAAAGAATTCTTCCTCAAAATATATTGGAACTTAAAGAAAAACATAAAGATGCCAAAATAGTAGTACATCCAGAATGCAGAAAAGAGGTATTAGACTTAGCTGATAAAGTAGCAAGTACAAGTGGAATTATCAAATACGTAAAAGAAGATAATCATCATAGATACATAATAGGGACCGAAGCAGGATTACTACACAGACTAAGAAAGGAAGTTCCCAATAAAGAATTCTTCCTGGCATCCCCACTTGCAGTATGTGCTAACATGAAAAAAATCACATTAGAAAAAATATTATGGTCTTTGGAAGATTTATCTCCACAAGTAAAGGTACCAGATCATATAAGAGAAAAAGCATTAATACCAATCATGAGAATGCTATCCTTATGATAGATAGATATATTGCTAATTTCAAATCAAAAAGTACAGTAGAAAAATTTGACATAATAATTGTTGGAAGTGGAATAGCAGGCTTAATTTCAGCTTACTACATTCCCCCTCAATTTAAAGTCGGCCTTTTTACAAAAGACAAAATAGAGGAAAGTAATACTTATTATGCCCAAGGAGGAATTGCAGTAGTATTAGCTCCTGATGATTCTCCCGAATTACACTTCAAAGATACTATTTTAGCTGGGGCAGATTTTAATGAGGAAAAAATAGTAAGAATTGTTGTGGAAGAAGGAATTGATAGGGTTAGAGACTTAATAAAATTAGGTGTGAATTTTGATAAAAAAAATGGGCTTTCCTTTACAAAGGAGGCTGCCCATAGTAGAAAGAGAATAATCCATGCCCATGGAGATGCTACAGGATACGAAGTGGCTTGTACTCTAATTAAAAAAATTAAAGATAAGGAGAATATTAGATTATTTGATAATCATATGCTTATTGATATACTTACCCTTGATAATCAAGCTTATGGATGTATCTTTCTTGATTCAAAAACAAACAAAATTTCAATATATCTTAGCAGTTATATTATACTAGCTACTGGTGGAGCAGGCCAGTTATACCTTCATACCACTAATCCTCTCATTGCCACAGGAGATGGTATAGTATCTGCTTTTAGGGCAGGAGCAAGAATTATGGATCTTGAATTTTTTCAGTTTCACCCAACAGCCTTAAAAATAGATGCTCCACAAAGATTCCTTATCTCCGAAGCAGTTAGAGGTGAAGGAGGAAGACTTATAAACTCCTATGGAGAGAGGTTTATGCTTAATTATCATCCTTTGGGAGAATTAGCCCCAAGAGACATAGTCACAAGGGCTATATACTTTGAAATATTAGAAACGCAAAAAGATGTATATCTTGATTTAAGACCAATCGGAGAAAACAAAATAAAGAGAAGATTTCCTAATATATACAAAAAATGCTTGGAATATGGAATAGACATAACAAAAGATCTTGTCCCTATATCACCTGCTGCCCACTATTTTATGGGGGGAATAGAAACTGATGAATATGGAAGAACATCCATAAGAAATTTATATGCTTGTGGAGAAGTAGCTTGTACAGGACTGCATGGAGCTAATAGACTTGCTAGTAATTCTCTACTGGAAGGGCTTGTTTTTGGTAAAAGATGTATTGATGCTATATTAAATGATAATCCATCTTTGATCTCAGAATATGATGAAAACCTAAATTTAAAAGAAATTGAAAATGACAAATTTTTAAAGGAGAGAATACAAAAATTAAAAACTCTTATGTGGGATAAAGTAGGAATTATAAGGGAAGAAAGTAAATTAAAAGAAAGTGAAAGAGAAATAATTGATTTAATGGAAGAGATAAACGGAGTATATTTGAAAAATAGAAACTTTTTTGAATACAAAAATATGTTAACCCTTTCTTTATTGATGATAAGATCAGCTATTCTAAGAAAGGAAAGTCGTGGTGCCCATTTTAGAATAGATTTTCCTACCTCAAAAAAAGAATGGAAAAAACATATAATTTGGGAAAAAGATAAGGAGGTAATATATCGTGATGTCAATTCCCCACCATCTTTTAAAAAAGATCATTGAAGAAGCTTTAATTGAAGATATTGGTACAGGAGATATTACAACCGATAGTATCGTTCCAGAAGATATGAGATCAAAGGCTATTATTTTGTCAAAAGATAACGGTATTATTGCTGGTATACCTGTAGCAAAAGAAGTTTTTAAATATCTTGATGCAGATGTAAAATTCAATGAAAATTGTAAAGATGGTGATTCCATTAGAAGAGGAGACATAATACTTGAAATATATGGAAAAACAAGAGCTATACTTTCAGGAGAAAGAACAGCTCTTAACTTTTTACAAAGACTATCTGGCATTGCAACCTATACAAGAAAATGCATTGATATAGTAAGTCCATACAATGTTAAAATTTTAGACACAAGAAAAACTACTCCACTTTTAAGAATTCTTGAAAAATATGCAGTAAAGGTTGGTGGAGGAGAAAATCACAGATTTGCACTATACGATATGGTATTAATAAAAGATAATCATATAAAATTTGCAGGAAGCATCACTGAAGCAATTAAAAGAATTAGGAAAAACCTATCTCATATATATAAAATAGAAGTAGAAGTAAAAAATATTGAGGAACTAAAAGAAGCACTAGAAAATAATGTAGATATGGTATTGTTGGATAATATGGATTTAAAAACTATAGAGGAATGTGTAAAAATAGCAAAAGGAAAAGCATTAATAGAGGTTTCAGGAGGAATATCCATAGAAAATTTAGAATCTATTGCTAAATTAGGTGTGGACTTTATATCTATGGGAAAACTAACTCATTCAGTGAAAAGCTTAGATCTAAGCTTGGAAATAGAATAATACTTCAATGTTAAAAACCAAAACTCAAAAGGAAAAAGCATATATCTTCCTTTTAATTGGCATATCAGCTATGGCTTCAGCTTCCATTATTATTAAGCTGACAAAAGCTCCTCCCCTTGTTATAGCATCATACCGTTTATTAATATCATCTCTTATTCTTTCCTTAATGAATTACAAGAAAGTAAAAACATGCTCTAAGATATTTAACAATATATTGTTAACTTTTGCAGGATTATCCTTAAGCATTCATTTTTACACATGGATCTCTGCTCTTTTTCTAACTTCTGTGGCTAATGCTGTTGTACTTGTAAATACAAGTCCTATATTTATATCTATATTAGTATCAATTATAGAGAAAAAAATACCATCAAAAAAATTCTACCTTTCAGTATTAGTAGCCCTTATAGGTGTGTTTCTTATAACCTATAACAATGATTTAAAAGTCCAAATAGGAAAAGGTGAAATATTATCCATCATAGGTGCTATAACCTTTGCCATTTATATATACACAGGTAGATATCTCTCAAAAGAAATATCCTTCATCTCATATATTACCTATGTATATTCTATTGCAGGGATATGCTTACTTTTAATTACTATCCTCTTAAAAATACCTTTAGTAGGATACTCTGCCTATACATATCTAAATTTTTTGCTCCTTGCCCTAATACCACAGTTAATAGGTCATTCTTCTACCAATTATGCTATTAGAATTTTATCTCCTACCTTTACCTCTATAGTATTAATAGGTGAAACAGTAATAGCAACAGTTTTCTCAGTCATCTTTTTAAAAGAAACTATAAATCTATATAAACTTATAGGAATAGGTTTAATAATAATAGCAGTATTCTATGCTTCTTTAGAAGAAAAATAATTGTATAATTTCCAAGCTATTTCCTCTTGTTCTCTAAAATTTCCAAAAACTACACCTTTTGGAAGAAGTTTATTTATAACTTTCCTCATATACTTATCAAATTTACCTGGAGGAAAATTCTCAAAAGGAGTTCCGGGAAGAGGCATAAAGGTATGAGCATGAATCTTTGCTCCCATTTTTACTAAATCTTCTATCATTTTGACTGTCTGGTTTATATCATCCTCATTTTCATAAGGTAATCCAAATATGAAATCCACATTCACCTTGAGACCATAGTAAGTAGCAGTTTCTACAGCTCTATAAACATCTTCTACTTTATGCCTTCTATGAGCTAAATCTAAAATCCTCTGACTACCAGATTGAGCTCCTATTACGATATTGTCATTATTAGCATATAACTTTATCAGCTCTACAGTTTCAGGTAAAACATGTTCTGGTCTTACTTCTGAAGGGAAAGATCCAAAAAATATTCTTCCTTCTTTTCCAATAATTTTTCTAATTTCAATAAGTAATTCTTCTAATTTTTTAAGATTTATTGTCATACTATCAGAAGATCCATAAGCAAAAGCATTAGGTGTAATAAATCTTATATCTTTTAAATTTCTTTTTACCATAACTTCCACAATTTCCACTATTTTTTCTATACTCCTATGCCTCATAATTCCACCAAAAATTCTTGGTGTCTGACAAAAGTAGCACCCAAAAGGACAACCTCTGCTTATTTCAATAGGCCCAAACCTACCAAATTTTTTTGAGAAAGGGAAGTAATCATTTAAATCAATTTTCTTTTTATCATGAAATATTCCAAAAATTTTTTTACCACTAACTATCTCTTTTATTAAGTTTGGAAATATTCTTTCTCCCTCTCCCTTTACCACAATATCAAATCCCATATCTAATACTTCCTGGGGATCTCCCGATGGATGAGGTCCACCTGCCATAAAATAAAGATTCTCATTACTCTTTTTAAGTTCCCTGAGCTTTCCTAATATATCTTTTATTTCAAAAAATTGAGTAGTAAAAAAGGAAAAACATAAAATACTATTTCTTAAATCTCTTTCGAAAAATAAATCATCTATTTTTTCAAAAAATAATATTGGAAGTTCTTTTAGCTCTTTATCCCCTTCTACTGCTCCAAGAAGAGCATTTATACTATATTTGTTTTCCTTAGAGTCATAGAAAAATAATTTATATTCCATATATTTCTTATTTTACAAATTTAAATTTGACTTTTAAATCTCCCTTAAATAAAATAATTGAAAACTTTCCAACCGAGAAGGAGGCTAAAAAGGTTATGAATTTTAATGAAAGATTCTTAGGAGAGGCTCTAACTTTTGATGATATACTATTAGTACCAGCATACAGTGAAGTAACCCCAAAAGAAGTAAGTGTCGATACATATATTACTGAAAAGATTCATCTAAATATACCCATATTAAGTGCCGCAATGGACACAGTAACAGAAGCAAGAATGGCTATTGCCATGGCAAGAGAGGGAGGCTTAGGGATTATTCATAGAAATCTTTCCATTGAAAAACAAGCAGAGGAGGTAGACAAGGTAAAAAGATCAGAACATGGTATGATTACAGATCCCATATTCCTATATCCAGATCAAACTGTCGGTGATGCCTTAAATATCATGGCAAAATACCACATTTCAGGATTACCTGTTGTAGAAAAAAATGGTAAGCTTGTAGGGATAGTTACTAATAGAGATCTAAGATTTGAAACTGATATGAACAAAAAAATATACGAAGTAATGACAAAAGAAAATCTTATAGTTGCTCAAGTTGGTGTAACTATTAAGGATGCCCAAGAAATTCTACAAAGATATAAAATTGAAAAACTTCCTATTGTAGATAAAGATTATAAATTAAAGGGTCTTATTACAATAAAGGACATTCAAAAAATGAAACAATATCCTAATGCAGCAAAAGATAGTAAAGGTAGGCTTTTGGCTGGTGCTGCTATAGGGGTAGGCTCAGAGGCTATTGAAAGAGCAAAAGCATTAGTGGAAGCTGAAGTAGATGTTATTGTAGTTGATACGGCCCATGGACATCATAAAAAAGTATTAGAAACTGTTAAAGAATTAAAAAAATTATTTAAAGACAATATAGTAATAATTGCGGGTAACGTGGCAACAGCAGAAGGTACAAAAGCATTAATAGAAGCAGGAACAGATGCAGTTAAAGTGGGTATAGGACCTGGGTCCATTTGTACTACTCGAGTTGTGGCAGGTATAGGAGTACCACAATTCACAGCTATATGGGAATGTGCTGAGGAGGCCAAAAAATATAACGTGCCAATAATTGCAGACGGAGGAATAAAATTTTCTGGAGATATTACAAAAGCAATAGCAGCTGGAGCTCATGCAGTTATGTTAGGAAGCCTACTTGCTGGTACTGAAGAAAGCCCTGGAGAAATTGAGATATATCAAGGTAGAAGCTTTAAAGTATATAGAGGCATGGGCTCACTCTCAGCAATGAAAGAAGGAAGTAAAGATAGATATTTCCAAGAAAATTCAGAAAAACTTGTACCAGAAGGTATTGAGGGACGAGTACCATATAGAGGACCAGTTTCAGAAGTTATTTTCCAACTTGTAGGTGGGCTTAAATCAGGTATGGGGTATTGTGGTGTTAGAAATTTAGAAGAGTTAAGAACAAAAACTAAATTTATAAAAATAACTAATGCTGGACTTAGAGAAAGCCATCCTCATGATGTAATAATAACAAAAGAAGCACCTAATTACAGTATATCAACATGGGAGTCTCGTTAAAAATCTTCATTTATTAATTTAACTACCTCTTCAATAGTTTTACTTGTGGATGAAATAAAATTAAATTTCAATCTTATAGCTCCCATATCTCCCAAAGAGATATGGGAGACTTTTTCTTCAATATCCATAACAGAACGGGTAAAGACATAAAATCTATCAAAACCATGACCTATAAGATCATTGGGTCTTAATTTATCCTTTATTAATGATGCCAGATTAAAAATAGAGGATCTTCTTAAATTCTCCGAAACAAGACCTTCAAATTCATAAGCAATTTTACCAAAGGCAAAAGATGATTTTTCTCTATAAAGTTCTCTCCAAAGGATAGGGAAAAAGTAAGGAAGAGAAAGCGTTCCCGTTAAAGGATCTACTAAAGAATATCTTCGAGGCAATTTTATTGTAAAGGTAGTACCTTCTCCTACCTTACTACTAACAGATATTTTACCATTATGGGCTTCTACTATACTCTTAACTATTGAAAGCCCCAAACCAGTACCACTTGTTGATTTTCTCAATGAACTGTCTACCCGATAAAATCTATCAAATATATGGGGAAGATGCTCTGGAGGTATTCCTACTCCTTGATCTTGCACCTCTATAATTATATCCTCCATTTTATCAGTAACTCTCACCCATACATTTCCTCCATTTGGAGAATACTTTATAGCATTATCTAAAAGATTATGAAATACCTGTGTAAGTCTTGCTGAATCACCTAAAAGAAGAGTGGGATATTCTGGGAATTGCAAAATTATTTTGTGCTTTGAAGTTTGAGTTTGAAAAAAAGAAGCTCTTTCTCTAATTATTCTTCTCAACTCTACCATATCTTTTCTAAGTTCTATTCTTCCTGATTCAATTCTTGATACATCCAGAAGATCATTTATAAGTTGAGTAAGCCTTTCTGCCTCCTTGTATATGATCTGATGATAATTTTTTATTTTCTCTGGAGGGAGATTCATTTTCATTAAAAGCTCACTATAACCCTTTATTGCAGTTAATGGAGTCTTCAACTCATGAGAAACATTAGCTACAAATTCTGACTTCATTCTATCCAATTCTTTTATCAAACTGATATCTCTAAGAGCTAAAATAAAATTAGTTACTTTTCTTCCTTCCCATATACCAGAAAGGTTACATCCAAGAATATATTCTTTCTGCCCATTCCAAGTTTTCATTTCATATTGAAGTAAGGATAATCCCTGAAAAACCATTTTATCAAGGGGACACTCAGAACACATCAACTCTCCATTTGCATTTCTACATTTTAAGACTTCTGTACATCTTTTCTGAATATCTCCCTGTGTAATATTAAAGAAATTATTTGCTACATTATTCCACATACTTAATCTTTTTCGCCCATCCAGAATTATTAGTCCATCACCAACATTTTCAAGAATCTTTTTCATCTTTTCTCTTTCCAAATTCACATTACTGTAAAGAATTGCCTTATGCAAAGCTATAGAAGTTTCATAAGATAAATTAATAAGCATCTCTAATTCATAATTAGAAAATTTCTTATTCCTTGTACTATTAACTACTTCTATTGCTCCCAATACTTCATCTCCAACTTTAAGAGGTACACATAAAATAGAACCTGTTTTGAAACCTGATATATAGTCATAATATTGACTAAACCTTTTATCTTTAGATGGATTATTTACAATAGCAGGATTTCCTGTCTCCACAACCCAACTAACTATTCCTTCTCCCTTTGCAAGCTTTTTACCTTCTAATAAATCTCCCTTTTCTCCTATAGCCTTTTCAAAGATTAAATCCCCTGTCTCTTTATCTTTAAGAAAGATGGTTCCACCATCAGCATCAAGTAATTTAACAGCAGAATCTAAAATAAGTCCTAAAACCTCTTTAGTATCCAAGGATGAATTTACAGCTTTAGTTATATCAGAGAATATCTTCATTTCATTTATTTTCTGTTCGAGTTTTAAACTTTCTCTCCCAATATAATTTAAAAACAGAGCCAAAACGATAGCCATAATTCCAAGTTCTAAAATTCTGATATAGGCAGAACTTAAGACTACATTTATTCCCTGAATTATTCCAAAAAGAATAAAAACAAGAGTAACTAAAAAAGCAGAAAGAATTGCAGTCCTAAAATCATATCTAAAGGCTGCTGCTACCACTGGAAAAACCAAGAATAAGTATAAATCACTGCTTATACCCCCAGTCAAATATACCAGAATTGATACTAATATAACATCTATAGAGGCAAATATTTCATGCTTATAAAAAAAGGGATATTTATGTACAGGGAAAATAGTAGTAAATAATATATAGATGGACGAAATAATGAGAAAAATATTAAATACTCTTACATCTGTAGGAGGCACAATATCAAACTTTACAAGAAGAAGAGCTACAAAAAGAATTAAGCCTCTAAATAAAGATAAAAAGTTTTCTCTCTTTTGATTATAGTAAACTTTCATAAAATTTCTATGCCCCTAAAAGTAGTTCTACCTTAGAAATCAAATCCGCAAGACCAAAAGGTTTAGTCATATACTCATCTGCCCCCATACTATAACCTACTTTTTTATCTAATTCGCTGGACCTTGCTGTAAGCATAAGTACCATGGTATTCATAGAAGGATCACCTTTTATTTGTTCGCATATACTATAACCATCAATATCAGGAAGCATTATATCAAGAATTACTAAATCGGGTTGTACTTCTCTTATTTTCTCTAATGCTTCCCTCCCTGTCCCAGCTTCGTGTATCTCATATTTTTTTAAAAAATCCAAGGTTTCTCTGATAAGGCTTCTAACATTTTCTTCATCTTCCACTATTAGAATCTTCTTCATAATACCTCCTATAAATCTTTAATTTAATTAACTTAATTTTAATTTTACCTTATTATACCAAGTATATTATAATAAAAAAAATATTACGAGGTGAAAGGTATGAATTTAAAAGAGCAAATAGAAAACAGACTTAGAGAAATTATAGATCCCGAGGTAGGTATGGATTTAGTAACACTTAATACCATCGATAAACTGGAAGTAGACAATGATGGAAATGTGAAAGTTGTATTTAGACCCACAACTCCTTTTTGCCCTTTGGGTATTCAACTTGCTCTATCCATCAAAAAAGCCATTAAAGAAATAGAAGGTGTAAAAAATGTAGATGTAGAGGTGGTAGATTTTATATTTGCAGAACAAGCAAATGAAATTTTAAAAAATCGATAAAAGTTAATCATTCTTTCTTAACAACCCACTCTTCGAAGAGCTCCTCTTTAGGGAGCTCTTCGATAAATATGGAAGGCTTATTAAATATATTCATATCCTTTAATCTTTTCATTATGTGAGTAATAACAAAAAGTTCTCTTTTGGCTCTTGTTACTGCCACATAAAAAAGTCTCCTTTCTTCTTCTAAATTATCCATACTTTTATAAGAAGGAAATTCTCCTTGTACTAAACGGAGAATAAAAACCACATCCCATTCTAAACCCTTTGCCTGATGAATAGTAGATAAAACCACATAGTCCTTTTCTTCTCCCTCTTCTTCTATTAATTTTTCTCCTGCATAGGTATATAAGGTAAGTTCGCTTAAAAAATCGCCTAAATTCTTATATTTTTGAGAAAAATTAATAAGTTGAACAATATCCTTTTCTCTATCTTTAAAATCAGGATATTTAGTTTCCAAATAATTTCTGT
The DNA here is from genome assembly GCF_055179815.1 of Dictyoglomus sp. GBS. Taxonomy (NCBI): domain Bacteria; kingdom Pseudomonadati; phylum Dictyoglomota; class Dictyoglomia; order Dictyoglomales; family Dictyoglomaceae; genus Dictyoglomus; species Dictyoglomus sp. GBS. Next base: position 1,650,114 of record NZ_CM143687.1, read on the forward strand.
ACTCTTCGTTATAAAAAACAAATAGAATATCTGAAAATCTATCTAAAGGGATATTCTTAATCTTATCCCATAAATCTCTTATCCTTCTTAAACCATCTAAAGTTCTACCACTTACTGAGATCTGAAATATCCTTTCAAAATCTCTTGTTTCTCTCAAAATAGAAGCAAATTTTTTTGCATAAGCTCTACCAATTCCTGGAAACAATTTAAAAAATCTCTGGGCAGAAAGTTCATCTTGGGGATTATATAGAATTTTTAATATGGAAAGCATATCTTTTATATGAGCTTGTTCAAAAAATCTTAAACCTCCTCTTACCTCATATGGGATACCTTGAGTAGTAAGCTCCATTTGTAAAATCATAGAATGATAGTTAGACCTAAAAAGTACTCCCATATTCTTATATTTAATACCTTCCTGATGCATATTTTTAATGATCTCTGCCACAAATTGAGCTTCTTCTTCATCATCTCTTACCCATACTAATTTGGGTTTAGATCCACTTTTTAATACGGGTCTTATAGTCTTAGGATACTGATTTACATTTCTCTTAATAATCTCATTAGCCAAAGCTATTATCTCGGGTGTACTTCTATAGTTATATTCTAAATAAAAAATCTTCGTTCCTAAAAATATATTAGGAAAATTCAATATATTATCAATAGTGGCCCCTCTAAAGGAATATATACTTTGAGCATCATCTCCAACTACCAATACATTTTTATTTTCTTCTCTCATAAGTCTTACAATTTCTCCTTGAAGCCAATTTGTATCCTGATATTCATCTACTAAAAGCCAGATAAATTTATCATTTAAGATTTTTTTTACCTTCTCTTTTTCCATAAGAAGCTTATACCAAAACATAAGTAGATCATCATAATCTACAAGATTTAGCTCTTTTTTCCTCTCTTCATATCTTTTAAAAACCCTCTCAATTAAATCTACCTTTTCTATAATATGAGGAGCCTTTATTTTCAAAACCTCATCCCAATTTTTCCCAGTGTTCACCTTATAACTAAATATTTCCAAAACTAAATTTTTACCTAATTCTTCCTCCCTCCGCTCCTCTAAACATTCATCAATAAGATCTGCTGAATCCTCTCTATCCAATATGTTATAATCTACCCTCATTCCAATTTCCTTTCCAAATATTCTTAAAATTCTATTTCCCACATGATGAAATGTACCTCCCCATATATCTTCAGCCTTTTCTCCTATTAAAGCAGAAGCCCTGTTTATCATGTTTTTAGCGGCATGGTTGGTGAAAGTTAAAAGCATAATATTCTTAGGAGAATAACCTAAAGCAATAAGATATCCTACTCTATAGATAACTGTACGAGTCTTTCCTGATCCAGGTCCAGCAATAACCAAGGAAGGACCATCTGCTTCTAAAACTACCTTTTTCTGTTCATCATTTAGGTCCTTCTCTATACGTTTAAGAAATTCTTGCTTCTTTTTAGAAGGGAGAATATAAATTTTCTTATCACTAAATTGGTTATCCATAAGAATTATTATATAATAAGAGAAAATAAAATCCTTTAAGGAGGAAATAATAAAATGAAAAAAATTATAACTTTGATTCTTATTGTAATTTTAATCATAAATTTAAGCTTTGCCCAAAATACTCAAACCCCCACTCAAAAAAATATTGCGAAAAAACCAGTTACTATATTTACCCTTCATGTATTAACATTTAACAATCTTGTAAAATCCAATTTAGAAAAAGATTTAAAAGGGCTTGATGATTCTTTTAAAATGAGTATTCCCATATATCATCCTGCGATTGGTTTAAACCTATCTTTTTATACAAAACTTTCCCAAAAAGGTAATCCTTATCCTTCCATGATAAATAGAATTCTTAAAAATTTGGTCTTTGCTTTAAATAGTTCAGAGCTTCCTGATAAAACAAATATCAACATAATCCTATATACAGAAGATGAGAAAAATATATATGATTCTAAAACCCTTTTTATCACATTTACTCTATCTTCTCTAAAAGAGTTTGCAAAAGCCAAGGATATAAATAAGTTTGGTAGCCAAATGTTAGTCTTTTTAGAAACCGAGAAACTTGAATATAAAAATGGAGTATTTTCATCTAAAAATTACGATTTTGAATGGATATTAAAAATATAAGATGAGGAGTGATATTGTGTATAAAGAAATAAGAAATACCTTTACCTATCTATTACATCCCCTGCCTGCTCTTCTTATCACAAGTATTAGCAAAAATCAAAAGCCTAATGTTATGACTATTTCTTGGATCATACCAGTAAGTATAAACCCACCTCTTATTGCTGTAAGTCTTAGACCAGAGAGATATACCTATGCCCTTATTAAAGAAACAAAAAACTTTGCAATAAACATTCCTGATTATTCTTTAAGAAAATCAGTTTTTATATGTGGAAGATTTAGTGGTAGAAATACAGATAAATTTAAAAAGGCTAACCTTACTCCCATACCTGCCCATAAAATAACTGCTCCCCTAATCAAGGAATGTACCGCACATATAGAATGTTCTTTAGAAGATATTGTAGAACTTAAGGCTGATCATCACATAGTAATAGGTAAAGTAATTTACTCTGAAGCCTTAGAAGAATATTTTGAAACCATTTATGATCCTTCAAAGTACAAAGCCCTTCTCTATTTTGGAAAAGATGTTTATACTACAACAGGTGAATATGAAACCATCAAATTATCAGAAGAAAATTAAACATCATTTTATATTAGTTTTATTATTTATTTTACTAAGCATATCCTTATCCTTAGGTATATCTATTGAAGAAGTAATAAGAAAAACCCAAGAAGCTAATAATAAAGTATCCACTCTTTATAGTATTCTTGAAGTTTATAATAGACTAGGGAATAACGAAGAATATATTACATATAAATTTTATTACCAGAAACCAGATAAAATAAGGTTGGAAGTACTAGAGGGAAAAGATAAGAGTACAATAATGGTATATCAAACAGGTAAAGTAAGATATAAAAAGGGCGGATTATTAAGCTTTATTCCCTTATCTTTAAACGTAGATGATCCCTTGGTAGTATCCATTAGAAAAGGGCAAATACCTGACCTCACTTTTGATTATATTATAGACTTATTAACTACCAATAACCCAACTGGAATAAAGGAAACTGTTTTTTTAAACTATAATTGTTACATAATAGAAATAGGAAATAGTAGAGATAAATTATATAATTATTCTTTCCAAAGGATATATATAGAAAAAAATTCATTTTTACCTGTTTCCTTAGAACAATATGAAGATATTAAGGGAGAAAGAACATTAGTACATAGGAGAGTATATAAAAACCTTCAGATAAACATAAAAATTGATCCACAAACCTTTGAAATATAAATATGGGAATAAAAATAACTCTTGAAAATATATATAAAACTTATAAAGAGGAAGGCTTATTAAAAGAGAAAAAATTTACAAATGCCTTAGAGAATATTAATTTAGAAATTCCTGAAGGGAAAACCTTAGCTGTAATAGGACCATCTGGATGTGGTAAAACTACTTTATTAAAAGTAATAGCAGGTTTAGAAAACCCAGATAGTGGAGATATTTATTTTAATCAACAAAAAGTCAATGATCTCTCACCCGCTGAAAGAAAAATTGGAATGGTTTTCCAAAACTATGCCCTTTATCCTCACTACGAAGCAAGAGGTAATTTAGCATTTCCATTTTGGATTAAAAAAACCCCCGAAAAAGTAATTGATGAAAAAATTAAAGAAACAGCAGATATATTAGGAGTTGATTTTCAATACTTACTAAATAAAAAACCAAAACAACTTTCAGGAGGAGAAAAACAAAGAGTAGCAATAGGAAGATGTATAATTAGAAATCCTTCAGTTATGTTATTTGACGAACCCTTATCTAATTTAGATGCAAGATTAAGGGCTATAACAAGAGTACAAATAAAAAAGCTCCTTTTAAGATTTCAAGTTACATCAGTATATGTCACCCACGATCAAATAGAAGCAACAAGTATGGGAGATATAATAGCAGTAATGAATGAAGGGAAAATATTACAGGTTGGTACTTATGATAAATTAATAGAAGATCCTAAAAATTCTTTTGTGGCTTCTTTTGTAGGGAAACCTCCAATGAATCTTATAGAAGCAAAGATTATAAATTCTCACATTATCATAGGTTCAAAAAATATTCCTATCAGATATACTATAAGAGACGGAGAATACCTTATAGGTTTTCATGCAAGGGATATAAAAATTACTTCCGTAGGAATTTTTAGAGGAGAAATCTTTTTTATTGATGGAACTCCCTCAGATAATTTAAGAATCCTAAATGTTGAAACCGAAGAAAAGAAGATCATAAAAATAGAAATAAAGGAAAATACAAGATTTCATGTAGGAGAAACTATATCATTTTCCCTTCCAAATAGAATTTATGTGTTTGATAAGATTTCAGGGAAAAGAGTTATCTAAAATAAAAGGAGGATAATCCAATATGTGGAAAAAAGTAACTTTAAGCATTTTCTTAATAATACTTTTTCTCTCCCCAGCTCTTTCTTGGTCTGCCCATAGAGAAATGACAGAAATCATACTGAAAGATTTAGATTGGCTAAAAAAATATAGGAACATAACCGTAACAGCTTATACCTATCATGATACATCCCCATACAATCCATCATATATTATTCCCTATCGTGGAGAAAAAATAGGTGATAAGATAGATGCCATAACAATAATCACAAGATATGTAACTGAACCAGATATGGGAATGGATGAAAACATAAATCTTAACTCTATGCAAAAACTTACGGGAGGAAGCTCAGGTTGGAGACATCAATATTATATACTTTTTGGTGGAACCCTTAAATTAGGCGAAGCCCCCAAAAGAATAATCCATTTTTGGAACTTAGCCAAAGAGGCCTTCCAAAAGAATGATTATTATTGGGGTTTCCGTTTCTTTGCTTATAGCCTCCACTACCTTCAGGACCTTACACAGCCTTTTCACGCCTATCCCATGCCTCTGGGAAATGCTATTGTTAATATTTTTAATCTTGAAAAACTCATTGCCCAGGGAGAAAATCATCATTATACTTTAGAAGATTACCAAGAATGGCAAATAATAAATAAAAATCCTATATATATTCAAACCATTAAAAAGGCACAACCTCACAAGGTAGATAATCCTGAAGAAGCAGGAATTAAAGCAGCATGGGAAGCAAGAAAAGATGCAGGAAAATTATGGGAGATTCAATCTAAATATTTTCCTAGAATAAATGACAATAAAAATTATAAAGCCCCAAAAGAATTATTTAGTAAACCTTCTCAATTAAGAGAAGAGTATGATAAAATTATCCTTCATAATTTAGAAAATTTTGCAGGATGGACAAAAGGTTATTTGGAGTTCTTAAAAATTACTCTTGACAAATTAAACGAGGTATCAGGCAAATGAGAAAAGTATATATAACTATATTACTATTAGGAATCGCTATAGCTCTTTTTGCATATTTTCAAATAACTAATAGACCTGTAGATGTAGAAGTATTAAGGCTCTCAAGAAGAGATTTACCCTTATCTATAAGCGTAAGTGGTATTTTAGTTTTTTCAAGAAAAATAGACATATATCCTAAAATATCCGGAGTAGTAAAAGAAGTTAGAGTAAAACCAGGAAACAAAGTTAAGAAAGGAGATATACTGACTACAATAGATGCTCAAGAATTAAAAAAACAGATGGACCAAATAAAAAATATGATCGATCTTTTGAAAATAAACAACGCATTAAGAGGCATAGGATTTCAACAAAGTAATACTCCTTATTTCTCACAAGATCAATTAAAGACCTTAGAAAACTATTATGATTCTTTAAAAAACCTTTATGAAGAACGAATAGTAAAAGCCCCAATATCTGGTATTATCGCCAAAGTAAATATTACTCCTGGAGAAACCATAAAATCTCAAGAACAAGTCCCTGCCACAAATTTCTTAGGAAATCTCTCCAGTCTATTATCCTTATTCAACCTTAATATTTCAAATAGTAACTCCATAATTACTATAATTGATCCTACTTCTTTGGTTGGTTTACTAAAAGTAGATGAAAACAATATTTTAAAAATAAAAGAAGGTCAAGATGTAGAAATATATGTAGACGCTTTGGAAGAAAACCCATGGAGAGGAAAAATAACATCCATAAACATGATTCCTTCGTTAAATAAAGATGGTTCTTACTCTTATGATGTTTCCGTGAATATTCCCCAACTTGGAAATAAAGTAGTAGAAGGTATGAGTATTTCTGCTACCATAAATATAGGAGTAAAGAAAAATGTTATTGTTATACCTTTAAGTACTATCTCCTTTAAAGAAGGCAAAACCTATGTCTACACTGTAGAAAATGGAAGAGCAAAAAGAAAAGAAGTTGTAATAGGAGATATGAATACTGATTATGTGGAAATAAAAGGAGGACTAAAAGAAGGAGATTTAGTAATCTCATCTCCTCTTGATAAAATCTCTGATAACTCCAAAATAAAAATATATAAAGAAAACTAAAATGAACACAAAATTTTATGAAAACCTAAAGATAGCTATTTTTACTCTTAAAAGTAATAAGTTAAGATCTTTTTTAACCATCTTAGGGATTATTATTGGTGTATTTTCTGTAGTTCTCCTTATTTCTATAGGAGAAGGTGCTAAAAACCAGACTCTTCAAATAATTGAAAATTTAGGTGGAAATACCCTATTAATCTTTCCTACATCGGTAGAAACAGAAGGAACATTTAATTCCATCAGAAATCAGAATTTTAGAAATCAAAGAGGAGTTATTCCTCAGCTCTTTAAGTATAATGACTTACTATCTCTAAGAAGAGTATTTAAAGATGAAATTATATTCTCATCTATGGTGACCTCTTACTTAGAAGTGAAATACAAAATTTTTCCTATTAATGCTACTATTTATGGTACTGATAGCAATGGATTAATCATCAATAAAGATGGAATTACCTATGGAAGATTCTTTTCAGAGTATGAAATATCTTCAAAGGAGAAAGTATGTATCATAGGACCTAAGATTGCCCAAAATATTGCATCTCAACTTCAAGAATCACTGAACAAAATAATTAAAATAGGTAGTTATAATTTTAGAGTTATAGGGGTTCTCAAAGAAAGGGGATACAGTCAAAATTTAGGTGATTTAGATTCCAGAATCATAATACCTATTACTACCGCCTTTATCTTAAAAGGAGATCAAAATCTTAATATTATTATTGCTCAAGTAAAAGATTCAAAAAATATTGATATTTATAAACAAAAGCTCATATTTATACTAAAGCAAATCAGAGGAAAATTAAATTTCATTGTTGCAAAACAAGAAGATCTTTTATCTGCTATGAATGAAATATTAAATATATTGACTTTAACATTAGCAGGAATAGCAAGTATATCACTTATTGTAGGAGGTATTGGAATAATGAATATAATGCTGGTCTCTGTTACAGAAAGGTATAAAGAGATTGGTATAAGAAAAGCCATAGGAGCCAGAAGAAAAGATATTTTAATTCAATTTCTTACTGAATCATCTTTTTTAGGAATAATAGGTGGATTTTTAGGAATCATTTTATCCATAATCACTGGAGAAATATTGAAAAATTTCGAAATACCATATTCTTTTAATATAACCACAGTACTACTTGGTTTCTTTTTCTCTCTTTTTATAGGACTTATATTTGGAGTGTTACCTGCTATGCGTGCTGCCAATTTGGATCCAATACAAGCATTACGCTCAGAGTAAACTTTTTACCATAGTAAAAATCCTTTATTCAAAATGTTGATTTTTATAATTGAAAATTATAAAATTTATTTGTAAATTTTTAAAGGAGGAAAGGATGCCTCACAATTTACCAAAATGTCCTATATGTGGTAAAGAAATGATTATCAGGAAACTTGAATGTCCTGATTGTAAGATAACTATTGAGGGAGAATTTTGGGTTAGCAGATTAGCAAGTCTAAGCAAAGAAGAAATGGAATTCTTAGAGCTCTTTCTAAAAACAAGAGGAAATGTAAGAGAAATGGAAAGAATTCTTAAAATTTCTTACCCTACGGTGAGAAGTAAATTGGATAATATTTTAAAAAATTTAGGACTTTTATCTGAGGAGGAGCCAAAAGATAAAATAAGATGGATCATTGATAAATTAGAAAAAGGAGAAATTACAGTTCAAGAGGCTTTAAAGGCTTTAGAGGAGGATAAAGATGTTTAATAAATATTTTTTGGGGATAGCTTTTCTAATTATTGGTATCTCTCTTATTACCCAAAATTTTCAAATACCTTTGCTTAAGGATCTATGGAAATTTTGGCCTCTTATTTTCATGTACTTTGGAATAAAGATTATCTACAATTCTAAAAGATATGATCATAAAAGGAGGATAAAAATGAGAGAAGAAAGATATAAAATTTTGAAATTAGTTCAAGAAGGCAGAATTACAGCAGAAGAAGCAGAAGAACTCTTAAAAAAATTAGAAGAGAATCAAAATAGAGGCAAAAGGTTACTTCTATTAAAGGTAATAGAAAATGGAAATAATATAGTAAACATAAGTATCCCACTATCCTTAGCAAAATGGGGCCTAAAATTTGCTAATTCATATGCAGAAAAATACGGAGAAAAAATAGATTTCTCTCCAGAAGAATGGGAAGAACTAATAAGCAATCCAGATTTAAAAGGGAAAATTGTGGATATAAATGTACCAGAAAAAAACACACAAGTAACTGTGGAAATAGTTTAGATATTAAACATCTATCAATTCATATTTGCCCCAAACTCCTAAATGCTCTCCTATAATAATTATTACTTGATGAACTTCTGGAAATTTTTTAGCAAATTCTAATCCTATATTTATATCTTCAGGCTTTTGAATAAGATTTCCCACTGCTGTAGCCATAGCATCTGCAAAAATAACAGAATGTGATATTATAACAACAGCATCAGCTTTGCCAAAACTAAGAGAAGGTCCCACTGTTCCAGAAGATGTACAAATACCCAATACCGAATTTTTAGGAATAAGTATCCCTATTTTATTACTCCAGGGAGATTCTCCTGCAAAGATTAACACTTTTCTTTCTTTTTTTGTAGAAATGAAAATATCTCCACCATTTTCAATGATTATTTGAGAAGAATAATTTAAAAGATCTTTTCCAACAAACTCGGATATAGCTCCTGCTACAGAAGCCATTGGCCCAACTCCTGCCTTTCCTGTCCAGTATGACATCTGTTTAACTATTAAAGGTGCATCCTCTTCCACAGTGTAAGGAGTTAAGGATACCCTAAATAAAGGATCTCTTGATATATAATCTTCTAATTGTTGTCTATAGAAAGATAAAATTTTTAATGTTTCTTCTTCAAGGTTTTTCTCAGCTAAAACAAATAGGTCACTTTCCCGAATTTTTACAGGAAAACCAACAAGATCCTCTGTTTTCACTAACCTTCTATATTTTCTTTCTATATATTCTTTTGTCATAAAAATCCATAAAATATGGGGAGAGAAATATATCCTCTCCCCATTTAAATATATCTAAACAAAGAGTTTCATCTCCATAGCATTATATGGACATAGTTCTACACAAATTCCACAAGCTGTACATTTTTGAGAATCAAACTTGACAAAATAACCTTCTCTATAAAGAGCTTTTGTTGGACAATAACTTACACAATATCCACAATGTACACATTTATCCTCTAACCATACTACATCTTGAGAAAGAGGCTGAATCTCAACACCTAAATCTTTCAAATATTCAATTCCTTTTATAAAATTATCATCTTCTCCCGAAAGCTCTAAAACCATTAATCCCTCTTCGTCTGGAGTGATCGTAGCCTTAAGTATATTAAAATCCAAATTAAATTTTTTCACCAAATTTACCACTACAGGCTTATCAGCAAGTTCCTTTGGAAAATGTAATACTATCCTCTCTGTTCTCACTTCTGCTCCACCTCCCCTAAAATCTCTTTTCCACTAAATTGTTTAAATTTTATACCTGACTCTACTCCAGGAAGTGGGGCAGAAGGAGAAGTTAAAAAGAATTTTCCTTCTTTTATCCATGATTTAAGTATTTCAGCTATCTCTTTAGCTTTAGGATAACTTGATAACGGGCTTGTAGGTATCTTCTTTCCAAAAAGCTCTATATAACCACTTTTAAGTTCCTTATAACTTACATAAGTGATAACATCAGATTCTCTATTAGGATAAGCTGTAGCATAATCTACTACTGGCGCCAGTATATCCTCATCACTAACAGAGGTATAAAAAGCCATCTCTTCATCTAAAATAGGAATTGGTACACCTATGCCTACTGCCAGTGAGACCCCATATCCTTTCATGCTTACCCCACGAAGCCATTTTGCGTTCATCTGTTTAAGATCACCAATAACTGCTAATGTACCTGCTCCACCTTTTGGTATACCCCTTTCTGTCCTCTCTACAGAAGGATTATGTTGAGTTCCATGCCAAATCACATATCCTATACCACCACCCAAAAATATACGAGTTCCGATTCCTATAGTCTTATAATAAGGATCATTTAAAAGAGGTGATAATTGCCCTGCACTGGAATAATTTGCATTACCAAACTTAGGTTTTAACATACCTAAGTATGTATACAACACTCTGTTTGAAGAGTTTACAGCCACATTATAATTTTGATACGCATTTCTTATATTAAAAAGTACAGCTTCATTAAGGTCATTTATTGTAATATAAGCATCCAAAAATCTTCTTGGGTAACAATCTGTACCATATGCTTGAGCAGTTATTCTAATTTCTTTACCTGAAACTAAATCCTCTATTACGTGTCCTCCACCATATGGGAAATCTCCGGGATAATACTTATTTCTTGGATCATCATCAGGCAAGGCATTTGCACCTAAGAATAAGTCTACTGCTGCGTAAGCAGCATAAGCAGGAACACCGTTAAGATATACTTTTCCTCCCCCGAGCTTAATTCTTGGTTTTGTATGGCCAATGTTAAAATATATACCAGAAGAACACATAATTCCAAAAGTCCCAGTTGTTACAACATCTACTTCTTTAGCTGCTCTCTCTACACCCTTTTCTTTCGCGATACCAATCATTTCCTCAGCAGTAACAACCACTGCCTTACCCTGGCGGATCTTCTCATTAATTTCTTCAATTGTCTTCATCCTTTTACCTCCTTTTTCTCAATATCTATTATAACTTCTCCTATATTAACCGCCCTTTTCGGGCAAGGCATGATCCATAACAATTTCACCACCTCCTTAAATAAGGGGTAAAATTTTCCATATATAATACCAAAAACGTCGGAGTTTTGCAAGATTATAAATTGATTTTATCTATATTTCTTAGCAGTCTCCATAAAAACCTTTATATTTTCCAAAGGTGTACCTACAGGTATATCACAACCAGAACTTAAAATAAAATTTTTAACATCTCTCATTTTATTTAGAAGCTCAATAGTCTTCTTCTCTATATCTTCTTTTTTCCCTTGTAAAAAAACTTTGACAGGATCCAGATTACCTATAATATACATATGAGATGGGATTTTTTCAGCAACCCATTTTAAATCTACCAAACTATCAAGACTTAACCCATAAGCATCGCTTTTCCCCATATCTTCTATAAGATGAGATGTATTACCACAAATATGATATATGAGAGGTCTTTTAAGTTCAGATACAAGATACTTGAAATAGGGTAAAGAAAATTCCCTAAAATAAGCTGGAGAAAGTATAACTGCAGTTGGTTCCAATACCGCTACCACATCAACTCCTGCATCGAAAAAAGCTTTTGCATACTCTTTGATAACATTCACAGAAAACTCTAGCAATTCCTTTACAAAATCAGGATCATCTATTACATTAATACCTAAATCATTTACACCCATAAGTTCACCTGTTAAAGTAAAAGGACCTATAACATAACCTCCTTTTATTACCTTGAAATTCTGAGCCATTTTTTCAGCCACTCTAATAAATGTTATCATACGTCCAGAAATACCCTTCCATCTTCTTTTTATATCTTGAAGAACTTCTCTATCCTTAACCGGATGATCTAAAACAGAAGGATTTTCATTCTCAGGGAAATTAATCTTTAGACCTAAAGCTTCTACTTCTACAGTCAAATCCATAAAAGTAAATATACCATCAGGTTGAAACTCTGAAAGAATCATATCCAAAGTTTTAAACTGTATTTCTGGATTTATTAAATTTTCTTTTAAAGTAGTATTAGTCAATTTTATTCCTGGAGCACCAAGTAAAGGAATTATTAGTCTTTCTCCTCTCTTATCAAGCATTGATCTTCCTCCTCAAAATACATAAACTTTATAAAATACTCTTGAAATTTTTTATCAGAAGAAAGCTCTACATAATTGACTTTTTCTTTTATCTTTTCTACATCTTCCATAAGAAATCTATTTAGAAGTACAATCTTAGCTCCTCCAATAGCCGAATTCCCAACCAATATAATTTTTTCCAAAGGTATATGAGGTAAAAGTCCTGTTTTAATAGCATTTTTTCTATTCAAATAACTACCAAAAGAACCAGCAATATAAATTTTATCTATTTCTTTATAGATTATACCTGCTTTATTAAGTAAAACCTCTATACCAGCTCTTAAGGCAGATTTTACCAGTTGAAACTCCCTAACATCTTTCTGAGTTATCTTAACTTTACCTATATAAAATTCCCCGCCCTTCATAAATTTCCCAGTATGATCTATTATCTTTAGATCCAACATTACTGATATAGCATCTAAAAGGCCAGAACCACATATTCCTTTCTCTTCCATATCTCCAATAACCTCAAACTTAACTGTTTCTTCTAACCATACATGAGAAATAGCACCTTTCTTTGCAATCATGCCATGTGAAATATTACTTCCTTCAAAGGCAGGTCCTGCAGCCGTAGCACACGCAAAAAGAGTATCCTCTGACTTTAACACTATCTCACCATTGGTTCCTATATCAATAAGCATAACATTTCCTTTTTCATTCAATAAATTAGTAGCTATAATTCCTGCTACTACATCTCCCCCCACATAACCTGAGATTAAAGGAAAGACATAAAGTTTTGCATTAAATATATTTCCAAAAATATCTTTTGAATTAAAAATCATTCCATTTCTAAAAGCAGGAACAAAAGGAGAAAAAGCTATATTTTCCGGAGTTACACCAAGAAAAATGTGAGTCATAACGGAATTACCAGCTATGGAGATAGCATAAATATCATTTAAACTTATATTATTCTTTATACACAAATCTTGAATTATCTCTGTAATAGCTTTTATTAACTTATCTCTTAGAATCTGCAAACCCTCAGGATTATGAATAATAAAATTAATTCTTGAAATTATATCAGCCCCATAAGTTAACTGAGGATTTTCAGTAGAATAGCTATCTATATCGCTTCCATTTGTAAGATCCAATATATGTCCTACTAAAGTTGTTGTCCCTATATCCAAAGCAATACCATATACACTTTTTAGTTCTTCTTCCCTTATATCAATTATTTCTTCCTTAAAAAGTACAAGATTCCCTTTATAATTATTTCTTCTTAAAAAAGTTGGTAATCTTCTTAAAACAGAAATATCTTGTAAATATATATTTTCTTTTACAGATAAAATTCTTTCTAAATCGGATCTCAAATCGCTAAGAGAAGGAATTTGCAGAGAAAAAGCTTGTAATGTAATGACGGGAGAAAGGATAAAATTGTTATCTTCTAAAAATTCCTTTTGTATGTTTATGTCAGTACTTTCTTCTTTTAACAATTCAACCGTTAAATCCTCTTCCGCATATGTCTGACAAGCAAGGCTTATACCCTTATCTAATATTTTTACCTTACACTTTTTACACCATCCAGCCCCACCACAATAAGAAGGAATTTTTATATTATTTTCTATCAATATATCTAATAATCTATCCCCTTGAGTTACCTTAATTATTTTGTTTTCAGGTAAAACTCTTATATATGGCATTTATGATACTTTGAGTAATCTATTGACCAACTCCACAGAGGAATAAGCATCCTCTGCATAACCATCTGCGCCAATCTCCTTCGCAAATTCTTCTGTAACAGGAGCACCTCCAACAATAATCTTAACCTTATCTCTTAATCCTTCCTTTTCAATAACATCTATAGTAACCTTCATTTGAGACATTGTAGTGGTAAGAAGAGCTGACATCCCCACCACATCAGGTTTATTTTCTTTTATTGCTTGCACAAACTTCTCAGGTGGCACATCTATACCAAGATCAATTATTTGATAACCAGCTCCCTCTAACATCATAGCGACTAAATTTTTCCCAATATCATGCAAATCTCCCTTAACAGTACCTATTACAATCTTTCCTTTAATAACATTTGAGGATTTTGCAATAAGAGGTTTTAAAATTTCCATACCTTTTTGCATTGCTCTTGCAGAAACAAGAACCTCGGGAACAAAGATTTCATTTTTCTTAAATCTTTCTCCTATAACACTCATACCTGAAAGAAGTCCTTTGTCTATTATATCTTCTGGGGTAATCCCTTCTTTTAATGCCTTCTCCACTAATTCTTGAACCTTTTTTCTATCACCTGAAATTACAGCATTTGCAATTTCTTTTAATATTTCCATATTATAAACCTCCCGAAAACGTTTTTCTTTTATGAATTATATCATATTTACCTAAATTTTTACCCAAATTTTCTATTTTCTTGGAGCAGTACTCTCCCTTATCACCAACTTTGTAGGAAGTTTAATATGTTGAATAGGAAGATCTGGATTTTTTAATCTTTCTATTAAAACTTCCGCTGCTTTAACTCCCATCTCATAGAATGGCTGAGAAACAGTGGTTAGTTCGGGTATAGTAAGATTGGCAAGAGTGTCATCAAACCCCACTATAGACATATCCTGAGGTATACGAATTCCTCTTTTGACAAGTATCTTCATAATCTGAATAGCCATAAAATCACTAAAAGCAAAAACGGCAGTAGGCGGAATAGGAAGAGAAAGTAACTCATTAATTGCTATTTCTTCATTAACCTGATCATAAAATATCTTCAGGAGATTTTCATCAAAAGGAATTTTAGCATCCTCCAACGCTTTTTTATAACCTTCAATTCTTTCCCTTACAATAATACTTTCTGGATTTATAGTAATATGAGCTATTCTTGTATGACCTAACTCAATTAAATACTTAACTGCCTCATAACTTCCCTGAATATTATCAGCATATACCACATCATGTTCGGAAAATCTTGGATGCTCCAATATAACCAAAGGCATATTTTTCTTACGAGCAAGCCTACTTACTTCTTCATTTGACAGTGCTCCAACGATCACACCATCAACCCTTCTTTCCAACATAAGATTCATATATCTTAGTTCTCTCAATGATTTTCCATCTGTATTACAAAGAAGAACGGTATATCCATTATGTCTTGCCACATCCTCTATTCCCCTTGCCATATTAGGAAAGACAGGATTAGCTATATCTAATACAAAAAATGCAATAGCTTCAGTTTTTTGCTTTGCTAAACTTCTTGCAATTGCATTTGGTTTATAATCCAGTATTTTCACAGCCTCAAGTACTCTTCTTCTAGTTTCTTCACTTATTTTTATTCCAGGAGTATTATTAAGAACAAAAGAAACAGTTGAACGAGAAACTCCAGCAAGTCTTGCTACATCCCAACTCGTAGGCGCTTTCTTTTTCTTTGTCATTTTTCCACCCCTTTTATTAACACGTTTTTCTTAGTATATTAGCACAAAATTTATATTCTTTGATATAATAATTCTCAAAACATTATGAAAAGAAAAAATATATTTCTTTTATTTCTCCTTATTATACTTATATTTCAAGTCTCTGCTCAACAAAAAGCAGATCCTAAAATATTATGGAGCGCCATCTTAGATGAAAATTTTAACTATGTAAAAAACTTAGAGACTGATGATTTTAATACAAACATAGCAAAAGCTTTAATTTTTTTATTAGAAGATAACTTTACAGAATCCTGGAATTACTGGAAAAAAGCACTTCAAATAAATTCTTCCTCTTATTGGCATGACATCATAGGACTTCTTGGAGAAGGTGCTTGGGAGAATTTAGGGATATTTAAAGAAATTCCCATTATCTTAAAAGATAAAAAAAACCTTTCTCCTTTCATGGAAAATTTATATTGGAAATCTTTGCTTTCTCAACAAAAGATAAAAGAAATCTATAATTATGCAAGAAGTAAAGGCTTTATTACTGATTTTCTTTTCATCGGCCCTTTTGAAAATGTAGGAAATTCTGGATTATATAAAGAATTTCCACCTGAAAAAGAGATTTTGCTAAATCAAAAGTATAAAGGAAAAAATGGCATAGAAATTAATTGGTTTAAGCCTATGGAAAAAAGTATAAATGGTTATATCAACCTTTATAATTTGTTCTATCCTAATAAATGGAGTACTGCTTATGCTCTTTGTTATATTTTTATGCCCAAAAGCCAAGAAGTATTAATTAAAATAGGTTCGCCAAATTCCTATAAATTATTTATAGATGACTCTTTTATCTATAGCATAGAAACAGAAAGACGAAACTTGTTTGACCAAGAGATTATAAAAATTTACTTACCTTTAGGTTGGCATAAATTATTAATTAAAATTTCTAATACTATGGGTCCTTTTGGATTTTATTTAGGGATCACCAATGAAAAGAATGAACCTATATCTGGAATAAAGATATCTGAGAATATTCAGAATTATATAAAAAGGAATTTGTCCTGGGTAAAAATAATCCCACAAAAAGACTTTATCAGAGAATCATCATTATCTGAGATATTTTATTCTTTTTACGGATTTCTTTTAGGTACCTATTATGGATATAGTGATGCTGGAGAAGAATTTTTAGAAAGAGCAGAAAAAATAAAACCTAAATCCTCATTAATAAAGTTTTTAAAAGGCAAGCTTGAATATGAACTTGGAAACTTAGAAACTGCTAAAAAATATATGGACATTGCCTATAAGGGTAACAGAGACATAAAACTCTCTGCATATTACTTATCTCTCTACAACTTAAATTATGGAAGATATGAGGATGCCATAAAGATAATTAAAGAAAATATACACGATAATTCATTCCTTTTAAGATCTCTACTCTCAAGAATCTTCATATCACTATCGTGGGAAAAAGAAGTAAATTCAAACGTTAATACATTATCATCTAAATATCCAAACTCTATAGAAACATTATTTTTAATTGGAAAATATTATGAGATAAAGGAAATTAAAGATAAGGCTATAGATTATTATCAAAAAGCATTATCTATAGACACTGAAAATTGGGAGATGTTTTTAACATTATATAACTTAGCCGATGAACTAAATCGAATTGATATCTTAGAAAATTTATTAGATATAGCCTTAGAAAAAGATCCAACAAGCACTTGGGCGTACTTAGAAAAGATAAGATTATACATGATTAGGGGAGACAAAGAGAAAGCATTTTCCATATTAGAAAGAGTTGAAAAAATCTCCTATCAATATCCTGAAACCTATCTATACAAAGGAAAACTTTATTTAGAAGATAATGACGAAAAAGCCATAGAACTTTTCGAAAGAACCCTTCAATTAAATCCATATTTTACAAATTTAAGAATCTATATAAACCATCTGAAAAGAGAAGAATATAATCTCCCTGATGTTTCTTCTTATTTAGAATCAAAAATTCCAGAAGAATATTTAGAATATCCAGCTGTAATCTTATTAGATCAAAAAGAAAGAACTTTTTTTAATGATGGAACTTCAAGGATGATTTATCATAAATTAATTAAAATTCTTAAAAACTCAGCAAAAGACAAATATGGCGAAATTCAAATAGACTACGATTCAAGCTTTGAGAGAGTAAGAATATTAAGGGCAAGAACAATAAAACCAAACGGTGATGAAATTGAAGTCTCAACAATACAGGATTTTCCAATACTTAGTGATTACCCTCTTTATACTGATGAAAGAAAAATTGTTCTCTCATATCCAGGAATTGAAAAAGGAGCTATCTTAGAGTGTCTATACATGGTAGAAGAATACACTGGTGGGATATATGGTAAAAACTTTCAAGATATCTTTTTCTTTCAAAACGAGATACCTTCATTATACAGTAGATTCATATTAAAGATTCCAAAGGATTTAGAGATAAAATATACCTTTTATAATGGTAACAAAGAACCTAACATAGAAGAAGATAAGAAATGGAAAACATACAAATGGGAAATGGAAAAACTTCCTGCTATAATAGAAGAACCACTTATGCCTAAAGTAATAGATCTAATACCTCAAGTATGGATAACCACATTCAAAGATTGGGAACAATTAGCAGATCTTTATTATTCCTTAGCTTACCCTCAAATTAGAGCTGATAAGGCAATTAAAGAAAAGGTTAAAGAATTAATATTAGGTTTGAAAAAAGAAGAAGACAAAATAAAAGCTATATACTATTATGTAACGTCAGAAATAAGATATGTTGGATTAGAATTTGGTATTGGAGGAATTATGCCTCATAGTGCTCCCAGCATATTTAGAGAAAAATATGGTGATTGTAAAGATAAGGCAATACTGCTCATTACTATGCTTCAAGAAGCAGGAATAGAAGCGTATTATACTCTCGTAAACACCAGATATTCCATATCTTTTAAGAAAGAAATACCTGCTTTTCAGTTTGATCATGCTATAGTAGCTGTACCTCTAAATAATAATTTTATTTTCCTTGATGGAACAGCTGAAAATACACCTTTTGGAGAAGTACCATACATGGATCAAGGAGCAGATGTTATGATTATAAAAGACGAAAAACCAGTATTTACAAAAATTCCCATGAGCAAACCTGAAGAAAACGCAAAAGATTTTAAGACAGAAATTATTTTTGAAAATGGCAAGGCTTTAATGAAAACTACATTATCTTTTAAAGGCTATTTTGCAACTTATTTTCGTTGGTTATTAGATAGTCTATCTTATGAGGAAAAGGAAAATCTTATATCCTACTTAATAAACAATACTTATCCCGGCTCTTATCTTACTTCTTGGAATATTGAAAATCTATATAATTTAGAAGCCCCTCTAAGGATAAATGTCCAATATTATAATAGCCAGCTTCTAAAAAATAATAAATATACATATATATATTCCCCATTCATTACAAAAATAGAGAAGGCTGAAGAAATATTTAAAGAAGAAAGAATATACCCCATCCAATACTACCTTCCATACGAGGAAAAAGAATTAATAACCATTAATTTGTCCTCTATTAATAAAATCCCTGAAAATATATTGGAAAATGTAAATATAGAGAATCCTTGGATAACCTACACGAGAAAATGTTACTGGGAAGGAAAGAATATTCTAATTGAAAGAAACTTCAAACTAAAAGAGATATTTATCCCCACTGAGAATTATAAAGAATACAAGAAAACAATCGAGGAAATTATAGACAGAGATAACGAAATACTAATATTAAGATAAAAATTTCATTTTACAAATCTAACCTCTATGTTTCTTACCTCTGGTATCTTTCTTAGATTTTCCTCTATTTCTTGTTTTATATGACTCTTGAAAGAATCATCATCAGACAATAATAGTTCTATTATTATATCTCCTTCCTCAGTAATTTTTAAATAATTGAGCAACTTTAGACTAATAATATCCATGGAAATACTCGGATAAACAATCTTAGAAAGAACCTCTATAATCTCTTTTTCATTTAAAACTGAAGAAGTATTTTTTTCTCCCAAATAATTTTTTATTGCCGACTTTAATCCATCGACAGCTAAAACAGAACAATGCATTTTTACCGGAGGCAATCCTCCAAGAGCCTCTGCCACATCTTTCCAGGTAATTTTTAAGGCTTCTTCTATAGTCTTTCCTTTTACCATCTCTGTCATCATAGAGCCTGTTGCAATATTGGAAGCACAACCGAAAGATTGAAACCTTATGTCTGTAATTATATTTGTATTTTTATCTACCTTAATATAAACAGCAATCTGATCACCACAAGCAGGACTTCCCTCTATAGCAAACCCATCAGGATTTTCTATAATCCCTACATTTCTTGGATTTCTAAAATGCTCTAAAACAATATCAGAATATTTTAAATTCAACTTAATTTATTTCCTCCTTTTCCTACTTTTTTAGTATATTTTCAAAATATATTTTATAACATAAAAATACTTTTGACAACAATTATCATATAATTTATACTATTTTAGTATATTTTAGGAGGTAAATTTACATGAAAAGAGAAGTATATTTAGATTATGCAGCTACCACTCCTATAAGACCTGAAGTCTTTCAGGCTATGAAACCATATCTAACAAAAGAATTTGGAAATCCATCCAGTATCCATCATTTCGGAAGACAAGCAAGAATTGCTATAGAGGAAGCGAGAGAAAAAATTGCTAAGGCTTTAGGAGCAAAAAATGAGGAGATTATATTTACCAGTGGGGGAACAGAATCCAATAATATGGCTCTAAAAGGAGTAGCATATGCCCTCTCTCATAAAGGAAAACATGTAATTACATCCTCGATAGAACATCATGCCATATTAGAACCATGTCATTTCTTAGAGAAACTTGGATTTGAGATAACCTATTTGCCAGTTGATAAAGAAGGATTTATTGATCCAGATTCATTAAAAAAGGCAATAAGAAAAGATACTATCCTAATTTCCATAATGCATGCCAATAACGAAATCGGCACAATTGAACCAATAGAGGAACTTACAAAAATTGCTAAAGAATATGAAATATATTTTCATACTGATGCAGTGCAAACAGTTGGCCATATACCTGTAAATGTAGATAAATTAGGAGTTGATCTATTATCCATCTCTGCCCATAAATTTTATGGCCCAAAAGGAATTGGAGCACTATATATAAGAAAAGGGACAAAAATACACCCTTTTATTCATGGTGGAGAGCAAGAACAAAGAAAAAGAGCAGGTACCGAAAATGTAGCAGGTATTGTAGGAATGGGTAAAGCTATTGAAATCTCAATTTTAGAGCTTGATAAAGAGAGAGAAAGATTAATCAATCTTAGAGACTATTTTATAAAAGAAATAGAAAAACGAATAGAGGATGTATATCTTAATGGACCAAGAGAGAAAAGACTACCTAATAATATAAATTTTAGTTTCGCCTATATAGAAGGTGAATCCATACTTCTTAATTTAGATTTAGAAGGGATAGCTGTATCTACAGGTTCAGCTTGCAGTTCTGCTTCCCTTGAACCATCCCATGTCCTTTCAGCTATAGGACTTCCGATAGAACTTGCTCATAGTGCAGTAAGGTTTACCTTAGGATACTATACTACAAAGGAAGATTTAGACTATACTTTAGAAGTATTAGAAAAAACTGTAAAAAGATTGAGGGATATATCACCATATAAACAAGGATGGAAAATAAAATAGTAATTTATTTTTATGATAAAATAATAAAGAATTTTCAAGCTTATAAGGAGAAACAATGGAAAATAGAATAAAAGCTCGATTAAGAAAACATGATTTTGTCATTAAAATGATAGAAGAATTTCTTATAGAAGATATTAAAAAACTTGCTGAAATAATTGTAGATGGATATAAAAAAGGCAACAAAGTTATATTATTTGGAAATGGTGGCAGTGCCGCTGATGCCCAACATATTACCGCAGAACTTGTAGGAAGATTTCTAAAAGAGAGACGTGGTATTCCAGCTATTTCATTAACCACAAATACTTCTAATCTTACATCTATATCTAATGATTATGGCTTTGAAGAGGTATATGCAAGACAAATAGAAGCTATAATGAATAAAGGAGATATTGTTATAGGAATAACAACATCTGGAGACTCACCTAATATTATAAAAGGATTAGAAAAGGCAAGAGAACTTGGAGGATATACAGTTGCTTTAACAGGAAAGAACGGAGGAAAAGTTATAAATTTTGCCCACTTTTCCATAATTGTACCTTTTCATATGACTCCTCATATTCAAGAAGCCCATATAACTATTGGTCATATTCTATGTGACCTGATAGAAGAAGCATTATTTCCATCAAAAAAGGTTGCTTGTTTCTTAGATAGAGATGGAACAATTAATATAGACAAGGGTTATGTCCATAAGATAGAAGATTTGGAACTTATTCCTGGAGTTATAGAAGCTTTAAAACTTTTACAAAAAAAGTTCCTTCTGATAATTGTTACCAATCAATCAGGAGTTGAAAGAGGCTACTATACGAAAGAAGATGTAGAAAGGTTTCATAGATATCTATATTACATCCTTTCTAAGGAAGGAGTATATATAGATGATTTTTATTATTGTCCCTATCTGGAAGGAGAATGTAGAAAACCAAATCCAGGTATGCTGTTAGAAGCAGCAAAAGATTGGAATATAGATCTCAAAAATTCTTATATGATTGGGGATAAAACAAGTGATATTGAAGCTGGTAAAAATGCAGGCTGTAAAGCCATAATTATAGGAAAAGAGGATGTAACTGCTGATTACTCTGCTAAAAACTTGATGGAGGCTGCAAAATGGATCTTAAATCAAGACTCATAGAAATTATTAAATCATGGAAAGGGAAAAAAATAGCAGTCATTGGGGATGTAATGTTAGATGAATACATAATAGGAAAAATTGAGAGAATTTCACCAGAAGCTCCCGTTCCCATATTAGAAGTTGAAGAAGAAAGACATGTATTAGGAGGAGCAGCAAATGTGGCAAACAATATTAAAGCTTTAAGTGGGGAACCTATTCTTTTTGGGGTTATTGGAGAAGATCACGGAGGAGAAAAAATTATAAATCTTCTTTCTAATAAAAATATAAAACATATATTAATTACAGATAAAGGAAGACCTACTACATTAAAAACAAGACTTATAGCTTTAAATCAACAAATAGTAAGAATGGACCGAGAGAAAAAATACCCAATAAATAATTATATACAGGAAAAACTCATATCAAAGTTTAAAAAACATATAAATGAAATAGATCTTATAATCCTATCCGATTATGCAAAGGGGGTCTTAACCCCAGAGACAACCCAAAAAATAATAAATATAGCCAAATCTAATAATAAAGAGGTAATTGTAGACCCTAAAGGAAAAGATTTTTCCAAATATGAAAATGCCACCCTTATCACTCCAAATGAGAAAGAAGCAAAAATCGCTACAAATATGGAGGAAGAATGGGATTTAATTAAAGGTGCCCAAAAACTCATGGAGATAATTAAAGGAAAAGGAATAGTTATAACAAGAGGAGAAAGAGGAATCTTTCTTTTAGAGAATGATAAATTTTTTGAAATTCCTGCCTTAAAATCTGAAGTAAGAGATGTAACAGGGGCTGGAGACACTGTTATATCCGCTCTATCATTAAGTTTATCCGCAGGTACAGATATCCTTTCTGCATGTATAATTGCTAATTTTGCCGCAGGCTGTGTAGTGAGAAAATTTGGTACAAGCACCTTATCAACTGATGAACTAATCGCAATAATACCTGAAAAAATTGAAATTAAGAATAACCATGTTATCTTCTGATAGAAAAATTAAAAAAATTGAAGAACTAAAAGATGTCATCGACATTCACAAAAATCAAGGGAAAATAATAGTCTTTACTAATGGTTGTTTTGAAATTTTACATCCTGGTCACATAAAACTTTTAGAAGAGGCCAAAAATTATGGTGACATTCTCGTAGTGGGTATAAATAGTGATGAGTCTGTTAAAAGAATAAAAGGAGAAAAGAAATTAATATTTGATGAAAAAAGTAGATTAAAAATCATCTCAGCATTAGAATGTGTTGATTATGTTACTCTTTTCAATGAAAATACACCAGAAAATTTAATAGAAATTATAAAGCCTCATATACATGTAAAAGGAGGAGACTATAAAGAAGAAGAATTACCTGAAGCAAAAATTGTTAAAGAATATGGAGGAAAAATAATAATTCTACCTATATTAGAAGATTTCTCTACTACCCAAATAATCCAAAAAATTCTAGCTCTCTATAAGAATCATTAATTTTTCCCATACTAAATCAACTGTAATATCCATACAAGATAAGTCATCACAAACTTTATTTCTCTTATCCCATAGACATGGCTCACAAGGAAGGTCTATTTTAGCTATTTGAAATTTAGGATCATCTGGAACAATCTCTTTAGGATTAGTAGGTCCAAATAGGGCGACTAAAGGTTTCTTCAATGCTACACCTAAGTGTAGAGGAGCCGAATCCAAACATATCATAGCCTTACTAAAATATATCCACCCTATAAATTCATCCAAACCATCAGGTAATATAAACAATCCATCTTTTATTAATTTTTTTAACTCTTCTATCGTTTCTTCTTCATCTGGACCATAAACAATTACATACGGAAGTTCTTTTTGATTTAATTTTTCAATCAATTCTTTCCATTTTTCAGGAGCCCACCTTCTATCTATACCTCTTCTAATACTCATCTTACTAATTCCAGGATGTATTAATATATAAGAGAAAGGTTCTAAAGAGTACTTTATGAGTTTATTTTTTACTCTATCTTTTATACTCTCTGGTATATCTATCTCAGGCAACGAGAATTCTAAATTCTCATCTAATACTTTTAAAAGCCTAAAATGAACCTTCCCCATATACTCATTTCTTGTAGAAGAAGCCTTATGGGTATATAAAAAGCTCAAAGGATTTTCCATATAACCTACCCTAATAGGAGCTCCTACAAAATACATAAAGATAGGGATAAAAGGAGATTTTCCTGTAGATATACTCAAATCATAAGATTCTCTTCTTAATTTTGCCATAAGATATAATGTTTTAGAAAAAGAAAGTTTTTCCTTTGGATTGAATTCCTCTACATCCATTCCAAGAATATCAAATATTTTTCTTCCTCTTCTCTCAGTTATAATCTTCAACCTTTGAGGATTACATCTCTGAATAACCCCTTTAACCACTGGAAGGAATAAAATTTGATCTCCTAAACCTCCTAAATTAAATAAAAGCACCTTTTTTATTTTTCCATCATATTCAAAAAGATTTAAGAGAATAGCTACAGAAAACCAAAACATTATTTGAGGGTAAGGCCTATACCATATAGTATCTACAATTCCATGAAAAAGAGGAGCAGTAATAGATGAAATAGCTGATATACCCAATATTTTATGTTTCAGATCCCATGTAGAGTATTTTATGAAAAATCTCCTATAAAGATAATAGATCATAAGAAGAAAAACAATAAGGGCTAATATACCACCTTCTATTCCAATTTCTAAAAATAAGTTATAAGAAGCAAGGGCAGTAAATTTAGGCTCCATATAGAAAGCATACACTCTTCTAAAAACGTCATTACCTAAACCTATACCAGTCCAAAAGAAATCCTTAAAAATCTTAAAAGAACGTTCCCAAATTACAATTCTGGTCGCATTAGAAGAGTGTCCCCAAAGGGTAAAAGCAGAGAGAATCCTTTTTTGAAAATAAGAGGACTGGGAGAAAATTCCTACACTAGCCAGTATTACAACAAACAAAAACATCAATAAAATTTTCCTTATATTTCTATTTGCTACCATATAAATTATCTTTAATATCATTATAAAATATAAAGCCATAGATACCAAAAAACCCAAGTATGCTCCTCTTGAATATGTCCAAATAATAGAAAGAAAAGTTAAAATAGCAGTAATTACAGAAATACTCTTTAAGCTAAATATATAAATTGTAGATAATATAAAAGGCATAACTCCTATTAAATAACCACCTAAGAGATTAGGGTTTAGGAGAGTACCATAAACTCTTGTCACTTTCTCTCCCACAAACTCCACATCTTCCCATCCAGCTAATGGTGGGACTTTAATTATCCACTGATAAAGACAATATAAAGAAAGGAAGAACGTAGAAAGAAGAATAGAAAAGAAAGCTCTCTTTATTTTCTCATCATCTTTAAAAACATCTTTAAAGACTAAGAATATGGCAAAATAAACTAAAAACTTTAAATACCCATTAATGGCTGGTATAAGATAAGGAGAAAAGAAAGTTGCAACAAGATTTATAAGAAGAAAAATCACATATATAATAACAAAGGAATTTAAACTTTCAAAAAATTTTTTATCCTTTGAAAGAAAAGTATCAAGAAACCATAAGAAGAAAGCAATAAATATTCCTATAGCAATTTTTCCAGATGATAAAAAAGGAATAAGAAAGAGAAAAAGATATAGATAATATTCAAGAACAAAAGAGATAAGGGGGAAAGAAAAAGATTCAGAGATAACTTTATCAGTTATATCCTTTATAAATAATTCTGCTTTGTTTAATATATAAAAAAGAAAACTTTTTCTCCAAATATCTAAAAGCCTCTCCATATTAATACCTTATTGCCGATACAACTCCCGAAATATCAGCCTTAAAACTCTCCACATTTATACTCATACCAACCTTTACTTTAACCCCAAGAATAACACTATCTTCTGTTACATAACCTTTAGTAGTAAAAGTAATAAGCATATCCACATTAAATGGATTATTCACATCATCTATAAAAGTATATGTGTCATTAAAATTAGGTACCAACATTTTTTTCTCATATATTTTTACATCTTTAACTGTTACCCATGCAAATGGTTGATTCTTTATTCTTATAAAGGCTTTCTCACCTGGTTTAATTACAGATTTATCATTAAGAGGTAAATTTCTAACAATCATGTCAATTTCTATATCCTTTTCCTCCCCCTTCACTCTTGCAAGAGGAGTCCTACCTTCTTTCACTAAAAAAAAGCCTAATATGGCTAAAAATATGACCAAAACCACAAAAAGATCAAAAATATTTATTCTCTTCATAATTTCTACCTCTCCATCTACATAAGTTTATAACTAAAAGATTATACATCACAAATAAAAAAAAGAAAAAGATCTTTAAAAAATTCTTAACACATGCTATAATTTCACTAACACGAGTTAAGTAGGGAGGTGAAAGACTTTAAAAGACAAACCTTCTATAATTTATGGATTTTAAAAAACATATTTTAAGGGGGTATTAAAAAATGAAGAAGCTTCTAATTTTAAGCTTGATTCTTTTATTAGTTTTCACCTTATCTAAAGGAGCAGTTCCTGGCAAAATAACTATCTGGACGTCAGAAGCACAAGTTAAAGGATTAAGAGAAGCTGTTAAACCTTTTGTACAAAAATATGGTATTCAGGTAGAAGTAAATGAGGTAAGTTTTGGAGATATTAAACCCAAATTCATAACTGCTGCACCTACAGGAGAGGGTCCAGACATCATTGTTGGGGCTCATGATTGGGTTGGAGAATTAGTAGTAAATGGCCTTCTTCTTCCAATAGATTTCTTACCACAAAAAGTACTCGATGAATTTACACCTGTCACTTTAAAAGCCATGTCCTATAGGGGAAAATTATATGGAATCCCCTACTCCATGGAAGCAGTAGCCTTAATTTATAATAAAGATTTAGTTCCAAATCCTCCAACTACCTATGAATCCTTAGTTAGGGTGTCTAAAAGTTTAACAAAAGGTGGAATTTATGGATTCCTATATGACTATAATAACTTCTATTTTAGTTTTCCTTTCTTCTCAGCTCTTGGAGGATATGTCTTTAAAGAAACTCCAAATGGATTAGATCCATTGGACATAGGACTTGCAAATGAAGGAGCAATTAAAGGAATCGAAAAATTAGTCAATCTCTTTAAAGAGGGCATCTTAAAACAAGGAGTAGATTACCAAACAACTACCAGTTTATTCTCAGAAGGTAAATTAGGAATGATGATAAATGGTCCATGGGAAATAGATAATATCAAAAAAGCAAAAATAAACTATGGGGTAGCCAAATTACCTAAGATTGATGGAAAACCAATGAGGCCTTTTGTAGGAGTTCAAGGCTTTATGTTAAATTCCAGATCACCCAATCTAGCTATATTAAAAACCTTTGCAATTGAAGTATTAGCCTCTAAAGAATTAGAATTAAAACTCTTTGAGACAGATCCCAGAATATTGGCAAGGAAAGACGCTTATAGAGTAGTATCATCAAATCCAGACATAAAAGCCTTTGGAGCAAGTGCTGCTGATGGAATTCCTATGCCTAATATACCAGAAATGGGGCCTGTATGGAGCTACATGGGTGACGCCCTCACTTTGATAACCTCAGGCAAAAAAGCTCCTGATGTTGCCTTAAAAGAGGCAGTTGCACAGATAAAAGATGCCATACAAAAAGCAAGAAAGTAATAATACACCAAAGGAGGGAGAAATATTTTCTCCCTCCTTCTTTACAGGAGGTAACTCGAAATGAATCTTTATAAGACAATCTTTCATATTTTATACTCTATAGTAATAGCTGTAATAGGGATATTTTTTAGTTATATTATAGGAAATGTAGCAGGACTTATATGGGGTTTAATCTTTTTCATGGTTACTTTCTTCTTTTCTTTATTTGTTTTACATCCTAAAACCTATCCATGGAGATATATAGTACCTGCCTTTCTTTTAATGTTCATATTTATGATTTATCCAATTATTTATACCATCCAAATAGCTTTTACAAATTATGGTACTGGACACATACTCACTAAATCTCAAGTGATTGAACAATTAGAAAAGGAAACTTATTTACCTGAAAATACTCAAAAATATGAATACGCTGTTTATGAAAGTGATAACAAGATTAAAATCTTATTGAAAGATTCCATGGGTAATATATATAAAATTGAAAACAAAAAATTGATATTGATTTCAAAAGATAACTTTCCTTCTGAATATGAAGAATATAAATTAATCTCCCAAGAGAAAAAATTCTCTAAAATTCCCTTACTACAAAATCTTAAATTTGAACTGGAAGATGACTCCTTTCTTCAACTTTCAGACCTTAATCATTTCTCGTTATATAAACAAAGATATGTTTATATTCCAGAGGAAGATGTAATAATAGATAAACTCACTAATGAAAAATTATTTCCAAAGGATGGATTCTTTACAAGACCAAATGGTGAAAAGATAATTCCTGGATTTGTTGAGTTTGTAGGTACAGAAAATTTTGTAAGATTAATAAAGGATGATAGAGTATCTAAGCCCTTCCTTAGAGTGTTTCTATGGACCATTTTTTGGGCAGCAGGAACAACTCTCTTAAACTTTACAGTAGGATTATTTTTAGCATTACTTATGAATGATAAAAATTTAAAATTTAAAGGTATTTATAGAACACTACTTATAGTCCCTTGGGCTATCCCTGCATTTATATCTCTACTTATATGGGTAGGATTACTTAATACAGAAGTAGGAGTAGTGAATAGAATCTTGTTTTCCCTTTTCGGAGTTAAGATACCATGGTTCTTAGAAACTACATGGGCAAGAGTAGCATTGTTTGTGGTAAATTTATGGCTTGGATATCCATATGCTATGACAGTTTGCTTAGGTGCTTTACAAAGTATCCCAGAGGAGCTCTATGAAGCAGCAAAAGTTGATGGAGCAAGCTATTTTCAACAATTAAGAAGTATAACATTACCTCTTCTCCTAACAGCTATTGGTCCTCTTTTAGTTGGAACTTTTGCTTTTAATTTTAACAATTTTAACGTAATATATTTACTTACATCAGGTAAACCTCCTATGTCTGATATCTCCACAGTAGCTGGTACCACTGACATCCTAATTTCTTATACATATAAACTTGCCTTTGAAGGTGGTAGAGGTCAAGACTATGGTTTAGCAGCCACTATATCAATTATCGTATTTATCATAATAGCTTTAATAAGTATATTTAACTTTTGGATTTCTGGTATGTTTAAACGTGAGGTGAGATACGAATGAGAAAAAACAAAATCATACTCCAAATTCCCAAGCATATAATCATTTGGATATTTTTAGTATTCACTTTCTTTCCAGTAGCTTGGACTATCTCTGCATCCATTAGGGCTGGAGGTAGCTTGGTAGGGCAAAAACTTATCCCCGATAATATTACTATAGAACATTATTCCAACCTAAAAGATATTGGCTTTTTTAATTGGATAAAAAATTCCCTTATAGTATCTATAACTACAGCTATACTTACAGTATTTTTTGTTTCCCTTGCTGCCTATGCTTTTTCAAAATTTGAGTTTTGGGGTAAAAAATATTCTCTTCTCACCTTATTAATACTTCAAATGTTTCCTGCTATTATGGGAATGGTTGCTGTCTACTTGCTACTTTATCATTTAGGGAAATATCTACCATTTTTAGGTCTTAATACTCTCTCTGGATTGATAATGATATATTTAGGTGGAGGAATACCATATAATATATGGCTTATGAAAGGATTTTTTGATAGTATTCCAGATTCTCTTGAAGAAT
Source organism: Dictyoglomus sp. GBS (assembly GCF_055179815.1). Lineage (NCBI taxonomy): Bacteria > Pseudomonadati > Dictyoglomota > Dictyoglomia > Dictyoglomales > Dictyoglomaceae > Dictyoglomus > Dictyoglomus sp. GBS. The sequence continues at coordinate 1,680,391 of NZ_CM143687.1, forward strand.
CTGCATTAATAGATGGTGCCACAAGATTTCAAGCCTATTACAAGATAATTTTACCTCTTTCTACACCTATTTTGTCAGTTGTAGCTATAACCTCCTTTATTGGAACATATTCTGATTTCCTTTTAGCAAGTATTGTATTAAAGGATCCATCCAAATATACTTTTGCTGTTGGCTTAAGAAATTTTATATCAGGAATGTATGATGTAAGATGGGGGGATTTTGCTGCAGCATCGATAGTTGGAGCATTACCTATTGTCATTATGTTTTTAGCTCTTCAAAACTTGATTGTATCTGGTTTAACTCGTGGGGCTGTCAAGGAGTAAGGTAGGTTTACCTACCTTACTCTCCCAAGTAATGATATAATAAACAGAAAACAAATTTCTTGGGGGTGTATATGAAAAAAGCTATAATAATTTTAGTCTTATTTATTATCCCTCTTTTCTCAATAATAATAGCTGAAGATATATCCTTAACCATACAAGGAAAAGAAGTAAAAGGAGAAAATATAGATGGATTAATCTTTTATATATCCAAAATTGACAAATTAGAAGCTTTACCTTTTGATTCTTCTAATATAAAGCCAGAGAAAAACCATGTCTTTTATATCTTTGAAATATATGTGCTAAACAAAACAAATAAAGAATTATTAATAAAACACGATAATTTTCGTCTTATAAATGATGATGGAATTAAAATTCCTATTAGTACATTAGGAGCTATTTATTATGGTTTAAGGGGGCAAGAAGTATTTTTCATGAGGTATATAAAACCTAACGAGATGAAATCTGGTCTCCTCATATTTGAATTAAATAAAAACAATACACCTTATAAGTTAAAAATCTTAGACATTCCTAATAAGGGAAAAAACTATACTATCTCCTTGAAGATTTAGCTCTATATAAGTCAGGTACGAACTTTTAGTATCTATTAAAATCTTTCCCATATCTCTAAAGGGAAGAAGATCTTGGAGGCTACCTTCAGGCAATATAAAATCAAAGCCATCCAATATATCTTTATGCTTAAAAATATCTAAAATCATATTTATAATCCTTTTATCTTCTACCTTTATAACTCCATATTTATACTTTAAGGCAAACTGCAAATCTTTCATTTCTTTTCCACAGTATATGCATTTAAACTTATAGTTATCTAAAATTACTTGATATGAAGCCTTTCCACAGAAAAAACATATAACTCTACCCTCTTCGTCTATCATATTTATAAAAGATGGTTTCTCTTTAATTTTCTTTTCACCAAATGACCTTCTCAAAAACCAGAAATCTTGTTTTTTATACTGCAAAAACCTATCTCTTACATAAATATCAGACAAATTTCCTTTTATAACTTCTTCTTCAAGTTTATATACTTCTGAGATCTTCTTCAAAAATTTTTCTCTATATGCTTTGGCAATTAAGGAAGCTACTCTCACTTCTATAAACTTATTTTCTGAATCAGAAATAGTAATAACTTCAGCCCCCTTTTCTTTAACATGCTGTAAATATTTATTAAGAATATTACCTATACCATAATCATCAATTACAATCCTTAAGTCTTCAAAAGGTACATTATAAATAAGATTTTTCAATAGTTTCTCATATCCCAGATCCATCAACATATTTATATTAAATCTATCTATTTCCCTTGGCATTATAAGATCAATCTTATATTTTAGATCTTCTATTGAATTCAGAGAAAAAAGCAATTTTTCCCAATATTCATAATTATGTTTTTTCTTGGTATCAGAAGTACTAAATTCTAAAGAAATATTTTTCAGAATTTCCTTAGGTACCATTACTCCTGCAAGTACAAGTGGCCCAAAAGGCTCCCCTTTTCCCGTCTCATCAAATCCCAACAAATAATTCTTTAAATTATCACTTTCACTCTTTATTATGGAATCTATTAATTCCCAAATTCTCCATATCTCATTAGAAGGAGTGCTGTAAAGCTTATTAGATGAATAGTATATAAATATACTATTTCCTAATCTTATCCTCCAAATCTCATAAATACTTTTAGGATTTTCCTCTATTCCCCCTCTTTTTATGAGCTCTTCCTTTATTTTTTCTGCCTTTTCTCTGGTTACAACCCATGTACTTCCATACACCTTTAATCTTCCTCTATTACAGGAATTCTCTTTATATTAGGATCTGTAAATATATCATATTCATCAGAATTTCTTGTAGAAAATTCTGAAACAATAGCTCCTTCATCTCCTGCCTGAAACCAATGAGGGGTATTAGGATATAAAGTATATTGTTCACCAGGATTTAACTCAATCTCATGCCAAACTGTAAAATATCTTCTCTTATCTTCTGGAATAATAGCCTTTGGATTTCTTGTTGGTTCTCCAGGAACATAAAGATAAACCTTTCCCCATCTACATCTAAAAGTCTCTTCTTTACCTAAATCTCCATTAAATGGGGGATGTCTATGTTCGGGACATGTTTGGCGAGGAAACAAAATAAGTTCTTTTGCACAAACCCTCTCAGTACTCACATATGTAAGTATTTGAAGTCCAAAAACAGACAACATTCCTAAACCAAAATCAGCCACTTCAATCTTTCTCTTTTCTTCCTCCGTAATTACTATATGGGCTTTTTCCAAAAAAGAAATGGCTTTCTCTCTTGCCTTATCATATTCACTTCTTTTCATAATCAACCTCCTGAATCTATTTATTTAAACTCTTATAAAGTTTCTTAAACTCCTTAATAAGCTCAGATGTTATTCTGCCAAACCCATATCTTACTTCAATATAAATATTTCTCATTCTTTTCAATGAATTATCATTAAAAAGATCAGAGGTCTTCTTATAGACATCGTAAGTAGTATCAGAATATCTAATATCAGCCCCCATTTCTCTACTATCTAAAAGGTATTTCCTGTAGTATTCTCTAATAGGATTAAGATTATCCCTACCAAAAAGATTTTGAAGCATCTTTATTGGATTCAAAGAGGGGAATATAAATTCTTTTTCTTCTATATAGTTTTCTTCTTTTTTATACGTTCTATAAAATCTCTTCATTACCCAATATATAATTAAAATTAGTGTTACCGTTACAAAGATATAAAATGACACAATTATAATCTTATCTAATAAATCGGAAGTTATATGTCTCCTCTCCCAAAGGAATTTGAGGAATTTATTTATCTCGGGATTCATATTCATAATTTCTCTTGAAGATCTTCCAATTAATCCTCTGTTAGCCATAAAGGAGATAATAAAGTAAATTATTTTACCTATCACATATCCGATAATAATAAAGATAACTGAAATTAAAGTTATAAAAATGAAATAAATAAAAGAGAAAACATAACTTGCTACCCAAAACAATTTATCTCTCACAAAAGGTATACTCAAAAGCATAGAGAAAACAAGAATAGCCAAGGCATATCTAATATTTAAGGACATAAGATTTTTATCTTCCGGTTTATGCTCTAAATATCTTAAAGTTCTTAGCAGAATTATGCTTGATATAAAATACATCAACAAGGATGATGATACTACACTTTCTAAAATAATAAACTTAATAGTACTTATATATCTCATAGCGAAAGTTGTAAGAAATAATAATAAAGCTAAGGGATAGGTTTTATTAAAATGCTCTAAAACTGAGCCATACGTAACATCCCTTTGGGTATAAAGAAGAAATAAAGTTAATCCTCCTAAAATTAACAAAAACAATTTCTCATATATGAAAATTGGGACAAACAAAAGCAGTAGGAAAGGGAGAAAGATAAGTTTTTTAAATCTCCTCTTAATAATAACTCCACAAAGTAAAACAAAAACTAAGGAAAGATATGAAATATAATATATCTTAAGGTTGTAAAGCAGAATAATAGCTGTACCTATCAAAGAAAAAAGAAAAGAAATTCTTGCTAATAAATCAAGAAATATAAGCCACATTTTTATCCTTTTTAACCTCATATTTCAATATTCTTTCTGAAAGATAAGGAAAATTATCACTATTTATGGATATGACAATCACTTTTGTGAATTCTGTATCTAAAGAATTTATAATAGGAATATACTCTTTCAACACATAAGGAGTAATTATAACAAATGTAGAAATAAGTAAATTTCCTGTTCTAAAAAATCTCTTTATGGTCTCTTCAAAAGGTAAATTAACATTATAAGAAACCCTTCCTAAATACTCTAACAGCAAATATAGATGAGCCTCTCCTATCCCAGGATATATAGTGTTTTCATCCCTTGAAAGTCCATAAATCAAGGAATTAGTAGAAAAGCCAAAAGGAATCTTCTTCTCGTTAAAAGCTTCAGCTACTCCTCTCGCTATAGATATACATTTCTCAATACCTTCTTCATCCATATTAAACCAATAGGGCTTTGAGCATTCTACATTAAGAAGAATCATAACATTGTTTTCAAAGGTAAAATCAAAATTTTTAACCAATAATTCTCCATGTTTTAAGGACAAAGGCCAATGAATTGTTTTAGAAGGTTCTCTACCAGTATATTCCTTTACTCCTATTATCATGGTTGGATCTTCAATAATCCATCTCTTAACCGATATATCTCCATGATAATCTCCATAAGGTATTAAACCCTCTTCCATATCCATCTTCTTAGGTAACACAACAATATCTTGCATATAATTTAAAGATTTAGTCTTAACCTTAAGCCCAAAAAAATCTCCCCCTAAAATCTCCACATTACCAAAAATATATCTTCCTCTTTTATAACATGTAGCCAAATACTTTCTTCTTATCCTTTGAAAAGGTAGTATAAAAAAAGTCATAGTATGATATAGAAAATTCTTCGTTCTTATCTTATCAACTTTAAACTTATAATCTAATGTTCCTGGAAGTTCCTCCACTACTTGCAAGAAAGTAACCGGTATAATTTTTTTGTTTTCTATTACAATTTCAATGAAAAACTCTTCTCCTGGTTCTATTAATTTTTTTGAAAAATATCTATGAAAGCTGAGACCTTCTAAAACATAATATTTAGAAAGCTCATTTATTATTAACCCTATAAGAATGACAAAAAATAAAATATAAATCAAGGTTAAATCTCCTCTACAGGTACTTTTATAGTTTCTAATAAGTTATTTATTACCTCATATATGTCTTTACTCTTCGAAGCCCCAATAGTGATTATACGGTGATTGAGAATGAAAGGAGCCAAATATTTTATATCCTCAGGAATAATATAATCCCTTCCATTAAATAATGCAAAAACCTGACTTGCTTTAAACAAAGCTACGCTTCCTCTTGGACTTACTCCAAGAAGTATAGATTCTGATTTTCTTGTTGAATCTATAATATCTAAGAGATAATCCATAACTTCTTTTGAAACCCTAACATTAATAAAATTCTCTCTTAAATAATTTATCTCATCAGTATCTACCACAGTTTCTATATCCTCAAGCATATCCCTTTTCTTGTTTCTATTTATTATCTCTATTTCTTCTTCTCTATTGGGATATCCTATCTTTATTCTCATAAAAAATCTATCTAATTCAGCTTCTGGTAGAGGGAAAGTACCATAAGTTTCAACTGGATTTTGGGTTGCAAGAACCATAAAAGGATCAGGAAGTCTTCTTGTGACACCATCAACCGTTACTTGTTTTTCCTCCATAGCTTCTAATAAGCTTGATTGAGTCCTTGGAGTTGCCCTATTAATCTCATCAGCTAAGATTATATTGGCAAATAATGGACCCGGTCTAAATTCAAATTCTCCCTTTTTTTGATTATAAAAATTTATACCTGTAAGATCTGACGGTAAAAGATCAGGAGTAAATTGTATTCTTTTAAAGCTTCCTCCTATTGTCTTCGCAAAAGCTTTAACCATTAGAGTTTTACCAAGGCCGGGAACATCTTCTATCAACACATGTCCCCCACAAATAAATGCAACCGCTATTAGCTCTATTATTTTCTCTTTGCCAACAATAACCCTTGAAACGTTTTTCACCACTTTTTCTTTAAAATCTATGTATTTTTCTATATCCATTGAAATTATCCTCCCATTATTTAGGTTCTTTTACTTTTTATTTTATCACTCTTTTAATATTAGGAGAATAAATTTTTTGAAGAATTAATCTTTTTCTAATAACACAATGTTTTCTACATGAAATGTATGAGGAAACATATCTACAGGTTGAACTTCTTTAACCCTATATCCAGAATTTACAAGAACATTTATATCGCGAGCCAAGGTTGAGGGATAACAGGATATGTAAATGATTTGCTTAACATTACTATTTATAATCGCATCCAAAAGAATCTTATCACATCCTTTTCTTGGTGGATCTAAAACCACTGCATCAGGAATTTTACCTTCAGAGATTAACCTGGGAATAACCTCTTCTGATCTACCCCAAATAAATTCTACATTTTTAACCTTGTTTATTCTGGTGTTTTTCCACGCATCTTCTATGGCTGATCTTTCTATCTCAATTCCATACACTTTTTTGGCCTTTTTAGATAAAAATAAAGATATAGTACCAATTCCACAATAAGCATCAAAAACTAAATTGCTATCTTCTGATAAATATTCTACAGCTTTACTATATAGTTTTTCTGTTTGTATCGAATTTACCTGAAAGAAAGAAACGGGAGAAATTTCAAAAATAAAACCCCCTATTTTGTCCTTTATGACCTCTTCTCCCCATATGAGTCTTGATTCCTCTCCAAATATCTCATTTGTACGCTTTGGATTAATATTAATATAAAATGATCTTAAATTTGGATGTTTGAATTTAAAATATCTTGCAATTTTCTTAGCATTATTAAGCATCTTCTTTGAAACTAAAATAACCATTAATTCATCAAAGGCAAAGGATCTGCGAGCTACCATAAATCTAATTTCTCCTTTGTGTTCTAATTCATTGTATATTTCTATCCTAAATTTCTTTATTGCCTCTTTAACTGTTTCAATAAGTCCGTCAGTATCCTCATGTTGAACTATGCACTTTTTAATATCCACAATATGATGAGTATTAGTTTTATAAAAACCAACTACTATTTTGCCATTTCTTCGCCCAACAGGAATCTTTGCCTTATTTCTATATCTATAAGGGTAATCCATACCAATAACAGGTTTAATATATACATTAACTTTACCAATTCTCTTAAATGTATCCTCAACTATCCTTCTTTTTAAATCCAATTGATATTCATAACTAACATGCATTAAATGGCAACCACCACATCTATAAAAAACATCGCATAGAGGATCAACCCTATGGGTATCTTTTTCAACAAAATCTACAATTTTACCTATAGCATAATCTTTTTTAGCTGTATGAATTCTGATCTTTACTATTTCACTAGGAAGGCCGTAATCAACAAATACCACAAATCCCTCAATATGGGCTATTCCTTGTCCTTGAGAATTAATCCCATCAATTTTTACTATGTATTCTTCCCCTACTTTTACCACTTTACTTAATCTCTAAATCCTCCTTTATCTTTCTATAAGCTAATTTGGCAAGTCCTCCCGCAACATGAGTCTTAAGCTCCTTTTTCTTAAACTCATCCTCAAGAATATCCAATACTATATCTGGATCTGCCTTTAATATATTTCTAACAGTCTGCTTAGTCAGCCCTAAAAATTCTGCAATCTCAGTCTCCGTTTTCATATATCTGTCCCTTAGTACTACTGCATAACATGCTTCAATTAAACTTGGTACCCAAGTAAGATTTCTAAAAAGAATCAATTTCCTTGGTCCCCCCAAAATCTCCAATGTTTTCAAAAAAGTTTTCATAGCAATATTATCAAGCTCATCCTCTTGTAAAGGAATATCTTCACCACTAAGAATTGGCATCTAATTTCACCCCCTTAGAAAGTTCTTTTAAAGATGGTCCTATTCTTACTAAACCATTCCTATCAATTTCAAGAAGAAAAGTATCTGTACTATGTCCACACATTCTACAACCATCTATCCTAAAAAGTCTAACCAGTTCTCCTAAAGGACGCTTATATATTCTTTCCATATATTGGCTACTTATAAGCACCTTTGAAAGTACCATGGTACCATCTACTATATGGGAAATAGCAAAGCCTCCAGCTGCTTCAGCTGAGAACTCTTCTTGGCTTGATCTCTTTTGAGATATAAATATGGCTGTTTGGTACCACTTTTTCATAAAGTTGAAAAGTTGTCTCACTATTACTCTTGCCATCATCTCTTTTGCTTCATATAAACCAGTTATTGAATCAATAACAGTAAATTTTATTTTATATTTTTTAATAGCATGTGCAAGAGTTGCAAGAAGTGTAGGAACATCCTCTCTTAATTTAGAATAAGAAGCTGCATCAATAAAAACTATATTATCGTCTATAACATTTTCCTCTACTCCCATAGCTACAGCTCTTGATTTCATAGATGTAGCCACAAAATGTGCCGGAGACTCTACTGTAATAAAGGCAACTGAATAGCCAAGAGAAGCCTGCTTTATTGCAAATTGTTCCCCCATTAAACTCTTTCCAGTATCTGATATACCAGTCAAATTAAAAACACTATATTGAGGAATACCTCCTAAAGATACAACTTTTGTTTTTCCCTTTTCTATTTTTGTGGTAAAAAATAAATTATCTAATCCCTCAATTCCTGTAGGTACTCCTCTTATCTCTACTGCTCTATCACCTATATCTCTTAAAGATAATATTGCATCTTCTACAACTTCATATTGAGACTGATACACCTTCTCTTCTTTCTCCATAATAATTCCCCCTTAAAAAAATTATTTTTAATTCAAGTCTCAAAAGTAGTATATCATAGAAAAATCCCCTGGGAGGGGAGACCCAGGGGATAGGGTGTTAAAGAGGTTAAAAGGGTTTAAAGTTGAATTAATAGATCAACTAAAAATTGGTTCTTTATCAAAATCTAAGGAATCTATCATTTGTTTAATTATTTTTGCAGAATTCAATAATTCCAATACTTCCTTTTCAGAAAGTTTTATATTTAATACCTTTTCAATCCCATTTCTATTTATTATAGAAGGCAAACTTAATGGAATATCGTTTATACCTAATATATCTTTATGTACTGAAGATACAGGCAAAATTCTATTTTCATCCCTCAAAATAGCTTCAACAATATTTACTAAAGCTAAGCCTATAGCATAATATGTTGCTCCTTTAAGTTCAATCACCTTATAAGCAGATTCTCTTACTTCTTTCAAAATATTCTCCATAATTTCTTGAGTAAAGCAATTTTTACCACATACAGGACAAAAATCAGATATGTGAATTCCACCAATATGGGTTAAACTCCAAGCTGCAACAGCAGAATCGCCATGTTCACCTATTATATAGGCATTAACTGATCTTGGGTCTACATTACAATGTTGAGAAAGAAGATATGCAAATCTTGAACTATCAAGTACAGTTCCAGAACCTATTACTCTTTGTCTTGGGAAACCAGAAAGCTTATAAGTAACATAAGTAAGTACATCTACTGGATTTGTCACCACCAAGAAAATCCCATTAAATCCAGATTCTAATATTTTTGGAATTAAATCTTTAAATATTTGTAGATTTCTATCAATAAGTTGTAATCTTGTTTCACCAGGTCTTTGCTTTGCTCCTGCAGTAATAACTACTAAATCTGAATCTTTTGCTTCTCTTAATTCTCCAGCCTTTATTATTGTAGGTTTAGTAAAAGATACCCCATGAGAAAGATCCATAGCTTCTCCTAAAGCCCTATTCTTATCTATATCAAACAAAACAATTTCCCTAGCTATACCTCTCTGCATTAAGCTATAAGCAAAAGAAGATCCTACAAAACCCGCCCCTACTATAAATACCTTGTTTCTCATATAATCACCTACCTTTTTAGTCCAAATTCCATATAATAATAACTTAAAAACAATGCAAAGTCAACAATTTTTGTGTTAAAATTATCTAAAAAACAATTAGAAAGGATGGGAGTACAAAATGGACTTATTTGATAAATTTAGAAATATAGGACCTGATCATTTCTTAAATGAAGCAAGAGTAGCTATAGATCAAGGCATTTATCCATTCTTTCTTCCGTTAGAAGAGACAGAAGGTACAGAAGTAGTTATTAATGGTAGAAGATTAATAATGCTTGGTTCTAACAACTATCTTGGTCTAACTACCCATCCCAAAGTAAAAGAAGCAGCTATAAAAGCCATTAAAGAATATGGTACAAGTTGTACTGGATCACGTTTTATGAATGGAACTTTAAAACTTCATAAAGAATTAGAAGAGAAACTTGCAGAATTTCTCCATAAAGAGGCAGCTTTAGTATTTTCTACAGGTTATCAAACCAATTTAGGAACAATATCTGCTTTAATAGGTAAAGGAGATATTGCAATTACAGATAAGGAAGATCATGCTTCTATTATTGATGGATGTAGACTATCTCAGGGAGAAATGAAAAGGTTTAAACATAATGATATGGAGGATTTAGAAAAAGTGCTTGCTTCTTGTCCTGACAATGCAGGAAAATTGATAATAGTAGATGGTATATTTTCAATGGCAGGAGATATTGCACCACTCCCCGAAATTATCAAACTCTGTGAAAAATATAATGCCAGGTTGATGGTAGATGATGCCCATTCTATAGGAGTATTGGGTGATCACGGTAGAGGTACTGCTAATTATTTTGGAGTAGAAGATAAAGTAGATATTATAATGGGTACTTTTAGTAAATCTTTTGCCAGTCTTGGAGGTTTTATAGCAGGAGATGAAGACACCATTTTTTATGTACAACATACAGCACGGTCCTTTATATTCTCTGCTAGCATGTCTCCTGCCAATACTGCAGCTGCTTTAGCAGCATTAGAGGTTATGCAAGAAGAACCTGAAAGAATAGAGCATCTATGGAAAATTAGCAATAGAATGAGAGAGGGATTAAAATCTTTAGGTTTTGATATTGGAAATAGCTGTACCCCTATTATACCCATATATATAAGGGATCGATGGAAAACCATATATATGTGGAAAGAGCTTTTTGACTTAGGAGTTTATTGTAACCCTGTACTTCCACCTGGTGTTCCACCTAATCAATCTCTTCTAAGAACAAGTTATATGGCAACTCATACTGAAGATCAAATTGATAGGGCCTTAGAAATTTTTGAAAAGGCAGGGAAAAAACTTGGAATCATCTAAAAACATAAAATTTATAAACTATGCAATAAAAGAATTTATAGATCTACTTGCCTCAAAGGAACCTGCACCTGGAGGAGGAGCTGCAGCAGCCTTAGTTGGAAGTATTGGGGTTGCATTATCATCTATGGTTGCAAATTTAACCATAGGAAAAGAAAAATTTAAAGATAAAGAGGAATTAATGGAAGAAATTGTAGAAAAAAATGAAAAACTACAGAAAGAATTATTAGATCTTATAGAAAAAGATGCTGAAGCCTTTAATAAAGTAGCAGAAGCCTTAAAACTTCCTAAAAATAATCCTGAAGAAAAGGAAAAAAGGAAAGAAATATTAGAAAATACATTAAAAGAAGCATCATTAGTACCCCTTGAAGTCATGAAAAAGAGTTTAGAAGCCCTAAAAATTCTTGAAAATACCTTAGGAAACTCCAACCCTAATGCGGTAAGTGATATTGGTGTAAGCGCCTTATGTCTTAAATCTGCTATTCAGTCCGCTTGGCTTAATGTTAAGATAAATCTTGTTAGTATAAGGGATAAAAATTTTGTTAATGAAATTCAAAGGCAAGCTGAATCTTTATTAGAAGAGGGGATTCAGCTTGCCGACAGAATATACGAAGAGGTAGAAAGTGTTCTTCAAATATCTTAAAATACAAAAGCTGTCTTTACTAATCCATACTTTCCCCTAAGAAAGTTCATCTGTATTGCTTTTTTATACTCATCCAACTTAAAGGTAAGGGTAAGTAGAGGTGATAGATCCAAACCTTCCTTCATTAAAGTAAGAGCTATCTCATAACCTCTTTTTCTCTCTCCTCTAAATATCTCACCACTACTACTATTTGTCCCTGCAACCTTTAATTCTTTAAACCAGACAAAGGTCCAATCCACTTTTTTGGTAATTCCCACCAAACCTACAAATACTGTTTTTCCTCCTTGTTTAGTAAGTCTCAATGCATCATCAATAGAATCATCGCTTCCCACACATTCGAATACTATATCTGCACCTCCAACCACAACAGGCTTTCCTAAAACGGGTTTTAATACTTCACCTCCAGTCATCTCTACAATCTTTTTATATAATTTAGACTTTTCTAATCCTTTAGTATATATAACCTCATCTGCCCCATAATGTTTTGCAAAATCTCCTTGAAATTTATATCTCGCAAGAACTATGATTCTCGCCTTACTTCCTAAAGCTCGCAATGAACTTACAACATTTATTCCTATACTTCCTGCCCCGACCACTAAAACTGTATCTGTATCCTTGGGAAAATTTCTCATAACAGGATGTAATGCAGAACAAAATGCATCTACTAAAATGGCATTCTCATTTGTAATTTTATCTGGCACTTTAAATAATTGAAACTCATGGGCCACATAATATTCTCCCCAGCTTCCTCCTGTATCCCTACATGCTCCAATCATTAGTGCAGGTGATACACTTCCCTTATTAAAATTAAAACATTGAGAAAACTCCCAATTTTGACACTTCTCACAAGGTGGATCTATATCCCTTGCCCTACAAGAGAGAGTTGGATCAGCAATCACTCTATCTCCTACCTCAAAACCCTCCACTTCTTCACCTTTCTCTACAATTACTCCTAAATTTTCATGCCCTATAACAAAAGGAAAAGACGCAAAGGGAGAAGTTGCAGGACTATCATGAAGTTTTATAAGACCAATATCACTCCCACAAATTCCCCCCATAAGAGTTTTTATCTTTACCCACTTAGGTCCTGGAAGTTTTGGCTCTGGAAAATCTCCATATCTTATACATGAAAATACATTATAATAAAAAGAATGGTGAATATTTCCTAAGGTTTTACTTAGCAAATATCGAGGGATACTCTCTTCAAACCATATTGCTTTCATAACAATCCCTCCTAAGTATTTTTTATTGCCTATTATACTACTTATAATGTGGCCTCATATAATTCATCAAAATAATTTTGAAGATCTTGTCCCTCTAATAACTTCCTTCCAAAAGCACTTCCCACTATCACACCATCTACTAAACCATATAAATTTTCAATTTGATTTCTATTCCTTATACCAAACCCCCAAATCAAAGGTTTATCTGTTTCCAATCTTACTTCTCTTGCAAAATTAATTCCCTCTTGAGGAAGTTCATCTCGTTCACCTGTAACACCCTTAACCGATATAAAATAAAGAAAGCTTGGAGCTATTTTTATAATCTTTTCTCTTCTTTCCTTCCTTGTGGTAGGTGATATAAAAAGCACTAAATCTAAACCATATTTATTGAAAATGGGTAAAAGATCTTCACTCTCCTCAAGAGGAAGATCTGGTATGACAAGACCTTTTATTCCAATATCCTTAATTTTTTGAAGTCTTTCTTCTAATCTATCATACAGAAGATTAAAGTATAAAAGAAAAACTACATCTACCACTTTTGGTATCTCTGTATCTTTCAACCAACTTAATGTATTTTCCAAACTTACTCCACTTAGAATAGCTCTATAATTAATTTCTTGAAGTACAGGGCCATCTGCTACAGGATCAGAGAAGGGAATACCAAGTTCCAATATATCAATCTTATCTTTATTTTTAATAATAAAATTCTCTAAAAACTTAAAATCAGGAAAGCCAGCTACAAAAAAAGGGACAAAAACTAATTTCTTTTTTCTGTTTATTATTTTATATTGAAGGTTACTCATTTTTCCCCTCCCATAGAGCATAAATTATTCCAAGATCTTTATCTCCTCTCCCTGATAAATTAACAATTATAAGAGGTTCTTTTTCAGGAAAATCATCTCTATGCTCTATCAGATATCCTATAGCATGAGCACTCTCTAAAGCTGGAACTATACCTTCTAATTCTGAAAGGGCATAAAATCCTTTTATTGCTATATCATCAGTAGCAATATCATACTTCACCCTTCCTATTTTAGCTAAGTAACTATGTTCGGGACCAACCCCTGGATAATCAAGACCAGCAGAAACAGAGTGAGTAGGAGAAACATTACCATTTTCATCTTGGATAAGATACATTTTAGCACCATGAAGTATTCCAACTTTGCCAAAGTTTATACTTGCTGAATGTAGACCTGATTCTATACCCTTTCCTCCTCCCTCTACTCCTATAATCTTTACATTATCCTCTAAAAAGGGATAGAAAAGCCCTATAGAGTTACTACCACCGCCTACTGATGCAATAAGATAATCAGGTAATCTATCTTCAATTTCTAAAATCTGCTTTCTTGCCTCATCTCCTATTACCCTTTGGAAATCTCTTACAATCATAGGATAAGGATGAGGACCAACCACAGATCCTAAAAGATAATAACTATCTTCTGGATGAGCGACCCAATCTCTTAAAGCCTCATTTATTGCCTCTTTTAATGTCCTTGATCCTACCTTTACAGGAACAACTTCAGCTCCTAACAACTTCATTCTCAACACATTCATCTCTTGTCTTTTACAATCTTCTTCTCCCATATATACAGTACACTTAAAACCAAATAGTGCAGCTACAGTAGCAGTAGCAACACCATGCTGACCAGCCCCTGTTTCTGCTATTAATCTTTTTTTATTCATGTATTTAGCAAGTAATGCTTGTCCTACTGCATTATTGATTTTATGAGCTCCTGTATGACAAAGATCTTCTCTTTTTAAATATATCCTTGCTTTTAGCTTCTCAGAAAGTTTTGAGGCATAATATAGAGGAGTAGGTCTACCCACAAAATTTCTTAAATAATATTCATATTCCTTTTTAAAATTTTCATCTTGTTTTAGCTTATAGTATGCTAATTCCAGCTGTAATAAAGGTTCCATCAAAGTTTCAGGAACAAATCTTCCCCCAAACTCACCAAAATAGCCCCTTTCATCAGGAAGCTTTTCCGTCCTCATAACTGTAATCCCTCACCTTTCTCATAAATTTTGATATTTTTAAAAGGTCCTTCTTACCTATTTCAAATTCCACACCACTCGAAAGATCTATACCAAATGGTTTTAACCTAAGAACATCATAAACATTATCTTCTCTAATTCCACCTGCTATAATCGTTTTTGAGTTTATAATCCTTTTAGCCCTGCTTAGAAACTCCTCAAAAGATAAAGCAGAATTTTTACTCCTATCTAAAAGAACATAGGAAAACTGAGAAAAATAACTAACTCTTTCAGCCCAGTCTTCATACTGATCTGTGTTTATTGCCTTTATAAGAAAATACTCTCTAAACTTTTTCATAAACTCTAAATTCTCATCTCCATGAAACTGAATACCATCTAAAGAAACAATATCGAGAATTTTTTTAATTTCTTCTTCGCTCTGATTCATAAAAACTCCAATCTTCATAATTTTTAATCTATTAAGATGGGGACCAAGCTTTTCAAGCTTTTCAAAAGATATAAATCTTGGTGACCATGGTACAAAAACCAAACCAATAGCTGAAACTCCTTCTATCTCACAATGTAATGCAGTAATAATATCAGTTATTCCACAGATTTTAATCCACATCCTTCATATAGCTCCTTTATCTTTTCCTTGGGATTTTCTGAAGTTACAATACTTTCCCCTACAAGCACACCTCTAACTCCATACCTGTATAAAATTTTAATATCTTCTTTATCTTTGATACCACTTGCACTAATTACAAAAATATCCTTAGGAATGTATGATAAAAGTCTTATAGTATTTTTAATGTCAACTCTAAAACTACTAAGATCTCTATTATTTATCATTACTATTCGAGGATTTAGTTTTAAAACCTTCTTCAAATCCCTTTCATCATAGATTTCTATGATAGGTTCCATATCAAGTTTCATAATAAGCCTATATAAAGACTCCAGATCTTCCACTGGTAATATTCTTGCAATAAGCAAGATAGCATCAGCTCCTAATAATCTACCTTCATATATCTGCTCTGGAATAAGAATAAAATCTTTTTGAAGAAGGGGTTTTTTAGTAATATTCCTTGCTAGTTGAAGATTAGCAAGAGTAGCAGAGAAACTTTCTGCAGTAAGAATAGATATTGCAGAAATTTCATCTGCCATATCATAAATTCTTAAGATTTCAGAAATACTTAGAGACATGAGACTACCTTTTACAGGAGAAGATGGTTTTACTTCAGCTATTATATTAAATCTATTTTTTACGAGAGTATTGAAAAAATAGTCCTTTTCTTTATATGGAAAAGATGTTTGTATTTTATATATTCTGTTATATATTATTTTTCTTTTCTCCTCCACAAGTTTATCTAATATGTTCATTTATTACCCCTCCTCAGTCTCTCTAAATATTCATAGGTTTTACCAGAAAGAATATGGTTCTTTACATTATCAAATCCTTCTTTGACACTATTGACCTTCCCTAAAACCCAAAGAGCAAAAGAAGCATTTAAAGCAACAATATCAGTTTGGGCATCAGTTCCTTCCCCCTTAAAAATACTTTCCAAAATCTTAGCATTTTCTTCTGCAGTACCACCTAAGAAATCCTCAAATTTATACCTTTTTAAACCAATATCCTCAGGGGTAAAGTCAAAATAATCTATTTTATTACCTTTTACATAAGCCATAATTGTAGTACCACAAAGAGAAATCTCATCTATCCCATCGTCCTTTCCATGATAGAATAAAATATTCTCTCTTCCCAAAATAGAAGCTGCCTCTGCCATTTTCTTCATTAAATTTTCAGAATATACTCCTATTATCTGGCCTTGCAATTTTGCTGGATTAAGCATAGGCCCTGCCATATTAAAAATTGTTCCAACTCCTAACTCTCTCCTTACTTTTACTGCCTTTCCTACAACAGGATGGAAATAAGGAGCAAAAATTATACCAAGATTATTAGTCTCAATATTTTTAGCAATCTCCTCAGGATTATCACTACACTTAAAGCCTAAAACCTCAATAACATCAACACTTCCTGACTTACTGGACATGGCCCTATTACCATGCTTTGCTACTTTTATTCCCATACTTGCTAAAACAAATGCTACTGCAGTAGAGATATTAAAAGTATTAGATTTATCCCCTCCTGTACCACACACATCAATTGCAGGAGATACGTTTGGGATTTTTTTAGCTTTCTCAAACAGCCCAGAGACAAAACCTGCAAGCTCTTCTGGAACTTCTCCTTTAACCCTTAATCCCAGTAAAAATGCCCCCAATTGTGCTTCTGTAATCTCTTCCATATCCAAAATTTCAACCACATTCTTTGCTTCCTCAAATTTCAAATTTTTACCCTCAGATATCTTTTTAATATATTCTTTAATCATTACAAAACACCCCCTATTTTAAGGAAATTTTTAATTATATCCTTTCCAGATGGAGTAAATATGGACTCTGGATGAAATTGAAGACCATAAACTGGATTATCTTTATATTGAATTCCCATAATTAATTTATCTAAAGTCCAAGAAATTACTTTTAAATCAGGATGTAAGGTCTCCATATCCACTACTAACGAGTGATACCTGGTAGCTTGGAAGGGATTCTCTATGCCATTAAAGATAGGATTTCCATCATGATAAATAAGAGAAACCTTGCCATGCATAGGAATAGGTGCTCTTATAACTTTTGTGCCAAAAGCTGATGCTATAGCCTGATGTCCCAAACATATACCAAGAATGGGTAATTTATCCTTAAATTCTTTAACCACAGGAATACTTATACCTGCATTTTCAGGTATAGATGGACCTGGTGATATAACTATTGCCTTAGGTTTTAATCTATATATATCATCCAAAGATATATGATCATTTCTATATACTAAAACATCTGTATACTCTGCTAAATATTGATAAAGATTATAAGTAAATGAATCATAATTATCTATTAACAAAATCATAATCCATCTCCCCCGCCGTCTTTATAGCTTCAAATAATGCTTTCGCCTTATTTATACATTCCTCATATTCTCGTTTCTTTATAGAGTCATAAACAATACCAGCACCAGTTTGTAAATAAAGGTTTTTCCCATCTAAAAAGAATGTTCTTATGGAAATACATGTATCCAAATTTCCGTTTAACGATAAGTAACCAACACCTCCTGCGTAAGGTCCTCTTCTATATTTTTCAAGTTCTTCTATAATTTCCATTGCTCTAACCTTGGGTGCTCCAGAAACTGTCCCTGCAGGGAAGGAAGCTCTTAATACTTCAAGAGGATGAATTCCCTCTTTTATTCTACATGATACCGTACTAACAAGATGCATAACATGAGAGTATTTCTCTATTTTCATTACATTTTCTGCCCTCACTGTTCCTATTTCAGCTACTCTCCCAAGATCATTTCTTGCTAAATCAAGAAGCATGGTATGTTCTGCTCTTTCTTTTTCATCCTTTAATAGCTCCTCTTCCAAGTTTCTATCCTCTTCTTCCGTTTCTCCCCTTCTACGAGTTCCAGCAATAGGTCTTATCTCAGCCCTGTCACCTTCTACTTTTACCAAAGCCTCTGGAGAAGAACCAATAAGATACCTATTTTTAAATTTCAGATAAAACATATAAGGAGAAGGATTTATCAACCTTAAGGCTCTATATAAGAGATAGGGATCTCCTTCATATTCGGTATAGAATCTCTGAGAATAAACAACTTGAAAAATTTCTCCAGCCTTAATATATTCAATTGCCTTCTCCACGTTATTTTCATATTCTTCTTGAGAAGTTAGAGCTTCAATAGAAAACTCCTTTTTATAAGCTGGTACTCTTTGGGACTCTTTTTTAAATAGTTCCTTTATTTGAGCTAATCTTTCATTAATTCTCTCTTTTAATATTGGGTTTTCAATTTCTTCTTCTGGAACAACAAAAATCACACTTATTTTTCTTTTTAAATGATCAAAAACAACAAGAAAATCTACTAACTGGAACTCAGCCATAGGAAAGTTTAAATTATCTAAGGTTAATTCAGGAATTTTTTCCCACTGTCTCACAATATCGTAACTAAAATAACCCACAATACCCCCAATAAATCTTGGAAGTTCCTTCTTATTCCTTACATTTAAAACAGGATACTTTTGGGCAAGATAATTAATAATGTCATAATTTACATTCTTATCAAAACTCAAAATTTCCTTAGGTCCCCAGCTTATAAACGAATACCTACCAATCCTTTCTCCTCCTTCAGCACTCTCAAGAAGAAAAAGATATTCTTCTTCTCTTATCTTAGAGAGAAGACTGGTAGGAGTCTCATAATCTCCAGGAAAATCAAAAACCAAAGGAACATAGGTCTCTGTCATAATTTTCTCCATAAACTTTCACCTCCTTTTTACGAAGCTCAAAAGCCTATAAATAAAAAACCCTCTCGCCCTTTAAAGGGCGAGAGGGTTTACTCTCGCGGTGCCACCTTTCTTGAGCATCATTGCCCATCTCTTTTTCGGGTACAGGAGAACACCATCGACTCCGATACCCTTTGCCCTGATAACGGTGGCAACTCCGGCATAGCTTACTCGGGAAGACTAATTTCTTCCCTTTCAGTATGCAGCTCCCAGGCCCATTCACTCCCCGCGCTGATAGCCGGCTTCCACCTTACCCGGCCTCTCTGGATCCCGCTTGGGAGCTACTCCTCCTGTTCACAGCCTTTATAGGGCAACTCTATTTAACTTTGGATGAAATTATACAACAAAAAGAAAAATTTTTCAAATTAACTGGAAAATTTAATTTTTCCTAATTTTTTTTTTCTCTCTCTATTACTCCTCCACATAATACAAAATCATCTTTATAACAAACCAATATCTGCCCAGGAGTAACAGCCCATTGAGGTTCATCAAAAACTACAAAAACTTCCTTTTCTGATAAGATATGAAGAGTAGCTGGCGACGGTTTCATATTATATCTTATCATAGCATTTACTCTTAGCTCTTTCTCCTCAGGAATATATGACGGATAATTTACATTTACAGCATAAACCTCTCTTCTAAAAATTTTCTCTTTTTCTGCCACAAACACATTACCACTTTTTGTATCTATATCTTTTACATATACAGGCTTACCTAATGCTACCTTTAAACCTCTCCTTTGACCTATAGTAAAGGAAAAAATACCATCATGATATCCCACTATTTTCCCATCTTCCGTAACAATTTTCCCTGATTTCTCATTCACATATTGCTTTAAAAATTTTCTATAATCCTTGTCAGGTAAAAAACAAATTTCTTGACTCTCTCCTTTTTCTGCTACTATTAATCCATTATCACGAGCAATTCTACGTACTTCCTCTTTCGTTAAATTTCCCAAAGGAAAAAGAGCTTTGGATATCTGATCTTGGGTTAAAAAACTTAAAAAATAAGACTGATCTTTTTTCTGATCTTTTGCCCTTTTTAATAAAAAAACATTTTTTAATGGATCCCATACTTTCCTTACATAATGACCTGTCGCTAAATATTCAGCACCTAACTCTTGAGCCTTTCTTAGTAAAAGATCAAACTTTATCAACCTATTACAAAACACACATGGATTTGGAGTATACCCATTTATATAAGAATCAATAAAATATTTAATTATCCTCTCTTCAAACTCTTTTTTAAGATTTACCACAAAATGAGGTATACCAAGACTATGTGCAACCCTCATAGCATCATTAATAGAACTCCATGAACAACAAGCCTCATATCTTTCCTGAGGTGTCAACGCTATATTCATAGTTAAACCAATAACTTCAAAACCCTCTTTCTTCAATAAGAGAGCAGTAACCGAACTATCAACTCCTCCACTCATGCCTACTGCAACCTTGATTTTTTCACGCATAAACAACCCTTAACAAATGAATATTAAATATTCTCATCATTTTTTAAAATATTTATTTTTTTCTTGACAAATTTCACAATCCATTATATTTTATAAAAAATTTTTGATTTTTGAAGAGACAAAAAATGAAAATTGGAAGACCACAATTAATAGATGAGGTTAATAAAGGACAAATTTTAAAACTCTTAAGAGAAGAGGGTCCGATTTCTCGTGCAGAAATAGCTCGTAGACTTGGTCTCAGTCGACCTACTGTTTCTACTCACATAAGAGAGCTCATAAAAGAAGGATTAGTATATGAAGTAGGTAAAGGAAAAAGTAGTAAAGGTAGAAAAGGTATTTTATTAAAATATAATGCTAAATATGGATATTTCTTAGCAGGAGACATTGAAGGATCTATAATGAGATTTGCAATATCAGATCTTT
The DNA here is from genome assembly GCF_055179815.1 of Dictyoglomus sp. GBS. Taxonomy (NCBI): domain Bacteria; kingdom Pseudomonadati; phylum Dictyoglomota; class Dictyoglomia; order Dictyoglomales; family Dictyoglomaceae; genus Dictyoglomus; species Dictyoglomus sp. GBS. Next base: position 1,701,599 of record NZ_CM143687.1, read on the forward strand.
GTGGAGAAATTCTTTATGAAAAAGTATTATCCTTAAATGAACTTAGAGAAAAAAATATGATGCAACCCGAAAAACTTGTAGAGATAATGAAGACCTTTGTTTACGAAAATAAAATAAACTCTGAACACATAAAAGTCATTTCCATAGGAATAGCAGGTATAATTGAGGAAGGAAAACTCATTTTTGCCCCAAACCTTCCAGAATGGAATCATACACCTCTAAAATCTCTCATAGAAACAGGATTTCCTAATACCTTTATAATACTGGAAAACGATGTAAATATGGCTGTAATGGGAGAATTTTGGAAGGGAGCAGGAAAAGGCCACAAAAATATTGTATATATGAATTTAAGTACAGGAATTGGTGCAGGTATCATGATAGATGAAAAATTATATGAAGGAGCAAATAAATTTGCAGGAGAAATTGCATATATGGTTTTAGGCAACCGACATGATGAATATCCAGGATTAGAATATACACCTTTGGGAGCCTTAGAATGGGTAGTTTCAGGAATAAGAATAATAGAAAAGGCAAAATCTATAGATCCTAAATATAACCTAATAGAAAAAATATTTGAAGATTATAATAAGGTATATGAAATTACTGAGCTTATTAACAAGGTAAGCGAATACTTAGCAAAAGCGGTGGTAAACATTGTAAGTATATTAGATCCAGAAGTTATAATTGTAGGCGGAATTGTAGGAAAATTTTTAAACATATTACTTTCCAAAATGCAACCTGTAATAGAATATTACTTACCAATTCCAGTAAAAATTATACCTTCTGCTCTATATCCAAAAACAGTAATCTATGGAGCTATATATAAGGCTATAAATCATTACCACACAAAACCCGTTATTGTATAGTCAAATCTCAATTAGCTTTTTAGCTTTATCAAGTCGATCTTTTAAATTTCTTAAAGAGTCTAAGTATCCAAAAGTTGGCTTTTCAATCTTAATATTATATATGGTTAAAGATTGCGGGTTATGCTCATGTCCACATATTACAAAATCAGCCTTATTTTTTAAAATAACTTCCCCCAATTTTTCACTTCCTAAATAAGCAGAAAAGAAATTTTTTATCATTACTAATTCCTTAAAAGGAAGCATATGAGTTATAACTATCTTATTAAAATTTTCAACCTTATAAAAATCTTTTTCTAACTCCTCAATAAATAGCTTACAAATCTCTATATTACTCAGACAATTTCCATTGATATTAGTAAAATTTATTAATTTCCAAAACGTTTCCCTCCATTTTAAACCCCTAAATACTCCTTTATCATAATCTTCCTTTGGATAGTCACTATTACCCAAAGTGTAATCATACCAACCTAAGGTACCCAAAAATGCCCATTTACCAGTAATAAAAGGATTTCTGGGAAGAAAATGAATCCCAAAATCCTCACAAATATTAGGCAGTATGTAGTAATATTTATCGGTACTGGTTATTTTCCCTTCTTTCCATACATCATGATTTCCAGGAACAAAAACAATATTAATGTTAGTATAAGAAAATTCTTCAAAAAATAGCTCCACTTCCCATATCTTAGAAGATATATCTCCTCCAATAATCAAAATATTTGGATTATCAGTTAATAGATAATCCCTAATTTTTCTTAAAATTTCTCTCTCTTCCTGTAGATTTAAGCCATTTCTAAGTCTAATATAATCTAAATGAAGATCTGAGATAGCAAGGATTCTCATTTAACAATCTTGAGAAATTTAAAGAAATGGAATAAATTTAAGATAAATTTAACTACAGGATCAAGAAAAGAATAAACAAGAGAATCCTTCAGAATAAGAATTTTGTAATCATTTGGCAAAAAATTTATTAACAATGCATAAACAATAATTATAATTCCGCCGCCTAACACAACCCTTAAAAGGAAATTGGGTAACACTAAAAGAAAATAACTGAATACAAAGGTCAAAATAAAACTTACAATGTTAGCAGGAAGATGAATAGGGATTTTAATATATTTCATATAAAGAGGAGTAAGAAAAGAGGAAAAATAAAATGCTATAACCAAAGAAATTAAAAGCACTATTTTATTAGAAAATATATCTTTTAAGCCCTTAATAGCCAAGCCCAAAATTGTAATAGCACATATTAAATCAAAGATCATGATCCCTACTCCTCATAAGTTATCATTACTCTTAAACTTTTACCACTCAATCCTACTTCTATTGCTTTATGAATTTCAGATAAAGGAAACTTATGAGAAACTACTTTTGAAACATTTATTCTTCCATCTTCTATTAAGCGTAATGCCCTACTATTTGTAAAAGGATTAACAAAAGATCCCATAATAGTCAACTCTCGATAATAAACGTCAAAAGGAGAAATACTTATCAAATCTTCCTTTGGAGAAACACCAAAAATGAGTACTTTTCCACCTCTTCTTACATTATTAATTGTCAACGATACAGTTTCTTTCTTTCCCACAGCTTCAATACCCACATCCACTCCTCTACCATTCGTTAACTCTTTAATAAAAGAAGAAACTTCATCAGATGGACTTAAAACATAAGACGCTCCAAGTTCCTTAGCTATTTTTCTTTTCCCTTCGTCTATCTCAACTACAATAACCGAACTTGCACCATAAAAATATGATAACTGAAGAAGTATCAAACCCAAAGCTCCTGCTCCAACTATAAGAACTGTATCTCCCAAATGAATACCTATTCTTTCAATTCCATGTAAAGCACATGCAACTGGTTCCATCATAGCTCCTTCTATAGGAGAAACCTTTTCTGAGAAAGAATATGCCTGTTTAAATGGAACCTTACAATACTCAGCAAACCCCCCATCCATATCAACTCCTATAGCCCTCAAATTTTCACATAGATGTATTTCTCCTCTTCTGCAGAAATAACAATGCCCACAAGCAATATTAGGATCAACAGCCACCAAATCACCCTCTTTTATGCCTAACACATTTCTCCCTACTTTAACTACTCTTCCAGCAAATTCATGTCCTCTTACAATATCGTCCTTCGCATAGCCTTTACCAGCAAAAATATGTAAATCAGTACCACATATTCCTGATGCAAGCACCTTAATTAATATCTCATCATCATTAACTAAAGGTTCTGGTTTATCTATTAAATTGATTTTCCCCTTTTTCCAAACAGCAGCAAGCATATTAAAACCTCCCGAAAATAGACAATTTAATTTTTATTTTACAATATAAAATCTATGTGGTAAAATTTTTAAAAAGTAAATTAATTTTATTTTTTCTTCCCCCTTAAAACTAATAAAAAAATCCATAATTAAAGGAGGGTAAAAGATGAGGTACAGAAAGATGAATAAAATTGATGTAACTGTTTCCTCATTAGGCTTTGGCGCTATGAGACTTCCCACTTTAGGTAGTGATTCTCAAATAGACGAGCCAAAAGCTATAGAATTGATTAGATATGCCATAGATCATGGGGTAAATTATGTGGATACCGCATATGGTTATCATGGTGGACAGAGCGAGATATTAGTTGGAAAAGCCTTAAAAGACGGTTATAGAGATAAAACATATCTTGCCACAAAACTACCTGTTTGGTTTGTTAACAAAAAAGAAGATATGGATCGACTCCTTAATGAACAACTGAAAAAATTAGACACAGATCATATAGATTTTTACTTGCTACATGCACTAAATAGAGAAAGCTGGCAAAAAGTGTACAACCTTGGTGTTCTTGAATGGGGAGAAAGGATGAAAGAAAAAAATCTAATAAGATTTTTTGGCTTTTCTTTCCATGATGACTTAGACACATTTAAAAAGATTATTGATGCTTACGATTGGGATTTTTGCCAAATTCAATATAACTATATGGATGTAGATTATCAAGCAGGAAGAGAAGGACTTTTATATGCCTATAATAAAGGGATAAATGTGGTCGTAATGGAACCTCTAAGAGGAGGCAGATTAGCAAGACCTCCTAAGGACGTCATGGATTTAATCAATAGCTACAAAATTAAAAGAAGCCCTGTGGAATGGGCTCTCCTATGGCTATGGAATCATAAAGAAATATCTACTGTACTTTCTGGTATGAGCACCTTAGAGCAAGTTAAAGAGAATATTGAAATTGCAGATAAGGCTGAAGTTGGTATTCTATCCCAAGAAGAGTTAGAATTTGTAGAAAAACTAAGACTTGCATTTCTTGGGAGGAAAGCTATTGATTGTACTCAATGTGGTTACTGTATGCCATGTCCATATGGGGTAAATATTCCAAGAAACTTTTTCCTATATAATGAAGGTATCAGATATGATGATTGGGGTGCTCCCCGTTGGGAATATAATTATTCCATGAGAGAAGAAGAAAGAGCAAGCAATTGTCAAGAATGCGGTGTATGTGAAACAAAATGTCCTCAACAATTACCCATAAGAGAACTCCTTAAGAAAGTACATGAGGCGTTAGCCCAAAAATAATAAGGGGAAGGGATTAACCCTTCCCCTTATATTTCTTTAAATGCTGAAGGACATATATCTTTTAAGATACATTCTTCACATTTTGGAGTTTTAGCTTTACATATGTTTCTTCCATGATGTATTAAAAGATAAGAAAAATTAGCCCATTCATCTCTTGGTACAATCTTCATCAAGTCTTGTTCCATTTTATCTCTATTTTTCTCTTTACTAAGATCTAATCTTTTAGAAAGTCTTGCCACATGTGTATCTATCACAATTCCTTCATTTTTGCCATAACCTGCTGAAAGAACCACATTAGCAGTTTTTCTCGCCACACCAGGGAGCTTTAATAATTCCTCCATAGTATCGGGAACTTTTCCACCATATTCCTCTACTATAATTTGGGCACAACTTTTTATAAATTTAGCCTTGTTTCTATAGTAATTTATGGATTTTATATCTTGTTCCAACTCCTCTTGAGGTACTTTTAAATAATCTTCAGGAGATTTATATTTTTTAAATAAATTTTCGGTAACCATATTAACTCTCTCATCAGTTGTTTGGGCCGAAAGAATTGTTGCAACTAAAAGTTCCCATGGATTAGAAAATTTTAGAGCTATTTTAGGCTCATAAACTCCTTTAAGTCTATTAATCAATTCCTTTACTCTTTCTTTCTTGTCCATAGTATAAAACCACCCCCAAAAATAAATAGCTATTAAAGTTTATCATAAACTTGTATAATCAATTAGTGAACTATAAAAAGTGAAAGGAGGCTTAAGAGTGGATATAAAAACTATACTAAAGAACCTATCAAATCTGGATGGTCCTTCAGGTTATGAATATAAAGTAATAGAGTATATAAAAACCGAAGCAGAAAAAATCCCAAATACTACCAACTATGTTGATAATCAGGGAAATCTTATCGTAAAAAGGGAAGGAAAAGGCAAAAAAATAGCCCTTTTTGCTCACACCGATGAAATAGGTTTTGTAATTACTAAGAAAGAATTAGGTAATTATTTCAGATTTCACACCTTTGGTGGAGTAGATCCTAAGATTGTAATTTCTCAAAGGCTGAGAATACATACAAAAAAAGGTATAGCTTATGGTGTGGTAGGAATGTTAGAACCTCATTTACAAACGGAAGAGATGAGACAAAGAGTTTTAACTTTTGATGACTTATTCATGGATGTGGTAGAAAATTCAGAATATGTATCTATAGGAGATTTAGCTACTTTTTCATCAGAGGCTTTTGAATTAAATGAAAAGTATGTAACGGGAAAAGCCTTAGACAATAGAGCAAGTTGTACTACTTTACTTTATACTTTATATCTTTTAAATCAATATGTAGTAGAAAATGAGGTATATTTTGTCTTTTCTGTAAGAGAAGAAGATGGAACTTCAGGAGCTTCTACTTCTGCATATCACATAAATCCTGATCTTGCTATAGTATTAGATGTAACTCATGGGGATATATATAGACCAGGTTATCCCAAAATTGAAACAGGTAAAGGTCCAGTATTAGATATTGGAACCATGGTTGATTATAAATATTTTGAAAAAATCAAAAATATCGCTGAAAAAATATCAGTAAACTACCAAATAGAACCAAATGGAGAACACAGTCATACTGATACAGACAGAATCCAAATAACAAGGGAAGGTATTCCAACTCTACTAATCTCTATACCCTTAAGATACATGCATACACCATATGAAGTAGTAAATATAAAAGATATAGAAGAAACGGCAAGACTTCTAAGTTATTTCATAGCTACTGGAGGTGAATAACTATGCTTTTAAAAGAACTCTCCAACCTTTGCGGGGTTTCTGGTTTTGAACAAGAGATAAGAAATTTTATAAAGGAAAAAATAAAAGATAAAGTAGATGATATAAAAGAGGATAAATTAGGAAACTTAATAGCATTCAAAGAGGGGAAAAATAATAAAAAGCTAATGTTAACAGCTCATATGGATGAGGTAGGATTTATCGTAAGTAATATAGAGGAAGACGGAAAAATTAGTATTATTCCCCTTGGATCCATAGATCCGAGAGTGGTTCTTGGTAAAAAAGTGGTAATTGGAGAGAAAAAAGTACCTGGAATTATTGGTTCAAAACCGGTCCATCTAATGACAGGTTATGAAGGCATTTCCTCTTTTGAAAATATAAAAGTTGATATTGGAGTTTCCAAAAAACAAGAGGCAGAAAACAAAGTAAAAATTGGTGATTTCGTTAGTTTTGCCCCCAATGCTATGCTACATAAAGATTGGATATCTGGAAAAGCATTGGATGATAGAGGAGGATGTTCCATACTTATAGATCTCATAGAGGCCAATATAGAACCCTTTTATAATACATATTTCACCTTTGTTATTCAAGAAGAGACAGGATTAAGAGGATCAGGGGTAGCTGCAAATCAGATAGACCCAGATTATGCCATAGTTATCGAAACTACTACATCAGGTGATAATCCAGAATTTCCTGAGGCAAGAAGATCAAGCGAACTTGGCAAAGGACCCGTGATTACACCAGCACATAGAGGATATGTAAATGATGAAAAACTTTTTAATTTTGCCATTAAAGTAGCTCAAGAAAATAATATTCCTTATCAAATAAAAAGAAGAACCGCAGGGGGTACTGACGCTGCAAGAATTGCCATAACCACTGGTACTCCCTCTTTAGTCATTTCCATTCCATCCCGTTATATTCATTCCCCAATGTGTGTGGCAAACCTTCAAGATTATCAAAATACTTTTAAACTCTTATCCATTATCATTACAAAGGAGGTAAATTAATGAAAGAGCTAATTAAAAAACTTACTACCACCCCTTCTCCCAGTGGAAGGGAAGAAAAGATAAAACAGACCATATTAGAAGAATTACAAGGATATATAGATGGATATAAAATAGACAAATTAGGAAATCTTATTGTATGGAAAAAGGGTAAAAAAGAAGGAAAAATTCTTTTAGATGCTCATATGGATGAAATAGGGGTTTTAGCTACTTATATAGATGACAAGGGATTTATAAGAATCGAGCCTATAGGGGGTGTATCTCCTTATAACCTCTTGGGAAGCAGTATTCTATTTCCAGAGATTGAAGGATTTGTAGGAGTAGAAGGAGAAACTTCAGAGGAGATGGCTAAAAATATTAAAAACCTTGATTTTGATAAGATATTTGTAGATATTGGAGCAAATAGTAAAGAGGAAGCTGAAAGTTTGGTTCCTCCTGGCACTTTTGGAGTTTATTCTTCATCTTTTAGAGACCTTGGAAATCGTGTAGTTTCAAAAGCTATGGATGATCGAGTTGGTTGTGCTATTATTATTGAAGTATTTAGGAGATCAACTCCCATTTATGATTTGTATGGAAGTTTTTCAGTACAAGAAGAAGTCGGCCTTGTAGGTGCAAGTGTCGTAGCTTTTGATATACAACCAGATGTAGCCATAGCTGTAGATGTAACAGCTCATTCTGATACCCCAAAAGGATTAAAAAGAATATCTTTAGAACTTGGCAAAGGCCCTGCAATAAAGATAAAAGATAGTGCATCCATAAGTGATAGAAGAATTGTAGAAAAATTAAGGTGTTTAGCAGAAAAAAATCAAATACCTTACCAAATTGAAATACTCCTAAGAGGGGGTACAAATGCTGCTGTCCTTCAAAGAACAAGAGCAGGAATTATAGCAGGAACACTATCTATTCCAACAAGATATGTCCACTCTCCTCACGAAATGATAGATATAAGAGATGTAGAAAATGCTGTAAGATTATTTAAAATCTTTGTAGAATCAGAGGATTCTATAAAATTATAAAATAATGGGGAGGAATAGAGGTATATTTCCTCCCCTTTTATTACTATTAACAAGATTAAAAATTATGCTTAAAATATTATCATGAATGTGGGGAAGAGGATTAGAGAATTAAGAAAAAAGAAAAATTTCAAATTAGAAGACTTGGCTCAAAAAACAGGTCTCTCTCTATCTTATATATCCTTAGTAGAACGAGGCTTAAAAAATCCATCATTAAAAGCTTTAGAAAAAATAGCAAAAGCTTTTAATGTGCCTACTTCTTATCTATTTTCAGGTGAAACTGAAGAAACCTTAGAAACTTTTCTCAGAGCTAACACCTCATTGGATGAAGAAGAAAGAAAAATGATAATTCAGTTAATAAAGTCATTAGAGAGTAGGAAAAATGTACGAGGATCTGACTAAAGAGATTTTAAGTTATTTCTTTATAAAGAAGCCACCTGTAAAACCTGACGTAATTGCTTATGGTTTAGGTTTTAATATAACATTCACCAAAGTCCCAACTCATAAAATATCTGGAATAATTTACAATAAAGAAATATTAATAAATTCATCAGATCCAATAGTAAGACAAAGATTTTCCTTAGCTCATGAGTTAGGACATTATTTCCTACATGATCAATCATCCACCATTTATAAATTTGATAAAGAATATATAAGAAAAGAACAAGAAGCAGATTTATTTGCTGCATCTCTTTTAATGCCCATATTTATGTTAGAGAATTATTTATATCTCCCGTTAGAGAAGATAGCCAAGATATTTCTTGTATCCAAAAAAGCAGTAGAATTAAGATTAAAAGTTATAACAATCTAATATAATCCTTATTTTCCAATGATTTAAAACTTCTTTAAAGATATCTTGACAAATTTAACATTATTTTAATATACTATTTTCGTTATTAACACGTGTAAAGTTTATTTTTTTAAGATAATTAACACGTGTTATAAGGAGGTGATTAGAAAATTACAATAAATAATATTCCAAACTTTTCCATCAATGATTTTAAATATTAAAACAAGAAGGGGGAATAGAACTATGAAAAGGTTTTTATTGTTTGGATTACTTGTTGTGTTATTTATATATTCGTTTTCTTATGCTCAAGAAGTCACCTTCTATGGATATAGCGAAATAGGAGTCCATAGCGAATTTCTTAAAGACTCAAATGGAAATTATTCTAATACCTTCGGTCCTGTAAACCTTGATTATTGGAATACATACTTTAAAGTAAAAGCAGAACCATCGAGTTTTCTCGAAAGCTATTTTGAACTCAAAATGTATCCAAATTTCAGTAATTTATTTGATCCAGGAATAATTGAAGTACAAAAAGCCCATTTAACTGCAAAAAGTTCTTTGCTAAATCTTAGAGTTTATTATAAGGAAGACGCAACTCCCTTTGATGATCCCCTACTTTTAAATAAACCTGGAGATCTACCTGGATCTTCCTGGATATGGGGGAATGGATTTGAATTAATAGGAAAACTTTTTAATACAAATATCTTAGCTGGTATCAATTCTTCTGATCAAATTTCTTATTTAAGATTAAAAAGAAGCTTTGCTCCCCTTCTTATTGGTTTCACAGCAATGGGAACAAATTGGGGAGAAGCTAATAAAGGAAAGAGTCTGTTTGGTGTTGATGTTACTGGAAAAATCGGACCTGTAGATCTTAAAGCTGAAGGAATATATGGAAAATGTGTATGGGGACCTAACCCTACTGATTCAGAAGGTGGTTTTGTCTTCTTTGCTGACTTTTCTTCTCAAATTAATTCTATGATAAGAGTATATGGAACAGCTAAAAAAGTGGATTTTGGATATATTAATCAATTTGATTGGTTCAAAACAGATCAAACCCAATTAATTCCAGGAACAAGCAAATCAGCAGGTACCTATCTAAAACTTGGAGCATTTTTTACACCCCTTTCAAATCTTTCCATTGAACCTATAGTTGAGTTAACAAGTAGAGAGGATATAACAGAAAAAACAACAAAATTAACGGGTATTGTTACTTATAATCCTACAAAACAAATTTCCTTAAAAGGTACCCTTGTAAATAGCACTGTTAACAATACAAATTCCACCAGCATAACAGGTGAAGTAACAGTCACTCCTTCTTCTATACTTACTGTTTATGGAAAAGTTTACTATCCTTTAAATAGTAAATTATCAATATATGGAAACACAACCATTACTCCTCTTACAGACCTTACTTTCTATGGTGCACTATCATCTGATCTTAATTCCAATACTACCTGGATATATATTAAACCAAGTTATAAATTATCTAAAGATGTAACCTTAACAGGTATTTATCAATATAAAAAGATAGGAGATACAGAAACCCATACTACATATTATGTAAGCTTAAGTTTTAACAATGCAACATTATATTTTGGAAACGCTCCATCAGAAGAAGGAGCAACCAGTGATTTTGTAAAACAAATTGGAGCTAAAATTTCCTTTGATTTCTAAAAGAGAAAACAAAAAGGTGGGGAGTTAAACTCCCCACCTATAAAGGAGGTATAAAAATGAAAAGATATCTTATTTTAGTATTCTTAATTCTTCTTTCCTCTACTCTTTTTGCTGAATCTGTAAAATATCCATTAGTTTTTAATGACCCTGTAAATGATGATAAAGGACCTGGAACATACGTATACCCAACAGATGCTGTCTTTAAACCTGGAAGCTTTGATTTAACAAAAGTAGTAATTGATGCTGACAATGAAAATGTATACTTTAAAATTTCTTTTAGAGTTCCCATAGAAAACCCATGGGGAAGCCCTCTTGGCCTTTCCATTCAAACTATACATATTTATATTGATAAAGATGGAAAAGAAAATTCAGGTTTTAGAGATTTTATACCAGGAGTAAGGGCTCAAACCACTCTAAATAGTGCTTGGGATATGGCTATATTGGTAGAAGGTTGGCCTACCGAACTAAAGGCTTCTGTAAAGTCTGCAGTACCTGAAATGTATAAATACTGCATATTCCCTGCAAAGGGTGTAAGTGTGGAAGGAAATACCATTATAATTCCTGTACCTAAAAAGAGTTTAGGAGGAGATTTTGTGAAAGGCTGGGGCTTCCAAGTTTTTATCCTTGGACAAGAAGGTTTTCCAACACAAGATCCTGTATCATGCAGAATTAGAGAAGTACTATCTTCTCCACAACAATGGAGATTTGGTGGTGGCGATGATTTCTATGGAGATCCCAATATTATTGATTTATTAGATTATGAAGGAATAAATCAATATGAAGTATTAAGCAAATACAAAAGTGATGCTAAATACGAGAAGAATGTATATGCACAAATTCCCTTCATATACGTGAAATAATTAGGAGGGAGATTGTATATGAGAAAACTTTACTTAATCTTTTTGTGTTTGATACTTTTTATCAGTATAGGATTCTCGGAAAATATAACACAAATACCAGTAAACCCATATATCTCTAATGTAAAAAAAGTAGAAAAACCTTTATATTTAGCTATAATATGGCACAATCATCAACCTTTATATTATGATCCAATTGAGAATTTAAATATAATGCCATGGGTCAGAATGCATGCAATAAAAGATTACTATGATATGGCATATATACTAAAAAACTATCCTCAGATTAAAGCTAATTTTAATATGGTCCCCTCCCTCATATATCAATTAGATCTCTATGCCAATAAAGGATTAAAAGACAAATACTTAATTCTAACAGAGAAACCAGCTGATGAACTAACCCCAGAAGATAAAGACTTTATTTTAAGAAGATTTTTTGATGTAAACTGGGATAGAATAATAAAAAAATTCCCAAGATACTGGGAACTCCTAAATAAAAGAGGACAGTCGATAGATGATAATGTCATTTCAAAAGCAATCCAGAACTTTACAGTTCAAGATTTTAGAGATCTTCAAGTTTGGTTTAATTTGGCATGGTTTGATCCTGACTTTCAAACTTACGATAAAGATTTATCCAGATTAATACAAAAAGGAAAAGACTTTTCAGAAGAAGACAAAAAAATAGTAATTAATAAGCAGTACCAAATAATGTCAGAGATCATGAGATTATATTCAGAATTGCAAAAAAACAAACAGATAGAAGTTGCCACTACACCTTTCTTTCATCCTATAATGCCTCTACTATATAACATTAAATCTGCCAAAGAAGCAGTACAAGATATAAAGATACCAGACTTAAATATCAGCTATCCAGAAGATGTAGATGCTCAATTAAAAAGGGCAGTAAATTACTATAAGAAATATTTTAAAGACAGCCCAAAAGGTTTATGGCCCTCTGAAGGCTCTGTAAGTCAAGAGATCATTTTTTCTGTAGTCAATAATGGCTTTCAATGGATGGCAAGTGATGAAGATGTTTTAGCAAAATCCTTAGGTGTTCCTATTACAAGAGATTCTAAAGGTAATGTTACAAATCCAGATGTTCTTTATAAACCATATATTGTAGAAGAACAAGGTAAAAAACTATATATGGTATTCAGAGATAAAAATTTATCAGACAAAATTGGATTTGTCTATAGCGGAATGAAAGGAGCTAATGCAGCAAAAGACTTTGTAAATTATTTAGAGAATATTTATGAAAGGACAAAAGATACAAAAGACCCATACTTGGTAACAGTAATCTTGGATGGAGAAAATTGTTGGGAATATTACGAAAATGACGGAAAAGAGTTTTTAAATTCACTATATAAATTATTATCTGATAACCCTTATATTGAGACTGTAAGAATATCAGATTTTTTAGACAAATTCCCACCTAAAGCTAAAATCAACAGATTACATGCTGGATCTTGGATTGATGGTACTTTTCTAACTTGGATAGGAGAAAATGAAGAAAACAAAGCATGGGAACTATTAGACAAAACAAGAACAAACTTAATATATGAGACAGTCAAACAAAAAAAGAAAATATCACCAGTACTAAATCCAGTTAATTTAAAATCAGATTTAGAAAAAGCATGGTTTGAATTATATGCAGCAGAAGGAAGTGATTGGTTCTGGTGGTATGGAGATGATCAGGATTCCACTAATGATATTGCTTTCGATGAGTTATTTAGAAAACATTTGATAAACATATACAAACTAATTAAAAAAGAAATCCCACCAGACTTACACTTACCTATAGTAAAGATAGGAGAAGAAAAACCTATTCAAAGTCTACAAAGAAAATTTACCCCCAAAATTGATGGAAAAATATATCCTCAAGATGAATGGAAAGATTCCGCTATATACAATGTAAAAATTGGAACAGGTACATTCGCAAAACCAGGTAAATTCTTAGAAAGGTTATACTTAGGCTTAGATAACGATGCTCTCTATTTCTTGATTGAAAGTAAAGAAACTCTAAAAAACCTGCTTAGAAAACCTTATTATTTAGCTATTTACTTTTCTAACCCATACCTAAAAGAAATAAATGTTTATCCAAGAAATTCAGATAAAAGCTTAGGATATGGTATAGGTTATGAAATATTAATAGATTTATCACAAATAAAAGATCTTGGAGAAATAGAAGTACCTCTAAATCAAGCCTTAGGCAATAATCAATGGAAAGAAATATCAAAAATAAAAGGAGGAATATCTGAGAAATATGTGGAAATAGGAATACCATTCAAATCCATGAAATTACAAGGCAGAGATCAAATTGCAATCAATGTGATCTTTGGCTCAGACAAACCTGAAGATATAGTCCCTTACTATATACCCATTTATGTAACAGTACCAGAAGCAAAATTAGACATAGTTTATTTCTCCATTGATGACCCACAGGGAGATGACTACGGTTGGGGAAGCATAGTTTATCCTACTGCTCCAGTATTTAAATCTGGAGTCTTTGACATAATTCATGTTGAAATGGGAAAAAGTAAAGAAGATATAGTATTCAGGATAAAAATTAGAGGGGATCTTGAAAATCCATGGGGTTCACCTACAGGGATTTCTGTACAAACAATTGACATTTATATTAACGATGGAAAAGAAGGTCCATACTATTATAAAGCATTACCTGGAAGGCAAGCTAATATACCTGAAGGATGGAATAAAGCAATATGGGCTGAAGGCTGGATACAGGAATTGATAATTCCTGTCTTAAACGAAAAAGGGAAGGTAGACTTAAAGGAAATTAAAGGAGTAGTACAAGTTACAGCAGATCCAACCGAAAGAACTATAATAATTTCAATACCAGAAAAATACTTGGGTACTGTAGATCCAAATTGGAAAATACTTATAATAATGTGCGGCCAGGAGGGATATCCAAGACCAGGAAATTGGAGAGTAAGAGAGGTTGAAGAAACAGCAAAACAATGGAGATTTGGTGGTGGTGACGACTTCTACGGAGATCCAAATATTATAGATATGATTGTTCCTCCTGGAATAAAACAAGAAGACATATTGTCTAAATGGAAAAGTAGTGATGAAGAAGAAAACGTATATGTAGATCTACCTTTGATCCCCCTTAGGGTTTTAATGACTCAATAATAAAGAAGGAGGGGATATAAGGCCCCTCCTTCTTGTTAATCTATCCTATTTTTACATCTTCACAAAAAAATCAATTAGATATAAAATTATTTTTTGTTATGGTAGGCAAGCCTCTTTTTAGGCATATTAAAAAAATATTATTAAAACATAAATGGAAGTATATCTCAGGAGCGTTCTTTCTGCTTCTTACGGATATTTTCCAACTAATCTCCCCTAAACTTTTAGGATGGGGTGTAGATTATCTTAATAAGGGATCATTATCTTTGAGAAACCTATTTTTAATATTTTTAGCTTTAATTATTTTTGCAATACTTACAGCCTTTTTTAGATATCTTTGGAGGATGCAAATTATTGCTACTTCTCGTCATATAGAAGCTCAAATAAGAGAAAAATACTTTACCCATCTTCAAACTTTATCATTAAACTACTTTAACTATCATAAAACTGGAGAGCTCATGGCTCTTGCTACCAACGATCTTGGAGCTGTAAGAGAGATGTTTGCTTTTGGTATCGTTATGCTCCTTGATACAATCTTTTTAGGTATTCTTTCTATTTTTTTCCTTATAAGCATAAGTCCCAAACTAACATTATACACAGCTATTCCTTTACCAATAATTACATCAACTATATCCATATTTGGAAAAATAACTCACAAAAGATTTAAATTGGTACAAGAAAGCTTTGCTAATCTAACGGATAAAACTGAAGAAACTATAGCAGGTATAAGGGTTGTAAGAGCTTACGTACAGGAAGAAAAAGAATTAGAGAATTTTTTAGTAAAAGCAAGAGATTTATTAAATAAAAATATAAATCTTGTTAAAGCATGGGGATTTATGTTTCCTACTATAGAACTATTAGCTAATCTATCTATGCTTCTTGTATTCTTCTTTGGAGGGTTGGAAGTTATAAAAGGAAATATCACCCTTGGTGACTTTATAGCCTTCAATTCCTATTTAGGCCTTTTGATATGGCCTATGAATGCCTTAGGATGGGTAATAAACAATTTCCAAAGAGGAAAAGCATCCTTAGAAAGAATAAATGAAGTACTTGATGAAATACCTGAAATAAGAGAACCTAAAAATGCAATAAAAAAAGAAAGGTTAAATGGAGAAATTATATTTAAGAATGTATTCTTTAAATATCCGTCAAGTAAAAACTGGCAACTTGAGGATATAAATATAGAAATAAAACCTGGAAAATTCCTTGGTATCACAGGTCCAGTAGGTTCAGGGAAAACCACCTTAGTAAGTCTCATATCAAGACTTTTTGATATACAAAAAGGAGAGATTCTAATAGATGATATTCCTATTAAAAATCTTTCTTTATATTTTCTCAGAAAAAACGTTGGATTTGTACCCCAAGATAGCTTCTTATTCTCAGATACTATTGCTAATAATATAAGATTTGGCAATCCTAATCTATCAGATAACGAGGTTAAAGAACTAATAAAAATCGTTGCATTAGAAGAAGATCTAAAAGATTTTCCAGACGGTATATATACAGTAGTAGGCGAAAGAGGTGTTACATTATCTGGAGGCCAAAAACAAAGAGTCGCAATTGCAAGAGCTTTAGCCATTAATCCCCCTATTTTAATCTTAGATGATGCTTTATCTGCTGTAGATGCTAATACAGAAAAACAGATTTTAAGTAATCTATTGGAAATAAGGAAAGATAAAAGTCTTATAGTAATAGCCCAAAGGCTATCAGTTATTCAAGAGGCAGATGAAATAATAGTGTTAAAAGATGGAAGGATTACGGAAAGAGGAGATCACAATAAATTAATGAGACTTGGTGGATATTATGCTGAGCTTTATGAACAACAACAATTAGAATCTAAGTTGGAGAGGGAAATAGATGAATCAGTTTTATGAAGAAGAAATATTAGGAAAAGCATATGATTCAAGAATAATGAAAAGATTATTAAAATATGCTAAACCTTACTTTTCTTATCTACTCTTTGCTCTATTTCTTATTATAATCATAACCATTTTAAAGCTTATAAATCCATATATTATAAAAACTGCCATAGATAAAAACATAAACCCCTTTGAAGTTATAAAGGTAGAAAATAGAGAGATAAGAGTATATTATATTGAAGATAATTTAGCCAAAACACTAATTAAAAAATATCCTTCTCTTATCAAACCTTTAAATGGGAAATATTATATTTCCCTTGAAGACATGCAAAAGATTGATATTAAGGACAGATTCTCATTGAGGTGGAAAAATATCTCGAATTTACAAAAAGCAGCTCTATTGTATCTTCTTATTATATTCATGATTTTCTTTCTAACATATATACAAGTCTATATCTTGAACTTAACATCTCAAAAAATAATATATGACCTAAGGAAAGAACTATTCCAGCATATATTAAAACTTCCTATGAGAATTTTTGATAGAAATCCTGTAGGAAGATTAGTAACAAGAGTAACTAATGATACTGAAACCCTTCAACAGATGTACAACTCTGTAATAACAAGTCTTGTAGTAGATATATTCTTGCTTACTGGACTTTCTATTGTAATGTTAAGCTTAAATTGGAAATTAGCTATTATATGTCTAATATCCCTTCCTATAGTAGGTTATATAAGTTTTCTATTTAAAAAATATGCGAGAGAAGCCTATAGAGCTTTTAGAATTAGACTTGCAAGATTGAATGCCTATTTAGCAGAACATATAAGCGGTATTAGAGTAACGCAACTTTTTGCAAGAGAAAAAGAGAATGAAAAAGAATTCAGAGAAATTAATAACTTACTTTTACAAGCAACTCTAAGAAACGTTTTCGTTAATGCCATATTTAGACCTATAGTTAGTGCCTTGGGAAGTTTTGTCTCTGCCTTTCTTATATTCTTTGGTGGCCTACAAATAATGGGAAATCAAATGAGTTTTGGAACTTTATTTTTATTCATATCTTATCTGGGAAGCTTTTTCCAACCAATTCAAGACTTAGCAGAAAAATATGATATAATGCAAGATGCTATGGCTTCTGCAGAAAGAATTTTTTTGCTTCTTGACGAACCGGAACATATAACAGAAACACCTAAGATTACAGTTCTAAAAAATATAAAAGGAAAAATAGAATTTAAAAATGTTTGGTTTGCTTATAATAGTGAATGGGTTTTAAAAGATTTATCCTTTACTATAGAACCGGGCGAAAAGGTAGCTTTCGTAGGTCATACAGGAGCAGGAAAAACTTCAATCATAAATCTGCTTACAAGGTTTTATGATATTCAAAAAGGAGAAATTCTTATAGATGATATTAATATAAAAGATATAGATCCAAAAGAATTAAGAAAACATATTGGTATAGTCCTTCAGGATGTACACCTCTTCGCTACTAATATTTTACAGAATATAAGATTAAATAAAGAGGATATTCCGGAAGAAAAAGTCATAGAAGCAGCAAAACTGGTTAATGCAGATAATTTTATAAGGGAACTTCCGCAAGGATACTATACTCCTGTTCAAGAAAGAGGAGCTACATTATCTTCTGGACAAAGGCAATTAATAGCCTTTGCAAGAGCATTAGTATTTGATCCTAAAATATTAATTTTAGATGAAGCTACAGCTAACATAGATACAGAAACAGAAAAATTAATCCAAGATGCAATAGAAAATCTCATAAAAGGGAGAACCAGTATAATTATTGCCCATAGATTATCTACAATAAAAAATGTGGATACTATTTATGTAATGCATAAAGGTAAGATTGTAGAAAAAGGAAGTCATAATGAACTCATAAAGAAAAAGGGACTTTATTACCATCTTTACAAACTCCAAAGTTTAAATTATGCTAACATATAGTTTTAATAAATAGAAAAATTTTTAAATCGTTTTAAAAGGAGTCCTTATCATATATGAAAAAACTAATCAGTTTAGGTATAATTTTTCTTAGTATATCTGCTGTTTTTTCTCAATTTATTGATCCTTACTTACTAAAAGAAATATCTCTTGGAGAAAATAGTGTAAATTATTTTCTAATTTATGAGAATTTTTTAATATATAACATAAAGGATCAATTAGCAATTTTAGATCTTAAAAACCTTAATGAGAACAAAATAAGAGTGAGATCAAAAAATGCAAGAGACTTTAACACAATTATCAAAGAATTTAAAATAATAGCTACTAAAACGATAGCTGTCGTTAACAATGAACCCTACGCTCTAATTTATAACTTTGAAAAAAATACATATACAGAGCTTCCATATAATTTGGAAAGTAACATAAAAATAAATAACAATTTTTGGTTTTCTATTTCGCAAAATATACAAAATATTTCCTTTTCAAATACCGGAAAATATATACTAGAGAAAAAACTCGTTGAAACTTACTTTCTTGGATTTATACCTACTGAGAATCATTATGAATATCGTATATTAAGCTATCCATCCCTAAAAGAATTAATCTTCTTTTCAACTCAAGATGATTTAGAAGAATCTCTGAATTTCTCTCCTAAGGATACTTTCTTAATGCTAGCAAACTCCTACAACCCTATGGACGATAAAAATGACGATATCTATGGACTTATCCTAATTGATCTTAAAAATATTAAAACGATACCTTTGTTTAAAGATGAGAAAATAATAAGTTACGATGTTTCAAAAAGTGATGATTTATTAGCAATTTCCTTTGAAAAAATGACTAAAGTTATAGACTTTAAAAATCTTTCAGAAATATTTTCTTATCCTATGGGTGGAAGTGTAAGGTTTACTGAAAAAAATGAATTTCTTATTATTGAAGGAACAAAGGTTTCCACCCTTATAGATATAAAAACAAAAGAAGTAATAAACACATATTTAGGGAATAATCTATGTATATCACCAAATGAAGAGTTTTTAGCGTATACTACTACCAATAATCCCTTCTCTTTAATAAAAGAAATTCAATTAGTTCATAGAAAATCAGGTACTCAGAAAAAAATAAGACTTAACAACGAATACTTCTTAGAGCATATGAAATTTTCTAAAGATGAAAAATTCTTCATCCTTTTATTATCTGGAAAGGATGGCTATAACATTAATATTTATAAAATACAACAATAACTATCTTAAAATTCTTGTAATAATCTTAACATCTCCCTATCTAACTTATGTCCATACCAATCCTCATATTCCACATCTTCTCTTTCAGAGTCAAGAATTCCAAAAGGTCCTTTAAAGTTCCAAAGAGCATAACCCATACCTCTTTCTTTAAATATTTCCAAAAGATCTCTCATCCAAGAAAGTACTACCTTATGAGGTGTATACTTAAAGGCTCCCATCTCTCCACAATGAACACCTATGCCTTTATCCATCAGACTTACCCATCTATCATAATGTTTTTCAAGCTTACCCCTATCCCAATATTCTCCGTAATGCCAAGCTCCAGGCCACCTAGGCTCAGGCCAGCTTTCCCCTCCCACCCAACTTGCTTTATAATGGGTAAGTCCCATAGGCAAATACCCTCTACAACTTTGTACAACATTAAGATCAATTAACTCAGGTAAAGGCTCATTTCCATAAGAGATGCCATCTATAATAATCAGCCTTTCATTATCAATCTTCCTTATAAAATCTACCGTTTTCCTTATTACCCTCTCATGATCAGTTCTTGTCATAATATCATCTGATACATAGGGTGGTTCATTAATCAAGTTAAAACTCAAATCTTTTGAGGATATACCTTTGTATCTTCTTGCAAAATATCCCCAATGGTAACAAAAAGCACTTAAAGCCTCCTCATCTTTCCATAAATTAAATTTCTCTTTTAATTCCTGATTAACACTGTAACCTGGACCACGATGAAAATTTAAACATATATGTACATGATATTTTTGGCCCCATGAAATTACCTTATCTATTTTTTCGAAGAACTCTTCCCTTATATAATAAATATCATCATCTTTTATCCAGAATCTATAATTTAGAGGAATTCTTACAAAATCAAATCCCCAGTCAGATATCCATTTAAAATCTTCTTCTTCAAAATCTTTATAATGATAATATGAAAACAAATTGGGTAAATTAAAACCCCTCCATCTTGGAATTACGTTTTTAGCCATATTTACCTCCTAAAAATTTAATTCTGGTATTAAAGCTCTTAATAAAGGAACTCTCCATTCATCTTTTTCAGGATCATAAACTCCGAATCCAGAGAAAAATTCCCAATATGCCCAAGCTATTCCTCTCTTTTCTGCAGATCTTGCCACAAAATCCGTCCATCTAACCCTTGATTCCATATCTGCTTTTGAGTATGCTCCAAATTCTCCCATATAAAGAGGTATATTTCCATGTTCTTTAGCCCAATTAACCGCTATATCAAGTTCCTTTTCTATCATCTGCTTTTCTTCATCTGTACCTAACCATCTAACTCCCACCGGTAAATCTATTTTTACCCATCCTGCTCCTTGATGTGTAAAATTAAAAGGATTATAATAATGAAAAGTTACTATAATATTTTTATCATTTTCAGGAATAATCAACTTATCAAGATTATAAAGGCTATTCCAATTATCAGGTCCTACTACAATTTTTCTATCAGGATTAGTCTTCCTAATAATTTCTATAGCTTCCTTTAAAAATTGATTCCATAAATTACTAAGCAAATTATAAGTAGGTTCATTCAATAATTCAAAATATAAATTATGAGGATAATCTTTATAGTGCTCTGATATTTGCCTCCATATAGCTAGAAATCTATCCTTTTCTTTCAGTGGATCTTGCATTATTTCATCATAATGATGGATATTTATAACTATATAAAGCCCATTATTAAAAGCTTGCTCTATAAGATGATCCACTCTATCAAAAATCTTTTTTTCTATATCATAGGGAGATTCCCTTTTTGAATATATACTCCATTTTATTGGAATCCTCACATGGTCAAAACCTACTTCTTTTACTAACTTAAAATATTCGTCTTTAATAACATGCCCACCCCATGCACCTTCAAAAGGCGCTTCTAAGGCATCTCCAAAATTTATACCACGCCTAATCGGAATATTCATTATAAATTTACCTCCTTAACAAACACATTTTATTTTTTAAAAACATCGATCATCTTATTTTTGTTTCTGGGATTAACACTTTTAAAAGATGTATTCTCCACATTTTATTTAACCCATCATATACTCCAAAACCTGCAGATGCAAAATCCCAATATGCCCAAGCTATTCCTCTCTTTTCTGCAGATCTTGCTACAAAATCCGTCCATCTCACCCTTGATTCCATATCCGCCCTAAAATATGCCCCAAACTCTCCCATCCACAATGGTACATTCCCATTTCTTTTTGCCCAGTCAACAGTAAAATCAAGTTCCCTCTCTATCATTTTCTTTTCTTGATCTGAACCAGTCCATCTAACACCTATTGGAAGCTGAGGCTGTACCCAATCTGCTCCTTGATGGGTAAAATTGAAAGGATTATAGTAATGAAAACTTACTACAAGATTTTTGTCTTCAGGAAGTTTTAAAAAAGAGATAGTGCTATAATTTGCCCAATTTGCTGTATCTACTACAATCTTCCTCGTTGGATTTGTCTTTCTAATTATCTTTATTGCTTCAGCCAAATATTCGTTCCAAATCTGAGGTGTAAGATTTGTATTTGGCTCGTTTAAAAGCTCAAACCATAATGTATCTGGATAATTTTTATAATGCTCTGCTATCTGATCCCATAACGCAAGAAACCTATCTTTGTGTTTTTCAGGATTTTGCATTATTTCATCATAATTATGGATATTTATTATTACATACAAGCTATTCTTAAAAGCAAGATCAATCACTTGATCCACTCTATTAAATATGTAATCCCTTATAGTATATGGGGGTTCATATAATGCATGACCATTCCATCTAACTGGAATTCTCACATGGTCAAAACCCGCTTTTTTTACTAAATCAAAATACTCATCCTTTACATATACCCCCCATGAACCTTCAAAAGGGGCCTCAAGACCAGTAAGATTAACTCCTCTTCTAATGGGTAATTTGGCTTGAGAATGGACTTCCTTAAAAGAAAAAGAGAGAACAAATAGGAAGATTAAGGAAAAAAGTAATATCTTCTTCATCAATAATCACTCTCCTTCCCCTAATAATTCTATTTTTATTGCCAAATCTCTTTCAAACTCAATAATAGGAATTACATTTTTATCTAAATCTAATTCCTTAATCTTTTCACCTCTATATGTGTCATAGTAGATTACTTTAATTGGGGGTTTTATTAATAATTCAATACTGCCTAAGAATTTCGAACTATCCATATTAGGAATATCTTTTTTATATTGATAGGCCTCTTTAGCATTATAAAGCCATAAAAGTATATATTTCTTACCTTGAAGTCCTATAACCTTAATCTCTCTATTATAGACGTTAAATTTATAATTTGTTAACCTTTCAAATTTTTCCTCTAAAAAATTTATATCCTTAACAAAATCCGCTAAAGCCCTATAATGAAAATAAAGATTATTAGGATGAATGTGATTATCCCACCACCAAGACATTGCAGTACCAGAAGCACCAGACAAAATGGTAGTCCAAATAGCATTATGTATAACATACCCATTAGGATCTACCCAAAGATCATTTCCACCAGCATCCAACCCAAATTCTCCCACAAGATGAGGTTTTCTATATTTTTCTTTATAAGCTATAAGAGATAATAGGGCATCAATATATCTATTGCTTTTATAAATATGAGTTTGTACAAAGTTTAATCCAGAGATACTGTCAATCTCAGGTTTTCCAGGAGAGAAAGCAAAACTTGTAGTTATTAGATGTTTCCAGGGATCAATACTATTAAGATATTTAGCCATATCTTCATGCCACTTTTTAACCTCTCCTATAACAAAAGCAGTTGGAGAAATAATATCTACCTCATTCCAAAATTCCCAAGCAAAAACATTAGTGCTATAACCATATCTTGCCACAATATATCTTAACTTATTTTTATAATATTTAATCATCTCATTATTAGTCCAAAAATCTTTGGGTTCTTTCAAGGGTCCTCCATTTTTTTCATAATGGGGTGTATGTTCCCAATATGGATATGCTCCTTCCTTCTGATATCTAAGTTCATTGTAACTGTCAAAACAAAACATTATGTACATATTTAATTTTTCCGCTAAATTTAATACATAATCAAGTTTCCACGCATTTTCAAGATCATATTCTTTAACAGATTCCCTTTCCAAAGCAAAAGTAGCCCATGAAGGTCCAAGCCAAACTCTAAAATAATTTCCACCATTTTCAGCACATTTAGGAAGCCATACATCGTAATCATAAGTACCCTTAGATGTTGCCCAACAAATGTTCGCCCCAATAGGTAAAAATTGTCTCCCATTATCAAACTTAAAATATCGCCAATTCTTTTCGCTAACCCTTATATACCCGGGTTTTTCAGATTCCTTTACATATATAGTATATTTATCTGATGAGACTTCTCTTCCTGTTTTATCTTTAACTTTTATAAAAAATTTATATGAGCCTATATTTATTGGAGAAAATCTTATTTTGAAATATGGATCCCCCACAGGAACCAAATATTCGTAATCATTTTTTAGTTCTCTTTTATATTCTTGATAGAAAAATCCTGGAACCCTATATTGATTACCATACTGATCTTCAAAAATTCCTTCTACATCTATTTCTTGGGGGTCAAAAGGATTCAAGTATGAACCCTGTAGAAAAATAGACACTTCAAATAAATTATACCTTCCTAATTCCATTTTAGAGATATCTATCCCTAATATATTCAAAGGTCTATTGTCTTTATATCTTGACTCATAAGATCCTATACTATTCCTTACACTACTTTCTTTCATACACCCACAAATAATTAATATTATTGACAAAATCAAAAACAATATGAAATCTCTCACAATTGAACCCCTCTCACCCCTTAAGCACCTATACTAAATGACATGCCACAAAATGTCCTGGAGAAACCTCCCTTAAGGCAGGTTCTTGTTTTCTACATGTTTCCATCACATACTCACATCTGCTTTGGAATCTACAACCTTGAGGCAAGTCTATAGGAGAAGGTACTTCTCCCTTTAATGCTGAAAATCTTCTTTGCCTTTCCCCATCTCTCGGCATCTTAGGTACAGAAGCAAGAAGAGCTCTTGTATATGGATGCAATGGATTTGTATATAATTCTTCCTTTGGAGCCATTTCTACTATAGTACCAAGGTACATAACAGCAACTTTATCAGATAGGTATCTTACCACTGCCAAGTCGTGGGATATGAAAAGGTAAGATATCTTAAATCTTCTTTTTAGTTCATAAAGTAGGGAAACAATTTGAGCTTGTATAGATACATCCAATGAAGAAACAGGCTCGTCTGCAACAATAAATTTAGGATTTAAAGCAAGAGCTCTTGCTATTCCTACTCTTTGCTGTTGACCCCCAGAAAATTCATAAGGAAAAGCATCTATTACCTCTCTACCTAAACCTACTATTTCAAGAAGCTCTTCTACCGCTCTTCTTCTTTCTTCTCTTGTTCCTATATTGTGAATTATTAAAGGATCTTCTATGTTTTGTCCGACTGTCATCATAGGATTTAATGAAGCTAATGGGTCCTGAAAAATTATCTGCATAAATCTCCTCTTTTGCCTTAACTCTTCCCCCTTAAGCTTCCTCAAATCAGCCCCATCAAAAATTATCTCTCCAGCATCTGGTTCAATCAGTCTAAGTATAGATCTACCTAAGGTAGATTTTCCAGAACCACTTTCTCCCACGAGACCTAACGTTTCTCCTTGTTCTAAAGAAAAAGATACATTATCTACTGCTCTCAAAAACTTCTTTTTAACAGGAAAATACTTTTTTAAATTTTTAACAACTAAAAGTTCAGGCATTGAATTTTCCTCCCTTCACTAAATGACATGCCACATAATGTCCATCTTCTACTTCCTTATATTCTGGCTCTACTTCTCCACATATATCTTGAGCATATGGACACCTTGGATGGAACCTACAGCCAGATGGGGGATTCACAAGGCTTGGTGGGTTTCCAGGAATAGGTCTTAATGAACCCTCTTTTGCATTTATATCAAGAGTAGATGAAATTAAACCTTGAGAATATGGATGTAATGGATTTCTAATAAACTTCTCAGTAGATGCATACTCTGATATCTTTCCTGCATACATAACCATTATTGTATCAGCAAAATTCATAGCCAGTGTAATATCGTGAGTAATAAATATTACACTAGTTTTAAATTCTTCCTTCATGTCAGAAAGAAGATTCAATATTTGGGCTCTTACTGTAACATCCAAAGCTGTAGTAGGCTCATCAGCTATAACAAGCTTAGGATTACATGCAAGAGCTATTGCAATCATAACCCTTTGTCTCATCCCACCTGAAAATTGGAATGGATAATCCCAAACTCTCGTCTTATATTCAGGAATTCCTACAAGCCTTAAAAGTTCGATAGCTCTATCCCTTGCTTCCTTATCAGACATTACTTTATGCCACAAAATAGGTTCCATTATCTGGATACCTACTCTCATTATGGGGTTCAAACTGGTCATTGGATCTTGGAAAACAATAGAAATATCTTTACCCCTTACTTGTCTCAGTTCTTCTTTATTTAGTTTCAATAAATCCTTACCATCAAAAATAGCTTCTCCATCTACTATTCTTCCATTTCTTTTAATAAGCCTTAAAAGAGAAAGAACCGAAACAGTTTTTCCAGATCCACTTTCGCCCACAATCGCAAGAGTCTCCCCATAATTTACCTTATAACTTATACCATCAACCGCTTTTACAACACCATCATATCTATCAAAATAGGTCTTTAAATTATTAACTCTTAATAGTTCTGCCATGGCTTTATACCTCACTCCTTGGATTTAATGCATCTCTTAAACCATCACCTACATATGTAAAGGCAAGAAGAGTAAGAGCAAAAGTAAGTACTGGGAAGATCACCATATGAGGAAATCCCATTATATAACCAATTCCAGCTCCAATCATATTACCCCAAGAAGGCATTGGTGGTCTTACTCCCATTCCAATTAAAGCAAGACCTGCTTCAATCCATATTCCATTTGGTATACCAAAGGCTAAACTTACAATAATTGGTCCTAACATATTGGGAAGTATATATTTTCTAATAATATACGATTCTTTAGCTCCTAAAGCTCTTGCCGCTTCAACAAATTCTGCATGTTTTAGATACATAACCATACCTCTTATTAAACGAGCCATTCCTGCCCATCCTGTAAGTCCAACAGCAACAAGAATTGTAAAAAGACCTCTACCCATAACAGTAACTAAAATAACGTTAAAAAGGAAAGTAGGAAACGCATACATTATATCTGTTATTCTCATAAGGAGTGTATCTATCATTCCACCTCTATATCCTGCGATAGAGCCTATTATTACTCCAATAATAAGTACCACTATTTGGGAACCAAAACCCACTAACAGAGCATTTCTCATAGCATATAAATTTCTACTAAACATATCTCTTCCAAGGTCATCAGTACCCCACCAAAATTTGGCACTCGGCTTTTCAAAAGTATGAGCATAGTGGGGTTCATCATAAGGATAGGGAGCAATCCATGGGGTAAATATGGAGACAATTATTATTATGATAATATAGATTAATCCAGCAACTGCCATTTTATTTCTTTTAAATCTTCTCCAAGCAGAACTCCAATAGCTTGATCTTTTAACCTTTCTATTTATTGCAACTTCCATTTAGTAAAAACCTCCTTTTTCCTTTGAGCCTTTTATTCATATTTAATTCTTGGATCAAGAAATGCATATATAATATCAACCAACAAGTTCATTGACATTACAGAAAGAGAAAGGATAAAAGTAGATGTTACCAATAATGGATAATCTCTCATAGATGCAGCATTAACAAAGAGCTGACCAAGTCCAGGCACCCTAAATAGGTTTTCAATCCATACAGTACCTGTAAACAAAAAAGCAAGTTGAGGTCCAATAATAGTAACAATTGGAATCAAAGAGTTTCTTAAAGCATGTCTCATAATAACTGCTCTATCAGGTCCGCCTTTTGCATAAGCAGTTCTTATATAATCCTGATTAAGAACATCTAAAAGACTTGATCTCATAAATCTTGCAATTACTGCCATAGGACCTAAACCGACAGCTATAACGGGCATAATCATTTGTTTTGGAGATTCCCATCCCGATGAAGGAAGCCATCTTAACCAAACACTAAAAACAAGTACCATAATAACTCCAATCAAATAAGCTGGAATGATACTTCCAAGCATAGAGAAGAACATAGAAACATAATCTATCCATGTATTTCTTTTAAGAGCAGCAATAATTCCAAGAGGTATTCCAACAAGTACTGCAAGAGCCATAGATAAGATAGCAAGAGTAAAAGTAACTGGGAATCTTCGTGCAATCTGAACCTCAATAGGCTCATTAGGATTTGAAAAAGAAGGACCAAACTTAAATCTAAATGCATCTTTCAAATAATTCCAAATCTGTTTCCACAAAGGTACATTTAAACCATATTTTTCTTCAAACCCTTTTATTAAAACTTGCAATTGCTCAGGAGTTAATGTTGCAACTTTACCTGCGCTTGCCTGGAACTGAGCAATATTGAAAAAATCACCAGGTGCAAGCCACATAAGAATATATGTGATAATAATTACCACAACAATTGAGACAAAAATAGTAAAAAGCCTACGTATTATATACTTTATAAGCCCCATACTTTACCTCCTTTTAATAACAATTTAAAAAAGGGGAGGGCAATTATCCCTCCCCCTATTCTATCAAAAACTTAATCTATTTTTAATCCTTGAGATTTAGATATTTGAAATTGAAGAATCCAGGACCCCAAGAGAACTTATAGAGCATCAAACCTTCAAGTTTTGGATTCTTTACCCATTGAGCCTTTGCAAGATAAACTGGCACCATGTAGTATCTATCTTGCATACCCTGTAATGCATAATGGGCAATCTTAACTGCTTCACTAAATGGTCTATTTATAGCTCTAAATCTCCATCTATATGCTTGCTTACTTTCCTTGGAAAGGTTAAGATACCAGTTTTGGAATATTTCTTGCCCTGTAATTTCTCTTCCAGCAAGTCTCCAATAATTTGTCTTCTCTTCCTTTGTCTTTGCTGCCTTCCATTTTTCATATAATTCATCAAAACGCTCAAACCAGGTTGGTTTTCTTGCAATATCTTCTTTCCAAAGTTTTTCAGGTTCACTATCTACGATCTTCTTCCAAGTTTCATATAATGTCTTCCTCTTCTCAAGAAGTGGTGCCCAATCTGCCTGTGTTAAACCCCCATCTTTTCTTAACCAAGCATCATTTTCTTGGTTAAGCTCATGATATCTCTTCCTTGCAGAAGTTGGGAAGTCATAGAACCATATTGTATGATCAGAGTTCTTAAAGAGAGCTCCAATTTCCAAGTTGTTCATTGGGGCACCTATTACAGTAAATCCTGCCTTAGCATCTGGTGAGAATGATGGCCATACATAAGAGTTCCAATAAAGTCCAGACTCTACGTTTTCTATTATAACATTTATACCAAGATTCTTTTTCCATTGATCTACTATAAATTCTACAACAGGATCTCCGCCACCAGTTATGTAGAATACAAGAGTCTTAAGTCCTTTTCCTCCTGGATATCCTGCTTCAGCAAGTAGTTGTTGTGCCTTCTTTACATCAAATGGAATTGCCTTCATTTTGTCTCCTATTGGGTTACCATCTGGCCAATACTTGGCAAGAGGCAATGCCCTACCACCAAGTACATCTTTACAGAGTTTTTCTCTATCTATTGCCATTGCGAGAGCTTGTCTTAATTTAAGATTGTCCATTACAGGATCAAATCCACGAGACCATTGATAACCATTCCAGAAACAATCCATTACATCCTCATGAAATTCCTTGGAAAGTTTTGGATCTGCCATGACAAACCTATATTCTGCAACGTTTCCTATCATTGCTGCATCAAGCTCTCCTGCCATGTATTGTTGAAGTCCAAGTCCTCCGAACTTAAGCACAATCTTATCTACATTACCAGTTTCACCTACATATTTTGGATTTTTGACTAATACCATATCTTTACCAGGTGTCCATGATACTGGTATATATGGTCCATTTACTACTATTTTCCCGGGTCTCCACCAATTCTGTGGATCTGCCTCTACAGACTTCCTGTGAATTGGTACTCCCTGTGCTACGCAGAGCCATTCTTTCATATCGTATCTTGGTACATCAAGTCTAATTTCTAAGGTGTAATCATCAAGAGCTTTTACTCCAAGTTTACTTGGATCTTCCGCACCACTTTTTACTGCCCAGAAATTCTCAAAAAACTGAAGTGGTCCTGCCCACGCAGGTAAATCTTGAATCTTTGGACTTGCATAATATCTGAAGGACCACTCAAAATCTTTTGCTGTTACTGGATCTCCGTTAGACCATCTCTTATCTTTTCTTAATTTAAAAGTCCATACTTTATAATCTTTTGAAACCTTATAGCTTTGAGCAATAACAGGTACTACCTTTACTCCACCAAGTCCCTTAGGATCTGGTGCATATCCAAATAGACCTTCAAATATTGTACCTTGAGCTAATATATGTTGGGCTTGCCAATAGTAAGGAATTAATCCTGGTGTATCCCAATAAGGCAAGCTAACGACTTTTTCTTTTTGTCCACTTACCACTCCAGAAAGAAGAAGAACAGAAATCAAAACTAACAAGATAATTAAACCTTTTTTGTTACGCATCTAATCACTCCTCCCCCAAAAAGATTAAAGGTTCATTAAAGAAAAACGTTTTGAGAATTTGTTTTTGCTTAAATATCACCTCCTTAGCTCGCTGTGAATATTTTCAAAATAATTTTATCTTAAACTAATTTTTTTTGTCAATAGAATTTTAAGAAAAAATTAAGAAAATTACATTACTTTAAAGATTTCTATCTGAAAAAAACTTATTATTTTCAATTTGCTATAATTATTGTAAAGTTTGTATAATATCATACAAAAAAAATAAAAAGGGGTGAAAAATAATTGAAAAAAGTAAAGATAAACATAAGAGACATAGCAAAACTTGCAAACGTATCAGTAGCAACTGTTTCAAGGGTTATTAATGGAAGTCCTAATGTTAGTGAAAAAACAAGAAAAAAAGTATTAAAAATTATTCAAGAATATGACTACCATCCCAGTGCTTTTGCTCAAAAATTATCAAAAGCGAGAACTCAAATTGTTTCTCTCATTATCCCATATGAAAGAGGGTTTATTCTTTCAGACGCCTTCTTTCCTCCTTTGATTAAAGGAATAACAGAAATATTAGATAGAAATGAATATAATATTATGTTATCAATGCTTGAAACACCCTATATTCCAGAAAAATATATATCTTTATATAAACAGGGTGTAGTAGATGGCTATATATTAGCAAACGTGAAAAAAGACGATCCTTTTCCTGAAATGTTATATAATGACAATATACCTTTTGTAAGTGTTGGCAAAGTTTCATCAAAACTTAAAAAATATCCATATGTAGATACTGATAACGTAAAAGGAGCATATGATGCCACTATTTATTTCTTAGAAAAAGGTCATAAACGTATAGCCCTTCTTAAAGGAAATAACACTCATAGCTTTATACAAGAAAGATATGAAGGCTATATTTTAGCATTAAAAAGATATGGAGTTAAACCTGATCCAAAATTAATAGTTGAAGAAAGCTTAACTATTGACGGTGGCTACAAAGCTATGAAGAAACTTTTAAAACTTGAAAATCCACCCAGTGCTGTGTTAGCTTGTAGCGACTACATGGCAATAGGAGCTATAAATGCTGCTATAGAAGAAAATTGGGAAGTACCAGATGATATATCCGTAATTGGTTTTGACGATCTATATATAGATGCAAGAATAGATCCACCTCTTGCTTCTGTAAGACAGGAAATTGAAGAGATGGGTCAAGAATCAGCAAGACTCTTCTTACATATTCTTGATAATCCTAACGATTACGAACCCAAAATTATACCAGCTACTTTTATATGGAGAAAATCCGCCGGATAATGTCAGATAATATCTTTTTCCTCTGAAATAATCTTTACATTACCTACACCAGCTTTAACCCTTAAATGTATTATTTCTTTACTGCTTTCTTTTCCTTGTTCTATATTCTTATCCACTGTTACCTTTCCAATTCCAGCTTCTGTTGTAAGATCTAAAACACTACCTTTTGGAATATATACACTTATATTACCTACTCCACCTTCTACTTCTACATAACAGGATCTCTTGGGTAAAAAAATTTTTATATTGCCTACTCCACCTTTCACTTCCAAATTATTTAACTTAAAATTTCTCATATCTAAGGTGCTATTTCCAACGCCTGAATTAAATACAAGATCTATATTAGTATTAGAATTGATTTCTATGTCTACTTCATCTAATTTACCTATTCTTCCAAAAAAAGGAATCTCTCTATCAAAATCTTCAAAATTAAGACATAAACTCAAACTACCATTTATTTCTTCATCTTTTACTTTATTAATCTTAAAACCTGTATTAGAATTTATATATATCAGATCTCCTTTATTATCTTTCTCAAAACCTCTTAACAATACATTTCTGTTACCAACAGAAATACTTAAACTAATAGATTTTAAATTCTCTCTAAAAGGATACCTCCATTCTCTATAAAAATTATGGCCTCTGTTCCTAAAATATTGACTACTATAAGGAGAGAAAAAGATTATTAGTATAACTAAGCCGATAATTATCAAAACTAAAACCCAACCAAACCATCTCTTTTCTCCTAATATTAAATCAAGTCCCCAAAAAATAAATATTAACGGCCAAAATCTAAGAAAATCTTTTAAATAGAACCTGATTATTTCTATCTCTGATAATAACAATAACACTCCTATTAATATCAAAAAAATTCCAAATATGGATACTCTTCTCATAATCTTTTCCTCCTTTTATTTTTTGAACATCAATAAAAATCCTATGATTATAAGAGTTAAAGCCAAAACAATATTAAAAGATATGGTAAAAAAGTTAAAAGTTTTTCCCAAAAAATAAACTCCTATAGCAAGAAGAATCCAACCTAAAAGTTCATTTTTATGAGCATATATATCCTTTCTTTCTAATTCTCCATCTTCCTGTGATCCTTCTTCATACCATGGAGCTTCTGGTATAACTATTGCACAAAGAAGGTATAAAAGAAAACTAAAAGGACCCAATATTAAGATGGAAAATATAAAAATTAGTCTAATAATAACTGGATCTATACCCAAATACTCACCTATACCACCACTTACACCAAGAAAAACCCTATTTTTTTTGCTTCTATAAAGTCTCTTCATTTTTAAAATCCCCCTTTCTTATAGATGTTGAATTGGCCCAGAAGGTGTTATATCATCATGTTCATTCTTCTCAGAAATATCAGGTTCTTCCGGTATTATAAGAGCAGAAAGAAAATATACTACAACAAGGGAAAAATTGAAGGCTATCAAAAAGAAAATAAAAATAAGCCTTATTATTGTTGGATCAATATTCAAATATTCTCCTATACCACCACATACACCAAGTATAACTCTGTTTTTCTTACTTCTATATAATCTTTTTTCCATAAATTTATCACCTCCTCTACATATAATACGAAGAAATATTAAAAAAAGTTGCCTTTTAATTAAGTTTTAAGAAAATTTTAACAATAACTCAAATTTCTCTTTTTAAAATATGTAGCAAAAATAAGAAAGGTAAGGTGATGGGTGTTGAATTATAAAAAGATACCAGTTTTGAGCTTAGGTTTAGCATTACTTATCTTGGGAAGTTATTTAAGTTTTTATCTACCCTTTACTACAGTCCCATTTACTCTACAAGTATTATTTTTGTTTTTAATAAGTCTTTTCTTTTCACCTATGGAAACTTTCTATATTGTTTTCTCTTACCTAATATTAGGAGGTTTAGGGATTCCTGTATTCGCTGGAGGAAGAGGAGGCCTAAATATCCTTTTTGGAGCTACAGGAGGATATCTTTTTGGGTTCTTATTGGGAGGTATAACCATTTCTTTATTAAAAAGATATTCTGAGATCTTAGCCCTTATCTTTGGTATTTTTGTAATTTATTTATTAGGAAGCATGTGGCTTTCTATTGCTATAAAAATACCATATACAAAAGCAATCTTAACAGGAGTATTACCTTTTATACCCTATGACTTATTAAAAGGTATCATAGCACTAACAATATGGAACAAATTAAAAACTCACATAAAATCAAATAGTTAACTTCGCCAATATTTCTTCGGGTATAAGATCAGATACTTTTATTTCAGCAAGAGCCATAACTTCATCTGCACTACCATAATATATCAAAAGTTCATCGTCTAATTCTAAAATTTCATTGGAATCTTTGCTCTTTGGTACAACACCACAGGTAAATACCACATTAGGGACCCAACCAGTAGTTTCATATAGTTCTTCAGGTTGAAGAATAGGCTCTGATGATCTATATAAAATTTTTTCTGGATCTTCAAGAGATGTTAGTACAACTCCCAAACCATAGGCTCTTCTTCCCATCCAATTACCAACCCCATGATAAATATGAATCCACCCAAAACGTGTCTTTAGAGGTGGGGCTCCTGCCCCAATCTTTATACTATCCCAAGTATTAGGAGAAGGCATCAAAAAGGTTTTACCAACTTTTATACTTTTAGCTTTAAGCTCATCTGTATAAAGTATCTGCATATCAGGAGGTATTCTATGAATAAGAGCTACTTTCTTATCCAAAAGTTCTGGGAAAATTGTTACAAAATCATCCTCTTCTCTTTTACCATTTGAAAATTCCCTATTTCTTTCATTTACAACATAAAGTACTGCATCTTTATCTTCTAAGTACTTAAATATCGGGCCATTTCTCACCCAAGCATTATTCCATTCTTCAAAACTTTTAAATTTCTTTACCCCATCCAAAAAAGTATTTAAAGGTATCTTTGCCATAGCAAGCTGTACCACATCTCCATAAGCTGTATAGGTCATATATAACCAATCATCAATGAGAGTAATTCTTGGATCTTCAGTACCTCCTACCTCTCTAATCATTCCAAATGTTCTCTTCTGCCATTTTCTACGCTGTTCTGGCTTCTTTGGCATTTCATATTCTTCCTTAGGACCAAATATAGGATAGTCAAGTCTTCCTTCTTCTTTATAACCATCCTTTGACCACCACAATCCAATGCGAGAAACCCCATCTTCTCCCAAAGCTCTATAAAGCACATAAATAGTTCCATTAATTCTAATAGCTCCAGCATTATAAACTAACCTTTCCCATTTTATCTTCTTTCTGTTTATGTTTAAGTAAACATTTGGTCTTGCTCTAAATAATGGATTATTCTGAAATCTAATAGCCTTTTTAGATGCTCTATATTGGGGTGGTTCTAATAGTTCTCTAAAGATAAATAAAAATTGACTACCAACAAGTTCAGGAGAATGAGCATAGGCAAATGCTCTTGATGTACCGAGAATTATATCTCTTAGGTTTTTATTTTCAAATAATAGTTTTATTTTGTAAAAAAGATCATCTTTATTTTTAAACCTCAAAACACCTGTATAAAGCTCGGTTTTTGATATTCCCTTTATTTCTGTCCTTTCTTTACCATCAAATTTTATGGCTTCATTGTATAAAAAATTATTAAATATCTTATATTTTATAACGAGAGGTGTCCCCCAACCTATAAGTTTATAAACCTCAAAAGGTTCCACTTCATCTCCTCCATCCATAATAACCATTTCGGAAGCTCCCACGATTTGCAAATCATCATCCCATATTCCACCTAATATAACAGAATCCACATTAAGCTTATTTTTAGCAACAAATTTTTCAACCTTCAACTTCCTTTCATAAGTAGAAACTAAAACAACAATATAAAGATTTAATAAACTTTTTACATAAGAAAGATAAAATAGGACATTCTCAAAAGAATAATCGCCCATTACAAGAATTATCCTTTTATCTTGAGGAAATCCCAACTTTTCTCTTGAGATCTCCAAATTCTTTTTAAAAACAGGATAAGAAGGAAATTTTACCAAATATATATTTTTAGGCAAATATTCTTCCCAAAAAAAGGAAATAATTCCATCCCACTTATGTCTCCATATAGGATGATCAGAATTTTTAATTGTTTTAGGATAATTTAAAAAAAGAGTTTTTCCTTTAACATTTCTAATCTCTTCTAATAACATTCGCCATGGAATATGATCCTTAGGACTATCAACAATTAGATATATCTTAGAATTTATATCCCTAATTTTATAATTATATTCAATTTCTACATTAAATCCTTCTTCTTTCCAATAATCAACTACTGGAGTTAAAAAATCATGAAACCCTAATAATGTTATTTTATCTCCCTTTCTTAATCCTGCCATCATAATACCTTCAACTCCTCCATCAAGTCTTTCTCTAATTCATTCCAAAGGATTATATTAATAGAATCTATAAAAAAATCAAGCCAAAAAAGTTACAAAAAAATCATGTATAATATTAAGCATGTGGTTAGAAATTATTTACAAAAGATTAATAAAAATCCTTCTTTTTTTATTTGTCATTGTTTACTTTACCCTTTCCAATACCTACGAAGAGGAATTTAAAAATCTATCCTTAGCTTTTGCAGGGGATCTTTTTCTCCAAAAACATTTATCAAATTCTTATTATGATCCATCAAGCAAGAAATATTATTTTCCTCCTGATATATTTGAAGAAATAGAGGAATATATTAGAAAAGATTTTTCTTCCATTGTGATTGATACTCCTATTGCCTCAAATATATTTCAAGTATCAGGTTACCCCCTATTTAACGCTCCAGTAGAAATTTTAGATCTTCTTAAAAAAAGTGGATTTAATATTATGATTCTGTCAACAAATCACATATTTGATAAGGGTGAAATAGGACTAACAGCTACAATAGAGAATATAAAAAAGAGAGGATTATATTATGTGGGTGCATATACCTCAGAAGAGGACAGTAAAAATTTCCTTGTTTTATCTAAAAACGGCATAAAAGTAGGAATTCTTGCATATACATTTAGCATCAACGGTTTTAGTTTACCTAAAAACAAAGAATATATGGTTAATCTCATAAATGAGGACAAAATCAAAGAAGATATAAGAAAGATAAAGAATTTAGTTGACTTTACAATCATTTATCTACATTGGGGATACATAGAATACTCTGAAAAACTTGAATCCTATCAAAAATCGCTTGCTAAAAAAATAATATCATGGGGTGGAGACTTGATAGTAGGAAGTCACCCCCATTCAGTAAGACCTTACGAGAAGATAAATGGAAAATGGTGTTTTTATTCATTGGGGAATTTTTTCACAGACCAATATGGACTAAATATACCTCAAGTAAAATTTGGATTAATATTAAATATAACATTGAACAAGTATAAAAATAAAACCTTTATCATTAGAAAAGAGATAATACCTATATTCATTTCAAAGACCACAAAGGATAAAAATAATCCTCATAGATATAAGGTTATAAAAGCAGAGAAAATAACTAATTTGACATATGTAGAATCTGATTCTAAAATATACCTAAAAAAAGTCCTTAATTATATATCGAAAGGGGAATAAATTTATGAGAGAAAAAGCTATGGCTATCCTTTTAATATTTATAGGTCTCCTTTTGCTCCTAAGTAATTTTGGGATTCTTTCAGGAAATCTCTTCCTTTTAATTATTAGTGCCATATTTTTGTTTTCATATTATAGATTTAACAGAAATATAGGATTTCTCATTCCAGGATGTATCTTATTAAGTATAGCTTTATTTAATATTTTACAATCCCTATACACTATCAACCCTGTATATATCATTTCATTTATAGGATTTGGATTTCTAATGATTTTCTTTATTCATTCATCTAAAAAAGAGTACTCCTATGCAGAAAAGTACTGGTCTATATATCCAGGAATCATCCTTATCTCTTTTGGTATCATACTAGGCTTAATATCAAAATCTCCAGAATATATAAGATATTTATTCCCCATACTTCTTATAATTATTGGAGCTTTACTACTTTTTCGTTCTATAAAATAATCAGTTTATCCTAATATTACATATTTCAAAAAGTAGACACTAAAGAAAATAAGAGAAAAAGATGCTAAATACAATATAATCTTGTATAATTTATTCCAAAGAGGAAGGGCTAAACCTTGTCCTACAAAGCCAATAAAAATATACCATACAAAATCAGAAAAGATATGGCCCACATAAAAACTTAAAATTCCCAACATAAAAAAACTCCTTGCTTGTCCGAGAAAAGTTACCCCTACTGTAACCCACCATATCAGCCAATAAGGATTTGATAAAGAAACAAGAGCTCCGGCTAAAGGAAGGGGAATTTTTATAGGATCAGAATTCTTTAGCTCTAAACTACTTTTTTTAATAAGTGATATAAATAGAGATATACCCATATAACTCAAAAATATACTTCCTAAAAAAGTAAAAATTTTTAAAAAAGTCGGATCTTGAAGAAAAGGTTGTAAACCTAAGAGCAGAAGTATAATAAGAACAGCTTCCAACATAGCATGCCCAAAAACTATTTTGATAGAGTCCTTCCAACCTTTAAGGCTACACTGTGTAATTACCATTGTCATCATAGGACCAGGAGCTGACGCCCCTGAAAATCCTACTACAAAACTAGTGATGAATAAATTAAATACAACCATTCTTCACACTCCATTCTATATTTAATCTTCTAAAATACTTCTTCATATTATCTAAAAAATTCTCTTCCACTTTTATAAGATGAGAATCACATTTACAGTCTGATGATCCAAAGCGAGGAACTTTCTCTCCATCTATCAAAGATGCAATCTTACATTCCCATTCTTTACAAAGATGATCATTATATAAGGCTTCTCTTACTCTAACAAAAGGAGATTCCAATAGATAGTCAATATGCCAATATAATTTTTTATTTTTACTAAGATGCCTTTTTATTCTTTTCTCCATACTATTTTGTGCTGATCCTACATAGATATAAAGGCCCCTATTAAATTTTATAACTCCAAGTCGCCCTACCCTACACTCTATATCTTTTTCTACCTCAACAACCAAAAGATATATTCCTTTCATAATTAAATTCTAATAACCTTATAAGAATTTGGTTCCAATCTGATTTTCATTTCTTTATCCTTATTTACTAATGTTACCTCAGTTCTATAGGATAAAAAGGACTCTAAAATACAATAACCATTATCATACAAAAACATTCCTATTTTTTCATCTCCTTTGAAATAAATACCTAATTTATTCAAAAATATTTTTCTTATTTCATTAAGTACCTCTATGGGTAACAGATAAATATCTGAATAATTATCGGGAATATTTAAAACATAGATCCTTCCCTTTCCATAAAAATCTCTGAGAAGAATAGGAAAATTATTTTCTCCATTAATTCCTACAATTATTGGCCAAGAAGAATTAGTGTGATACTCAATAATCGGGAAAATAATTTCCTTACGAGAATATACATATTTACTAAAACCAGTCATAGCAGGATCTATAGCAAATAAACTTAATAATACTTTTTTATCTGTATATTTTATTGATGTAAAATCCTCCATATTTCTACCCAATCTTCTCAAAAAACCAGATGTAATGATCACATCTCCACCACTAAGAAGAAAACTTTTTATTTTATTTAAAATTTCCTTATCTTCAGCAGAATTTTCAGGTAAAAATAAAATATTTGCATCATTTGGAAAATAAGGTGTAGGATCAAAGGGTATCCCAATCATTCCTAAATAAGAAGAGAGATGATTTTCACCATCAGAATGAAATGGATGATAAACCTTAACACCAATTGGGTTTCCTAACTCTGAAAGATATTCATCCAATTTCTCAAGCTCTAAGGAAAGGGAAGGAATAAAAGTTGATCTCCTTAAAGAACTAAAATCAAAAAGAGTAATTTCTTTAGCTTTAGAGAAAAGAGTAAGATGCGCTTGTTCTATATACTGATTTAAGTTACATTCAAAAGAATCAAACCATCCTCCTTTATTTTTCCCAGGCTTCACATTTTCGAACCATCTCATTAAATAATAACTTAAGTAACGAGGAAGATGTTGTTGTGTATATTTAGGATCTCTCGTCTCTGTCCCGGTATATAACTCATCAAAAATATCTTTTTGAGATTCAGGATTATAACCATTTTGATGATATGAATCTATCCAATTAGGATATTTTATAATCATATTAACCCTTGGATTTACTTTCTTAGCTGGTCCTACCACATAATTTTGAGATATCTCCGCCATTAAGTTAAGTCTATATTCTTTCCATGATAATTTTCCTTTTCTTTCTATACATTCAGGACAAGAACAACTTGTAAAATAAAAATCATCAAGAATAACCTCATCAAAAATTGAAGCAGTATACTCTACAATTTCTCTTAACCTATTTTTCAATATTTCGTTGGAATAACAAAATGTATGAAAAATTCTCAAATCATGAACCAGATCACCAGGAAGATCTATCGTAGTTGTGATTCCTCCCGATGTTTTAATTCCCTTTTTATCAAAAAACTCTTTTATTTCAAGAATTTTCTCCATAGGAACATCATCCTTTCCTCTATGAGTTTCCAGATATACTTTATTTATTTTTAAGTATCTTTCAAAAAAAGCAAAATCTTCCTCCAATTCTCTTAAAGAAACTTTATTTAAAAATGGGGCAGTACAATATATGGCCAGAGAAAAATTCTTATACATACTTAACCTCCCACAAATTCATAAATAAAATTTAAAATTTATTATTTCGTTATTATATTATTGAAAATAATTACCCACAATATATAATAGTGAATAAAATTTATATAGATAACTTACTTTCACTGAGGAGGAAAAAAATGGATTTAAAAAAAGTAAAAAATGAGGTAAAGAAACACCTTACAGAGAAAATTATACCTTTTTGGACAAAACTCATGGATAAAGAAAATGGAGGATACATAGGATATGTTTCTTTTGATTTAAAGAAAGACCCTTACGCTCACAAAAGCTTAGTTTTAACTACAAGAATATTATGGTTTTTTTCTGCTGTATACAATCTTACAAAAGAAGAAGATATTATTCCTTATATGAATCACGCTTACAACTTCTTAATACAAAAGTTTTGGGACCATAAAAACAAAGGTTTTTATTGGATGGTAGACTACAAAGGAGATCCTGTTGACAAAAGAAAACATATATATGGGCAAGCTTTTAGCATCTACGCATTATCAGAATTTTATAAATCCACAAAAAAGGATGAAGCTCTTAATATTGCATTGGAAACTTATAACCTCATAGAGGAAAAGTGTAAAGATGAATATGCTTATATAGAAGAGTTTGATGAATATTGGAATCCAAAGGAAAATAAAGCTATCAGTGAATATGGAGTAATAGCTGAAAAAAGCATGAATTCCCTACTTCATATATTGGAAGCTTATACTAATCTTTATACAACATGGCCTAATGAGAATCTTAAGAAAAATATAGAAAATCTTGTAATAATTTATAAAGATAAGATTATTAACCCAGAGACAAAACATTTAGGTGTTTTTTTTGATAGAAAATTGATTCCTATAATTGATGCCATTTCATACGGACATGATATTGAAGCAACCTGGTTATTAGATGAAGCTTTAAAATATATTGATGATACTAACCTTAAAGAAGAGATTAGTAGAATAACCTTAGAGATTGCTGAAAAAGTGTTAGAAGAAGCCTTTGAAAATGGTAGTTTAATTAATGAGAAAGTAAGAAATATCTTAGATAAAAGTAGAATTTGGTGGGTTGAAGCAGAAGCCTTAGTTGGTTTTTTAAATGCATATCAAAAATCAAGGGAAGAAAAATTTTTAAATGCAGTAATAGTACTTTGGGAATTTATTAAAAATTATATGGTAGATCAAAGAACAGAAAGTGAATGGTTCTGGAAGCTTGATGAAAATTATATTCCAGCTCCTATGCCTATAGCAGAACCCTGGAAATGTCCTTATCATAATGGAAGAATGTGTATAGAAGTAATAAAAAGAATAGATGGAGACTAATCTTTTTAGAGCATTAAAGAGCAGAAATTACAAGTTATATTTTACTGGTCAAGCAATCTCTCTTATTGGCACATGGATCCAATCTACAGCCTTGAGTTGGTTAGTTTATAGATTAACAAATTCATCAGTTTTATTAGGCACTATTGCTTTTTTATCCCAAATACCTAATACCTTTTTATCACCGATTATAGGTGTATTTTTAGATAGATTTAGTAAACATAGAATTCTCATAATAACCCAATTTTTACTTATGTTACAAGCTCTTATTTTATCTATTCTCACTCTTACAAATCAAATTCAAATTTGGCATATTCTTCTATTAAGCCTTATTTTAGGTATTTTTAATTCTATTGATGCTCCTACAAGGCAATCCTTCGTTATGGAGATGGTGGAAAGAGAAGAGGATCTAAGTAATGCTATTGCATTAAACTCCTTTTTATTTAATAGTGCTCGCTTAATAGGGCCAAGCATTGGAGGTTTTCTTATTTCATTTCTTGGGGAAGGAATATGCTTTACGATAAATGCAATTAGTTATTTAGCAGTTGTTATTGCTCTACTTTTCATGAGAGTAAAACCAATAACCTCAACAAGAACTTCCCATCTCGTTTCTGAACTAAAAGAGGGATTTTACTATGTCTTTAAAACATTAGTAGTAAGACACATTTTAATATTTATTGCATTATCAAGTTTACTTTCAGCAGTCTATAGTGTATTATTACCTATCTTTGCAAAAGATATACTGCATGGAGGCCCTGAAACTCTTGGAATACTAACTAGCTCAATAGGTGCAGGAGCGCTTTTTGGCGCTATATTCCTTGCAGGAAGGCAAAAAATAAAGGGTATTGAAAAAATTATAGCCCAATCTTTTGGTACAGCAGGTTTAGGCCTTTTAGCTTTTTCCTTATCAAGAAATTTATATTTATCCCTTTTATCATTATTCATAACTGGATTAAGTTTTATGCTTATTAGTGTTTGTAGTAATACATTAATCCAATCTATTATTGATAACCACATAAGAGGGAGAGTTATGAGTATCTATGTAATGTTCTTCATGGGAGCTATGCCTATCGGTAGTTATTTAGGAGGATACCTATCCAAGTTCGTAGGCCCAGTGTACACAATCCATTTAAGTAGTGTCTTATGTTTCGCATCTTGCATCTTGTATACTCATCGTCTCATCTCATTGAGATCCTATATTTATGAAATATTAGAAAAGAAACACCTAAATTAAGTGATTAAAAACTCTCCTTCTTTAAGTTCAAAACTAAACTCTTTTTTAAAAGTTTTAACAATAATCTTCTTTATAGAACTCTCATATCCCTTCTTTAAAAATTTTATACCTAAATATTGATTACCATCTTTCATAAATGTATAAAATTCAATCAAATTGAACTCTCCCTTTTCATAATTCCATGAGACTCCATCATCTTCATAATACAAAAACTTTCCTTCTCCTTGAGTAATTTTTAAATAAAGATTTTCTTGTTTCTTTTCTCCCACATAATTTTGCACATTCCACATAGGAATAATACTTCCCTCTTTTAAGAATAAAGGAATCCTATTTAAAGGAGCAAAAACTTTTATAATACTTCCCCCTCTATACCTTTTTCCAGTATAAAAATCAAACCAAAAACCCTTAGGAAGATATACCTCTCTTTCTCTTTTGCCCCTTAGGTATACTGGAGCTACAAGGATAAATGGACCAAACATAAATTCATCCTCATGAGATAAAACTTCTTCATCTTGGAATTCTAAAATAAAACTCCTAATTAATGGAATACCCTTTTCCTTTGCCTCATAAAACAAAGAATAAATATAGGGAATCAATTGGTACCTAAGATTAATATATTCTTTAGTAATTTTTTCTATTTCTTCTCCAAAACTCCATGGTTCTTGATCTCTTGTATTCTTAGCAGTATGTATCC
Source organism: Dictyoglomus sp. GBS (assembly GCF_055179815.1). Lineage (NCBI taxonomy): Bacteria > Pseudomonadati > Dictyoglomota > Dictyoglomia > Dictyoglomales > Dictyoglomaceae > Dictyoglomus > Dictyoglomus sp. GBS. The sequence continues at coordinate 1,745,227 of NZ_CM143687.1, forward strand.
TAAAAAAAGGATAGAAAACACCCAGCTGAATCCATCGTATAAAAAGCTCTTTCTCACAATCTCTCCAAAAACCCCCCACATCTTCACCAACAAAAGGAACTCCAGAGATCGATAAATTTTGAAGAGTTACTATACTGGAATAAAGATTCTCCCATGTACTTTTGTTGTCACCACACCACACTGCTGAATATTTCTGTATACCTGAAAAGCCAGCTCTACTCAATATAAAAGGTCTTACCTCTTTATTAATCTTTCTAAACCCCTCAAAAGTTGACTTTGTCATCAAAAGCCCATAAACATTATGTACTTTATTATGTATAAAAATTTCATCATCACCATGTACTACATCTTGAGGTAATGTCTTTTCTTTTATTTGCTTAATTCTTTCTTCAAAATTTTTAGCCTTAAATGGATCTGGAGGTTCTTTAAAATGAAAAACATGAAACAATAATTTCATCATGTAATAGCCAAATTTAGAAAAATTGGAGGGTTCATTCATGTCATTCCAAAAACCATATATACCGTTGTCTATAAACCATTTATGTTTTTCGCCCCACCATTTTCTAACCTTCTCCTTGAAAAAATCTGGGAATACTGTTTTCCCAGGCCATACATACCCTACAAAAATTTCTCCCGTTCTTTTCTTGCAAAAAAGTCCATCCTTTAACCCTTCAATATAAATCTTATACTTTTTATCTACCTTTATCCCAGGATCTATAATAATAACAACCTTAAAGCCTAATTTTTTTAAATCCTCAATCATCTTTTCAAAATTAGGAAACCTTTTTCTATTAACCGTAAATACCCTATAACCTTCCATATAATCAATATCTAAATATAAAGCATCACATGGAATATTCTTTTTTCTAAACAATTCAGCAATTTTATAAACCTTATCCTCTGAATCATAACTCCATCTGGATTGGTGTAAACCTAAAGACCATAAAGGGGGCATATAGCACCTACCTGTAAGATAAGTATAATTCTCTATAACTTCCTTAGGTGAAGGGCCGAATATAAAATAATAATCTAATTCATCATCTTCGGTAAAAAAATAATAGTAATTTTTACTTTCAAATCCCATATCAAAATAACTAAAAGCTGTACTATCATAAAAAAGCCCATAACTCAAATCTGAGTATGCAAGAAAAAAGGGATGGGATTGATACAATGGATCTCTCTCAAATTCATGATTTGGCTCATCTGTATTCCAGTTTATAATCTTTTTACCCTTTTTATTAAGCGACCCCAACCTTTCTCCAAATCCAAGAAAAGCTTTCTCTCTTCCCATCTCTTTATATGAATATATACCATTCCCTTTCTTAACATAACCCAAATCCATATAATCAGAGATTATTAAATTACCTTTCCTATCATATATTTGTATTTTACTTGGATTTTTATATATCCTAATATCCAAATCTGAAGTTAAAAAATAATGAGCCCTATTGTCCTCCCTATGTTCACAGTCGACTTCTTTAAATTTTTCCAGGTTAACGCAAAAAGAATAATTCTTCTTCCAAATTCTATCTTTTGAGAAATGAAATCTCACTATTTTGGAGGTTATAAATTCAATCTTGAGAAGTTCATTATTATATTCAACAATCTCCATATTCGTTAAATACCCCCTAAGGATATTCTTTGTAGTTTAGTTTAATATATTTTATAAAAAATAAAAAGGGGAGAAAATTATACTTTCTCCCCTTTCATTCAATAATCTTATTTATTGACCAATTAACCCATTTCTACTGTTACCTGATGAATTTTTCCATCATTAAAAACAGGTAATAAATTCCCTTCTATCTCTTTTCCATCCAATAATATTCTTTTAATACCTTTCGAGACTCCTTTACTATTTTCTATCTTTATATCATACACAGCACCCCTGAATTTTCTAACCACTCTAAATTCTTTCCAATCAGGAGGGATACAGGGATCTATTCTGAGACCATCATAATCCGGTCTTATACCCAATACAAATTGGGATATTAACACAAAAGCCCAAGATGCAGTACCAGTAAGCCATGAATTTTTACCTTCCCCATGTCTTTTAGCATCTTTTCCAGCTACCATTTGACAATACACATAAGGCTCCATTTTATGGATCTCACTTTCATCCTCAAAATATGCGGGTGTAATCTTCCTATATACCTCAAAGGCTCTTTTTCCTCTACCTATTACCGTCTCTCCTATACCTACCCAAGGATTATTATGGCAAAATATTCCTGCATTTTCCTTGTATCCTGGTGGATAAGAAGAGATCTCGCCCAATTCTATATAATATCTGGAATAAGCTGGCTGTTGTAAAACCATACCATATTGGGTATCTAAATACTTAATACAAGAATCTAAAGCAGATATAGCTCTCCCATCTTCTACTCCAATTCCTGCCATAGTACATATACCTTGAGGTTCAATAAATATCTTTCCTTCTTCACATTCTTTGCTTCCTACTTTTCTACCAAAGTAATCATAGGCCCTTAAAAACCATTCTCCATCCCATCCATACTTGTTAATCGCTTCAATCATTTGCTTTCTTGCTTCTTCAGCCCACTTAGCCTCTTCTTCCTCTCCCATTGCTTTACACATTCTTATATAATCTGGTGTAGCATATACAAAAAGCCCTGCTATAAATACTGACTCTGCAGTACCACCTTCTACATTAGAGGTAGTCTGGAAAGATTCATCAGGGGTTTTTGAGAAACAATTAAGATTAAGACAATCATTCCAGTCTGCTCTTCCTATAAGAGGCAAACCATGTGGTCCTAAATTATTTGTTACATGATGATAAGCTTTCTTAATATGTTCAAATAGTGTACCTTTCCTATTCTCATCATTATTATAAGGAATTATTTCTTTTAATATATTAAAATCCCCAGTCTCTTTTATATAAGCTCCTGTGGAAAGAATAATCCACAAAGGATCATCATTAAAACCACTTCCTATATCATTGTTCCCTCTCTTTGTCAATGGTTGATATTGATGATAACAACTCCCATCTTCAAACATAGTTGAAGCAAGATCCAAAATTCTCTCCCTTACTCTATTTGGAATCATATGAACAGAACCTAAGATATCTTGATTTGAATCTCTAAAACCTATTCCTCTACTTATTCCTGATTCAAAATATGATGCGCTTCTTGCCACATTAAAGGTAATCATACATTGATACTGATTCCATATATTAACCATCCTTGAAAGAATTTCATCATCATGATTAATTTGATATTTTGATAATATCTCGTCCCAATACTCTTTTAATTCTAAAAAGGCATTATCAACAGATTTTACATCTTTAAATCTTTCTATCATTTCATAAGCTCTTTTCTTGTTAATTACCCCTGGCCTTTCCCATTTTTCCTCATCAGGATTTTCAACATAACCTAATATAAATACAAAATCCTTAGATTCCCCAGGTTCTAAATTAACCTCAATATAATGAGATGCAATAGGTGCCCATCCTTCTGCCACTGAGTTAAATGCCCTTCCTTCAACAACAGCTCTTGGTTCATCAAAACCATTATACATACCTATAAATGTATCTCTGTCTGTATCAAAACCCTGAATTGGAACATTTACAGAATAAAAAGCAAAATGATTTCTTCTCTCCCTATATTCCGTCTTGTGATATATGACTGATCCTTCTACTTCTACTTCACCGGTAGAAAGATTTCTCTGAAAATTAGTTTGATCGTCCCAAGCATTCCATAGACACCATTCCACAAAAGAAAATAGCTTTAAATATCTCTTAGTATTAGAATTATTTTTTAATGTCAATTTATGTATCTCACCATTAAACCTCAAAGGTACAAAAAAAAGTATTTCAGCCGAAATTCCGTTCTTCTCCCCCAATATCTTTGTATATGATAGTCCATGCCTACACTCATATTTATCTAAATCCTTCTTCGTGGGCTTCCATGATGGATTCCAAAAATCTCCATCTTCCCAAATATAGAAATATCTTCCACCATTATCCAAAGGTACATTATTGTACCTAAATCTTAATATTCTTCTAAGCCTTGCATCCTTGTAGAAACAATAACCTCCTGCTGTATTTGAAATTATGGAAAAGAAATCCTCAACCCCCAAATAGTTAATCCAAGGAAACGGAGTTTGAGGGGTTGTTATAACATACTCCCTATTTTTATCATCAAAATATCCAAATCTCATTTTTAATTCTCCTCCTTTATCCCATAATTACTATTATCTCATTATCATCTTTCAAATCTTCTTCTAAAATAAAATTACCCTCAACCTCTCTTCCATTGAGGTTAATAGCTTTCACACCCTTCTGTACCCCATTTGGATTTTCCACTTTAATCCTCAATTTTTTACCCCTAAAGACTTTCTCTATATAAAATTCTTTCCAATGAGATGGTACACAAGGATCGATCACTATACCGTCATAATCAGGCTTAATTCCAAGTATTCCTTCTACAGCAGCTACCATCATGCTGGAGGCAGTACCAGTTAACCAATGAACATGTGCTCTCCCATGATAAGGACTATCCTTTCCTTCCACAAACTGACAATGGACATAAGGCTCTGCTTCCCTTATCTCTGCTTTATCATTCATATTGGCTGGATTTACTTCTTGATAATATTTGAAGGCTCTATCTCCATTACCAAGAATGGTCTCTGCTTTTATAAGCCATCCTTGGGGATGGCAGAAAATTCCTGCATTTTCCTTCATACCTGGATTGAAGAGAATCATTCTAAATACAGGAAATCCCCAAGTCCTTACAGGTGGATACATAATCATAGCTCCATAGTCAGTATTAAGTATTTTTTCCACATTATCCATTGAAATCTTTGCTTGTTCTTCTGTAGCCACCCCACTTAATACAGCCCAAACCTGTGGATTAAGCCAGAAACTCGCCTCATTGTTATTCTTAGACCCTATAACTTCATCTCCTATAAATCCTCTTACAAACCTGTCTCCTTCCCAAGCATATTTCTGTATGTTTTCATATAATTTAAGGGCTTCCTTTTCAGCCCATTCTACATCTTCTTTTTTACCTTTTCTTTCAGCAAACTCAGCAAATATCTTTAGTGCAAGATACAATTGCATGGATGCAAAAACTGTCTCTCCTTCTTCCCCAAGTCTTAAAGTATCATTCCAATCAGCATCTAATCCAAAAGTCAATCCGTGCTTACCTAATTTACTAAGAGAGAATAAAATACCTTTTCTTAAATGTTCATATACTGTATCTTCCCCATAATCAGAATAAGGTATTACTTCATCCAAAAATGCCAAATCTCCAGTTTCTTTAATGTATTGCCTTATGGTAATATACAGCCACAAATGGTCATCACATCTATATTCAGTGTATCCAGTTCTCTTTACATAATACGGATTATCCAATGATAAGCCTTGATTAGGTTTAATCTCATAATCAAAAAATACTAAAGGCAAAGCTACCCCTTTAGATGTTTGTCCCGCTAACATAAGTCTTAACCTTTTCTTTGCCTCTTGTGGTTCAAGATGAATTATTCCTTGTATATCTTGTACAGTATCTCTATATCCGTATCCATCCCTTTGCCCCACATAAATCATAGAGGCAGCTCTTGACCAGAAGAAAGTAATAAAACATTGATATGCATTCCATATATTAACCATAGTATCGAAGTTCTCGTCTGGAGTCTTAACTTTAAAGCCTTCAAGTTTTGATTGCCAATAATTCTTAAGTTCATTCCACTCCTTTTCAACTATACCTTTTTCTTTATATTTTGCCATGACCTGTCTACCTGTAGCTTCTGCTCCTTGACCAAGTACATATATTACTTCTCTTTCTTCTCCTGATTCTAAATCCAAAACAACTTGAGTACCAGCACAACTATTTTTACCATAATTTAGACTATTACTACACATTCCTCTTTCCACTGCAATAGGATTTGAGTAATCTCTATAACTTCCTATAAATATGTCTCTGTCACCATCATAAGAAACAACTTTCTCTCCAATCACTCCAAAAAATCTGTTAAATCTTCTACCACTTATTCCTTCTTCTTGAGGTATAACTCTACCAATCTCTGAATAATTTTCATTTATTGTCTGTATTATAAGATTATCTTTATAATAGGTTTTAGATATATAAAGGGTATATTGCATATTTACTAAATCTTGCGTTTCATTGGGTTCATTTGTAAATTCTGCATAACTAAAAAGGGAAATCTTTCTTCTTCTTCCACTATTATTTCTAACTTTTATTGCCCATACTTCATATAGTTCATTTAAGGGGACATAATATAAGGTCTCAGTTTCTATACCATCGTATTTTGAAGTTATAATCGTATAAAGAATACCATGTCTACATATAGATTCATACTTTGATAAATCTTTTTTTACAGGAAGCCAAGATGCGGACCAATAATCTCCATTCTCCATATCCCTAAGATATATATATCTTCCAGGAGCTGTGGTAGGTGGAACATTGAATCTTCCTCTTAATATTCTTCCGCTTGCCCCTGATTTGACGAAACTATAACCTTGAGCGTTATTAGTAATAATAGCTCCATATTCTAAAGATCCAAGATAATTAGTCCATTCCCTCGGAGTATCAGGCCTGGTAATAACATATTCTTTTCTCTCACTATCAAAATAGCCAAATCTCATGAATAAACCCCCTTATCTATTTAATTTTTCATAAACTTTATTAAGAAACCAGTTATAATTTCATCAAGAAACTTTTACTTAATATGTATAGTACAGACTTAGATAGCATATGTCAATAAGGGTATTAAACTAATTATAAAAAAGGCTGGAAAGATAATTTAATATCCTTCCAGCCCTTAAAAAATACCTTTTATAAAATTAAAATTTTATTACGATCTTGCCTTTTTAATTTCCTCTATATAATTTTTTGCTCTCTCTGTTAATATTTCGAATTTTTTCTCTGCAATAACCTTTTTATCTACCAAATTTCCCCCAACTCCTACAAAACAGGCACCAGCCTTAATGAATTCTCCCACATTTTCTAAACTTACTCCTCCTGTAGGAGATATTCTAATATATGGCATAGGTCCATGTATAGCTTTTATATATTTAGGTCCTAATGTATCTGCGGGAAAAAGCTTTACCACATCCGCTCCTTCTTCCCAAGCAGTTAATATCTCTGTAGGTGTATAAGCTCCAGAAACAGCTATTTTATCATACCTATGACATAAATTTATAATTTCTTTCTTTAAAACTGGAGAAACAATGAAATCTGCACCAGCGAGAATAGCCATTCTTGCAGTTTCAGGATCTAATACTGTACCCATACCAACTATGGCTTCTTTGCCAAGAGCCTTCTTCACTTTTGGCAAATATTCTATAGCTAAAGGGACTGTCATTGTAATCTCTAAAGAAATAACTCCTCCGTCATATAAAGCTTTAGTCACATCCAATAAATCTTCGGGAGAATCTGTTCTTATTACCGCCACTATTCCACATTCTATCATTCTTTCTAAAATATCATATCGCCCCATAATAATTCCTCCCCTTACCTTTTAGATTCCCTTATAATTTTCTCTACCGCTTTAATCCACTTATGATTAGGATCATCATTAATAATTGACTCCCTTATGTCTCCTGCAAGTATCCAGAGATAGTAGAGTTGGTATCCAGGAGCAGAAACTACAGGATGATACCCTCTGTTTATTAGGAGTAAGGAATTATCTTCTATCAAATAAACATTATCTATATCCCTTTCAGGTGTATAAACCCTTTGCAACCCAAATCCATTAGGAGGATTTAATTTATAAAAATATACCTCCTCCATCTTCACCTCTTCAGGATAATTATTGGTATCGTGCTTATGAGGTGGATAGCTGGACCAATTACCTGGAGGATTTATAGTCTCTCCAATTAATAACCTTTTTGCCTTTATTCTCCTATCAATAATATCCTTTACATCTCTCCTCCAATTATGTACTCCCACATCTCTAATTATCACGTCCCCAGGTTTGATTAATTTTACCTCTTCATCTGTTTTTACCCTTGTTTTGCAGATAGCAACCTCTATATTTTCCAAAGCTTCAATTTTCACCTCTTTATTATTAGGTATATAAAGTGCATAAGCATTTCCATCGAAAACATTTCTTCTTGCCCCTAAATTATCATATTTTATATCATCTATAGTTACATTAAGTTTACCTGTCAATATAATAAGGCCAATTTCATAATCTTTTGAATTAAAAGAATAGGAATCTCCTTTCTCTCCTTTAAATATATCTAATTCTATGTATTCCATTTCACCTGGTTTCACAAGGGAGTTTAAGCCTTTCTCAAGAATAACCTTTCTAAACATATTTACTCCTCCTTTTTTATCACTAAAAAATAATAGAGGCATTATTGAATGATATAATGATTAACTTTTTTTGTCAAGAGTAAAAATACAGCAAGCGTTTATTAAATCAATATTAAAAAATTAAGGGATTCCCCCTATAAAGGAATCCCCTAATAATGAATTTTTTGTTTATTATAAAATATTTATTGCAAATAATTAGACAAATGAAGTTCTAAATATAGATCATCATATCCGTAAGTTGTAGGATCCCCGTCACTATCTTTACTTCCTGAAATCTTCAAGATAGGATCATTGGTATTATCCCCAACAACAGAAGAAGATGCAGAAATCATAAGTTTATTATCTATATTTATATTATTTTCAAAGTCAACATATATAGCATAAATAGAAAACTTTCCGGTTAAAACTGGGAAATTGTTAAAATTACTTAATTTAACCACACCTACGTTTTCTAAAGACATTGTCAGTCCAATTTTATTTACTTTATTTGGATCTGTATAACCATATAAATAATAAGAAGATCTCAAACTTACAGGATAAGCACCATCAATACCATTTTTTATGTCCTTATTAAAAATAAAATACCCTTCTATACGCGCTCCCAACACTTGATTATTTAATTGAGAATACCCATCTAATACATATTCAAGTCTCTTTACTGAAGAATAATATCTTACTTTTAGGTAACTTCCAGTATCAATTTGTAACATATACCAACCATTAGCATCTGGCCCTTGCCATTCATTTGTAGGCTCAATTGTTATTTTCTCGAGTGGAGTCTTTATAGCTTCTTTTAATGACATGGATTTGCTAATCATTAGATTATTAAAGCTTCTACTAATTGGTGATACCAGTGAACTTCCTTGATTAAAAACAACACTTGGTATGTCCATATAAATATCTATGTTCTTGGCGTAATCCGAATCAGTATTAATTACAGTAGCATAAATATTGTTTAGTTGATCTTGGGTTAAATCTTTATCTGGTTGTGGCTCCTGTTTTACACAACCTGAAAGAAAAATCGCAAGGATGGCTATTAAGATTAATATCAAACATTTTTTCATGAACAATTAATCCTCCTTCCCCAAAATTTTATACATTATTATTATAGCAATATATCTTAAAGGGTGTATTAAAAAATTTTCAATTCCTAAAAACTAATTGTTGATATAATAAAATACACTTACAAAATTAATTTTAATTTCTTTAGGAGGTATATAAAAAAAGATGTGTAAAAAGATAACTTTTATTGGGGCTGGAAGTCTTGGATTTACAAGAAATTTAGTACGTGATCTCCTTACCTTTCCTTCTTTTCAAGATGCTCATATTTTTTTAATGGATATAGACGAGGAAAGATTGAATTATTCAAAATTGATGGTAGAAAAAATAGTAAAAGCTGGAAATTATCCTGCAAAAGTATTTGCCACATTAAATAGACAAGAAGCATTAGATGGAGCTGATGCAGTCATAATAACTATTCTCGTTGGTGGAGTACAAATTTGGAGACATGATATAGAAATACCTAAAAAATATGGTGTAGATATAAATGTAGGAGATACAAGAGGCCCCGCAGGAATTTTTAGGGCTCTAAGAACTATTCCTGTAATGATAGATATTGCTAAAGACATTGAGAAACATTGCCCAGAAGCAATAGTTTTAAACTATACAAACCCTATGGCAATGCTCATAAGAGCAGTACAAACAGTTTCTAAAATTAAAATCGTAGGACTATGCCATAGCGTACAAGGAACGGCTGAAATGCTTGCCCGCTGGATAGGAGCACCTATGAATGAAATTACTTATTTTTGCGCTGGAATAAATCATCAGGCCTGGTTTTTGAAATATGAATGGAAGGGAAAAGATGCCTATCCTCTTATTAGAGAAGCAATTTTAACAAGACCTGAAATTTATAAAGAAGAAATTGTAAGAAACGAAATGTTTTTACAATTAGGATATTATGTCACAGAATCTTCAGGGCACAATTCGGAATACAACCCTTGGTTTAGAAAAAGACAAGACCTTATTGAAAAATATTGTCTTCCAGGTACAGGATGGAATCCAGGAGAATGGGGTTATATATTAAAAGAATATCTTAAGAGAGAGAACACTTGGAGAAAAGAGGTTAAAGAGTGGATTGAGAAAGAACCAATCAACCTTGAAAGAGGGCATGAATATGCTGCATATATATTAAATGCTATTTTAGGCGATGGGACCATATTCGAATTTAATGGTAATATTAGGAATTTTGGTCTTATTGATAATTTACCTTATGGGGCTTGTGTAGAAGTACCTATTATTGCGTCAAAAAGAGGTTTCGATTCTATAAAGGTAGGTAATCTTCCACCTCAGGTTGCTATCTTAAACTACATAAACTCATCTTGTGAAGAATTAGCTGTAGAAGGATCTCTTGAAGGTGATCCTAAAAAGATATTCTATGCAATAGCTTATGATCCCCTTACATCAGCAGTTTTATCCTTAGCTGAAATAAAACAGATGGTAAAAGAGATGTTTGAAATTAATAAAGATTATCTTCCTCAATTTAAAAATTTTGAGATATAAAAAGGTAAAAAGATATGAACAAATTGTTAGCTTTAGTATCTGTAATAATATCTTGCCTCTTCTGGAGCATCTCTTTTTCTGTTTCCAAAATACTTCTAAATGAATATTCTCCTTTTGAACTATCCTTTATAAGATTTTTTCTTGCCTTTATATTTTCTGCTATTCTTTTTTATCCAAAGATTAGAAAAACTCCTTTGCATTGGAAATATCAAAAACCTCTATTTATAGCGGGAATGTTAGGGGTCACATTATATTTTGTCTTTGAAAACTCTGGTTTAAAATATACCGACGCTTCAGAAGGAGCCCTTATTGTGGGCTCCTTTCCTGCCTTGGGATTAATTGTAGAATTTCTCACCTCAAAAGAAAAAATACCAATGAATAGATTATGGGGTGTAGTACTTTCCATAATTGGAGTATTACTGATCATAGGAGATTCTGGAATTAACTTAAAATTTAACAATTTATTTGGTGATATTCTTGTACTTCTATCAGGGGTGATGTGGGTAATATACAATTGGGAAATAAAAAAGGTTAATCATCTTTACTCCCACGAAGTAATAACTACCTTCCAAATGCTATGGGGAACCCTTTTATTTATTCCTTTTTTAACCTTTACAAGAATGCATATAAAAATTAATTTTCCTATTTTCTTATCACTTTTTTATTTATCATTCTTTTGTTCCGTATTAGGCTACCTACTTTACAACTATGGTTTAAAACATCTTTCTGTAAGTCAAGTTGTAAATCTCTTAAATTTAATTCCACTTTTCGGAGCTATTTGGGGTGTAATTTATTTAAAAGAGACCTTAAGTTTTTTAAAAATTATAGGCGGAATATTCATTATCTCAGGCGTTAGTCTATCATCTAAAAAATAATAAGAGCCTACCCTTTACTCGGGTAGGCTCTTTTCTAAAAATCTCTAACCAAAGATTTTATTTTTCAAGCTTTAAATTTCCAAAATAGGAAGCATTTCTCCAAGCCTCATTATCCCACTCATTCCATGCAACTATTCCAACTCTATTTGCAAACATATTTGCATCATTTACTTGTAAATCAAACCCAATTACCATTCCTTCACTTAATTTCCTTGTTCTCATCTTTACCTGAGCTTCTACAACATACCCAAAATCAGTCTTTCTTGTAGCTGTTACAAAATAGTCTTTAGAGGCATTAGTTCCAAAACTTTGATAATTATCGAAGTTTACTCTATACTGAGCATCATTGTTATCATACGAAGAAGCTTTCTCATTTCCTTCGTCCACAAATATCTCTACAGAATCTTGTTCCCAAGGATTAGTATTATCTTTATTTAAAAGAGAATCATAAACTTCTGCCAAAACATATATACTATCTTCATCCCACAATACTCTAAATTTAGCATAAGCTACTTTACCCTTTGTACCTGATACATATCTATCTGTTACATACTCATTGGCAGACTTCCAAACCTCATCCATTTGGGCATCAATTTTAGGTTTGCCATATTTAGCTACTGCAGTTTGTGTTTGTTGTCCGAGAGTCAAAGATGCTAAAATAAAAAGAACAAATAAGGATAAAATCAGAATAAAACTTAACTTTTTCATACCAACTCCCCCTTTAATAAAATTTTAATAAGAATTATAAAGTTAATTAAATAATTCTGTCAACCGTTCTTTTAATATTCCCTTACTCTAACTCTTCCGCAAATTGGCTCATATATAGATTGTAATAAAATCCTTTCTTTCTTATAAGTTGCTCATGAGTACCTCTTTCAATTATCTCCCCATTATACACAACCAAGATCATATCAGCATTTCTAATAGTGGACAATCTATGGGCTATAACAAAACTTGTCCTCCCTTTCATTAAGTTTAACATTGCATTCTGAATATACTTCTCTGTCATTGTATCTACATTACTAGTTGCTTCATCCAAGATCAATATCTTAGGATTAGCAAGAATAGCTCTTGCAATAGCTATAAGCTGTCTTTGTCCTTGGCTTAGGCCTCCCCCATCTTCCGAGAGAATTGTATCATAACCTTGAGGTAATTTAATGATAAAATCATGAGCATGGGCAAGTTTAGCTGCTTCTATAACCTCTTCATCAGTAGCATCCAATCTTCCATATCTGATATTCTCTTTTATAGATGTAGAAAAAAGAAGCGTATCTTGTAAAACAATTCCAAGATATGATCTTATATCCTTTCTTTTCATTCTTCTTATATCAATACCATCTATCAGAATTTGTCCTTCATCTACATCATAAAATCTTGCTACTAAACTTGCAATTGTAGTTTTTCCAGCACCTGTAGGCCCCACAAGAGCTATCACTTTCCCTTCTTTAACATAAAAGCTTACATTTTTAATAACAGGATTACCTTTTACATAAGAAAACCAAACGTTTTTAAATTCAACTTCTCCTTTGATATCTTTTATCTCCATTATATTGGGATCTTCTTTTTCTTCCTCTTCTTCAAGAACCTCAAAAATTCTTTCTGCACTGGCTATGGCTGATTGAATCATATTATATTGATTTGCAAGTTCATTAATAGGTCTTGTAAATTGTCTTGAATAATTGATAAATATAGTAATATCTCCTATAGATATCATCCTTTTAAAAGCAAAATAACCTCCAAATCCTGCAATTATTGCAAAACTTAAATTATTAAGAAGATTCATAAGTGGTCCAATTGAACCAGAAAAAACCTGAGCCCTTATTCCTACTTGAGTTAGTTCTTCATTTAAAGCCTCAAACCTTTTAATTTCCTTTTCTTCTCTATTAAATATTTTTATTACTTTTAAACCAGAAATATCCTCTTCTATCAAACCATTAAGTTTTCCTAAAAGAGTTTGGTTAGCATAAAAATAATTACGAGTTCTATGGGATATGAAGTTTGTTAACCAAATAGTTAAAGGAATGGTAATCAAACTAACAATTGTCATAGGAATACTTATTCTTAGCATCATAAATATAATGCCAATTAAAGTCGTAATACTGGAAAAAAACTGTATCACACTATTAGAAAGAACCATGCTTATATTATCTATATCGTTAGTAATTCTACTTATAATGTCCCCATAAGATCTTAAATCAAAAAACTTAATTGGTAGTCTATGAATTTTGCCCAAAAAATCCCTTCTCATTTCATAAACCAAATTTTGAGTGGTTTTCAACATTACATAACCTTGAATCCATCCAAGAAAGGATAATAAAAGATAGATTCCACCGAGAACTAATAGAAAGCTAAGAAAACCATCAAATCTTTTAGGAATTATATAAGTATCAATACCCTTACCTATGAGATAAGGACCTACAATTCCCAATATGGAAGAAATAAATGTCAAAATAAAAACAAAAATAAATCCCCACTTAAATTTTTTCATATATTTAAAGAGCTTTCTTAAAGTACCCCATGGATCTTTAATTTCTACTTTCTCAAAATTAAAATGTGGTCCTAATCTTCCAGGCCCACCAAATGGTCTTTCGCCTTCTCTACGCATACCTCATTACCTCTTCATCTATCTGAGATTTATAAATTTCCCTATAAAAATTATTTTCTTTAAGTAATTCAGAATGAGAACCAAATCCTACTATTACTCCTTTATCAAGTACTATTATCTTATCTACATTCATCATAGTACTAATTCTCTGAGCCACAATAAAAGTAGTACAGTTTCTTATTATCTCTCTCACTCCATGGATAATCTTTTGCTCTGTAACAAAATCAACAGCACTAGTGGCATCATCCAAAATCAGTATTTTAGGCTTTCTTACTAAAGCCCTTGCAATTGCAATTCTCTGTTTCTGACCTCCAGATAATGTAACTCCTCTCTCTCCTATAACAGTGTCATAACCTTGAGGAAGTCTTATAATAAACTCATGGGCCTGGGCAATTTTTGCAGCATTAATTATTTCTTCCTCATTAGCATCCTCTCTTCCCCAACATATATTCTCCCTTATAGTACCTGAAAAAAGTATAGTTTCTTGTGGAACCATGGATATAGCATCTCTAAGTATCTTAATATCCATATCTCTAATATCTTTTCCATCAATTAAGATTCTCCCTGAAGATATATCATAAAGTCTTGGGATAAGATTTACTAAAGTAGATTTACCAGAACCGGTTGTTCCAATTATCCCTATAACCTCACCCGGATTTACCTCAAAATTAATATCTTTTAGTACATATTCCTCTTTATTAGAATAGCTAAAATAGACATGTTCAAATTTGATCTTGCCTTCACTTATAGGGTTCTTATCTGCATTTTCTTTGCTTTGGATATCAATTTTCTCTTCCAAAACTTCTATAACCCTTGAAGCAGAAGCTGAAGCCCTTGATACAAACATTAAAATATTACCTATCATCATTAATGAGAACATAATCTGCCCTATATAGTTAATATATGCCATTACTTCCCCCACCTTCATACTTCCACGATTAACCAAAAGACCCCCAAACCAAAGTAATCCTAATATACTGAAATTCATAACTAACATGAAAAGAGGCATAGCAATTATTAACAACATAACAGCTTTAATAACTGCATTCATTAATAAAGAATTTGCATATCTAAATCTCTCTTTTTCATAATCTTCTCTTCTAAAAGCTCGCACCACCCTTATACCAACCAAATTTTCTCTTACCACGTTATTCATATAATCTATTCTTTTCTGGATCTCACCAAAAAGAGGGAAACTTTTCTTCATAATAACTAAAAAGGTAAGGATTAATATGGGGATAGAAAACAAAAAAATGACTGATAAACTTTTATTAAGGGAAAGAGCCATTATAATACCACCTATAAAAAGAAGAGGAGCTCTAACCATAATTCTTAAAGACATCATAACAAGAGTCTGAACTTGATTTACATCATTTGTTAATCTAGTTATCAAAGAAGAAGTATGAAATTTATCTATATTTTTAAAGGAAAATTTTTGTACTCTTTTGAATAATTCATTCCTTAGATCTCTACCAAAGTATTGGCTGGCTAAAGAGGAAAAAACTGTACAACCCACTCCACCTATCATTCCAATAAAAGCAATACCAAGCATTATGAGTCCAGTATTTAGAATTAAAGAAAAATTATTTTTTAAAATACCATTATCTACAATGTGGGCAAGAAGAGTTGGTTGATAAAGATCACATATCACCTCTATGAGCATAAAAATAGGGGCTAATATAGCAAAAAGAGTATAAGGCTTCAAATATTTTATAAGCTTCTTCATTTACCAAATCCTCCTATTATTCGTTTAACCTTCTTAGATTATCTATTACTCTCCTTAAAAAATTCATTAATTGATCCTTTTCCTCATCAGAAAAACCATTAAAACATTCCTCTTCCAATTGTCTATATATCTCTCTTAATCTACAAATAAATTTTTTTCCATCCTCAGTTAAATACACTTTCGTATATCTCTTATCTTTTTCATCCCTTTTACTTGAGACAAGACCTCTTTTTTTCATCCTTCTAAGAATTAGAGTGACGGTAGATGGCTTTATCTTTAATTCTTCTGCTATCTCCTTCTGAGTTAGGCCATTTTTTTCAGCCAAAAGAAGAAGAACAGGAGCTTGCCCCCTATAAACCTTTAGATCAGAAAGTAGCTTTTCTCTTCTCCTAAAATGCTCCTTTATTACACCTTTAAATAACCCATATAAAGACTCTTCTTTTCCATAAAACATATATCCACTCCAATAATTAGCTAACTAATAGTATATCAATTAAGTATATCCAATGTATATTTATTTTGAAAACTAAAAAACATAGATTTTTTATCATAAGCTAATTTCCTTACAACTATTCCTTACAACAAGCTCCGTAGCTATAATGACTTTTTTTGAATTTTTTCTATTTTTTTCTATCCTTTCTAACAATAAATTGATGGCTGTCTCAACTAAATCTTCAATAGGAATACTTATTGTAGTAAGAGGAGGATTCAAAAATTTAGATATAGATATATTGTTAAAACCAACAATACTTATATCTTCAGGTATCTTTAATGAAGCTTCAAATAAAGCCCTATAAACACCTATAGCCATCGAATCATTTGCCACAAAAATTGCTGTTGGATTTATATTATGTGCTAAAAGCTCCTTAGCAGCTTTATACCCTCCGTTAGGTGTATAATCTCCACGTTTTATATAATTCTCATTTATAGATAATCCCTTTTCCTTCACATATTTTCTAAAATAATATTCTCTTTTATCCATTATATCGCCACCTATAAAACCTATCTCCCTATGGCCTAAAGAAAACAAATAATCAATAGCATCTTTCACAGCTTGTTTCATATTTATAATTACGCAGTCTATTACTGGATTCTCAACATAAGCATCTAAAACTACAATATTAGAAGATTTGGTTAAAAGATTACTTAACTCTTCATTGTTAAGTACACCAATAATAGCTATTCCATTTATATCTTTTAAATCAATATTAAACATATCGTCTTTATGAATAGTTACAGTATCTATATTCATATATTTAGCAAGTTTTTCTAATATTACTCTTAGAGATAAATAATATAAATCTTGCATTTCTAAATCTTCAGAAATAGTCCTTATTATCAATAATCTACTTGTCCTTTTTCTTTTTTTAGGTTTTACTTCATAATTTAACTCTTCAGCCACTTCAAATATTTTTCTTTTTAATTCACTTGAGACGTTAAAAGTTTCATCATAATTTAATACACGAGAAACAGTAGTAATTGAAACTCCTAACCTATTCGCTATATCTTTAATTGTTACGTTGTTTTTACTTCTTTTCATATTAACTCTTTCCCCTTACCGACTTCCTATTAATGATATTACTAAATTCTTACTTTTTTCTCAACATAACCTAAAATCCGACTTATTCCAAAATAATTTTACTAAAAATATTGACATTTTACTAAAATTATTTTAAACTATTCTTAACATTACCTATAAAGGAGGTATATAAAATGGCCTCTAAAGAAAAAAGATCATTACCCAAAACCTTATTTTCCCTTCTTATTTTTCTTTTATTCATTACTATTTCATCACCCCAAAAAATAACCACAATAAGATTTGCAACATGGGATACTGGAGAGCTTTTTCAAATTGAACAAGCTATAGCCAAAAATTTTGAAAAACTATATCCTAATATTAAGGTACAAGTAGAAAGTTATGGCGATAATTTTGATCAAAAACTTGCAGCATCCTTTGGGGCCAAAAACCCACCAGATGTTATGTATATGTGGGATTTCCCAACTTATGCTGAATCTCTTTTACCGTTAGATGATTTAATTAAAAATGAAAAAAACATAAATCTGAACGATTACTATCCTGCAGTTCTCAACTATTGTAAATATGAAAATAAATATTATGGTCTACCTGTAGGATTCACAAGCCACGTAGTTTACTGGAATAAAGATTTATTCAAAAGAAATAATGTCCAACCCCCTTCTCCCAATTGGACCTGGGATGAATTAATAGATAAAGCTAAAAAAATAACCAATCCTTCGCAAAAAATCTACGGTTTTGCCTTTCCTATTAGTCCAGATCCTTATGATTTTGAACAATTCTTATGGAGTAATGGAGGAAGATATTGTAGTTTAGATGGAAAAGAAATAGAAGGATATTTAAACAGCAAAGAAATGATAGAAACTTTAGCCCTATTTACTAAGATGTTAAGAGAAGGTATTGCTGTTCTAACTGGCACCCAACAAATACAATCTGGAGGCGATTTATTCAAGGCAGGAAAAGTTGGTATGTTAGAAAGTGGCATATGGCGTCTACCCGAATTTCAAGAAGCAAAATTAAACTTTGGAGTTCATATTCTCCCAGCCTTTAAAGGGAAAAAAGTAAAAAGTATATTAAATGTTTCTGCTATATCAATAGCAAAAGATTCTAAAAATATAAAAGAAGCATGGGAATTTGTCAAATATTACAGTTACAACAAAGATGCAATAAAAATGAGAAAAGGAGATTTACCCACAAGAAAAAGTGTCGCATCTGAAATGGGATTCTTAAAAGATCCATACTATCAACCATTCTATAAAATGGTTGAAGCCTCTAAAGACACTGTACCTTCATTTAATCTCAATAGAAATATGAGAAAAGTATATGATGAATTAGCAGTAACAATAGAAAAGATATTCAGTGAACAAGCTGATGAAAATAAAATTAAAGAATATTTAAATGAACTTGTTACTACATGTAAAAGATTTCTTAAGTAGCTAAAGATAATATTAAGAAATATGGGAGGAGATTTTGAAAGTCTCCTCCCATATCTCAGATAAAATGGAGGAAAAACAAAACCATGAAATACAATAAATATATTCCATATCTTTTTATCCTTCCCTGGATAATAGGATTACTATCATTCACTTTAGGGCCATTAATTTTCTCATGTATAATGAGCTTCTATGATTGGCCTATAGTAGGGAAAACCAATTTCATAGGTCTTAAAAATTATATAGACATGTTTCAAGATCCACTATTTTACAATGCTCTTAAAGCAACATTTAGATATGTCTTACTTTATGTTCCTTTGAATACCATCTTTGCATTATTTTGTGCAATACTAATTAACCCAAAATTTAGACTTACATCTATGTTTAAAGTATTGTTTTTTCTTCCAACTATAGTTTCAGGAGTAGCTATAGCTATAGTATGGTCATGGATCTATGATAAAGAATATGGAATTTTAAATTATTTTCTATCCTTATTGGGAATAAGTGGAATAAATTGGCTTGGGGATAGAAAATGGAGTATTGTTTCTTTGGTTATAGCCAGTTTATGGACTATGGGTAATACAATGCTTATATTTCTCGCTGCTCTTAAAAATGTTCCAATAGAATTATACGAAGCAGCTTATATAGATGGAGCAACTAACTGGCAAAGATTTTTGAAAATCACTTTACCAATGATATCTCCTTCCATCCTTTTTAATTTAATAACGACCCTAATAAGCGCATTTCAAGTTCTAACATTAGCCCTATTGTTGACAGGTGGAGGTCCAGCAAGAAGCTCCTACGTATTTGCTATGTATGTATACCACAATGCTTTTAGATACTCTCAATTAGGATACGCTGCTGCTAACGCTTGGTTTATGTTTATTATAATCTTTATTCTAACTATGATTTTATTTAAAACATCAAATTTATGGGTTTATTATGAGGCAGAATCATAAATAAAATAAAGGAGGTATTATTTTGAAAAGGTTGTTAGTTAGTTTAGGTTATTATATATTGATGATATTTCTATCAATATATTTTGTATTTCCTATAATTTGGATGATCATAAGCTCAGTAAAACCCTCAACTGAACTTTTTACTTATCCTCCTAAATTTATACCATCCTCATGGCATTTAGAAAATTTTAAAGAGGCCTGGAATGCACAACCATTTAATTTATATCTCAAAAACTCTTTACTCATTGTTATTTTCAATACTTTAGGTCAAATATTTTCATGCACACTCGTTGCCTATGGCTTTGCAAGATACAAATTTAAAGGAAGAGAACTTCTATTTACAATTCTATTGGCATCTATGATGATACCCTGGGATGTCACAATGATTCCTCAATATGTACTTTTCAAAGCCTTAAAATGGATAGACACTCTTAAACCCTTTATCATACCAGCATGGTTTGGAGGACCTTTCTATATTTTTCTTTTGAGACAATTTCTATTGACCATACCAAAAGAATTAGAAGAAGCTGCTGCCATAGATGGTGCAAATCCATTACAAACATTTACAAAAATTTTCTTACCACTTATGAAGCCCGCTATAGCTATATTAGCCATTTTTAATTTTGTAACTTGTTGGAATGACTTTTTAGGACCTTTAATATTTATAAATAATCCTCAAAAATACACTCTTATGTTAGGTGTAGCTCAGTTTAGAGGATTACATCACATTGAAATAAACAAAATCATGGCAATAACAACCATTGTATCATTACCACCATTGCTATGTTATATTTTGGCACAAAAATACTTTACTGAGGGAATTGCAAGTGTAGGAATAAAGAGGTGATTTAATGATAAAAAGCAAATATGAATTAAGTAAGATACCATTTACAAGAAGAGGATCTTATATAAGAATTTTACTTGATAAAGATGACAATATTTTAATCGGACATCTAACAGGTGGGGATGATGTTGAAAAAGAGATTATAAAAATCATTGTTAATGAAAAGATAAAAGATATTTCTATGTTACCGTATTTACTAAAGATAGAATACAAAGTTGGAGAATTATATATCTCTTTTAGTAATCCCAACATCTTAAAGATAAAAACTTACAAACTTCCTATTAAATTGGAATTTTTAACAAAAAGCTACGACTATGTAATTGAAAGAAACAATTCTTTAATAGAGTTTAATTGTTCTCATAGGAACAATTTATTTCTGTTTATAAAAATTGAAGAGGGAGAATACAAACTAATAAATAAATGGAATGGATTAAGAACAGAATATTCCATCCTCTCTATTACACCTATCAGAGAAAGTTGTGAATTAGCTGTTTTAGATTTTAAATGTGAAAATCCCCAATATACTATACCTTCCTTCGATGAGTCTGTAAACAAAACAAGAAAAGAATTTGAAGACTTTTCTTCGAAATTTAAGATAAGTAATAACAATTTTCAAATAACCTTAGCAAAATATATTCTTTGGGCAAATACAGTATCACCCAGAGGATTAATAAAATACGAAGGATATTTCTCTTCAAAAAATAAAATGACAAATATATGGAGTTGGGATGTATTGTTTACAATAATTCCAATTATAGAAAAATTTCCAGATTTAAGTTTTGATAATCTAAGAATTTTCTTCTCTATTCAGGGAGAAGATGGATTAATACCAGATTTTATAAACGACATATACTTTCATGAAAACTTCTGTAAACCCCCCATTATTGGATATATTTTTAAATACTTCCTAAAAAATAATCTTATAGCTTATGAAGATTTAAAAGAATTCTATGAACCTCTTAAGAGTTGGGGATTTTGGTGGTTAAATCACAGAGATGATGATAAAGACTTTCTTATTCAATATAATCATGGGAATGAAAGTGGTTGGGATAATTCAACAGTTTTCAAAAAAACTATACCTGTTGAATCTCCTGATTTAAATTCATATCTTATTATTCTATTTGATCTTCTATCTGATATGGCTCAAAAATTAAAAAGATATAATGATTACGTAAATTTTAAAGAAATTTCAGAAAAGTTATTTGACAAATTAATAAAATTATGGAATCAAAATGAATTTATTGTTTTTGATCAGAAACACAATATTGTAAACTGCAATAGCTTACAAAAATATATTCCTCTAATACTCACTAATAAACTTCCACTTAACATTATTGAAAAAATAATCATTAATATCCAGAAAAGATTTATTACCCAACATGGTCTTACCACAGAAGCAATAGATAGTCCAGATTTTGACCCAAAAGGATACTGGAGAGGCCCTATTTGGGGTCCCACCACATTTCTACTTACTTCTTCATTAGAAGATTTAAGCTTTAAAGAATTTTCTACAGATATTAAAACTAAATTTATAAAATTAGTTTTAAATAGCTATTTTAATGAAAATTTTGATCCAATAACAGGAGAAGGATTATGTGACACTGGATTTAGCTGGACTAGTAGTATATTTTTAAAATTCTTAGAAGAAATAGAAAAGGAGGGAATCTATGAAACTCTGGGAAAACTATAAAATCACTGGAATAAATGTTCTAAAACCAAGAGCATACTTTATACCTTTTACAGAATTAGAAAAAGCAAAAACTTATGAAAAAGGTTTAAGTATAGGATATAAACTCTTAAATGGAGTTTGGAAATTCATGTTTATTGAATCTCCAGAATATTCACCTAATAATTTCTGGACAGAAGAATTTGATGACACTAATTGGGATGAAATAATCGTACCATCACCCTGGGAAACTCAAGGTTACGATAAACCATACTATACAGATTTTCTTTACCTTTTCCCTATAAATCCACCTTATGTACCCACAAAAAATCCTTGTGGTATATATAGACGAAGATTTAATATCGACAAAAGTTGGTTGGAGAAAAGAATAATTTTAAGATTTCATGGTGTTTCTTCAGCTTTTAGTGTTTGGTTAAATGGAAAAGAAGTAGGATATAGTAAAGGGTCAAGATTAACTTCCGAATTTGATATAAGTCATGTTGTAAGAGAAAACGATAATTTAATTGTAGTTAGAGTATATAAATGGTCAGATTCAAGTTATTTAGAGGATCAGGATATGTGGAAACTTGGGGGAATCACAAGAGATGTAGAATTAATAGTTGAACCTGAGGATGGAATTTATGATTATTTTGTAATTCCGTATCTTGATGAAGATTATTCAAAAGGATCTTTAAATTTGAAAATTGAATTTAATAAAATTTTAGAAGACTATAAATTAAAGACAATATTAATGGATGAGGAGGAAATAATAATATCAGAAAATATATATGAGTTCTCAAAAAACAACTCTTTAGAATTAACCATAGGCAACCTTAAGATTAAAAAATGGTCAGATGAAGAACCATATCTTTATGATTTATTTATAGTCTTAGAAAAAGATGAAAAAGTTATAGAAGTAATTCCCCAAAAAGTAGGATTCAGAAAAATAGAAATAAAAGGAAATACCTTCACTTTGAACGGCAAAAAAATTAAATTAAAAGGAATAAATAGACATGAATTTCATCCTAAATTAGGATACTATACTCCTAAAGAAGTAGTAGAAAAAGACATAAAAATCCTTAAGCAACACAATTTTAATGCTATAAGAACGTCTCATTATCCAAATTCTCCATATTTTTATGATCTATGTGATAAATATGGAATTTATGTTATTGCTGAATGTGATTTAGAAACCCATGGATTTGAAATAATAAACAAATACAATTTCATCAGCAATAATCCAGAATGGAGATTATCCTTCGAAAATAGAATTGAAAGAACAGTACAAAGAGATAAGAACCACCCATCCATAATAATGTGGTCCTTAGGTAATGAATCTTCTTTTGGAGACAATTTTATTTATGCAGCCCAAAAGATAAAAAGTATTGATAAATCTCGCTTAATCCATTATGAGGGAGATAAAGATGCCAAAATTGTAGATATATATTCTACAATGTATACATGGATAGAACCAGAAAACTCCAATAGATCTCTTAAAGAAATAATTGAAAACACTAAGAAACCCTATATTCTTTGTGAATATGCACATGCTATGGGTACTGGTCCTGGAGGCCTAAAAGAATATGAAGAATTCATGGAAAATTATGATAATTTTCAGGGTGCATTTATTTGGGAATACTGCGATCATGGCCTATTAATAAAGAACAACGAAAATTTTATCTTTGGTGGGGATTTTCCAGAGGATTCAAATTTCTGTATTGATGGTCTCCTATTTCCTGATAGGAGTATTAAGCCAGGACTCTTAGAAGCTAAAAATGTATTTTCTCCAATCAAAATTAAACCTAAAGCTTTAAACAAAGGGGAATTTATAGTAAAAAACTTATACTATTTTTCAGACCTATCAAACATTACCCTATCTGTAGAAATTTTTAGTTTAAACAAGATCCTATTTAATAAAACCATAAATAGTCTTAATATTGATCCTCAAGAAGAAAAAACCATAGTGATAGATGATATTCCACAAATACTTAAAAATTACAATGAAGAGATCTTTATAAACTTCGTCTTTCAACTTAAAGAAAATACAATTTGGGCACATAAAGGTCATGTTATCTCCTATTATCAATTTAAACTAAAAGAAAATAACAACACAAAACGTAAAATTATGACACCTAAAGATTATTCTATGGAAGAAAATGAACAATATATTACTATAAAAGGAGAAGATTTCAACATAAAATTCGATAAAGTAAATGCTAAATTAACTGATGGTTACAAAAATAGTTTCAAGTTACTATACAAGGGACCCTTTTTTAATTTATGGAGAGCTCCAATAGATAATGATAGAAATATAGTAAAAGATTATATCGAGAAATACAGACTACCATTTTTACAAGAGAGAATCGATAAAGTAAACATTACACCCCACAAAAGTTTTGTTGAAGTTTACGTAACTGCTACATATGGAACTTTAAATTCATCATGGTTATACATTTTAGAATATAAATATCTTATAATTCCGGATGGGAATATATATATAAAAATAAAAGGAAATACAGAGGGGGACAAGCATTTAGCACCTACAATGCTTCCTAAAATAGGCTTTAAATGGTACTTAGACAAAAATCTTGAAAAGGTATTATGGTATGGTAGAGGCCCTGAAATAAATTATCCAGATATGAAAGAAAGCTCTATAATAGGCATATATGAAAAAAATATAAATGACCTAATAATAAAATATATTAAACCTCAAGACGCCGGGAATAGAGAAGAATGCAGATTTGTAAGCCTAACAAATGAATTAGGATTTGGATTATTTGCTGGTTCAAAAACACCTTTTAGCTTTAGTGCATACTATTATGAAGATGAAGATTTACAAAAAACTAAATATTTTCATGAACTCCAAAAACGTAATTACATTGTTTTCAATACCGATTATAAACAAAATGCTTTAGGCAGCAATTCTTGTGGTCAAAATCAACTCAAAAAGTATAGATGTATATTTGAAAATTTTGAATTTAGTATATTGATATCCTTATTTAACAAGTACGAAATATCTGAAAAATCTAAATATCTTAATGATGTATTAATAGAGAATGAATGTTAAGGTATTAGCAATTATATTATTATTTCTATCTTCAATAATATGGGGAGGGGGGTTTGTCGCAGTAAAAAATTGTACTCTTTATTTATCTTCTTCTTATATTATCTTTCTTAGATTCTCTATTGCATCTTTACTGCTATTTTTCATTTATTACAAAAGATTAATAAACACAGATCTTTTCTCAATTATTAAAGGCTTTATATTAGGAACCTTTTTATTTTTAGCTTTTTGGCTACAAACAGAAGGAATAAAATTCACAACTCCTGGCAGAAATGCTTTCTTCACAAGTACAAATGTCATAATAGTCCCTTTTTTATATTGGCCCCTAAGTAATAAAAAACCATCCCTAATTCATATTATAAGTGCCTTTATTTCCCTATTAGGAGTTCTTCTGCTCTTTTATAACGGTGAAAGATGGAATATAAATACAGGTGATATTCTCAGTCTATTTTGTGCCTTATTTTTTGCTCTACACATTATATACACTAAAAAATTTGTGAGTACCATAGATCCAATTTCTTTAACTTTTTACCAATTCTTATCTATATCATTATTATCTTTATTCACAATCATATTATACAAAGAATCATTAAGCATAATAATAGACAAAACTTTTATAATATCTTTAACTTACATTTCACTATTAAGTACTTTTATAGCTTATATTTTTCAAACCCTATCTCAAAAATACTTACACCCTAGTGTTGTTTCAATAATACTTAGTACAGAATCAGTATTTGGTTATTTCTTCTCCCATATTATTTTAGGAGAAGAAATTACTGTAAATACCATATTAGGTGGATTGTTGATTTTTATAAGTGTAATGATTGCCTCCTCAAAAGAGCCTTAGAGCTAATAGAATATCTTAACAAGTTTCTTTTTTAAAGCAGAATCATACCAAGCAGAAATCACCTTCATATCCTTTAACCCTTCAAATCCCGATGTTTTGGGATCCCTTTTATTCAAAATAGCATCCTCCATATCCTTTATTTCTGCCACATATTGATTCTCTCCATAAAAAGTATAAAGGGTAAAGTTGTTTTCTTTTCTTAAAATAACTTTACCATCGTATTCCTGATAAAGAGTATCTAACACATATAAAATTCCATCTCTACCCCTTATCTCAAAAGATACAGAAAGAGAAGTATCATAACTTGCATCCATGAGTACTAAAACCCCATCATCAAACTTTGCTACTGCTCCAGCATTTTGCTCTACTTCATACCCATAATTATCATTAATCGCACATATCTCAACGATTTTATTATTAGGTCTAAAAAAATGTAAAGTGTTAATTACATGAACCCCAATATCCATAACAGCTCCTCCACCTGCAAGTTTAAGATCATATCTCCACTTATCTCTATTTAAGTTAACAAAGGAAAAACTTGCTTTTACTATTCCAAGTTTTCCCACAATATTATCTTCTAAAAGTTTTTTTGCACCTATATTATAAGGATTAAATCTACCCATGTTAGCTATTCCAAGAACTACTTTATTTTTTTCACAAGCTCTTATCATTTCCTCTGCTTCTTCCACATTCATAGCCATAGGTTTCTCACAAAGAACATGAATACCCTTCTCCGCACATTTTATCGTTTGTTCTTTATGAAATTTGTTAGGAGTAGCTATATATACCACATCCACATCTTCTAAATCCTCAATTCTTTCGTAAATTTTAGCCCCGTATTTTTCAGCTAAATCTCTTGCCTTTTCAGAATTTGTTGTAACTATCGCAGTAAGCTTAGCACCCATTACCTCTTCAAGAGCCGGGAGAAATCTATCCCTTACAATCTGTCCAGTACCAATTACTGCCCATCTCATAATCTTTACCTCCTATGTATGGAATTCTAAAATATCTTCATCTTTTACTTGATAATTTTTCTCCACTGGAATTCCCTTTACACTACCATCTCTTGTATAAAGTTTTGCATATTTTAAATTTTTGGCTATATCTTTATGAATTAATTCAGCCACATCAAGCACTTTTGCTCCCTTCTCTAAAATATATGGATGTTGCAAATCTGGAGGATATCCGGGCTTTTTAGTATAGACTCTTACTACTTCTAAAGCATTAAATATCTCTCTCTTTGCTTCTTCCATATTAATTCCTTTCTCAGCAGAGATTAAGCACAACTTTAAATCGTCCTTTAATATACTAACATCTTCTTTTAATTCAGAAGGATCCAATAGATCAATTTTATTTATCAAAATCATTCCTCTAACCTCTTTTATAGGTGAATAAGGATCTTTACTAGGATTCTCAGAGACCAATTTAATCTTCCTATTCTGCAGCATTTCTTTAATCTTAACATATTCCTCTAAAATAGAACCTTGATCTGGGGAGAGAAAAATTAAGGTCAAATCTGAATTTCTTATAAGATTATACATCCATGAATCTGAATTTTCCCAAAAGGGCGGAAGATCTATAAGCTGAATTTGTATGTTTTCAAAAGGCATCATACCTACCACAGGATAAATAGTAGAAAAGGGGTAATCTGCCACAAAGCTTTGTACTCCTGTAAGAAGACTAAAAAACAAAGATTTTCCAGTATTAGGTGGACCTATTATAACAACCTGCCCTGCTCCTTCTTTTTCTATATAATCCCATGATCTACCACCACCTTTTTTTGACCTTTTTTCAGCTTCCTCCATAAGTTGAGAGAGTTTTCTTCTTAAATCTGCCTTCATTTTATCTGTACCTTTATGCTTTGGTAAAATAGCAAGCATCTCCTTAAGAGCTTGAATCTTATCCTCTATAGTTTTAGCTTCCCTAAATCTCTTTTCAGCCTCAAAATATTGTGGAGGAAGATTAGCAGGCATATGGATTACACCCCTTTTGCTTATTATACTTAAAAAATTATACACCAAAAAATTTCTTTTTTATATATAAAATGATATAATTAAAAATAAATTCTAATTAATTCTTTTGATAAAAACTGAACTAATTAGAAAATTTTTCCCTAAGGAGGCGATTCTATCTTTAGATTCTTCTTTTTTCTAAATTATCCTATTTTAAAAAATTTAAACGGAGGTAACCAATCAGTGAAGAAAATTATAATATGGCCAATAATTTTAATTCTCAGTATCTTTCTCTCTGGATGTAATCCACCACCAGAGAATCCATTGTTAGGAAGTTCAACTATCCAAGGAAATGTCTATTATTTTGATAAACCTGAGAATCAATCAAATAATATAAAAGTAAATCTAATACCGCAAACAGAAGATTCACCCCTGAATATAAATAATACCTACGTAGTTACAGGAAATAGTGGATCATATAAATTTCAAAATATACCAGCAGGTACTTACCTTATTTTAGCACAAGATATAGATAAAAATTATCAACCAGCCAACGTAATAGTGGAAGTCGCTGACAATCAAACTATTACTGCTGAAACAATGATATTAACCAAGGTTATAAAACACATAGTAATATTTAGAGAAACAGAAACAGGATGGTCAAATGCAGGAATTCCCTCTTCAGTAATAGGTGATATATTAACAACAGAAATTGGAATGACGGAAGGAACAAGTCAAAACCAGTTTGAATATAGAAGTATAAGAGATCAAAATCCAAACCTAAACTTAAATATAGGAGACCTAATAATTATTGAAGGCGATCAGCCTCAAGACTTCTATGACTTCTATACAAACAATATAGAAACCTTTAACAATTTCATAGCAAATGGTGGCACAATTTTTTGGATAGCATGTGATAATGGTTGGGCGTATGGAAACTATACTTCTCATCTTCCTGGAGGTGTTACTTGGAGGGATGCCTACGATTCCTACAATAACTTAGTATATTTTGAACATCCTATTACTAAAAATTTCCCAGAACAACTATACGGAAATTATGCAAGTCATGGTGGATTTGATAATTTAGATACCGCTAATATCGCTAACTTAATGATTTACATAAAAGAAAAAACAGGAGATGGTGTTAATACTTTTCCTACATATATAGAATATAGATATAATAAAGGTAGAGTTTTAGCTACCACAGCACCCTTAGAATGGTATGTAACAAATGGACCAACAGAAATTCCTGAAGGATTTAATACAACTTATAAAGACTTATTTAAACTAATGTTAGTAAGATCTTTGAGATATATCATGAATTTAAACGTAAGTCCTGATATCCCAATTTCTGAAACTATAAATGTTCAAATTCTAAAAGTAAATGGAGTTTCTCATAAGTAGATCATAAAACATATCAAATAGGGGAGGGAGTTTGCCCTCCCCTATTAAATTTCAAAAACCAATCGTTATATAATAGTATAAATTTCCAGATTCATTAGGGTTAGGAGTTCCTTGCCATACAGGGAAAGCATATCCTATGTTTAAAGAAAAGGGAATTTCAGCAACAGTAGTAAATCCATATTTAATTTCAAAACCAAGGCCTAACTTTAAATTATTCAATGAAACAACATTTATATCATCACATATCCCACCAAATTCCAAGAAAGTATTGAAATCTAAATTCCTCAATATAAACAGGTTAAAGTATTTTTTCTCTTGATCCCTAAGTATAGGTAAATCCCAATTAGCCAAAATTCTTAATTTAAATTTTCCTAAGTATTCATCTGTTAAAGATTTAAAATCAGAAAGAGACAACATCTCTTCATAATCTGGATTCCCATTGATATAACCCACTATTCCATCCAAACTCAAATAACTCTGAGGAAAAACTAAAAAATACTTATTAAAACCAGCTTGAATCCTATAAAAACTAAATCCAGTAGAAGAAAACGCCAATCTTAAATCAACATTACTTAAAAGTGCTCTTGAATAATAATCAGCAAATCTTTGAATCCCAAAATCGACATATAATTTATTATTAAGCATTTGATTATATAACAAGGAAAAGTTTAAGACATAGGCTTTATCCCAATAATTTCCACTTATACCAATATCAAATTTCCTCCATATATTTTTTGTATATGATATACCACCAGCTATCACATTAGGATCCATATACCATAACTGGAATAAAAAGGAATCATCTTTGGGAAGATTATAGATATAAGATAAACTAAATCCCTTGTAATCTTCTCCATAAAAACCTTCAAGAGATAGATTAAAATTCATAGGGTCATAAATTTCCAAATTATATGATGCATAATTTATCTTCCCTGTAGAAAGATCAATACTAAAAGACGGAACAGTGTTATAATAAACCACATATGCATCTAAAGAGGCTCTCCTCTTGGAAGTATAGATAATCTTCCTTGGATACCAATTATTAATTCTATTTGAATCTGGAATCTTAGAATCTGGATCAATTACTGCATACTTAAATGGAACTTCCAATGGCACATCTACATATCCTGATTCACCATCATAAATTACTCTTACAACTCCTGAACATATATCCCTTGAATTTACACTTTTTTCTCCCACTACTTCCAATTGCAAAGGCATATTTATATTACCATTATTTTTGATATATATTCTTACAAAATTCTTACCATCTTTATTAATATTCTCTACCCTATATATCTCATAGTCCACCTTTCCTTTAGAGTAAAACCAATCCTTAAAAAACTTATCACAATCTAATCCAAACTTATTTTTTAAGTAATTCTCTATTTCTGTAGTCTCCAAAATTTTGTACTTATAATCACTATACAATTCCCTTATTATTTCATCAAATTTTTCCTCTCCAACTTCAAAAGCTAAAGCCCTTAAAGCAAGATAACTCTTATTATATACCTTAGTACTATAACCATTTAAATAACTGTTCCAATAATCTTTAACTATTTCTTCATCCCATCCATCTTTTAAATACATTAAATATGGAAGTTCTGAATTCCACTCTCTTAAATTAAGTTCTCCAAAAACGTAATCTTTTAGAAGTTGTAAAAAGTAATCATCTCCTAAATCAGGAAATAGATTTCCACCTTTTGCCCCATACTTCCTTTCAAAATATGTAATAGAAAGATATTCAGCAAAACCTTCTGATATCCAATTTTCTTTATTTAAATCCATACCTATACCTATTCCCCACCAAAGATGAGCAAATTCATGAGCAATTAAATATTCTAAAAGTCTCTCCCAAAGGTAAGGAGTAATAAGATCTGATGAATAAAAAGCTGTATTACCTAAAATCACAAAACCATCAGCAGCCATTCCCCAAAAATTATTTATTTGCCCTTCAATTATATTAATTCTCCTATGTTCAGAACTTCCATAAACCTTAGAATAATAATCATAAACTTCTCTCGCAAAAGATGCTAAAATCCTTGCTTTATATTCTCTCCCAGGATAAAAGTACACGTATATTTCAGGGAATCTTCCATCTGCCAATCTATATACTTGATAATCTGGACTTATTGCAATAGGTAAGGATCTCCTTGGGCTATCATTTACCCCAATTACTCTTTTCCAATTTCCCTCTACTTCTTCTCTTACTTCATCCATACCTACTGCAACTTTGTATTCTTTTGGCACTAAGAGTTCAAGATAAAAATTACTTGAAACAAGTCTACCTCCTTTGTCCCATTCATCCTTTACATAAGGAATCTCATATGGAAACCACCCAAATCTCCATACAAAAGCATTTTTACAAAAAGCCATATCTCCTGCATAGGACTCTGGAAACTTGGTAGAAAAATATATAATTAAACCATAAGATTCTCCAGGACTGAGTTTCTCAGGAAGTATTACCTTCAAATAGTTATCCTTTAATGAATAATTTTGAAGAAGAACCTTTCCATTTTCTAAGGTATAACTTATATCCTTTCCTGAAAGATCGGTAACCCTTGATATATTAGTAAAACCTGGATCAAATCCCCTCACATATTCAGAATCTACCAATACTGGATGAATGTAAGGATTATTTTCCTTCAGAAGATTAGCAGGAAGATAAAAGTAAATCTCTGAAAGCTCTTTTTCAGTATTATTCACGTAATTTACTTCTACTTTTCCACTAATAATTCTTTCCTTAGGTGAAAGCTGAGCAAATACTTTGTAGCTGGATACATCAGCAAAAGATATTGATGAAATATAAAAAATTAAAATAAAGATTCCCAATAAGTATTTCCTCATATTAACCCTCCTCTCTCTAAATTTTTTAATAACATATTAAAAAACAACAACACTAATATTAGAAGGGAAGTCCCTATAATAAACAAGTACCAAATATTACGCATAAACATTTCATAAAAAGGATTAACAACTAACTTGAAAGATATTTCAGAACCAATATATATGGCCAATACTACCGATATTATTTGTAAGACCTCAAACCTCTTTTTAATAATTAAATACAGAGGTAACAATATATAGGGAACTATATAATTAAAAAACACTTCTAATAAAGGCAATTTCATAGGAAAACCAATACCTTCCCAAATGAAAGAAAAATCTGCTCCCAAGAATAAATTTGTAACCATACTACTGAAAAAGATCAAAGATAAAGATAGAAACATAGAGGATATGAATAAATATTTAAAGCGTCCAGCCTTTTTGTAATAATCCTTAGCTAATTTATAAGAGAAAATAAAAAGAAGCAAATCTGCCAAAGTACCTAATGGAAAAGACAACACACAAAGAACAGCTGCTAGAGGAAAATTTTTAAATGGATTTTCATCATATATACCACCTTCATATCCCTGAACTTTTGGGGGTTCTGGAATCTCTCTATTAAGAATAATCGCAGGTAGTACAAAAATTCCATGTCCTCCTTCATGACAAAGTATATTAGTAATTGTAAATATAGGATTTAAGAGAATAAGCAAAAGAACAAGCAAAATATATTTTAACAAAGAGTTTTCTTTAATGATTTTGTTAACTAAAAACCACATCTTATTAAATTCCCTCATAATCACTATTTTATCTCCATTTTTTTCTCAAAAACCCAGGAGTTTAACATTAAAAAAGAGATAGTAACAATGATATCAAATAATATTACAAAAATATTAATACTATAGCTACCACCAGATACACTTATTGAGGTTTCTAATGAGCCAGTAATACTCTCAAAATTAAATTGAGGTAAATTAAAATTAAGACTGTATGGAAACCACTTACAAATTATAGCTCTTATTTTATCGCCAAAAACCAGAATAAGAATTACTATCATATAAAGCATCCTTTTAAAAGGATTTTTCTCTGAAGGAAGACCATTTGCAATAGGAAAGGTTGAAGCTAATATAACAACTTCCCATAAACCAGGAATTAGAAGTATTATGGTGTAAATTCCACCCCTTTGTAAATAATTGATAATTAGACTTTTAAATGCTGGATTCATATGATTAATTATTATTGTCATGAAGCTTAGATTTAAGATTAAAATATATAAGCTTTCTAATAATCCCATAAGCATTCTACGAATATAAATATATTTAGGATTAATTGGAATGGAGTAATAAAGAGATTTCATATCCTCTGATGCTAAACTTGTAATATTAAAAATCCCATTTAAAATTATTGACACCAATAACAATATAAAAGATAAAACAAAACCATCTTCAGGGGTTAAATTCCTAAAATAAAGATATCCTATAAAAAGACTGATGTATACCCCAATAGTTACAATAGTAATAATTAAATAATATCTCTTTTTTCCTAATATCCCATATTTAAATAAATTTAACATACCCGTAACCTCCCTTAAAATGTATTCCTAAATAATTTATCTATGGACATCTTCTTTTCTTCTCTAAGAGTCTCTGCTTTCCCATCAATTAGAATCTCTCCATTGGAGATAAATACAGCCCTATCAATAATAGACTCTACATCATCAATAAGATGAGTGGAAATTATCATTAAACTATCCTCTCTATAGTTCTTCAAAATACCAGTTAATATTCTTTCACGTGACGCTGGATCTATTCCTCCCAAAGGTTCATCCAAAAGATAGACCTTTGCTTTTCTTGAAATAGCAAGGCTCAAACATACTTTTTCTTGTTCACCTTTGGAAAGTTCTTTTATTTTACTCTCAAATTTTAAATCAAAGTACTCCAACAAATCCTTAAACTTTTTCTCTTCAAAATAAGGAAAAAAATCTTTATAAAAATTAAAGGCATCTTTAATCTTCATCCATGAAGGAAGCAAATTATTATCAGGTAAAAAAGAGACTATAGCTCTGGTATTATAGTTTATATCTTTACCGTCAACTTTTATACTCCCAGAAGAAGGTCTTAAAAATCCTATAATTAATTTTAATAAAGTGGTTTTCCCACTTCCATTAGGGCCAAAAAGCCCTACAATTTCTCCTAAATCTCCAGTCAAATTTACATTCTTTAATGCACATTTTTTTCCATAATATTTATACAAACCTTTAACCTCTAAAACTCCCATTTAATTAACCTCCTCCCAATATTTGGCTAATAGAAGATTCAAGTCTTCCTTAGATAAATTAATTTCCTTCATCTCCTTTATAAAAGCCTTTATCCTTTCACTTGCTAAATTTTCTTTAAGCTTCATAAGTTTCTTTTCATTGCTTATCACAAAGGAACCTACACCTTTAACAGTTTCT
Organism: Dictyoglomus sp. GBS; assembly: GCF_055179815.1. NCBI lineage: Bacteria > Pseudomonadati > Dictyoglomota > Dictyoglomia > Dictyoglomales > Dictyoglomaceae > Dictyoglomus > Dictyoglomus sp. GBS. The sequence goes on from NZ_CM143687.1 coordinate 1,780,270, forward strand.
ATTATTCCTTCCCTTTCTAATTCTTGATAAACTCTCTGAACAGTATTAGGATTTACCTTTAATTCCAATGCCAACTCTCTTACTGAAGGCAATTTATCACCTCCTTTTAATTCACCCTTAATTATTTTTTTCTTAATCAGATCCATAATTTGAAGATATATAGGAATACGCTCATCAAAATCAGTCATTTTACACCTCCTTTCAATATGTATTACTGTATTAGTTATATAATACAGTATGACAATAAAATTTGTCAAGGGTATGATAGAATATTCAAGAAATATATAACGAAGAAAGGAGGAATGATTATTTTGAAGAAATCTAATTCTAACCTTTTCCTCTATCCCAAAATAAGATGGATTTATATACCCTTGGGAATAATCATATACATATGCTTAGGAACTGTATATTCATGGAGTGTTTTTAGAAAACCCTTAGAAAATCTTTTAAACATAACAGCAACCCAAAGCGGTATTCCTTATATGCTCTTTCTGTTTTTCTTTTCTCTTTTTATGGCTATTTCGGGAGGATTTATAAACAAATTTAAGCCTAAATATGTTATTATCTTTGGAGGTTTATTGGTTGGTTTAGGTTGGATTCTTTCTGGGTTTCTACCACAAATCAACTATATCTCAATAACATATGGGATAATAGCAGGAAGTGGCGTTGGAATAGTATATGGAGTACCCATTGCTGTAATATCAAGGTGGTTCCCAGACAAAAGAGGACTTTCTATGGGTCTTGTAATATCAGGCTTTGGATTATCTCCTCTTATAACTGCTCCCTTAGCAAGACAGCTAATAAGCTTATATGGACCCTTTAATACTTTTAAAATCTTAGGAGCTATTTTTATATTTTTAATTACTTTTACAGGATTTTTCTTTAAATTTCCTTCAGAAAAACTTGATTTAAAAAAAACTCAATCCACACAAAAGAGAATATTGTCTGAGTTAAATCCAAAAGAAATGTTAAAAAGTCCTAAATTTTATGGGCTATGGTTTTGCTATTTAATAGGAACCTTAATAGGATTAATGATTATTGGAATATCAAGTCCTGTGGGAGAAGAATTAGTAAAATTAGATCCAAATATTACTGCAAGACTTATATCTATTTTTGCTATTTTCAATGCTTTAGGTAGACCACTATTTGGTTGGATAACCGATAAACTACTACCCATGAAATCTGCAATTACCTCTTATATTTTGGTAATAATAGGTACTCTTCTTATGCTATTATCACAGGGTCGAAATCCAATTTTTTATATTATTTCTTTTTCGCTATTTTGGTTAATTCTCGGAGCTTGGCTCGCAATAGCTCCAGCATCTACCATCATTTTATTTGGAGAGAAAAATTATAGCAAAAATTACGGAATTGTCTTTACAGCTTATGGTTTCGGAGCTATTATAGGAGTTATGATTTCAGGGATGCTAAGGGATATTTTTGGCAGTTATTTATATGTTTTTTATTTATTAATAGTCTTGGGAATTTTAGGAATTATCATTGCTTCCACATTTTTAAAAGATAAATCAAATTTGTATGGGTAATTAAAAACATTAAGATGAAGGCAATGGTATTAAAAAGAATATGCGATCTTTCAGAATGTAACAATCCATTAGTACTTGAAGAGCTACCTATTCCATCACCTAAGGAAAAGGAGATTTTAATAAAGGTCTCTGCCTGTGGAGTATGTAGAACTGATCTGGATATTATTGAAGGAAGAACTCCTCCCACAAAACTTCCCATTATCTTGGGACATCAGATAGTTGGAAGAGTAGTTGAAAAGGGAGAAAAAGCCAAAAGATTTGAGATAGGAGATAGAGTTGGCATTGCATGGATAAACTCTTCTTGTGGTAAATGCAAATTCTGCTTTTCAGGACAAGAAAATTTATGTGATGAATTTAAAGCAACTGGAAGAGATGTGGATGGTGGTTATGCAGAATACGCCATAGTATCAGAAGATTTTGCATATAAAATTCCTGAAAATTACTCAGATGAAGAAGCTGCCCCTTTACTTTGTGCAGGAGCAGTAGGTTATAGATCTCTTAAACTTGCTCAAATAAAAGATGGAGATAATATTGGACTTTCTGGATTTGGGGCTTCAGGTCATTTAGTATTAAAAATGATAAAAGCTCTATATCCTAATTCTAAAATTTTTGTATTCTCAAGGAATGAAAAGGAAAGAATCTTTGCTAAAGAACTTTTAGCCTTTTGGACAGGAGATTTTGAAGAAGAAACACCAGAAAAATTGAAAGCAATAATAGATACTACTCCTGCTTGGAGACCTATTGTATTGGTCTTAAAAAATTTAGAAAAAGGAGGTCGACTTGTAATAAATGCCATAAGAAAAGAAGAAAAAGATAAAGAATTTCTTTTAAATATAAATTATGAAAGAGATTTATGGATGGAAAAGGAGATAAAATCAACAGCAAATGTAACAAGAAAAGATGTAGAAGAATTTTTAACTCTTGCTCAAAAGTTTAATTTTAAGCCAGAGGTTCAAATATATCCATTAGAATCTGCAAATTTAGCTCTTTTAGAATTAAAACAAGGTAAGATAAGAGGAGGAAAGGTATTAAAAATATGATAAAAATAGAAAATTTTACCGAAAGAAAGGAACATTTCCATTCAAGAGAAGTAAGAATTTTAGAATTTAACTTCTCCATATTAGAAGAATCCTATTACGATTTTTATATTTACTATACTTCTAAGGAATATCATTTAAAATGTTATTGCTTCCTAAACGATCTTGCCTTGGGAGAAGCTAATCTTTTTCCTAATGAAAATTACCGCCTCATGGGTGACCTAAAACTAAAAAAGGGAAATTATACCCTTTCCATAGGCCATATTCCAGAAGATTTTAAAATTCATCATATTGAGCTTTTTAAGAAAGAAAAAAGTAACTTTAAATTTCCTGAATTTAAGATTAGAAATAATTTAGCCAATTCTGCCAAGAAACTTTTAGAATTTTTTGAAAAAATATACTCCAAATACATAATTGCAGGTCAACATACAAATACGTCAGCAGGGCCTGAAATAGCCTACCTTGAATATATTACAGGTAAACTTCCTGCTTTAAGAGGTTTTGATCTTTTAAGTTATTCATCAAAAACAAGGACTGAAAACATGACACAAGATGCAATAATAGAGATAGAGGGAAATAAAGGCTCTATAGAAAAAGCCATAGAATGGGGTAAAGATTATAATGGAGTTGTAACTTTTTGCTGGCATTGGTATGCTCCAACAGGTGGAAAAGATAAAACATTTTATACAATTAACACTAACTTTGATCTAGAAGAAGCCTTAAAACCTGGAACAGAAGAAAATAAAGCATTGATGTTGGATATAGATTTAATAGCTAAGGAACTTTTAAAATTAAAATCAGCTAATATTCCTGTATTATGGAGACCACTACATGAAGCTGATGGGAAATGGTTTTGGTGGGGAGCAAAAGGACCCAAAGCTTACAAAGAACTATATTATCTTCTTTTTGACATTTTAACAAATAAATACGGATTAAATAATCTCCTTTGGATTTGGAATGCTCCTCATCAAGAATGGAAAATTGATGATGAGTATTATGATATAGCTGGTATAGATAACTATGTCCCTGCTGGAAATTATGGTCCTATGAAATTTTCTTATGATTATCTTTCCCATTTAACAGATTATAAAAAACCTCTTGCTTTAACCGAAAATGGACCTATACCCGATCCTGATTTACTTTTTGAATATGAGGCTTGTTTTTTATGGTTTATGCCATGGTTTGGTTCTTTTATATTCGATCATAACATTAATTCAAAAGAACATTTAATTAAAGTTTATAATCACGAACGTGTTATAACATTAGATAAATTTCAATGCTATAATAATTAATAAACATAGAGGGGAGGTATAAAATGAAACGCTTACTTATCTTTATTTTTCTCCTTCTTTTTATGATACCTATATTAGGGGCAGAACCACGCTATAAAGATGCTCTTATTCTTAGAGAACCTTCTTCTGCAGATATCAAAACTAAAAATCTTCCTCTTACTATGGAGCTTAATTTTTGGAATATTTCAAGCTATGAAGGAGAAACTTGGATGGCATTTTATGAAAAAGATGATACAGTAGAGTATTATGCAGACATAAAAAATATTGTATTAAAGGATAAAAATTCATGGGTACATGGATACCCAGAAGTCTATTATGGGTATAAACCATGGTCTGTTCGAGGAACATATTGCGAAAAACTTGTTCTTCCACAAAAAGTATCTAAATTCCCTGACATCTATTTTAACTTTAAATACTCTTTATGGCATGAAAGCTATCTACCAATAAATTTTGCCATGGAAACATGGATCACACGTGAAGAAAAACAAAAATCAGTTTCTTCTGGTGATATTGAAATGATGGTATGGCTATACGCCCAAAAATTAGGACCAGCTGGTAGAAAGGTTGCAGAAGTAAAGATTCCAATTATATATAATGGAAGGGTTAAAGATATAATTTGGGAGGTCTATGTATCTCCTATGTCATGGGATTATATAGCCTACAGATCAAAGGAGAATTTAAAGGAAGGAGAAGTAAAGATACCTATAAATGATTTTCTAAAAAATTTGAGAGATATTATTAAGCAATACTCTAAAAGAATTACTCCAGAACAGTTTGACCAAATGTACGTTACAGATTGGGAAATAGGAACTGAATTTGGAGATCCTTATACTACATCTGCAAAATTTGGATGGACATTTTCAAATTTTGATATAGAAAATAAATAAAAAAGAGGGGAGAATTACCTCTCCCCTCTTTCATACTTATACTTATACATCTTAAAATCAGCCCTACTTATTAATTCATAAGGTGAAGTAATATCTTCGGAAGAAGTCTCTATTCCATAACTTATTTTTATTTTTCCGTTGGTAGAATTATCAATATGCATTTTTATCCTTTCCACCACTTTTAAAGCATCATCATAATCAGCCTTTCTCAAAATTACAAGAAATTCATCTCCACCCCATCTAATAGCAGAATCGTTTTGTCTAATTGAATTTTTAATAATATTAGCAACTTCTTTCAATAAGTAATCACCATATAAATGTCCCAAAGTATCATTAATCTTTTTAAAAGAATCTATATCTATAAATACAACGCTAAATTTCTCTTTTTCTCTTACAAAGTCAGAAAAGGCTTCTTCTATTTTTCTTTCTCCATAAGATCTATTAAAAATACCTGTTAAAGGATCATAAATTCCATATTTTTTCTCCCAAAAGATAATAAAATTCTTAAGTATATTTCTCATAATAAAGAAGACTTTAGGAGAAGGTTTTTCTAAGGAATAAAGCTTAATTGTATACGGCATTCTTCTATAAGTAGGTCTTAAATGAGAATCATATAAAAGTCTATTTCCTTTCTCTAAGACTCTATCCCCTATATCTATCCTTACCATAAAATCTTCCAAAAAATCTGTCAAAATTCTATATATAATCTCCATAGCCTCTTCCTCTTCTCTTGCCTCCATCAGTGCTTTTCCCATATAAAGATCAAGAGCTCTTAATTTGGAGTGTTCTTGTATTATCTCCTTATAAGTATCACCCATCTTTTCTTTTATTTTATTTATCACATCTTCAATCCCAAGAAGAATAGCAAGCTCAAAAGCTTCCAATCTTACATATGGAAGAAATCCCATAAAAAATTCTCTCTTAACCATATATTCATCAAGAAGCATGTATGAATATAAAGCATCTAAAAACTCCCATCTTTCTAACATTTCATCAATGTAACCTATAAGATTAAAAAAACTTTCTCTTAGAATAAACCCCTTCAAGAAAACATGCAAAGGAAAGTCTGTAGGATATTCTCTTAATGACTTTGAAAGATCAAATCCTCTTTCAGCAGAAAGTTTCATATATAAGGTAATTATTTGTTCCTCCTTAGTATTAAGGACTTCTTCTTCAGAAATATCATATTCCTTATTTAGAAAAGTCTTTAATATCTTCACTAATATTTCACTCTCTTTTATATTTTTAATTTCTTCCAGTTTCTGAATTATTCTTTCCAAATCATTTAATTTTCCATAAGAAAGATATGATATTGCTAATCTCCTATAACCTGAATATAAAAAATAATCAAATTTAATATCCTCTAAAAGACTTTCAAGGATATTGATTAAACCTATCATTTCTTCATAATTACAATATTGAATCTTATTCTTTATAAGATTTCCTAAACTTATAACCACTAAATTTGGTGATAGATATTTTGAAAGCTCGTATGCCTTCAAAGAAGCAGAAATAGACGCTCTCGGACCGTTCAAGTAAGCCTTCAAATCCCCTATATTATTCAATAATTTATGCAAAATTACTTTGTCCTTTGTCTTATTTGCAAAAGAAAGGCCAGTCTCAAAAAAGGATAAAGCCTTCTCATATTTATTCTCTCCCATAGTCAAAAGTCCAAGCATGTTATAAAAATTAGCCAAATACTTAGGAGAAGATTTGAGATTTATAACTTGATCAAGATATTTGTTAAAAAGATATAATCCATCCTCAACCTTCTTAGATAAGAAATAATAACTTCCTATTCTTGAAAGAATCTCTGGGGTTTCATAAGATACAGAAATATCCATAAAATTATTCTTAATAATTTCTTCTGCCTCTTCATATTTACCAAGATAAGATAGACATCTAACCTTAGTTGCTAAATCTAATAAATTATTTTTTTCCAAATCATTTATAAGTTCTAAAGCCCAAGAAAATTCTTGGAAATTAATAAGTAGATCAATTAATTCCCTTCTGTAAAGATCCTTATTGGGTATCTCTTTTTGAAGAATCTCCTTTAGAATATTGCTTTTTCTCTGTAGATTATATGTACTTCTATATTCCTTAAGTTTAAATAAAGTCCAACTTCTTATATCATCCTCTGAAAGTAAAGCCAGTCTTCCCCATAAATCAGAGTAATTGTATGAAGAAAGCTTTTTAGCAAATTTCTCTCTTAAAACTTTTTCATCCTTTATATAGCTTCTAATATTATTAAGTACATCTTCTGAAGCAAATCTCCATAAAGGATATTCCCATTTTAGAATTCTGCTTTCAGCAAATTCCTTCATAAATTTAAGAGGGCCATAAATATCCTTAACAGCCTTTATAGTAGTAGAAGAAAATGTTTTACCCACTATGGTGAAAGTAAAAAGGGCATTTTTATCACTCTCAGAAAGGTTAGAGACTTTTTCATGTATAATCTCATCTAAAGGTTTAAATTGATTCACAAAAATAATTTCTGCATTATTCCAATTACCCTTACTTAAGTTATATAATTTTTTAGCTTCTTTAGGGGTAATATTAAAAGCCTTAGACATTTCATAAACTACAATACCTTCCTTAGTTATAGGTACAACATACTTATCAGGATTAAGCCTAAAACAATTCAAAGCAAAATCCTTCCCCGCAATTAAAAATCTTATATCATACTTTTTCCTTAAATAGGGGATTAGTTCTGAAAAAATTTCATTAAAATACAAGTATTCTTGCCAATTATCGAAAAACCAGTATTTTATAGTTTTACGTTCAAGAATTACCTTAATAATATCCAAAATTTGAGAGATCTCAGCATCTTTTGTGATTACCTCTTCAGCATCATAATCTTTCAAAAGACACAAAAACCTTGGATGTATATAACGCCTTAAAATAGGTCCAACTATATGACCCTTCTCTTCTAAAAACCTTTTTTTATCAATCAAATTAAGCAATGATAAGAAAAATTCACCAATAGGAGTCCTATGTGATGCATAATGAGTAAAGATAGATTGGGATTTTAATTTATTGTATAAAGACTTTAGTATATATGTTCTTCCACTTCCTTGTGGAAAATCTAAATATACTATTCTCTCCCTATCAAGGAGAGATTCTAAATAATTAATATTCTGCAAGATTAACCCCATTTATTTATTTTTATATCATTTATTAATTAAATTGTATCACAAATTCATTAAAGATTTAATTTCTTTTATCAAACATTGAGCCTCATAATTTAATCTTTTCTCCCCAAGTTTTTCATCTATACTTTTAAGAGCTTCTTTTGTAAGCCCAACCTTTACATCCACATTATTGCTTCCTATTCTATCAAGATCAACATAACCTAAATCTATACTCATCATTTCACTGCTTTCCTCTATTCCGGCATGCATAGGATTTGCTGATACAAGTTCCTCTGGATACTTTACCTTACCCCAATGCCATCCCAAAACCTTCATAACCCTGCCCCTATATTCACTTTCCAATCTCTCAATAACCTTGATCTGTTCTTTAGCCATATGTCCGCTACAAACTACTGCCATTTTAAATCCTGTTCTCTCTAAAAAGAAAAGTACATCACTAAGAAGATAATAAAGAACATCTTTTTTCACAAATACGCTTCCTGGAATTTTTTCTTCTGCAAACATCTCCATTCCCCATAAATTCTCTCCATTTTTTATCTTTATACCATCAGCACCTATAAATAAAGTAGGAAATAAAACTCCCCCTATTTCATCCCATACCAACTCCAATACTTTTCTTGCCCTAAAAGCATCGGTACCAAAAATCAAATGTTCTCCATGCCACTCTATAGGACTTATAGGTAAATAAACTATAGGTTTACTATTTAAAACTTCCCTTAGTTGATGGGGAAACATATTTTCATATCTATATTTCATCATATTCTTAACCCTCCTAAAATTTTTTCTCTAAAAATATTTTATCAGGGTCTATTTTTGTCACTTTATTATGGTACTCTCAAAATAAAAATTATAAGATTGTAAATAAAATAGAAATAAGTAATAACGTATAAGTATAATATTATAGTATAATTATAAAAAGGGGGAAGATATGAGAATAAAATTAACATATGAAAGCCTAGATGGGGACATAATACTTCCAAAACATTATAACTACCATATTCAAGCTCTCATATACAAAACTTTTACCCCTGATCTTGCCACCAAACTTCATAATGTAGGTTTTCCCTTAGGAAAAAGAAGATTTAAACTTTTCACCTTTTCCCGCATATTAGAAAAAGGAATTCCCACAAAAGATAATGAAAAATTAATATTCAAAAGAAAAATAACCATATATTTCTCTTCTCCCATAGAAGATATAGTAGGGAATTTAGCTGAAAGAAGTTTTAAAGAAAGAGAATTTAAATTATGCAATAAAAAGATATACATCTCTCAGCTTGAAATAGTAACTACTCCAAAGATAGAAAATAAAGTAATAATTAAAGCTTTATCCCCTATTACCATATACAGCACTTTATATAAAAAGGATGGTGAAAAAATTGTACATTATTACAAACCAATTGATAAAGAATTCTCAAAACTTATTGAGAAAAACGCAAAGAAAAAATATCATCTTCTTTACGGAAAAGATGCAGAACAAATGTCTCTTGAAATAAAACCTTTAAAATTCTCAGTACAAGAAAACTTAAAAATTATAAAATTTAAGGACACCATTATAGAAGGATACACTGGCATCTACGAACTCCTAGGGGATCCAGAATTAATTTATCTCACCTACGAGACAGGCTTAGGAAATAAAAATTCAGCAGGATTTGGAATGTGGGAAATATGGAGAGGAAAGGAGAGTGATGAAGATGCTTGATGCGGTTAAAGAGATAGGAGATATATTACTAAAAAAGGATATCAAAAACCAGATTGAAATCCTTATAGAAGATCCAAACCCTAACCAAAAATATAATAACGTTTTTTGCTTAACTTTTGAAGAAAATGGTGAAATAAAGTATATAGGAATTGAACTTGAAGACTATGAATCAGACAAGATAATAAAATACCTATACAGAAGCGGACCCTCTAACGGACCTAACTTTACACCTTCAACAAAAGTTACAGAGATAGAAAAAACTCTATACATTAAAGTTTTAAATTGGTTCAAAGATGTGTTTTCCCGAAAAAATTTAGAGCTATCCAAAGAGGAAAAAGAGTATTTAGAAAAGATTTATACAGTATTAAAAAATCACGAAAATGAAATAATTGAGGAATTTAAGCAAAAATCAAAAGACATTTCGAAAAAGGAAGGTATATTTCTAACCTTAAAATTCAAAAAAGAAGGAAAAACAGAATATATAGGAGACAAGGAGGTTTTTATAAAAACCTTAGAAAAATTGGTAAAAATAAAAGAGAGTAAAAAAGGTTCTAATATAGGCCAATGCTCTATATGCTTAGAGGAAAAAGAAGTTACCATAGGAGACGGTATATATGCCTTCTATACAATAGATAAACCAGGATTTATCTGTGGTGGTTTCAAAGAAAAAGAAGCATGGAAGAATTTTCCATTATGTGAAGATTGTAGACGAAGTTTAGAAAAAGGAAAAGAATACATTGAAAAAGAGCTTACTTTCAAAATGGCAGGAATTTCTTATCAACTTATTCCTAAATTCCTCTTAGGAAGGGAATTTATAAAAGAAGATGTTTATAATATATTTTTCGATACTCCAAAACTGCTATCTCTAAAGAAAAATACTGCCAAGAGATATCTTGGAGATGAAGAAGATATTTTACAGTATTTATCTGATACCGAAGATTACATTACTTTAAACTTTTTATTTATAGAAAGAAAACAAAGTGCAGAAAAAATCCTTGCACTCATAGAAGATGTTTTACCCTCTCGACTAAGAAGTATATTTAAAGCAAAAGAAAAAGTAGATAAGTTATTTAACACAGATTTCACTATGAGAAATCTATGGACATTCTTTTCAAAATCAGATCCTGACAAAAGAGAAACAGACCTTGTAAATTACTTTTTAGAAATTGTAGATCGCATATTCAAAGATAGATCCATAGACAAAAATTTCATATTTCAATTTTTTACGAGGAAAATAAGAACTCAGTATGTTAGAGATGAATATTTCTCCTATGTAGTAAAAGATGCCCTAATGTCACTTTTGTTTCTACTTTATTTAGATTTAATCCCTATGGAGGTGATAAATATGGAAGAAGAAAGATTATTTGAGCCTATATTTAAAAAATTTTCTCCAACTTTCAATCATCCTATTAAAAAGGGACTTTTCTTGCTCGGCGCCTTAACCCAAATGCTATTAAATGTACAATATTTAGAAAGAGGTAGTGATCCTTTTAGAAAACAACTAAAAAGTTTAAAAATGGAAGAAAAAGACTTTAAAGGGCTTCTTCCAAAAGTAATAAATAAATTACAAGAGTACGATTCCTTTGATATAGGAAAACAAAAATTAGCAGAAGAAGCTTCCTACTATCTACTTCTCGCTGGAGATAACTGGAAACTTTCAAATGATGAGCTTAATTTCTACTTTGCATGTGGTATGAACCTATTAGATGAACTAAAACCATATATTTATCCAGACAAAAAATAAAATAGGAGGTGTTTTAGATGGGTGTGCTAAAAAATAGATCTGAAATTCTTTTTCTCTATGACGTAACAGATGCAAATCCAAATGGTGATCCAATGGATGAAAACAAACCAAGAATAGATGAAGAAACAGGAACAAATATTGTTACAGACGTAAGACTTAAAAGAACAATAAGGGACTATTTATATGAATATAAAGGGTTAGAAGTTTTTGTCAGAGAAATAAGAGATGATAAAGGAGAACTAAAAACTAAAGAAGATAGATTAAAGGAATACAAAGATAATAATGAGATTATTGAAAAATGCATTGATATAAGACTCTTTGGAGCAACCACTGCAGTAGAAGGGAAAACCATGACTTTAACTGGACCAGTACAGTTTAAATTTGGAAGATCTCTTCATAAAGTTGATCTGACTTATATAAAAGGTACAACAGTCATGCCATCAAAATCAGGCAAAACTCAAGGTACATTTACTGAAAAATACATTCTTCCTTATTCTTTAATAGCCTTTTATGGAATAGTAAATGAAAATTTAGCAAAAGTCCAAAATATTCCCCTTACCGAAGAAGATATCGATCATATGTTAGAAGGAATTTGGCATGGTACAAAGAACCTGATATCTACCTCAAAATTTGGTCAAGTTCCAAGATTATTAATACAAATTATCTATAAACCTGACTCATATTTTTACATAGGCGAATTAGATAGAAGAATAAAACTTATATCAGATATAGAGGATGAAAAAATAAGAGATATATCCCAAGTAAAAATAGACATCACAGAACTAATAAAGGTATTAACGGAAAATAATAATAAAATTGAAAAAATCAGATATAAAGTAGACGAAAGAGTAAACTTAGTATTAGACGGTAAAGAAGTATCGTTAAATGAGTCTCTAAAAGATTTCCAAGCAGAAGAACTACCGATTTAGGAGATGATTTTTAATGAAAGTCTTGGTTTTTGATATTTTTGGAGAATTTGCCCATTTTAGAAAATTCTATACCACATCATCTCCCCTTTCCTTTCCTTTTCCTCCCCCTCCTACCATATTCGGTATGCTTGGAGCTATTTTAGGAATAGATAGAAAAGAATATTTAGAAACATTTTCCTTTAATAATTGCAAAATAGCATTGCAAATTATAAATCCTATTAAAAAGATAAGATTAGGCTTAAATTTGATAAACACAAAAGGAAACATTTGGATACCAGTCAAAAAGAAAAACCATGATGCAAGAACCCAGGTAAAAACAGAGTTTATTAAAAATCCAAGATATAGAATATATTTTTACCATAAGAATGAAGAATTATTTAATAAATTTGTAGAAAATATTAAAAACCATAGAAGTTATTACACATTCTCTTTAGGCCTTTCAGAACTTTTAGGAGATTTTCAGTTTGTTGGAATAAAAAACTTTACAGAGAAAGAGAATAATGAAATTTATGTATCCACAATAATCCCTATATCCCAAATATTAGAAAACAAGATAATTTTTGAGGAAGGAAAAAGCTATTTTAAAGAAAGAATTCCATTAATAATGAATAGTAATAGAATAGTAGAAAGATACGAAGATATCATCTTTGAAAGCCAAGGAAAACCCATCAAAGTTAAAATAGATAAATTTTATCAAGGAGAAGATGGAACAAATGTCATATTTCTCTAATTTATTTTCCCATCCAAATAAATATTTAGAAGTACACTTAAATAACACTATGAATCTTGCTATCAGTTTCTTAAACGATGTACCTATGGAAAACTTATTCCTATCAAAGGAACAACTACAAAAATTAATAAAAATTAATACTTTATCCCATGATATAGGAAAAGCTACAAGTTTTTTCCAAGAATATTTACTTTCTGGAGAGGAGGAGGGAAGTAAAGAAACAAGGCACTCTCTCCTCTCCTCCTTCATTGCTTATTACATCACTAAGAAAGTTTTTGAAAAAGAAAATATTTCGGATAATATCAAAATAATACTCCCCATGTTCTCTTATATAAATGTTAAAAGGCATCATGGAAATTTTTTAGACATACTCATAGAAATTGATATTTCTGAAGAAGATAAAGAATTGCTCTATAGACAAATTGAAAGTATAGATGAAGAAAAATTTAATATATTGATAAAAAATATTGATGAAGCTTTATTTAGTGAAATCACAAAAGATAAACTTAAAGATATCGTAGAAGCAGTATCAAAAGATATAAAGATTAAAAGAATAAAAATCAAAAACCTTAAACACGAAAATGCTACAGAATACTACTTATTAAATAACCTACTCTTCTCCCTCTTAATAGATGCAGACAAAAGTGAAGTAACTATAGGAAAGCCAGAAAGAAACCCCTTAGATATTCCATACATAATAGTAGATCATTATAAAAAAGATTTAAAAACTGACAAAAAACCTATAAATGAGCTTCGAGAAAATGCATATCAAGAAGTAATAAACAAAAAGATTGACCTTGATCAAAAAATTTATTCTCTAACTCTCCCAACAGGTCTTGGAAAGACCTTCATTTCTTTTGCCTTCGCCCTTAAGCTAAGAGAAGAAATAAGAAAAAAGAAAGGATATACCCCAAGAATTATATACTCATTACCTTTCCTAAGTATTATAGAGCAAAATGCAAGTGTACTCGAAAAAGTCCTAATAAAGTATTTTGGAAACATAGATTCTACCATAGTATTAAAACATCACCACCTTTCGGAAATCTACTATACATACAATGACAATGAAATAGAGCCTGACCATGCAAAAATATTAATAGAAGGCTGGAATTCAGAGATAATAATAACTACATTTGTACAACTATTTCATACATTGATATCAAATAAAAATTCAAATCTAAGAAAATTACATAGAATATTTGGAAGTATTATCATATTAGACGAAGTACAATCTATTCCTATTAAATATTGGTACCTTTTAAGGGAAATATTTAAAGAACTTGTAGAAAAATTTAATACCTATATTATTTTCTCTACAGCAACTCAACCCCTTATATTTAAAAAGGACGAAACCCTCAACTTAACAAACGCTGAAGACTACTTTACAAAATTAAATCGCACAATATTAATTCCTCGTCTTAATGAATCTCTCTTATTAGAGGAATTCATTGAAAACATTGACATCAAACTTGACAAATCTTATATGTTTATCTTTAATACAATAAACTCAGCTCAAAAATTTTACAGTCTTTTAAAAGAAAAAACTAAGGAAGATATAGTTTTTCTTTCAAGCCACATAATACCAAAGGATCGTTTAGAAAGAATCGAGAGTATAAAAAAAGGAGAAAAAAGAATAGTGGTTACAACTCAATTAGTAGAAGCAGGTGTGGATATTGATTTAGATATTGTTTATAGAGATATTGCACCCTTGGATTCTATAAACCAATCAGCAGGAAGATGTAATAGAAACTGGTTAAAAGATATAGGAGAGGTATATCTATATTCATTACAAGATGATAAAAGAAGATATGCTTCATACATATATGACAAAATTCTTTTGGATGTTACTAACAATATTCTTAAAAAAGATGAAAAAATTGAAGAAGTAGAATTTCTCAACTATATACAAAATTATTTTTATGAGATTAATGAAAGAAAGGCCAAAGACATATCTAAAAACTTCTTGGATGCAATTTATTCATTAAGATATTCGGGATATACAGAAAATGAAAATGATAAATATATAGGTATTGAAGATTTCAAACTTATTGAAGAAGATCAACCCAAGATTGACGTATTTATAGAATTAAATGAAGAAGCAGAAAATCTATGGAATCAATATATAAAACTTAAAGAAATAAAAGATATTTATGAAAGAAGAATAGAATTCCTAAAAATAAAAAGTAATTTCTATAAATATGTAATATCAATCCCTGTAAGAGCAGAAAATCTACCAGCTATTGAATATGGCTTTGGATATATATCTAAGGATAATTTAGAAGATTTCTATGACAAAGAAACAGGATATAAAATTAAAAGCGGTATCCTACTCTGGTGAAATATGATTACAGGAAGTTTAATTGAGAGTTTCTTAATATGCGAAAGACAAGCATGGCTTATGGCCCATCAAATAACTCCAGACCAAGACCATCCATACTTAGAGCTTGGTAGATTAATAGATGAAGAAAGTTTTACAGACGAAAAGAAAAAAATAAGCTTAGAAAACATGATTATAGACCTTATAAAAACTGAAAATAAAACATTAATTTTAGGAGAGATAAAAAAGAGTTCAAAAGTGCAAGAAATCGCCAAAATTCAACTCGCTTTTTACCTATATTCTCTTAAAAATAACTATGGCATAAAAGCTGATGGATTACTTATATTTCCCAAAGAAAAAAGAAGAGTTAGAGTAGTATTAGACAAAGAATTGGAAGAGAAAATTGAGGACACTATTAAAAGGATCGAGATTCTCATATATAAGGGAAAACCCCCGTTACCCCAAAAAATTCCTTATTGTAAACTCTGTGCATATAGGGAGTTTTGCTGGTCATGAGTGAAAGTATATATATTTTTACTAGTGGGGAATTAAAAAGGAAGCACAATACTATATATTTTGAAACTTCTGATGGTCAGAAAAAATATTTACCAATAGAAAATGTAAGAGACTTACATATATTTGGTGAGGTAACTTTAAACAAAGAAATTTTAGAATATCTATCTCAAAAAGAAATAATTCTCCATTTTTACAATTACTATGAATATTATGTGGGAAGTTTTTATCCAAGGGAGCATTACAATTCAGGATATATGATTCTAAAACAAGCAGAATATTATTTAGATCAAGAAAAAAGACTAGAATTAGCAAAAAGTTTTGTAAAAGGAGCTATTGATAATATAAGAAAGGTTTTAAACTATTATACAAATAGAGGTAAGGATTTATTAAAATCTAAAATACAATCCATAGAAGATTTGGCTGAAGGTATTGAAGGTTGCAAAAAAGTAGATGAAATCATGGGATTAGAAGGTAATATAAGAGATATTTATTATTCTTGTTTCAATGATATTACAGAAAATGAGGATTTCTTCATTAAGGAAAGGACCAAAAGACCACCTTCTAATTATATGAACGCCCTTATAAGCTTTGGAAATTCCCTACTCTACACAGCAATCCTCTCTGAAATATACAAAACCCATTTAGATCCAAGAATAGGATATCTACATGCTACAAACTTCAGAAGATTTTCCCTTAATTTAGATATAGCAGAGATATTTAAACCAATAATTGTGGATAGAATTATCTTTTCTATGGTAAATAAAAAAGAGATAACACCTAAAGATTTTGACGAAAAATTGGAAGGTGTATACCTTAAGGAAAAAGGGATGAAACTCTTTGTGCAAAACTTTGAAGAAAAAATGAAAACTACTATTCAATATAAAGATTTAGGAAAAATCTCTTACAGAAGATTAATAAGATTAGAACTCTATAAACTTGAGAAACATTTATTAGGAGAAGAAAAATATTCTCCTTACATATCTCCTTGGTAAATGTATATAATAATGGTTTATGATGTAAATCAGAAAAGAGTTAATAAAGTACTAAATACAGCAAGAAAGTATTTAGAATGGATACAAAATTCTGTTCTTGAAGGAGAAATTACAGAAGCAAAATATGAAAGACTAAAAAGAGAAATAGAATTAATAATAGATGAGGAAGAAGATTCTGTTATTTTCTACATTATGAGAACCACAAAATATTCGGAAAGACAGATAATAGGAATAGAGAAAAATAAAAGAGAACAGATATTATAAAAGACTTTTATATATATCTAGCACTTTTCTTTTTAAAACTGGATGTATAAAGTCTGGCTCGAGCTCAGAGATAGGTCCCATAACAAAGATCCTATTATGGGCATCAGGATGAGGTATTATTAATTCTTCCGTTTCAATTATTAAATCATCATAAAATATAATATCCAAATCAATATTTCTCGGACCCCATTTAAAAATCCTTTTTCTTCCCAACTCTTCTTCAATTTTTAGCAGAACTTTTAATAAGGAAAATGGATCAAGATTTGTCTCTACCAAACAAACAGCATTTAAAAAACTGTCCTGATCTTTATATCCATAAGGTTCTGTTTCTATTATAGAAGACATTTTTAAAATATTAATTCCTATTTCTTTAATCTTTTCTATAGCTATTTCTATATTTTTTCTTTTATCACCTAAATTACTCCCTAATGCTATGAAGACCTTATGCATTTTATAGCCTCTATAACATCAATTACTCTCTTATTTTCCTTTACATCGTGAACTCTAACAATATCAACATCCTTAAGTGCACAAAGAGCTGTAACTCCAAGAGTACCCTCTAATCTTTCCTCAGGAGGAATATCACCTAAAACTTTTCCTATAAAACTTTTTCTTGAAGCTCCTATTAAAATAGGTTTTTTCAAACTTTTAAATTCAGTTATTCTGGCTAATATTTCTAAATTATCCTCATATCTCTTTCCAAAGCCTATACCCGGATCAATAATTACCTTATCCAGATCAACCCTATATCCCTCTGCATAATTTAATCTTTCTAAGAAAAACTCATATATTTCTTTAATTACATCATCATAATATGGATTTATTTGCATATCCTTAGGTGTACCTTTCATGTGCATTAAAACATAAGGAATTTTATATTCAGAAATAACTTTGACAAGATTATCGTCAAATCTAAACCCACTAATATCATTTATCATATCTGCCCCCAATTCAATTGCTTTTTCAGCTACTCTTGCTCTATAAGTATCCACTGAAATAAAAATATTTGAAAAATTTTCTCTAATTATCTTTACAGCAGGAATAACCCTATTAATTTCTTCCTCTTCATCTACAGGATCAGAGCCAGGTCTTGTTGATTGCCCCCCTATATCAATAATATCTACCTTGTTTTCTATCATATATTTAGCAGTATTTAAAATCTCTTCTAAATTTATCTTACGAGAATTGGCATAAAAAGAATCTGGGGTCACATTTATTATTCCCATTATTAAAGTTCTATCAAAAATTATTTTTCTCTTCCAAGGAGATTCAATATAAGATACTTTATCCTTCTCAAAAAAATTCTTTAAAAGATTATAAACTTTAGGAATATCGAAATAATTGATATTTTCCAATTTTTTAATAAGAATATCATAATGTTTTTTTGTCCCAAGAAGAATTACATCATTTTTGTTTATTCCACAATTAACAACATTTTTATGAACTACAACATCTCCTCCAATAGAAAGCATCTCCTGCTTCAAAATATTGGCAGTAGGAGAAGTAATGTCAAAAATCTTTAATGGAATAATTCTACTTTTTCTTAGAAAAATTGAAAAAGAATCAAAATGAGCTCCTACTTTTTCCATCTCTTTAATTAAAAAATCAAGTGTTAACTCCATTATCATTCTTTAGCCACCCCTTCTCTACACATGCAAAAGCTTCATGATTATGAATACTTTCAAAACTTATTACTTCCACCCTATACCACTCTATTCTTTTATCTTTATCCAAAATAAAAACTATATCTCTTACTACATCTTCTACAAATTTTGGATTATCATATGCCATTTCTGTAATATATTTTTCATCTGGACGTTTTAAAAGAGAATAAATTGGGGCACTTGCAGAACTCTCTGCTATTTCAACTAAATCCTCAAACCATATAAGTTTTTTCGACTTAACTTCTATATTTGCTATAGCTCTTTGATTATGAGCTCCAAATTCGCTTATCTCCTTAGAACAGGGACAAAGAGTATGAATAGGAACTTTTACCCCTACAACCATCTCCAAATCTTCAAAAAGCTCCGCCTCAATTATACATTCTATTTTATTAGGAGACTCCATTTGCGAAATTGGAGCCTTTTTCCATATAAAATAAGGGAAAGTAAGTTTTATATGGCTACTTTCTGCTTTTAACTTTGTCTTAACCTTCTGCAAAATTCTTTCTAAATTTTCAGGTCTAATTACATCAATTTCATTCAACACTTCTACAAACCTACTCATATGTGTACCTCTTAAATCGTGTCTAAGATCCACAGAAAGATCTATTTTTGCTATCGTATATTGGTGCCCTCTCCTTTGATCAAAAACCTTTATGGGATAATAAAAATTCTTAATCCCTACTTTTTTCAGGGATATACCTCTCTCATCTTTTTCATTTTGTACATCTTTTAAATTATCCACCTCTATATATCACTCCACTATCTGATGTTTCCCATATTTGTACCTCATAAAGAGAAAAATTTTTACCTCTTAATTTTCCTTCTAATTTATTCCAAACCCATATAGCTATATTCTCAGCTGTGGGTTGTGAGATTATATCATTTATATAACTATGATCCAGTACATCAATAATTTCCTTTTTCACGATATCCTTTAATTCTACAAAGTCCATAATCATACCTTCCTCATCAGGCTTACCTTCCAAAACTATTACTAATTCATAAGTATGTCCATGTAATCTCTCACACTTTCCTTTATAGCTTACTAAATTGTGAGCTGCATCAAATTTAAATTTTTTAATTAGAAACATTTTTTTACCTTACTCCTTACTTGATTTATATAAACCTCTTAATAAATCTCTATAGATTATACCATTTAAGTCAAAAATTTATAACTTCTCTATATCATCGTAAGTCTAAATTTTTGTTACATAAAAATCTCAATCAAATTAGGCTTATTCATATTTTTTTGAGATTGACAGAAAATGTAACAATTAGGGATAACCTTCTTTTATTGCACAACTTGATTCTTACTAATTTCTTAATGATTTTTTATCTCAAATATTTTCCAAAATAGTTCTTTACTTCATTAGAAAATATTTTAGCTTATTCTTAAAAACTATTTTTACAGTCTACCCCCGATAACCCCAAAACCCTGGAGGATCGACAGAAATATAAATTTTCACATCAAAACCTATTTACATCTAATTTTTCTCATGCTATACTACCAACAAAATTGTAGTGTACCTATAAGGGTAGTAATTTTTAGAGAGATCTTTTTTGGCCCTTTCTTCGGTTTGTAGCGTACCTATAAGGGATTGAAACCTAATGTCATTATCTGTTTCTATCTCAACTGTTATGGTTTGTAGCGTACCTATAAGGGATTGAAACCTGTATATATATTTTCTCTTTCTGTATCTGTACTCGTTTGTAGCGTACCTATAAGGGATTGAAACTTCTGCAATGATTTTTGTAAATTCTTGTGCATATGAGTTTGTAGCGTACCTATAAGGGATTGAAACAAGTTTTTTTAAAGTTTTTTTTAAAGCCATTTCTTAGTTTGTAGCGTACCTATAAGGGATTGAAACTGTAATCTAACTTCGTGAAGTACTCTCATTATTCTCCGTTTGTAGCGTACCTATAAGGGATTGAAACTATGTTCGTATCATAAGGCCACCCCTTTTGCCTTCAGGTTTGTAGCGTACCTATAAGGGATTGAAACCGCTCGGAACAGGCGAGTTTGTTGCAACATCGGAAGAGTTTGTAGCGTACCTATAAGGGATTGAAACTTTTAAATTTTGACTTGAGTTTTCCTCAAGTCTATCCAGTTTGTAGCGTACCTATAAGGGATTGAAACAAAAACCTTTCTAAATCCTTCATTTTGGAAACCTCCTTGTTTGTAGCGTACCTATAAGGGATTGAAACCTACACTGTTGAGAGTTTTTCAAGCTGTATTGCTATGTTTGTAGCGTACCTATAAGGGATTGAAACAAATCCCTGGGTACTCTGTGTAGAATGTAGATACTGGTTTGTAGCGTACCTATAAGGGATTGAAACTACGTTTCTGTGTTTTGCGTATGCTTCCTGAGCTGTGGTTTGTAGCGTACCTATAAGGGATTGAAACCGAGATGAAGAAGTGGGAAGTGGATATAGAGATTGAGTTTGTAGCGTACCTATAAGGGATTGAAACAAATCTCTTTTACAGTGTCATATAGCTTAGCATTATTGTTTGTAGCGTACCTATAAGGGATTGAAACTATAAGAATATCTGAATATGAATAAACAAAAAAAAGTTTGTAGCGTACCTATAAGGGATTGAAACGAGTGGTAGACTTCGGGGGTGCGGGATTTTCCGCACCGTTTGTAGCGTACCTATAAGGGATTGAAACTGTAATCGAGGCAAAAAGAGAAGGGGCTTACTCCGGTTTGTAGCGTACCTATAAGGGATTGAAACGCTTGAGCGAAAGCTCAGGCGAAAATCTCAAAAAAGTTTGTAGCGTACCTATAAGGGATTGAAAATGGTATACTGTACATAAAATGAAAGATAAAGCTAAATATTTAAAGAAAAAAAATTCCAGCGATATTCTTAGCCCTAAAAAGGAAAAACACTCCTTTTATAGCTAAACTATTTGCCCTAATTACTATTACTTATGCTCTCTCTCCTATAGATTTTATTCCTGATTTTATTCCTATAATAGGCTATTTAGATGATTTAGTTATTCTTCCCTTATTAATTTCTCTAACTATAAAGGTAATTCCTAAAAATATAATAGAAGAATGTGAAAAAGGCATAGAAAAAAAAGAAAATCTCCGCTTAAAAAAGAAATGGTATTTTAGTATTCCAATTATATTTCTATGGAGTGTAATCTTTTTAATAATAATCAAAAAGATATTTCAAAAATGGAAGTAAAATTAACATAAAAATTAATAAGATTTTTGTAAATATTTGTCATTAATGAATAAAAATATGTTAAAATAAAAACATGGGGGAAAGAGTAATTATAAAAACCGAAGAGGATAAGGAATATACAATTCTCTCCTTTACCCTTAGTGAGAATATAGAACCATCTGTTCTTAGAGAAATAACACCCCCAAAGATTAATTCAAGAAAAGGTTTAATAATAAGTGGAAGAGGTCCTATATGGTTATATGGCTTTTTAATTCACTATTACCACTCTACTCCATTTATTGCTGTATACGATCCAAGATTAGGAGCTGTTGTTATAGAAACACATGTACCTTCAATAAAAGTGGGGGATGTTTTAGACATATATATTGATGGGGAGGGATAAACTTGGATGATAAAAAAATTCTGCTTTCCTCTTTATTTCACGATATAGGAAAAGTCTTAGAAAGGACTAAAAAATTTGAAAAACAAGAATTACCCCCAGAATTTCAGAAAATTTCTTATGGACACCCAAGATATTCTGCCTTATTAGTAAGAGTCATAAGAGAAAATTCAGACAAAAATTTTCCCAAGTTTTTAGTTGAAAATCTAACAGAAGAAGTAGAAGATATAGTTTTAAATCATCATAATCCTACTAATGAATACGGACTTATAGTACAAATTGCAGATTGGCTTTCTTCTTCAGAAAGAGAGGAAAAAGAAGAACAAAAAGGAGAGTACACAAATATACCATTATCAGCCCCCTTCAAAAGAATAGACGAAAATGCTGATGATCTTTTTTACCCGTTAACAACTTTAGAAAATATATTCCCTAAAAAAGAAGTAAAAATAGATCCATATGAATATGACAAACTCTTTAATGAATTTCTAAATAAACTCAAATATGTGGAAGATTTTGAACAACTTTTACTTCTTTATGAATATTACTTCTCCAATGTACCTGCTCAAACTGTAGGTTTTGAACCTGATATATCCATATATGATCATTCCAGAATTACAACAGCTCTTTCTCACATTTTATACAAAAATTATACAAATGGAATATTAACAAGAGAAGATTTAGAAAAAATAAAAAAAGGACTGCAATCACAAAAAAGAGATAATACTCAAGACAATATATTTGATAAAAAATTATTTACTTTTATAAACGGAGACCTTTCTGGAATCCAAAGTTTCCTTTTTAACGTCTCTTCAGAAAGGGCTGGCAGAATGTTAAAAGGAAAATCCATATTTTTAGATCTATTAACAAGATATTCGGCAAAATATATTCTTGAAAATACAGGATTTTCTCAGGTAAATGCTATATACATTGGAGGAGGTAATTTTGAACTTTTATTATCATACATTCCTGAAGATATCTTAAAAAAACTTAGATCTTTTATTATAGAAAATTTGTGGAAACTTCTTGAAGAAGACTTATATCTTGGTATTGAATGGAGTTACCTTTCTATAAACGACTTATTTAACTTTATTGAGAAAAAAAGAGAACTTAAAGATAAATTAGAGATAAGAAAAAAGAGTAGATTTAAAGAAATTGAAAATTTTTATGATCTAATCATCAGTCCCAAAAACGAAGATATTAAAGAAAGAGAACACTGTACAGTATGCGGTAAAAGAAAAATAGAAGATGCAAGTCCACAAGAAAGATGGTGTAGCACATGTAAATCTTTTATAGAGTTAGCCAATAAAGCCATAGAATCAGAATATCTCATAGAAGAAAAAATAGAAATAAATAAAAACTATCCTGAATCAGTATTTGATTTTTTTGAAACACTTGGCTATTCTTTATCTTTTTCCGAAGATCCTTTTAAATCTAAAAACACAAGAATATATAAACTTGAAGACATATCTATAGACAAAAATTTCATTCCTCATGGATTTCTTTTAGGCAGTTATCGAATAGAAATTACTGACTTTGAAAAAATAGCAAAAAGTAACATAAAAAAGATAGATAGTGAAGAATATGGTGATAAAAAACTTGCCTACTTAAAAATGGATGCAGACAACATGGGCTCTATATTCAAAGAACTTTCTGAAAAAGAAAAAGAACGAATCAAGAACAAAGAAACAACTATCTCCCTAACAAGATATGGTATATTGAGTAGAAGGATAGAATTATTTTTTGAAAAAGAAGTACTCAATTTAATAAAAGAATGTCAAAAACAAAAAGAAAATCAGACATCAGAAAAGGACAAAAAAGGATACATATATCCAGTATTTATAGGAGGAGATGATCTATTCATTATTGGTACATATGATGAAATAAATGAACTTGCATTAAAAATACACTCAAAATACAAAGAATATACAGGTTCTAAAAATGTATTCACAATATCAGGAAGTATATACTACTTGCCAGATAATTTCCCCCTAATAAGAGGAGCATCGTTAATAGAAGAAGGTTTAGAAAAGGCTAAAAGTTTTAAATATCCTGAAGAAGAAAAGCCTCAAAAAGGAAAGATATGTATAGAGGAAGACATATTAACCTATAGGGAATTTGAAGAAGCCTTGAAAATTTCTGAAAAATTAACAAAAGGAATTTTAAAAATGAGTAAAGAAAAATACTCAAGAGCTGTTATTTCAAAAATTCAAAGATCTATAAAAGGCTTTAATCCTCTTCTCGAAGCAAGCTTAAAAGGTAAGATAAGCCCTCCTGCAATATGGAGATTTATGTATTATTTAAGAGATTATAAAGATTTAGCAGAGAACTTATCTAAGATTCTTCTCACTAATCTCTTTGAAAGGGGGGAAGAAAAGATAAGAAATCCAAGATTAATAATAGTTGCTACTAAAATAGCCAAAATGAAAACAAGAAGGGGGCGTGAACAATGAATAACAATCCAATAAAAGAGAATAAATCTCTTGAATCTATATGGAAAGAAAACGTAACAAAAAAATTAGAGCAAAGTTTTTCAAACAAAATTTTAAACTTCGATAACTTGGAATTAGAAGAATTTAAAAAATTCAATAAACAAATACAAGATTATATGCAAGAAAGAGCCTCTAATATCACATCATCAAAGTTAAGAAAAATCTTTGAAATTATTAAAAAAGCCAAGTCTGTTACAGATCTTGTAATGGCTCTACCTTACTTAGCCTACTTAGTAGGAAGAGAAGATAGTAAATCCAAAAAAGAGGCTCTAGGTGAGATCTATATACTATTAAAAGAACCAATAATGCAGGCTACAGATGACAAAACCCATGTTAAAAATATTCAAAAATTTATGGAAACCCTTGTAGCATACCAGAAATTCTATGGTAAAGATTAATTTAAGGGGGGAGAATAATGAATAAATTCATAGGTAAATTATTTATAGAAGGTGAGATAACCTTAGTTACAGGCTTACACATAGGTGGATCTAAAGAAACAGGAGAGATTGGTGGACTTGATAACCCTGTAATTAAAACAGCCAAAGGTGTTCCTTACATACCCGGTTCTTCTCTAAAAGGTAAAATTAGATGTCTTCTTGAAAGAAAACATTTAAATTTAGAGAATGGTGATCCATGCGGTTGTGGTAAAGAAAATTGTGTAATTTGCAATCTTTTTGGTTCTCACTCAGCAAGAAATAAAACCTTAACCCGTTTAATTGTCAGAGATTCCTTCTTAGATGAAGAACATTTTAGAAAGGAATTTGGAGAGATATTAGAGGGTGAGTATACAGAAGAAAAAACTGAAAATATTATAGATAGAATAAGGGGTACAGCTTTACATCCAAGAACTATGGAGAGAGTTCCCGCAGGAGCAAGATTTAAATTCTCAAGTGCAATAAGTTTTTACGAAAAAGACAACATAAAAGAGTTAACTACTAGATTTATAGAAGGTTTAAGATTGCTGGAAGATGATTATCTGGGAGGAAGTGGCACCAGAGGTTATGGACAAATCAAATTTGAAAACCTTAATTTTTATGTAAAAAATGTTAACTCTTATATTGGAGATAATAAAAAGCAGCCTATCAACACAAACATAAAATCTTTAAGTGATATAGATATTAGCAAATTAATTGAAGAATTAGAAAGACAAATGAAGGTGAAAAAGAATGAGAGTTGAAATTTATAAGCTTTTTAGAGAAGGACCTATCGTATTACATATAGGGCTTAGAAGAATGGATAGAACATCTCATTTAATTCACTCAGATACCCTTTTTTCTGCTCTTAGTAATTCATTATTTAAAATATTTGATGAGAATAAATTTAAGGAATTTGAAGAGAAATTAATAATTTCATCAGTATTTCCTGGATTAAAAGGACCTTCAAAAGATATACTTTTCTTACCAATGCCCAATATTCCCCTAAAACTAGAAGAAGATAAAGATCACAAAAAGTTTAAGAGATTTCAATGGATTTCTTGGAATGGGCTAAAAGAATTACTTAAAAATTACGATAAAGACAATGAAATAATCTATTTAAAGACAATAGAAAACTTAAAACCTATGAACTCAAAATTCTTAATCTCTAAAGAAGAATACGAAGAACTAAAAGAATTTAGGGAAAAAGATGAAAATATTATATTTATGGAAACAAATTTGGAGCCTAAAGTTTCTATACCAAGAGTTCCAACAATATCTGAAGAAAGAACACAAGGACTATATTTTCAAGAAAATTTAGAATTTTTTACTATCACTACTTCTACAGGAAAGAAACTTAAACCTTTTCTATATTTTCTAAAAACTAAAGATGATTCATTAAATGAAATATTTATTCCCTCCTTAAATCTTTTCATAGAGGAAGGTATTGGTGGAGAAAGAAGCACAGGAAAAGGCCAGTTTGATTTTTATGAGAAAGAAGAATTAGATCTTCCAGATAATGGGGATCTTGAAATTACATTATCTCTAAGCTTACCTAAAAAGGAAGAAGTAGACAACATTATATATTTTAATTTAGTAAAGAGAGATGGATTCATATATTATCAGGGACCAACAGGTTATAGAAAAAAGACTCATTACAAAATAGGTGAAGGAGCTTTAGTAAAGACACCATATATAGGCCAAAATATAGATGTATCGCCTATAAAAGAAATGAGAGTCATTTCTTATGGAAAATCCATTGGCTGGAAATTCTCTTGAGGAAGGGGATTAAATATGAAGGTTAAAATAAAAACTATAACCCCTACTTTAATAAGAAGTGGTGAAGAGCTTTCCAATGTAACAGATTGTGTTATACAAGAAAATGAACTAAAAATAATAGATAAGGAAAAACTCTTAAATATATTTAAAGGAAAAGACCCCAAATCTTTTGTGGTTGAGCTTTCAAATACTATAATTAACGAAAAAAGAACTATCTACGATTTTCTAAATAACAAAAAAATTAACATAGATCAAGTAACAAAGTATACTCTTAAAGTTAAAAGCAAAATAGATCCTTTTGAGAGAAGAAGCATATATATGCCAATAACTACAGGAAATAAAGCATACATTCCAGGAAGTACTTTAAAAGGAATCATTAGAAGTGCTTTACTATTTTACTATTTTGAGAATCTAAGCAAAGAACAAAAACAACTTGATATAACCCAAAAAGAAATTGATAAGGCTTTAAGAGATGATCCATATGATCCATCTACAGACATAATGAAGTACATAATAGTAAAAGATACATCTAGTATTCCAATTACAGACTTAGAAGTCTATAAAATAGAAAGATTACCCCATAAAAAACTTTCTCAATACATCTTAGCAATACCAGGATCAAAAGAGTTTTATACAGAGATAAAGTTTAATATCTATAATAAAAATCTTCCTAATTTTTGGAATAAATTTTTTGAGAATAAAGATGATAACCTTTGGAAAGCTTTAAAAAATTATTCCCTATTATTAGTTAAAAAGGAAATAGAAATCTTAGAAAGATTAAAAAACAAAACTCAAGAAAATAAGGACCTATTTAATAACCTCATAGAACATTATAAAAAAATAGAAGAAAGATTGGAGAACAATAAAGTTGTTTATATTCCTATAGGATTCGGTAAAACTTATTATTTTAATTCCTTAGGATACTTTTTACCGGAAAGTGTTTTGAAAGATAAAGTAATAACAAAAAGAAATATATTACCAAAATTTTTCCCATCCACAAGATGGGCTTTAAAGTTAGGAGAAAAATATTACCCCTTAGGATGGTGTGTATTAGTAAGAGATGAGTAAATTAATATGTGCTCTTGTACCCAAGGGCGGAAACGAATATATCTATCATTTTAATGATAATAAAGCCTCCAACAAAAAATCCTTTAAAGGGAATTCTACTATTGGAGCAATAACCCAATATCTTATCTCCCAAAATGAAGAATTTAAAATTCTCCTTTTAAGACCTGCATCCATTGACAAATACGAAGAAGAAAAGTTAATATCAGAACTTTTACAATATAACGTTCCTAAGGAAAACATTAAATGTGTTGAAGTTCCTGTAAAAGGAAATTATGAAAGTAAAAAATTCAATCTGAATAATCATATCATTACTGCAGATATTGCTTTTTTAGCAATACAAGATAGTACCGATGATGAAATAAGAGAAATAATTTTGGATGTATCAAGAGGACTAAATTTTCAGATTTTAGTTATCGTGGATGCATATAGAAGATTTCTTGTAGCTCAGCAAGCCAAAAACTATATTGATAAAGCTAAATGCCCAAAATTTTATTATGTATATCTTACTCCAGTGAATCTAAAGGAACAAGAGTATGAAGTAACCTTCGAGGAAACAAAAACACCTTTTTTCGTAGATTATTTTAAAAATGTAAACAAACTTCCTTTTAAATTTGACACAGATTACTACCCAGAATCTCTTCTCCTTTATCAAGAATTTAACTTCATTAAAGAAATAATTTCTTGTGTTAATGAATGTATATCTGCCATAAAAAAGGGATTTGCATTAGCCTTTCTTACCATAATAAATTGGAATAATATTGAAAAATTACTGAACCTATCCTATGAAAAAATTACTTTGAAAAGAATAAAAGAACTAATTGAGACCTTCTCAATAGAAAAAGATAATACTAAAGAAATAAAATTATGTATGGAATACTCTTTGGGAAATTTGTGGATCTACATTTATCTTCTTGAAACCTTTTATAAAATATATAAGGAATATGAAAACAAAATATATATAGAAGAACATAGAAAATGGGTAAAAATAGATACTCTAAAAAACTTTAACGAAAAGATAATCAAGAATCTTTTTAATGAATCCAGCGCATATACTTTACTTGATAACGAGTTAGAAAACTTCAAGAGGATATTTGAAAAAGGCGAAAAAGAAAGAAAATACCCTTCTTCAAATTTAGAAAGAAATTTTAATGCTCATGCTGGACTACTATACGAATTTATAGATCAAGATTATAAAAATTTAAGATTATCTTACAAATTAGGAGAAATTCTTGACAAAGATCATAAAAAGAAAATAGAAGATTACATAAAAGACTTTTTAAAAGTTTACACATAAAAAAATGAAAAACATACTTCTTTCTATCATAGGAATTGGTAGAAATCAAAGTGGAAAAGGGTACATAAAGACAAAATATAAATTTGAGAATGGACAAACCTACGAGACTGCTTTTTTTGGATCTGCTCTTTATCGATACTTATCTCATGAGAAGACTATAGATA
The DNA here is from genome assembly GCF_055179815.1 of Dictyoglomus sp. GBS. Lineage (NCBI taxonomy): Bacteria > Pseudomonadati > Dictyoglomota > Dictyoglomia > Dictyoglomales > Dictyoglomaceae > Dictyoglomus > Dictyoglomus sp. GBS. The sequence continues at coordinate 1,809,813 of NZ_CM143687.1, forward strand.
AGTGGTATATTTTCGGAACAGATAAATCATCGTGGTCTGAAATTATCGATACTATAGATGAAGATTATAAAAATAATTTAGAAGAACTATATTATAAAGTATGGGATGAAGAAAGATCTGGAATATCGAAAAACACTCTAAACGAGTGGCAAGAAAAACTTTCTAACTACATACCAGGTATAGAGCTAATAAATATAGACCCTTTAGATTACAAATTTTATGTAGAATTTTTAATAAAAAATCTCCCTGATGACGAGCTTTACATAATATTGGATATTACCCATGGTTATAGATTTATGCCATTTATCCTTAGTTTCTCTATAATGTACATAAAAAATTTTAAAAAGATCGTGGACTTAGATATATATTATGGAGCCCTGGAAATGAAAGGAGACGAAGCACCTGTCATAAAAATAGATTTTATAAATGAATTATTCAAATTGACCACATCTTATGAAATTTATAAATATTCAGGCTATTTTCCAGAAATCCTTAAAAATCTTGGTATTCAAAATACGGAAAATACATATTTTCAAATAGAGATGAACTGGAGACCCCAAAAAGAATTAAAAGAAATTACTGCAAAATTGGACAATATTGAAGAAAGCTATAAAACATTATGTGCAGAAAATATAAAGAAAGAATTACAACCTCTTCTTGAAAAGGAACTCTTAGAAGATCGAATGATAGAAAGAGCAAAATATTTTTTTGAGAAAAATCAATATCTGAAAAGCCTCATATTAATATATGAAGCTATAACTATACGCATGCTAAAAAGATTAGGGATTACTAAAATTCATGATATACCCAACAGAAAAGAATTCTTAAGAGATAAAATTCCACAAATATTAAAAGAAAAATGGATGCAAGATAATTTTAAAATTTTAGAAGGAGTAAGAAATAGTGCTGTACATGGAAATATAAGAGACTCCTCTTTATATCAACATATAAAAGATAGAGAAAAATTTTCTGAACTTTTTAAATCATCATTAATTCTTTATGAAAAACTAAAAAAATAATCCTTTTAAAATTACTTTAATTGACTTTTATTTCACAATTAAGTAAAAAATAAATGCTATGTGGACAAAATTAGATTGCTATCCTTGCTTTTTAAAACAAGCTCTTTCTGCATTGAAAAGAGCCAATTTATCTGAAGAAAAAAAGATTGAGATAATAAGAAAAGCTGCTGAGTATATATCTACTTTATCTCCTACAGAATCACCAGCCTACAATACTTACCTTACATTTAAAAAAATCTATGAGATGGCAAATCTTAAAGATCCCTATTATGAGGAAAAGAAACATTACAATAACTTAGCCCTTAAGCTATATGATACCCTTAAAAATATTGTAGAAACTTCTGAAGACCCCCTCTATACAGCTATAAAGGTTGCAATATCCGGAAATATTATTGATCTTGGCATTCTTGATATATCCAAATTAAATTTAAGGGAATATATTAAAGATATCATAAATACACCTCTTGCTATAGATCATTATCACTATTTTAAACAAGAATTGGAAAAAACAGATGAGATTCTTTATCTTTTGGATAATGCAGGTGAAATAGTATTTGATAAAATTCTGATAGAAGAATTATCTAAAACAAAATTTATCATAAGTGTGGCAAACGAATACCCTATAATAAATGATGCCATACTCGAAGATGTAATAGAGGTTGGACTTAATAAGTACTCTAAAGTAATTACCACAGGATCAGGATCTGTAGGAAAGCCACCTGAGCTTGGATCCAATGAATATCAAGATATCTTTTATAATGCAAAATTAATAATATCGAAAGGGCAAGCCAATTATGAGGGATTAGAAGGAAGAAGCTACAATATATTCTTCCTTCTTAAGGCAAAATGTGAAATTGTAGCAAAGAATTTAGGTGTAGATGAAGGTGATTCAGTATTTTTATACGAAAAAGCTAATCAAAAGAAAGAATAGCAAGAGATCTATCCATCAATACATTATATACCCTCTCCCCTACAAAAACTTTTACATAGTAATAATTTTCTCTATCATCAATTTCCAAAAGAACATCTTCCTCCTTTATTATTCCTTTAACCTTCATAAAATCTTTAATTACATCATTGATATTATCCTTTGAAACCTCTCCTACTCTTTCCACTTCTCTTATTACATAGCCTGCTCCTCCCTCATCTCCTACAAACTCTACAGTAGCATAGATAAGATCTAAAGGTCTCAAATAATAACATAAAAGTAGATTTCTATTTTCAGTAAGAAGAAAAACCTTAGGATCAATATTTTTCAAAGAATAGGGAACAGCTAAAATCAAGTCTCCTTCTTTAACAAAATTTTTATATCCTTCTACTGATCTACTTTCTAATACTTCTAACACTAATTCCACATATGGAAATTTACCTAAGATTACACTTTTTACTCTTGCCAAAATCAAACTTTTATTTTCAATAATCGGCATACCTTGAGCAAAAGTATATTCCCAAAGCAAAAAGACACTCAAAACCATAATTATAAATCTTATTGTGTTCATTTCATTATACCCCCTTAATTTTACAAGCCCAAAAACCATAATTTTATTATATAATAATTAACATTGGAATTTTAAAATAAATGAGGGAGGTTCAAGATGCGAAGGGGTATATCAATTCTATTAACAACTATCATCTTCTTATTACTCTTATTTACATTTACCTTTGCCCACTCTTTCCCAATCACCAAAATACACATAATGCCACCTCATGAAAAACTTTTAGAAAAGAAAGTTGAGATACCAAAAATTCCCGAAGTAACACCCGAAAGTATTCCACAAGGAACAAGAATTTATGGAACTATTGAAAAGGCTCAAGGTATAGGAAAGGCTATCGTAATTCCAGTAGAATTTACAGATAAGCCCAAACAACCAGATGATGTTATTCCTTCGAACTACTTTAATATCCTTTTTAATAGCGAAGGTGCAGATTGGAGTACTATCAATCCATATAATGTGGGAAGTGTAAGAGAGTTTTATTTAGAAAATTCTTACAACCAATTTGATATAACAGCCACCATACTTCCATGGTATACAGCAAAATATACCTACACTACATATATAAATGATGGAGATTATGGTTTTTCCGGGGGAGTTTTTGTATTAGTTCAGGAAGTTTTACAACATACAGTGGATAGTGGTTATGATTTGAGAAATTATGATGTGATCTTTATTATCCATTCTGGCCAAGGAGCTGAGTGGACTGGAGATACAAATGATATATGGTCTCATGCCTCTGCAGTATACGTAACTATAGATGGGCAAAGAGTTCCGGTAAGATATACCATTCAGCCAGAATATATGTTAGATTATGACTCTAATAACAATAATAATCCTGTAATTGTTCCTCAAACTGTAGGAGTTTTTGTGCATGAGATGGGGCATGCATTTGGTAAACTTCCCGACCTTTATGATAGAGATTACTCTTCATTAGGACTCGGGAGATGGAGTCTTATGGCAGGAGGATCATGGAATGGACCTACTGGTCCTGGAGGGTATAGCATTGGTGGTGGACCTTCCCACTTCGATGCTTGGAGTAAAATTCAGCTTGGATGGGTTACACCAATTGTACCAAAAGATAATTTGACTAATGTTACAATTCCACCTGTTGAAAAAGAACCAGTAGTATATAAACTTTGGACTGACGGAGAAGAAGGTCCTCAATATTTCTTATTGGAAAATAGACAAGCTATAGGATTTGATCGTTTCTTAAGAGGCTTCGGACTTCTCATCTACCATGTTGATGAAAAAATGAGAAATTATCAAAATGATGTTGAGTGGTATCCAGGACTTGATCCAACACTACACTATCTTGTAGCTCTTGAACAAGCAAATGGTTTATGGCAACTAGAAAAACGTCAATCTTCTGGAAATCCTGGACACCCATACCCTGGATCTACAGGAAATACTACCTTTGATGCTAATAGCACACCAAACAGTAATGCTTATGGAGAAATTCCCACAGGAGTCGCTGTAAGAAATATCTCAGTTTCAGGAGAAAATATTATTTGTGATATAGCTGTTAAGCAAGAGGCTGTACCATCTGCACCAACATTTATATCCCATTTTGCTTGGCTAAATGAGAATCCAAACACCTTAAGACCTCTCTTTAAGTGGGTAGCTCCAAATAGTACAGAAAGCCAACTTCAAGTAGCAGAAGATCCAAACTTTGAAAAGATAATCATTGATATAACTACAGACAAAACTGAATATAGACCAACTCTTGAAAAAACCTTATATCCAGGAACCACTTATTATGTAAGGGTAAGATCTAAAAACTCTATAGGTTACTCTCCATGGACAACTAAATCCTTCACAACCCCAACAACTCTTGAAGCCTTACTAGTATCCGATGACGGAGGAGAATATGGTATAGCTCCATATATTGAGAAAAGTTTAATAGACGCGAATATAAACTACTTTATAATAGATGTATTTAATGATAATGCCGTACCATCAGCAAATGATATGGCATTATTCAATTTTGTAGTATGGGCTGGAGATTGGGGAGCCATATACGATCCATCTATACAAGAGGAAATAATGAGATATTTAGATAATGGAGGAAAATTACTTATATCAAGTCAAGATCTTGGATGGGGATACTATGCAGGTTATATTGATCCTAAATTCTATAATCAATATTTAAAAGCAGAATTTGTACAAGATGATGTGGGTATATATTCTGTAAAAGGTTTAAGTAATACTCCATTTTCAAATATTTCTTTTAATATTAATACAAGAGACTCTGCTATGAACCAAGTATATCTTGATGAAATTGACCCATTAGAAGGAGCAGTACCTATTTTTATGTACGATCCTAATATTTCACCATCACCTATAATGCCTGAAATTAAAATACCAGAGAAAATAAAGGTTAAGAAATCACCATCCATTGTTAACAAGGTTACAGCCTCATCAGGTACAGCAGGCTTATATTATATAGATCCAGATAAACATTTCGGAGTAGTGTATTTAGCCTTTGGTTTAGAAGGAGTTGATCCATCAGTATCTGGAACAATAATGAAAAAAGTTAAAGATTTACTTACAAATCCTCCAAGCATAACTGCTACAGCAACTTCCGTATTTGATCCTTCAAAGAATGAAAATTGCAATATAAATATAACGGTATCAGATGAAATAGGCTATTCCTACTTAACAATAAAAGTTTACAGTACAATTAATGGCCAAAAGAATTTGTTAATTAAGACCTTAGAAAACAATACAAAGGTTATAAACGGTACCTATCAATATACATGGGACGGAAAAGATGAAAGTGGAGCTATTCAACCATACGGAAGATATTTAATAGAAATAATTGCTAAGGATGAGCTAAATAACACTACTAAAATAAGTTCTTACACAACTATACCTTCCTCTTTACCTTTATCTATCTTAAATGTCACAAAATTCACTAAATCCTTCAACCCTAAAGAAGGTCCTGCTGAAATTTTCTTTAATATAACCCAAAATGCTAATGTAAAATTTATAGTTTACGATCTTTCTGGCGTTAAACTTTATGAAAGAGATTTAGGATACTTGCCAGCTGGCAATTATAGCATCTTGTGGGATGGAGTAAATTGGAAAGGTCAAACGTTAAAGAATGGTCTATATCTATTCCAAATTGTGGCAAAATCAGATCAGGGTGAAGTAAGAATAAACAGATTTATAGGTATATTGAAATAATCTTGTCTAATTTGATAGGATATAAGGGAGGACAAAGGTTATGAAAAAAATAATTTTAATAAGTATAATTGGATTGTTTCTCTTATCTTATGCCTTTGCAAGTAGTACAGGGGGAGCTTTCTCCCCCATTATTCTTAATGCAAGATCAGCTGGTATAGGTGAAACCTATGTAGCTATTTCAGATGACTTAGGCGGTTTAGTTTATAATCCTGCTGGACTTACAAATATAGATATAGTAACAATTGGATTTAGCCACTTACAAATACCACAAGGATATACAAGAGTAGAATTTATTGGAGCAGGATTGAATATAAATGGGACAATAGTAGGAGCTGGTTTAGAAAGCAAAGGAATTACAAATGAGGAAGAACTCCTTTTCCCATTTCAAGAAAATGCAATAAGCTTAAATATTGCAAGAAAAATTCTTCCCAACTTAAGCCTAGGATTTAGAGGACATTTTTATTCAGCTACCCTTGATACTGCCAAAGCTACAGGTTTTGGATTTGATTTTGGAGCCATATATGAAGTTAATAATATGTTAAAAGTAGGTGCTTGTTGGTACAATCCCATAAGCTATCTTAAGTGGAGTACTGGAACAATAGAATCGGTAGGAAAGGAAGACTTAGTTTTAGGTACTGCCTTAATTTTAGACCTTAAATCGGTACTATTAACCCTCGCATTGGATGTATCTCTATATGAGAAAATGTACTTTTATCAAAGATTACACATAGGATCAGAAATAAAAATACCTGGAATACCTGTACTTTTCAGAACAGGATATAATGGCGAGAAAAACACCTTCAGTATAGGGATAGGACTTAATCTTAATAACATCCAGTTTGATTACGCCTTCTTGTATTCAAAAGACCTTTCTAACCAACATATCTTCGGGCTCTCATTAAAATATTAAAACTTTTAATAATAGATAAAGAAAAGGCCTCCCATAAAGGGGAGGCCTTTTTATTTTATATAAATATGATAAAATTTTATAAAAGGATCATAAGGAGATAATTTATGTGTGGTAGATTTACTCTTATACAAGTAGAAAAAATACCTGAGAGATTTGATGTAAAAGTTTTAGGTGAAGTCAATTTAAGAAAAAGATACAATATTTCACCTGATCAACCTGTACCAATAGTTTTTCAAGAAAGTCCTAATAAATTAGAAGAAATGATATGGGGATTTATACCTCACTGGGCAAAAGAAAGACCAAAAGAAAGACCTATAAATGCAAGAGCAGAATCCCTTCTTGAAAAGGCCATGTTTAAAGATTCCTTTTTAAAGAGGCGTTGCTTAGTACCTTCTGACGGATTTTATGAATGGAAAAAAGTGGGTAAAGAAAAAATACCTTATTACATAAAAATGAAAGATAATTCTCTTTTTGCCTTTGCAGGGATCTATGATATTTGGATTAGTTCAGAAGGAAAGCCAATTAAAACATTTACCATAATAACAACAGAACCAAACGAACTGATTAAAAAAATTCATGAAAGAATGCCCGTAATACTAAGTAAGGAAGATGAAGAGATATGGGTAAACAAAGAAGAAAAAGATGTCAATAAACTTCTTTCTCTTCTAAAACCTTATCCTGCAGATGAAATGGAAGCATATCCTGTATCTAAAAAAGTTAACAATCCTCAAAATGACTCTGAGGACCTTATCAACCCTGTAAAAATCTTTTACTTAGGAAGGCAAAATAAGCTTGATCTTTAATTATGTTTATTCATCCAGTCATAGATAGCATTATAAAATCTATCTTTATATTCCTCATCCTCAAAAAGTTCATGATATCCACCTGGAAATTCTATTAAATTCTTATCATCTATGGTAAGTTTTTTGAAAAATTCTCTTGCCCCATCTGGATCCACGTATCTATCCTCAGTAGGGACAAGAATTAAAGTTGGCACTTTCATATCCTTAGCCTTTTCATGAGCTAAACTGATATTCTCAATCATACTTAATCCAAGCCTAAAAGATATTTTACTATGCATAAGAGGATCGTTTACAACTTTATTAATTACTTCTTTATTCCTGGATAAATACTCGGGATCTAATTTATTATTTATAGTAATATGTGGGAAAAGCCTACCAATACTTCTTGCCACAAAATTTGTCAATGGATCTACCTTAATTCCTAAGGCAGGAGCAGATACTACAAGACTTTTAATTCTATCTTGCCTTTCTTGAGCATATCTTACAGCAATAAGTCCCCCAAGACTATGCCCAAAAATATGAAACTTTGGAATACCAAAAGTAACCTCATCAATTACACTTAAAATCTCTTCAATTGTAGTATCTCCCCTTTTTCCATCACTTCTACCATGCCCCGGATGATCAAAGGTAACAACTCCATACCCCATATTTACAAAATCTTCTACCATTTTTCTATATCTTCCACTGTGCTCTCCAAGACCATGTACAATAACCACCCATCCCTTCTTTGGATTTCCCTCCTTTAATGAATAAATCATTTTTAAAAGCCCCCTTTATCTTGACAATTTACCACCCCACAAAAGGCTTTACTATAGTATAGACATAGAAAATTCCAGAAATAATAGAAACAATATCTTGCCAACCTTTTATAAATACTTCAGGTACAAATATGATATCATTCTCCTTTATTTCAATATCTAAATCACTTCTTCCTTTATTAATAATTTCATTCATGTTAATAGGAATAACTTGAGTTTTACCATCTATCTCCCTTACCACCGCTATCCTTCCAAGATCTGCCCTATCCTTTAACCCTCCTGCCATACTTATATATTCGGTAAGTTTTCGACCTTCCCTATATTCATAAGCAGCAGGATTGCTGACCTGTCCTAATACATAAACTAATCTTCTTTGCTCTGGTATATAGATAGTATCTCCATCTTCAAGTTCTAAATTATCTTTTTCAATTCCCTTTACAGCATTATCTACTCTAAACTCATAAATCACTTTTTTACCATTTTCTACTCTCTCTAATTGACCCTTCTCTCTTGATGCCTTTTCTGTAATTCCTCCTGCTTTTAACAAAATATCCCTTATTCTATCCCCAGCAACAATCTCATATACACCCGGATTCCTTACCTGCCCTACTATCTTTACACTCTTTGTTATAGGTGGTACGTATATCACATCCCCTGGATTCACCTTTATATCTTCTTCACTCTTCTCCCCTAATACAAGTACCCTATATAAGTCTACTACTACTTTGTTGTCCTCTCTTCCTCCTTTCCTTATCTCTATATTCCTTGTACTTCCATTCGGCAACACCCCTCCTGCTCTCCTTATTATCTCACTTACCTTCGCTCCCATTATCGCTTCTCCTACTACCTCCCCTCCCTCTTCTCCCTCCGCTACCATCTTCGCCTCTTCTACAAGTTGTATCGGCCCTGGCTTCCTTACAAATCCCAAAACATACACCCTCTTTTGCTCCCTTAGTACGGTTATCGCATCTCCATCCCTTAGCTCTATATTCGCCTCTTCTCTCTCCTTCTCATCTCCATATATCAATTTATATAAATTAAGCTCTATCCTCTCCCCACTTACCCTATCTAATACCGCATCATATAATGATGCACTCGCCGTTAATCCTCCCGCCATATCTATTAAATCTTTTAATCTCTCTCCTCCTTTTATCTCATATATACCTGGATTCCTTACTTGCCCTACTATCTTTACACTCTTCCCAATTAGCGGAATATAAATAAAGTCTCCCTCTTCTATATATGGATTTTGTTCCAAATCTCCATATTTCAGAAATCTCATATAGTCTATATTAATTACTTTATCCCCTCTTTTTATCTGTATATTTCTCATAGATGCTGAAGACTTTAAACCTCCAGCAACCCTTATCACATCATCGAGAGTACTTATAGCAAGCACTCTGTATGTACCTGGATTTACTACTTCTCCTGTTATAACAATATTTACCTTTTTTATATTAATAATATCCACTATAATGTTAGACCTTGGATAAAATCTCATCAGTTGTTTTGCTATTTCCTGAGTTGCATCAGCTAATGTCTTATTTACAACTTTTATATTTCCTACAAGAGGCACTAATACATGCCCTGTTGGCGAAACAGCCAAGTTAAAACTCATAGTCTCGTTTGTTTCCCTTATTATGTATACCCTAAGAATATCTCCAGGCCCCAATAGATATTTCTCTGGATCAATAACCTTTCCAGAATATATACCTTCTACTCCAATTGCTCCTTCTTGGGCATAAGATAGTAAAAATATAACTAAAAAGAATAATACTAAAAAATAGACTTTCTTTCTCATCTTCTTCCCCCTTAATCACTCTTCACAGGAATATTTATTACATCTCCATCTTCAAGAAGAATATTAACACTCTCATCTTTATCTTTATAATATTTAGAAAGATCTAAATTAATTATTCGCTTTTTCTCTGTTATGTACCTTTCAATTATGATATTCTTAATATCAGCCCTTACTGTAAATCCTCCTGCCATCTCTATTAAATCCACAATCCTCTCCCCTGTCTTTATTTCATACATACCGGGCACCTTAACTTCTCCAAGCACTCTTACAGTCTTCTCTTTTAATGGTACATAGATGATATCTCCAGGCACTATCTTTATATTTTCTTCTTCTGTATCTCCTTTTATCAAAACTTTAAAAAGATCTATCTCTTTTATCAACTTATTATCCCTTATTACTTGAATCTTTCTTTGGCTTCCTACAGTAAGTATTCCTCCTGCCATTCTTATTAACTCACTCACTTTTGTATTTTCACTAATCTCTTCTAGAATTTGAGAAGTATAAGTTGCTCTTTCAGAAGTACCTTCTCTAATTATAAAAGATTTAGGATTTTGAACATAACCAAGTACATAAACTCTATTTGCTCTTTCTGGAACTACCAATGTATCTCCCTCATTTAAAACAATATTTTCTTTTTCATCTTTTTCATAAATCAATTTGTATAAATTAACTGAAATAATCTCCTTTTTATCTTTTCCCTGTCTCTCCACATAAGCTGAAAATAGATCTGCATTAGGGGTAAATCCACCAACTATATTTATTATATCCCTTAACATCTCACCCTCTTTTATTTCTACCATCCCAGGATTTTGTACTTCTCCAAAAACCTTTACTATTTTTTTAACAATAGGTACATATATTATATCTCCCTCTTTAATATCAGGATTTTCCTTTTCATCCCCAAATTTTACATATTTCAAATAATCTATTGAAATAATATTATTTCCTCTTTTTATCTGTATATTTCTCGTAGAAGCAGAAGATTTCAAACCTCCAGCAACCTTTATCACATCATCAAGTGTACTTAAAGCAGAAACTAAGTATGAACCAGGATTCAAAACCTCACCAGTTACAGAAATTTTCATATATCTTGGGAATATAAGTTCAAGTTCTACTTTACTTCTTGGATAATAAGCTAAAATCTTTCTTGAAACCTCTTTAGTTGCTTCTGCCAGAGTTAAACCAGCAACTTTGATACTTCCAGCCACAAGGAGATTTATAGATCCAGTTGGAGAAACAAAAAGCTCATATATTTCTGGCTCTCCTGTCTCTTTCAGAATATAAACTCTTAATTTATCTCCAACCCCAAGAACATATTTATCAGGGTATATGGGTCTTCCAAAGAATACATCTGAAGATAACCTTGAGGTTGTATAGGTTTGGGCTAAGGTAATTGAAAGTAAATAAAACATTCCCAGTATAATCAAAATAAATATTTTCCTCATCTTTATCCCCCAACTATTATATTTTCTCTTTATTTTAACATAAAAAATCAAATAAATTTAGAGAACAAATCGCATTACAAAAAACATACTTGAAAATTTTGAAATAAAAGGAAGGATTTTTTTAAAATGAAAGAAATCAATAAAATTAGAATCTAACATCATGACTATTAATCTCAAAGAAAGAAAGCCTGTAATTAGAGAAAGTTATAAAGATATCTAAAAAAGAAAGCACTCTTATTTTAAATGAATTTACTACTTTTGTCTTAAGAAATTATTCCAAGACTTTTGTCTCTAAAGCTAAAGGAAAAATTATAGCATTTAGAGTAGAAGTAAAAAGATATTTTGGCTATACACTAAATATAACAGATATGAGCTATGCCATGTAGGAAGCACAAGCTTTAGTATTTATTACCTTAAAAGAGATTAGAGAAAAATTACTTTTCCTTCTCTTGATATTATGAGAGAAAAAGGAATTAGAAATTTTAGAGCTAAAGTTTCTTGGGAAAAGGAGAAATTTAAGAATAAGTTAATGAAAAAGCATAAAAATTTAAAGCTAGCAGTGATAAAAAGGGAGATGAAAAGAGATTGGATAAAATTTATATTCATATAGAATATTATGTGAGGCAACAGGGAGAAACTAAATCTTCCTTTTAATCCTCTCAATTCAACAAGGTCCGTTTATGATATAACCTAATTGAGGAGAATATTAATATGGATAAACTTCAAGAGCTTATAAAGATTTGTAAAAAATACAATATTGCCCTTTGCTATCTTTTTGGAAGTCAGAAAGATAATGCATTAAAGATTTTAAAAAATGAAGAGGTAAAAATAAAAGATCCATTGGCAGATATAGATGTAGGAATAGTATTTGATAAAAATATTGATGATATACCAGAAAGATACAAACTGTACGCAAATATATATAATGAAATGGAAGATATATTTAAACCATATAAATTGGATTTAGTTTTTCTTCAGGAATGCCATTCAGTTTTCCAGTTTGAAGCTATAAAGGGAATATGTGTATACAGCATCTCTGATGATTTTAAAGAAAATTATGAAATGATGATACTGAGAAGATCAGCAGATTTCAAATATGTGTTAGATAAATTCTATGAGGAAGCATTTGAAAAATACAAGGTTAAAAAATGATAAATAAGAATTTTATAAATGAAAGATTATTAATGATAAACTCATTTCTAAAAGAACTATATAAATTAGCTGAATTAGATGAGGAAACTTTTTTATCTCAAAATCTTTATACTGCAGCTTGTGAAAGTTTCCTAAGAAGAACTTTAGAAGCCATTTTTGATATAGGACGGCATATCTTATCAAAAAGTGGATACATAGATCTTTCCTCAGAATATAAATCTATTGCCAAAGGATTAGTAGAAATAGGAGTAATAGACAAAAAGTTAGGAGAAAAACTAATTCAAATGGCAGGATATAGAAATAGATTAGTCCATATGTATCATTTAGTTAGCGATAAAGAGCTATATCAAATAATAAAATCAGATCTTAAAGATATAGAAAATTTTGTTCTCTCTATTAAGGAGTATTTACCTAAATTTTAAAGTTAAGCTTCCTAAGTTAAAGATATCCAATTTTTCTTTTCCATTTATAAGGCTTCTCACTCAATATAATCTGTCTCTTATTTTTGTGTGAATATTTATTTTTTATCTTTTCTTCTAAAAACAATCTTTGACATCTTCTTTATTATCTTTGAAACGAAATATCCTAATCTTTCTTTTCTGAAATATTCCCATAATCAATACCTAAATCATTCTTTTTCAGTATTTTACCTCTTATAAAATTTAAAAAATCCCTATTTGCCTCCTCAGGATCATCTGAAATATAGCTCTCAATTACATCTTCCTCTAAACCATTATGAAAATGTTTTGGGAAAGTCTTTATTTTCTCCCAATTTCTATGAGGAGCATTATCATGCCTATATATAGAATTATCAATAAATCTTCTCTCCCAATGATATGAATATCTTCCCACTAGCTTAAGAGAAAACCATATATCCAATAAACTACTATCTATTAAGAAAACTCTTATCTCATTTATATCAGGTAAATGATACATACTCTACAATGTCACTATATTCTGTTTCTATAATATCTCTGAGTTTTTCAGTATCTATAATCACTTTAATTCTTTCAAGATTTTATCTATCTCTTCTTTTTTAAATTCTAAATGATCTAGCCTTTTAAAATCTTCAAAAGAGTCTTTTTCCTCTATTTTCACTTTTTCATAAAGCCTTTCAAAATCCTCAATTGATGAAATCATATACTTATTCATAATCTTATAAATTTCTGCCTTTATCTCTTTTAATTTTCTTTCTAAAAAAGTTACCAAACTTTGTTTCATCAATTCATCTTCAGATAAACCAAGTTCTTTTGCTATAACCTTAATTTTTTCATTACTTAAAGGGAGTATAGAAGTCATTAATTTCTCCTCCTATATTATCCTTCTTTTTTCTGCAAGAAAGCTTTTAGACTTTCCTTAATCATTAGCTATCTTCTTTTACCCTCAATTTAAATTATAGCACATTACATCTGATAACTTGTATGCTAAGCTGGGGGTTTTACAGAAAAGAAATGAGAAGGTATGTAGAAGAGGAAGAAGTATGAGGGAGATGGTTAACAGAAGCATGAATTCTAAAGTATCCTACTTCCAATCTAAAAGGTCTAAAAACTTTATAGCATCACTAATTTAAAATATAATTTTGGCAGATAAGTTTAAAAGTATAGAAATATAGTTTCCTATCTTTTCTATTAGTAATTCTTTATTAAGTATTCACAATAAACCTAAATTCTCTAAAATATCTATACTCTTTATTATAAAATCTTCAATGGATACCTCAGACTCATGAGGGATATGAAGCTCAGGACTTTCTATTGGATGTTCATGCATAAATCCACCTTCTCTATCTATTCCATAAATCCTATTATCTTTTACTACTAAAGCCAAATTAACTTTGTTTTTTCTAATATTCACATAAATCTGAATAAAAATATCATAAGAAAATCCTAATCTACATAAAAGTGTTATATCAGTATAATCTAAGAAGAGAAGATTTAAATCATATTTAACTTTCAAGCTATATATATTTTTTAATATTTCATCAATTGTCATTCAGATGTTAATTCTTTTATCTTCTCTTGTATATATCTAATTCCCTCAATAGCGTGTTCCCACTCCATAGCATCATTTTCTACATCCCAAGAGTACCCCTTTTCTTTCACTATACCCATCCTCTCAAATTCTTCAAATGACATATTATATTTCTTCTTCATTTTCTCATCTACAATTTTATACAAACGAAATCTTCTCTTATACTCTCTAAGAAGAATAGCTTTCAGTTCTTCTTTTGGAATCTTTTTTAATATACTCATTATTTCACTCCTTTTATTCTATTCAAAAAAATGAAAATCATGTTAATTCATCTCAATTTAAATTATAGCACATTAATTATGACATTAATACAATAACAAGTTACGAATAAAAATCATTCAAATTATGAATTAAAATATAATCCCTTACTATTTATGAATAGGATCTAAAAAAATCATTATAGATGAACCTCAAAAGGTTTCCTAATATTCTTTTAGCTTTAAAAAACACTGTAGATAAAACTCAGAGAAAGATGAAATTTATTCTTTCAGGCTCATCTACTTTGGAGGAAGAATTAGAAAGTGATTCTAAAATTAAAGTTAAACTAAAATTTAGAACAAATGATATATCAAAAATATCTAAGTAATATGGAACTTATTGATTTGATAAAATAAAATATAGTTTTAATGATAATATTCTATTAGAAGGAGGTATTTTAATGGATGATCTAAAACAATATTTATCAATACTTGCAGAAGAATATAAAAGTCTAAGAGAAGAAAGTAAGTAGGCAAGTATTAATATGTTTAGTGCCCTAAGTTGGGGTGCTGCTATTTTAGGTATTCTTATATCAGTAGGTTTTACCCAATGGAATAAACAACATGCTGTTGTTTTGTTAATTTTTTTATTGTAATCCCTATAATAGCAGCAATAGATATGTTTCTTTGGCTAGGCGAGGCCATGCGATTCAAAAGAGTAGGAGATTATATCTGTTTGATTGAACAGAAAGTTGGGATGATATTAGATAATTTCAAACAACAATATTCTATTAAGGAAAAGTTTTCTAACTTAAACAAAATAATTACAAATGTATAGTATAAATTGAGACTGTTCAAAATATAAATAAGGTTGAAAACAGGGGATTAGTTATATAAAAAGATAGAGGAAAGAAAAAGAGATTAGCTTATTTTTACTTTTCAAATCTCCATAAAAGAGGTAATTATAAGTTAAAATTTGCTTATGATATAATCTAATTGAGGAGAATATTAATATGGATAAACTTCAAGAGCTTATAAAGATTTGTAAAAAATACAATATTGCCCTTTGCTATCTTTTTGGAAGTCAGAAAGATAATGCATTAAAGATTTTAAAAAATGAAGAGGTAAAAATAAAAGATCCATTAACAGATATAGATGTAGGAATAGTATTTAATAAAAATATTGATGATATACCAGAAAGATACAAACTGTATTCAAATATATATAATGAAATGGAAGATATATTTAAACCATACAAATTGGATTTAGTTTTTCTTCAGGAATGCCATTCAGTTTTCCAGTTTGAAGCTATAAAGGGAATATGTGTATACAGCATCTCTGATGATTTTAAAGAAAATTATGAAATGATGATACTGAGAAGATCAGCAGATTTCAAATATGTGTTAGATAAATTCTATGAGGAAGCATTTGAAAAATACAAGGTTAAAAAATGATAAATAAGAATTTTATAAATGAAAGATTATTAATGATAAACTCATTTCTAAAAGAACTATATAAATTAGCTGAATTAGATGAGGAAACTTTTTTATCTCAAAATCTTTATACTGCAGCTTGTGAAAGTTTCCTAAGAAGAACTTTAGAAGCCATTTTTGATATAGGACGGCATATCTTATCAAAAAGTGGATACATAGATCTTTCCTCAGAATATAAATCTATTGCTAAAGGATTAGTAGAAATAGGAGCAGTAGACAAAAAGTTAGGAGAAAAACTAATTCAAATGGCAGGATATAGAAATAGATTAGTCCATATGTATCATTTAGTTAGCGATAAAGAGCTATATCAAATAATAAAATCAGATCTTAAGGATATAGAAAATTTTGTTCTCTCTATTAAGGAGTATTTACCTAAATTTTAAAGTTAAGCTTCCTAAGTTAAAGATATCCAATTTTTCTTTTCCATTTATAAGGCTTCTCACTCAATATAATCTGTCTCTTATTTTTGTGTGAATATTTATTTTTTATCTTTTCTTCTAAAAACAATCTTTGACATCTTCTTTATTATCTTTGAAACGAAATATCCTAATCTTTCTTTTCTGAAATATTCCCATAATCAATACCTAAATCATTCTTTTTCAGTATTTTACCTCTTATAAAATTTAAAAAATCCCTATTTGCCTCCTCAGGATCATCTGAAATATAGCTCTCAATTACATCTTCCTCTAAACCATTATGAAAATGTTTTGGGAAAGTCTTTATTTTCTCCCAATTTCTATGAGGAGCATTATCATGCCTATATATAGAATTATCAATAAATCTTCTCTCCCAATGATATGAATACTTTCCTGACTTTGAATAAAAAATATCTAAGAAACTTTCATCATAAAAGTATATGCGTAACTTCAATGGTTCTTGACTCTGTGTATAAATTATTTCTCCATATTCAACAATTGAACTAAACTCATTTAATATGATATCTAACAAATTAAGGTATATTTCTAATATTTTCTTCAATTATTTTAAGTGTCTCCTCAAGATTTTCTAAAAGAATTAAGTCCTCCCAGGCAGGATGTTCTGGCACTTCTTCTTTAAAGATCTTTTCCTCAAGTTCTCTTGAAGAGGTTACTTTATACCTATCAAGAATCTCTAAAATATCTATTTTTATCCTCCTTCTTTTTTCTTGCAAGAAAGCTTTTAAACTTTCCTTAGTAATATCCTCAAAATCAATACCTAAATCATTAGCTATCTTCTTTATTAATTCTTCAGTTATACTCATTTCTATCACCTCAACTTAAATTATAGCATATTACTTATTACTTCAATCAATAGTTTGCTTTTCCATAAGATTTGTATTAACATTCAAGTCATGAATAAAAATCATTCAGATTATGAATTAAAATACAATACCTTACTCTTAAAGAAATCTCTGAAAGTCTTACAGAAAGAACTATTTACTTTGAGATATTCCCTATGACATATCTATAAATTAAAGATCTTATATAAATAAATCTTTTAATTTATGTTAAGAAAACTTTACCAAAGAAGAGACTTTAGAAAGAGTTAATCCTATACCCTTTATCTTAAAAGGTTTCATGCCACTATTATTATATATAAATAATTTAGAATCTATCCTTGTATGGTGGGAAGGATATATAAAAAACATAATTTATAAAGAAATCTTAAAGCTCTCTCTCAAATAGATAACCTTCTTGATTTTAGAAAACTTATATCAGCTTTAGCTCTAAGAAGTGGAAATATAATTAATCAAACTGAAATAGCAAGAGAAATAGGAATAAGTCAACCTACTGTTCATAGATATATAAAACTTATGGAAATCTTAAATATAATTAGAAAAGTCCCTGCAAATTTTTCCAACAGACTAAAAAGAATTATAAAATCATTAAAAATATTCTTTATAGATCCTGCTTTTTGTGCTTACCTATCATAATATCACAACAAAGAAAGCTTAAAAATTGCTTGTGAGTTTGGGAATTTCTTTGAGGCTGTGCTCTTTCTTAATCTTCAAGCATATTCAGAACTTATTATTCCAAAAAGGAAAACTATATTATTACAGATCCATATCTGGCAAAGAAGTAGATTTCATCATTAAATGGGGAAGAAAAATCCTTGCTTTTGAGATTAAACATACAGAAAACCCTACTATGAAAGATATTAAGAATCTTTTAGACTTTATTAAAGAAAGCCCAAATTCTGTAAGAGGAGTGCTTATTTACAATGGAGATTCAATAAAATATCTTCACTCAAAAGTAATTGCTATTCCTTAGTGGTTATAATAATATATTAGTTTTTCTTTCCATAACTCTTGCCAAAGTTGACACAACTTCTTCTATTTCTTCCTCTTTTAAATTGTTATGAAAAGGTAATGCTAATGTTCTTTTTGAAATATTTTCTGTAATTGGAAGCATATATTATTCAAAAATTCTAAAAAATGTCTTAATTATTATTAAAAAATCACTGCAACAAGTAGCTTTTTCGGCATATTCAAGATTAAGCCTTATCTTTTCTGGCATTACTTGTTCAATATATACTTTTTCAGGATCATCTGCTTGTGCCAAAATTTCATTTTCATTTACATACTTAATAGATGCTGGATCAGTCATACCAGGAATAAGATTTAATACCTCTCTTTGCTCAGAATTATATAACATTACATATTTCTCAACTTCCGGCCTTGGGCCTACAAGACTCATCTCTCCTTTTAAAACGTTAAATAACTGAGGAAATTCATCAAGCTTAAATTTTCTTAGATAATATCCAATTCTTGTTATTCTTGGATCTTTACCAACAGTAATTAGACCTCCCTTTTTCTCTGCATCAATAACCATCGTCCTAAATTTCCACATATAGAAAGCTTTCCCTTTATAACCAATCCTCTTTTGCACAAAAAACACAGGACCACCATCTTCTATCTTTATCAACAAAGCAACTATCACAAAGAGAGGAAACAAAAATGGTAATCC
Organism: Dictyoglomus sp. GBS; assembly: GCF_055179815.1. Taxonomy (NCBI): domain Bacteria; kingdom Pseudomonadati; phylum Dictyoglomota; class Dictyoglomia; order Dictyoglomales; family Dictyoglomaceae; genus Dictyoglomus; species Dictyoglomus sp. GBS. Next base: position 1,829,046 of record NZ_CM143687.1, read on the forward strand.
TAATATTGTAAAAAATAGATCAAAAAATCTTTTGCATTTCCTCATTTTTTATAAATTCTAACTATATCTAAGACAGCTTCTATTACATCATAAACATCTTGATCTGTCATTCGAGGATATAAAGGTAAACTAATAATTCTTTGGTAATTTGTATATGTAACCGGAAAATCTTCTGGTTTATATCCATATTTTTCTCTATAATAAGGATGTATATGAATTGGTATAAAATGAACAGATGTTCCAATATTTCTCTTATGTAATTCTTCTATGAATTGATCCCTGTCTATCTTTAAAGCTTGAAGATTTAATCTAAGAACATAAAGATGCCATGCATGCTCTACATAAGGTCGTTCTACAGGAATTTCTAATGCTTCTTCTTTTGAAAAAGCATCATTATACATTTTCACAATTTCTCTTCTTCTTTTCTGAAATCTTTCTATTTTTTTTAGTTGCCATAATCCTATACTTGCTTGTATATCTGTCATATTATATTTAAATCCTGGATAAATTACTTCATAATACCAACTTCCTTCTTTAGAATATCTTTTCCACGCATCTTTACTCATCCCATGAAGACTTATTATCCTTGCCCTCTCAATAAAATCTGGATCTCCAGTAAGCATACCTCCCTCAGCAGTCGTTATATTCTTCGTAGCATAAAAACTAAAACATACAGGATTATTGGTAGAACCAACATATCTTGCCTTATATTTTGCCGAAACAGCATGAGCAGCATCTTCTATGACAAATAAATTATATTTTTTCGCTATATCATAGATATAGTCCAATTCTACAGGATGTCCAGAATAATGCACTGGTAAAATTGCTTTTGTCTTTGAAGTTATAGCAGGTTCTATTTTATTTGGATCAATATTTAGAGTATCTGGTTCTACATCAACCAATATTGGACGAGCCCCTACATGCTCAATAACATTCACTGAAGCACAGAAAGTCATAGGTGTTGTAATTACCTCATCTCCAGGACCAATTCCTAATGTAACTAAAGCTATATGAAGAGCAGCCGTGCAAGAGCTAAGAGCTAAAGCAGAGGGTGCGTTAAAATAATTTTTAAATTCTTCTTCAAACCTTTTTGTTTTAGGACCAGTAGTTATCCAATCTGATTTTAAAGTTTCTATAACCTCATTTATTTCCTCTTCTTCAATAAGAGGAGGGGAAAAGGGAAGAAATGTAGACCTCATAACTGTAATCTCCTTTCTCTAAAGCTCACTTATCAAAGTAATAACGATATTCATTCATAATACGTCCTAATCTTGTTCTAAAAGTTCGATATAACTCAAAACCTAAAGATTGATAAAAATAATTAACTGCATCATTGTTCTTAGCATCAGTAGTTAAATAAACAAATTTAGCTCCCATTTTTTTTGATATCTCAAGAAAAGTTTTCACCAACATTTTCCCTAAACCTCTCCCAGTATAATTAGGATCGACAGCAATAGAAGCTAATTCGCATATATTCATGGTTTTAATAGGTTTTTCTTTAGAAAGATTGCTTACACGTATAAAATTACCCCAGATTACTAATATTAACCAAGGCTTAATAAATAATGTTGGTAATATTGCCAAACCTAAATCAAATTTATGTTTTTTTAAAAGAGAATAAAAATAAGAAGAATTAAAAAAACCAGCTATAAACCCTACGATATATTTTTCTTCTTCGATAGCCAAAAAAATATTTAGAGAATAACTTAAAACTAATTCATAATATTTTTTGAGAAATTTATCTCCAAGTTGTGTCATAAAAAAATTAGGAAATGCTTTTTTATGAATTTCTACAATTCTATCTATATCTGAATATTTAACTTTTCTTAATTTTAAGTTTTCCATTCCTATTAATATTATAAAGGAAAAAATACAAATTCATATATTTTTCAAGCATAGAATCCTCTGTATAATATTTTTTATATCTCTCCTTTGCTCTTCTCGCTAATCTTTCTGCTAAATCTGGATTTTCTATAAGCTTAATAATTGCATATGCTAATTCCTGTGAATTCTTAGGAGGAACTAAAAGAGCTGACTCTCCATCTTTAACAACCTCTAAATTGCTTCCTATTGTGGTCGTAATGATAGGCTTTTCTGCAGCCATAGCCTCAAGTAGAGCAATAGACAATCCCTCCCACAAACTTGGCAAAACAACTATATCACTAATATTTAACAAATCCCCTATATCACTTCTAAATCCTAAAAATTTAACATATTGTTCTATTCTAAGATTTCTTACCAATTCTTCTAAATAATCTCTTAAAGGACCATCTCCTACAACAAGAATAACAAAAGAATTATTTACTTTAGAAACCAAAATTGGGACAGCCTTAAGCAAATATTCTAATCCTTTTTGAGGGGCCAATCTTCCAGTAAATAAGATAACCTTCTTTCCTTCTAAATTTAACTCTTTCTGAATTTCAGACTTTTGTCTTTTAGGAATAACTCTTTCCTCAGTAATTCCATTAGGTATTGCTATAACCTTTTCTTCATCACCAATACCTAGTTCTAATGCCCATTTTTTGTGAAATTCACTTACTGTAACTATTCTATCACACCAATGACTTGCTAATTTTTCCAAGAAAGAAAAAATCTTAATCTCAAGCCAAAATGATTGTTCATGAAATGCAAAACCATGAACAGTATGAATAATGATTGGAACTTTTGCTAAATATGCAGCAAGCCTACCAACAAATCCCCCCTTAGAAGTATGTGTATGAACAATAGTATAATTACTATTTTTGAGAAAATTATAAAGATTATATAACCCCCATAAATCTTTAAGTGGATTTATATCTCTCCAAATAACATCTAAATCTATTACTCCTATATCACTTTCTCTTAAAACCTTTTTAAATGTAGCATCAGTAGTTAATACATCAACATGCCAACCAAATTCTTTAGCTTTCTGAGCTAACCTCAGAATTAACACTGATGCCCCACCAAATTTTGAGTCACCAACTATATGAAGAATTCTCATTTTTTTATTTATAAAATAAAATATTTAATTGTTATTCAATTCATTATATATATTTATAACTTTCTTTTCAGCAAATTGCCAATTATATTTCCTCTCGTAAAGTTTTCTTCCTCTGAGTCCTAAACTGTCTCTAAATAACTTATCTTCTAATTTTCTAATTGCATCTTCAGTATCTTTTATATTACCATAATCAACAATTAAACCTATTTTTTCTTCCATAACTAATTTATCAATTCCAGTACCTTTAGCCACAATAATCGGTTTTGATAACATCATTGCTTCAAATAGCTTATTAGGACTTGAAAATTTATGATTTGGTACTGAAGGATCATAAATCGCAAAAATTGCATCTGATTCGTAATATACTCTAAGTGCATCTATGTATGATAACCTACCTAAAAATATTATATTCTCCCTCGTATTTCTTATTATTTCACTTTCTAAAGGTCCAAATCCTCCAATAATTAAATTCCATTCTAAATGTTTCTTAAAAATCTCTATCATTTCTTTTATAAATCTTCCTTCTTGTAATATACCTACATAAGCAAGAGTTAAATTACAATTCTTCCTAAATAGATAATTGGGGTTACCCTTAAAGTAAAAAAGCAAATCTTTTGGGATATTTTGAACTATTTCTATTTTTTTTAAATCATAAAAAGAAATCTGTTTTAATCTAATTTCATCACAAAGAATAATTTTGTCAGAAATTTTCATAGCTATTTTATCCAAAAATCTTATAATTGGTCTAAGGAAAAATGGTATCTTAAAAGAGTCAGTATAATAATCAAATATATCATAAATTACTTTCTTTTTAAATAATAATTTAACAATAATCGAAGGAATAATAGTATCGAAATCACATGCATGGATTATATTATAAATATTCTTATTTTTCACTAACCATAAAAATAAAAACATTTGCCATTTTAAAATAGGAAATAAATTAGATAGACCCTTACCATATTCACCAGGAATTCTCACTCTAATTATTTTATAAAAGAAATTATATAAATTAACTATCTGCTCCGAGGGGAGATAAAATTCATTTCTATTCCAAGCTAAAACAACAACTCTATTTCCTTTTTTAACTAAAATTTCAGCTAATTTTTCCACTCGTGGATCTGGATTTACTTGATTTGATCTTATTATAACAATATTCATATTTTATTTGCACCTCTTCCTTCTAATAAACTTATTGTCAAAGGAATAGATAAGAAATAGATCATAGACCTTAATCTCGTATCACCTGTCCCTCCACTTATAAATGAATAAGCAATTGTAAAGATACTGCAAAGAATTAAAAAATCATAAAAATACTTGCAATTTCTTAATAAACTTATACTTCTCAATAACTTATAAAAGACAAATAAAAGCTCAATCCACCATACAAAAGAACCAACAAATATTAATATATCACCAGTCTTTGTAGAAACTAAAAACACATTTTTATAAAGTAATTGCATTAATGACCTAAAAGGGCCAGGTCCTAACAAAAACCTTTGTATATAGATAGGATAACTCAATAAACTAAACTTTTCTGATATCTCTAATGCCCAAGTGTCTCCCTCCAAAAATAGTTTCTGAAAACTCATAATAATATCAAATTTGGAATAGATTAAATAAAATATAATTAATATGATAAAAACTATTATTAAATTTTTGATATATCCTTTTTTACTATATAAGTCTAATTGCTTATTTACACTTAGGTAAACTCCCAAAAATACAAAAAGTGAAAGTATACCACCCATTGGTCTTAAACCATTTAACAATATAAAATAAAAATATATAAGTAATATAATCAATATTATTTTGATGTACTTACCAATATATTTAACTAATAATATATTAAGCATATAAATCTCCAAAATTAAAATAAACAAGAAAAACGTTTCTTTTAAATTACGAATCACAGTCCAAATTATAATGCCATTTAAAGTAAAAATAGAAAATAATATATTTGTACTTTTTTTAAAAATAAAAGGCATTCTAGTATATAATATTATCATTAATAAATTTGAAGATAAAGAATATAATAAAATATTAGCTAATTTGACCCATATTATAGATTTATCAACAGATAAAAACAAAACTAATACACCCCATCTAACATAATTAGGTGCCAAATAGTTGTCCGGAGATATACCATCTAAAACATGTAAGAAGGCTTTCCAATAATAATTAGCATCGCTACCATAATCTGCATTCTCAATCCCATAAAGTTTAAGTTCAAAAGTCAACAACAATAATGAGATTAGGGAAAAAAATAAAACAAAAAGAGTAACTCCAATTAGATCTTTTCTTAAGCTTTTATATTTTTCCCATATAACAGCATGAATAAAAATCAAAATTGATATTATAACCATGAAATTAATTATTTATTAATGTTTTTTCAATATAATTACAAATTGTATCAATTCTTTTATTCCATGTCCAAATTTTAGATGAGTTAACATCATTGTAATTATTATCTCTACGGTAGTAATTTTTATACCAATAAATAAACTTATCTACACCATTATCTAAAAAATTATTTAATGGGATTTTAATAACTTTCGTTAGATCAAAATAATTAAATAACTCATCAATAGAACCATCATCAATAGTAAAAATCCATTTACCTAAACATATTGCATCTTGAACAGTATTTGTTAGGTTTGAATAATCACAAAAAGACAAAATTAAATCCGCTCCTTTAATATACTTTAATGTTTCACAATAATTGATTGCCCCTAAAAACTTTATATTTTCTGTTAAGCTCTCTTTCAAAACTATATTTTCTAAGAATATCCTTTCTGGTCCATCCCCAATAATATAGAGATATACATTTTTATAACCATTTTTTATTAAGTAAGAAATGAAAAATATTACTCGATCTATCCTTTTCCACTTATCTAATCTATAGGCAGTCACTGTTAATATATCAGTATCTTTTAAATTTAAAATTCTTTTAAAATTTTTATGAACATGTCTTGTACATCTCTCAATTTCATAATAGTCAACCCCATTAGGAATATGTAATATAGGACTTTTTATATCTCCTAATAACCTTATTACTTTATCACCTTTCGTTCCATCATTAGTCATTATCTTTAAATCAGCCTTTAATCTCAACGCAACATAATCAATAGGAAGTTTAATAAAAGTTCCTAATCTCCCATATTTATTTACGTAAGGATACAATACTGTTCCTTGAAAACTTGCTATAAAAGGTTTTCTCAATATTTTTGAAAGGATATATCCAATAATTACACCAAACCTTTCATATCCCCAAATAATATCTATCTCTTTCTTTAGATTTTTATATCTTTTTAATACATATATAAAAATTAAAATACCAAAAAATATTAAATATGGAAATCCTTTTATCCATTGATGATGATCATTTCTAAATTCTACTATATCCTCAACATAAAAAGAATTTATTATATGTTTATCTCTTTTAAATATACTTAATATATTATTTCTGATAAATTTAAAATATTTTTTGATTATTTCAATTATCTTTTTAATAAAACGAGGAAACAAAAAAAGGTTAATCTTAACATTAGAAAAATCAGAAATATAAATATTATCATCAATATTAGCAATCGACCAAATTTCTAAATGGTAATTCTTAGAAACTAAACCCTCTATCGTTCTTCTTAAACTTTGGTTCCCAGCTTTTAAAAAAGGAGCATTAGTTATAATTAATATCTTTTTCATTTGTTTATTTTTTTAATATATTTATTTTTTCTGCAAAATCTAACAAAAGCATCTAGTGAGCTCCCCATCACCATAAATAACTGGTGATTTTTCATTAATTAAAGCATTAAAAAATTTAGGTATAACTGCTGCATAAGGTCCATAGGGATCTTGCTTTTTACCAAAAACATTAAAATAACGTAATCCTATAGTTTCCATTCCATAAATATTTGAAAAAACATTAGCATAAAGCTCATTTGTATATTTTGAAACTGCATAAGGAGAGAGAGGTTTACCTATTCTTTCTTCTACTTTAGGCAAATCTTGAATATCTCCATAAACAGAAGACGAAGAAGCATATACAAAACGCTTAATTCCATTTTTATATGCTGCCCATAACATATTCACAAAACCTGTAGCATTACACTGATGTGTAGTTAAAGGATCTTCTATTGAACGAGGAACAGAACCTACTGCAGCCTGATGAAGAACAACATCTACACCCTTACAAGCCTCAAGACAAACTTCTATATTTCTAGTATCTCCCTCAATTAATTTAAATTTAGGATTTCTAAGAAATTCTTCTATATTTTCTTTCTTTCCTGTTATAAAATTATCCAAACAAACTACCTCATATCCTCTTTCAAGTAAAGCCTCACACAAATTAGACCCTATAAATCCTGCACCACCTGTTACTAAAACCTTCATTCATAACCTCCCATATTAATCATTATATTAACTACCTAAAGTTAACTATTTTTTATTTTAAATCTATTTATTAAAAACCTTAGAAATGATAGTTTCATTAACATTGGTAAATACACAAGAGGGTCCACAAAATACTTCCATCCTTATTTACCTAATATATATTCTTCTTCAAGAGCTAGTAATTTAGCAGCATAAAGGAGAGAAGCCTTTATATCATCTTTTGTAATAAATGGATATTCTTTAAGTATATCCTCTTCAGTATAACCATAGGCTAATTTTTCTAATAGTATTTCAACAGTAAGCCTTGTACCTTTTATCACAGGTTTCCCCAACATTATTTGAGGATTCATTTCTATTCGCTCTAAAAGATTCTCTATCATTATTATTTCTCTCCTTTCAAGGGTATAAATCTAAACTTGTTATCAGAGATAATTTAGCCAAATCCAAAACCTCATTATCTCTCATGGTAGGATTACTTTCTGCTATCCAAATGATATTATATCCCATTTCTCGAATTAAATCTACTATTGCCTTTTCAACATTTACATCCGCAAGAAATTTGACTCTCATATACCTAATCTTATTTATAACTTTTTTCTTCTACTAGAATAATCTTCTTATCTTCCATTCTATATTCATTTCCACAACTTTTACAAATTGCTTCATTATTCTCATTAAAATCCAATCTTGCTCCACACTTACATACCCAGCCAATCTGTCTTGCTGGAACTCCTACTACAAGAGCATATGGCGGTACATCTTTTGTCACTACTGCTCCTGCTCCTATAAAGGCATATTCTCCTATTGTCACTCCACATACTATGGTAGCATTCGCACCAATAGTAGCTCCTCTTTTTACTAATGTTTTCCTAAATTCATGCTTCCTCTCAATAAATGCCCTTGGATTTATTACATTGGTAAATACACAAGAAGGTCCACAAAATACATCATCTTCTATTTCTACTCCTTCATAAACACTTACATTGTTTTGTATTTTTACATTATTGCCTATTTTTACATTTGGTCCCACCATTACATTTTGTCCAAGCACACAATTTTTACCTATTTTACTTCCACTTAATATATGACAAAAGTGCCAAATCTTTGTACCTTCTCCTATTTCTACTCCATCATCCACATAAGAGCTTTCATGTACAAAATATGGTTTATTATTTGACATATATCCCTCCATCATATTTAATTTAAGCTACTCTCACCTTTATTTGTCAACTTTATTGCCTGTTCAAGAACAGCTAATACCCTTAATCCTTCATAACCATCTGTTATTGGTCTTTTCCTTTCTTTAACACATTCTATAAAATGAAGAAGCTCTAATTTTAATGGTTCATTATTTTCGATAGCAATAACTTGCATTTCTTCCTTCTTAGCTATAGGGTATCCATTATTAAATTCTACTTTATGAGGGTATAAAAACAACTTTTCTTTAGTGGTATCATCAAATACAATCATACCTTTTGTACCTATTACTACTAATTTTTGTTCTTTAAAAGGATGCCACCAACTTACAAATATATGTCCTTTAATTCCATTACTAAACTCAAGAGATGCCCAAATTCCATCTTCAACCCCTTTTGTTATAAATCCAAACCCTTGAGAATATATATTAATAGGCATATCACCTACTATACTAAGAATCAAAGATATATCATGAGGGGCAAGACTCCACCATGCATTCTCATCCTTTCTAACCTTCCCTATATTTAATCTATGAGAATAAATATAAAGAATATTACCTATAGCACCATTTTTTATCAGTTCTTTCAATTTATTTACAGCTGGATGATACTGCAAAATATGCCCTACCATAAGAATTTTTCCCTTTTCTTCCGCCAACTTAACTATATCTTCTCCTTCTCTTACAGATATAGCCATAGGTTTTTCTACAAATACATCCTTACCACACAATAGAGCTTTTTTGACCAATTCATAATGAGTTACTGCAGGAGTTGCTATAGCTACAGAAGTTATCTCTGGATTTTGAAAAATATCTTCTACTTTTTGAGTGTAATTTACATCTGGAAAATCTTTTTTTCTTTCTTCAATAACCTTTTCATCAAAGTCACATGCTGTATGAAGAACATTAAGTTCATACAAATTCCTTAATATGTTTTTACCCCAATATCCGAGCCCTATAAGTCCTATAAATTTATCCATTTTATCTATATTACCTATTCACCTATTATTCATTACCAACTTTTTCATATATCTCTATTTGAACTCCATATCCAAGTTTTTCTAAAAAATTTTTACAATCCTCCCATGCAAGACCAAAGGCTGGAACATTAGATAATCCAATATAACTAAATATCTCTTATTAAATCAAAATAACTTTCTTCAAAGTCTTCTTCCATTAAACATTTTTCAGCCCAATCCACAAGCTCATCTAAAGAAATTCTACTATAAAGATAATCTATAATTTTTTTGGCTAAATCTCTTCTTGTTATCATAAAAATACTAAAAACCTCCTAATTTTAATTAATTTACATCATTTTTATTAACTTTTCTATGGCCAAGATCTTCAGGATACTTTATGTGAACCTCTGTTAATTCCCCTTATCATTATAAATCTCTTGATAAAACTTTATAGTATTCTCATCAATATCAAACTTCTTTTACGTATTTAGCCCTCCATCCAGCCTTTCCTTTAACTTCATACCAATACTTTCTACCCATAAATACTCTTCCCAATTTTTAAATTTCTTTTCGTTAAGTTTTCTCTTATTATATTCCATCCCACATCTTCAGATCATCGATATCTTCTCTTACAAGATTATTACTCTTTCATCTATATCAATTCCTCTTTTTCTCAATGCATTTCTTGTATCAACAATTCTTTTTGCATTATTATATATAGTATTATAATCTATATTATCATGATCTGTAACAATTAATATACAATCAGCATTTTTAACTTTTTCTTCTGTTAATTCGCATGACCTATACACTTTATCGTTACCATTTGCATTTATTTTTATCTCTGATATACAGGGATCATAATACTCCACTTCTCCACCAAGTCTTTCAAGTTCTGGAATAATCTTTAATGCTGGGGATTCTCTGGGATCTGCAATATTAGGTTTGTAAGATACTCCTATAATAAGTATCTTTGATCCGTTAACTGATTTTTTATCCTTATTAAGTGCTTCCATAACAAGTTGTACTACATATTTAGGCATACTATCATTAATTTCTCCAGCAAGCTCTATAAATCTCACCTCAAAATCATACTCTTTGGCCTTCCATGAGAGATAAAAGGGATCAATAGGAATGCAGTGACCTCCCAGTCCTGGTCCAGGATAAAAGGGCATAAAACCGTATGGTTTTGTTGATGCAGCTTGGATAACCTCCCATATATCAATACCCATCTTATTACACAATATTGCAAGCTCGTTTATGAAAGATATATTTACAAGTCGAAATATATTTTCAAGAAGTTTCTCCATTTCTGCCACTTTAGGCGAAGAAACCTTAAATACTTGTGAAACTATTAGGGAGTAGAGTTCTGCTGCTTTATCAGTAGAAACCTGATTTATTCTTCCAACCACTTTTGGTATATCTTTTGTAGTAAACTTTTTATTTCCGGGATCTACCCTCTCTGGAGAAAAAGCAACATAGAAATCTTCTCCTGCTTTCAGTCCACTTTTTTCTAATATTGGTACCAAAACTTCTTCTGTAGTACCAGGATAAGTAGTACTTTCTAAGACAACTAACTGGCCTTTTTTTAATTCTTTGGATATCTCAGTCGCAACATTAACTATGTATGAAATATCAGGTTCTTTGTGAGGACCAAGAGGAGTTGGTACACATATAATTACTGCATCAGAATCTTTAACAGGTTCAAAATCAACATAAGCTTTTAAATTACCACTTCTTACAACTTGTAATAAATCATCACTTTTCACATCATCAATATATGATTTACCTTTATTTACCATTTCTACTTTCTTGGGATTTTGCTCAATCCCATACACTATAACTCCAGCTCTTGCAAATTCCAAGGCTAATGGAAGTCCTACATAACCCAAGCCTACTACAGATATTTTTTTAAAGCTCATTTTTCAATCCTCCAGTTCTTTATTTAATTCTATATAATAGATGAATTCTCTAAAATCACCTACATTATTTAAAAATTCATACAAACGAGATAAGTTAATTTTCATATATTCATGTACAAGTAGGTTCCTCAAACCTATCATATTAATCAATCTTTTACCTAAATCTTCAGGTATATATCCATTTTTTATTAAAATCTCTATACATTCTCTATAATTTTTAGGACTTCCTAAATTATTACTACTTACTAAAGCACAAGATATATCTACTACTTCTTGAATACACTCTAAAATTCCATATCTCAATGCCCATTGTTTAATTTTGTCTTCTAAAACATCTTCTAATGAAGTATTTTTCCTAAATTCTTCTAATGTTATTAAATTTTCTTCTAATCTTTTTATTCTTTCTTTAATCATTTTCTTATTCCAAACTTTCTATTTTTTATTCTCTCTTTTAAATCTCTATCCATCATTTTTCTCAAATACTCTGTATCCATATATTCTATAAATGTCCTATATTTAAATTCAACAAATTTTTCCTTATTTATCAAATAAATAGGCATTCCTTTTGAAATTATCTCAAAAGCCATAACAGGATCCATCTTGTAGAGATTATTTAGTATCACAATATCTACATTCTTCTCCAATTTAGTTTCTAATCGAGAAACTATATCTCCAATCTCCAAAAGTTCTAAATCTCTTTGTAAATGAATTGCAATATCAATATCGCTATCTTCTCTAAAATTTCCTTTAACTAAGGATCCAAATATTATTACAAAATCAACTGGATAGTCTATTATAATCTCTTTTAGCTCTTCTTTAGTTTTTTCAACAATATCTTTTTTCATAACCATCAAAGTAATTTATGAAATTTCCTTTATTACAACCTCTTTCATCTTTGGAGCAGAATAGTAATCACTAAAATCTACATAATCTCCTTCTTTAATATTTCTCTCAGCTTCTAATATTTTTTCTATGTTTGCTCCCACCAATGTATTCCATCCATATTTTACAGTCTCAATCCACTCAGTTTCATCCCTTAAAGTAATACAAGGTACTCTTAACCAAAATGCTTCTTTCTGTACTCCACCAGAATCTGTAAATATGGCAAAGGCATTCTTCTCCAAACTTATCATATCCAAGTATCCAACAGGATCTATTAATAAAATATTCTCATTATCTAAATACTTATCTAAATTAAACTCTTTAATTCTGCTTCTTGTTCTGGGATGAATAGGAAATACAACTTTTCTTCTAAATTGAGCTATAGCCAAAAGTATATTTTTTAATCTATCATAATTATCTGTGTTTTCAGCCCTATGAATGGTAAGAAGATAATATTCTTTAGGATTTAGCTTCAAGTTTTCTAATATTTTACTTTTTTCTTCACTTATTCTTGAAAAATACATAAGAGCATCAAACATTATATCTCCTACCAAATAAACTCCTTTTGTTATACCTTCTTTTTCCAAATTTTTTACTGCTGTCTCTGTAGGACAAAACAGTATATCAGAAAGATGGTCTGTCACAATTCTATTTATCTCCTCAGGCATCATTTTATTAAAACTTCTAAGTCCAGCCTCCACATGAGCTAATTTTATATGAAGTTTAGAAGAAGCTAAAGCACCTGCCAAAGTAGAATTTGTATCTCCATACACTATAACTAAATCTGGCTTTCTCTTCATAAGTACTTCTTCTATAGCTATTAACATTTTTCCTGTCTGCTCACCATGAGAACCTGATCCAATACCAAGATTGTAATCAGGCTCTGGAATTTCAAGTTCTTTAAAGAATATATCACTCATATTATCATCGTAATGCTGACCTGTATGTACAATTGTCTCTTTAAAACCTTCCTCTCTTAAGACTTTTGAAAGAGGAGCAAGTTTAATAAATTGTGGTCTTGCACCTACAATGGAGACTATATTAAGTCCCATCTAAATTCTCTTCCTTTCTTTATATAAACTTACCTCTTATCATAAAAGAAATATCATAATTTCTTTATAATCTATATAATCTATCAAATTTTCTATTTCAATTTCCTTTACAGGACACAAAAATTTATAAATCTAAATTATCATCAGACATAGCCAAAAATCATTACCACTAATAAAAAAATCTCTTTCTAACAGTCTCTAATCCTTATGTTTTGAAATGTATAATCTATGATACTCCACTTTCTTTTATGACTTTTTTTGTTAAATTCATATCCTTTTTATATGTGGGAATTAATCCTATAATTACCCTTTCAATTTCTTTCTTTTCCCTTTTCTTTGCAGATTCCAGTAGTTCTTGTAGTTTTCTATTAAAAGTATTCCTATCAATACCCATACTTGAAACTATCTTATATATCCTCGGATGAGAAGTTTTTTCAATTTTTTCTTCCTTTTCCCAAAGTTCTTCTTTTAATTTTTCTCCAGGTCTAAGTCCAATTATCTTTATTCCTATATCATCAACCGAATGCCCAGAAAGTTCAATAAAGTTTTTTGCGAGATCTAAAATCTTTACTGGCTTTCCCATATCAAGCACAAAAATATCTCCAGAAGTTCCTATACTTCCTGCCTGAAGCACAAGTCCTACAGCCTCCGGAATAGTCATAAAATATCTTTCCATCTCAGGATCTGTAATAGTAATAGGGCCACCACTTTCAAGTTGTTTCTTAAAAACCTCCAGTACACTTCCTCTACTTCCTAAAACATTCCCAAATCTTACCGCAATAAAACTGGTTTTTGAATGACTATTGTAAAATTTAACTAACATCTCTCCTATTCTTTTTGTAGCTCCCATAATGTTAGCAGGATACACCGCCTTATCAGTAGATATAAAGATGAATTTCTCTGCTCCTACATGTATACTTGCATCCATGACATTTATGGTACCAAATACATTATTAAATATCGCTTCATCAGGATTTTCCTCCATAAGAGGCACATGTTTATGGGCTGCTGAATGAAATATTATCTGAGGCCTCTCCTTTTCAAAGACATAAAAAATTCTATCTCTATCCTTTATATCTGCTATATATGATTTTAAAGAAAGATCTGGATAATATTTTTTTAATTCCATTTCTATATTAAAAATACTATTTTCTCCTCTTCCAAGAAGAATAAGTTTTTCTGGCTCATATTTTGCTACTTGCCTACATATCTCAGAACCTATGGAACCTCCTGCACCAGTTACAAGAATTTTCTTATTTTTTATATATTCCCTTATTTTCTCCGAATCTAAGTTTATTACATCCCTTTCAAGCAGGTCCTCAATTCTTACATTTCTTATCTTGTTAATACTTACTCTGCCATCTATAAGCTCCCAAATACCAGGAAGTGTCTTTACGGGAATTTTCAACTTAGAAGCCATACCAACTATATCCCTTATTAAAGATGAGGGGGCTGAAGGTATAGCAATGAGTACCTCATGCACAGAATTATTCTTTGCAATCTGATGCAGAGAGAATATAGGTCCTAAAACCTTTACTCCATGAATTATTTTTCCAATTTTATTCTTATCATCATCAAGAAAGCCAACAACGTTATAATTTAACTCCTTATGGGTTTTAATCTCCCTTAATATTTTCTCTCCCGCATCACCAGCCCCAATGATAATTACATTTTTGTAATGATTATTTAGAGGTTTCGGATGTTTAAAAGTTTCATAAAACCATCTTATAAAAGCCCTTAATGAAAAAAGCATTATAAGAGACAAAACATAGGAGATTACAAATATAGAACGAGGATAACCCTCTAATGGAAATATCATACCTAAAAGATAAAAATTAAGCTTTTCAAAAGTAAGTGCAAGGGTTAAATCCTTTAATGCGTCTAAACTAAAATATTCCCAAAGAGTTCTATATATTTTAAATACTAAGAAATAAAACATAAAAAATATGATAATTTCCCTTAAAAGAGCGTACATTATAATTGGGATATACTTTTGGGGAATTGAAAATTCAAATCTTAGAAAAAAAGCAAGAAATATAGAAATTATAAAAAAAAACCAGTCCAATAAGATACGTACCCAAGTTTTTTTAATTATTCTAACCAATTCAACCCCAACATATTTTATCTTTCTTAATCTACATTTTTTTGTTTATTATATCATAAAGAATGTAATTTAAAAGTGATTTTCGTCACTACTGACAATCTTCATAAATTTATTTTTAAATCATCTCATATTGCAAAAATTTTTCATTTGTGATAATATAAAATTGAAAATAATAATTATTTTAAAAAAGGAGGTGTAATTATGGAGAACCTTGAAAGAAAAGGGCTTCCACTTCTTGGTGAACCTTTCCCAGAAATGAAAGTTTTAACCACTCATGGTGAGAAAGTACTTCCTAATGACTATAAAGGTAAATGGTTTGTACTTTTTAGTCATCCTGCAGATTTTACTCCAGTATGTACAACTGAGTTTGTGGCTTTTCAAAAAAGATATGAAAAATTTAGAGCTCTCAATACAGAATTAATAGGTTTAAGTATTGACCAAGTCTTCAGTCACATAAAATGGGTTGAATGGATAAAAGAAAAGTTAGGCGTTGATATTGAATTCCCAATTATTGCAGATGATACAGGAAAGGTGGCAGAAAAGCTTGGTTTAATCCATCCAGGAAAAGGAACAAACACTGTAAGAGCTGTATTTGTCGTTGATGATAAGGGAATAATTAGATTAATACTTTACTATCCACAAGAAGTAGGAAGAAATATGGACGAGATTTTAAGAGCAGTAGAAGCATTACAGGTATCTGACAAATATGGAGTAGCCATGCCCGCTCACTGGCCAGATAGTGAAGTTGTTGGTAAAGACCATGTAATAATTCCTCCTGCAAAGGATGTAAAAACAGCCAATGAAAGACTTGAATCTGCTAAAAAAGGAGAAATTGAATGCTTTGATTGGTGGCTCTGCCATAAGAAATTAACAAGATAATAAAAAATAATAGTAGAAATTTAAATAAGGTATCCCCTAAACAGGGGATACCTTATTTTTTGATTCCTTTATACATTTTATTGAAATTAAAGTGGAAAACAAAGAAACAAAGGTTAGAAAACGATACATACCTTTCAATCCAGAAATATCAGCTACAAATCCTGAGATTATAGGTCCAATTGTTGAAGATAAGGACATACCCATACTTAATAAACCTTGAGCAGTAGCCCTTTCTTCTGGATTAACTAAATCATTCATATAAACAACAGGGATAGTACCTATAACAGCAAAGGTTAAAGAGTGTAATAATTGAATTAAGATTATATGCCACGGATTAGTAGTTAATGTATAAAGAAAGATCCTTATAGGAAGAACAATAGAGGTAAATACTAATAAAGGTTTTCTTCCTACCTTATCAGATAAACGTCCCCAGATAAGCATAAAAGGAATTTCGGAAAAGGAGCTTGCTGAATAAGCAAAACTTATATGTTTACTTTCACCCCCTAAGGATCGAATTAAAAGATTCACATTAGAAGATGCTCCAAGAAGAGCTACGTAGTAAATAATGTAAAATAAAAGAAAATTTCTAACATCAGATCTTAAAATTAATCTCTTTATATTCCTAAAGTCAACCTTAGATACACTAATCTTAGAAGAAGGTTCTTTCACAATAAGAGTTATTGTTAAGCCTAACATATATATTAAACCAATCATAACAAACATAATCTTAGGCTCTACCAGTTTAGGATAAAAACCTGTAACAAGCATAAGTAATAAAAAACCTATACTTCCCCATATTCTTATAGAGGCATAATGGGTACCAGTATTTTCGGATATAGCATAGTCCATAACAAGTACATTAGCCATAGTAGTTATAGTACTTACAAAAACCCCTAAAAGAAAATAAACAAATATAAAAGTCCAAAAACTATTCAATTTAGGAAAAACAAGAGAGTAAAGAATAATAAGCATAATAAAGCTTAAAATAATAAATGGCTTTCTCTTCCCTATCTTATCTGATAAATAACCTATATATACCTGAAAAATAGTCCCAGAAAGCGATGAGATAGCAGATAAAAGCCCTATCATTCCAATAGAAAAACCTTTTATTTCTCTTAAATAAACAGGTACAAAGGAGAAGATAAATACCCAAGCAGAAAAGTATATAAAAAAGAATACTTTTAATAAAAAAATCTCTTTTTTCATAAGTTTTATTTTACATTTATGATAAACTATAAACAAGACCATCAAATCCACAAATATACCTTTTAGGAGGTGTCCATCATGAGAGATCGCTTAGAAAGGATAATAAAATACATGAATGATGCATTCCAAAAAGACAAAGGATTATGGTCTCACTCTGTAATGGATGTTCTTGAAAATGCCACTTCAAAAGAGGCAGTTTTTAAAAAGGAAAATACCCATAGTATTTGGGAGATAACAAATCATTTAATTTTTGGGAAAGAATATCTCTTAAGTATCCTTGAAGGAAAAGATCTTCCTTCCGAAGATGACTTTAAAACTCCCACTGATACCTCTGAAGAGGCTTGGAAAAATACAGTTAAAAGACTTGAAGACGCACATAATAAGCTTATAGAAATATTAAAAACCAAGAATGATGATGACCTTGATAAAAATATTGGAGAATATGGTACATTAGAAGACAATCTATATGGTATAATAAGTCATGACTGTTATCATGCTGGGCAGATAGTTTTTATTCTACAACTTATGGGAATTGAGTTATAGATGTTAACAAATTTTTAAAATAATTAATATAACTTTAACCCTTTTTGGTTGACACCATATTAAATATTTGATACCTTATTTAACGAAAGTTGATGTTATTAAAAAAGTTTAGGAATAAAAAGTAAGGTTAGTAAGTCTAAAAAAGTAAAAAGAGTAAGTTAGAGAAGACACCTCCCCCTCTCACCCCCTCCCCCTGAGTCCCCCCTCTCAGGGGGTTTATTTTTTTATGAGACAATTTCACTATTTCTTTCCTCCCAATAATTAAATTGGGACATAAACATATGATAATAAATTCCTTTCTTTTTCATAAGTTCCTCATGATTGCCTATCTCTAAAATCCTTCCGTTTTCAATAACTATAATTTTGTCAACATTTTGCACAGTAGATAGTCTATGAGCAATAATAATAGAAGTTCTTCCCTTAAGAAGGATCTCAATTCCCATTTGAAGTAATCTCTCAGTATAGGTATCTACACTCGCTGTTGCCTCATCAAGTATTATAATTTTAGGATTTGCAATAAGAGTTCTTGCTAAAGAAATTATTTGTCTTTGTCCTAAAGAAAGCCTCATACCTCGCTCATTAATGTTTGTATCATAACCCTTCTCCATATTAGAGATAAAATCATGGGCATAAACCTTCTTTGCTGTCTCAACTACTTCATCATAAGTAGCATCAAGTCTTCCATATTTTATATTTTCAAGAATAGTACCCGAGAATAAAAATGTATCCTGAAACATTACTGCGATCTGTTTTCTTAAGCTCTCTAATTTAATCTTTTTAATATTTATCCCATCAATAAGAATCTCTCCTTCTTGTGGATCATAAAATCTACATAACAGATTAACAATAGTACTTTTACCTGCACCTGTATGTCCAACAAGAGCCACTTTCTCCCCAGGTTTTATTTTAAAACTTACATTATCCAAAACCTTTCTCTTTCCATCATAAGAAAAGGAGACATTTCTAAATTCTATTTCTCCCTTTATATCAATATCTATTGCATCTTCTTCCTCTTTTATATTGGGCTCTATATCCATTATTTCAAATATTCTCTCCGCACTTGCCATGCCTATAACAAAATTGTTATATAAATTAGAAAGGTTCATTATAGGTCTCCAAAACATGCCTATATAGCTTGTAAATGCAATAAGAAGGCCTACAGAAATATCACCTGAATTTATCATCTTTACTCCAAAATAGAAGGTTATAACAGTACCTATTCCCCAAGAAAACTCCACCATAGGCCAGAATAAATCATTTATTCTCACAGCTCTAACAAAAGCCTGCCTTACATCCCACGCAAGCTCTGAGAATATATTTGCTCTATATTTTTCTGCTGTAAAATATTTAACAACTCTTATTCCAGAAAAGTTTTCATGAGTAAAAGCATTAAGGGTAGATCCCTTTTTCCTTACTACTTGCCATCTTTTTCTGCTTATGGTTTGTATTGAAAAAAGAACTATAAACAAAAGAGGCAGCATAGACATAGCGTATAAAGCAAGTTTTGAATTAAGATAAAACATTATTAACAAAGTAGCAATTATAGTAACAGAATCAGGTATAAGATTTGTAATACTCATATTAAAAAGATTTGCTAAAGAGTTTACGTCACTTATTATTCTTGACAAAATTTTTCCCACTGGTCTTTCATCAAAAAAGGTAAAAGAAAGCTGTTGAATATGATTATATAAATCTTGCCTAATATTTAATAATATTCCATGGGTAATCTTTGACATTCTTTGAGTTCTTTTCTTAGCAGATATCATAGATATGAGATTTAAGACAATCATTAAAATGCCAACAAGAATTAATCCATTACTATCCTTATCTTTAATAAATCTATCAATAGCAAATTTTATAAAATAGGGATTTAGTAAATCGACCACCATAACTACAAAAATGAAAAATAATACTATAAAGACTTCTCTCTTATATGGCTTCAAATATTTAAAAAGCCTCTTAAGTATGTCTATACTTACCTTCTCTTCTAACTTTTCGTCTTCTCTTAATGCATAAGGCATTTAAACTAATTCCCCCTCAATAAAGGCAAATTTTCCGTACTGCTCTTGATAAATCTCATAATACCTACCCTTTTTTCTTAAAAGTTCCTCATGTTTTCCTCTTTCTATAATCTCTCCCTTATCAAGTACTATTATTTCATCAGCATTTTTTATTGCAGAAATCCTATGAGCAATAATAATTTTTGTTACTCCCTTATATTTCTCCAAAGATTTTTGAATATAAAGCTCTGTCTCCAAATCAAGAGCAGAAGTAGGATCATCAAGAATCAAAATCTTAGCAGATCTTACCAATGCACGAGCAATAGTTAGCCTTTGTTTCTGACCTCCAGAAAGGCCAAGACCTCTTTCTCCTATAACAGTATCAAGCTTTTCTGGTAGCCTCATTACAAAGTGATAGGATCTTGTATCCTTTAAAGCTTGTATTATTCTTTCATCATCTATATCCTTCCCAAGTTTTATATTCTCCCTTACTGTATCAGAGAAAAGAAATATATCTTGAGGAACATATGAAAGATGTTCTCTCAAAAATTTTAAATCAATTCTTCTTATATCAATACCATCTATTAATATCTCACCTTCCCAAGGCTCATAAAATCTTCCTAATAAGTTCACTAAAGTGGTCTTCCCAGAACCTGTGAGCCCAATAATACCAAGAGTTTCCTCAGGTTTTAGATGGAAACTAATTTTCTTTAACACATACTCATCTTTATATTTAAAAGATACATTCTTAAACTCTATTTCTCCCTTTATATCCCTAATATCTACTTTCTCAGTTATGTAAGGTCTTTCCGATCTCTCTTTAAATAACTTATCTATCTTCTTTAAGGAAGCCAAACACTGAGCTAACATATTAACAATCCAACCCCCTAATCTCACAGGCCATACAATCATAGAAACATACCATGAATAAGAAACTAACGTACCAATAGACATCTTTTCTGCAATTACTAAAAGTCCACCAATAGTAATAGATAAAGCTATTGAAAAATTAGTTAAAAATTCCATCCAAGGAAAATACTTTGCAAAAATATTTGCCTGTTTTACATTTAACTCATAATTTCTCATATTCTCTTTAAAAAACTTCTCTATCTCATATTTCTCTCTACCAAAGGATTTTACAACTCTTATTCCAGCTATATCTTCTTGAGCAGTAGTATTCATTCTAACCCCTTGATCTGATATCTCTCCATATACCTCATCATTTTCTTTTTCAAGTCTATAAGCTGTATAGCCGATAAAGGGAATTACGAGAAGTACTATTAAAGTTAATCTGAATTCAATAGAGAAAAGGATTATACTGGCGATAATAAAATAAAAAAGCTGTTCTATAAAAAAGACCAACCCAAAACCAAAAGTAAACCAAATATTTTCAATATCTTCTCTGATTCGGGACATAAGCTCACCAGTATTTATGCCATCAAAAAAAGAAAAAGGCAAAGTTTGAAGATGTTCGAAAAGATCCTTTCTCAGCTCATAAGCAAGTCTTGATCCACCTAAATCCATAAAATATTCTTTAAAGTATCCAAGAAATACTCTGGAAATTGTTATCAAAGTTAAGAATAGAAGTAATCGAGATAAAGGAGTTATATCTTTCCCTATAATTACTTTATCAACAAGCACTCCAACAATTTTAGGATTAAACATATCAAGAGATAAAGCCAAAATAGCGCAGAAAATAGCCGATAAAAAAAAGTGCAAGTTATTCTTTATATATTTCTTTAATCTCATCATATTAAATTACACCTTTATGAAATTTTATTTTTTTCAGTTACTTAGTAAGACAAGTTTATATTATATATTCCCTCATACAAAAATAAAACCCCTTTCGCCTTATTCATGACGAAAGGGGGAATTAGAAAAATAAGATTTTTACTAAGGTTATTTATTTAACAACATTAAGATTCAAGTCTATTACAGTGTCATTGTCATCAGGGGGAAGATCAGAAAAATAAGAAATCAAAATTTTTCCTATTAAGATTTCATTATCATCCTCAGAATGTGCTAAATTATCAAAGAATTCTAATACTAATTTACTAATTTTCTCGTCTCCTTTGTAATGAGAGATAATAGCATCAGGCAAAATATCAATGATCTTGGAATTTGGAGCTATATCCGAGGGTAAATCAATAGATAAAAGATTATTGGCCTTTAACATTGCCTCTACCCTTGATAAACCTTTCTTCATTAAATAACCCGCAAAATATTGTGGGATAATATTTTTTATCCCTGTCTTTAAAAAGTCATAAGCATAGTCTTGAAAAGAAATACCTTTTATATCGAAATCAATCTTTTCTACCTTTTTATTACCGACAATTAGTTTGTTATCCTCTGTTAATGTTATCATTCTGTAAGGACAAGGATATGTAACAAGAGAACCTGTCTCTATATCCAAGAGAAAATTACCATTTTGAAAATCCTTTCTCACTATATCTTGGGCATGGAAATGGCCAGTAAATATCACATTTAGTCCTTTTTCTGCAAATAATTTAGCTACTTCCTCATAATTATTTATAATATATTCAGGAAATAACATCTTTTGACCTTCGAAGTGTTCTAAAATACCATGATGCATCATTCCAAAAACAATTTTGTTTTCCTTTTTAGCAATTTCAACTTGTTTTAAAATCCAGTCTAAAGTCTCTTTCGATATTTCACCCTCTGTTTTTGAATATGGATTATATTTACATGCATCTATAGCGATTATCCTTACATCTTTTATAGGTTCAACTACATAACTTAAAGAATTATTATCCACAGCTATTGCCTCTTTATATCCAAATTCCCAGTAAATTTTCTTAAACTCTTCTGGTGTCACACTTTTTACAGCTTCTACCTTATCCCCATCATACTTGTAAGCATGATTATTATTTATATCATGATTACCATTTATAACATAAACTTTTTTACCGTTATCTTTTAGTTCCTTTAAATAACCGGCAAATTCAAGATGAGATATCTCTTCCCCATCTTTTGTCAAATCTCCTGGAATCAAAACAATATCCACATCACTACTTTTAAGATCTTCTATTACCGCCTTTAAAATAGCAGGACTTTCTAAGATCATCTTTCTATCCCTCATAATATATTCTTCAAATTTAGGACCTCTTTTAATTAACAAGTTAGGGCTGAAGTAATGAGGATCAGAAAATATTGCTATTTTTGCTTTTACCTTTTCCATATTTGCCATTGCAGGATTTAAAAAATTAAATAAAGATAGAAGTAAAAAAACTAAAAGTAAACTCCCCATTACTAATACTACTGTTATACTTTTTTTCTTAAACATTAACTTACCCCCTTTTTAAAATTTTTTCATTTTCAAATATAAGGGAAGTACATTAAACATGGGTTTAAATACTCTTAAGAATTTATTGGAAGAGTTCAAAGATTTTTTAAAGAGGGAGATTATTTAATTCCCAAAATTCCTGATACTAATTTTAAACCTTTATCAATTAGACTCCAAATTTTTCTTGCCTCATCAATTTTCCATCTTTTTCCTAAATATAGATATAACATCACAACAATACCTATAGCAGAAAATAAATTAAAAGCAAGATAGATTTGTTTTGATGGTAAAACACAATCTAAAAATTTATAGATAAAAAACGCAAGCATACCTATAAGAGCTCCAGAAATCATAAATTTTATAATATCTCTTTTGGTCTCTTTTGAAAGAACTTCTCCTATTTTTAATCTAAAGGATCTGTAAAGCAGTACAAAAGAAATAAAAGAAGCTAAAGAAGTAGCAAGAGCAAGACCTCTATGGGCAAGAGGTTTAATAAATATAGTGTTTAATGCTATATTTGAAAGGAGAGCTAAAATAGAGTTAATAGTAGGTGTTTTTGTATCATGAAGGGCATAAAATCCTCTCACCATAATTAAATTAATACTCATAAATACTAATCCAATAGAATAGAAGGTTAATGATTCTGATGTCCTTTGGGTAGCAATAGCATCAAAAGCTCCTCTTTGAAAAGCAAGCTGGACTATAGGGGTTGAAAGAAATATGAGTCCAAAAGTGGCTGGAATAATAAAAAATAACAGTGCTCTTATGATTTTTTCTATAGATAGTTTGAATTTTTCTAAATTATCATTTTGAGCACTAAAAGCAAGGTCAGTATATATGGCTGTAGCGAGGGCATTTACAAATAAATTCATAGGAAGTTGATAAATTCTACTTGCATAATTCAAGGCTGATATACTACCTTCAGAGAGATAAGATCCAAAAATTCTATCCACTGCCATATTTAAGATTCCTACACTTTGTCCCAAGAATATAGGCCCTATAAGGATAAGCGCTTTTTTTAGACCCTCATATTTTAGATTAAACTCCCATCTTAAATTTACCCCAATTCTTTTAAGAGCTGGAATAAGAAGAATATATTGGACAAATACATTAGCAAGATAGCCCCATGGAAGTATGTAAGCCCCAAATATTTTATGAAATAAAAATATAGATATAATGAAAATAACACTTCCAAGTAGTCCTGCAAGATTTGGAATAAAAAAACTTTTTTGAGAATTATAAAGTCCAGTAATTAAACCATAAGTGCCCCAAAATATGATAGAAGGAAGCATAATATAGGTAAAACTTAAAGTAAGATTTCTTGTTTCTTGATTAAATCCTGGAGCCAAAATATTAACTATAAAGGGAGCTAAGAAGTACGCAAGAAGTGTAGTACCAATAAGGATTATCAATATGTCAGTAAGAAGAATAGAAGTAAACCTTTCTGCTTCTTCTTTTCCTTTCTTTTCTCTCCATTCAGCATAAAGAGGTATAAATACTGCTGATAATGCTCCTGAAATAAGTCCCGCAAGAACTCCAGGTATAGCTTGTGCCACTATAAAACTATCAGTAAATTTTTTTGCTCCAAAAAAGGCAGCAATCATCATTTCCCTTAAAAAGCCTATTATCCTAGTAATAGTTGCAAGGATTGTAATCAAGATTGCTGCCTGAGTGACGTTTTGTCTAAATATTAAATTTTTAAACTTTTTCTTTAAACCACTATCCATAAACAGATGTAATTATACATCAAAAATAGAGAATTTAAAAAGATCACGATTAATAATTTTTAATATTTCTTAAATATTTCTTGGATATAATAATTCGTGAAAAAAATAACAATTTGTGGAGGTGATAGCTTGAAAAATATATCTAAACTAATCTTCACATTAACCATTCTTCTCTTTATTCTTTCAGCAAACACCTTTTCCCAAATTCAAGAGATAAATGTTTTAATACCTTTTGGACCATCTATAATTCCCTTTGCTCCTTTAATGTCAAGCAACAATCAAGTAGATATAAAATTTAACTTTATTATTTGGAGAACAATTGATGAACTGGCAATAAAAGTTAAAGATGGGAATTTTGATATATTGATTTCTCCTTTTGTAACCCTTGTAAATCTTCAAAATAAAGGAATTATTAAAGCAAGACATTTAGCCACATTTAACTGGGCTTCTTTTTATCTTGTTACTAATAAAAATAAGAAAGATTTTGTAGGAGAAAATATATATATCGCTCAAAAAGGATCAACCCAAGATATTATATTTTCTATTTATCTACAGGAAAAGAATTTAAAAGACAAAGTCCATATCTACTATTCTACACCTCAAGAAATAACCACACTTTTTATAGCTAAAAAGATAAATTATGCCCTACTTCCAGAACCCTATGTTTCCATGTGCCTTTCTGAAGGAGGATCTATAATCCTTGATATCCAAAGAGTATATAGAGATTTTAATAAAGCCCATCTTCCTATAACATCTATAGGTATTAATGAGAAAATAAGGAAAGATTTAGTAATAAAAATAGATAGAATTTTTAGGGATAATTTCAAGAAACTTCATGATAATCCAGATCCTTTTATAGAAAAAGCATCCAGTATATTGAAGATAGATAAAAATATAATAAACTTATCCTTTAAGAGACATTCCTTTAGATATCAAGGAAACTCAGCTAAAAAAGACTTATTAACATTTTTAAACTTTATTTTGGAAAAAACACCTCAAGTAATAGATAATAAATTGCCTAATGAAGAATTCTTTAAGATTTAAAATAATATTTTGGATTATATTTTTTATATTTTGGTACCTTATGGGGTTAAGGGTGAATTCCCCTGCCATATTCCCTTATCCCCATAAGGTAATCTTAAAGACTATTTCTTTACTTAGTGACACAGAATTTTTATACCACCTCAGTTTAACTATTATTAGATCATTAGTAGGCCTCTTTTTAGCCTTCTTTATAGGATTTATATTAGGAAACATAAAAAATAAAAAATTCTATGTGGGAATAAGGAATATAATAGATATTTTTCAGAGTAATCCTTTAATTATATGGATTACCTTAGCCTTACTATGGTTTGGTTTTGGAAGCAGAACTGTCATTTTTACTACCTTTATTATGCTATTTCCTAATCTTTATCTTTCTGTCTATCATGCTATTAAAAATGTCCCTACTGAATATATAGAACTTTTCAAAATATATCCCATCTCTAAAAAGGATTATATTACCAAATTCCTAATTCCTTATATTAAACCATTTATACTTCCAGTATTAGCAAATTCAACCATTTCATCCTTCAAAATATCAGCCATGTCTGAATTTTTTGCTACTAATAATGGAATAGGCTTTCTCTTAAGCTATGCAAAAACCTTTCTCAATACTGAATATATCTATGCCATATCTATATATCTCTTTATTATAAGTAAACTCTTAGAATACATATTTAGAAAAATGAATATCTTAAAGGAGGATCTTAAATCGTGACTGCAATTAATATTATAAACCTGAAAAAAAGCTTTGATGACAAAAAAGTATTAAATGGAATATTTTTGAAAGTAGAAGAAGGAGAAAAAATTGTAATCAAAGGCCCAAATGGCTGTGGTAAAACCACTCTTCTTAAAATTATTGCAGGCCTAATAAAGCCTGATGAAGGTATTGTAGAAATAGGACCAGGCATTAAAATATCCTCTATGTTTCAAAATCCTATCTTTTTGCCCTGGTTAAATATGGAAGAAAACCTTAATTTAACTTGTAAAGATCCAGTAAAATTAAAAGAACTTATAGATTATTTTAAATTGAAAAATTACCTGAATCTATTTCCGCAACAGCTTAGCGGGGGTTATCTGCAGATATTTTCTTTTGTAAGGACTTTTACTATTCCCCATAATTTATTACTCCTTGATGAACCCTTCAAATCTCTGGATATAAATCTGAAAGAAAAAGCTAAAGCCTTTCTTAAATATCATTTAGATAATAATAAAAAAACGACCCTCCTGATGGTTAGCCACCAGGAGGATAGAGAAGATAAAGAGATCGCAGATAAAATATTTAATCTTTTTTGATTTTTCGCTCTTTAACTTCTAACATGTGTTTTAAAGATAAAAGTCCAGAGGTTATATCCTCATTTCTCACAATTACATCCTCAGGTACCTTTATAAAAGTGGGTGCAAAATTCCAGATAGCCTTTATTCCATTCTCTACCAAAATATTGGCTACCTCTTGAGCAGATTCTTTAGGTACACACATTACACCTATCTCTACATTAAACTTTTTTATGACTCTTTCTAAATAATCCATAGGAAGAACTACTAAATCTCCAATTCTCTTTCCAATTTTATTGGGATCATTATCAAAGATACCAACAAT
Organism: Dictyoglomus sp. GBS; assembly: GCF_055179815.1. NCBI lineage: Bacteria > Pseudomonadati > Dictyoglomota > Dictyoglomia > Dictyoglomales > Dictyoglomaceae > Dictyoglomus > Dictyoglomus sp. GBS. The sequence continues at coordinate 1,856,832 of NZ_CM143687.1, forward strand.
TTCAATATTATAGTTAGCAAATCCGGGATAGTTTGTAATAGCAGTACCTAAATTTCCCGCTCCAACGATTATAACCTTAGTTGATTTTCCAATACCAAATAACCGATTTAATTCCTCCAGCAGATCCTTTACATTATAACCTACCTTAGGCTTCCCTTTGTACTCAAGATATGATAAATCTTTTCTTACTTGCTCTGGAAGAATGCCAAGTCTTTCTCCTATCTCTTCAGAAGAAATATATTCTTTTTTCTCCTCAGAAAGAAGTCTATGATATAATTTAAGCCTCTCTAAAGTAGCTTTTGGAAACATTATGAATTCTTTATTCTCCTTTAACATACCTTTTTAACATCTCCTTTATCTTATCAGTATTAGCCTCACTAATAAGTATATCATTTATCATAACATTGGGAGATTTGTCACAATTTTCTGTACAGAAAGTACCCACAACTTCAACATTTTTTGCCCAATCTTCTTTTCTTACCATTTCTATAAGATCAGAAAGAATTTTATATGACCCTTTCATATAACAAGAAGTCCCAAGACAAACCCTAACCTTTATTTTTTCTTCGTCAGGCAAAGGAAGAGTTAAGATTTCAATATCTTCTTCAGGAACTCTTCGTTTAGGCGAATAAGTGGTATGTAATAGACGATGAGTTTCGTGGCTTAAAGGATGCTTTAAGTATTTATTATATAGATCCATAAGGTATGGATTTTCTTGAGGAGTTTTTATTGGATTTACACTTACCATATCCTTTAGAATCTTAGCTCTATTTTTTCTTACTATAGTATCATTAGGATAAGGTTGTCCACCTCCACCTATACATCCATAACCACAAGCCATAACCTCTATAATATCTACTTGTAAAATTCCATCCTTTATATCTTTCATAACCTTTTTAGCATTACCTAAGTTAAATACTGCCATAGCCTTTACTTCCTTACCATCTCCAAGAGTTATATTGAAAAGTCTTATCCCCTTTTCTATTTCTTCCTCTTTGAATTCCTTAATCTTAACCTTATCATTTATTACAGAGAGTACAGTACCTAATACTCCTCCTGTTTTGCCAAAATCAAGTCCTCCCTGAGAATATAAATTAAAGGGCTTATCAAAGGCTTCAGGATTAAAATTCGATAATTTTATACCACTTGCTTTTATCATCTGTATAAGTTCCTTAGTTGTTAAAACCACATCCACTATTCCATTATGTTCCGGTCTTTCTGCTTCATACTTCTTAGCTGTACATGGCATGATGGATACTAAAAATATATCTTCTTTGGGTACCCCGATCTCCTTAGAGTATATCTCTTTTATAACAGTACCCAAGGCTTGTTGTGGGGATTTAACTGTTGATAAGTTATCTATATAGGCTGGAAAAAACTCTTCCACATATTTTGCCCATGCAGGACAGCAAGATGTAAGCTGAGGAAGTCTTTCTCCCTTCTCTAATCTATCTAAGAATTCGTGTGCCTCTTCATAGGCTACAAGATCAGCCCCAAAAGGTACTTCAAAAACCTTTACAAAACCTAACATCTTTAAAAATGAACTTACCCTTCCTGCTACAAAGAGATCTTTTTCCATTCCAAATTCTTCCTGAATAGCTGTCCTAACAGCAGGTGCCATCATACCAATTACAACTTTCTTCTTATTCTTTAATGCATTATAAACCTTATCTATGTCGTTCCTTACATAAAGAGCTCCTGTAGGACAATATGCGACACATTGACCACAATAAACACATTCAACATCTGCCAAACTATGTTCAAAGGCTGGTGTAACTTTTGATACAAAACCCCTTCCCGCAATATCTATGGCGGCAACCCCTTGAAGTTCTTCACAAACTCTAACACAGTCTCCACAAAGTATACATTTTGTATTATCCCTTACTACAGGAGAGAGCTTATCTACACCACCATCTTTTCTTACATTATCAAACCTTATTTCTCTTATACCAAAGGCTTCTGCATACTCTTGGAGTTTACAGCTTCCATTTCTTTCACATGTGGTACAATCTCTATTATGGGATGCCAAAAGAAGTTCTAATATACCTTTTCTTACCTCATATATTTCGGGAGTATTAGTTCTTATTATCATTCCTTCTTCTGGCTTTAAGTTACAAGATGTGACAATATTCTTCCCATTTACCTCCACTAAGCAAAGTCTGCAGGCCCCATAAATAGATGCTTCTGATAAATAACATAGATTAGGTATCTCAATGCCCACCTTCTTTAGAGCTTCAAGAAGGTTTCTCTCATTATCTCCTATTATTACTTCCCTTCCATCCACATATATCTTCATAATTATCTGCCTCCTTTATCTGATCTCTATAGCTTTAAATTTACATTTTTCAAAACAAAGTCCACACTTTACACATTTATCTTGATCAATTGAATAAGGCCTCCCTCTCTCTCCAGAAATAGCCCCCTGAGGACAAGATCTAGCACAAAGTCCACAACCCTTACATAGCTCCGGATTAATAACATATTTCTTAAGGGCAGTACACATTCCACTAAGACATATTCCTTCAATGTGAGAAACATATTCATTTCTAAATAATCTTAAAGTACTTAGGATAGGGTTTGGAGCAGTTTGTCCAAGCCCACATGCAGAGGCTGTCTTTATAAGATTAGCAAGAAATTCTAAATTTTCCAAATCTTGCCATGTACCCTTTCCTTGGGTAAACCTTTCAAGTATTCTATATGATTGCATCAATCCTTCTCTACACGGAATACATTTTCCACAAGATTCTCTCTTTGTAAAATCAAGGAAAAATCTTGCTACTTCTACCATACATGTCTTTTTAGAAAGTACTACAATACCACCAGAACCTACCATAGCACCAGCAGATTTTAAAGAGTCATAATCTAAAGGAAGGTCTAAATAAGCATCTGATAGGCAAGCTCCAGATGGCCCTCCTATTTGTACTGCCTTAAACTCTTCACCCTCAGACAATCCCCCACATATATCAAAAAGAATCTGTCTTAATGTAGTGCCAAATTCCACCTCAATAATACCAGTAAGTTTCACAGGTCCAGTTACAGAGAACATTTTAGTCCCAGGAGAATTAGGCACTCCTCTTTTTCTATAATTTTCTACCCCATCTCTTATAATCTTTGGAACATTGGCGTAAGTTTCTACATTGTTAATAAGAGTAGGATATCCCCAAAGCCCAGTTTGAGCAGGATACGGAGGCCTTGGTCTTGGCACTCCTCTTTTCCCTTCAATAGAGGCTAATAGAGCTGTTTCTTCTCCACATACAAAAGCTCCAGCCCCTTCTTTTATCTCTATATCAAAAGAAAAACCTGTACCAAGAATATTATCTCCAATTAACCCCAATTTTTTAGCATCCTCTATTGCCTTTCTAAACATAGAAACCGCTACTGGATATTCAGCCCTAATATAAGCATAACCTTTTTGAGCCCCTATAGTGTATGCTGCAATAAGCATTCCTTCTAATACCGCATGAGGATCTCTTTCAAGTAGAGTTCTATTCATGAATGCACCTGGATCTCCCTCATCTCCATTACACACCACAAATTTTTTATCTCCCTTACTATTTTTTGTTATTTCCCATTTAACTCCCGTAGGAAAACCTGCTCCTCCTCTTCCACGAAGACCAGAATCCTTTATCATCTGCACTACTTTATCTGGACTTTCTTCTTTTAATACTTTTAAGAAAGAAAGATACCCTCCTCTACCCATATAGTCATTTATGTTATCGCATTCACACTTTCCTATTTCTTCCATAATATAGAAGGATTGGGCCTTGAAAAATTTTGCATCCTCAAGACTAAATACCTTTTCAGAAGTAGCAGGATCAGTAAAAAGGAGTCTTTCAACTGTCCTACCCTTTAATATAGTTTCCTCAAATATTTCTTTTACATCTTCTGGTGTTACTTTTGAATAGAAATATCCATAAGGCATTACAATTACCCAAGGTCCATCAGAACATCTCCCACAGCATCCTGTTCTTTTAACATAAGATTCATCCCCCTCCAATTTTTGGAGTTTGGCATTAATATTGTTCTTTTCAAAAAGTTCTTTTAATGCAGAAAAAATTTTTAAAGCTCCTTTTGCTGCACAACCTGTACCTACACATACAAATACATTGAGACTTTCTAATCTTTTCTTTCTTTCTATTTTTTGCTGTTCAATATAATTTAAAGCCTCATCAATTGTCCTAAGCATTTTCCCTCTCCCTTTCTTTCAAATTTCTTATTATCTCTTTAACCTTTTCATGAGTAAGATTTCCGAAAACTTCTTCATTAATAACCATAGCAGGAGCAAGAGCACAAGCTCCTAAGCATCCTACCTGATCAAGACTAAACAAAAGATCTTCTGTAACCTCTCCAGGTCCAATACCTGTCTCTTCCTTTATTGCTTCTATCAACGATGTGGAACCTGCCATATGACATGCCGTACCATCACACACCAAGATGGTATATTTACCTTTTGGTTTTAAGGAGAACTGAGAATAAAAAGTAGCAACACCATATATTTTTGCAGGTGGTATATCAAGGGCTACACCAATATAATTGACCACATCTTCTGGTATATATCTATATTCTTTTTGTACATCCAAAAGAATTTTTATAAGATTGTCTTTGCGATACTCATGCTTTTTAAGAATCTCCTCTACTTTTGCAAAATTTCTTTTTAGTTTCATAAAAACCCTCCTAATTAGTAGTATTCAATACTTACAATCTTTCCTTTACTTTGCAAAATTTCTGCTATATCTTGAACAACTCTAACTTTTAATGATAAGTCATAACTAAATAAAGGATTTTGATAAGCAGGATTTATAGCTCCTCCCACTAAAAAATGTACGCTATCAGCCTTTTCCAATAAATCTATAATTAAACTGGCACCATAGCCCACATCTCTAATCTGCCCCGATAGATATCTGAAAACTTGCGTTAAAGTAATAATACCCTCTGTAACAAGATTAATTCCTTCCATATAACCTATAGGAGGAGAATTCTCAGATATAGTTTTTAAATCCAATTTCACCTCCTTACCAGTAATTTTGCTAACCACTTGAGCAGTAGAACCCCCACATATAATCTTATTTCCTTGTAAACTTAAAAATCTTTCTACTACTTCTTTATCACGATTAGGATCAGATGGAGGACCTACCATGATATTTACTTTACTGAATACTCTAAAATATAAGGCTGCCGCTAAAGCATCATCTCCCTTGATTCCCTTATCTAATCTCTTTGCTTTATCTATAAGGTGATAAACTATCTCTTTAGAAGACAATCTATAATGCATCAGATTTAAGATTTCTCGCTTTATATTATCAATTCCAAAACCCAAAGGATATAATTTAGTACCTAATCCAGCCTGAGAAATACCGTCTGTCATAATAAATAGGACATCTCCCTCTTGCGGATGAAGGGTGCTTTCAAATATTTCTCTTCCTTCTATCAAAACCTTCTTTTTAGAAAGCTCAAAGAAAATACCATTTCTAACAAAAAGTACTACAGGGAATTCATATTCAGCTATATAGAGTTGATTAGTATCAGCTCTATACAATGTACTGCAAAAATTGGCATAGCTTATTCCTCTCACTTTACATTTTGGAAGTGTTGCTAAAATACTTCTCACAACATCATCCAATCCCATATCATTAAAAAGCATAGTTGTTGCCATTGATGCAGTTAATGTGGAAAGAATACTTGCTTTTATTCCACTACCGAGACCATCAGAAACGGTAACAGCAACCCTATCTTCACCTTTTTTTATTTTTATAGTGTCTCCACAAACCTCTTCTCCTTCTTTATTTTTAAAGGCATAAGAAATATCACAGGTCAGCATTTTCTTTTTTCAAAAACTCCTTAAATTTAGCAAAATAACTTTTAGTCTCTGCTATAGATTCACCAAGAAGACTAGCAATTTCTTGAGCAAGAAGCATTTGTCTGTTAATTACTTCTTCGATCTTCTCCATACTTTCCTTTTTAAGGAGGTTTAATTCTTCTTCCTTTTCCTTTTCACCTGTAATATCAATAAGTAAAGATACCTTTCCTGACTGATCAGGAAGTATAAAAGTTTTTATAAAGAAAACATATCTCTTATCATCAATTAATATTTCTAATGGATTTTTACCCGATTCGATCTCCTCAAGGACGTAATCTAAAAGAGGTAATTTATCCTCAAAGAATTTCTCCCCAAATGGATTTAGATAAAGTAAAGTGTTATCTTTATATATAATTACAATACTCGGAAAATTTTCTATAATAGCATTACTTACAGAGCTTACTTTATCTAAAAGATAGGTAATACACATCTCCTTTTCAGCTTTCCCCAAAATAACTGCTATAGCCTTATCCCTACATGTAGCATATCCACAAGCCCCACAATTGAGTTCCTTCTTAGGATTATCCTTCCCCATCTCTCTTAAAACTGCCTTTATCTTTTCCTCAGGAATATCTATAACTTTCTTTTGGGGTTCAAATCTCTTTCTTATATTTAAGTCTATATCTTCCCAATTAATTACCTCTCCTTCTAAACTTTTCATCCTTTCAGTATAAGATATGATCCTTCTTCTCTTTTCCAAAAGAGTTAGATCTTTCCTAATAGCAGGTCCATTAATACACCCACCAAAACAGGCTGATGCCTCCACAAAAAATCCTTCTCCATAATTATTAATCTTCTCAAAAAGCCTAATAATGTTATCTACTCCCTCAACCACTAAATGATTCTCCCAATTACCATCAAGAGTTGAATTAATACCCCCACTTATTGGATATATTCGGGCTCTTTCAGGGAATGGAGCATTAGGGAAAGATTCTTCAAGAGAATCTATATCAATATTATTTTTCTTAATAAAAATATCTAATTCTTCAAAGGTTAATATAAGATCCACATAATTTTCCCCATCTTTCTTTTTTGCTATACAAGGCCCTAAATATATCACAGGAAAATCGCCAAAATACTTTTTCATATATAGAGCATGTACATTCATGGGAGATAAGAAGGGTAAAAGATAAGGTATAACCTCAGGATAATATTTCTCTGCTAATTCGTATACTACAGGACAGGCTGTACTTATAGAAGTTTTACCTTTTCTTAAATTGACATATTTTTTATAGTAAAAGGAAACCATATCCGCACCTAAGGAAGTCTCTTGTATATATGTTGCTCCTAATTTCCTTAAAAAGGTAATAACTTTAAAAGGTTGATCAAAATGGGCAAAGAATGATGGAGCTATGGATATAAGAAAAGGTTTATCAATATATTTTTCTAAATCTTCTACATCAGTTCTATAGATCCTGGCATGTTGTGGACATATCTCAATACATGTACCACAGTATACACAATCATCATCTATAACTGATGATTTACCTTTATTAAACCTTATGGCTTTTACAGGACAATTCCTGAGACATTTATAACAATATTGACAATTGATCTCTTGTGTTAAGATAAGCTTATCCATATTCTACTCCTATATTGTTCATTTTTTAACGTTATTTTTTTCACAATATATTTTATTAACCTCGAAAATCTATGTCAAATTAAAAAAATATTAAGGGTTTTTAATTGTTATTAGTTACACTTTAAATTTTATAAATAACACAATTAATCAATAACTTGATAAGAAAGGAGAAAAGTATTATACTATGTACAAATTAAAAGCTTAAGAGGAAAGGGAGGTGTAAAAGAAAAGAGAAAATTTTTATTTTTTTTAAACTCCTTTGTAACCTTTTACATTTTATAAAAGGGGGTTTATACTATGAAAAAGTTTTATGTGCTATTACTAATTTTAGCTTTTACTTTATTTGTTGCTGGATGTGCAGGTGCCCCGACAACATCAAAAGAGACTGAACAAGCAGTTACTGAAGTAAAGACCCCAGAAGGTACAGCAAAAGTTGTGAATGTAACAAAATTAGGCATCTTTGATGAATCTATCACGTTTTCTACACCATCTAATTGGTATATTGTGGTACAAGGAACAGCAGAAGTAGAAGAATATGGTGCTAAAAATGGAGTATTTTATGTAAAGATCAAGAATCCCGGCGATGCTTTCTGGCATATACAATTTGGAAGTCATGTACCACTCTCTGCTAATAAGAAGTATAAAATTACTTTTGAAGCAAAGGCCGATAATCCGAGAGATCTACAGATAAGAGCTATTCAAGATCAAACATGGGAAATAGTAGAACAAAAAGTTTTTGACCTTACCACTGAGATGCAAAAGTTTGAATGGGAATTTACCCCCAAAAAAGACGCCCACATAATAGTTTTTGATATGGGCAAAATAAGTGAAAAAAGTATTGCAACTACAATTTATCTGGATAACGTAGAATTAGAAGAAAATTAAAAGTAAAAGGGGGAGGGAAATATATTTCCTCCCCCTTTTATCCCTTTAATATTTCATCTATCTTTCTTAATTCATCATCAGAAAAATCTAAATTCTTTATACTATTAACATTTTCTTCTATCTGAGACGGTTTACTTGCACCTATGATAACAGAAGTTACTACCTTTTTTCTTAGCACCCATGCTAAGGCAAGTTGAGCAACACTTTGTCCTCTTTCTTTGGATATCTCTGAAAGTTTTTTAACCTTTTCAATCCTTTCAGGAGTAATATCACTTTCTTTTAAAAACACACCTGATTTTTTAACCCTCGAGTCATCAGGAATACCCCATAAGTATTTTTCAGTAAGAAGTCCTTGTGCCAATGGAGAAAAAATAGTAGCCCCTATTCCCAGGTCTTCCATTACAGGAAACAATTTTTCCTCTGGATATCTAAAGAACATGTTATACAAAATCTGATTCACAATTATCTTTACTCCCATTTTTGAAAGGGTTTCATAAGCTAATTTTGTTTCTTCAGGTCCATAATTTGATATGCCTACATAAAGAGCTTTGCCCTGTCTTACAATTTGATAAAGAGCCTCCATAGTCTCTTCTATAGGTGTCTCTGGATCTGGTCTGTGATGATAAAAAATGTCTATGTAATCTAAATTCATTCTCTTTAAACTTTGATCAAGACTTGCTATAAGATACTTTTTACTTCCCCAATCTCCATATGGTCCATCCCACATCTTATATCCAGCCTTTGTGGAAATCACAACTTCATCTCTATAACCTTTTAGATCAATTTTTAAAATTCTTCCAAAATTTTCTTCTGCAGATCCAGGAGGTGGCCCATAGTTATTAGCAAGATCAAAATGGGTAATACCAAGATCAAAAGCCTTCTTTACCATCTCTCTCATATTTTCAAAAGAATCATTATAACCAAAATTATGCCAGAAACCCAAAGATATCACAGGTAATTTTAAACCACTCTTTCCGCACCTTCTATAAATCATATTCTCATATCTACTTGGATTTGCTAAGTAAATCATAAAATACCCCCATTAAAATTACTATTTTATCGCCACACTTACATTATCAAAGAGAACTGATGGAAAAACTCCCATGCTGTATACATATGCCCTGTTTTCTATACCTACCACATTTTTCATAACCTCATAAATATTTCCAGCTACCATAGAATCTTTCACATGTCCTACAATCTCTCCATTTTCTACATATAATCCAGGAGAAAGTCCGATAGAGAAATCTCCATTAGGGATATTTCCGCTATGGGCACCTAAAGCTCCTGCCACTATAATGCCTTTATCTATTAATCTTATAAGATCGTAGAAGTTTTTATCTCCTGTTTGCATATAGAGATGCTCTAAAGAAGGAGATGGCCTTACTCTTATACTTTCTTGTCCCCAGTCTCCTGCTCTATAACCATGTCCTGTAGAATTTGTATTCATCTTTCCAGCATAATAAAGATCATAATAGAAGTTTCTCAGAATTCCATTTTCAACAATAGGCAATACTTTACATTCAACTCCTTCATCATCAAAGCTTCTTGCATTTGGTAAAAGATCATTCAAAGGATCATCATATATGGTTATTGAAGTATCAAAGATTTGCTCTCCAATTTTTCCTAATAAAGGCGTAGTTTTTTCATAGACATTCTTACCATTAGTAGCAAAAATTAGTCTCCACATTAGCACATACATGGTACTTGGTAAGAATAATACCTTCATTTTTCCACCCTTGGGTCTTACCTCTTTTTTAGAACTATTGTATAAAAAGGCAATATAATCAATGTCTTCTTGAGAAAATTCTCTAAACTTTTTATCTACAACTAACCTAACTATAGCAGAGTAGGAGCCTGGATACATAGCTTCTGCATGACAATAATATACAGAAGTCTTAACAGAATAATCTACTCCTTTGCTATTCAATATCCTTAAATTTGTAACTGCTTTATGAAGACCTACATTTATCTGAGTACCAGTTTTATGAGATAATATCTCAGAAATTCTTTTTCCTTCCTCCACCATCTGAGTATTTGTAAGGTTTTCTATCTCTGGATCATAAGTATTCAAACTTTTAATACCTTTTCTTTCTGGAAAATGGAACTCTACTTTTACATCTCCCTTTAAAGAGTGGATTGCATTTTGTATAAGGAGTTCTGGATCTATGAGATTTTTTGTATAAGAAAAACCCAATTTTCCATCTTTTATAATTCTAAGAGATATTCCTGATTGCATACTACTTTCTATATCTTTTAAACTACCATTTTCAAAAGATATATTTGAAACAGAATAATCTATATAATATATTTCCACCTCATCTGTATATTTTTTAGTCATATCCATCAATCTATCTAACATTTTATACACCTCCTATGACCACATTATTAACAAGAATATGGGGACCACCATGACAAGATCTTATATTTAATTGGCCTTTTCCACATCCTCCAACTTCTCCAAGCTCAAAATCATTACCCACTCCCACAATGTCCTTTAAGGTTTGATATAGATTACCTGAAATATTAATATCTCTTATCATCTTCCCTATCTTTCCATTTTTTACTTCAAAGCCATATTGAGCTCCAAAAGTAAAGTTTTCTCCAGAAGTTTGGCCACCCTTTGCATCCAGAATATAAAGACCATCTCCTAACTTTTCCAGTAGCTCTTCAAAGGTCATATCTTTAGGCTCTATAAATATATTTCCCATCCTTACTATAGGAGCATATCTATAATCTTCTGCTACACAATGTCCTGTTACAGGTTCACCAAATTCAGCAGAGGTCCTTCTTGAATGAAGTCTTCCTGAAAGAATACCATCTTTCAAAAGATATGTCCTCCTTGCCCTTACCCCCTCATCATCATATTTATAAAAACCTAATTGTCCAGGCATGGTAGGATCATCAATTATGGTTAAGATCTCATTTCCAAGCTTAGCTCCAATCTTCATTTTTTCTCTCATAGATGGATTATCCTCTATAAGATCTGCTTCTGAAAAATGCCCAAAAGCTTCGTGAGTAAAAACCCCTGCCATATCAGGATTAAGAATCACATTGTATACACCTGCTTTTACAGGCTCGGCCTTTAAAAGATCAAGTACAATCTTTGTTTTCTTCTCAAAAACATCCTCCCTATTTCTTAGTTTATGAAATCCTGTACTTCCACCTATTCCTACCCTTACATTCTGTACAAGAGACCCTTCAAAACTTATCAAGGAACCTCTTATTTCACATGTAATAAGATCTTCTCTTATCTCTGTTCCTTCAGAACTAACAAAATATTTCTCCCTTATTACCTCCCAATAATGAAGATTTGTAGTTATATTATCAAACTTCAAAGGAATTTCATTATAGTGCTTTAAAAGTTCTAATTTTTCATCTATAGATATCTTTCTTGGATCTTCATCAAGAGGTGGAATAAAAATATCTTTGACTACTTCAACCTCTGCCAATTTAACTTTTTTCTTTGAATTCTTTGAAATTAAAATAGCATTCTCTAAGGCAATTTTTAAAGCCTTTTCAGCATCTTCCAACTTTGTAAAAGCAATAGAGGAAAATCCTCCATCTTTCAATACTCTTACTACATACCCATCACCAGAATTTTCTCCGAGTTGATATATCTCCCTCTTATTCATAACAATCTTTGTTTCCCACACCTTCTCATATCTTATATCCACATAATCTGCTGAAACTTTTGAAATAATCCCCCTTAGCATATCAAACATTCACTTTTCCCTCCTTTTTTCTTGAAAAATTATCTTCAAACCTATTCTTAAAGAGTATATCAGACTTATAAATAAAAAACATTAAAATCTTAAAATTTTTTCTTATTTATCTTATTTATATTGACACAAAAATTCCAAGTTTTCTCAATATATTAATTAATTTTTAAAAATTTTAATCATAAGAAAATTAGCTGATGTATTAAATTTCATTTCCAACTACAGAAAATTTTTCCTTAAATTCTTTAAAATTCATGTTTGAAGATTATTAAGAGATTTAATAAACTTTTATAAAAAAACAAAATGGGGGTAAATTAACATGGCTAAAAAATTAATCGTTACAGTTATTATATTATCTATACTAATAATATCTGGATGTGCAAAAACGGAAATTTCTCAGAAAAAAGAGCCATTATTGGAAATCTTAGAAGAAAATAAAATTAATACTTACTTACAAAAAATTCTTAAGGACATTAGTACCACAATAAACTACTCTTGGAAATTAACAAAATCCGATGAAGGGGCTACTTTATCAACCCCTTCTGAATTACCAAGAATTGCCGTAAAATCTCTTGAGTTAAAAACGTTTGGATCTTTTACACCTCTTGTTGAAGGAGAAAAAATATTTTTGGCAGATAGTGGCGGAAAGGTTTATGCAATAAACGATTACACAGGAGAAGTGATATGGGGAGTAGAGGTATACGATGATAGAACCAACTTAGGGCCAAAATGGAAAGCCTTAGGTCTTTTTAGATTTGTAACAGCTTATGGATTAGGTAATCATCTTTATGTCGGAACTTCATCCACTCCATCTGGTGAAAAGAGTGGTTTCCTTATTGCCTTTGATAAAAATACAGGGAAAATTATTTGGAAGGTTCCTTTAGAGGCAGAAGATAAAACAACATCAGATCTATCCGTATCTTCAAACCTTCTTGTAGTAAATGAAAAAATATTATTAGGTTCTTCAAGTCCGGATGGATACGTTTTTTGTTTCAATAATAATGGAAAATTGCTATGGAAAGATAAAATAGGTGGAATAGTAAGAGGACTTGCCTATGGCGATGGGATTGTTTATGCAGTTTCAGAGCCAAAAACAGAAATACATGCCTTTGATGTAGAAACTGGCAAAAAAATTTGGGTTTATAAACATGAAAATATGTTAAGCACCCCTATTTTTAAGAACGGTAAATTAATCCTTATTGACTCCTCGGGAAATCTATTAATTTTATCATCTGAAGGAAAATTATTATTGAAAAAATTTTTAGGTTTAGGAGGAGATGTTAATAGTAATTCTTATTTGGCTTGTGGAGATTATATCTATACCCCCAGAACCTTAGGAGAGAGACCATTAAATCTTTATGTTATTGACTTTAATGGAAATATTATTGGGGAATTTAAGTTAGAAGAAAATGAGAATGCAGGAGCCCCAGTTATCTCAAGAAAGATGGTTTTATTGCCAGTAGTGGGAAAAGATTATTCTAAAATTTACTTCTTATGGAATGGAATACACAAAATTGATGAATATAAGTTTAAATGTGAGGAAACATACATGCCAAAATTATGTATTGCATATGGGAAAATATATACAATATTTAATTATGACAGAGCAAATCGCATATTAATAAAATTTGAGGACAAAGAAAAGCCAGAAATTTTAAAAGTAGAAGAAATAAAACAAAATGGAAATATTGAAATTAAAGTTTTAGCAAAAGACAATCAAAGTGGAATAAACAGAGTTTTAGTTTTTTATAAGAAGGACTCAGATTGGGACTACAAAGAGATGGAACTTGCAAGAAAATATTTTATAGAACCTATAGGAGGATACGGTTTTAATGAGGAAGAATATAATGTAAAAATTCCAGATGTAGAATATTTAATTATTGTAATAGATAATATAGGAAACTTTACTATTTATCAAAAATAAGATTAATTGTTAAGTAACATATTCGCCTATATCTTTTATTTTTATTTTTTCGAAAAGAAAATATTAAGAAAATATATTCCAGGGTTTATTAAATAAAATAAAAGAATTTGTCATCTCTAAAATTAGACCCTACTGATCTTTTTTTGACTCCTTTCTTTCATTTCCTTTAAAACCTTAAAAATAATAAAATAAAGAGAATTCTAAGATAAAAAACAAATAAAATTACTCAAAAAGTCAATGGGGATCTCTTTATAATTCTCATTAAATCTCCTCCTTAAATTATAAGTTTCGAAATTAAATATACATATCTTTAAATTTATCTGCAAAAAAGAAAAAAACATGAAATATAATTAACATACTCCAATACTCAAAAATAATTATACTCCCCAAATACCAATATAAACCTCATAAAAAGCACTTCCACGTGTCTATACAACACAGGAGCTTACAGTACCATACGAGCAATTAGAAGGCCTTGCACTAACAAACATACTCGCAGAAGATAGAACATGAGCACTTACAGATATAACTTTACCAGTGCTATAATCATAACAAAAACTACCAAGAAGAGTTAATGTCCTACTAAACACCCAATATCCTGCATTATTACGATATTCCTTATAATCATATAAACTACCATATCTCATCCCTGAAGAAACATTATATTAGTAATATTTTTCAGCTTTGGTTTATAACTTTTCCATTTAATGAAATTATTATTTTCTTTTCTTTTCCTAAAACTTTTGCAGCATAATATGGGATATGATTATGCATGTCTTATCTCTCATAAACTTCTCTATATATTCATAAATCTTTCTCTCAACTGTCATATCAACTTCCGATGTGGCTTCATCAAGTATTAAAACATTTGGCTTCTTTAGTACAGCCCTTAAAAAGGCTATTATTTTCTTTTGTCCACCTGATATCTTTGCTCCTCTCTCTCCTATTATCGTGTTAAGTCCATCTTTAAATCCTTCCATAAAAATATCATAAAGCTCTGCTGTCTTTAAAAGATTAATGATTTCTTCATCCTTCACTTGTGGTATCGCATAGGCTACATTGTTTCTCACACTGTCGTTAAATAAAAATACATTTTGAGAAACAATACCAATTTTTTCTCTAAGAGATGACAGTTTTATGTCCTTTATATCTATTCCGTCTATTACAATTTCTCCCTCTAAAGGGTCATACATCCCTAAAAGTAACTTTATTAAGGTACTTTTTCCAGATCCATTAGGCCCTAAAATCACTACCTTCTCCCCTGGTTTTATGTGTAAATCTATCCCTTCTAAAACTTTCTTCTCTCCATCGTAAGAAAAAGAAATATTCTTAAATTGTATGTCTCCTATTAAATTTTTAAGCTCTATATTCCCTTCCTTCTCTTTCTCTGCTTCTAATATCTCTGATACTCTTTGAAGAGAAACAAAAGCTGGATACAAAGATAAACTAAATGTAGCCATACTTTGAATTGGACCATAAAGCTTTTGCAGGTATCCTACAAAAGCTAAATAGCTTCCAATCGTAAAAGAACCCTTTATTATATCCATCCCTCCTACCCATAAAATTAAAAGACCACCTAAAGCGATAATAACAAAATTTAACTCTCCAAAAATGGTAAAAAATATACTTTGTAATAAATTCTTCCTGGCAAGACCTTTAAATTCCTTTTTTACCTCTTCAGCTTCCCTTTCCTCAGTCCCAAATAGCCTCACAACCTCTACTCCTGAAACTTTCTCTTGTATCTTTCCCATAATATTTGCTGATCCCTCAAGAACATCCTTTGTCGCTGATACTAATCCTAAGGAAAATGCCCTTATAACTACATAATAAGCTGGAAGTATGGAAATAGCATAAAAAGTCAATTTTAAATTAAGATACATTAGCATTAAAAGGGCAAATACAAACTCAAAAAATCTTATCATCTGATTTATCACTGTAGATGAAAAGAAAAGACCAAGACCTTCCACTTCTCCTATTCTTGCTAATATATATCCTGTCTGAGCTTCATCATAAAATCTAAAAGGTAGCTTTAAAATCTTTCTAAATAAATCACTCTTTAGACTTGATAATACTTCTTGGCTTACCTTTGCAAAATAATAACTTGATATCCCTGAAAAAATGGTCCTTCCTATGTGTAATATCGCAGAAATTACTACAAGATAACCAAAAAATCTAATATCTTTATTTCCTAAGAATACATTGTCAAAAATAATTTTAGAAATATAAGGAATGGGAGTCGCAATTAAAGATGTAATTAAAAGAAACAAACTTGCAATAATAAAAGTTCTTATATGCTCCTTAATATAAGGAAAAAGGATCTTAAGCTTTGAGTAATTTATCTTTTCCTGAGATAAAAAAGGAATATCTGAATCCTTTTTATTCATAATAAGTTCTTTTCACAATTATTCAAGAAATTATCTGAAGGAGGAGCCAAATGCTCCTCCTTTTAATCAATTTCAATTATAAATACATGTTCCTGTCCATCAAAGATTATATTTTTTACAATTCCCTCTTCTTCAGAAATTATCTCCTTCAACTCTGAAGATAGTCCTAATTTATCTCCTTTTTTCACTCTCTCCCCTATCTTTACTAATACACCAAAGGTTGCATCAACCTTATATATCATATTTTATTTTAAAAGGATGTATCCTGCAAGATCTGCAATCTTCTTTGCTATATCGGTATTATCATAAACTCCTGTAAAGACCTCTGCTCCCTCTCCAAAGGCATATACAGGGACACTTCCACCGGAGTGAGATGTTGTAGTCCATCCAATTTGAGCTCTTGCAGAAATTACATCTCCAATTAGAGTTGCATTTGCTTTCTTAATCTTTTCTATCTCATCAGGTTTAAGATCAGAAATTCCTACATACTCCTCAAAAATCTTCTTTATCTCTTCATCACTCTTCCCTTTCACGAGTTCTGCAAGTACATTTGTAGAGACTTTCTGCTTCTTTAGAACATCAGGAGAAATTTCATATTTTCCAGTGGAAAGTTCAATCCCTCCTGTCTCATGATCTGCAGTGATGACTATTAAAGTATCTGGATTTTCTTCTAAGAATTCTAAGGCTACTTTTATTGCTTCATTAAATTCATAGACTTCCCAAATCGCATTTGCAGGATCATGTCCATGATTTGCCCAATCTATTTTTTCACCTTCAATCATTATAAAGAATCCATTTTCATTTCTATTTAATATTTCTAAAGCTTTTCTTGTCATGTCAGCAAGAGATGGAACTTTTGCTTTTAAGAATTCTCTATCCATATAATATGGTAGATATTCATAATCAAAGAGACCTAAAAGTTTCCCATTTTTTACAACTGCTCTTTCAAGTTCTTCAGGGGTAGATACAAATTCATATCCTGCTTTTTTAAATTCCTCTATTAAATTTCTATCATCTTTTCTTTTACTTTTTGGATCAGATTTAGGAAGGAAGTAAGAAAGTCCACCACCCATTTATATATCTGCAGTTTTGAATTCTGCATATTGATCTGCTACTGGAAGCTCATCTCTTGAGGTGGTATGAGCAGAAAAAGCAGCAGGAGTTGCATGGGTTATAGTTACATTAGTTATTAACCCTGTAGATTTTCCAAGTTCTTTTGCTGCTTCTAAAAGGGTTTTTACAACCTTTCCATCTGGAGTTATACTTAACCATGCATTGTTTGTCTTAAATCCTGTTGCTAAAGCAGTTCCTGCTGCTGCAGAATCTGTAACTAATGTGTTTGCTGCATATGTTTTTGCAATTCCTACATAGGGTGCTTTTTCAAAATCTAAATATCCTTCCTTCCCTACAAGAACTATTCTTGCAATATCAACACATTCAAGTCCCATGCCATCTCCTATAAAAAATATAACATTGCGAACTCTTGCTTCTTGAGCAGGAACAAAAGAAAAGACTAAAAACAATAAAAGAGATAAAATGATTAAATATCTTTTCATTTTAGTCTCCTTCTTTATTAAATAATTTAGGGATATATCCCATAATAGATTTTATAATAATAAATTTAAAAAGTTATTAGATCTAATTTAAATCTTATTAATAAAATCTCATTTTAGGAGTTTTTATTTTGTAAGTGTAGATATGAATGAAAGATATAAAATGGAGGAAGTTAGAGTTTATCAGGAGGGTAAGAGAAGACAAAGAAGATGTAGAATTCATAGCCAGCATTTTAGCCCTCAATACCCTTTCTACTATCGTATTATTTGTATTTGTTAACTACTTTCTAACATAACCTCAAAATCTTTGATTAATTTCTTTATTTCTCCTATCTCATCTTTCATATATTTTTCAATTAACTCCCATCTAATTTCAAGATATTGATGAGCCAATATATTTCTCATTCTCGCAATTTCAGAAATTTAATCATAATTTATATTTTTAAAAAATTTTTTTCTTTTAGAGAAAGAATTATCTCTCTATATGTATCTGGAATAGGAATATCAAATTCAGAAAGAGTTATTTTAATTATATCTATTAATGCATTAGCAATATTTTCTATGATTCTTTCTATTATCCTTTGAGTATTTCTATCACTTTTGTAATCCTCATAAGTTATATTCTCATATCTTTTTAAATCTTGCATTTCCGTATTAATAAAATCTATTCTCTTAATTATTTTAATCTTATTTATATCTTTCATTCTCTCTTCTCATTTTGTATAGATCTAAAATAAATTCCTTTAAGTCTATAGCTTCAGAGGATACCTCTAACATATAATCAGTATAAAAATCGTAATTTCTTATTATTATTTTTTCTCCTCTGATAGCCTCAAAGGCAACAAGAGGTTTTGCATTATTTAATACAATAAGGTCTATATCTTTTTTTAATAAATCCTCAAGTTCATCCCATATTTTTTCTACTTCTTTTATGTCATATTCCTTTAGATAAATAACAATATCTATATCAGAATGTCTATGAACCTTTCCCTTGGATAAAGACCCAAAAAGAAAAGCCATTATCACATTTTCTTTTTTATTAAAATAATCTTTTAGTTTTTCTAAAATTTCTTCTTTCATAATTTAAGGTAAGAAAAATTGCTCTTTCTCTTCTTTATTCTCTATAAAAAATTCCTTTATCCATTCTAATATTTCATCTCTAACTTTTCTAAAGGCTGAAAGCTTCTCTTCATATGTACCTTCTACACTTGCTGGATCCATAAAACCTCTGTGAACATATTTTTTTCCACCAGGAAAATAGGGACAATTTTCCTTTGCATTATCACAAACTGTAACTACATAATCAAAGTTTTCTCCTTTAAATTCATCTATACTTTTGCTTTTATGATGAGAAATATCTACTCCTATCTCCTTTAGTACTTCTATAGCCAGAGGATTTACCTTAGAGGGATTAGTTCCTGCAGAAAAAGCTTGAAACCTATCTCCATACAAAGCATTCATAATACCTTCTGCCATCTGTGATCTTGCGGAGTTATGGGTACATATAAAAAGAACACGCTTTTTATCCATTGAATCACCTCTTGTTCAAGATTTTTATAGCCTCCTCTCCCGTACAATGATATGGGATTATATTCTCAATGTCAAATTTTTGAAGGCTATTTATTACTTTTTCTATTTTAGGAAAGGTAGATTTATAAAGATGAAAGCCTCCCATAAGAAGCTTTATTTTCTTATTAAACTTCTCTATAGCATATTCCACTATATTAACAATTCCCCTATGAGCACATCCTGTGATCAAAGTTATACCGTCTCCCTCATCTATCACTAAATTTAATTCTTCTTCAAAAAAATCTCTTTCTTTCTTATCTCCTCTCGTTACATAAAAATAAGGATCTGGTTCTTCAAAATCATTTCTAAAAGGTACAGGACCAAATACAAAAACATTATCAAAAATCTCCATAACTTCATCTTTAATAACCACAAAATCTAAAAATCCTCTTAAACTTTCCCATTCTATCCCTGTAAAACGTTCATTACTATATTTAGGCAGAAAAGCTTCCTCTTTAAGAATGACTTTATATTTTTTATTAAAGGGCAAAAGATATTTCAGTCCTCCTGCATGATCATAATGACTATGGCTTATGATTATATTTTCAACTTTTGACAAGTCTTTTCCCAAAATCTTAGCATTTTTTATAAACACATCAGTACTTCCTGTATCAAAAAGGAGAAATCTTCCCTCTTTTTCAATGAGCACAGAAAAGCCATGCTCTGCTAATAGAGGAAAGGAGAGTCTATCGTCACACAAAACTGTTATTTTAGTCAAGAAGTTCTGAGACATTAGTAAGTTCACCCTTTAAATAGAGCTCTATAGCTTTATCCACATCCGTTTCATCAGTCACATAAACTTCTATTCCAGCAGAAGTCAAATCATCATAAAGTCTTCTTCCCATCCCATGAGAAATTACAGCTTTGCAATCTTTTAAGTTTTCAATAATAACCGCATGAGTATCATATTGATGATGAAGTCCCTTTTCATATAATCCCCTGGCATGTCCAGTAAAGGTATTTGGAATATATTCTCTACTTTTTATCTCTCCATTTTCTATATCAAAAATTAAAAAACCCTTTGTCCTTCCAAAATGGGCAGAAATTATTTTTCCATCATCAGAAGCAACTGCAATCTTCATGATATCCACCTCCTATCTTTCCTTTATATCCTTTCATAGCAAGAGCCACAGAAAGATTTGCAGAGAATGTACTTTTTCCAACTCCTCCTTTTCCACTCATTACTACGATTTTATGCTTAATTTTATTCATTCTTCTTTCTCCTTTCCTCTATCAATCTGTGATGATAAGATCCTTCCCTTATAAGAGCTGATCCACAATTAGGACAACGCTCATTTCTACAGGGAATTCCTGGAGTATGTACCTTTTTATAACCACATTTAGGGCATATGCAAAAACCCTCAGGACCTAAACCACTATGATGATTATGATGTACATGTTCTTCATTCATAAAATTACCCTCCATTAATAAAATTTTAGGGCGGGATAAACCCCGCCCCTTTCTTTTACTTAAGTTCTTCCAAGTGTCTCTTTATATCCTCAAGATCAGCCTCAAGATCTTTTTTCCAAGCTTCCAAAAGTTCCTTTTCTTCCTCCTTGGTAAGCCCAGAGTAAGGATAATATCCAGCACCTCTCCACCACCATCTACGACCCCAAAAAGACCATGGGCACCAAGGAGCTCCATAACCTCCGAAACCCCATCCATGACCTCTCCACCATCTCCACATATTTTACACCTCCTTTCCTTCAACAAATTCCAAAAATTTATCAATTCTATCTCTCATTTCCTTTATGTAATTTATTAACTCTTTTTTTACCATCAACCCTTCAGGTGTAATTGAGTAAACTCTTTTTGCAGGACCTTCTCCAGTTTCCCAACGAGATCTTATAAGGCCTTCCATCTCAAGTATTCTAAGAATTCTATATCCTGTACCCATTCCAGAAGGTCCTCTACAAAAGCAAAATTCAGGAAAATACTCATCAAGCATATTTAAAAGCTCATACCCATGAAGATCCTTCTTAGATAGAGCAGAAAGGACAAAGACTCTGAGCCAAAATCCTGGGGCAAAACCTACATCTCTTTTTCCCATTCCTTGTCTAAATCCTTTCAAATATATTCACCTCCATATATATGCTACATACATATATAAACCTAAAAAATATAAATGTCAATAGTTAAAAATTAAAATTGGAAATATAGATAGTGGGGGTAGATTTAATTACCTTTTAATGAGGCTAAATCAAAATTAATCTTTTAAAAAAAGAAATATTTCTTCTATATCAGGAAGCTCTTTAAGAGGATATATTTTAAAAAAGATAATCTCTCCATCCTCATCTACAACTACATTCGCTCTTTCCGAAAATCCATATTCTTCTATGAATATGTTATATTTTTTGGCTACTTCCCCGTGCGGCCAAAAATCCGATAATATTCTCAACTTTTTTATTCCCAAACTGTCAGCCCAAGCCTTTTTAGATGGTACAGGATCCACGCTTATACCTACTGGTATTACATTAAGTTCAAGAAATCTTGCATAATTCTCTTCAAGAGATTGCATTTGTTTTGCACATACAGAAGTCCATGCCAAAGGATGAAAAGAAAGAAGTATCTTTTTACCTTTAAAATCAGAAAGTTTAAATTCCTTTCCATCTTGATCCCTTAAGGAAAAATCAGGAGCTAAGTCTCCAATCCTAAGTCCCTTATTCTGAGTCATTTTATTACCTCCAATATTTTATAATAGAAGATTGTAGGATATTTTCCAGAATGGAAAGTAAAAGATGAATATCTAAATTACTCTGTAGAAGATATATCATGGAATCTACTCACTCATATAAATTATGCCTTTATGAAAAATTGTAGATGGAAAGGTAGCCCCATTAGAGGAAAATCTTTTTCAAAAGAATACGGAAAAGATAAAATATTTGAAAAATGAATATAAAGATGTAAAAATCTTAATCTCTATAGGAGGTTGGACAGATTCTGGAGAATTTTCTGATATAGCATTTAGCCATAAAAATAGACTTATCTTTGCTAATAGCGCATTAGAGATTATAAGAGAATTTAATCTTGATGGTATAGATATATCCAGTAAGTGGGGGATTACCTACTAATAAGGTAAGACCAGAAGATAAGGAAAATTTTACTTTACTTTTAAAAGACATAAGAGAAGTTTTAGATGATGCTGAAGGTAGAGATAAAAAGTCCTATTTGTTAACAATTGCAGGACCTGCAGGATACAGAGAAATTCATAATACAGAACCTGATAAATATCACATATGATTTTTTAAATCTTATGACCTATGATTTTCATGGTAGATGGGATAAATATACAAATCATCACTCTCCTCTATTTTCTAATCCTAAGGATCCTGATCCTATAAGTAGAGAAAGATCAAATTGTGATTTTGCAATAAAAGAATATTTAAAATTTGGATTACCTTCTGAAAAAATAGTTCTTGGTGTTCCATTTTACGGGAAGGGATAGATATGCCAAGATGATGGTGAAAATAGCTTATTTGCAAAAGTTATTGGTATACCTGCAGGTATGTACGATACTGAGGACCATCCTTCAGGAAGTAATCCCTTCTTCTTCATAAAAGGAGTTTTAGAAAATAATCAAGATTTTCATAAATTTAGAGATGAGCATGCAAGGGCACCTTGGCTTTGGAACCCCAAAGAAAGAATCTTCTATACCTATGATGATGAGATCTCAATAGAGGAAAAATGTGAATATGTTATAAGAAACAATCTGGGTGGAATTATGATATGGGAGATAACAGATGATTATCCTTTTAAAGGAAATACTTTACTTTCTCTAATTCATAAATCCCTTAGGGGGGAAATTAGTGGAAATTAATATATTAAATCCATCCCATATGGATGAACTTATAGAACTATTGAGTCAATCATTTCTTCTTCCTTATAAACAAGTAACATGGGTTAATGAAAAAAGTATTAGAAATTGTATAGGAATTTTTGAAAAAAATAAACTTGTATCCGCTTTAGTTATAAATCCTTTTGAAGTCTATATTAGAGGTAAATTATTTACTCTATCAGGTATAGGAGGAGTTGCTACGCTTCCAGAACATAGAGGAAAAAATTATATCCATATTCTTTTAAAAGAAGCCATTAAGATATCAAAAGATAGAGGTCTCATTTTCTCTTCTTTATATCCCTTCTCCTACGAGTTTTACAGATTATTTGGATGGGAACTTTGTGGTTTCCAAAAGAGATATAGGGTTAAATTAAGATTAATTCCAAAATTTAAAGAAACTGAAAAAGTTAAGAAAATTCCTTTAACTGACTGGAATTACATTAAACCTGTATATGAGAAATATGCTAAAAATTTTTCTGGTATGATAAAAAGAAGTGATGAAAGATGGGAAAATAATATATTTTAGACAAAAGACCTTACTTATCTATATGTATATGAAGATATTGATCTTGAAGGCTATGTTCTATATCAAGTAGTTAAAGGGAGTATTAATAAAATAAATGTAAGAGATATAATTGCATTGAACACCTCAGCATATAAAGGACTTCTTAGGATCTTTTCCAGACAATCAATAAATATAGAGGAAGCAGAATGGATAGCAGAAATAAATGATTCTCTTCATCTAATTCTTCCAAATCCTTATATATATTGCAATATTGAACCTACTTTCATGTTAAGAATAATTGAACTTAAGAAAGCTATTGAGGGAATGTCATTTGTAGAAGACATAAAAGAAAATATATTTGTAGAGATAAAAGATAATTATGCGGAATGGAATAATGGGGTATTTAAATTAATTGTAGAAGATGGAAAAGGATTTTTAGAAAAAGAAAATACCAGTTATTGGGATATATCTTTAAGTATAAATACATTATCTCAGATAATTTCAGGTTTTATATCTATAACTCAAGCTTTTGACTTAGGATTAATAGAAGTTAATAAAAAAAATTATACTTAGGCTAAACAAAATTTTTACAACTTATCCTACATTCTCTTGTGATTATTTTTAAAAATTTTTTGATATATAAAAATTAATTCTTTATATCTTTCTACAACTTCGTCAACAACCTTTTCCCAAGGTCTATATAAAGTTTTTTGAGCATTCTTACCTACTTCCCTAAGAAGAGATTTATTTTTTATTAAATTTTCAATCATATTCGCATAGTAAAAAGCATTGTTCTCAGATAGAAAACCGTTATATCCATCAATTATTCCCTCGGATGCATTTGAACCTTTAATTAACAGGGAGGGACAAAAAAGAGCAAAAGTTTCCTGAAGAACTAAAGGGGATGCATCATATAAAGATGGAAAAAGGAAAAGATCAGCCCTCGCATAATATCCTTTTAAAAGTTCTCTATCAATAATCTTTCCTACAAAAATTACTTCATTTTCTAGTTTCAATTTTCTTACTAAATCTTTAAGATATTTTTCATCTTTTCCTGTTCCTACAATAAAAGCTTTAAAAAATAATCCTTTCTTTTTTAAATAATAAAGAGATTCTATAAGCATCTTTGTATTCTTATGCAATATTAATTGCCCAACATATAGGAAAACATTATCATCTTGAGAAAGATTATAAATTTTATTTATCTTCTCCCTATACCCTTCCAAATTTTCTGGAGGAATAATGTCGGTTCCATTGGGAATAATTTCTATTTCTTTTTTAAATCAATATTCCTTAAGAGTTTTTGCAGTAGAAGAATTAACAGTCCAGACCTAATCAACCTTTTCATAAAATTTTACAATAATATTTACCCCTATACGTGCTAAAAAGTCTGATTTTGTTGCGGATTTAAAATCATCATAATATTTTGTATGAAATGTAGCAACAATTGGAATTTTCTTTTTTCTTGCAGTCTCCAAAGCAAAAAGTCCTGCTGAAAAGGGTGGATGGGCATGAACTATATGAAAAGGAATTTTTCCAACTCTCTTTATAGCTTTAAGATCTAAATAATGAATTCCCATTCTATATGGAGGTCGTAATGGCATAGGAATAGAAAAAAATCTTATAATATCAAAATCATCCTCATCTACAAATTTGGGAAAAGATGGGCAAATTACAATGCATTTACCATATTTTTTCTCAATCCAATGGGCATAGTTTTTTACTGTTAAAACAACTCCGTCAGTTATAGGAAGATATGCATCTGTAAATTGTCCAATTATTAAATTATTATTCATACTTTAAAGCTCTTCTCTCAAATATAATATAAAATTATATAGTAGAGGAAGAAAAATATGAATAATAAAGATATAAAAATAAGAGGACATCATTTGCTCTGTCTATTACATTTTGAAGGTAAAGGATATTCTGAAGAATTCATAGAAAACATGAAATTAATAAAAGAAAAATTAGACGAGGGATATAAATTTTTATTAGTTGTTGAAAAAGATAGTATTTGTAATATATGTCCATATTTAAAAGATGATAGATGTTTAAGGGAAAGATATCCGAAGGAAATAGAAAATAAAGATAAGGAAATAATAAATCATCTTAATTTGATTATAAATAAAAAATATAATTATTCTGATATAAAAAAGATAATTTTTAAGATGATAACAAGATCAAACTTTGAAAATTTCTGTAAAGATTGTTCTTGGTTTCTTTTTTGCTCACAAAAGAATTTATTCTGATAATTAATATATATGAAAAATCTATTTTTTTACATTAATATTTCATTTTGATGATACTTATTTCTTTCAAGAAAATTTAAGAAGTATAGGAATTGAGATAGATCTAAGAGATATCTCTGGAACAAAATATATGTGTTCCTTTGAAAATTTAGAAAGGATAGAAAAAAGAATACCAAAAACAGAAAGGAAAATAAATTTTCTAGGAAAAGGAGATTACCATTACCTAACTTATCTTTTTTTAAGAAAGATAGATATACCTTTTGCTCTCTTAGTTGTTGACCATCATATAGACATAAAGAAAACTTTTGAGGGTTATATAAGTTGTGGTTCTTGGCTATTGGAGGCAATAAAAATTAAAACTTTAAAAAAGATAATTCTCATAAGTTCTTATGAAAAATTAGAAGGTAAAATATGTATAATTAAATTTGGTTATAATAAGATAGAAAATCTTATAAAGGATTTACCTGTTTACATATCTATAGATAAAGATATTTTAGACAAGTCTTATATAAATACAAGTTGGGATCAAGGTAATTTATCTTTAGATCAACTTCTATCATTATTTTTATTATTCCAAAGGGGAAAAATCTTGGGAATTGATGTATGTGGTGAACCAGCTTTTAACATATATGAATATAAAAAGAGTGAAAAAATAAATTTAGAAATCTGGAAAACTATAAATAACATAACTCCAATGAAAATTTCAGCATAAAGACATTTGGTAGAGAATATAGCTACCCCATCTACTTTTGCAATTGATACAATGAAAAAAAATACCTATCTGTAATCAGTATTTAAAAAAGGATGCCTCCTTGTGGTAGAATTTATAGGCGATTTTCTATGTATATTTTACCAGATTTACCTCTATCAAAAAAGAGTAAAGAAGAAGTAAGCTTTAGTTAATAGAATTAGAAGATTTCTTCATAACCATAAATGGAATTTTATTGATGTCCAAATAAGTTTAGCTCATTTAATCATAAATAGAGTAAAATCTCCCTACTCTTTTGTTTTCTTCCTATAGGAGGTAGAGCTTTACCTATCCTTCTTGTTCCGGTTAGATTTGATTCTTTTTCTAAGCTAAAATGGAAAGGCGAAGTAGATTTAATCATAAAAGCCATATCTTTGCTCCTTCCTGTTCTTCTCAAGAGAACAGTCTTTGTATTTGATAGAGAGTTTACATATCCAGAGTTGACGTATTTTATCATAAGGTTAAATAGGAATGTATATGTAAATGGAAAACCTTTACAGAAATTAGGATCTGGAGTTTATGAAAATGTTTTAGTACACAAAGTAATAGCTAATGTTTTTGTGAGAGGATATATTTCAGATGAAGAGGAAGAAGATTTCTATGCTTATGTTTCAAACCTGCCAGCGAATATGCTGAGCTAGGAACTCTACAGAAAAAGTATGAAGATGGAAGAGACAAAGTGTATCTTTTAACGAAGATGGAGGAGAAAAGAAGAAAAGCAAGAGGGCTTCTGGAAGAATTAGAGAAAAGGATAATCAGTTTAATAAATTTTGGATTGTTGTTAGTATCAAATTTTTATAGATTGAGGATAAAGAAACGTTTTGGGAAAGTCTTTACTTTCTCCCAATTTTTATGAGGAGCGTTATCGTGTCTATATATAGATTTATCAATAAATCTTCTCTCCCAATGGTATGAATATTTACCTAATTTTGAAAAAAAATATCTAAAAAACTTCCATCATAAAAGTACAGACGCAATTTCCATGGCTCTTGACTCTGAGTATATATTATCTCCCCATATTCAATGATTGAACCACACTCATTTAATGCGATATTTAACAAGTTAAGGTATGCTCTTGAGGTCTTCTTCAATTATTTTAAGAGTCTCCTCAAGATTTTCTAAAAGAATTAAGCCTTCCCATGTAGGATGTTCTGAAACTTACCCTTTAGAGATCTTTTTCTTAAGTTCTATTGAAGAGGATACTTTATACCTATCAAGAATCTCTAATATATCTATCTTTATCTTCCTTCTTTTTTCTCTTAAGAAAGCTCTTATACTTTCCTTAGTAACATCTTCAGAATTAATACCTAAATTATTGGCTATCTTTTTTATGAAATCCTCAGTGATGCTCATATTTATCACCTCAATTAAATTATAGCATAACATCTAAATTCAAATAAAAACTGGGATGTTCGAAAATTATAAAATTCAATAAATTTTCATAAGAAAATTGTTTAAGTCTTTATCAATTATTTTAAAAAAAGGCAATATAACAAATTGAAAAAAAATAAGGTTAAGGGCATAAAGGGCAAATACCGCTAAAGCTCTCTTCAAGGCTAAATCTTCTCTTATAAGTGCAAACTTTGACCCTAGTTTAAGTTTTATGTTACCAAAAACCCCCTCTATTAAATATCTCATTTCCTTTCCCTATCTCTCCCCCCAACCTTGGATTCTTTCCTCAATGGATGTTTTATCCCAACCCTCCAAGTCTCTTTCATCTTAACTGCCAACTAACACCCAAGCCCCCTCACCCTCTCCAATATGTCTACAGCATTAAATCCCTTGTTTCCAATAAAAGGTAACCCCAAAAGTTTATCAACCCTACCAAGAAGTCTACGCAACATCTCAACCTCAGAAGCATATGCAAAAACTACCTCACAACACAAAAGAATTATCCTTTTCTTCTCATCTATCCCAACTAATAAAACAGCCCTAACATGTGAGGCAACTTCCTTTGCAACTATCCCACGAAGCCATCCTAAAACATATTTCTCTCGATAACCAAATCCAGTGTCCCATCTACTACTAAACCTTTCCATCTTCTTCCATCTCTCCGAAAAAACATCTCCCCAACCTTCTCAATTAACTCTTGTAAAACCCCCTTCGGAAGTTTTTGAACCCTATAATGATAGGTACCTAAAGCTGGAACAGAATACCCTTCAAGAGAGACATATTCTAAAATCTCTCTATAGGAAAACTTATGCAAAGTTTGAAATAGCCAGAGAGAAATGATAAACACATCATCATAAGACTTAGGTCTGCCTATCTTTTTTGAAGTTAAAATTGTGTTTTCCCTCAAAAGTTCTTTTACTAATTGAAGCATTTTACAAGAAGAATACTTTGACCTTATCATTTCTCTTCATCTATTCTTAATTTTTGATTTTATCATAATTTGGGACTAATGTGTTTTAGAACACCCCAATCTTATTCTTAATCTTTTTTACAATATGGTTTTTAAGCTCTTCTACAGGCTTAGACCTTTCCTCATGTATCCTTGGTAAAAATATTCTTGAAAACATAAATCTTAAAACTCCTGACAATATAAATATTAAATGATATTCCACAAGGTATAATCCCGTAACATTATTAATAAAGGCTACTATTGGTGGAGCCACATATTCTATAATATATCCTCCCAAAATAAAAGATAAGGCATTAACTATTCCTACAAAAAAGTTTAAAACAGCAATATAAAAAGACCTATTTTCATTAGGAGAAAGATAAAGAGCCAGATTATTAAAAGTTAAATCAATTCCTGGCCAAAAAGTACCTGCAAATATTTGAACTAATATTACAAAAAAGAGCCAATTATTCGGTGTTGTAAAACACCATATATAGGGCAAGAAGCTTACAATTAATGTGCTTATAATAAGAACCGGTTTATTTCCAAACCTATCAATTAATCTTCCCAACATTCTGACTGAAAGAATAGTTATTACATTACTTACAATCTGAACATAAAGAGCTATTTCAAAATAACTCATCTTGAGATATTTAATCATGTATATGTTAAAATATGGAGCAGAGATATTTAATGCTATATTCCAAAAAACGGCAAATAAGAGAAAATTGGAAAACCTTGAATCTTTAATAACACTTTTCATCATCTTTCTAAAATTGACTTGAGAAAAATCAGATTTTTTCATAGGGGGATCATATACCCAGAAAAAGCAACAAATATCCAAAAGCCCTAAAATAGTAGCAAAAATAAAAACTATGGCAAAACCTATCAATCCATGGACCCTATCTAAAAACCATCCAATACTAAGCCCACTAATAAAAGAAACAAAGGTTGCAAGCATACTCCTATGACTAAAGAATCTTCCCCTTATCTCAATAGGAACCAAGTCTCCCATCCAGGACATAAAACTTACGTTAATAAATGCCCCTCCAACAGCAGTAATCGCTAAAAGAAAAACAATTAAAGAAAACAAAAGATTTTTGTCAGATATAAAGAAGGGTAATATAGGAATAAAAAGCCAAGGTATTCTCTGAATAAAGCCGCCTAAAAAAAAGATTATCTTTCTCTTTTTTGTTCTTTCTAAAACATAAGATGCAAAGAGTTGTATAGCCCCACCTAAAACTGGCATAGCCAACATAAAACCATAAAGTAGATCTCCAAAACCAAGTTCCTTTGCAAAACCAGCAATAGGAGCTCCTGTTGTTACGTTAAAAAATACTATACCAAAGCATACTCCAAGAATTACTAAATTTAAGCTTCTTTTAAGCTCTACATCCTCTACAAAATAAGTTGTAAAGAAATCTTTTATTTTCATAGAAAAAAATTATATCACAATTATGTTTTTATAAAATAGGATCTATATCAAATTAGCAAATCTAAGAAAATCCTCATCTAAAAAGATATCCTCATAATTTCCCACTCTTAATATATTTTTCTCCTCTCCCATCACATAAAACTTATCTGCAATTTTAATGGCAGTATTTAAATCATGAGTAGCAGTAATAACAGTCTTGCCATTATTTTGAAATTTTTGAATTATTTCTATAAATTCTCTTACACTTCTTGGATCAAGTCCATTCGTAGGCTCATCTAATAAAATAATCTCTGGATCAATGATCAAAAGAGACGCTAAAGCAACCTTCTTCTTTTCTCCTTCACTTAATTGAAAGGGAGAACGTTCTAAAAGATGGGATATACGAAATAAATCTGAAATTTGTAATATTTTCCTTTCTATCTCTGCTTCCTGAAATCCCAGTTGTACAAGTCCAAAGGAAAGTTCCTCCCTCACAGTGGGTAAAAATAATTGGGCATCTATGTTTTGAAAAAGAAGTACTACTGATTTTCTAAATTTATAGTTAAACTCTGGATCCTCAAAACGATCTTCATTTACATCTTCTCCACAAAAATAAAATTTACCTTCCTGAGGAAATAAAAGAGCATCCAATACTTTCAAAAGGGTAGTTTTTCCAGCACCATTAGGTCCTAAAATTGCTACTTTTTCTTGTTTTTTTATTTCTAAACTTATAGAATTTAAGGCTTTTTTTTCTTTTGTATAGTAATAACTTACATTTTCTAACTTAAAAATTGGTCCATGCATAACAAAACTCCCCAAAATAAAATCAATATACTCACAAAAATATAATCCTCCTTTTTTAATCCATTATTCATAGGGATTTTAAATCTCTTACTTATACCTCTTGAGGTCATTCCTTGAGAAACTTCTTTCATAAGTTCCTGAGATTTTAGAAATAAAAGAGACATACTACCACCAATCCAAGCGTATTCTCTTTTTAATTCATAATTTATCATTCTACTTTTCTTAGCCAAAAACATTTCTAAAGCCAAAGTAACCAGCAAAAAGATATATCGATAAGTCATGGCAATAATATATATTATAAGTGATGGTACAAAAAGACTCCTTAAACCTTTTATAATCTCAACCCAAGAACTAGTAAATAATAAGAATTGTATCAGAGAAATAGATGCTAATATTCTTAGAAAGAATCTTAAAGCTACTTCCAATCCTTCCTTATAGAAACCTAAAGAAAAAGTTATAGGATTAAAGAAAATATATGGAAGAATAATTATAAAAGAAAATAATAATCCAAAGGATAGCACCCTTTTACAAAAATTCCTCAGATCTATCCGGACAAAAAGAATTAAGATTAATATCAAAATATTAGAGAATAAAAGCACATACAGACTTTTAAAAAGGGTAATAAATATAATGGACATTATGACAGAAAAAAATCTTACTTTCTCTGAAATTTTCTTACAAAAATAAGGACACTCTAACTTTTTAAAAATTAGAGTGTCCTCTAAGAATCTACTTAGTTCTAATATAGTTTTATCAACATAATTACTCATTTATTTCTGTATTTTCTTATTAACTATGATTATAAGATATGTTACAATAATTACAATAGCAGTACCTATCAACCCAGTAATTAAATATCCTAAGATCTCATAAAAAAGTCCCTTTTCAATCCAACTTTTAAGATTATAATCCGGAAAGACAGGATTCCAAAAAGAAGAAAGTCTTTCAAGATCTTTTGGAACATACCCAATCATTTCCTTAAGTTCATCAGGTCCCCACTCCCCCCAAGCAGATCCAGCTCTAAAAAAGTAAGGTAATAAAATACCTAAAGGAGAAAGAAGAACAAGTATGAAAATACCAATAAATAGCTTTTTCGTTTTATACATGATAACTTTCCTCCTTTATAGTACCAGTCTTAACAAGATAATATAGTACTAAAACAGTAACTACAGCTTCTACTATTCCAAACAATAATAAATGCTCTATCATCATAGCAGGAATTGTAACTTTTAAAGGATAAGGACAGTATAAAGGTAATCCTTGAGAATCCTTAGATATAATTGGCTGAATTCCAAGTTCTAAAGCTGTTAATAATGCAGCTATATTTAGACCTATATAAGATCCTACTCCTGCACCTATAAGAGATCTTTTAGAAGATATAGGAGTTTTACCTCTTATCAACCTATAAATAAAGTATCCAACAAAAGGCATAGCAAAAGCCATATTAAAACAGTTAGCTCCAATTGCTGTGATACCCCCATCTCCAA
Source organism: Dictyoglomus sp. GBS (assembly GCF_055179815.1). Taxonomy (NCBI): domain Bacteria; kingdom Pseudomonadati; phylum Dictyoglomota; class Dictyoglomia; order Dictyoglomales; family Dictyoglomaceae; genus Dictyoglomus; species Dictyoglomus sp. GBS. Next base: position 1,889,692 of record NZ_CM143687.1, read on the forward strand.
AGATTAAAGCCTGTATTATAAGCACAATAGAGGTAAGTATAAGAGCTGTCCAAGGTCCAAAAAGTACTGAAAGGAGAACACTTCCTACAGCATGTCCTGTAGTACCACCAGGAATAGGAATATTAAACATCATTATAACGAAAGAAAAAGATGCCCCTATAGCAATTAAGGGAATAGTTTCTTCCTTTACTTTTTTCTTCATAGAAGAATAAGCCTTTGCCCATAAAGGTACCATAACAGTAAACATACTACCATATGTTTGAGGTCCCAAATATCCATCAGGTATATGCATTATTTAGTCACCTCCGTAACATTAATTTTAAAAAAAATGTTACCATAAAAACAAAAAAATTTAAATAATATCAGTTATTGAAATATTGGTATGTCTTACCCACTTTAATGAAGAAAGCTCATCATATAGCTTTTTAATCTTCTCTACTCTTCCTCTTACTAATATCACTTCTAAACAATTTTTCTCATCAAAATGTACGTGCAACGTAGAAATTATCACATCATGATAATGATGTTGGATATCAGTAAGTTTATCTGCCAAACCATATACATCGTGCTCATATACCAAGCTTATGCTTCCTACTACCTTCTCTTTCTTTACATTCCATTTCTCTCTTACTATATAATCCCTTATAATATCTCTTATTGCCTCTGATCTGCTATTATAGCCCTTTTCCTCAATAATCTTGTCAAAGGCTTTTAATAAATCTTTTTCAATAGAAACACCAAAACGCTTTATCATGCTTGCCTTTTTAACAACTATATATTTTTTAAATTATATCATATATTTCAAGTTTTTATTTTTAATATTTTATTCCACAATTTGTACCTTTTTAGTATACTGTTTAAGGAAAAACACCTAAGGAGGATACAATATGGAAGAAAAATTAGAAAAATTAAGGTCTCTGTTAAAAGAATTAGGTGAAGTTACAGTTGCATATTCTGGTGGAGTAGATAGCACCTTTCTTCTAAAGGTATCAAAAGAGGTATTAAAAGATAATGTATTAGCAGTAACCTTAGTTTCTCCATTATTTCCTAAAAAGGAGATAGAAGAGGCTAAAAAATTAGCAGAAACATTAGGAGTTAAACACATAATTGTAGAAGATGAAAGTATTCTTCAAAATCCAGAGTTCATAAATAATTCTCCAGAAAGATGTTATATATGTAAAAAAATAAACTTCAAAAAAATATTAGAAATATCCAAAGAAAACAATATAGAGCATATAATAGAAGGAAGTAATGCAGATGATCTTAAGGATTATAGACCTGGAAGATTGGCTATAAAAGAACTGGGAATTAGAAGTCCTCTCTTAGAAGTAGGGTTAACAAAAGATGAAATAAGAAAACTTTCCCAAATGTTTGGCTTACCAACCTATGATAAACCATCTCTTGCTTGTCTTGCTACCCGAATACCATATGGAGAGAAGATAGAAAAAGAAAGACTGAAAAGGATTGAATTATCAGAAGAATTTATAAGAAATTTAGGAATCAAACAAATAAGAGTAAGAGATCATAATAATGTGGCAAGAATAGAAATTGAAGAAAAAGACTTTGATTTAATATTAAGTTTAAAGGATAAAATTATAAAAGAATTGAAAAGCCTTGGTTATAAATATATAACCTTAGATTTAGAAGGATATAGGACAGGAAGTATGAATGAGGAGATAATTAAAAGAGAGGGAGAGAAATAGTCCTCTCCCTTTCTATAATACTCCTATTTCTTTATGTTTGTTATAAATCTTTTGAGCAAGCTCATCAAGTAATCTAAAATCTTCTAATTTAGGAAATCCTTTTACTAAAACTGGATCTATTAATTCTACACTAAGATTTGTTAAGTTACTCTTTATGATGTCAAGAGTCCTACCACCCCATCCGTAAGAACCAATCACGGTGGCAAACTTTACCTTTGGCTTTAAAATATTAGCAAGATAGGTTACATACAATACCTTAGGATGAGGTCCAGCAAGCACTGTAGGAGTACCTATAACTAAAGTAGCTGTATCAACTAAAGACATGGCGATCTTTCCAATATCTGCTACAGTAAGGTCAAAAATTTGTACTTTTATTCCTTTTTCAATTAATCTATCTACAAAATAATCTACCATAATCTTTGTACTATCATGCATAGAAACATATGGAACCACAACCAAATTCTTTGGGTTATCGCTTATCCAATCTTTATAAGCATCTATTATAAAGGATGGGTTTTTATAAACTGGACCGTGACTTGGAGCTATAATATCTATATTAAGATCTTTAATCTTTTCTAAATTTTTCTGAATTATATTTCTAAAAGGCATCATAATCTCTGCATAATATCTTTTTGCAGCCTCATACACTAAACCTTCATCCTCCACAAAAAGATCTGATGTGGCCAAATGAGAACCAAATAAATCACATGTAAAAAGAATTTTATCTTCTAAAAGGTAAGATACAAAAGTTTCTGGCCAATGAACCCAAGGAGCATAAATAAATTTTAATGTCTTATTTCCTAAGGATAATGTTTCACCGTCATTTACAGTAATAAATTTGTCTTCAGGTATATGTAAATGACTCATAAGTAGCTCTTTACCTTTTGGATTTGTTACTACTTTTGCTGATGGATATCTTTCCAATACAAAAGGAATACTTCCAGAATGGTCTTGCTCAGCATGTTGAGATATAACATAATCTATATGATCTACATCCTTTAAATATTCAAAAAGGACATCTTTTTTTGTTGGATCTACAGTATCAATTAACGCTATCTTTTCACCTCCTATGATCAAATAAGCATTATAACTTGTACCATCTGGTAATGGGATCAGGGCATCAAATAGGGTTCTATTCCAATCCTGAGCCCCCACATAGTATATCCCATCTCTAATTTCCCTTTTATCCATCAATATTACCTCCTTTATTCCTATCATTTTAGTATGGTTTTCAGGAAATGATTATAACTCATTTTAAACAAAAATGCAAAAAATTTTCAATACTATGGATGTATCTTTATGATTTCAAAAGAGTGAAAAATTAAGAGATCTATTTCAAAAAATCTTTAAAAATTAAGGAGGAGATCCTAGGATCTCCCCCTTTAAGCAGTAAAACCACCATCAATAGAAATTATACTTCCAGTCATATACCCTGCTTCCTCACAAGCAGCAAAAAGTATTGCAAAAGCAATCTCTTCCTCCTTTCCAAGTCTTCCTATCGGTCTTCTTTCAGACATTTGTTTAAGAACCTCATCAGCATTTGGCAATTTCTGTAATCTTTCGGCAAGTCCTTGAGTAAAAGTTGTTCCAGGACATACCGCATTTACCCTAATATTATCTCTTGCATAATCAATCGCAAGTGATTTTGTAAGAGCAAGAATTGCACTTTTAGAAACACTGTAGGCACACCTTTCTGGAATTGCCCTTAGAGCAACCTCTGAAGAAATATTGACAATAACTCCTCCACCTTGTTTTTTCATTTCCATCACAGCATATTTGGATAAGAAAAATGGTCCTTTAACGTTTACAAGCATAGTTTTATCAAAATCTTCTTCTGAGGTATCTTCCACCTTTCCATAAACTACTATTCCAGCATTGTTAACTAAAATATCAATTTTCCCGAATGTATTTACTACCTCTTTAATAATCCTTTGGGCATCCTTTGGCGATGATACATCCCCTAAAATAAAAATAGCTTCTCCCCCTTGATCTTTAATAATTTTTACTGTTTCCTCTCCTCTATCCTCAGATATATCATTTACAGCGACTTTTGCCCCTCTTTCAGCAAACATAATGGCAGTCTTTCTTCCAATACCAGAACCTGCACCTGTAATAAGAACAACCTTATCTTTAAAATTCATAATATATCCCTCCTATTTTCCAAATATTAAGTTAGGAATAAACAGTACTAAATCTGGATATAAAATTATAGTAATAATCGCAATAACAATAGCTACAAGAAATGGCCACGATTCTTTTAAATATTCTTCTAAGGAGACATCTAATATGGTACATACAGCATACATAGCTGCTCCTACTGGGGGTGTAAAATTACCAACAGCACAAGCAATTACAAATATAAGACCAAAATGTATTGGATCAATTCCAAGCTTTATTGCTATTGGGAAAAATATGGAAGTTAACATCAAGATGAGAACTGTAGCATCAATAAAAGATCCAGCTATAAGAAGAATTACAATTAAAATAAGAAGGAACACAAAAGGATTATTAGTTATCCCTAAAATAAAGTTTGATATTAATTCTGGGATTCTTTCCCATACTATACCATAAGAAAAAATACTTGAAAAAGCAATTAAGGACATGGTAGCTCCTATATCAGTAACAGAACTTTTCAAGGCTTCTACGAAATTATTAAAATTAAGTTCTCTATAAGCCAAAAGTCCAACCAATACCGCATATACTACACAAAGAGCTCCTATCTCAGAAGGAGTAAAAAATCCCCCTCTAAGTCCAACAAGTAATATGATAGGGAAAAGAATTGCCCATATACTCTTTAGAAAACCTGTGGCTACTTCCTTAGCAGAAGGTCTCTTTTCCCTTAAAGGAGCAAAATTTCTAATTTTAGCTGTAATTGCGACTGTTATCATAAGATATACCATTATTAAAAGACCTGGTACTATTCCCCCTGCAAAAAGTCTACCTATTGAAACCTGAGCAATAGTTCCAAAAAGTACTAATCCAATACTGGGCGGAATTGTTGGCACTTCTAATGAAGAATAAACTAATACTCCTGCTGCATATCCCTTAGGAAGGCCCCTTCTTATCATCTCAGGACCAAGCATGCGAGCTTCCATAGCAGCATCAGCTATGGCAGAACCGGATACACCACCCATTAAAGCAGAAAGGACACAAGTTACCTGGGCAAGACCACCTCTCAGGTGTCCTACTAAAATCACGGATAGATCTATTAATCTCTTAGTTATGCCTGTTTTATTCATCATATTTCCTGCTGTTATGAATAAGGGAATCGCAAGAAGTGCAAAATTTATAGTTTGAGAAAGAGGTTGTTGAATTGGAGTAGTAATTGGAATTTCAGGATGTTGTAGAAAAAATAAAAATCCTGAAATAGCTATGGCAAAAACTACCGGCATACCAAGAAGCATAAATAGAAAGAAAAATATGATAACTAATAGCATGTTTAATTCCTCCTATTTTGTAAACCTTTTATTTCATCAATAATCTTTACTAAAGTGGTTATTAAAAGGAAAATAGCCCCACAAGGAATACTTAAAGTAGCCCACATATAACTAAAACCATACATCCCTTCAAAAGTCCTATATCTCTGTATAAAAGACAGTCTAACACCAAATATAATTAGGTATATTAAAAAATCAGAAATCACTAAATAGTTAAATATTCTTATATAACCTTGAACTCTCTTTGAAAATCTTTTCACCAAAAAATCTACATTCATAAGTTTATCCTGTCTATAAGCAGTATCCATTGCTAATATAGCAGCCCACGCAAATAGAAAACTTGCAAGAGGATTTGCCCAATAAATAGGATTATGAAGAAACCTTGCCACTCCACCAATAAATACCAGTGTAACTATAGCTACTAAAAAAACTCCTGAAATAAATTCTTCTACTTTTCCAAAAATTTCATATACCTTCCTCATTTAATCTTCCCCCTTTATTAAACAAACTTATGGGGAGCCTATAAAGGCTCCCCATATATTAACTTTGATTTATACTATTACTTCTTTCTCAACTCTTTCCAGATTCTTTCTTTTACTTCCTTAACTTTCAATACTTCATATGCCTTTTCTCCAGCCTTTTTAAAGGCATCAAGATCAATATCTTTCATGGGAACTACAATCATTCCTTTTTCTTGAATTAATCTCTTTACGTCCTCTTCCTTCTGGAATACCACTTTTGTAGTTTCCAATCCTGCTTTATCGCATTCTTCTTCAAGAATCTTTTGATACGTAGGAGGTAAACTTCTAAACCATTTTGCGCTTACTACCTCAAAATTTATAAGGAGAATATGTCTTGTTTCATTAACATACTTCAAAACCTCATAAAGTCTCATTCCAGGTATATTATTATAAACCAATTCTACTCCATCGATAGCCTTCTGTTGAAGAGCAGGATATACATCACCAAAAGCAAGTGCAACAGGAGTTGCTCCAAGAGCACGAATAGATTCTTGCCAAACAGGAGTACCAGGAGTCCTAATTCTTAAGCCTTTGAGATCTTCAGGCTTCCTAATAGGCTTATTTGTCATAAAATGCCTGAAGCCTTGTACCCAAGTAAAAGATAGTACCTTAAAGCCATACTTTTCTTCCAGAGTCTTCAACCAATTATGTACTGTTGGCATTTTCTTGAGTTTTGCTACCTCATCCACAGAATCTACAAAATATGGACAATTCATAACTCCAATTTCTGGTAAATACATAGCCATTCTTGCAGCATCAGTATTTTGACCTACATTAGCTCCTTGTCTAATCTGCTCTAATATATCCTCTTCTACTCCAAGTTGAGCACTATGATATACTTCTATCTTTAAACCACCCTTTGTTCTCTCTTCTACTGCCTTTGCCCATTTTAAGAATCCTTCATGATATGGATCAAGAGGAGAAAGCACATGATTAAACTTTAAAACATATTTGGGGGCTTGAGCAAAAAGTGGTACCACTAAAATCAATAAAACTAAAGTAAATAACGTTAGAAACTTTTTCATTTTTTACCTACCTCCCTGTAACATTTCTTACTTAAAAACTGAGATCTTTAAAAATCTTAAGCATCCCAACAGTTTTATACTTCCATTCCCACCCCCAATTCTCATAATTTAGCAAACCCTAAATTTAGGTTCTTTACCCTTCAGAACTGAAATAAGGTTATCAACTGCTATAAATGCCATGTTTTCTATTGACTCCTGTGTATGAGCTCCAATATGAGATGTAATTACTAAATTGTTAAGTTCAATAAGAGGTGAGTTTTTAGGGGGTTCATCTTCAAGTACATCTAATCCAGCTCCATATATTTTCTCTTCTTTTAGAAATTTGTAGAGATCTTCTTCGTTTATTATTCCACCTCTCGATGTGTTTATTATTATTGCTGTTTTCTTCATCAATGATAGTTCTCTCTCAGAAATTAAATGTCTTGTTTCTTCTGTTAATGGAATGTGAATAGTTATAATATCTGACCTCTTTAATAACTCGTTGAAATCTACATATTTAACATTTTCTTTCTCTGCCCATTCATAGTCTGGAAACTTATCGTAACAAAGGATATTTAAATCAAAGCCTCTTAATAACTTTATAACCCTTTTTCCTATACTTCCTGTACCTATTACTCCAAGGGTTTTTCCATATAATTCATAACCTATGAATCTATCCCATTTCTTTTCCCTTACCCTCCTATCAGAAAGGGGAATGTTTCTTAATACAGAGATAATTAAACCTACAGTTAACTCTGCCACTGCATTACTATTAGCATTGGGAGTATTTGTAACAACAATATTTCTCTCTTTTGCTGCCTCTAAATCTATATTATCAACACCAACCCCATATTTTGAAATGACCTTTAATTTTCTTGCATTATCAATTACTTTTTTTGTTATTGGATCTATACCAACAATAATTCCATCCATATCTCTAACAAGTTCTACCATTTCATCTTCTTTAATAACCCTACCATAGGGATTCATGACAACTTCTATCTCTGCATCTTTTAACAACCCCCAAAACTCATCTTTTATATGTTCAAAGCTTCTCGGAGTAATAAGTACTTTAAATCCCAAACGCCTCGCTCCCTTCTTTTAAAATCTCTTAGGAACTATTGCCTCTCGAGTAAGCCTCAAGTTTTCTATAGTCTTATCTAATCTTTTTAGAGCAACACCAATATAAAGAGTATCTATTATTGAAAGTTGAGCAATCCTAGCTGAAGTACTTTCAGTTCTATAGAAAGTCTCTTCAGAGGATACAGATAGTTTAATATCTAAAACTCTATCCATAGGGGTTTTAGCATAGTGTGTAATCCCTATAGTTGTGGCACCTCTTTCTTTTGCTAATGCCAGTGCTTCCACTATATCTTTACTACTACCAGATGCTGATATTCCAATAGCAACATCCTGAGGTTCTAAAATACTAGCAGACATAGCCATCATATGACTATCTATATAGGCTACTGTAGGAATACCTGTTTTCATGAACTTGTGCTGAGCATCAAGGGCAACAGGACCAGAGCCACCAACTCCATATATTTGAATTTGCCTTGCATTACAAAGAGCATCAATAGCCCTTTCAAGTTCATTCACAGATAATACATTCAAAGTAGCTTCCATGGCTCTTATATTTGCTGAAAAAATCTTCTTTAAAATTGTTTCCAAATCATCCCCTTCCTGAACAGCCTGATGTACTGTTTTTATAGGTTGAATCTTATCCATAGCCAACGCTATTTTTAATTCCTGGAAACCTCTAAAACCCATTTTTTTACACATTCTTACTATAGTAGCCTCGCTAACCCCAATTCTTTCAGCTAATTCTGTAATTGGAAGGTGCAAAACTTCTTGCCAACGAGTCAATATATAATTAGCAACTTTTTCCTCTGACTCTCTAAATAAATGTTTTTTCTCCTTTATTTTTTCCAAAACATTATTTTCCATTTTTAACACCTCAGAAGAAATTTTTCTTCATAAACAAAAATTATCGTTAAATACTACATTACAAATAATAACATAGAAAAAGATATTTAGTCAATAGATTGTATGGAGAAAATTTTTTACATAAAAATTAAATATTACTCAATATGTTTTTAGACTTTTCAAATAAAATATTCACAAAATCTTTTGGTTGCATTTTATCATATTCAGGTCTTCTTATCTCTGGTACCACATATCCATCAAAACCCCCTTCCCTTAGATAACTAAAAATCTGAGTAATAGGGATAACCCCATCTCCAGGAAAGAGTTGTTGATGCTCTCTTAAATAATATCTCGGAACATTCTCTGCATCTTTCAATACAACAAACTTGATTAAAGATAGATCTTTATCCATAAAAACATCAAGCTCTTCACCAGACAAATAATAATGAAATATATCAAAATACAAGAAAACATTATCTAAGCTTCTTGCCAATTTATATGCTTTTCCAAATGTGTTTACAATTCCATAAAAGTTATTTTTAATCACTAATGGAATATCAACTATCTCCTTCAATCTTTCCAAATTCCTTTTAAAAACTTCCATGGCAACAATAAAACTAAGATTTTCAGGTTTTATATCTGAATTAATAAAAAAATAAGGTATGTTTAAACGATGAGACAAAACTAAAATCTCTTTAATCTTTTCCTCATCAAATTTCTCTCCCACCTTTTCATCATGAATAATCATAAGTGTTTTTAAATCATATTCATGAAACAAATTTTTCAAATTATCAATGCTCTTTTCTTTCAAAAAACCTCTAATTTTTCCCATATCTAATATTACATATTTTGAAAAATCTTTTCCTAATAACAAAACCTCTTCTAAGGATAAATTCCAAATATTACTTGTTGACCATACTAATTCCATAAAATCTTTCCCCCTTTCTTTTTTTACTACTCAAATTCTAACATAACTTGCTTAATACATTAATCTATGCTAAACTATCCGAGAAACACTAAAAGAAATATTGTATAGGAGGTTGAAAAGATTATGAGAAAGCCAGAAGAAATAAAACAGCTAATTCAAGAACTAAGTAACTACAAGCACTCTAAATTATTAGATAACTTTGGGCCTGAATATATAAGAAGAGAAACAGCTCAAAAGATGATTGTTTTACTAAGATGGGTATTAGAAGATCCCTCTGTACAGATAAATCTTAAAAAAGACTAATTTTAGGGAGGATTAATATTGAATAAGAATCCTAAAAAAAACTTTGATTGGGAAGAAAAATTGATAACTTTTTACTATACAGCCTTAGAGAGTTATGTAGATCGTTTAGAACTCTCTGAAAGATTGAAAGATGAGCTTGATGGGAATATAGATGATGATTATTTTCTACTTGCTCAATTTCTTGCTTTAGCCACAAAAAAGTTTCTTATGCAAGAAGGTTGGCTAAATCAAGATGAAGATTGGGATTTACTCTTTCCTCCCTCACCATATATCCATTAAAGATAAGAGATGAATAAAGATATAGAAAGAAAATTAGTTGCAATTCTTGAAATATTAAATAACTATACAGAACCTGTAGGAGCTAACACTATATCAAAAAAATTGGTAGAAAAAGGTATAGAACTATCCGAAAGAGCAGTTAGGTATCACCTAAAGATAATGGACGAAAGGGGCTTAACCAAAGTAGATGGTAAAAAAGGAAGAATCATAACAGATAAAGGTAGAGAAGAAATCAAAAAAGCTTTAGTTGCAGATAAGTTAGGATTTATTATTAGTAAAATTCTAAATTTAGCTTATCAAGTAACCTTAGATAAAAGTGGAAAAGGCAATGTAATTTTAAACTTATCTATAATCAATAAAAAAGACCTCAAAAAATCCCTTCAAATAATAAAAGAGATCCTTAAAAAAGGATATGGAGTAAGCGACAAAACAATCATCTTTGACAAAGAGGAAGAAGAAATTACCCCTGGTATAATTGTTCCAGAAAAAAAGGTAATTGTTGGTACAGTATGCAGTGTAACAATACATGGAATTTTATTAAAAAGAGGCATTCCTTTAGATGCTAAATTTGGTGGAGTATTAGAAGTTAAAAATCATGAGCCAGTTAGATTTTTAGAAGCCATAAATTATAATGGTTCTACTTTAGATCCTTTAGAAGTATTTATTAAAAGTAGAATGACATCTATATTATCCGTGGTTAAAAATGGAGAAGGTAAAGTACTCGCAACATTTAGAGAACTCCCAAACACAGCAAGGGATGAGACTGAGAAAGTTATAGAAGAAATAAGAGACCTTGGAATAAAAGGTAAAATCTATTTGGGAAAACCTAACCAAGAGCTATTTGGTATTCCAGTAACTCAAGGATCTACAGGTTTAGTAATTATAGGAGGTTTAAACCCATTAGCAGGAGTCATTGAATCAAATATTGATGCTATGAACGAAGCCATGAGTATACTTTATAAATATGAAGATCTTGTACCTATTAAGGATCTTACAAAATAATTCTTTCGATAATCTTGTCTATAGTTGGCAGTTTATCTTTTATAAGCTCCCATTTTAATTTTTGATCTTCTATAGACTGTCTTTTCTTTTTTATTACCTCTCTATTTAATGATGGATTAGGACTTCCCCATGTTTTCTTAGATTTGATACTTTCTTCTGGATTTAATAATTTAAAAATTTCTTCGTCAAAAAGGGGAGAAAAATTTTTCCATTCATCTATACTAAGTTCCTTAAAACTCTTCGAATTATCTTCACAATACTTTACTACTTCTCCCACCGTTTTATGAGCATCCCTAAAGGGCATCCCTTTTAAGACTAAATATTCTGCTATATCAGTTGCATAGAGAAAATCATTTCTTAAAATCTTTTCTATTCTATCCATATTAAATTCTAAATTCAGTATAAAATTACTCCATACTTTTAATGCCAATTTTAATTCGTCTATCACTAAAAAAACTGCAGGTTTATCTTCCTGGAGATCTCTATTATAACTTAAGGGTAAAGCCTTCAAAATAGTTAGAATATTCACAAGGTTACCTATAATCTTCCCTGTTTTTCCACGGGTAAGTTCAGCTACATCAGGATTTCTTTTGTGAGGCATCATACTACTACCTGTGGAGTATTCTTCTGGAAGTCTAATAAAAGAAAATTCTTGTGTAGACCATATAACAATCTCTTCAGAAAGCTTAGATAGGTGAGTAAAAACAAGAGATGAAAAATATATAAAATCGGCTACAAAATCCCTATCAGCCACCGAATCCATACTATTATCTGATACTTCTGAGAACCCTAAAATTTCTGCTACATAATATCTATCAAGTGGTAGATTACTTCCTGCTAAAGCTCCAGAACCAAGAGGCATTACATCCAATCTTTTATAAAGTTCACCCAATCTTTCTAAGTCTCTTGCAAACATTGAATCATAAGCCAAAAAATAGTGCCCTATAGAGACTGGCTGTGCTTCTTGTAGATGAGTATAACCAGGTATAGGAAAATCTATATATTTCTCCGCTATATATAAAAGATTTTCTCTAATTTTCAAGATCAACTGAGAAAGTTCATATGCTTCTTCTCTTAAGTAAAGCCTCAAATCTAACGCAACTTGATCATTTCTACTCCTTCCAGAGTGTATCTTCTTAGCTATATCACCGATTTTTTGAGTTAGATTTTCTTCTACATACGTATGAATATCTTCACTATCCTTTATATTATCAATATCATCTTTTAACAATTCATAAAGATTTTTAATTTCCTCTACTAAAACTTTTATCTCCCAATTTGTTATTAGACCAATTTTATTAAGCATTAATACATGGGCTAAAGTACCAATTAAATCAACTTTAAATAGCCTTTTGTCAAAATCCAAAGAATAAGTAAATTCTTCCACAGCTTTATCTAATGATTTTCTCCAACGGCTTCCCCAGAGAGCCATACTTCCTCCTTATAAAAATCTTGAACAGCTCTATAATCTACATCCAAATCTCCAAATTCATCAAGCATTTTTATAACTGCATTAAACATATCCTCTGTAACAATACATGGCAACCCAATATCATAACAAGCTCTTCTCCAACCTTTATCCTTATCGTCTATAGCAATAACAAGGTCGAATTCGTAAGATGCAAGGGTAGACATTTCATCATCCTTGAAATTCACTTTTATAAATCCTTCTTTATCTTCAAGAGAATAAAGTTTATAACCCTTTAAAATTAGTTTTTCCCATGGGGCTGAGAAAACAGAGGTTACAAATATTTTCCCTCCATTTATTGGAATTTTAATACCACTGGCATAAAGAGCCTTATAAAGAGCTTTAGCCCATTCATAATCTATTCCCATAACTTCACCTGTAGATCTCATTTCGGGGCCAAGTTCTACTTCAGCACCCTTAATCTTGGTAAAGGAAAATACAGGAGCCTTAATAGCATAATAATTTGGTTTCGGATAAAGGCCAGGTTTTAAGCCAAGCTCTCTTATGGTGTATCCTAAAGCAATTTTAGTTGCATATTTAACTAAAGGAAGTTTTAATGCTTTACTTAAATAGGGTACAGTCCTTGATGCTCTTGGATTTGCTTCTAAAACATATACTTCGTTTGTCTTATCAGAGATCACATATTGAATATTTAAAAGTCCTTTAACTTCAAGTCCTAAAGCTATTTTAGTAGAGTAATCCACTATAGTATCTATGATTTCATTTGATAGAGAATAAGGTGGAAAAACAGCGGTACTATCTCCAGAATGAATTCCTGCCCTCTCAATATGCTCCATAACTCCCGGAATAAAAACCTCCTTGCCATCACAGAGTATATCAACCTCTGCTTCCTTACCAACAATAAACTGATCCATCCATAAGGGAAGAATTATATCCCTTCTTTTAAAATAACTTTCCAAAGTTTCCATATCTTTTACAATTATCATTGCCCTACCCCCCAAAACATATGAAGGCCTCAATAATACAGGAAAACCAATCTCTTTTATTACCTCTTTTGCCTCTTCTAAGCTTCTTATATAAAATCCTTTAGGTCGTGGTATTTTATTCATCCTTAAAAATCTATCAAATTTTTCTCTATCTTCTGCCAAATCAATACTCTTTTGAGAAGTACCAAGTAGATAAAACCCTCTTTTTTCCAGATTCTTAGATAAGTTTATAGCTGTCTGTCCTCCAAATTGGGAGATAAATCCAAGAGGTTCTTCCTGTTCCATAATATTAGTCACATCTTCACTTGTAAGAGGTTCAAAATAAAGTCTATCAGACATATCAAAATCTGTACTTAACGTCTCAGGATTATTGTTAATCATTATAGAAACAAGTCCCTCTTCTTTTATTGCCTTAACTGCATGGACTGTACAATAGTCAAATTCTATTCCCTGTCCTATCCTTATAGGTCCACTACCTATGACCACTACTGACCTTTGTGGATTTTTCTGAGCTTCGTTCTCATCTTCATATGTGGAGTAGTAATAGGGAGTATTAGCAGAAAATTCGGCAGCACAGGTATCTACGATCTTATATACTGGAAAGATTTTATGAAGTCTTCTATAGGCGAAAATATCTTCTTTTGTAGACTTAAGGAAACATGACAAATCATAATCTCCAAATCCAATCTTTTTCAGACTCTTTAACTCTTCAGGTGAAATTTCATTAAGAGATTTATCTTTATATATTTTGGATATTTCTATAAGGTTATAAATTTTTGTTAAGAAAAATTTATCAATTTTAGTTAGATCATAAACTTCTTCTATGGAATAACCTCTCATAAATCCTTCAGCTATAAGGAATAATCTTCTATCATCCGCATTTTTCAATCCATTTCTTATCTCTTCATCTGACATATAAGAAAATCTTCTATCAAATAATCCCGCTTCAACTTCTAAGGACCTCAAAGCTTTAAGTAAAGCCTCTTCAAAAGTTCTACCAAGAGCCATGACCTCACCAGTAGCTTGCATTTGTGTTCCAAGTTTCCTATTCTTAACTTTAAATTTTTCAAATCCCCATTTTGGAATCTTAACTACCACATAATCTAATGTAGGTTCAAAAGCTGCGTAAGTCTCTCCAGTTACCGGATTTTTTATTTCATCCAAGGTTTTTCCAATAGCAATCTTAGCTGTAATTCTGGCTATTGGAAAACCTGTAGCTTTTGAAGCCAATGCTGATGATCTGCTTACTCTTGGGTTAACCTCAATCACAAAGTATTCCCTTTTATATGGATTTAAAGCAAATTGAATATTGCATCCACCTTCAATCTTCAAAGCTGTTATAATTTTCAAAGAAGCACTCCTAAGCATTTGATATTCTATATCATTAAGAGTCTGAGTAGGTGCTACAACAATACTATCACCAGTATGAATTCCCATAGGATCAACATTTTCCATACTACATACTGTTATTACATTTCCTTTTCTATCTCTCATTACTTCAAATTCTATTTCTTTCCAACCTACCACACTTTTTTCAAGAAGGGCTTGACTTACAGGGCTCAACTTTAAACTTCTCAATAACGCTTTTTCAAATTCTTCCTCTGTTTCTACTATTCCCCCACCAGTACCTCCTAAGGTATAAGCTGGCCTTATCACTAAAGGAAGGCCAATAAGCTCTAAAGTTTTTCTTCCTTCATCCATAGATCTTACAACAATACTTGGTAAAACAGGTTCACCAATCTCTTCCATCCTCTTTCTAAAAAGTTCTCTATCCTCTGCCATACTTATAGATTCTAACGAGCACCCTAAAAGAGGAATTCCATATTTCTCAATAATCCCTTTAGATGCAAGTTCCATTGCTAAATTCAAGCCTGTTTGTCCACCAAGAGTAGCAATTATACCATCTGGTCTTTCTTTTTCAATAATTCTTTCTACCACTTCAGCAGTAATAGGTTCTATATAGATCCTATCTGCCATTTCCCAATCTGTCATGATTGTTGCGGGATTAGAATTTATAAGTACTACTTCAATCCCTTCTTCTTTTAAAGCTCTACAAGCTTGAGTACCTGAATAATCAAATTCTGCAGCTTGACCAATAACTATTGGTCCTGAACCAATCACAAGTACTTTTTTATACTTTTTAGACAATCTCTTTCACCTCTCTATGAAATTAGATTGTAAAAATCATCAAAAATATATTTTGTATCCCATGGACCAGGAGATGCCTCAGGATGGAACTGTACAGCTATTAAAGGATAGGAATCATGCTTTATTCCTTCCACCGTATTATCATTAAGATTATAGTAATTTACTTCAAAACCTGGTGGTAGAGTTCTATCATCAACAGCATAACTATGATTCTGAGAAGTTATAAAAGTCCTTCCAGAGTCCACATGATAAACAGGATGATTAGCTCCTCTATGTCCAAATTTTAATTTATAGGTTCGAGCCCCCACACTTAATGAAAGAAGTTGAATTCCAAGGCATATACCAAGAATCGGTCTTTCCAGTTTTAATATTCTCCTTATAGTCTCTTGTACATATGGAACATTGGAAGGATCTCCAGGGCCATTTGAAAGAACTATTCCATCTGGATTATAGCTTTTAATATCTTCAAAGGATGCCCATGCTGGAAAAACTTTTATTCTTAAATTATACTTTAGAAGCTCTCTTATTATTCCTCTTTTTACTCCAAAATCTATCAGGGCAATTTTCTTATTCCCGTCCTCATTTATTTCGTAAGGAATTGTAGTAGTAACCCTTCTTACAAGATCTAAATAATTAAAATCATAAACTCCAAGCTTTTTAACTAACACAAAGGGGTCTTTCTCTTCGGTGGAAATAATAGCTTTCATAGTGCCAAATTTCCTTATTTCACGAACTATAGCCCTTGTATCTATTTTGTGGATACCAATTATCCTATTTTCTATCAAAAATTCCTCTAAGGATTTATCACTATTCCAATGAAATTTATAATCATTAAATTCTCTTGCAACAACACCTACACAATGAATCTTATTACTTTCTAATCTTTCAGAATCTATCCCATAATTTCCTATTAAAGGATAGGAAAAGACTATTATTTGATTGGCATATGATGGATCAGTAAGTACTTGGGGATATCCTACCATGCTGGTGTTAAAAACTATCTCACCTATTGTTTCTCCTTTATGTCCAAAACTTTCTCCAATAAAACTATGGCCTGTTTCTAAAACAAGAATCGCCTCTTTGCTCATAAGTTTTCACTCCTCTTTAATAAAACTTCTCTTATTTTTGAAATGCCATAATCTATTTCTTCTTTTTCTATGATAAGAGGAGGCAGTAGTCTTAGTACATTTTCACCTGCGGATAAGGCTACCACACCTTTCTCAATTAATTCCTCTAAAATATCTCTTACTTTAATCTTTAACTCTATTCCCCACATTAATCCCCTACCTCTTATATCTACTATCAATGGAGTTTCATTTCTTAACTCCAGAAGTTTTCCTTGAAGATAGGAACCCTTCTCCCTAACCCCCCTTAAAAATTTCTCATTGCCAATAGTATCCAGTACTGCAATTCCAGCAGAACAAGCAACTAAATTTCCTCCCATAGTAGTTCCATGACTGCCAGAAGTCATAGCACTTGCTATATCTTTAGTGGTACAAACAGCCCCTAATGGAAGTCCTCCCCCTAAAGCTTTTGCAAGAAGAATTATATCCGCTTGTATCTCATAAAACTCCTCAGCTAGAAAATATCCTGTCCTTCCAATTCCAGTCTGAATCTCATCAAGGATAAGAAGAATTCCTTTTTCCTTAGTTATCTCTCTTATCCTTTTAAGATATTCCTTGTCAGCTGGATAAACACCGCCCTCACCTTGTATAGGTTCCAATATAATAGCACATGTTTCTTCATCTATAGTTTCCTCTAATACCTCTATATTATTAAAAGGGACATAAGTAAATCCAGGTACTAAAGGTTCAAAACCCTCATGATATTTCTTTTGTCCAGTAGCGGATAAAGCACCATATGTTCTACCATGAAAAGAATTTTGCGTACTTATAATCTTCCACTTTTTACCCTGAAAAAACTTACGAGCCAATTTAATACTTGCCTCAACAGCCTCAGCACCACTATTAGATAAAAAAAATGCCTCCCTTTTTGTAAGGGAGGCAAGTCTTTCTAAAAGTTCAAACTGCGGTAAATTATAAAATAGATTTGATACATGAGCTAATTTTTCTATCTGATTTTTGACCTTTTCAACTATATGAGGATGGGCATGTCCTAAAGCATTAACTCCAATACCACTACTTAAATCCAGATACTTATTTCCGTTGCTATCAAAAAGCCAAACACCTTCACCCCTTACAAAGACGGGCTTAAACCTTTTATAAACAGGAAAAAATCTATCTTCCATTTTTTCCACCTCATGTCCTATAATATGCATTTATTTTTACATATTCCTCCGTCAAATCTGATCCCCATGAAACTGCATTATATCTACCTTCATTTAATACTATACGCACCATAACTTCCCTATTTTTTAAATAATTTTTGACTTCCTGAGAATTATACCTTAAAGGTTCATTTTTTGCAAAAACTAAATATTCACCAATATAAAGCTCTATCTTGTCTAAATCGATGTTGTATCCTGTTTGACCAATACTTGCTAATATTCTACCCCAATTATCATCCCCACCTGCAAAAGCAGCTTTTACTAAATTAGAAGTAATAACAGCTCTTCCTAAAACCCTTGCTTTTTTCAAACTTTCCGCCTTTTCAATTCTAACCTCAATCAATTTAGTGGCCCCTTCTCCATCTTTTGCTATCATCTTTGCCAAATCTTCAGTTAACATGTCAAATCCTTTTTGAAAAATATTCTCTTTAATTTCCTTTTCTGAAGTAGCAAAAAAAAGAACCGTATCATTTGTGCTGGTACATCCATCTACACTTATCTGATGAAATGATTTACCCACACCTCTTCTAAGAACTTTCTTCATAGCATCTTTTCCCAATTTAGCATTTGTGCCTATAAAAACCAACATGGTTGCCATATCAGGATGAATCATACCTGCTCCTTTTGCTATTCCAGATATTATTACATCACCATATTTAACAGATGACATTTTGGGAAAAGTGTCAGTAGTCATAATTGCTTCGGCTACTTCTCTTCCTGAATTCTTAGATAAAACCTTACATGCCAAATCAATTCCACTAACTATCTTATCCATTTCCAGATATGCTCCTATTTTACCTGTAGATGCCACAAAAACTAATTCCTTATCAATACCTAAATTTTGAGCAACTCTTTCTGCCATCATCTCTGCATCCTTTATTCCTTTTTCTCCAGTACAGGCATTTGCTTGCCCACTATTTATAACAATTGCTTGGATCATGCCACACTTTTCTAAATGCCTCTTAGAAACAATAATAGGAGCAGCCTTAACAGTATTTTTAGTAAACATAGCTTCAGCAAAAACTGGTTTATCAAGCACAATTAGAGCAAGATCCAATTTATTATCTTCTTTTAAGCCACAGGATACACCTGCTGCTTTTACACCATTTATATCAGTTAAATAAATTTCATCAAATTTCCATAACATATTTATCTCTCCTTAATCTATGGATATAAAGGTAAAAAATCAAGTCCTTCTTCCTCTGAAAAACCAAACATAATATTCATGTTTTGTACTGCTTGTCCCGCAGCTCCCTTTATCAAATTATCTATAGCCACAAATATTAATGCATTTTTAGTATTCTTATCTACTTGAGCACTTATAAATACCCAATTCGTCCCTCTTACTTTCTTAATTTCTGGGGAAGTAAAAGGAGGAAGAACTTTAACAAAAGGTTCATTTTTATATATATTCGTGTAAATTTCAAAAAGATCTTCAGAAGATATCTCTTCATTTAAAGGTACATATATGGAAGCAAATATACCTCTAAAGGTTGGTAAAAGTTGAGGTACAAATAAAACTTTTATATAACCAAATTCTTTAATCACATTCTCTATTTCAGGCTGATGCCTATGATTTAGAATAGAATAAGCCTGGAAATTTTCTGCAATATTTCCATATATATTTTTATCAGAAGGTTTTCTACCTGCTCCTGAAATCCCAGATTTTGCATCTATAATTGCAGATCCAAAAGTCTTTCCTTCCTTAATCAATGGATATATCCCTAAAATAGAAGCAGTAGGATAACACCCAGGATTTGCAATATATTTTGCCTTTTTTATTTCTTTTCTAAAAATCTCTGGAAGTCCATATACAACTTCCTCTAATACATTAGGTAATGTATGTTTTATACCATAAATTCTCTCATACTCATAAGGATTTTTAAATCTAAAATCTGCACTTAAATCTATGAATCTTTCTGGAACTCTACTTTCTGATAAAATTTTTAAAAGCTCCCCATTTCCAAGGGCAAAAAAGAATAAATCTAAATCATCCACATATTCTTGATAATCTTTTCTTTCCCTTATTATTAACTTGTCACCTCTAAATATATCAGCACCTTCAAAATGGTCAGTAAAAAGATATATTTTTTCTACTTTTCCATGTTTCAACAAGATCCGAGTAAGTTCTTGTCCTACATATCCAGAAGCACCTACAATACCTACTCTAATCATTTTGGTTTCCCCTTAATGCATATAGATAATTTTGAAGTCCAAAAAGTTTTATAAAACCTACTGCTGACTCAGTAGAAAAGGTGCTTCCTTTATCATAAGTAGCAAGCCCATGATCATACAAAGAGTAGGGAGACATTCTTCCTACTACAGAAAAATTCCAAGGCATAAGCTTTATCCTTACTTTTCCTGTGATTCTTTCTTGAGTTTTATCCATAAAGGCTTGAATAGCTTCTCTAAAAGGATCAAACCAAAGGCCATAATATACAAGTTCAGCATATTTCCCCTCAAGAATCTTCTTAAAATGTGCAAGTTCTCTTGGTAATACCATATCTTCTAAAGCTTCATGAGCCTTTATTATTACCACCGCAGAGGGTGCCTCATAAATTTCTCTAGATTTGATTCCCACAAGTCTATTTTCAATATGATCTATTCTTCCTATCCCATATGAACCAACGATCTCATTCAAGTTTTCTATTATTTGTAATAGATTTTTTCTTTCACCATTTAATTCTACAGGGATTCCTTCTTCAAAAGTAATTTCAATATAAGATGGTTCTTCCTTCTCTAATTTTGTCCATTGATAAATTTCCTCTGGAGGCTCCTGCCATGGATCTTCTAAAATTCCACCCTCTATACTTCTTCCCCACAAATTCTCATCAATACTAAAAGGACTTTTTCTTGAAACAGGTATAGGTATATTATTCTCTATTGCATAATCAATCTCTTCTTCTCTCGAAAAATTCCATTCCCTAACTGGAGCAATAATTTCTAAATCTGGTGCTAAGGCCTTCACCCCAAGATCTATTCTAACCTGATCATTTCCTTTTCCAGTACACCCATGAGCTACATACTTTGCTCCATTTTCCTTTGCCACTTTAACTAAATATTTAGCAATAAGAGGTCTTGATAGAGCTGTGGCAAGAGGATAAACTCCTTCGTACATTGCATTAGCTTTTATAGCAGGAATTATATAATCATTTACAAATTCTTCTTTTAAATCAAGAACATAAGCCTTCTTTACCCCTAAATTTTCAGCCTTTTTCTTTATTTCTTCCAAATCTATTCCCTGCCCAATATCTACTGTCAAAGTTATTACATCTAATGAATATTTTTGCATAAGCCATTTTATCGCTACAGAGGTATCTAATCCTCCAGAATATGCAAGCACTACTTTGTCTTTACTCATAACCATATACCTCCCAATCAATTTTGAAAAATTATACCATAAAAATGCAATTTTATGCATTATTTTAATAAACTTTAACAATCATTGCCAAATTTCGATTTTTCTTATATAATCATCAATAAAGATCTAAATGAAAGGGGGAAGGAAATTGAATATTTTTTTAGTTATTTTATTAGTAATCTTTATTGCCCTATTAATATATGATATTTTATATATATGATATTTATTTGAGAAGAAAGGAAAAAGGGAAAATCAATATCCAAAAGATGGGTAAAAATGATATAATAACTGGCACTTCTAATACTATGAAAATGGATGCTACACTTCTTCCTATAAATTGGGCATACTTAATCATAAAACATGGAGAAGATAGAGGTAAAGACTTTAAAATTATTAAAGACGAAACAACTATTGGAAGAGAAAGGGAAAATGACATTGTAATAGTTAATCCAACAGTGTCAAGATTTCATGCTAAGATAATAAGAAGTGAGGATAAATATTTTATAGAGGATTTGGGAAGTGCTAATGGAACAATGGTAAATGGATTAAAAGTTAATAAGGAACTTTTACATGATGGAGATATCATACAATTAGGAGATATGGTTTTAGTATTTAAATGCCTCTAATTATCTTTTTTATCTTTATCCCTTCTTATAATTGTATCTGAAGATGAAATATTTTTCTCTTCATAAGGATGTAAAGGATAACCTCTATTGAGGTCATCAATTAATTCTTCTGGAGTTTGATATCTAAATTCTGGAAAACGGGCAGTCATTTTTTTAATAATCATAGCTATTCCTTCAGGTATATTGGGATTGATACTCCTTACATCTGGTAATTCTTCTTGATATCTTTTTAACATAAGAGAAATAGTTGTTTCTTCAGCATAAGGTAATAATCCAGTTAACATTTCATAAAAAACTATTCCTAAGGAAAAAATATCAGATCTAATATCTACTTTTTTACCTTCTAACTGTTCTGGAGATGCATACTGAGGAGTACCCATAAAAATACCTGTCTGAGTTAATGTGGTAAGTCCCCCTATTCGGGCAATTCCAAAATCCATGAGTTTTACTTTACCATTATTAGTTATCATAATATTTTGAGGTTTTATATCTCTATGTACAATATTTTTTGAATTTGCATAGGAAAGAGCACAAGCAACTTTTTTTATAATTTCCACTGCTAAATCCACAGGTATAGGACCTTTCTCCTCCATAATTTTCTTCAAATCTTTCCCTGACACATATTCCATTACCATAAATACATGATCATCCTCTTTTCCATGATCAAGCACCTTAACGATACTAGGATGATCAAGATCTTTACATACTTGTATTTCTCTATAAAATCTTTCTAAGACCTCTTTATCTTCTGCATATTGGGGATGAAGTATTTTTATGGCAACATCTTTCTTAGTAACTAAATCTTTTGCCAAATAAACTGAAGCCATACCCCCAGATCCTAGTTTTTTCAATATTTTATATCTTTTCTTAATAGTAATTCCTTCTAATCTTTCCTTAGGCAGTATACTCTGATATACCAAATTTCCTAAAAAACCCAATACCATCCCAAGAGAAGGAGAAACCACAGGAGCTATAATATGTTTCAAGAACAAATAATAAGAAAGTCCAAAATATAACAAGATAAGAAAGATAGTTATAAAAACATTCAAAACCATCTTTTTACCTAAAAAAATACCTGTAAAAAATACAGAAAGAAAATTAATTATTAGAATTAAAGGGAAAATTATGGTTTTAAAATAATCATCATTTAACAAATTATCAAGAATATTAGCATGGATTTCTACACCCGGCATATATGAATATGATTTTCCAGAAGGAGATAAATATCCTGAAAAAGGATGGAGAAAAGTATCTTTTAACATAGGAGAAACAGCTCCCACAAAAATAATCTTATTCTTAAAAGTATTAGGAGTGAATCTCCCATTTAAAACATCTATATAGGAAAAATATCTAAATGATCCTTCTCCACCCCTAAAATTTATATAAAAGAACTCAGGTAATTTATAAATATATTTATATGGAAATTCATTTCTAACTATCCCATAAACCACAAGCGGTAATGAATAGTATTTAATACCTGTTTCATTCACTTCATAAGGTCTTGCCCTTCTGACCTTATTATCGTCATCTATTAATACATTACTATAACCCGTAGCAAGAGAAGCTTCCTTTATTATATCTACCGGTTCTTTTAGAGAAAGTAGACTTATATTAAGCCTTTTATCAAAATAAGTATATAAATAATTAGATAAAACAACTTTCTTAAAGGATTTCAAGCTTTTAGCAAATATGGTATCCTTAGCTGTTTTGGTATCAAACAAAATATCAAAAACTACAAGTTTAGGATTTTCTTTTCTTAGAACTTCAAGAAATCTACCATGAATAGATCTTTCCCAAGGCCAATTTCCAATACCTTCAATTGAGTTATCGTCTATACCAACAATAACAATATCTTCTGAGGGTTTTGTCTCTCCCCTAATATGAAATCTTAGATCTATAGTTTGTTTCTCCCATACCTTAAAAAAGGTTAAAGAGGACAAACCTAAGAGTAATACAAAGAATACTAAAAGTATACCTATCTTAATGAAAACACTTCTCATAGAAATATTTTACATTAAAAATGAATTTTAAAAAAGCATCAAATAAACAAAGCCAAGATAGCTTTTTGTACGTGTAGTCTGTTTTCTGCTTGATCAAAAACCACCGAATGTTCCCCATCCATAACATCATCTGTAATCTCTTCACCTCTATGGGCAGGAAGACAATGCATTACTATAACATCATCTTTTGCCAAACTAACAAGATCTTTGTTTAACTGATATGGAGGAAAAACCCTTCTCCTTAACTCTTTCTCTTCCTCTTGTCCCATACTTACCCATACATCTGTATATAAAACATCAGCATTTTTTACTGCTTCTTTTGGATCTTCTATAATTTGCACACTTCCACCTGTTTTATTAGCTAAATCCTCAGCTTTTCTTATAATCTCTAAAGGAGGATAATATTCTTTTGGAGATGAGCATACTATCTCCATACCTAAAAGAGCTCCGGCCAAAATTAACGAATTAGCCACATTATTTCCATCACCAAGATAAACTATCTTTAATCTTTTATATCCCTTTTTTTCAAAAATAGTATAGTAATCAGAAATAACTTGACATGGATGTTCCAAATCAGAAAGTCCATTTATCACCGGTATATTAGCCCATTTTGCTAACTCTTCTAAAGTTGAATGTTGATAAACCCTTGCCATTATACCATCCACATATCTTTCAAGTACCCTCGCTGTATCAGAAATTGTTTCTCCTCTCTTTAGTTGCATATCTTGAACATTAAGATAAAGAGGATATCCTCCCAATTGATATACTCCTACCTCAAAAGATATTCTTGTCCTGGTAGATAGTTTTTCAAAAAATAAGGCTACTGTTTTTCCTTTCAGATAATCATGCTGTTTTTTTCCAGAAAGAAAATCACTTTTCAAACTTTTAGCAAGAGAAAATATATACTCCATTTCTTCTTTTGAAAGATCCAAAATAGAAAGTAGATCTCTTCCCTTCATATATCCCATAAAAGTAATCCTCCCAACAAATAATTATTTTCTTGATTTTAAATTATACATTAAATTTTTCATTTAATATTAGTCTTATCTGAAGATTAAAAATTTGATATTATAAAAGCTATGAGTCTAAGAGAAAAGGATTATAGCTGGAACTTTATAGTCAATGCCATAGATAATGCATTCTTTAATTTGGGAATGACCTTTGGTTCTATTCAGACCCTCTTACCCTTATTTGCCAAGAATTTAGGTGCTGGAAATCTTGAGATTGGATTAATTCCTGCAATTGCAAACTTAGGATGGGCAATTCCAGCCATATTAGGTGCAAGAGCTTCAGAAAGATATAAAAGAAAAATAGAATTAGTATTAAAAGTAACCATGGGAGAAAGACTTCCATATCTTTTTATGTCTTTTATAGCCTTCTTTTTAGCATCTCCTTTTCCAAAACTTTCTTTATATCTGTCATTATTTTTACTTGCCATTGCAACATTTTCAATGGGATTTTTAGGACCTCCTTGGATGAGCATGATAAGTAAGGTAATACATCCAAGTAAAAGAGGAACCTTTTTCGCAATGGGAAATGGTTTGGGAGCTATAATGGGGATTGGAGGTGCTTTTTTAGCGAGATATTTCCTTTCCACCTATCAATTTCCAATAAACTTTGGCTATTCTTTCCTTTGTGCTGGAATAGCTCTATTAATATCCTTTGTTTTCCTATCTTTGACCAGAGAGGAACCTGACGAAAATGAAGTTCAAGATACATCCCTCACTGAGTATATCAAAAGTATAAAGATAGTCTTTAAAGATAAAAATTTTAGAAATTATACAATCTCAAGAATTCTAAACACCTTTTCATTATCCTTTATCAGTTTTGTATCAGTTTTCTCTGTAAAACAATTTAAAATTCCAGATAAGATAGTTGCAGACTTTACAGGCATCCTTTTAATTTCCCAAGCTCTTTCATCCTTTATCATAGGCCCCATAGGAGATAAATTTGGTCACAAGATAACCCTCCTTTTGGGAAGAATTTCAACATTAATATCTCTTATTCTTCTCTTAACTGCAAATAATATAATTTCTTTCTATACGGTTTATATTTTTATCGGAATTATAAATAGTGCTTTCTATGTTGGAGATTTAGCCTTTATACTTGATCTTTCCCCTTCCCAAAGAAGAGAACTTTATTTAGGATCTATCAATCTTATTTTTGCACCTTTTTCCTTTATAGCTCCTATTTTGGCAGGAAAAATTGCAGATACAAAAGGATATTACTTTCTTTTTCATTGCTTACTCATTTTAGGAATAATAAATATTCTATATTTCGTATATAAAGTGGAGGATCCAAAGAAAAATGTCAAAAACATTAATAACTCTGATTTTAATTAGTTTATTAGGATTTATCTCTAAATATAAGATATTTAGAGAAGAAGATAGAGAAATATTTTCAAAATTCGTATACAACTTTTCTTTACCTGCTTTAGTATTTTATTCTATTTACACTAACCCCCCACAAATTTCATTATATAAAGTAGTAATTGTAGAATGGATAGTTAGTATCATAACTGGTATTCTTGCTCTACTTATAGGTTTTGGACTAAATCTAAACAAAAAAACCATTGGAAGTCTTTTTCTTGTAAGTGTGGGTGGTAATGTAACCTTTCTAGGATATCCTATTATGGAGAAACTTTATGGAAATCAAGGTTTAACTGTTGCTATCATTTATGATCAATTAGGTATGATTATTTTTATATACACAATAGGTATTATCTTGATAAGTTTGCTAAGTGCTCAGAAAGTAAATCTTAACTTTACAATAAAAAAAGTAGTAAATAATCCCCCTTTATGGGGATTAATTTTAGGATTTATAATTTCACCCTATAAACTTCCTGATTTTTTAATCGATAGTCTTTCCATATTAGGAAAAGCCACAACACCACTCATGATGTTTCTTTTAGGTTTATCCTTTTCAAAACCACAAAAAAACAATAAATCCACATTAGGTATTATCTCAGGTATTACCTTAAAACTTCTCTTATTTCCCTTTCTTGCTTTAATCTTTTCAAGAGTATTAGGAATAACCGATGTACCCTATAAAGTCACTGTATTAGAATCTGCTATGCCATCCATGCTAACAGCCTTAGTGCTTGCTTTACAATTTGATTTGGACTCTGTTTTTGCCTCCCATGTAATAATTTATTCCACATTAATTTCTCTTATCACATTAAACTTATGGATAGGGGTGATATAAGATGATAGCTCTCTTAAAGGTAACCATTATTTTTGGTATTATTGTAGTATTAATATCCAAAAAATTCCCTCTTCATTGGGCACTTTTAGGTGGAAGCATAATTATGGGTATAAGCTTTGGCCTATCCATAAATACTATTTTAAAATCCTTTTTTGAAGCAGTTAAAGACTGGAATACTATTAGTCTTCTTTTAATCCTATATCTCATAGCAGTATTTGAATCCATATTAAAAGAAAAAGAAGTATTAAAAAAAATGGTTAATTCGCTAAAAACTTTGATTAAAGACGATAAAATTCGTTTGATATCTATGCCAATCATAATGGGCCTTCTTCCATCTGTAGGCGGAGCTCTTTTTTCTGCACCTTTCATAGAAGAATCAACAGACAATGATAATTTAGAACCTGAAAGAAAAAGCTATATAAATTATTGGCTTAGGCATATATGGGAACCATTTCTACCTATATATCCAGGAATTATATTGGTTTCAGCTCTAACCCAAACTCCTATAAACATTCTTGTAAAAGAAGCATTACCATATGGATTATTCGTACTTGCTATAGGTTTACTTTTTTCCTTTTATAAAATGCCCTCTAAAGAGATCGATTCCTTAGAACAAGCTCAAGATCAAAATTTAGAAAACCAAGGTATATCAATTTCTCAAAATCCCATTAAAGATTTTATAATCTCCTTCCTACCTATTTTGATATTAATCTTTGCTGTAATCTTTCTTCATTTTGATCTTTTATATGTTCTTTTAGGAATTGTTATTTTGCTTTTTGTCATATTTCGTTTTGATACACACCAAATTTTTAATACATTAAAGACTTCAATAAAACCACAGAATCTAATCTTGATATTAGGGGTAATGATCTTCAAAAAAATGTTAGAAGTTACAGGAGCAGTATCAGATATTGCCTATTTACTTAACTTTTCTTTCATTCCAACCCCTCTTATTTTCTTTTTGATACCCTTTATAGTTGGCATATTAACTGGAGTTACCTCTGCTTCTATTGGAATTAGTTTTCCAATATTAGTGGGAATGCTTCCATATGTTAATCCATTAAAATACATCTTATTGGCATTCTTAAGCGGATATCTAGGAGTAATGGTATCTCCTATGCATCTTTGTTTAGTTCTTACAAGGGAATATTTTAATGCTGATTGGAATAAAGTTTACAAGTATATAATGAAAAGTGGAATTTCATTCGGAATTTTTATATTTATAAGATTCTTGTTATAATTAAAACATAATCTTTCCAAAGGAGGATTAAAAAACAATGAGGTATTTAAAAAAAACTCTCCTTCTCCTGTTGATTTTATTTCTTCTTATTAGCCTCTCTTTCTCTCAAACTTCCAATTTAATAGATATAAAGATACTCCACATCAATGATTTTCATGGAAGACTTCTACCATACATTGTGAAAAGCATTAGTGAGAAAATTCCAGTAGGTGGCGGAGCCTATTTAGCCTATATGATAAACGAAGAAAGAGCTAAGAATCCAGAAGGCACCATACTTCTTTCTGCTGGAGATATGTTCCAAGGTACTCCTATATCAAATATATTTAAAGGCGAACCCGTTATTAAAATAATGAATTATCTTAAGTTTGATGCCATGACCATTGGAAATCATGAATTTGATTGGGGACAAGATACTCTGCAACAATGGATAAAATCCTCCAATTTTCCCTTTTTAGCGGGAAATATATTAAAAGATGAAACATATCTTCCAAATGTTAAACCCTATATCATTATTGAGAGAAAAGGTCTTAAAATTGCAATAATAGGACTTACAACTACTGAAACTGCTTATATAGTAAAACCTGATTATGTTAAAGATTTAACTTTTATAGAACCTGAAAAAGTACTCCCTAACTTAATTAGGGAAGTAAAAAACCAAGGAGCCAATTTAATAATAGTATTATCCCACTTAGGTTATGCTGCAGATAAAGCCCTTGCAGAAAAGGTTCCTGGAATTGATGTAATAGTAGGAGGACATAGCCATACAGTAGTTACAGATCCTTTAATAGTTAGAGGAACAATTATTGTACAAGCAGGATACAATGGTATATATTTAGGGGTTTTAGATTTAAAAGTACAACCTGAAACTGGTTTAATTTTAGGTTTTACAAAAGAAAAAGAACTAAAAACTGTTTTTGCAGGACCCGAGGATAAATATGACCCTAATGTAGCCGAAATAATTGACAAATATAATGCTCAACTTAAAGAAGAATTTTCGAAAATTGTAGGGGAAACTCTTGTGGATCTTGTAAGAAATTATAATGAAGAATCAAACGTAGGTAATGTAATATGTGATGCAATGTTAGAAGCAAGTAATGCCCAAATTGCATTCCAAAATAGCGGTGGCATAAGAACAGATATCCCTAAGGGTAAAATAACAATGGAACAAGTATATACTCTACTTCCCTTTGATAATGTATTGGTAATAATGGATCTAACAGGAAAAGACATATTAGATCTTTTAGAACAAAGCGCTACCTTAGAAAAGGGTATTTTACAAACTTCAGGAATTAGAGTAAAATATAATATGACAAGACCTATAGGATCAAGGGTGATAGAGGTCTTTGTTGGGAATGAACCCTTAGATTTAAACAAGGTTTATAGAGTAGTAACCAATGATTTTCTTGCTGCGGGTGGAGACAAATTTACAGCTTTCACAAGAGGCAAAAATATTATCTACGGAGATATGTTAAGAGATGTTTTTGTAGAATACTTGAAAAAACATTCTCCTATAAATCCAAAGGTGGAAGGAAGGAGTATAATTATAAAGTAATTTGAAAGAAAAGATTAAGGTTTTTGTAAATAATAAATTGTTAGAAGTATTTCAGGGCATGCAAGTAAAGCATGCCCTGATTTCTTATGACATGGATATCTATAAAAAATGCATAGATGGGGAGTATATTGTTGTTAATGAAGATGGTTTTGAGATTGGATTAGAAGGAGCGCTCTCAGATAATACTAAAATATATATTAAACAAAGGAGGGAAAAAAGTTGTTTAGAAAGACCAAAATAGTATGTACAATAGGTCCTGCCAGTGAAAAAGAAGAAGTATTAAAGGAACTTATTAGAGCAGGAATGGATGTGGCAAGATTAAACTTCTCCCATGGAGATTATAATGTCCATGGAGAAAGAATAAGACTTATAAGAAAATTTTCAGAAGAATTAGACAAACCAATTCCTATTATTCAAGACCTTCAAGGACCTAAAATAAGGATAGGAGAATTAGAAAAGGACAAAATATTTATCAAAGATGGAGAAGAAATCTATCTTACTCCTAAGGAAACTATAGGCAACGAGAAAATTCTTTATGTTAACTACCCCTATCTATTAGAGGATGTAAATATTGGAGATAGAATACTTATAGATGATGGACTTATAGAATTAAAAGTCATGGATAAAAAAGAAGACAAATTAGTATGTGGAATTATTCATGGGGGTTATCTTTCAGAAAGAAAAGGAGTTAATTTCCCAGACTCTAAATTAAGAGTTTCACCTCTTACAGAGAAGGATAAAAAAGATACCATATTTGGCATAGAAAACAAGGTAGACTACATTGCATTGTCCTTTGTGCAAAGAGCTTCAGATATAATAGAGTTAAAAGAATTCCTTGAATTACATGATGCCAAAATTCCTGTAATAGCCAAAATTGAAAAAAGAGAAGCAGTAAATAATTTTAAAGAAATATTAGAAGTAGCAGATGCTATAATGGTAGCAAGAGGAGATTTAGCAATAGAGATTTCAAATGAGGAAGTTCCCTTAATTCAAAAAA
Source organism: Dictyoglomus sp. GBS (assembly GCF_055179815.1). Lineage (NCBI taxonomy): Bacteria > Pseudomonadati > Dictyoglomota > Dictyoglomia > Dictyoglomales > Dictyoglomaceae > Dictyoglomus > Dictyoglomus sp. GBS. The sequence continues at coordinate 1,920,625 of NZ_CM143687.1, forward strand.
GAATAATAAAGGAAACAAGATTAGCAGGAAAACCTGTAATTACAGCCACCCAGATGTTAATATCTATGGTAAGTAATCCTACTCCCACAAGGGCAGAAGTAAGTGATGTGGCAAATGCCATATTAGACGGTACAGATGCTATTATGTTATCAAACGAAACTGCAATGGGTAAATATCCCATAGAAAGCGTAAAAATGATGGATAAAATTGCAAAGAAAGTTGAAGAAAGCTTTCCATATGACGATTTTTTAAAAGAAACAGATTGTAATACTACTATAACTAAAGCTATAACCTTCTCCACATGCCAAATAGCCAAAGAAATAAAAGCTTCAGCAATTGTAACAGCTACTCATAGTGGTTTTACAGCAAGACAAATATCAAAATATAGACCCAATGCTCCCATATTTGCCATTACCCACTTTTCTGAAGTAAGAAGAAGACTCAACCTATCTTGGGGTGTAATTCCACTTTTAACTGAGATTTTTTACACTACCGATGAAATGTTTGAAAAATCTACCAAGTTACTTCTTCAAAAAGAATATGTTAAAAGAGGAGACACAGTTGTAATCACTGCTGGTATACCCATGGGAATCTCTGGTATGACAAATCTTATAAAGGTACATGTAATAAGTGATATCATAGGACAAGGACATGGACTTGGTGGAGATTCCAAAACCGCCAAGGTTATATTAGCTCAAAACCCTAAGGAAGCTCTTAGTAAAGAGATAGATGGAGCTATATTACTGATAAAGTCTTATGATCTTGAGATAGAACCTCTCTTTGACAAATTAGTCGGTCTTGTTATTGAAGATGAAAAAATTCCACCATCATTAATCCCATGGAGAAGTAAGGGATTAGGTATAATAGTTGGAGCCAAAAATCTCTTTGAAAAATTAAGAGATAATGAGATTATAACTATAGACCCTGAAAGAGGAGTAATATATCGTGGGGTGGCAAGAATATCTTAAAAAGGACAGAAAGAAAAGAAATCCTATAAGCAAAATACTTTTAGTTCTTTTTTTTCTATATCTAAGCCCATCTATATATATGGGGATTAGAGATTATATAACTTATTCCCAAAAACTAAAGGAACTTTATCAAAGAAAATCAGTCCTTGAAAAAAAAGTTAAAGAATTAAGAGAGATAGCTTACAATACAGATGATCCATATATAATAGAGAAAATTGCAAGAGAAAAACTTTTTATGGCAAAACCTAATGAAGAGCCAATCCTAATAATTGAGAAAAAAGAAGAAGAGAAAAATCTTTGGGATAAAATAATAGATCTTTTTAAAAAGTAGTATTTTGATATAATATCATTTGATAAAACTAAACTTATAGCAGGGGTGAAAGAAATGGGAAAACAATGGAGGGTAATACTTAAGAGGAAAAGAAGAAAGGCAAGAGAAAAAAGGAAAAAGGAAAGGCTAAAGCTACTTTTAAAAGAACTTAAAAAGGCTTAATTGATATTTTTTTATTTTAAAAAAGGACCCTCATAGATGACAAAATGCATATAAGCGATAAAATCGAAATATTAGCAGAATCAGCAAAGTTCGATCTATGTGGGTCCTTTTTATGTTCTCAAGAAGCCATAAAAAGAAAGCCATCCATAAGCGGTTGGATCTATCCTACAGTCCTTCCTGATGGAAAGACAGTAAGACTTTTAAAAATTTTACTCTCAAATGATTGTATTCATAACTGCTATTATTGTGCTAACAGAGCTAATAGACCATTTCAAAGAGTAACTCTTACAGCAGATGAGCTTGTTAGATTATTCTTAGAACTTCATAGAAAGAATTTGGTAGATGGATTATTTTTAAGTTCCGCAATAACTAAATCACCTAAATATACTATGGAACAAATGCTAAAATCGGTAGAAATACTTAGAGAAGTTCACAATTTTAAAGGATATATTCATTTAAAAATACTCCCAGAATCTTCTTTAGATTATATAGAGACCGCTATAAAATATGCAGATCGAATTTCTATAAATTTGGAAGCCCCATCAGAAAAATATCTAAAAGAAATTGCGCCTGAAAAGAATTTTAATTTTCTTCTTCAAAAATTGGAAACTTTAAAAGAATTATATAAAAAGGGGTTAAGGACAAAAGCAGGTATAACAACTCAATTTGTAGTTGGTGCATCACAAGAAAGGGATAAAGAAATTCTTAACCTTACCTTCAATCTCTATAAAAATTATCATTTATCAAGAGCCTATTTTAGCGCTTTTCAGCCTATTCCCCTTACTCCTTTATCCGACCTTCCACCTACTTCTACTTGGAGAGAAGTAAGATTATATGAAGCTGATTTTCTAATAAGAAAATATGGTTTTGATATAGAAGAACTTGTGTTTAATGAGAATGGAAATTTACCTCCGGATGAAGATCCTAAAACAGTATGGGCTAAAAATCATCCTGAATTTTTCCCTATAGAGATAAACTCTGCACCATATGATAAACTCATAAGAATTCCTGGAATAGGTCCAGCCTTTGCCTCAAGAATAATCAAAGCGAGAAGAGAAAATAAGATAAAAGATTTAAAAGAATTAAAGAAAATAGGAATTCCAATAGAAAAGTGCAAAAATTTCATTCTTATAAATAGAAAAAGCCCTTCCTCTTCTAAAAATCAACTTACTCTTTTCTGAGGAAGGGCTTTTAACTTGCTAATCTTCTAATCCATTTCGCTCAATTATCCCTTTATAAAAATAAGCACTTTCTTTTAATATTCTTTCCTGATTTTCATAATTAACATATATAATTCCAAACCTCTTACTAAATCCATGCCCCCATTCAAAATTATCCATTAAAGACCATACAAAATATCCCCTTAAATCTACACCATCTCTGATAGCAAAATAAGCTCTCTTAATATGTTCTCTCAAATAATTAACTCTCTTAATATCATTAACTTTACCATTCTGCAAGATATCATCAAAAGCTGCCCCATTTTCAGTAATGTAAATTGGAATTTTATAACTACTATATAGCTGAACTAAAATGTCATAAAGCCCATCAGGATATATTTCCCAGTTCATAGCAGTAACTTCACCATCACCTTGAACCCTACTTATTCCTGTATAAGGATCTTCAGAATTTGCTTTTACAATACTTCTGGTATAATAATTAATTCCAATAAAATCTATAGGTTGAGATATAATATCGAAATCTCTTTCTTCAACTTTAAAAACCCAAGGTGTTTTCTCTAAAACCTTCCAAGCACTTTCAGGATAAGACTTTTTAAAAATAGGATCTAAAAACCATCTATTTGAAAAAGCATCATGCCTTTCTACAGCTATTAAATTCTCCTCTGTATCTTTCTCAGGGTATACAGGAGCAACATTAATAGTTATACCGATACTTCCTTTATATCCTTCTTCTTTATAAATCTGGACAGCATAACCATGAGCTAAAAGAAAGTTATGGCTTGCAATAAATGCCCCTTTCATATCTCTTTTCCCTGGAGCATGTATACCCCAACCATAACCCAAGAATGCATTTACCCAAGGCTCATTTAATGTAATCCATAAATCAACCCTATCACCAAATTTATAGAACAGAAATGAAGCATACTCAGAAAAATATTTTGCAACATCTCTATTTAACCAACCACCAATATCCTCAAGAGTTTGAGGCAAATCCCAATGATATAAAGTTATTGCAGGTTTTATTCCTTTCTCGAGAAGTCTATCAATAAGCTTATCATAAAAGGCTAAACCCTTTGGATTCACCTTCCCTTTTCCTTCTGGAAAAATTCTTGGCCACGAAATAGAGAATCTATAAGCCTTAAGCCCAATATAACTCATTAAATCCACATCTTTCTCCCATAAATGATAATGATCACACGCCACATCTCCATTCTGATTCTGATAAATAGTACCTGGAGTATGAGAAAACCTATCCCAAGTACTTTCTCCTTTCCCATCCTCATTCCAAGCTCCCTCTATCTGATAAGACGCTGTTGCAGCTCCCCATAAAAAGCCTTTAGGAAATATCAGTTCTTGCATCTTTTATCCTCCTTTATCAAAGTTTTATACATAACCTTTGATATATTACTAAAGCAAAAAGTTTTTGGGAAGAGGGTAATAATTAAAAAAATATATAGTACTTGATTTTCCAAAAAGTTTTTTATATAATTTTTTACAACAATAACTTATTCGCTCCTCGGTAGCTCAACGGTAGAGCGGCCGGCTGTTAACCGGCGGGTTGCAGGTTCGAATCCTGCCCGAGGAGCCAATTTATTTATTATTATCCCCATAAATTAAATCCAATTTATTATTAATTTCAATTATCAAAACCCCACTTTTATGTTACTATTTTCACTGATATTTATTGACTTAACAGAACATCTAAGTTAACATAAATAGAAAAAAAGGAGGCTTTAAATTATGGGTAAAGTCCAAATTATTGGAGAAAAGATTCCAAATTTACCCTGGGAAGAACGCCCAAAAGGTTGTAATGATGTAGTATGGAGATATTCTAAGAATCCCATCATCAAAAGGAACCATATTAAAAGAGCAAACAGCATATTTAACAGTGCAGTAGTTACATTCAATGGAAAATTTGCAGGGGTTTTTAGAGTTGACGACAAAGCAAGATCAATGAACTTGCACGCCGGATTTAGTGATGACGGAATTAATTGGACTATTGAAGAGGAACCTATTAACTTCATACAAGAAACTAAGGATCCATTGGTAAGTGAATACAAATATGATCCAAGAGTTACTTTTATTGAAGATCGATATTATATTACATGGTGTAACGGTTACCATGGACCAACCATAGGAGTAGGATATACCTTTGATTTTAAGGAATTTTATCAATTAGAAAATGCCTTCTTACCTTACAATAGAAATGGAGTACTTTTTCCAAGAAAAATAAATGGCAAATATGCTATGTTAAGCAGACCTTCTGACAGAGGTCATACACCTTTTGGGGATATATTCTATAGCGAGAGTCCAGACATGATCCATTGGGGTTGTCATAGATTTGTTATGTCAGCAGGACTTACTGGATGGCAATCCCTTAAAATAGGAGCAGGTCCTACTCCTATAGAAACTAGCGAGGGTTGGCTCTTAATCTATCATGGAGTATTACTTTCTTGTAATGGTTATGTATATAGCTTTAGTGCTGCCCTTTTAGATTTAGAAAAACCATGGAAAGTAAAATATAGAGCTCGTTCTTATCTACTTTCCCCTCAAGAATATTATGAATGTGTAGGAGATGTACCTAATGTAGCATTTCCTTGTGCATCCTTATGTGATGCTGAGACAGGTAGGCTTGCCATCTATTATGGCGGTGCGGATACAGTAGTTGCTCTTGCTTTTGCGTATGTGGATGAGATAATTGATTTTCTAAAAGAAGATGGAATAAAATATGAATAAAAATAAAAAGAGGGAGAGTAATCCCTCTCCCTCTTTATAAAAAAATGGAAAAATTTATATATTTGGTTCCTTTTGATAATATAGATAAAGATATTTTAGACTTTCTTTCAGCAAATCTTCCTAAGATTATTCCTTTTCCTGTAAAAACATACTTTAACTTACCTATACCCAGCAATACTTACAATCCTGAAAGAAATCAATACCTTTCTTTACCTTTTCTTGACATACTTACCAAATTAAAAATACCCGATAGTTTTAAGGTCCTTGGAATAACGAATGTGGATTTATATACCCATGGACTTAATTTTATATTTGGGCAAGCAAAACTTAATGGAAAAGAAGCCTTAGTAAGTATAGCACGATTAGATAATAGTTTCTACAGATTACCGAAAAATCATGAAATTTTATATATCCGCACCTTAAAAGAATCGGTCCATGAACTTGGACACACTCTGGGTCTCTCCCATTGTCCAAACCCAGAGTGTGTCATGCATTTTTCTAATTCTATATCAGACACCGATAGAAAAAGCTATAATTTCTGTCCTATTTGTAAATTAAGCCTTTCTTACCTTTTTTAAATTCAATCCTTTAATTTTTAAATTTTCTTCTATCTCTTTAAGAGTATAGGGAGCTCTAAAAATTACCTCATATTTATCTTTTGGATAAATAGTAAAATAATTATCTTCCCATTCCGCATTTGGAAGTTCCAATGCTACAAATAAAGCAATGAAATCACTTTCCAAAAGTACTCTATATATTTCTTTGTCAAGCTCCTCTACAGTATAAATAACTTCTGCCTTAGGGAGTTCTAAATGTTTAAATGGAACAAAGAAATATTCGTTCTGATCAACTAAATTACCCTTTTCATCAAAAAGTTGTACATAGAAAAATTCTCCATATTTATCTACTTCTTCCAAAGGAACTGTTATAGCATTTAGAGATGTATTAGGAGAAAGATCAAGAGCAGTTTCCTTCTTACCTCTCCTTTTTCCTTTAAAAGTACTAAATGCATATTCTATTTTACCCTCAAAATATTGCAGGGTATCATTAACTACAAAGATTAAAAGTTTACCGTCTCTTGGTTCTATATTTACTTTCAGATTCTTAAAAGACCTTTTTACAAAATAGTAAGAAGGTTTCAAGTTTTTATAATAATCAATTATGCTCCAACTCACTACCGGCCAACAATCGTTAAGTTGCCATATCAGTGCTCCTGCAGTATGGAACTTATTATTTCTCCAGTGTTCTATTCCTGTTTTTAACGCTAACCCTTGGATGATTTGAGAAAGATATATGTAATCATCCATATCAGATGTAATTTTAAAATAACCAGAAATATACCTTAATATTCTTTCTGTACCCTCATAAGCCTTGTTATGAAATTCAATTTCCCTACTTTGAGGATGATATTCTTTCTCAGAAGTAATAAACTTTCTGATAGTCTCTGAAACAGGAGGAGCCTGCATTCCAAACTCACTTACAAATCTAGAATTATCTTTAAGATACTCTTTAAAGTCTTTCCATCCATGCCATATATCCCAGTTATGTCTATCTCCCGCCTCCTCACTATTTGGATACCTTCCACCGTAAGGGCTACTTGGCCAATATGGCCTTGTTAAATCAAGTCTGGCACATACATCTGGCAAAACTTTACTATATATCTCCTCTCCCCAGAACTTATCTCTTTCACCCCACCATTTTGCTACATAGCCCCAATTATTCTCATTATTACCACACCATAAAACAATAGAAGGATGATTTCTTAACCTCTTAACAACAAATTCTGCTTCCCTCTGTACTTCTTCTAAAAATTTCTCATCATCTGGATATTCCGCACATGCAAACATAAAATCTTGCCAAACCATTATGCCAAGTTCATCACACAAGTCGTAAAATATATCATTTTCATATATTCCACCACCCCAAACTCTAAGCATATTAGTTCCCATTTCTTTAGCTTTTGTTAGAAGAAATCTATAATCTTCTTCTCTTAATCTTGGAAGAAAACTATCCGCTGGTATCCAATTTGCCCCCTTAGCAAAGATGGGTACATCATTTACTTTGAAAATAAAAGATTCACCTTTCTCGTCTTCTTTTGTATATAGCTCTACTTTTCTTATTCCAAAAGTTTCCTCTATTTTATCTAAAACCTCACCTTTCTCATCCAAAAGAATCAGTTGTATTTTATACAAGTTCTGTTCACCATATCCTTGCGGATACCAAAGTTTAGGATCTTTTATAGTTAATGGTATCTTTAAAAATACTCTTCCTTCTGGGAGGGTAAATCTTAATCTTTGTTCCAAAACAGGCTTTTTATGTGAGATCCTAAACGCCACATCTACACTCATAGCTTGTTGAATCTCTATATCAAGCTCCAGATTTATATGGGCAGGATTACCTAAATTCCTTAAAGGAACCCATACATCTAAAATTCTCGCTTTATCCCAACCCTTTACTTTCACTGACTTCCACAAACCTGAAGTAGCAAGTCTTGGTCCCCAGTCCCATCCAAAGGAATATTGAGCCTTTCTACCAAAAACTCGGGGAGAAAAATCTCCTCCATGAAGTTTATATGGATAATTATCTGCTCTTTCTTTAAGCGTTTTTGTAGGTGACAAAAGCTTCACTTCAAGAAGATTTTCCCCCTCTACTAATATATTTTTTACATCAAAACACCAAGGAATAAACATATTATCTGTTTCTCCTATTTTCTTCCCATTGAGATAAACTTCAGAAAAAGTATCAATTCCTTCAAATTCCAATTCTATAGCAGAATGCTTTAAGAAATCCTTATCTATATTAAATTTTTTCCTATATATCCAATCTTCTTCCTCTACCCATTGAACCTTTAGTTCATTTTCCCCCACAAAAGGATCTGGTATTAAATTATTATCCATTAAATCTAAGTGAACACAACCTGGTACTTTAGCTTTAAGCCATTTTCTCTCTTTTGTATTTCTAAACTCCCATTCACCATCTAATTTAATGACATCCATAACTAAAAATCCTCCCCTAAGGTATAAAAATTTTGTTTAGTATAACTTATTAACTTGTAAAAATCAAAATCTCCTTAGGGGAGTATTAGGATAATAAATTCATTTAATATTTATATTACCCATTGAACATCTTATAATAATTTCTGATTTCTCACCATTCCCATATATATATGTATCACCTTTCACAATCATATCTGGCCTTCTTTCGACAGATGCTTCACCCATCGTAACTTTTACTACTAATTTTCCATCAAAATCATCAGGAAGTACTATGGACATATCTCCAGTATTACAAATTAATTCTCCTTGAGAGGGAGCTTTAGCAAAGACAATATCCAAATCTCCCATATTTACCTCAGCCCTAAATTTCTCACTCTCTATATATAAATCACCATCACCCATTTTTATGAGAATCTCACTTTCCTTCGCAACTAATTTTCCCTTTACATCCCCTGCGGAAACTTTCATCTTAACCGTGTTTAATTTCGGTAAATTCAAACTAAAATCTCCTGCAGAAAATTTAATCAAGTTATCTTCTAAAATGAATACACCTTCTCCCTTTATCCTTATCTTTTCTTCTTGCCAAACATCTATACCTAAATCACCTGCTGTAATCTCTAAAAATATTGGTTTATCCTCTGACCATTCATATTCCTCATCTACATGCTTTATCCCCTTCATACTATTTACTATAACGCCCGGTATGATAGAAAAAGCAGAAGTTAAAGCATCGGTTACAATCTCTCCCATATTAACAAACCCAAATTTATCCTTCCTCTTTGATTCTTTCCTTTCCTCAAGAGCCTCAATAAGTTTCTCAGCTTCATCAGCTTTTATTTTTCCTTCTTCTAAAAGTTTTAAAATTCTTTTTAATTCATCATCCATATTCCTTATACCTCCATTTATTAATATAGATTTTTAAAAATTATAAAATAAAATTTTATATTTTTCAATATTAAGATCTATAAATTTTATCATATTTTACTAAAAGTAAAATATTTTATATATAACTAACATGTGTTAAGAATTAATAAAAACCTGTTATCTTCTAATATTCGTTTAATTTTACCTATTTGAAGTCGCATGATTTTTGTTATATTATTAAGAAGAATTTAAAACAAAAAAAGGGAGGTATGAGAGATTGAATACAGCCATATTTGACCGTTTAAAAAAAGAAGAGGTTATTGCCTACTTCTCTATGGAAATAGCTTTAACTTCTGATATACCAACATATAGTGGAGGCTTAGGTGTTCTAGCAGGTGATACAGTAAGAACAGCTGCTGATTTAAACATTCCATTTATTGGAATTACTCAGATAAGTAGAAAAGGATATTTTAAACAAGTAATAAAAGAAGATGGTACTCAAATAGAACAACCAGCTACCTGGGATCCAGAAAAATATATGTCTCCTCTTCCAATTAAAACCTTTGTTGAAATTGAAGGTAGAAAAGTATATATTCAACCTTGGGTATACTATTGGAAGTCTATTCACGGACATGTTGTACCTGTCATATTCTTAGATACCAATCTACCAGAAAATTCTGAAGAAGATAAAACTATTACTGATATCCTATATGGTGGCGATCTATCCTACCGTCTAAAGCAAGAAATAGTATTGGGAATAGGAGGAGCAAAAGTATTAAAAGAGTTAGGACTTAGAATTAGAAAATATCATTTAAATGAAGGACATTCTGCTCTTCTCACCTTAGAACTTTTAAAAGATGAATTAAATAATGGTAAATCCTTAGAAGAAGTAGTAGAGAATGTCAAGGAGAAATGTATTTTTACAACCCATACTCCTGTAGAGGCTGGACATGATAAATTTACATACGACCTTGTTTCAAGAATTTTGGGAAATTATATCTCTATAGATTTAATTAAAAAATTCGCAGGAGAAAATGTTCTTAATATGACTCTTCTTGCTTTAAATCTTTCCGGATATATAAATGGTGTTGCAAAAAGGCATCAAGAAATATCTCTTTCCATGTTCCCTGGCCATAGAATATATGCCATAACTAATGGAGTTCATTCCTTTACTTGGACTTCTACCCCATTTCGAGAACTTTTTGACAAATATATTCCAGGATGGGCAACTGAACCCGAACTTCTTACAAGAGCCCAATTTATTCCAAGCGAGGAAATTTGGCTTGCCCATAAACGAGCTAAAAGGGATCTTATAGATTATATATATGCCCAAACAGGAGTAAAATTTGAAGAAAATGTGTTAACAATAGGTTTTGCAAGAAGAGCTACAGCATATAAAAGACCCCACCTTTTATTTTCTGACATTAATAGACTTAAAAAGGTAAAAAGAAAAGGACCTATTCAGATCGTTTATGCTGGTAAAGCTCATCCCAAAGACATAGAAGGTAAAAAACTAATTAAAGAAATATATGAATACATCAAAGAATTAGAAAAAGATATCAAAATTGTATATTTACAAGATTATAATATGGATATGGCTAAAAAGATTGTAGCAGGTGTAGATGTATGGTTAAACACCCCCCAAAGACCATTAGAAGCTTCTGGTACCAGTGGCATGAAGGCCGCTCATAATGGTGTAATTAACTTTAGTGTACTAGATGGTTGGTGGATAGAAGGCCATGTAGAAGGATATACTGGTTGGTCCATTGGTCCCTCACCATTGGAGGAAAAAAGCTTAGAAAATCATGTTCAAGAAGAAATTGATGATTTATATAATAAGCTTGAATATATAATTTTACCAACCTATTATCATCATTGCGATGATTGGATTAAAATCATGAAAAACTCTATCTCTAATTTAGCCTCATACTTCAATACGCATAGGATGATGAAGAGATATATTACAGAAGCATATTTTAAAAATAGATAAATAAAAAGGGGGGAGCTTTTATATTAAAAGGCTCCCCCTTTCTTATTAAATACCTGACAAAGAACCTGATAGCAAGCCTCGCATAAAATATCTACCAAGAAATATATATACTAAAAGAGGAGGCAAAGCTGTTATTAAAGCACCTGCCATCTGAATATTCCATTGTACAAAATAACTTCCTGCAAGATTATTCAAAGCTACTGTAATAGGCTGAACAGAAGGATTAGGGGCAACTACAAGTCCAAATAAGAAATCATTCCATATAGAAGTAAATTGCCATATCATAACCACAGCAAATGCAGGCATAGACACTGGAAGAACAATTCTCCTATAAATACCAACAAAATCTGCCCCGTCTATTTTAGCAGCTTCTATCAGTTCTGAAGGAATAGTAGAGTAATAATTTCTAAAAATAAGGGTAGTTATTGGAATACCATATACTATATGCACAAATATAAGACCTGGAATAGTACTATAAAGTTTTATCTTCTGTAATACCTGCACTAAAGGTATAAGAATACTTTGATAAGGTATGAACATACCAAATAAAAGCATAGGAAAAAGTATATCTGCTCCTTTAAATCTCCATTTTGTAAGTACATAACCATTCATAGAACCCAAGAAGGCAGAAAGAATAGTAGCAGGAATAACCAAATACACACTATTCATAAAATTCTGAGAAAGCCCCCTAAGTCCTCTCTTTGGATCTCCTTTCCATGCCTGTATAAAACTTTCAAAACTAATAGTTTTGGGAAATCTCCACATGGTCTTAAGATCAACTTCTGCAAAACTTTTTAGACTTGTAACCACAAGCACATATACGGGTGTCAAGTAAAAGATTGCAAAAAGTATCAGGAAAAAATATATTAATAATCTTCCTAATCTCATTATCTCTTAACCTCCGATTTGAGGCTATATTTTAGATAAGGAATAATTAAAACCCCCACCATTAAAAGAAGAATTATTGCTATACTTGCTCCTTGTGCAAAATGATTCCCTCTAAAGGTAGTATCATACATGAATAAGGCAGGAACATCACAAGAAAAACCTGCTCCAGATCCTGTCATTGCAACAACCAGATCAAAAATTTTTAAAGATATATGGCCTAAAACTATTATGGCACCCAAGGTTATTGGCCTTAAGAGAGGTAAAACAATATATCGATAAACTTGCCACATATTAGCTCCATCTACCTGAGCTGCCTCAAATAATTCATTTGGAATTCCTCTTATTCCAGCTAAATACATAGCCATTACATATCCTGACATTTGCCATACTGCAGCTATAACTACAGCTTTTATTCCTATTTTTGGATCTGTGTACCAGCCACTTTTCAAGAAAGAAAGCCCAATTTTATCCAAGATTTGGTTTAGCCCAATAGGATTATTTATAGTACCAGGATTTAATATCCATCTCCATATAACACCTGTTACTACAAAAGATATAGCCATAGGGAACAGATAAATATTTCTAAATATGTTTTCTCCTTTTATCTTTTGATCTAAAAGGATGGCAAGAAGAAAACCTAAAATTAAAGATGATATAAGAAATAGAGCTGTAAAAACTAATGTATTTTTCATAGATATTTGAAAGCGAAGATTCTGAAAAAGTTCTATGTAATTTTTTAATCCAACGATACTAAAACTTGGAAATATATCATTCCAATCAGTAAGAGAAATAAATCCAGTCCAAAAAATAAAAAAATACACAAAAATAGCTATCAATATGATTGATGGAAGAATAAAAAGAAAAGAATACAATTTATCCTTTTGCAATATCTTCACCACCCTTAAAAGTTATCAGGGGGAGAGTAAAACCCTCCCCCCTTAAAAATTCTCTTATTGTTTTACTCCATTTTTAATAGCCACATTAACAAGGGCTCTCTGGGTAGTCTTTACATCTGGTCTTACCACAAAGAGGGAAATCACATCCTTAAATTCTGTTACCCATCCTTCAGAAGCGGCTGCACCATGCATTACGCTTGGAACTATCTTATGCTTTAACCAATCATCCATACAAGATCTCTGATAAGCTGGGAATTTAGATTTATCAACATCTGTCCTTGCTGGAATTGATCCTTTCTTAAGATTAAAAGCTTCTTGTCCTTCCTTTGATCCAAGAACTTTCAAGAAGGCTATAACATTATTTCTATTTTTAGCTCCTTTTGGAAGTCCAAAACTATCAGATAAAGCATCAAAAACTCCAGCATTACCAGGAGCAAGAACCCATCCAAAATCTTCAAATCCCTTAGCATAGAAATAACCGACAGCCCAGTCTCCCATGATAGTCATAGCTGCAGAACCATCTACAATTAATGCACAAGCCTCATCCCATGTCCTTGCTGAGTGATCAGAATTTACATAACTTAACATTTTCTTAAAGGTTTCTAAAGCATCAGTCACCTTAGGATCGGACCACTTTGTTTTTCCATTCCATAATCCCTTATATCCCTCAGCACCAAGTTTTCCAATCAATACAGTCTCAAATACATGAGCAGCTTCCCATCCATCTTTTGTTCCAAGAGCAAAAGGTATAATTCCTTTAGCTTTCAATACTTCAGCTACCTTAAAGAACTCGTCAAAAGTCTTAGGTGGAGTTAAATTGTTCTCTGCAAAAATCTTTTTGTTATACCATAATACATTAGCTCTATGAATATTTACTGGTACAGACCAGTACTGTCCATTATAAGACACAATGTCAAGTATACCTTTTGGCATTACTTTCTCCCAACCTTCTTGCTTATAGAGGAAAGTTATAGGCTCCATAAACCCTGTTTTTACCCATGTATCTATTAACTCATGACCTGCATGAACTTGGAATGTGTCTGGTGGATCTCCACCCAACATTCTTGTCTTAAGAACTGCCTTTGCATTTGCACCAGCTCCTCCTGCCACTGTAGCATTAATAACTTCTACACCAGGATATTTTTTCTGGAAAATTTCAATCAAAGCCTGAAGTCCCTCAGCCTCTCCTCCTGCAGTCCACCAACTAAAAATTTCTAATTTACCTTTTGATTGAGCAATGGATGTAAAAGTCAATAGTACTAAAAAGATTAACAAAAGACTTAAAATTTTACGATACATAATAAAACCTCCCCCCAAATAGAATTTTAGAATCTAAGGATAAAGGATATTAGGATAGACACCTCCTTTTTTGTGGGGTTTAAATATACATTATCTTACATAGTTGAAAGTACTGGCCCTTCAAATATATCCCAGAAAGCCCAAATACCTGCTCCAATAAGCTCTGCAGGATATTCCAGGAAAGAAGTAAGCTCTATCTTAACTTTGCCAGCATCTTCAGTTATACTTTTCCGCCTTACTATATCAACCAGTTTCTGTCTTATATTTTCCCAAATCTCCTTTGTATCGTTCTTTATAAGTGGACCACCAAGGATAATTACATCAGGATTAAGACCATTTATTATATTTATTATTCCAATACTTATATCCTCAATATAAGAATCTAAAACTTTCTCATCTTGAATCTCGGCAAATTCTTTTTCAAGATCAAATCCAGCCTTTTTCGCATTATCACTTCCCAAAGATGCATATCTTTCCCAACATCCCAAATTTCCGCATTTACACTTTATTCCACTCCTACTTACTGTCATATGCCCAAATTCACCTGCTGTATTTGCCTTCCCACGATAGAGTTTCCCCTCTAATATTAGTCCTGTTCCCACACCTTCTCCTATAAATATGTACACAATATTTGCATCAGATAATTCTATTCTTTCCCCCAACATTCCTTCTGCAACCACTGCCATATTTGCCTCATTATCCATTTTCACAGGAATATCAACAGAAAATTCCCTTCTGAATCTTTCTGTTATCATATCTCCAAGGGGTAAATTCCTCCAATTAATATTGGGAGCTACTACTACATTCTTAAAAGTATTATCCACTATTCCAGGAATTCCTATACCCATAGCGTGAGTCTTACCAAGACCATCAGGGAACAGCTCCTTTGTATATTGAACTACTTTATCTATAAACTCATTAGGATTTTTGGGCGTTACAAAACTTTTTACAGACCTTATTTTCATAGAGAAATCAACCCTTGCAATGGTAGAATGAGTAACACCTACTTTTATAGCTATAACATTCCGATAATCAGGATTTAACCCTAACATTATAGCCCTTCTACCAATCCTCTTGGTTACATAAGGTTGAATCTCTACAATCATTCCTTCAGAAATAAGACTGTTTATAAGCCTTGTAATTGTACTTTTACTAAGACTAAACCTTCTGGCAAGTTCTGTACGAGAGATATTTCTACATCTCAAAAAAGCATTTAAAACTATAGTTTTATTAACTTCCCTTTGCTGATTCGCTCTACTACCTCTTCCTGTTCTTATAAATACCATAAATACTAATTTCCTTTCTATTAGTTCCTCATTGAAAATAATTCTACTATAATTTAACAACAATCTGTTTAATTTGTCAATAATATCTTTGTTAATGTTAAAATAGAAATATGAAAAATCTGAATAAAAATGGAGGTCTTTGAGAAATGTTTAATTGGCTTAAAAAACTTTTCTCTTCCACAACCACTCTATCTCAAAGTTTCATTGTATCAGTAAAATGTAAAAGATGTGGAGAAATCATAGATGTAAGAATAAGACCTAAGGAAGAAGCAAATCCTGAATTTGGGGAAACGGATCAGATTATAAAATATGATCTATACAAAGATGTATTAGGAACAAAATGTCCCAACTTAATGAGACTACATATTGAGTTTTCACCAAACTGGAGTATACTTTCAAAAGAAACCGAAAATGGAGAAATTTTAGAAATAAAAAATTTATAAAAGGAGGTTTCCAAAATGCAATATAGAAAATTAGGTAGAGCAGGAATAAAGTTAAGCGTAATTGGACTTGGAGCATGGCTTACCTTTGGAGAGAAGGTAGATTATGACCGTACAAGGGAATGTATATTTACAGCAATAGATAATGGTGTAAATTTTATAGATCTTGCAGATGTATACGCAAAAGGAGAAGCAGAAAGGGTAGTCGGTAAAATATTAAAGGACTTTAGAAGACAAGATCTTGTTATCTCCAGTAAAGTATACTGGCCTATGAGTGATAATATTAATGATCGGGGACTATCAAGAAAGCACATTATGGAATCTATAGATGGATCTCTAAAAAGACTTGGAGTAGACTATTTAGACCTATATTTCTGTCACCGATTTGACCCTGAAACTCCCATCGATGAAGTTGTAAGAGCTATGGATGATCTTGTTCATCAAGGTAAAATATTATATTGGGGAACCAGTGTATGGACAGCTGCCCAAATTGAAAGTGCAGTAGGTACTGCCATTAAATACAATGCTTACTTACCTCAAGTAGAACAACCTCGCTACAATATGCTGGATAGACATATAGAGCCAGAAATCATACCCACATGTGCAAAACATGGAATAGGTATTACAGTATTTTCTCCTCTTGCCCAAGGAATATTAACTGGAAAATATAATAATGGAATCCCTGCAGGAAGCAGAGCAGAATGGAGCGATTGGCTTAAGAATGAACTAAATGAAGAAAATATAGAAAAAGTTAGAAAATTAACAAAATTAGCCCAAGAAATAGGAATAACTATGTCCCAGCTTGCTTTAGCTTGGATATTAAGAAGACCTGAAATAACTTCCGCTATAGTAGGTGCCACAAGACCTGAACAACTTAAAGAAACATTAAAAGCAGGTGACATTACTTTATCTCCTGATGTTTTAGACGAAATAGAAAAGATTCTTGCTAATGCACCTAAATAAAAAATGAATTTAAAAGTAAGCTTTGATCTACTAACATTAGAAGTTTTTTATGAGGAGACAAAAGATATAATAATTGATTCTATCATTGAAAAAATATATCAGATAGGAAGCACTGACATATTTTGGGAAATTTATTCTCCTCATAATGGAAGATATAATTTAGTTCTCTCTGTTCATCCCCAATTATATAGAATACAGTTAACCAGAAAAAATTTCCCATACCCATCAAAACCCCCCTCCTTTTCTATGCTTTTAAGAAAACATTTGGAGGGGGGAAGAATCTTAGATTATTACCTAATACCCCAAGAAAGAATTATAGAATTTAAGATTAAAACCTTTCCTGAAGAAAGTAAAAAGGTAATATTAGAACTTATGGGAAAATATAGTAATCTCATACTGGTAAATGAGAATAATATAATAATAGATGCCATAAAACATGTTCCAAGTGAGATAAACAGATTTCGAGAAGTCATACCTGGAGCAAACTATATTTATCCCCCTAAAAGCATAAAGATACCTATCTCAGAATTAACGGAAGACAAACTTGAGAGTCTTCTAAATAAGGACATCCCAATAAGAGATCTCATACTAAAAGAAATATCCCATATGAATCCTCATATAGTAAATGAAATTATAGAAGATATAGGAAATAAGATGGCAAATATACTTACTCTAACAGAGAAGAATATATTAAAAGAAAGACTTTTAAATATCAAAGAAAAAATAATAAGAAGAGAATTCAAACCTATCGCCTATCTAATAAATGGTGAACCTATTACTTTCTCCCTTTTTCCCCTCAAAGAGTATGAAGATTTAGAGAAAAAAGAGTTTGATAAGGTCTATAAATTGGTAGACTATATATATTCTTATGCCTTTGAAAAAGCATTATTCACTCAGAAAAAAAATAGATTGTTGGAAATTATAAAAACCAATATAGAAAAGGTTGAGGAAAAAATAAAAGAGTTAGATTCTCAAATAAAAGAAGGCGAAGATTCAGAAATCTTTAAAATAAAAGGAGAAATTCTTATTCTTAACCAAAGCTCAATAAGAAAGGGGCTTGAAAAAGTAACCTTTCTTAATCCCTATAATCCTAATGAATATATAGAAATAGAATTAGATCCAAGTCTATCTGCTATTGAAAACGCCCAAAAATATTTTAAAAAATATAAAAAACTTAAAAGAGGAATCTCTATTTTGAAAGATTATAAAAGTAAATTAGAGGAAGAATTGTTTTATCTAAATTCTATTGAATTTTCTATTGAAAATGCAAATTCCCTCTCAGAACTAATGGAAATAGAAGAGGAACTTGAAAAGGAAGGATATATAAAAGAAAAGAAAGAGAAAAGCCAAAAGAAAATCAAAAAATCGGAACCTTACAAATTTATAAGCTCCGATGGTTTTGAAATTTATGTCGGTAAGAACAATAAACAAAATGATTATATAACTTTTAATTTAGCAAAGCCTGAAGATATATGGTTACATGCCAGAGGAATTCCAGGTGCTCATGTGATAATCAAGGCTCAAGATAAGGAAGTTCCAGATAGCACTTTATATGAAGCAGGAGCTTTAGCTGCCTACTTTAGTAAAGGAAGAAATTCCACCTATGTACCTGTTGATTATACCTTCAGAAGATATTTGCAAAAACCTAAAGGAGCTAAGCCAGGTTTTGTAATATATAAAAATGAAAAAACCATTTTTGCCAAACCTGAAGAAGCCTTAATATTTTTGTCTCAAGAGTTTAAGGACTCTTTCAAAGTCAGATGGTAAAGGGACAGAAAAACTCATTCTTTCATACGTTCGCGGGTGTATGAAAGAAATCTCCTTTGCATGAAGAAGCTGACCTTTCACACCAAATCTCTTATCAATCCTACCATAAATCTCATCACCTACAATTGGAAAGCCCAAATGGGATAAATGTAATCTAACTTGATGAGTTCTTCCTGTCTCTAAACTTGCAGATACCAAAGTATATCCCTTAAACCTTTCTAAAACTTTAAAATTAGTAATAGATATCTTACCATTATAAACTATAGCCATTTTCTTTCTGTAAACTGGATGCCTTGCCATTGGAAGTTCTACCCTTTTTTCATCCCAAGGAATCTCCCCCTCACATAAAGCCCAATATACCCTTTTTAGAGTTCTATTCTTTAATTGCTCAGATAATTTCTGATGAGAAAAATCATTCTTAGCTACCACTAAAAGTCCTGTTGTATCTTTATCTAATCTATGCACTATTCCAGGTCTTAGTTCTCCTCCTATTCCTGAAAGATCTTTTACTTTATACAAAAGAGCATTTACAAGGGTATCTTGATAATGACCATGGGCAGGATGCACAACCATTCCTCGTGGCTTATTTATAACCAAAAGATCATTATCCTCGTAAATTATCTGAATGGGTATATCCTTAGGTATAATTTCAGTATTTTCAGGAGGAGGAATTATCACATTAATAATATCTCCAGGCTTAACCTTATAACTGCTTTTAACTATAAATCCATTAACCTTTACATAACCTTCATCTATAAGAACTTGAATCTGAGAACGGGAAAGATGAACTTTTTTAACTAAATACTTATCTATTCTATCAATTTCATCCTTATTTTCTACTATGAGTTGATACTCTACCATTCCTGATTAATATATTTTTTCTCTAAGCTTAGAGATATCTCTTATAAGAATATGATTTTTCTTTATATCAATTATACCCTCATCTTCAAAAGATTTAAGCACCCTAATTGCTGTTTCTCGAGAAATACCCACAATATTTCCAAGTTCTTGTCTTGTAAAATCTAAATCAATAAGTATTCCATCCTTTATAGGATGACCTCTCTCCATTGCTATATCAATTATCACTCTGGCTATTCTGCCTGGAGCATCAAGAAACATTAGAGTTTCAATCTGCCTATTAGCCTTTCTTAATCTTAAAGAGAGAGTTCTTAATATCTTAAGGGCTATTTGAGGATGATTATAAAGTAGATTTAAGAAATCTTCGCGATTTATTATCATTACCGATGTATCTTCTAAAGCCACTACAGTAGCAGACCTTGGCTCACCATCAAGAAGAGACATCTCTCCAAAAAACTCAGTGGGATAAAGAATGGAAAGAATTCCTTCTTTACCTTCCTCCGTCTCTAAAATAACTTTTATCTTTCCAGAACATATCAAAAAGAAGAAATTACCCGTTTCTTCGTCCTTTTGGAAGATGACAGTGTCTTTTTTAAAATCTTTTTTCTTAGCTATCTCTAATAGCTTATTTAATTCTTCTTCAGAAAAATCTGAAAATATAGGGACCCCTTTAAGAAATTCCTTCAAATCCATAATTCAATTATATAATAATAAAGGATTAAAAACCACATTATTTTTAACTCTTACCCTTTAAATTGCCATTTTTCAGATTAAGATAAAAACTAATTGTTAGATATCAAAGAAAAAATTTTTTCAATTTGTATATTAAGGGTATATTTGCTAAAATTACATTTGTATCTTAAAAAAGAATTACAAGGAGAAACTCTCTC